>JBBROX010000015.1:0-89330 GCA_038228865.1 Sphingomonadales bacterium | reverse complement strand
GATAATGAGCATAGCACTTCCCCTGTATGCAGCATGCTGCCAGCATGGTCAGGCGATATGACACCAATAAGTCGGTAAAGATATTTGGACAAATAGAGGCTCGGCCATCTTCGAAGCAGCTTAGATGCAGTTTTGTGAGAGATGCAGCGGACGAGAGAAAAGAGCAGAGTTGGTCGCATTGCCAAACCGCAAATCTCGTCAAGGATTCCGACGCCAACTCGCTACGTGAGATTCGAGAGTTGCGAACGAACGGTCGGTGTACGAGTTCCGCTTCGGGGCAGAGTTGCAGCCTTTATGGTCGTGCGGATCAGCCATTGTCAGCAACAAAAAAGGGCCAGACACTTGCGCGTCCGGCCCTTCACTTTGTTCAGCGTAAGCCGCGGGCAATGCCCGTGCTTTCGTCGGTCGGGATGGCGACGGGTGTCGCCACCCGTCGTCCGGTCCGGAACGAGTCCGGGAATAGCAGACGCTATTCCCGGCCGTTCTCGGACTAGAAGTCCATACCGCCCATGCCACCCATGCCGCCCATGCCGCCGCCGCCCATTGCGGGCGCCTTGTCTTCGGGCATCTCCGAGACAGCCGCTTCGGTGGTGATCAGCAAGCCGGCAACGCTGGCCGCATCCTGAAGCGCGGTACGGACAACCTTGGTCGGGTCGATCACGCCGGCCGCAACCAGGTTTTCATAGACGTCGGTCGAAGCGTTGAAGCCGCGCGTTTCGTCGTTTTCACGAAGAAGGTTGCCCGCAACCACCGCACCATCATGTCCCGCATTCTGCGCGATCTGACGGAGAGGCGCCTGAAGCGCACGACGGACGATGTCGATGCCGCGTGTCTGGTCGTCGTTGACGCCCTTCATGCCTTCGAGCGCCTTGGTCGCGTAGAGAAGCGCGGTACCGCCACCGGGGACGATGCCTTCTTCGACGGCGGCACGGGTTGCGTGCAGCGCATCGTCAACGCGGTCCTTGCGCTCCTTGACCTCGACTTCCGAAGCACCGCCGACCTTGATCACGGCAACGCCACCGGCGAGCTTGGCAAGACGCTCCTGGAGCTTTTCCTTGTCATAGTCGCTGGTGGTGTTCTCGATCTGCTGACGGATCGCTTCGACGCGGCCCTTGATCGCATCGGCATTGCCGGCGCCGTCGACAATAACAGTGTTGTCCTTGTCGATGGTAACGCGCTTGGCCTGGCCAAGCATCACAACCGTGACGGTTTCGAGCTTGATGCCGAGGTCTTCCGAAATCATCTCACCCTTGGTCAGGATGGCGATGTCTTCCAGCATCGCCTTGCGACGATCGCCGAAGCCGGGCGCCTTGACGGCCGCGACCTTGAGGCCACCACGGAGCTTGTTCACGACGAGCGTGGCCAGTGCCTCACCCTCGATGTCTTCCGCGATGATCAGCAGCGGACGGCCCGACTGAACGACAGCTTCCAGGATCGGGAGCATCGCCTGCAGGTTCGACAGCTTCTTCTCGTGGATCAGGATGTACGGATCGTTGAGTTCGACCGACATCTTTTCCGGGTTGGTGATGAAGTAGGGGCTCAGGTAGCCGCGGTCGAACTGCATGCCTTCGACGACGTCGAGCTCGAAATCGAGACCCTTGGCTTCCTCGACGGTGATCACGCCTTCCTTGCCGACCTTTTCCATGGCTTCGGCGATCTTCTCACCGACGATGGTGTCGCCGTTGGCCGAGATGACCCCGACCTGCGCGATTTCGGCCGTGCCCGAAACCGGCTTCGAACGCTTGACCAGATCGGCAACGACGGTCGTGACGGCGAGGTCGATACCGCGCTTCAGGTCCATCGGGTTCATGCCGGCCGCAACCGACTTCATGCCTTCGCGTACGATGGCCTGCGCCAGTACGGTCGCGGTCGTGGTGCCGTCACCCGCCATGTCGTTCGTCTTCGACGCGACTTCGCGGATCATCTGCGCGCCCATGTTCTCGAACTTGTCCTTCAGTTCGATTTCTTTGGCGACGGTGACGCCGTCCTTGGTGATGCGGGGCGCACCGAACGACTTGTCGATCACGACGTTGCGGCCCTTCGGCCCCAGCGTGACCTTTACCGCATCGGCGAGAATGTCGACGCCGCGCATAATGCGTTCACGCGCGTCACGGCTGAATTTTACGTCCTTGGCTGCCATTTTGGCTACCCTTTCAAAGTTGGTTGAAGTCTAAGGTCACACGAAAGTCACACCTGAACGGTGTCAGCCGACGATCCCAAGGATGTCCGACTCTTTCATGATCAGCAGGTCTTCGCCGTCCAGCTTGACCTCGGTGCCCGACCATTTGCCGAACAGAATCTTGTCGCCGGCCTTGACGTCGAGCGGCGTGATCGTGCCGTCCTCGGCCTTGGTTCCGGTGCCGACAGAGACGACTTCGCCTTCCTGCGGCTTTTCCTTGGCAGTGTCGGGAATGATGATGCCGCCAGCGGTTTTCTCTTCCGCTTCGACGCGGCGAACCAGCACGCGGTCGTGCAGGGGTCGGAATGCCATATGATGTACCCTCTTTGCCTTGGCCGGCCCGGTGCGGGCAGGCCCGTGAATTAAGTCTGGCACTCATCAAATGCGAGTGCCAGCAACGGACATATGTGGATGGCGTGCGTATGCGTCAACCCGAGGTTCCCAAAAAAGCGGACAGCCCGCCGCCTCCCCGCGGCGAGTGCCTGAAACTCGATGCGTTTACACTGTCGCCGCCGTGCGCTAGCGCGCTAACACACCTAACGGGACGGTAAATCGATGAACCTCGTACGCGGCGCGTGGCGTTTTCTGGTCGGCATCAAGGACGCGCTTGTCCTGCTGTTCATGCTGATCTTCTTTGGCCTGCTGGCCGCAGCCCTTTCCGCGCGTCCGGCAACGAAGCCCATCGGTATTGGCGCGCTGGTGCTGGAGCTGAAAGGCAGCGTCGTCGAGCAGCCCGCCTCGATCAGCCCGACCCAGGCGCTGACCGGCGGCAGCCAGGCCAAGCAGTTCCGCCTGCGCGATATCGTCGCGGCCCTCGATGCCGCTGCGACCGACGACCGGGTCAAAACGGTTGTGGTCGATTTCGACGGCTTCCTGGGCGGCGGGCAGGTCGGGCTGGGCGATATTGCCGCCTCGATCGACAAGGTCCGTGCGAAAAAGCCCGTCCTCGCCTTTGCCACCGGCTATAGCGACGACGCTTACCAGATCGCGGCGCATGCGTCCGAAATCTGGCTCGATCCGATGGGGATCGCGCTGTTTCAGGGACCCGGCGGATCGCGTCTCTATTACAAGGGGCTGATCGACAAGGTCGGGGCCAGCGTCCACGTCTACCGCGTCGGCAAGTTCAAATCGGCCGTCGAGCCCTATATTCTCGACAAGCAGTCGCCTGAAGCCAAGGAAGCAAGCCAGGCATTGGCCGCATCGATGTGGCAAAGCTGGCAGGACGAAGTCGGCAAGGCCCGACCCAAGGCCCAGCTGGCGGCGTTCATTGCCGATCCGGCCGGGGCCGTCGCAGCAAGCGGCGATCCGGCTGCTGCCGCGCTGAAAGCAGGAATCGTCGACAAGCTGGCCGACCGGGCCACGTTCGACAAGCGCGTTGCCGCGCTGGCCGGTGAAGGACGCAAGGATCAACCCTATGCGCGGATCGAGCTGAAACCCTATATCGCCGCGAGCTCCCGGAAATCGGGAGACGGCGCCATCGGCATCGTCACCGTCGCGGGCGTCATCCAGGACGGCGAGGCCGAATCCGGCACCGCCGGCGGCGAAACCATCAGCAAGATCATCGACCGGGCCGTTGCCTCGAACAAGTTCAAAGCCCTGGTCCTGCGTGTCGATTCGCCGGGCGGATCGGCGCTTGCCTCCGAGCGCATCCGGTCGTCGCTCGTCGCGGCGCGGGCCAAGGGGATGCCGGTCGTCGTGTCGATGGGCAATGTTGCGGCATCGGGCGGATACTGGGTGTCGATGGCCGCCGACAAGGTCTTCGCCGAACCCTCGACGATCACCGGCTCCATCGGTATTTTCGGCATTATCCCGACCTTCGAAAACAGCCTGAAGAAAGTCGGAATCACGACCGACGGCGTGACCACGACGCCGCTGTCGGGTCAGCCCGACGTGATCGGCGGCACCAATGCCGCGTTCGATAGCGTCATTCAGACGAGCATCGATGCCGGGTACAAGCGCTTCATCAATCTGGTCAGCGGTGCCCGCAAGATGACGCCGGAGCGCGTCAACGAAATCGCTCAAGGGCGCGTCTGGGACGGCGGTACCGCGCGGCAACTGGGACTGGTCGACGCGTTCGGCGGCATCGACGATGCGGTGGCCGAGGCAGCACGACGCGCGAAGCTCGACCCCGCGCAACGTCATGCCGTCTGGCTCGACAAGCCGCCCGGCTGGGCGGAGGCAATTTCGTCGTTCTTTGACGCAGAGGATCAGGCAGCAACGCCGACCGACCTGCTCTCTACCCTCGCACGGCAGCGCATGGCGAGTTTTGCCGGCGCGGCCGAGGACGCGCGGCTGATGATGTCCGCCTCGGCCATTCAGGCCCGCTGCCTCGAGTGCCCGGTCACGACCACACCTGCGCACCCGCAAACACTTCTTCAGCTTTTGATGACATGGATGACCGCATGATCGCACTTCGCGCCGCCACCCCTGACGACGCCCAGTCCCTGCTCGGCATTTACGGCCCCTATGTCGTCACCAATGCGGTCTCGTTCGAAAGCGCACCGCCCACCGCCAAGGACATGCGCTCGCGCATCGCAGCGGCGGGCGACGTCCACCCGTGGATCGTCGCCTGTGACAACGACAGCGGGCTGGTACTGGGCTATGCCTTTGCCAAGCCCACTCGCCCCGGTCCCGCCTATCGCTTTTCGGTCGAGACGGCGTGCTATGTGGCGGGCGAGCTCGAAGGACAGGGCATACGTCGCGCGCTCTACGGTGCCCTGCTCGCGACGCTCACCGCGATGAATTATACGCAGGCGATCAGTTCGCTGACGATGCCGCAGGACAAGGCGATCCTGCTCCACGAAGCGCTCGGCTTCCGCCGCGCCGGCGTGTACCGCGAGGTCAGCTACAAAAACGGCCAGTGGATCGACGTCGGCATCTGGCAGCGCGAACTCAGCCAGCCGGGCACGCCGCCGGACGAGCCGCTGGCGTTTTCGGTGGTCGGCGTGGTGCGGAGCTGAGCGCATTTTCCTCTCCCTGAGGGGAGAGGATACGGAGACTTAGCGGCTCTGCCGCTTAGTCCGGCATTATGTAGCAACTGCACCAAGCTCATAGGCGCTTTTACCACGGCGCGCGGCTAGTGTGAATCCATGACGCACGACCAGCTTATCGCCGATCTAACGCGCAGACGTCGGGAACTCACGCACGAGATTAGCGGTCTGTGCGCGCGTGCGAAACAGCTTACCGACGACGTGCAGCATATCGACAGGGTGATGATGATGTTCCGCCCCGAGGCAGACCCTACCGACATCCCCGCGCTTGCCTACCGTAAGCAACCGGACTGGAAAAAGAGCGGGGAACAGGCGCGGGCGATCTTTGACGTTCTCAGGCACGCTGAGGGGCCGATGACAACTATCGACGTTACCGACCGCATCATGCTGGATCGGGGCGTTATCGACGAGGACAGGGCCGCGCATCGCAAGCGCATTTACAAGGCGCTGGTGCAGCAACGGCGGCGCGGGTTGATTATGGGCGTGCCCGTTGGTGGGCGGTTGCGCTGGCAATTGTGCCGCAAGGGGGAGGTGTCAGACCCCGAGGGCGGGTGGCGGAATGGGAATAGCGAAGCCAGCTAACGTTATCCGGAAGCGTGTCGCCGCACTACCTTCTATTTTCTATAACGGATTTTGTTGTCAACCTGCGCCTTAACAGGTTAGTATACCATGTATCAACGACGCTTGCAAAAGCATCTCATATGATGATGGAACCAGTCATTAACATGTTCGTTGGTAAGAAAGTCGCCGGTAGTTTGGGAGTGTGTCATGGGTCAAACTCAACGCTTAAGTGTGCTGATTGAACGAGCGCGCGCACATAAAATGACGCCCTTAGAGCGTCGGTCGCAGCGCGCCAGTTTGGTAATGGGTTTGCGCGGCGGGGACTCAACATTAACTCGTCCCCGAGTGGAAACTTTGTTGAATGAATTGGAAGGGATTGCGTAAGCACTCTCGACAATTCGACGAAAAAGCCCGGCTAATGTCGGGTTTTTTTATGAATGGGGCGTTATGATCGACGATAATTGGGATGAGATCAGTGGCGACGCTGCTCACGAAATCGAGGTGCTCAATTACTCGAACCAAGTAAACGTAATTGAAGCATTGGTTCGACTTCTACTTTACCGGCATCCGGTCGGTAAAAATGGGTGCGAGGGTTGCCCAACGGTCCGCGTTCTCCAAGAATTTCACAGGACAGCTACGCTTTTCTTGTTGCATAAACCGGGAGAGTTTCGTGACAGAGAGGTTCACGTGCATAAGGCGGGGGCCGTCGTCCACACACCGCCGACCCATGATAAGGTCGATGAATATTTAGAACGTTTCTTTACCGACTTAAGTGCCAGATGGCCCGACGAAAGCGGCGAACGCATCGCAGCATTCGCGCTTTGGTTCGTGAACTGGGTTCACCCTTTTCCGAATGGTAACGGTAGGACAGCCAGGGCGTTCGCGTATGCGTGTTTGCAGCTAAAGTTAGGGTTTATCTTGCCGGGAGACACGACCGTGATCGATCTCGTAATGCAAAATCGCGACGATTACGAAGCCGCGTTGAAGCTAGCCGACAATGCATTTGAAACAGGATCACCGCCGGACCTTTCGGGTATGGAAGCATTGGTTGCCCGCTTACTTGAAGAGCAACTTTCTCCCTTTGCTTAAGCAGCCCGCTGCCAATACCCTGCCCACTGGCGCGACTGGCGCGAACCCATAGCCGCCGTGCCAACGCGCGCCGCCTGAGCGCCGTTAGCGATGCGACGATGATCTTCGCGCCATGATGCCTCGCTTGCATACTGGTTGAGATACGGCCCCGCGATATGGTGGTGAGTGCCGGTTTCCATGCGACGCAACCGGCTGAAATAGCTTTCGGCTTGGTTGGTGCAGACGCCGTTGTCCTTGAACGCAACGCTGTGATTGACGCGGCGCGTATCCCAGCCCGCGTGTAGCGCGTCCCAGCCCGTGCCTTCATCGGCATGGATTGTCGCCAGTGTGCCGACATGATCGCGGACATAAGGGACTGCATCGCCTTCGTTGCGAACGATGAACGTAAGCGACCGGCCCCCGCGCTCGCGCATGATAACGACGCACTGGCGCTTGCCTGACGTGTTAGCTTTCAGGCGGCGGTCCTTACGGTCCTCTTTCCGGTTCTCAGGCTTCACATATCCGCCGAAATACCCGCCGTCGATTTCGACAATGCCGTTCAAGGTCGCACCAGCTTGCTCGCGCGCCATGGCTTCGCGCAGCTTGTGTGTCAGCACGAACGCCGTTTTGTATTGGCAGTCCAGATCGCGGCTCAGTTGTAGGGCGGCAACGCCCTTGGCACCGTTCACAAAGATCACGATGGCAGCGAGCAGATCGACAAAGCACATTTTGCGTGAAGCGAAGATCGTGCCGGACGTGACGCTGAATTGATGGTGACAGGCAACGCACTTGAACCGGCGGCGGGTGGCAATGTCATATGTCTCGACACAGCCACAGCGCGGGCAAACGGCTTCCCCGTCCGTCTCGGGCCAACGCATGGCGCGGAACGTGTCGTAAGCCGCATCGTCGCTCATTGAAAACACAGCTTTCAGGCTGAGTGTGCGGGCGGCGGCTGAGAGGAGGAAGTGTTGCATGTAACTATTTCCAGTGCTTATGCACTTCATATAGTTACAATGATGCACTCTTGGCAAGGGCAAAGGCATCGCGTATGATGGCATTTGCGACGAATGGAGTGCGCGACATGGCCGATACGAAGGAATGGGAAGATCGCGTAAAAGGCTTGTTGAAAAGCGAGCTGAAACGCCGCAACGTGTCCTACCTCGCGCTTGTCGAAAAGCTGGCGGCTATCGGGGTTATCGACTCTGAGCCGAATATCAGGAACAAGCTGGCGCGGGGTAAATTTACAGCGGTGTTTCTGATCCAATGTCTGCAAGCGGTAGGGGCATCGTCACTAAGGCTCGATTGATTGCCGTTAGCGTCGCTGTCGCTGTTGCAGTTTGCACCATTGCAATCGGGTGGGGACTATCAGAATCCGCCAAATACCAGCGGCAAGCCGACGATCATGCTGCCGAGTATGCCAAATATGCCCATGATTATGTAGGGTATGGCTGTGTCTCCATGCCCGCGCTCGACAAGGCTAACTGCCTTGCCAAGGCAAGAAACGAACGTCGCGCATACGAGCGAGACGAGCAAGATTTGGTAGCTCAGCGACAGTCCGCGCTTTGGGCTTACATCATGGGAGCCGCTGCGGTCTTTGGCGTTGGCTTGAGCGCCGTTGGGGTGTGGTTGGTTTATACGACCTTCAACGCAACGCGGGAAGGCAACGAAATCGCCCGGGATACCGCGCGGCGACAATTGCGGGCATATGTTAACGTTACGAAAGTCTCCATTTCCTATGACGAACTTAACCCAATCAAAGTTTTGGCTAGTTGCGCGTTTCACAATCATGGTGAAACGCCTGCATATGATGTGAAGGCAGTGATTTGGATCACTTGTAGACGCGGCGCTGATCCAAATGGTGAAATTAAGCCATACATAATACCCGGTCCCCCGAGCCAACTTGTAATGGGGCGCGGAGACGGAAGAGAGATTAAGCACAGCACCGTGCTTCACGACGGTGTTACTTGTGTTCAGTTGCAAAACGAAGGCGTTGTGATCGTTTCGGGAAAAATCAATTATACCGACGTATTCGGACGCAAACATGAAACTTCTTATCGCTGGTTTGAAAGCTACGAGACGAGAGAGTTTAATCGTGGCGCTGTTGCCGCCACCATCGGAAACGACGCCACTTAGCGCCAACGCCACCGCAAAAAAAATAGACACGCTCTAAGCCCTCATTGGGGCAGCATCGGAGCAACACGCGAGCTTGGTGCGTTTGCTACATAATGCCGGCTTAGTCGGAGTTGGTGAGGGCAGTGTTACCCCAATTGAAACACCGCGACCCCTCACCCCGCCGCGCTGCTGCGCGTGTCGCCCTCTCCCCATAGGGAGAGGGGAAATCAGGTCGCGATGTATTCCCTGAGCGCTGCCGCTTCGGCCTCGATCCGGTCGATGCGGTATTTGACGAGGTCGCCGATCGACACAAAGCCCACCATTGTGCCGCGCTCGACCACGGGCAGGTGGCGGATGCGGCGGCGGCTCATCATCGACAGGGCCGACATGACGGGGGCGTCAGGATCGACCGTCAGCGCCGGGGCGGTCATGACCTGAGCAATGGTGCTGTCGAGTGCCGCCGCGCCATCGCGATTCAGCGCGTAGATCACGTCGCGTTCCGAAAAAATGCCGATCACCCCGCTGGCATCGGTCACCGGCACGGCGCCGATCCGGTGCGTGGCGAGCAGCGTCACCGCCTCGGCGACGGTCGCATCGGGCGAGATCGACGTTACCTCGCCACCTTTGCCCGAAAGAATGGCCCTGACAGTCATCGGCTCATCTCCTACAGACGACTCTGCATCGGTCGCTGTCCCGCATGATTCCACGGGCAGACCGCAAAGGAAAGCCGCGTGAACCAGCCCGACCTCGACGACCCCGACTATGCCCGCTTTGCCTGGCGCCGGTACAAAAGGCTGATGCTGTGGATGACGCTCGTATCGGCGAGCGCGGTGGTCGTGGGACTGGGGTCGCTGTACCTGGCCATCGGGCCGATGCCGTTGCTCGGCACGATCTTTTCGGCAGGCGGTATTTTCTTTTCGGTCCTGCTCGCCGCCGCCCTTATGGGGCTGGTTTTCCTTTCGTCAGGTTCGGGCCATGACGACAAGATCGAGGACCCGACCCGCCCGGAGGAGGAACGATGAAACATCTCGGCGAAGACCTGGGCGAACCGATCCTGCGCGTCGTGCCGCAACCGGCCGACATCAATTCCAACGGCCACATCTTCGGCGGCTGGGTATTGAGCCAGATGGACATCGCGGGCGGCATCGTCGCAGGGCGCATCGCGCAGGGCGCGTGCGCGACCGTTGCCATCGAGACGATGCAGTTCCTCGCGCCCATCCTGCTGCGCGATCTCATTTCCGTCTATGCGCGGGTCGAGCGGCGCGGGCGGACGTCGGTCGCGATCCGCCTCGACGTCATCGCCAGCCGAGACCGGGGCGAGACGGAGGTCAAGGTGACGAGCGGCGTGTTTACGTTCGTGGCGTTGGATGAGGCGTTCCGGCCAAGGGTGTTGCCTGCCTAATCGGTCTTCTCGCGATACCCCAGTGTCACCGTCCCATTTGCCGGAACCGTCACGGCCCACAGCCAAGCGCCGTCCTTTTTGCGGACCTTCGCGCTGAACGCCGAAAGATTGCGGTTGCCGAGTTTGGCCTCGAACGCGACTGGATAGGGATTGGCGTTGGTGACGGTCAGCACGCCCTGATTCTCGCGCGCGACGATGCCGGTCGCGGTCGCCACATCGACCTCGACGTCTTCGCCGACCGCCTTGTCGCCCACCGATCCCTCGCCGAGCAGCAGGGGACGCACGCTGCCTTGCTGATAGAGCGCGAGCTTGCCCGCCGGGAGCGGCAGGCCGAGGCCGTCGGCCGTGCGGTTTTTTGCGCGCAGGGTCAGGCGGACCTGCGCATCGCCCTCTCCCCAAATGTCTGCACGATAGACGAGGCTGACCGGCACGCGTTCCTTGTCGAGCAGCGCGACCTGTTTCTGGGCGTTGGCGGCGACGGTAACGGGTTCCGGGACGCGGTAGAGTTTTAGATCGCCGAGTTCTTCCTGCTTCACCGTCATCGGTGCTGACATCAGCGACTTTTCGCGGCGCGAAGCAGAAACGACAATATCGCTCGCTGCTTCCATCATCATCGGCGCGGGCGGGGGTGGGGGCGGTGGATAGGGCGCGTTGTCAGGGATGTCGCTCGTCGTTCCCTGCGGCCAGCATGTGAGGTTGATCGACGTTTGCTGATACGGGTTCGGCGTGCGTTCCCCGCTCCGGTTTAGCCGCCCTGCAATGACCATCGCCTGTGCCTTGGCGAAGCTCGTCTCGTCGGCGCTGGCCAGCGTGACCCAGCCGAACAGGTCGAGGCTTTTGCCGTCCGCGCCCAGCGTCGCGACATAATTCGCCTGCCAGTCGAAATTGTCGGCGAGATAGCTGAGGGTGACGGTTGCGGTTGTCGCCCGGTCGCTGCGGGTGCGAACCGACAGCGTGGGTTTCGCCGACAGCCCCTCGGGCAGCGCGTCGTAGACGATGGTTTCCGGAATCCCGGTACAGCGCAGCGCCTCCACCCCCGCCGCCGTCTGAAGCACGACTTGTCCGCCCGGGCCGGATCGGATCACCGCCGCTTCCTCGGTCGTCTTGCCGGTCGCGCGGACGGTGCGGCGGATCGATACGCGCCGCCCGACCGATGCGCCGAGCAAACTGGCGGGCGAGAGCAGGTTCGCGTCCTGATTCTTCTCGACGATGCCGTCGGGCAGACCCGTGACGATCGCACTTTCGGGCAGGATGCCGCCCGCGACCCCCTCGAACCGGATAACGCCGTCGCCCGCCGGAATCGAGATCCGTCGCGTTTCGGTGACCAGCGCAAAGCCACGCAGAGAGCGTGGGTTCATCGCCTCGTCCGCGCTGCGGTCGGGCGCGCGGTAGATGCTGACCGAGACAGCTTCGGGTGCGGGGGAGGTGGTTGTGGTCTGGGCGTGGAGGGGGGTGGCGAGGAGGAGAGCGAACGCTGCAAAGCCCCTCCCCTTCAGGGGAGGGGTTGGGGTGGGGACTCTCCGCAGGAACCGTTCCGTCGATGCTCGCGGACAGTCCCCACCCCCTGCCCCTCCCCTGAAGGGGAGGGGGGAAATGCAGCGCAGCTTCACCCTCAATACCGCGTGTCGAACACGGCGGTCACCGTCGCCTCACCGTTGGCAGGCACCGCGACCTTCCACACCGCCTCGTCCGACGATCGCCGTTCGCTCTTTAGGCTCTCCGACCGAATCCGCGTGTCGTTGTAGTAATTGTCGAGACCCGACTGGACTAGGTCGACCGTGACCGCGCCGCTCCGTGCGTTGGTGAGCGTGTAACGCATCGACGTGCGCCAGCGGTCGCTGCCGATCTTCTCGCGCTTTTCAACCACCGGGCGGACCTTCACGTCGAAGGCATCGCCGGTCTTCAGACCCAGCGCCGAGCCCATCGGCGTGTGGCCGATGGTGTTTTCGCCGATGAATTGCGGCTGGCCCTTCGCATCCTTCATGTAAACGCGCACCGTCCCGGCCGGCAGTGCATCACCGAGACCGCCGTCCCGACTGGTCGAGAACCGCAGCACGGTCGCCGCCGATTGCGCCTCGTCCATCGTCCCGAGCCATCCATTGCGGAATTCATAGCCCTTTGACGCGGGCGCGCCACCGACGTCGAGGAAGCTCACCTGCTTCTGCTGCGCCTGCGCGATCGTGGTGCGTTCCTTGATCGGGTAGAGGTAGAAATCTCCAAGCTGCGCCCGATTGGCGGTTTCGGTGCCGGGCTTGACCAGGGCGCCGCGCGGCTGCGGATTATAGGGGCGGCCATATTGCGGCTGCGGCTGGCCCTCACCTACCTGCCCCGCAACCAGCAACGTCTCGGCGTTGGTGTAGGTCGTGCCCGAATTGTTGGTCAGGGTGACCCAGCCCTGCACGTCGATCTTGCCCAGGCCCTCATCGAACAAGGCGACATAATCGGCCTTCCAGCCGAGGCCGGGGGTGAGATAGCTGAGTGACACCGGCCGCGTCCCCGCGCGGCTCGAATCGAGCGTCACCGACAGCGTCGGCCGCGCGCGAAGATTGGGCGGGACGCGGTCGAAGATCACGCGGACCGGCAAGCCGTCATCGCGCAGCACTTCGATCCGGTTGCCTATCTGCAGAACGACGCCGCCGTTGGCCGCCAGCACCTTCGCCTGTTCGCGGGTTTCCGCGCCCGTGGCGGGATTGATGCGGACGATGGTCACGACCTGACCCACCGCTTTCTGCATCAACGCCTCGGGGCTCAGCAGGTCGTAATCGAAATTCTGTTCGACGATACCGAAGTCCGCGCCGCCGATGGTGACGGTCTCGGCACGAATCTGCGCCGACACATCGGGAAACTCGACGGTCGTACGGCCCGCAGGCAGCGCGGTCGAACGGATGTCCTGCACCAGCGCGAGGTTGTTGTTGTAGATCGTGACCGCAACCGTCCCCTGCGCAGACGTCGGTGTGGATTGCGCGAGGGCCGGCGCGGACAGCGCGATCAGGGGCAGCAGGGCAAAACGGCGCATCGATTAACTCTCCCAAATTCGTTGCGGAGAGCATGGCAGCATCGCGGCTGAAGCGGGAGTGAATAAACTTATCGAACACCCGTCGCCCCGGCGGAGGCCGGGGCGATGTTAAAAGGGCTATTCCTCGGTCGCCACCTCGGTCACGACCTTCTTGGGCCGACCGCGCTTCTTTGGCACCGGAATCACTTCACCCTCGACGCCCATGACGGGTTCCATGGCCGACACGCCGATGGCGGGCGGCAGCGCGTCGAAGGGCAGTGCGTTGCCGTGATCGAAATCATCGTCATGGTCGGCACCATTGCCGTTCGCCTGCGCGCGCGGTGCGGCTGTGCGGTTGCGATCCAGACGCGGACGGGCCTCGCGGGGGCGATCGTCACGGGGGCGGTCTTCACGCGGCTGATCGCTGCGCGGCTGGTCGTTGCGGGGCCGGTCGTCGCGCTGATAGCGGTCGGTGCGCGCCGGACGATCGTCGCCCGAGCGCTCGGCCGTGCGTTCGGGACGCGGTTCGCGGTCCTGACGCGGCTGATCATTGCGCGGACGGTCGTCGCGGTTCTGATCGTTGCGGGGGCGATCCTCCCGATTCTGGTCATTGCGGGGCCGGTCGTCGCGATACTGGCGCGGCTGTTGCTCCGAACGATTGTCAGGCCGGTTATCCTGACGCGCCTGCTGCGGGCGCGGCGCATCGAACGCATCGTCCATATCGCCGTCATTGCCTTCGCCGTCGAAGCCCTCGTTCTCGTTGTCGCTGTATTCCTGGCGCGGCCGATTGGGGTTGGCCTCCTCATACCGGGCACGGCTTTCGGCCAGCACCCGGAAATAATGGTCGGCGAACTGGAAATAATATTCGGCGAGCACGCGGTCGCCGGATTGCTGGGCGTCGCGCGCCAGCGTTTTGTATTTTTCGAGCAATTGCGGGGCATTGCCGCGCGCGCGATTGTCGATGCGGTTGCCCATTTCGGGCCGTCCGTTTTGCTGACGCTGGCCGTTCTGGCCGCCCCGGCCGCGACGGCGACCGGTCTGCTGACGATTGTTGATCAAGCTGATGCCGTCCTAAACAAGGGGTAAGTGCAAGTCCCTTTTTGCCCCCCGTGCGCGCTGTCGTATCCGAACCGCCGGACGATCAGCCGCTTCGCCGAACCAAAGCATGATTGCCTGGGGCCCGGAGTATGTGGGGGTAAGAGAGCGGCGCATTCGCTTGAAAAGCTGGAAGATGCGTTCGCCCCTTGCGACCGGTATTAGCGCCGCAGAGCGAAGCCGCCAAGCATTATTTGAGATGCAGGATGAGACACCGGTCGCGGCCCGCCAGATCGGGGCGGCAATCGACGGTGAAACCCTGTTCCAAACACAATGCCGTTACTGCGTCACGCTGATTCCAGCCGATCTCGAGACATACAATACCGTCGGATGCCAACACGTTAGGGAGTTGCGGGATCAGGACACGGTAGGCGTCGAGCCCGTCCGGCCCCGCGAACAGCGCCGCATGGGGTTCGAAGTCGACAACGTCAGGCGCTAAGATCGCGTTGGATTCCACATAGGGAGGGTTACAGAACACGAGGTCGAAAAGCTCGTCGATCCCTCTGGCCCAATCGCCCGTCCGCCACTCGACACGACTGCCGACGCCGAGCAACTCTTCGTTGGCGATCGCATAATCGAGCGCCACGTCAGACGCATCAACGCCCAGCCCGGTTGCTTGTGGCCAATGATCGAGCGCTGCCAGCAGCAGTGTACCCGGACCGGTCCCGAGATCGAGTATGCGCTTTGGGCCCAAATCTCCGAAATGCGCGATCGCCGCCTCGATCAGCGTCTCGCTATCGGGACGCGGAATCAAGACACCCGGACCGACAAAGACGTCGATCGTCCAGAAGCCTCGAAAATTCGTCATGTAGGCGACGGGCTCGTGCGCTAGGCGCCGCGCGATCAGGCGCGCAAAGACGTCTGCGTCGTCGTTCGCCTCGGCCCAAAGCAGGCGGGCGTCGAGATCGGGCGTGTCCGACACGGCGGCCAGCGTCCGCGCCGCTTCGCTAAGCGTCACCCAGCGCCCCCAAACGCGCCGCCTCATCCTCGCTGATCAATGCCCCGATCAGCTCGTCCATCTGCCCTTCGAGAATCTCGGGCAACCGGTGCAACGTCAGGTTGATCCGGTGGTCGGTCACGCGCCCCTGCGGAAAGTTGTAGGTGCGGATGCGCTCCGACCGGTCGCCCGAACCGACCATGGCTTTGCGCGCGCCCGAACGTTCGTCGGCCAGCCGCGAGCGCTCCAGCTCGTACAACCGCGTGCGCAGCACTTTCAGCGCCTTGGCCTTGTTCTTGTGCTGCGACTTTTCGTCCTGCTGGATGACGACGAGGCCGCTGGGCAAATGGGTGATGCGCACGGCTGAGTCGGTGGTGTTGACCGACTGCCCGCCCGGTCCCGAACTGCGATAGACGTCGATGCGCAGGTCGGCGTCGTTGATCTGGACGTCGACTTCCTCCGCCTCTGGCAGCACCGCCACGGTTGCGGCGGAGGTATGGATGCGGCCTCCTGATTCGGTTGCGGGAACGCGCTGCACGCGGTGGACGCCGCTTTCGAATTTCAGGCGGGCGAACACGCCGGTGCCGTTCACGCTGGCGACGACTTCCTTGTAGCCGCCGACGTCGGCGGCGCTCGCCGAGATGATCTCGACCCGCCAGCCGCGTTCCTCGGCATAGCGCTGATACATGCGGAACAGGTCGCCCGCGAACAACGCGGCCTCGTCGCCGCCGGTCCCGGCGCGGATTTCGAGCATCGCCGCGCGCTCGTCCGCCGCATCCTTGGGCAGCAGTTGCAGCGCCAGCGCGCGCTCCGCCTCGGGCAGGGCATCCTTGATGACCTGCGCCTCGTCCTCGGCCATTTCGCGGATTTCGGGGTCGGCATCGCGGAGCATTTCGCCCAACACTGCCTGTTCGGCGCGCAAGCGGCGCAACTCGGCAGCAGCAGCGGCCACGGGCTCGAGTTCGCTATATTCCTTCGAGAGCGCGACCAGTCGTTCGGTCGCCAACTCGCCCGACGACAGCTGCGCCTGCAACTCCTCCCGCCGCGCCTCGATGGCCGCGATACGTTCGTCGGAAATGGTGGTCATGCTTCGAACGGGCCTTTGACTACCGTTCCATCACTATCCCATGTCGTCATGTCTTCAGCATCCGGAAAGCCATCCGACATCATTTGCGCCCACATTGTTCGAGTCAGGCGTTCAAGTGACACCGTCTTCTGCTCGCCGGTGGAAAGCTTTTTCACCAGAACATTTTGTTGAGCTAGTTCTTCGTCTCCGAAAATGATTGCGTACTCGGCACCCTGATCGTTTGCCTTAGCAAGGCGCCGCTTCAGATTTCCGCGGTACCCCATCTCCGCGCGGAGTCCTTCGCGGCGGAGCGCGGCGACAATACCCACGGCTCGCGCTTCAGCCGTTTCTCCCAAAGGGATCAGAGTGGCGAGGAGATGGTCCCTCTTGGGAGCGTCTATCAACATCCCCAACCGCTCGATCCCCGCAGCCCAGCCGACCGCCGGCGTGTGCGGCCCGCCGAGCGTTTCGATCAGCCCGTCATAGCGACCGCCGCCCAGCACTGTCCCCTGCGCGCCCAGTCGGTCGGTGACGAATTCGAACGCGGTATGGCGATAATAGTCCAGCCCACGCACCAGATGCGGGGCAAGCTCGTACGCCACGCCTGCCGCATCGAGCCCTTCCCGGACCTTTGCAAAAAAATCTTCGGCCTCCGCGCTCAGCACCATTTTGGGCGCGCTGTCGGCGGCGGGGCGGTCGCGCGGATCCTTGCTGTCGAGAATCCGCATCGGGTTCTTGTCGAGCCGCGTCAGGCTGTCCTCGGACAGTTCGCTCCGGTGTGCCTCGAAATGCGCGATCAGGCTCGCCCGCCACGCATCGCGCGATGCGGCATCGCCCAGCGTGTTGAGCTTCAGGGTTACCCCCTCAGTTATCCCCAGTTCCTTCAACAGCTGATCGGCGAAGCACAGCAGTTCCACGTCCGCCGCCGGTTCCGCCGCGCCGATCACTTCGGCATCGAGCTGATGGAATTGCCGGAACCGCCCCTTTTGCGGGCGTTCGTAGCGGAAAAGGGGGCCATGCGTCGCGACCTTCATCGGCGCGTACTGCTGCCATCCCTCGGTCAGATAGGCCCGCGCGATGCCCGCGGTGAATTCGGGCCGCAAAGTCAGCGAATCCCCGCCGCGATCCTCGAAGGTGTACATTTCCTTCGACACGACGTCGGTGGTTTCGCCCAGCGATCGCGCGAACACCGCCGTCGCCTCGAACACGGGAACTTCCACCCGCCCGAAACCGTATAGCCGCCGCACGCGATCGAACGTCTGCACGACGTGGTGAAAGCGGTCGGCTTCCTCGCCGAACATGCTCTGGGTGCCGCGGATGGGCCGGGGAGTTTCGATGCGTGCCATTGGGTGGCGGGCCTTAATCGGATAACGCCGTTTTACGCAACCAAGGGACGCAAATGGCCGCCAAACAAACCCTGGGGCAACGGATCGCCCCTGCCCGTTTCATCGCGTTCCTCGCGATCTTCGCCATCGCGTTTGCGGCCTCGTTCGGCGTGCTCGGGTGGACCCGCGCGCTGATGACCGGGTTCGACATCGCCGGCGTCTTTTTCCTGCTGGCGATTACGCCCGTGCTGCGCGCGAACGGCGCGGCGGAAATGCACAGATACGCTGCCGAAAACGACGCGAACCGCGTCGTCCTGCTGGTCATAACTGGCGTCACGATGCTGGCGATCCTGACGGCGGTGTTCAGCGAGATGGCAGTAAAGAGCGGCGGTGGCCCGCTGAAGCCGCTGGTCGTTGGCACGCTAGCGGTCGCCTGGCTGTTTTCCAACACCGTCTACGCCCTGCATTATGCGCACATCTACTATATCGAAAAGACGCCGGGTGGCCTGAAGTTTTCAGGGACCGGCAGCCCCGATTACAGCGACTTCATCTATTTCGCTTTTACCTTGGGGATGACGTTTCAGACTTCGGACACGGCGGTCGAAACGCGGCGAATGCGCCGGATCGTAACCGTGCACAGTCTGCTCGCCTTCATATTCAACATTGGCGTGCTGGCGTTTACGATCAACGTATTGGGCGGCGGCTAGACGAACAGCGTACGCTTGTTACAAAGTTACACAACAAAACAACCATCGAAAGTCGTGCGTCCCATGTTCCTGCGCTCTGTCTCCGCCCTGTTCCTCGTGACCGCATCGCTGCCCGCCGTCGCCGCGAACAGTGCGCCCCAGCCGGTGCCGATCGTCGACACCATCCCGGCGGCCCGCGACGTCGCCTACCCGGGCACCATGGTGCTGAAGGTCGACGCGACCGACCTCGACCAGAATATCTTTACCGTCCAGCAGACCATCCCGGTCGCCGCAGCCGGCCCCATGACCTTGCTGTTCCCGCAATGGCTGCCCGGCAATCACGCGCCGCGCGGGCAGCTCGACAAGGTCGCGAATCTGGTCATCAAGGCGGGCGGCAAGACACTGGTCTGGAAACGCGACCCGGTCGATGTCTATGCGTATCACATCGACGTGCCGTCGGGCACGAAGGCGCTGGACCTGAGCTTTCTGTTCCTATCGGCCACCGTCGCCGACCAGGGGCGCATCGTCGTCACGCGCGAGATGCTGAACCTTCAGTGGGAATCGGTGTCCTTTTATCCGGCGGGCTATTTCACGCGACGCATTCCGGTGACCGCGACCGTTACCTATCCGAGAGGCTGGCAAGCCGCGACTGCGCTGCGCCCCACCGCGACCAATGGCGATACGGTGACCTATGGCACAGTCAGTTACGAGGTGCTGGTCGATAGCCCCGTTTTCGCCGGCAAATTTTTCCGCAAGGACGATCTGGGTCAGGGCGTGACGCTGAACACCGTCGGCGACAGCGCTGCTGAATTAAAGATCAGCGAACCGGTGCTCCAGCTGCATCGCAATCTGGTCGATCAGGCGGTCAAGCTGTTCGGCGCGCGGCATTTCGACCATTATGATTTCCTGCATGC
The DNA here is from genome assembly GCA_038228865.1 of Sphingomonadales bacterium. GTDB lineage: Bacteria > Pseudomonadota > Alphaproteobacteria > Sphingomonadales > Sphingomonadaceae > Sphingomonas_O. The sequence continues at coordinate 70,000 of JBBROX010000015.1, read as the reverse complement.
GATCAGCGACCGCATGGGCAGCATCGGGCTGGAACATCACCGTTCGTCCGAAAACCGCAGCGAGCCCGGTTATCACACCGACTGGGCCGCGAGCCTGCCCAGCCACAATTTGCTGCCGCACGAATTTACCCACAGCTGGAACGGCAAGTTCCGGCGCGGGGCGGACCTGTGGACACCCGATTACCGTATGCCGATGCGCGGGTCGCTGTTGTGGGTGTATGAAGGGCAGACGCAATTCTGGGGCAATGTGCTGGAGGCGCGGTCGGGCCTGTCGTCGAAGCAGGACGTGCTCGACAAGCTGGCCGCCGTTGCCGCGTCGCTCGACAATCGGCCCGCGCGAACCTGGCGTAGCCTGGACGACACGACCAACGATCCCGTCATCAGCGCCCGTCGCCCCAAGGGATGGCTGAGCAACCAGCGCAGCGAGGATTACTACAACGAAGGCATGCTGATCTGGACCGAAGCCGACGCGATCATTCGCGATGGGACCAAGGGCGCCAAGGGCATGGACGATTTCGCTCGCGCCTTCTTCGGCATCAACGATGGCGACTGGGGCGAGGTCACCTATACTTTCGGCGACGTGGTCAAGACCCTGAACGGCGTGATGCCCTATGACTGGCACGCGTTCCTGACGGACCGGCTGACCCAGAAGGAGAAGGCACCACTGAGCGGGTTCGAACGCAGCGGCTACAAGCTGGTCTACACCGAAACACCGACCAATTTCACCACGCGGAGCATGAAGGCGGGCAAGAACCTGGACCTCACCTATTCGCTGGGCATCACCGTCGCCAAGGCAAAAATCGCGCAGGTCCAATGGGACGGCCCGGCATTCAAGGCCGGGCTGACCGTCGGCCCCGAAATCATCGCGGTGAACGGCGTTCCCTATACCGAGGAGGGCCTGAAAGCGGCGGTCGTCACGGCAAAGGGCGGCACCGCGCCGATCCGTCTGACGCTCAGGACCGATACGCTGGTCCGCGACGTCGATGTGCGGTGGAACGGCGGCTTGCGCTATCCAAGGTTCGAGAAGGCCGCGGGCGCGCCGGACGGGCCGCTGGACAAATTACTCGCGCCGTGTCCCTAACTTATCGACCGACGCCAGCCACCGCATCCCGAAATGCCTGCAAGGCCGGTTTGGGTACAAGACCTGATGCACGCCGCGCGTAGAGTCCAAAGGTACATTCGACGTTCGCGGCGTTGGTGCAGCTGTCGGCGAGTTCATAGACTATCGCCATTTTCACGAACGGCATCGCCGCAAGTGCGCGAGTTGTGACGGCGAGTTGTCGGGCCTGTTCTTCCGCATTCAGGCCGCGCTGGGCCAACTGTGGCCAGCCAAATTCGGTCACATAAAGCGGGGTGGGACGACCGGCGAGAGTTGCGAGCCAGGCGGCGCGCCGCGTCATGGCCGTCACCATCGCGGCCTGCGTCTGCGCAAATGTCATGCCGGCGCGTTGATAGGGATATTGATGCACGACGACGCCGTCTGCCACGCGCAAGGCGCGCCGCGCCGCGTCGCCGACCGCCGTTCCCGGCACGGGGATTGCTGCCGCGGGCAGATTAGCAAAGATCGCCGGGTCCGCCACAACCGCCAACCTGCGATCCACTGCATGAATGGCGTTGGCGGCGGCGACGAACAGCGCGGCATAATCGGCAGGCCGCGTCGTCGGTGTGAGGCGGACTTCATTACCGATCTCAAACGCGACGGTTTGCCCGCGAAGCTTTTGCGCCATATGGGCGGCAAAGCGCGCAAACGCCGCGACCGCAGCGCTGCTCTTCGGGAAATCGCCGTCGTCGTAAAGGCCGTTGCGCATCGTCAGCACGAGCACGCTCGTGATGCCCTTGTCCTTCAGCGCCGAAAATACGGCCACATTTTGCGGGCTCCAATCATATCGACCGCGGACGCGCTCGATCTTTTGCCAGCTCACGACATCGCGATTCACCGAAACGCCGGCAGCCAGAATGAGATCAATCGAGCGTTTGCCGAACATGCCCTGGTCGAACTTGGTTACGACGCCGAAACGCACGCCCGACGACGCCTGGGCAGTGGCGCACGACGAACCAAGGAAAAAGGCAAGCAAGAACAGCAAGCGCATGCGGGAACTTTCCGATTCGGGTGTGATTCGCGCTAGCGCATTCCCCGTTCCGATGACGAGTTATACTGCAGCTTATACTGCAGTGCGGAATCTGCTTGGGCTAATCGCCTGGTCCCGCTATGGGCACGCCCCATGAGAATCGACCTTATCCCCGTGGGCAAAGATCCGCCGAACTCGCTGAACGTCATCATCGAAGTGCCCGTCGGCGGAGAGCCGGTGAAGTACGAGTTCGACAAGGAGTCGGGCGCGCTGTTCGTCGACCGCATCCTGCACACGTCGATGCGCTATCCCGCCAATTACGGCTTTATTCCGCACACGCTGTCGCCCGACGGCGATCCGCTCGATGCGCTGGTGGTAGCGCGCTCGCCGTTCGTGCCAGGCTGCGTCGTGCGCGTGCGACCGATCGCGGTGTTGTTTCTGGAAGACGAGGCCGGCGGCGACGAAAAGCTGCTGACCGTACCAATCGACGCGACTTTCCCTTACTATGAGAACGTCGACGAAAAGGAACATCTGCCCGCCATCGTCATGCAGCAGATCGAGCATTTCTTCACCCATTACAAAGACCTGGAGCCCAAGAAATGGGTCCGCGTCGGCAAATGGGGCGATGCCGACGAAGCGCGGCAAGTGGTGCTTGAGGCAATCGCAGCGTACGACGCGGCGAAGGCCTAACCTGCGAGCGTGGTCAGCGCGTTGCCGGTCACACGATTGACCGCCCATCCGTCCATCGTCTCGGCACCGAGCGACCGGTAGAAGCTGATCGCGGGCTCGTTCCAGTCGAGCACTGACCATTCGAGTCGCGCACAGCCGCGGTCGAGCGCAAGTTGCGCCAGATGCCGCAACAGTGCCTTCCCGGCCCCTGATCCGCGCGCCTCGGGCGCGACAAAAAGATCCTCGAGATAGATTCCGGGGCGACCCTCGAACGTCGAGAAATTGTGAAAGAACAGCGCAAAGCCGACCGGCGCGTGATCGGCTTCGGCAATGACGACCTCGGCCTTGGGCGCGTCTCCGAACAGATGAACTTTCAACACCGCCGGATCGAGCCGTACTTCGTCGGCCAGCCGCTCATATTCGGCCAGCGCGCGGATAAAGCCGATGATCAGGTCGAGATCGGCCGGCCCCGCGCGCCGGATGGTCATGGTCATACCGGTTCCCCTTGGACAAAACGCTGCGCAATGCGTGGCCACAAGATGCCAAGCGCGAGGCCAGACATGACCAGCGCCGCCGCGATCAGTTTCCATGCCTGCATCGGCTCGCCCAGGATAATCGCCGACGCGGTCATCCCGAACACCGGCACCAGCAGCGCAAGCGGTGCAACGCTTGCTGCCGGGTAGCGCGCCAGCATCCAGCCCCATACGCCATAGCCGAACATCGCGTTGCCGACGGCCTGCCACGCGACCGCTGCCCAGGTCACGGCATCGGCGTCGCGGACGCCGTTGAGCATGGCGGTTGGTCCTTCGAACACGAAGGCGAGCGCGAAGAGCGGTGGCACCGCGAACAGGCTCGACCAGACGACATAGGCGAGCATGTCCACTTTCCCGGCCGCGCGCGACACCATATTGCCGCCCGACCAGCTGAGCGCGGCAATCAGGAGCAGACCCAGCCCCAGCAGCGTAATGCTGCCGCCGGTATGCGTCAGAATCACGGCGATCCCCGCCACCGCGAGCAACAACGCCACGACCTGCACCGCCTGCAACCGCTCACCGGTCAGCCACATCGACAGTCCGATCGTGAAAAAGACCTGCATCTGCATGATCAGTGAGGCGAGCCCCGGCGTGACATCGGCCCGCAGGGCAATGAACAGCGCGCCGAACTGCCCAGCGCCGATCAGCACGCCATAGGCGGCAAGATTGGCCCATGACGCCTGAGGCCGCTTCAGGAAAAACGCGGCAGGCAGGAACACAGCGGTGAAGCGCAGCGCACCCAGCAACAGCGGCGGCAAATGCGCCAGGGCGAACTTTATCACCACGAAGTTGCTGCCCCACACCGCCATCACCGCAATGGCGAGCAGCAAATGGGCGGGCGTCAGCGTCGTGCGCAGCGGCGTCACAAAGCCGCTTCCAGTTTCGCCGTGTCGGGTCGACCGCCACGTGCCGCAATGATGCATCCCGTCACGATAAGCACCGCCCCGGCAACCGTACTCGCCGTCACCGCCTCGCTATAGAAGATGGCCCCCATGATCGCCGCCCAGACGAACGCGGTGTATTCGACCGGCACCAGCACCTGCGCCTCTGCCCGCGAATAGGCCCAGCTGAGCAGGAAAAGGGAGCAGTATGCGAGCGCCGCCGACAGGATCAGCATCGGCCAGTGCGACGCATCCGGAACGTGAAAGATCGATGGCGCGACCAGCAACACAATTGGCAACGCCAGCAGCAGAAAAAAGCCCGCCGTGATGTTCTGAAAAAACGCGACTTCGCTGGGTGGCGCAAGCAGCGCCTGTTGCCGCATCAGGATGATGTTCCACGCATAGAATATTGCGGAAATCAGGATCGCCGCGACCCCGTCCAGATGACGCTCGCCCCCCGCCCCGATTCGCGCGGCCAGCAGCACCGCCACACCGCAAAGGCCGAGCACCGACGCAATGATGCTATGCCGCCCCACCGTTTCGCCAAGTAGCACCACCGCCAGGTAGAGCGCGATCAGGGGCGCAATAAACGACAGCGCGATGCCCTCGGCCAACGGGACCCGCGCAATGCCGTAGAAGAACGACACCGCCATGATCGACCCCACCGCCCCGCGCAGGATATGAACCCTCAGGCCCGACTTGCTCGGCCAGACATTGCGCGTCAGGAAATAGGGTCCCGCGCTCATCAACGTGCCAATCCCCAGCCGCCACAACATCGCGCTGTACGCACCAAGGGCAATTGCCAGCCCCTTCATCGCGGCATCCATCGCGGAAAACAGCGCGATGCCGATGCAGGCAACGGCAAAGGGAATGGCGGTGGAGGTGACAGCGCGAGGCATTGCCCGCGCCTAGCGGGGCGCCGGCAGAAAGACTAGGCCGCGAGGCTGATCCCGGCCTCGATCTCGGCTGCCTTCGCTTCGACCAGCTTGACGATATGTTCGACCATGTCGGCATCCTGCACCGTGTGGTCGGTCACGCCCGAGAGGTAGACCATGTGCTTGCCGTTGCCGCCGCCGGTCAGCCCGATGTCGGTTTCGCGGGCCTCGCCGGGGCCGTTGACGACGCAGCCGAGGATGCTGAGCGACATCGGCGTGCGGATGTGCTGGAGGCGCTCCTCCAGCGTTTGCACGGTGCGGATCACGTCGAAGCCCTGCCGCGCGCACGACGGGCACGACACAACACGGACACCGCGGTTGCGGATGCCGAGTGCTTTCAGAATCTCGAAACCGACGCGGACCTCATCCTCGGGTTCGGCGGAAAGCGACACGCGGATGGTGTCGCCGATGCCGTACCACAGCAGCGAGCCGATCCCGATCGCCGACTTGACCGTCCCGCCGACGAAGCCGCCCGCCTCGGTAATGCCCAGATGGAGCGGGCAATCGACCGCTTCGGCGAGTTGCTGATAGGCCGCGACCGCAAGGAAGAAGTCCGACGCCTTCACCGCGACTTTGAACTCGTGGAAGTCGTGGTCCTGCAACAGCTTGATGTGGTCCAGCGCGCTTTCGACCAGCGCCTCGGGGCATGGCTCACCGTATTTTTCGAGCAGATCCTTTTCAAGGCTGCCGCCGTTCACGCCGATGCGGATGGCGCAGCCATTGGCCTTTGCTGCGCGGACGACTTCGGCCACGCGTTCGGACGACCCGATATTGCCGGGATTGATGCGCAGGCATGCTGCGCCGGCATCGGCCGCTTCGAGGGCGCGTTTATAGTGGAAATGGATGTCGGCGATGATCGGTACGCGGCTGGCGCGCACAATCTGGCCAAGTGCGGCGGTCGATTCGACATCGGGGCATGAAACGCGGATCAGGTCGACGCCCGCATCCTCGCACCGACGGATTTGCGAAATCGTCGCGCCGGGATCGCTGGTGGGTGTATTGGTCATCGTCTGCACCGTGACGGGCGCATCGCCGCCGACGGGAACATTGCCGACCAGGATCTGGCGGGACTGACGGCGCGTAATGTCGCGCCAGGGGCGGATCGAGCTCATGGGCAGCGCTATAGCGAAGCGCCGCCCGCCAGTCACGCGACAGTTAGACCCGCGTCATCACCCATGCGCCCGACTTGTCCTTGCACGCCTGATAGGTTTCGGACTGCTCGACGTCGCCCGGTACGGTGACGTTCTGCTTTACGATTTTGCAGCTCGCCGCGATGGCAACCGCCTTCTGCAGGAGCGGTGCCGACACATAGCCCTGCGCGACACCCCCGTCGCTGACCAGCATCCACGGGCTGCCGGTCACCGAAGCCGGTACCCAGACGCGTTGTCCGGGCGTCAGCTTGGCCAGCACCGTGCCGTTGGTGCTCGGGCTGCTACGGACATTGGCTGCGCCGCTCGATGTGTAGCTGCCCGCAACCCTGGTATAGCCGCTCGCCGGTTCGACCCCCTCGGCGAATTTCAGGTCGCCCAGCGTCGATCCGGTCGAATTGGCAACCTCGACCCGGCCCGATGCACCGGTTTCGGTGTTCTGCCATTCCTGCGACTTGCCGCTGGCAATCGCCGCCTGCGTCGCGCGTTCGGCGCGCATCCGGTCGTTCTTCTGCAGCTTGCACCCGACCGCCGAACCTGCGGCTGCCCCCAGCGCGCCGCCCAGGATCGTTCCCAGCGCGCGGCTGCCCGACCCGGCGATCCGGTTGCCGAGCAGCCCGCCCACCACGCCGCCCGCCACCGTACCGATCGTCTGCGAATTGCCGCTGGCCGAACAGCCGAAGATGCTGCCCAGCAACCCGCCGCCACTCGCGCGCTGACCTTCGTCGACTTCGCCAGATGTGCGATTCGACAATACCTGTCCGGCAGCCTGCGCAATCGTGGGATCGATGGCATGGGCAGGCACCGTTGCCAAGGCGAGCGCAGCGACGCCTGCCATTCCAAACGAAGTCTGCACGATGTTCATGATCTCTCTCCCCAAAGTCGTCCGAACGCCTTTACCCGGCATATAATCTCACAATCGGGCGCTGAATGCGTGATGAATCGGGCCGCGATTGTGAATGTTGATGACTTCAGGTAGCTGTCACGCGCAGCCCCAGCCAGCACCGGACGGACGCGATGCGGCGCAGGATAAAGAATTCGATCAGCAGGATCGCGATCAGCGACAGCGCGAGCATCGGCAGGACGAGCGCGAGTGCGACGACGATCATGACCAAACCGCCGATGCGCGCGGGAACGGCAGGCAGAGGCGGCGCGCCGAGCAGATTGTCGGGCTTGCGCCGTCGCCACAGGACGAAACTCGACACCACCAAGCCGACGAGCATCAGCGCCGTGACCAGGCCGATCAGCTGGTTGACCCACCCGAACAACTGCCCCTCGTGCCAGGCGATCCCGTACGCCACGGCCTGATCGATAACATGCTTGTCGGCTTGTCCCTTGCGGCTGAGTTCGCGGCCCGTCGCGAGGTCGTAGGTGATGACGACGTTGAGCGGTCGGTTTTGCGATTCCGATTTCACTGTCCAAGCCATCGATGCCCCCGTCCGGTCCGGCGCGCCCGGCGACTTGACCAGGACCGGTGCGGGCAACGACTGCACCGCCGCCTTCGCCACAATCGAATCGAGACCAGGTGCGTTCGGGTCGCCCATGATCAGCATCATCGCGGCGTGATCATGTTCGGCATGATCCGCGCCGCTTTTCCAGTCGGCCCGCCCCTTGGTCCAGCCGAGTTCGGCGCGCACCATCTTGAATCCGGTTCCCCACACTCCGGCCCAGGGCAACGCGCTGACCAGCAGGACCATCGCCAGGCCCGACACCCAGAAGCCAGTCACGGCATGAAGATCGCGCCAGAACGCCTTCTTGCCCTGCCCCAGACGCGGCCAGACCACGCCCGTGATAGCCCTGCCGCCCCGATCGCTTTTGGGCCACCACAGATACAGCCCCGTCAGCACCATGACGATCGCCCAGCTGCCCGCCGTCTCAACGATCCAGCTGCCGATCTTGCCCGCAAACAACTCGCCGTGGATGCGGCGGACGACGGCGCTGATCATGGTTTCGGGGTCGATGCTGCCCAGCATCTTCCCTTGTGGCGAGACATAGACATCACGCATCTCACCCGAGGGCAGGCCGATGTGAACCATCGGCGCGTCGCCGGGCGCGGATGGCAAGCGATAGCTGTCGAATCGCGATCCCGGAAAAGCCGCCAGCGCCGCATCGCGCTGAGCCGAGGGCGTCACCGCGCCGACCGCGCTCAGACCCTGGTATTCTCGCTCCTGCCACCGGTCGAGCTGCGGTTTGAACAGGAACACCGCCCCCGTCAGCGACAGCAAAAGGATGAACGGCATGACGAACAGCCCGGCATAGAAATGCCAGCGCCACACGGTTCGGTAATAGGCGACGCGCGGTGCGCCGAACAAAGTATCGGACATGGGTTAAACCTGATTTCGCAAGAGTGGTCGCGATGCGGATGAGCATCGCAGGCGATGGATCAGATCAGGCTGGGCGGTCCGATGGCGGGGGGCGGAGGGGCCGGGACGCCGATGTGCGGGCTGCGGACCAGGGGAATCAGGATTTGTGCAACCGGCGCAAGGATTGCGGGCGGCAGGAGAATCGCTGGCACATCCGGCGCAGTCGCGACCGCGAGCGCGGCATAGGCGCAGCTGCCGGCACCCGGCATCGCCGGGTCCGACTTGACCGGAATATGGATGCTGGTCGCACCCTGCCCCGAACACAGCGCAATCGTGAACCCGTCGGCCGACGCCACCGGCATGAAGCCCGGCGCGACGATCAGCCGCAACGCCAGCGCGCACGCCGTTAGCCACAGGCCGATGGTCCGAAATCGGGGCAAAGTGCCAGTCACGCGGCGGCTCCTACAGTGTCCGTCGCGGGCATCAAGGGTTCTTTGCTTCGCCCCGTCCGCCTGATAGCGCGCGCCCCATGAACGACACACATTGGACGCTTGTCATCCACGGCGGAGCCGGGATCATCAAACCTGAAACGATGAAGCCCGGACAGGAAGCCGCCGTCACTGCGGCACTGACCCGCGCGCTCGACGCGGGGTCAGCGATCCTGAAATCGGGAGGTGCGTCGCTCGACGCGGTCGAGGCGGCCGTGCGCGTGCTGGAGGACGATCCGCACTTCAACGCGGGACATGGTGCGGCGTTGAGTTTCGAGGGCGTTGCCGAACTCGACGCGGCGATTATGGACGGGCGCGACCGCGATGCCGGGGCCGTCGCGCGCGTCACGACGACACGCAATCCGGTCAGCCTTGCCCGCGCGGTGATGGAGACCAGCCGCCACGTCTTTCTGGCCGGCATCGGGGCCGACGCCTTCTCGCAAGGAAGCGGCGTCGAACAGGTCGACCCCGAATGGTTCATCACGCCGGAACGCCGTGCGAATTTGGTCGAGCTGAAGGCCGACAACGCAGACGCCTATGACGTCGACATGAAATACGGGACGGTCGGCGCGGTCGCGTGCGACATCCACGGCCATGTCGCCGCCGCAACCTCCACCGGCGGAGTCACTGGCAAGCGCTGGGGCCGGATCGGCGATTCGCCCGTGATCGGGGCCGGGACCTATGCCGACGACCGCGCAGGCGCGGTGTCGGCTACCGGCGCGGGCGAGTATTTCATCCGCACGGGGGTCGCCCACGAAATCTGCGCGCGTGTGCGCTTTACTGGCGAGGATATTGTTACGGCGGCGGAAACCGTCATGGCCGAAGTCGCAGCCATGGGCGGCACCGGCGGCGTGATCGTCGTGTCACCCGGCGGCAACGCCGGGTGGAGCTTCACCACGCCGGGCATGTTCCGCGGGCGGGTATCGTCGGACAGCGCGGCGGCAACGGCGATGTACGGGGACGCCTGAGCGTTATTCCCCCGTAAAGCGGTAGGTCCGAACCTCGCACACATTGACTTTCTGCGCGCGCGTCTTGTCGTCATCGAAGCTGGCCTTCAGCGCATATTCGCACGCATCGCCGCCCCCACCGATCACGAGCTGCGCCGATTGGCCGGGTTTCAGAATGGTGTCGCCCAGCATATCCTCGTCGACCGGCGTTCCCTGCGCGGGCGAGGCATAGAGGCGCGTCATCGTGTGCGATGTGGCGTTGACCACCGTCAGGCGACGATCGGCCGCTTGCGCCGCGACCGAAGTCGCCGCAATCATCGCACCCAGAACCAGGAACTTCACGGTCTTCACGTCATTATCTCCAGCCCCCGGTTGCGGGGGCGCGCACGTCGCGGATATGACCCCGGCGACGTAGCAATCAATAGGCCGGCCTGCATGTATCGCCTGTTAATGGCCCCGATGGCCTTTCTGCTCCTGCTGCTCCCTGCCCCGGCACTCGCCTGGTGGGAATACGGGCACGAGACAGTCGGCAAGATCGCGCTCGCTGAGGTCAAGCCCGCCACTCGCGCGAAAATCCACGCGATGATGCGCCAAGGTGCGCTGCTCGATACTCCCACGTGCAAGGTCGATACGATGGAAGGCCTCGCCTATTGGCCCGACTGTATTAAGTCCCTGAAGGACCGGTTCAGCTACGCCTATTCGTGGCATTACCAGAACGTCGATGTCTGCAAGCCGTTCGAGCTGAAGACCGCCTGCGCGGACGGCAATTGCGTGTCGGCGCAAGTGACGCGCAATGCAAAGCTGCTGGCCGACAAGACCCTGCCGCCGCGCGAACGCCTGATGGCACTGGCGTTTCTGTTCCATTTCGTCGGCGATCTGCACATGCCGCTGCACGCGGGCGACCGGGGGGATCGCGGCGGCAACGACCTGAAGGCAGCCTACGGCATTTTTGCGGGATCGAAGCTCAACATCCACGCGGTGTGGGACGGCTATCTGGCCGAACGCGCGATCTCGACCCCGCCGGGCGGCGCAAAAGGTCTGATCGGCGAAGTCCGCCCCGATATGGCGGCGGGCAATGTCGAGGACTGGAGCCGCGAAAGCTGGGGCATCGCCCGCGACGCCGTCTATGCCTCGGCCTCTCCCACGGGCGACCCGTGCGGCCCGAAGGAAAAGCACACGACACTCGACGAAGCGAAGATCGGCGCGCTGGTTCCGGTCCTGCGCCTCCAGCTCGAACGCGGCGGGATGCGACTGGCGCGGCTGCTGGATGAGGCTCTGCGATAGATCGGGAGGGGCAGGAGCGTCAGGCAGACGCTTGCATCGTTTCCGACAGAATCAGCAGACCGACGCCGACGATCGCGAGGACCGCACCTTACTGGATCGTCACGGTCACCGCGCGACGGTTCTTCGCATAGGCCTCTTCGTCGGATCCCGTCGCATCGGGGCGTTCCTTGCCATAGCTGATGGTCGTGATCCGCGACGCATCGACGCCTAATGCGGACAAGGCGTTTTTCGTCGAATTGGCCCGCCGCTCGCCGAGCGCGAGATTGTATTCGCGCGTCCCTCGTTCGTCGGCATGACCCTCGATCGTGACGCGCTTGGCCGGGTATTTGGCAAGCCATGTTGCCTGCGACTGAAGCGTCGCCTGGTCCTGTGCATCGACGTCCGACTTGTCGGTATCGAAGAAGATGCGGTCGGCAGCGACGCTGGCGACAAAGTCTTCCTGACTGCCGGGGGCGGGCGCGGTGTTGACAGGCGTCACCGGCTGGACCGGACCAGACGAGTCGACCGGTGCGGGTGGCAGCTCCTTCGGCGGCTTTTTCGCGCAGCCCGCAATCGCGATCAGCGATGCGGCAAGCAGCAGCGTAGCGGGGCGGCCAAAGGCAAAAGCAGTCATCGTCGAATCTCCTTACTCATGGTTACCATTCTTCCCCCGAAACGGACTCAGGGCAATAACGGTCCCCAGGTCGGATCGGAGCCATCGACCGGCGTGGGCAGACGACGTTCGTTCACGCCCGTCAGATCGACCTGCCACAGCGAGGACTTGCCGCCGCGCCCCTGCGTCGTGCGGAAGAACTGGATCACGCGGCCGTTGGGCGACCAGGTCGGCGCCTCGTCCTGCCAGCTGTTGGTCAGCACGCGCTCGCCCTGCCCGCCGGGCGTGATCACGCCGATCCGGAAATTACCGGTGATTTTTGTGAAGGCGATCAGGTCACCTCGCGGGCTCCATTCGGGCGTCGCATAGCGCCCGCCACCGAAACTGATCCGCTGCTGGTTCGAACCGTCGGCGTTCATCAAATAAAGCTGCTGCGTCCCCGACCGGTCGCTTTCGAACACGATCTTCGTCCCGTCGGGCGAGAAGCTGCCCCCGACATTGATGCCGGGTGCGTTGGTCAGGCGGCGCGGCGTGCCACCCGTCGCCGGTACGGCAAAGATGTCGGTGTTGCCGGCCTGGCTCATCGAATAGAGGATCGTCTTGCCGTCGGGCGACCAGCGCGGCGCGAAGGCGGCCGCCCCGCCTTCGGTCACCAGTCGCTGCTGCCCGCTGCCGAGACTGTAGATGTAGATGCGCGGCCGATTGTTGGCGTAGCTCAGATAGACGATCGACTTGTAATCGGGCGAGAAACGCGGCGTCAGGACAATGTTCTGGCCATTGGTCAGGAAGCGGTGATTGGCCCCGTCCGAATCCATGATGGCGAGCCGCTTGACGCGGTTTTCCTTCGGGCCGGTCTCTGCGATGTAGGCGACGCGGCTGTCGAAGAACGGGCTTTCGCCCGACAGGCGCGCGTAGATCGCATCGGCGCATTTGTGCGCGGCGCGCCGCCAGTCGGACGGCTGGACGACGTAGCCTGCACGGGTCAGTTCGGTACGCAAGCCGACGTCGTAGAGATAGCAGCCGACGGTAATGCCGCCGTCAGCGTTGGCCCTCACATAGCCTTGCACCAGTGCGGCAGCCCCCGCTCCCGACCAGCGGTCAAACTGCGGTGCAGTAACTTCAGGAAAAGCGATGCCGGGCACGCCAGCTGGCCCTTGCGGCTTGAACAGCCCAGACCCGCGCAAGTCTGAGGCAACGACCTCCGCCACTTGGCGGCCGAGCGTATCGGTGGAGCCCGCAGCGGTCGCCGCAACGCTCGGCGTTGGCATGACCGGAACAGCTATGACGAGCGCAGTTGTCATGCCGCCGGTCACATCGACTTCAATCGGTGCGCTTCCCTGCGCAAGCACGGGCATGGCCGTCGACGCTACCACCGACGCGATCATGGCATTAACGAAAGTTTTCCGCAGGGGCACAAGCAATCCTCTTCTTTGCCCCTCAATCGGGGAGCTTATAGTTCAAATTGATGTTCTTCCACCCCTCGTACATTGCGGGGGGAAGCTCGAACGGGGCGCACTGAACAAAGGCAGACGCCGCGAGTTCGCCCACGCGCTTGGCATAGCGGGAGTTATCGCCATCGACCCCGGTCTGGCTGACGACAGCCGGTGGAGCGATTAGAGTGCCGCTCGGATTGAGCCTGATGTTGAGCTTGGTCGTGATCTTGTTTGCGTCGGGCCCGGGACTGTTGATACGGTCCGCACACGGCTGGACTTGGCGGCGGATCGCGCTGACGAGGCTTGCCATTTCCGCGCCTCCGACTGCAGCGCGCGGAGTCTGCGCGGTGCTCGTAGTCTGTCGGTCGGTGATGCCTCTGAGAAAATCGCTGCCTAACCGCGAACCGCGCGGCGGCGTGGGTACAGGCTTTGCCGCAGGCTTCGGCGCGGGGGTGGCGACCTTTGGTGCCGGTTTCGGCGGTGTCGGTGCTGGTGCCGTCTTGGGCAGCGACCGCGCGACCGGCTCGGGCAGTGGCAACTCGACCGGGGGGCCGACTTCGGGGGCAACGCTGCCGGCGGGCTCGATAGTCGAGGGGTTGGGCGCCGTATCCGTCATCCCGACCTTGTCGACGATCTGGATATCGACGGGCTGGGTCAGCGGCGGCACCGGCTTGGGTGCCGAGATCAGCCCGAGCGAAAGCGCGCCGAACAGGACCACATGGCCCGCAATCGCGATGCCAAGGCCGGCTTGCTCAGCGCGCTGCATCGTCCACCGTGACAAGTGCCACCCGTGTCAGACCCGCGCGGCTAAGTTCGCCCATCACGCCCATGACGCGCCCGTAATCGAGGCCGCGGTCGGCGCGGAGAAATATCTGCGGTGGCTGACCGCCCACTTGGCGCGCGGCGATCCGGGTGAGCTCGTCGGGCAGGGCCGTCCGCGCAACCTCTGCGTCGTTGACGAAAATCTTGCCGCTGGCATCGATCGACAATTGCACCGGCTTCGCATCCTGATCGAGCGCCTTCGACCGCGCATCGGGCAGATTCACCGGAACGCCCGCGACCAACAACGGCGCGGTGACCATGAAGATGATGAGCAGCACCAGCATGACGTCGACCATCGGCGTCACGTTGATCTCCGCCATTGGTGCGCGGCGCGTTCGTGACCGGCTGGACGGCAACTGGATCACAGGACGTCGAGCTCACGACTGAGTGTGGCGTGGAATCCGTCCGCAAAGCGTCCCAGCCGGGCCTCAATGCGGTTCAGCCGGTGCGAGAAACGGTTATAGGCAATGACCGCCGGGATCGCCGCGAACAGGCCAAGCGCCGTCGCGAACAGCGCCTCGGCGATGCCAGGGGCGACCACCGCCAGCGAGGTATTCTGCGCGGCCGCAATCCCGGTAAAGCTGCGCATGATGCCCCACACCGTGCCGAACAGCCCGACGAACGGCGCGACCGACCCGATCGTCGCTAGCCAGTTCAGTCGCTCGGCGAGCTTGTCGACCTCGGCCGCAACTGCAGCGCCGAGTGCCGTCGAGAGGCGTGCCCGCGTCCCTTCGCGGTCGATCTTGCCGACCCGTCCCTTGGTCGATTGCCGCCATTCGGCCAGCCCCGCGCCGAAGACTCTGGCGCTCGGCACGTCGCTCTCGCGGTGTTCGCGGGCGAACGCGTCGACATCCTCGGCCTGCCAGAAGGCGCGCTCGAATGCCTCCGAGCCCTTGGCCGCTCCGCCGATCCGCAACAGCGAGGCGACGATGATTGCCCAGGTCCAGACACTGGCGAGCAGGAGCAAGACCATTACGCCCTTCACGATCAGGTCGGCCTGCAGGAACAGCGCGACGGGCGACATCGTCGTGGGGTCGGTCGACAGGGACAGCATTTCGTTCATTTACGCACTCACTCTTTTGTCGGCAGCAGCTTTTCGAAAGCCTCGACCCAGGGTTTCGGTTGCCGTCGTGGTCGCCCTTCCCGCGTCAGGAACGCGGCAGTGACGGTTGCTTCGGTCAATAATTCCTCGCCGCGCATGACGGCTTGATGAATGGTTGCCGTCGCCGCACCGACGGCGATGCAGTGGCTGACGACGGTCAGGGCATCATCCAACCGTGCGGGCCGACGGTATTTGATGCTGAGATCGGCGACCGCGTAGACGCCCTCGCCGCTGTCGAACGCCGCGCGCTGGTCGATGCCGACTACGCTCAACATGTCCGACCGTGCGCGCTCCATGAAGCGCAGATAGTTGGCGTGATAGACCACGCCCGACAGGTCGGTATCCTCGAAATAGACGCGCAACGGGAAACGGTGGACGGCACCGTCCATGACTCCGGTCGCGGGTTCGGGGTTAACCATAAGGCGGGCTGTAGCCGGTGGGAGTCAGCGAGGGAATCCCTCTCGGCGTTACTCGAACAATCCGTCTTGCGACCCCGCAGGCGGATTCAGGCCCAGATGCTTCCATCCCCCCGCATTCAGACACCGCCCGCGTGCGGTACGGGCGACGAGGCCAAGCTGGATCAGATAGGGCTCGATCACTTCCTCGATGGTGTCGCGCGGTTCGCTCAGCCCTGCGGCGAGTGTTTCCACGCCGACCGGTCCGCCCTTGTAGATGTCCGCGATCATGTGGAGGTAGCGCCGGTCCATCGCGTCGAGGCCCATTGCATCAACCTCCAGCCGGGTCAGCGCCGCATCGGCAACCGCGCGCGTGACCGTCGTGTCGCCCGCGACATTGGCGAAATCGCGGACGCGGCGCAGCAGGCGACCGGCGATCCGCGGTGTCCCGCGCGACCGCTTGGCCACCTCGGCCGCGCCATCGGGTGCGATATGGAGGTCGAGCAAAGTCGCGGCGCGCGTCACCACCCGTTCGAGCTCATCGACCGAATAGAAGTTCAGCCGCACCGGAATGCCGAACCGGTCGCGCAGCGGCGTCGTCAGCAATCCCTGCCGGGTCGTCGCGCCGACCAGCGTGAACTTCGGCAGATCGATCCGCACCGACCGCGCCGACGGCCCCTCCCCGATCATGATGTCGAGCGCACGGTCCTCCATCGCCGGATAGAGAATTTCCTCGACCGCGGGCGCGAGCCGGTGAATTTCGTCGATGAACAGGACGTCACCGTCCTCCAAGTTCGTCAGCAGCGCGGCAAGATCGCCCGACTTGGCGATGACCGGCCCGGACGTCGCGCGGAACCCCACGCCCAGTTCGCGCGCAATGATCTGCGCCAATGTCGTCTTGCCCAGCCCCGGCGGCCCGAAGAACAGCACATGGTCGAGCGCATCCCCGCGCGATTTCGCCGCTTGAATGAACACGCGCAAGTTATCGCGCGCCGCCTTCTGCCCGACAAACTCGTCGAGCGTTTTCGGACGCAACGCGGCGTCGATGTCCTCAGGCTGGTGGGACGGGGTGGTGAGGGGGTTGGTGGACACGACCCCCTACCGATCACACATCCAGATTCGCCACATTCAGCGCATTCTCCTGAATGAAATCGCGCCGCGGCTCGACCACATCGCCCATCAGGCGCGTGAAAATCTCATCGGCCATGTCGGCCTGCGACACTTCGACGCGGAGCATCGATCGGGCTTCGGGGTCGAGAGTCGTTTCCCACAGCTGTTCGGCGTTCATCTCGCCGAGACCCTTGTAGCGCTGGAACTTCATGCCCTTGCGCCCGACGGTCAGGATCGCCTCGAGCAGGTCGGACGGTCGCGAGATCAGCGCGCCCTTGGTATCGATGATCGCGACGGCTTCGTCATCCTCCCCAACCTCTTCTTCGACGGCATCGGCCTGCGCCGCTGCCGATTTGGCAATCGTCACCAGCCGCGCGACTTGTGCATAGCTATCCGATTGTTCAGCGACGAGGGTATGCAAACGACGCGCCTCCTGGCTCATCAGGAATGCCGCATCGATGACATTGTGGTCGGTCACCCCGCGCCACAGGCGGCGCAGGACGTAATCGCCGTCGGCCCCGATTGTCGCGGACCATTTCGCCTCGAGATCGGCGCGGTTGAGCCATTCGGCCGCGAGGTTAAGCGCATTCGCGCGCTGGTCGTCGCGCAGCGCCGGATCGAGCGCACCCATCAGCGCCAGCCCCTCGACAATCGCGGGATCGTAGCGGCGCGGGACATAGCGCATGAGGCTGCGCATCCGGCGGGCATGATCGACGAGCGTGCGCAGATCGGCACCGGCGCGGGCGCCCTGCGGCCCTTCCAGCCGCGACACGGCAACGCCGGCCTCGACCAGATAGTCGTCGAGCGCGGCATCGTCCTTCAGATAGACTTCGCTGCGCCCGCGCGCAGCCTTGTACAGCGGCGGCTGGGCAATGAAGAGATGCCCGGCATCGATGATCGCGCGCATGTGGCGGTAGAAGAACGTCAGCAACAACGTGCGGATGTGCGAGCCGTCGACATCGGCGTCCGTCATGATGATGATCTTATGATAACGAAGTTTGTCTATATTGAAGTCGTCGAGAATGCCGGTGCCCATCGCCTGGATCAGCGTGCCGATTTCCTTGCTCGAGATCATCCGGTCGAAACGCGCGCGCTCGACGTTCAGGATTTTGCCACGCAGCGGCAGGATTGCCTGGAAATGGCGGTCGCGGCCCTGTTTGGCCGAGCCGCCGGCGGAATCGCCTTCGACCAGGAACAGTTCGGACTTGGCCGGATCTTTCTCCTGACAATCGGCAAGCTTGCCCGGGAGCGAGGCGATGCCGAGCACCGACTTGCGGCTGGCCTCGCGCGCTTTCTTCGCGGCTTCGCGTGCAGCAGCGGCGTCGATCACTTTCTGGATGATCGCGCGCGCATTCGCCGGGTTTTCCTCCAGCCATTCGGCCATCTTGTCCGACATCAGGCTTTCGAGCGGCTGGCGGACTTCGGAGGAAACCAGCTTGTCCTTGGTCTGCGACGAGAATTTCGGGTCGGGCAATTTGACCGACACGATGGCGGTCAGCCCCTCGCGCATGTCTTCGCCGGTCAGCGTGACCCTTTCCTTCTTCATCAACCCCGATTTCTCGGCATAGTTGTTCAGCGTGCGGGTCAGCGCCGCCCGGAATGCCGCCATGTGCGTACCGCCGTCGCGCTGCGGGATGTTGTTGGTGAAAGCGAGGACGTTCTCATAATATGAGTCGTTCCATTCGAGTGCGACGTCGATCCCGATGTCGTCGCGCTGCCCGGTCACCGAAATCGGTTCGGGAAACAGCGCCACTTTCGCGCGGTCGAGGTATTTCACGAACGCGGCGATCCCGCCTTCGTAATACAGCTCATGCTCCACCCGTTCGGCATGGCGCGCGTCGGCAAGGAAGATGCGCACGCCCGAGTTCAGAAACGCCAGCTCGCGATAACGATGCTCGAGCTTCTCGAAATCGAATTCGGTGATCTTGAAGGTCGCAGGGCTCGGGAAGAAGGTGACTTTGGTTCCCTTCTTTCCCTCCGGCGCAGGGCCGACGACCTTCAAGGGCGCAACGGCGTCGCCATAGGCAAAACGCATGTAGTGCTCCTCGCCATCGCGCCAGATCGTCAGGTCGAGCCATTCGCTCAGCGCGTTGACCACCGACACGCCGACGCCGTGCAGCCCGCCCGAAACCTTATAGGCGTTCTCGTCCGACGTGTTCTCGAACTTACCACCCGCGTGGAGCTGGGTCATGATCACTTCGGCGGCCGACACGCCCTCTTCGCTGTGAATGCCGGTGGGGATGCCGCGGCCGTTATCCTCGACCGACACCGACCCGTCAGGGTTCAACTGGATCAGGATGCGGTCGCAATGTCCCGCAAGTGCTTCGTCGATGGCATTATCGCTGACCTCGAACACCATGTGGTGCAGGCCCGACCCGTCGTCGGTATCGCCGATGTACATGCCGGGGCGCTTGCGGACAGCGTCCAGCCCCTTCAGCACCTTGATCTGGTCGGCGCCGTAATCATTTGCGTTGGGGGTATTGTCGCGCGGCGTATCGCCGCTGTTTTCGGGGGTCGTTTCCATAACGAGTCTATAGTGACGCAGGCGCCAAAACCCAAGCATTATGACAACGCGATGTCACGTTGCTTGCATTTGTCCCGCACACAGGCAAATGCTTGATACCGCTGCAAATCCAGGGGGACGGGCCGCGCAATGTTACGGTCGACCAACTATGCGCCGCCAGCGGACCTGATCCCGTTCGTGCGCCAGTTCTTCGTCTTTCGGGCGCCGTTGCCAGCCGATTTCGTGCTTGTCGATCGCCTCGTTTCCGAAAGTGCGATGATCCGTGTCTTGTTGGAGGGGGGCTGGTCGGCGAAATTCGGAATCGATAGCGAATGGCGCAGCGACGGGCCGACTCTGTTGTTCGGGCCGAACGCGCGGAGCTTCGGCGTGCGGGTTGCGGGATCGTTTGCCGTCGTGGGTGTCGCAGTCCGGCCGAGTGGCTGGCATGCGTTGTTCGAGAAACGGGCACGCGACATCGCCGACGGCATGTTCCCGTTGGGCGATTTGTGGGGCACGTCGGCAGACGCCCTGTTCGAGGGCGTGAGTGCCGCGACCGATGACCAGCAGATCGTCGCCGCAATCGAAACGGTCGTACGCGCCCGGCTGGCCATTGTCGGCAGCTATGCGACCGACCCGGCGATGGCGATTTTCGAAGATATTGCGCGCGACGACAGTACGATGCGCGTCGCCGATGCCGCCGAGCGGGTCGGCCTGTCGGGCAGCGCGCTGGAGCGCCGTTGTCGTGCGACCTTCGGCCTCACCCCGAAAGTCATTCTGCGCCGCAGCCGCTTTCTCGACATGGCCGCCGCCGTCCGTGGGATCAGCCATCCCGACGATGAGGAACGCGCGGCTTTGCGCTTTTCCGACCAGTCACACCTCAACCGCGAGTTCCGCCATTTCATCGGCATGACACCGGGTCAGTTCGAAAAGGCGCAGACGCCCTTGCTCAATGCCGTGCTGAAGCTCCGCGAGGACGGCAAGAGCTGAGGCTATTCGGTGGCGGGGCCGAACGTCCCGACCGGCGCACGCACGCCCTCATGCCCCCGCCGCTTCAGTTCGGCCTTCAGATCCTCGGGCTTGGGCGCCCATAGGAAGCCGAAGCTGACCGTTCCTTGCTTCGTTTCGACAACGTGGTGAAGGCGGTGGGCCTGGATGATGCGCTTCATGTAATCGGATTTGGGGATGTAGCGGTGGTTCAGCCGCTTGTGTACGATCAGATCGTGGAAACCGAAATAGATCGCGCCGTATCCAGCGATCCCGGCACCCACCCACGCGGTCCACGTCGGCCAGCCGAGTTGCACCCCACCCCACAGCAGCCAGATTGAGGGAGTCGCAAAAATCACGGCGTAGAGATCGTTTAGTTCCCAGTTGCCAGCGCGCGGGCGGTGGTGACTCTCGTGCAGGAACCAGCCGAATCCGTGCATGACCCAGCGGTGCGCCACATAGGCGACCACCTCCATGGCGAGGATGGTGAGAATGAAGATCAGGATACCGACGGCGATAGACATTCCTCCTCATATCCATTCGCATTGAGCTTGTCGAAGCCTTGTCCTTGATCTTTTGTTCAGCGCAGAGAAAGGGCCATCCTTCAACAAGCTCAGGCCGAACGGAGTTAAGAAGAATGCGCCAGATCCTTGCTGTCCTCCCCCTTCTCGCGCTCTCTGCCTGTGCGACGCCCGAAACACGTGTGCGCACCGCACTCATCGATGCGGGACTGCCGCGCCCGGTGGCGTCGTGCATGGCCCAACGGATGGTCGACCGATTGTCGATCGGCCAGTTGCAGAAACTGTCGCGACTGTCGGGCCTGTCGAAGTCCCAGATCGGCCAATTGTCGATCGGCGAACTGCTGCGCCGCACCAGGGCGCTGGGCGATCCCGAAATTGTGACAGTCGTCACAACAGCGGGGCTTGGGTGCGCGATCGCGTCTTAACGGTTGGCAAAACGCGGCGACTCATGCTTTAGGCCTTGGCATCTCTGCCAACCGGAGCATGTCCCCCGTGAACATCCATGAATATCAGGCCAAGGAACTGCTGGCCAAATTCGGCGTCCCCGTCCCCGTCGGCTACGCCGCGATGTCGGTCGAAGAAGCCGTTGCCGCATCGGCCAAGCTCCCCGGACCGCTCTATGTCGTAAAGGCACAGATCCACGCCGGCGGGCGCGGCAAGGGCAAGTTCAAGGAGTTGGGCCCCGATGCCAAGGGCGGTGTGCGGCTGGCAAAAACCGCCGACGAAGTGCGCGCAGCGGCAACCGACATGCTCGGCAACACGCTGGTCACGATCCAGACGGGCGATGCGGGCAAGCAGGTCAACCGGCTGTATGTCACCGACGGTGTCGACATCGCCAAGGAATTCTACCTCGCGCTCCTCGTTAACCGCGCTTCGGGCCGGATCGGCATGGTCGTCTCGACCGAAGGCGGCATGGACATCGAAGCGGTCGCGCACGACACGCCCGAAAAGATAGAGACGCTCGACATCGACCCCGCGACCGGTTTCATGCCGCATCATGGACGCGCCGTTGCGGCAGCGCTCGGCCTGAGCGGCGACCTTGCCAAGCAGGCAGCGAATGTCGCGTCGAAGCTGTATGATGCTTTCCTCGGCACCGATGCCGAACAGATCGAAATCAATCCGCTTGCCGTCACGGATGACGGGAAACTGTTGGTGCTCGATGCCAAGGTTGCGTTCGACGGCAATGCCATGTTCCGCCACAAGGATCTGGCCGAGCTGCGCGACCTGACCGAGGAAGACCCCGCCGAGATCGAGGCATCGAAATACGACCTTGCCTATATCAAACTCGACGGGAACATCGGCTGCATGGTCAATGGCGCGGGCCTTGCCATGGCAACGATGGACATCATCAAGCTCAACGGCGAATTTCCCGCGAACTTCCTCGATGTCGGCGGCGGTGCCTCGACCGAAAAGGTGACGGCGGCGTTCAAGATCATCCTTCAGGACCCGGCGGTGAAGGGCATTCTCGTCAACATCTTCGGCGGGATCATGAAGTGCGATATTATCGCCGACGGAATCGTCGCTGCGGCAAAGGAAGTGAATTTGTCGGTCCCGCTGGTGGTGCGACTGGAAGGCACCAACGTGCAGCAGGGCAAGGACATTCTCGCCAATTCAGGCCTGCCGATCGTGGCCGCGAACGACCTGGGCGACGCGGCGAAGAAGATTGTCGCGGAAGTGCGCAAGGCCGCGTAGCGGGCGCGTTAAGGCAAAGAGGCTTGATATTTCGGCGCGCTTTGCCCACATGCGCCATAGTTGACGTTAACGTAAAGCGATTCTCAGGAGAGCGGCCGTGAAGATCCTCGTCCCCGTCAAGCGGGTCATCGATTACAATGTGAAGCCCCGCGTGAAAGCGGACGGCACCGGTGTCGACCTTGCGAACGTCAAGATGAGCATGAACCCGTTCGACGAAATCGCGGTCGAGGAAGCCATTCGCCTGAAGGAAAAGGGCGTGGCGACCGAAATCATCGCGGTCAGCATCGGCGAACAGAAGAGCCAGGAAACGCTGCGCACCGCGCTCGCCATGGGCGCCGACCGCGCGATCCTGATCGTCAGCGAAACCGAAGTCGAGCCGCTTGGGGTCGCCAAGCTGCTCGCCGCCGTCGTGGCCGAGGAACAGCCCGGCCTCGTCATCCTCGGCAAGCAGGCGATCGACGATGATTCGAACCAGACCGGCCAGATGCTGGCGGCATTGCTAGGCCGTCCGCAAGGAACGTTCGCCAGCGCTGTCACCGTCGAGGGCGACAGCGTTACCGTGACCCGCGAAGTCGACGGCGGGCTCGAGACGGTCAAGCTTCAAACGCCCGCGATCGTCACGACCGACCTGCGTCTCAACGAGCCGCGCTATGCCTCGCTGCCCAACATCATGAAGGCCAAGTCGAAGCCGATGGCGCAGAAAACGCCCGCCGATTACGGCGTCGACGTCGCCAAGCGCCTGACCACGCTGAAGGTCGTCGAACCGCCCAAGCGCTCCGCCGGGATCAAGGTCGCCGACGTCGATGCGCTGATCGCCAAACTCAAGGACATGGGAGTCGCAGCATGAAGACGCTCGTTTGGGTCGAATATGATGCCGGGGGCATCAAGGACGCGACGCTGAGCGCGATCACGGCCGCGTCGCAGCTGGGCGAAGTCCATCTGGTTGTCGCCGGCAAGGGGATCGACGGCGTTGCTGCCGACGCTGCCAAAATCGCGGGCGTGGGCAAGATCCATGTCGCCGACGATGCCGCGTTCGATCATGCGCTTGCCGAAAACGTCGCGCCGCTGATCGTCGAACTGATGGGCCATCACGACGCCTTCGTCGCGCCCGCCACCGCCAACGGCAAGAACATCGCCCCGCGTGTCGCAGCCTTGCTCGACGTCATGCAGATCAGCGAAATCCTGTCGGTCGAAAGCGCCGACACGTTCACGCGCCCGACCTATGCCGGCAATGCCATCGCGACCGTCCAGTCGAGCGATGCGAAGAAAGTCATCACCGTACGCGGCACGTCGTTCGCGAAAGCCGAGCGCAGTGGCGGCAGCGGCACGATCGAGGCAGTTGCCTCGACCGGGGACAAAGGTCTGTCCTCGTTCGTGGGTGCCGAGCTGTCGAAATCCGACCGCCCCGAATTGGCCAGCGCCAAGATCATCGTCTCGGGCGGCCGCGCGTTGCAGAACAGTGAGAACTTCCACGCGCTCATCGAACCGCTCGCCGACAAACTCGGCGCGGGCGTGGGCGCATCGCGTGCCGCTGTGGACGCAGGCTATGTCCCCAACGACTATCAGGTCGGCCAGACCGGCAAGATCGTCGCCCCGGAAGTGTATATCGCCGTCGGCATCAGCGGCGCGATCCAGCATCTCGCGGGCATGAAAGACTCCAAGACGATCATCGCGATCAACAAGGACGAGGACGCCCCGATCTTCCAGGTCGCGGACATCGGTCTGGTCGGCGACCTGTTCAAGATCGTGCCGGAGCTGACCGAGAAACTCTGACCGGAACTGCCGATCAGACGATCTTGAAGCTGTAGCTGTAGTTCCGCAAAACGCCGCGTACTTTCACGTTCGTGATCGTGACGTCGTAGCTGGTCCCTGCCGCGACCCCGGCGACTTTCCACTGAAGGTTGTTGGGGATACCGTATCCGTCATTATCGAAGGCGATTGCCGACACGGTGAGGTTGGTGGTGCCGCCGGTCGGTTTGACGGCAATCGTCGCCGTCGAGAAATCGACCGAAGCGTTGGCACCGAAGGTCGTCGTCTTGTCGGTGACCACGGTGAACGAATATAGCGCATTCACATCGAAATAGCGCGCCGGGTAATTGCCGACCGGATAGGCGACATAGTCAGGGATAGCGCTCGCCGACGCGACACCGCTGCCCGTGTTGTTGAACACCTTCAGCGCCGCAGAATCGATGCGGTTGGTCGCATCGTAGAGGCCCGCAACCCGGCCATAGGCGACCGTCCCCAGGAAGGGATCGAGAATCCAGCGCCGGTGCCCGACACTGTTGGCGACGAGGTTGTTGATCTCGGTCATCCAGCCCGCGAAAATGGTGTCGTTGCTGATCAGCGACAAATTCGGCGAGGGGTATGAGGCGTAAAGGTCGCTGCTGCCCGCCCCTGCGGCCCCGAGCGCGGTGTAGCATTTCCAGGTCGTCGGCGGCGTGTGGCTGAGCTGCGAATTGGCCGACATCATCAGCGAAGCTTCCATCGCCGATTGCTGGTCTGCCGTCGAAAGCGTGACAGCGGGGAGGCCGTGCAGCCCGCGAATGGTGTTGAGGGCCTGCAGCGCGTCCTGCAACGCCGTGTTGGTCATCACACCGGCGCGGCACGACGCGATATCGGGCGCTAGCGTGTACGTCGCCGCGCGGCCTCCGGCCCAATCGGTCGGGATCGTTGTCGGGGCAGGCGCAGGCGTGGGGGCAGGCGTTGGGGTTGGGGTGGGCGTTGGCGTTGGCGTTGGCGTGGGCGCAGGCGTGGGTGTCGGGGTCGCCGTCGCGGCCGACTGCCCTCCGGAAGTGTCACCACCACCGCATCCCGCAAGCAGTGCCGCGAGCGCGATAGCGGCAATCAAATTGCCCTTGGATGTCCGCATCGCCAGCCCCTTCTCAAGGAGTCCAGAATCGCGCCACAAATGTGAACGTTTGGTAAAGATGCCCACGCTTCGGCGGATATTGCGCGCGCCCTGTCGATCAAAGCCGGCTATTCATAATGCGGGGTCAGGCAGTCGCCAGTCGATCGGTGCCAATCCCCGCGCTTCCAGAAACACGTTCGCTTGCGAAAACGGGCGGCTTCCAAAGAAACCCCCGTGCGCCGACAAAGGCGAGGGGTGGACGGATTTCAGCACGAGATGCCGCCCGCCGCGCTCGACGCTGTCCACGAACGCTGCCTTTTTCTGTGCATAATTGCCCCACAGCAGGAACACGACCGGCTCGGGCTTTGCCGCGACATGGCGGATCACCGCATCGGTGAACTTCTCCCACCCGCGCCCTTGGTGCGATGCGGCTTTGCTCATTTCGACCGTCAGGACGCTGTTGAGCAACAGCACGCCCTGTTGCGCCCATGATTCGAGAAATCCATGACGCGGGCGTGGCAGACCGAGGTCGCTTTCCAGTTCCTTGAAGATGTTGACCAGCGACGGCGGCGGCGGAACGCCGGGGCGAACCGAAAAGCACAGGCCGTGCGCCTGACCCGGCCCGTGATAGGGATCCTGCCCGAGGATGACGACACGGACCTTGCCAGGCGGCGTCAGATCGAGCGCGCGAAACCATTCGTCACCACGCGGGAAAATGTGCTTGCCCGCCGCCTTCTCCGCCACAAGGAACGCCTTGAGCGCGGTCATATAGGGGGCCTCGAACTCGCTTCGCAGCGCGGCGAGCCAATCGGGATGCAGCTTGATCCCGTCGCTCAACGCTTGCTGCCAGCAAACCGCAACACGGCCACACCCGCCAATGCCGAGAGCAGCGATCCCATCAGCACACCGATCTTGACATCGTCCGCCTGCGGCTGGTCCGGGAACGCCAGCCCGCCGATGAACAGGCTCATGGTGAAGCCGATGCCGCAGAGCAACGACACACCGTAGACCTGCGGCCAGCTTGCCTTCGAGGGGCGGGTCGCCAGTTTGAGTTTGACCGCGATCCAAACGCTGCCGAACACACCCGCCTGCTTGCCGGCGAACAGGCCGAACGCAATCGCGAGCGGCAGGGGCGCAAACGGCGCGACATCGCCGCCCAGTGCGACCCCCGCATTGGCGAAACCGAACAGCGGCACGATGCCGAATGCGACCCAGGGGTGCAGGCCGTGCTCCATCCGGTGCAATGTCGAGCCTTCATCGTCGGGCGCGCCGGGCGTGTTGACGATCGGCACGGCCAGCGCCGCTAGTACCCCCGCGACCGTCGCATGGACACCGGACAGCAGCATGAAATACCAGAGCAGTACAAAGGCCGCGAAATACCAGGCCGGATGCTTCACACCCGCCCGATTCATCCCGAACATGCCCCCGAGAACGAGCAACGCGAGGCCCAGCGCGGTCCAGTTCAGCGCTGCCGTGTAGAACAGCGCGATGATCGCGACCGCGCCGACATCATCGACGATGGCAACCGTCGTCAGGAATAGTTTGAGCGACGTCGGCGCCCGCTTCCCGAGCATCGCCAGCAGGCCGAGGGCAAAGGCGATGTCGGTCGCCGCCGGGATCGCCCACCCGCGCGTCAGGCCCGGCGCGCCGCCCGTTACGGCAAGATACACGATAGCAGGCAACGCCATTCCCGCCGCCGCCGCGATGAAGGGCAAGCGCCGGTCGGCCCAACTCGACAAATGCCCGTCGACAAATTCGCGTTTTATTTCGAGGCCGACGAGCAGGAAGAACACCGCCATCAGCCCGTCGTTGATCCACAGATGTACGGTCATCGGCCCCAGCTTGGGCGTCAGGACCGGACCGGTCTCCAGATGCAGCGCGTGGAAATAGGTATAGGCCAGCGGCGAATTCGCGATGAGCATCGCGAGCGCCGCTGCGCCCATAAGCAAGATACCCCCCGCGGACTCCGACCGCAGGAACGCGCGCATCGCGGAGCGTGGACGTCGGGAGAGTTTACGCAACATTGAACCGTCTTAGCGCGCGATTACCGCACCGTGAACCGCACCTGGTCGATCACGCGTCCGCCCGGATCGAGCAGCGCGAGAAGGTGCATCCCCGGCCCCGCCAGCACTTGCGGTCGCGCATCGGCATCGCCCAGATCGCGGCGGTCGAGGACGAGGCGATGACCCGCCACCGCCCCCGTTACCGCGATGCCCATGCGCTGGCGGTCAATGGGAATATCGGGGTCGAGCGCGAACACGCTCCCCGAAACCGGATTGACGATGCGCGGACGGCGCGCGGCAGCAGGGGCAGCGACCTGTTGCGACTGGCCGGTGCCGGTCAGGAACCAGTCGGTGCGTGGCGGCTCGATCGCGCTCGCAAAGGTCACGCGGCGCGCTTCGATGCCCGAGGGGCGCGGCGGCGCAACGCTCGTGCGGCCCCGGTTGAGCGCCATCATCACGTCGCGCCACACCGGTGCCGCGCCACTGGTGCCCGACACGGCCTTCATCGAATCGCCTTCCAGATTGCCGACCCAGACCGCGACGGTGAAACGGTCGGTAAACCCCACGCACCAGTTGTCGCGCATCGCCTTCGACGTCCCCGTTTTCACGGCGGCCCAGAACGGCAGACGCAGCGCAGAGTCGACGCCAAAGGTGGTCGAGCGCGCAGACGCATCGGACAAGATGTCCGAGACGATCCAGGCCGCCTGCGGACTGAGTACCTGCCGCGCGATTCCCGTCGGATCGGACACCCGCAGACGAAGCGGCGCGAACCGCCCGCCATTGGCGAGGCTGCGATAGGCATTGGCCTGTTCGAGCAGCGTCACTTCTGCCGACCCGAGCGCGAGTGAAAAGCCGTAATACTGCCCGTCCTCGACGAGGCCCTTGTAGCCGGTGTCCCACAAGCGGTTCCGGAATGCCTCGACCCCGCCGACCAGCAAGGTCCGCACCGCAGGCACGTTGAGCGACCCCGCCAGCGCCGTGCGCACGCTCACCGGCCCCTTGAAACTGCGGTCGTAATTCTGGGGGACGTAAAGGCCCGATGCGGTGTCGAGCTGAACCGGCGAATCGTCGAGAATCGAAGCGGGCGTCAACCAACCCTTTTCGATCACCTGCCCGTAAAGGAACGGCTTGAGTGTCGACCCTGCCTGACGATAGGCATTTGCGCCATCGACCTGTGCCGCCGTCGATCCGAGCCCGACGCCGCCGACATAGGCGAGCACGTTGCCAGTCGCATTATCCAGCACGACGACGGCGCCATCGCGGGCGCGGCCCGGACCCAGTCCTTGCAACTGGCGGCTGAGCGCGGTCGTCGCCAGCCGCTGAATATCGGCATCGAGCGTCGTCGTGACGCGCAAGCCGGGCTTGTCGAGCAGCCGCGCGGCCAGGTGCGGCGCAAGGCCCGGATCGAGTGCCCGGGCGCGTTCGGAAGAGAGCGACGTGGCCGTGGCGGTTGCAACGGGCGCACAATCGGGTTGGGCACCGATGCGACACGCGCGGGCAGCCACTTGCGACACGCTGGCGCGCGGATCGGGAAGCAGTGCGGCCACGATCAACGCATTGGCCCGCGTCAGTTCGGACGGCGGCTTGCCGAACAGCGCCTGCGCCGCCGCGCCGATGCCCTGCGCCTCGCCGCGGAACCCGGCGAGGTTGAAATAGGCCTCCAGGATCTGGTCCTTTGACCATTGGCCCTCAAGCGCCCAGGCCGCCCGCATCTGGCGGAGCTTGTCACGCCAGCCACGCGCACCCGGCCGGGCGAGATCGGGCGACAGGAACCCGGCAACCTGCATCGAAATGGTCGAGGCCCCACGCGACCGCTCGCCCCACAATCGCGCGCGCACCGCGCTGCCGAGCGCGAGGAAATCGACTCCGCCATGATCGCGGAAGCGGCGATCCTCGCTGGCGATGACCGTGTCGATCAGGGCAGGTGACATGTCCTTCAACGACACCCACGCTAGCCGCCGCGCCTTGAATGCCACACGTTCGCTGTCGAGTAGCGTGCCGTTGCGGTCGTAGAGCCAGGCTTCGGAAGGCTGCCATGCGGCGATGACGCGGGCGGGGGTGGGGAGCGGGGGCGGGAGGGTGAGAAGGAACAGAGCGAGGAAACTTACGCAAATCGCAATCACAGGGAGTGCTAATCGGGGACAGCCCCCAATTAACTTGAGCAGATGCCGGAGATGCCCGGCTACTCGCCTGCTAATCGGGGACTGTCCCCGATTAGCTTTCACAGCCCGACCTCCATCCCCTTGTTCGGCAATGCCGCCCGGATCTCGGGCGAATACATCGCCTCGACCCGCGTCGGTGGCAGGCCGAAGCGGCCGACACCGTTCAGGCGCACGACATAGCTGACCGTAAACCGCCCGCGCGACACCCATTGGAAGTATCCGCGCCACGCATCGCGTCCACGCTCGACATAGCTCGGCTGGATGCCCTCGCCACCGGTCAGATTGCCGAGGATCGACGATTGCCCGCCCAGACTGCCGACGATGGTCGCGCCCGGCGGTACCGGGTCGCTGACCACCACCCAGTTGCGGTCGGCGGTCGCATCGACGGTGATCGTCACTTTCATCACATCGCCGCGCGTCAGCCGCCCCTTGGCCTTCTGGCTGACCATCTCGGTCGTCTTGGTCATGCGGTATCCGGCGAAAAGCGGCTGGACCAGCGGTACGGCTGCACTGACGGAGACGTTCGCCCACGGCCCGGCCCCTCCCGATTGCGCCAGCGTCAGCGGCCCCGCGACTGCAGGCAAGCGGAGAGCCGCGGCGGTCGCGGCCATCGGCCACCCCTGTGTCCGGCTGACGCCGCCGAGGCTGACCGTCGTCGTGCCGGTTACCGCACTTGCCGGGTATAGCGTCGCAAAGCGCCGGGCGACGATTGTGCCCCACGCGTTGGCGGGCGTCGTGTCCCAGCTGCCGCGCCGCTGGCGCAGCGCGACACCGACCATCATCTTCGGGCCTTCATTGTCCCAGCCGGGACGACCGAGGACAGCACCGAGCGCCTTCAGCACCATCTCGTCGCCGCTGACCATCATCCACCACGGCGCAGTGCCGGCGTCGGTCAGATCGATGCGCGTGCCTTCAAAGACAAGCCGCTTGCGCAACGTCGCTTCGGCGGTCGATCGCAGCGCGGCGGCATTCCTCAGGCCGGACGTGCGGTCGATGGCGATCATCCAGTCGGCCAAGGCGCCGGTCGGCATATCCGCCGGCGCAATGTCGATGGCCCCGAGCAACGCCGGGGTCGATGCGCCGTTGCGGGCCAGCGCCGCGAGCGACGCGACCTTGAGCAACCGGTTGTCCACCGGCCCATAGGCATCGCGCTTCAACCGCCCCTCGATCACTGCCTTCAATGCCTCGATCGCGCGTCCCTTAGCGGTATCCGGCATCGCGAACCCGGCCTCCGCCGTCATCGACAGGGCATAGGCGGTCAGCGCCTCCGACCCCGGCCATTCGCCGGGGAAATAGCGGATCAGGCCGTCGCTGTCCTGATAGGTCGGGATCGCGCCTGCAAGCGTCCCCCATGCCGCGGTATCGCCGAGGACAACCGCACGGCTCAACTGTTGCTCGAAGCAGTTGTAGGGATAGGCACTCATATAGGCGCGCACCCCGGCAAGCGGCGGCGCGAGGCTGTCCGACAGTTTCACATCGACATAGCTGCCGGGCAAAGCGCCCGCCGGGGGACTGATCGGAATGTTGCCGCCGGTGCCGACGCGGGCGAGCGTTGCCGCCCAGACTTCGAACGGCACCGCCGGCACGATCTCCTGCGACACCGCGACCCGGTCGATGGCCTTGCCGTCTGCCGATTTCGCCTCGACGGTCCAGTCGAGTTTGGAAAGTCCCTCCGGCGCGGTCAGGTTCCACGTCACGGCCTGGGCGCTTCCCGGTGCGAGATCGACCGTCAACGGCTTGCCATTGGCAATGCCGGGATTGACCTTCACCGTCGCGGTCACGCGCATCGGCTTGTCGCTCGAATTGCGCAGGGTGAAACTCGCGCCGAAGAAGTCGCCGGTGCGGACCAGCGGCGGCAATGCGGAGAAGAGTTGCAAGTCCTGCGACGTGCGCACGCTGGCCATGCCGGTGCCGAACAGGCTGGGACCCGAGGTCGCGATCGCCACCATCTTGAACGACGACAGCGCATCGGACAGCTGCACGGGGATGCGCGCATGGCCGTTGGCATCGAGCGTAACGCGACCCTTCCACAGCAGCACGGGTTTGAAATCGTCGCGCGTGACCGCACTGGCATCGCCACCACCGCCGCCGGCCTCGACCGCTTTCTTGCCGTAATGGCGCTTGCCGACGACCTGCGTCTGCGCGGTCGAGGTCAGCACATCAAGCGTGCGGTCGCCCATCATGGCGTCGAGGATCTGCCAGCTGTCATTGGGCTGCAATTGCAGCAACGCCTCATCGACCGCCGCGAAGGCAATCTCGGCGGACTTGGCCGGTTTGCCATCGGGCTGCGTCACGGCGACATCGACCTGCGCGGTATCGCGCACCGTATATTTCGGTTTGTCGGCAGTCACCTTGACGCCGAGGGTATGTCCTTCCCAGCCGACCTTCACCTTGGCGATACCGATGCGGTAGCTGGGCTTGGCGAGATCGACGAGCGCCGTGGGCTCCGCCCCCTCACGACTGAAGAACGGCAGGTTCCATCGCCGAGCAAGCTCTGCCCACCACAACGACCAGCCGCCGATGCGCCCGCGCACCGCCATCACAGACACATAGACATCGGGCGCATAGGCACCCGGCATCGGCACCGACACGACCGGGTCCTTGCCCGACAATTCGGTGACGAAACTCGACAGCACGCCCTCGCGCTCGACCGTCACCAGCGCGGTTGCCGAACGGAACGGCATGCGCACCTGAAACTTCGCGGTTTCGCCCGACTTGTACTCTTTCTGCTCGGCGATCAGGTCCATCCGGTCGCCATTGTCGCCGCCGAACCACCAGTCGTCCTCGCCCGCCAGCCATACGGTGCGGACGGCGCGCGCGACATTGCCGTCGGCATCGGTCGTGGTCGCCACCGCCACGACTTCGCCCGAGACGCCGGGATCGAGCTTGCAGCTTGCCAGCCCCTTGTCGTCGGTCGTCGCCGAACATGACGCCGCGATCTTGGTCACCTTCGACTGGTTGTCATAGGCGTAGAAGCCGCCGATCAGCCGCCGGCGCGCGGTGATCGTCTCTCGGGTGTAGAGCTCGACGGAAACCCGTTGGCCCTTCTTCACCTTGTTCTCGGCATCGAGGGCCACGAACTGCAGGCGCAGATCGCGGTCGCGCATCAGCCAGCCGTCGGTCTTCATGCCCAGCTTTACCGATGCAGGATTGAGCAGCAGGGTGCGCGACGCCGTCAGCGTTTCGCCATTGGCATCGAGATAATCCATCTCGACCGTCATGGCGGTCGTCGTATCGATGGCCTGCGCGATCTCGATCTGGGTTTGCGCCGTCCCTTCCTGATTGAGTGTCACCGGCAGCGTCTGCGAGAGCGGCATCGGCGTTTCGGGCGCATTGCCGTCGCCGTCGAGCGGGGTCGTCCCCTCCTTCAACGCCGCGCCGCCGAACGTCCAGCCGTCCCACCCCGAAGGATCGACATAGCTCGTCGAAAACGCGGTGCGGAGCGCCACAGGCAGGTTCGACGCGCCGCCCCCCGACAGATAGCTGACGAACAGGTCGAGCGGTACCAGCTTGGGCCGCACGAGCGCCTCTTTCGGCCCCGTCACGCTCGCGCGCATTGTGGGCAGCTTATACTCGTCCACGCGGATCGACTGACCGGTGTTGATCGTCTTGTCGCCGACCATAACGTTCAGGTCGTAATCGCCCATCGGCGCCGATGCGGGGGCGGTCCAGCTGCTCTCGCCGACGCCGTCGGCCCCGATCTTCACCGGCATGTCGAACTGCGTTTCAGAGCCCCTGTGAGAAAGCCGCAACGTCCCTTCGATCCCCTGCGCCAGCGCGAACCCTGCGCCCACGGGCTTGCGCAGGATATGCTTCATGTTGACCGTTTCGCCCTGCTTCATCAGCGTCCGGTCGAACACGGTGTGCAGGATGTCGTCGCGGGCCGAATAGCCATAGGGCAGGTCGAAATCATAGGGGCGGATGCCCTGCCCCCAGTCGGTGAGCGTGAAGCTGAAATCGTCGCCTGTGCGCGCCGACACCATCAGGGGATGGGCGGTCGAATTCTCGTCGCAACTGCCATAAGTTTCGGGTTCGGGGATGCCCGACGTCACCAGCAAACGCCCCTGCCCGTCGCTCTTGCCGCGCGCCAACATCTGGCCCGAGCAACTGTCGGTGATGCGAACGTCGGCCCCCGCCACGGCCTTGCCGCTGTCGAGCGCCGTCACCCAGGCAAGCGAGCTTTCACGCCCCCATTTGAAATGCACGACCATGTTGGTAACGAGCGCGCCCGCCGCGACATAGCGTGTCGCATCGCGGCCGAGCAGCGCCTTGCCGAGAATCGGCGAGGCCAGTTCGACGACATAGAATCCGGGCTTGGCCAGTGGCACGCCGACCACTTCGAATTGCTTGCCCGCGCCCGGCAGCCCGAGCTTCAGCGCCGTTCCTGCGCCGTTCAGCAGCGAGGTCGCCCCGGTGTAATTCACCGACTTCCGGTTGCCGTCTTTATCTTCCGGTCCTTCCTCGCGGAAATCATTCTCGTTCGCCTTGTCGAGTTTGCGCAGCCAGTCGGCCACCTGCGCGTCGGAGCCGTCGACCCGCAGCGAATTGCCGCCGATCGAGGCAACGCGTTGCGCCAGTTGCGGCTCGACGGCGCGGACCGTGACGGGGAGGACACCGCCCTCTTTCGCTTCCAGAATCCCGAACGGGGCGGCGAATTTCACCAGCGGCGGCGCGGGATCGAATTTCACCTGCAGCGGAAAGCGTTCGGCATTGGCGAGCGGGCGTCCGCTGGCATCCTTGATCCCGGCGGGCAAGGTCAGCGTTGCGGCCTGTGCCTCCGGAAACGGTCCCTTGAAATCGAGGTCGGCGATTTCGGGATCGCTGCGGTCGTCGTCGGCGATCTTTGGTTCGCGCACAGTGCCGTCGGCAAAGGTCAGGCGAATCCCTTTGGCCTGTGCCATCGGAATAGGCGCGGCAAAGCGGACGTGCGCATCGCTCACCGGATTGCATCCTGCCTGCGGATTGACCCGGCTGCACTCCCAGCGTGCCTCGAACGCCTTGCGCACGGTAAAGTCGAACCGCTGCAGACGACCCGCCGTGCGTCCGTCGGCACTCGCGATCCCGGCATCCCATACCAGTGCGACATCGCGTCCGGCGGGCAAGGGGCGGCGGCATTTGACCGGGACGATCGTCGCCAGCATTTTGGCCTTATCGGCTGCTTCGGTCGGCAATTTCTGGGGCTGTCCGGCCTGTTCGAGGAAATTGCGCAGCTGCCAATTATCCTCGCCCAAACCGTCAAGGATCGTCGCCGCGACTTCGGGCTTCAGGACGTCGACCGCGATTTTCTCGCCGATGCCGTCGACCGCGCAATAGGCGTTGGCCCCGACCGACGCCGCCGTCGGCGCGACGTTAGTCGCGACGAGGAAAACCTGCTCCTCCTCGATGTTCGAACCATTGCCGCTCAGCACCCCGCGTGCCGAGGGACCGCCGGTGTCGATGGTAAAGCTTTTCGCGCCTTCGACCTGCGCACCCCGCGCCGACGCGAGCTTATCGACGAGGTCGACCTTGCACGTCAGCCCACCCGGCAGCGCCTTTTCGAAATCATACACAAAAGTCTGTGTATCGACCCAGCGCCCGTTGGCCCCGACCGGGCATGTGAGTTTGGCAGGCGGGGTTGCTCGCGGATCGCCCAGCGGCACCATCGCCTCCGAAAAGCGCATCGTGAACCGCTCAATGGCACCGCCATTGCTGCCCGCCGAACCCGGCGTTGCCAGCACAACCTGCGGCGCGGCATTGCCTATGGCAACAAGCGGAACCGCGATCAGAGCCGCGCCGATTATCGCCCACAACCTGCGCATCTCATATGTCCCGTTTGACTCGTTTGGGGTTAGGTTCGCCCATGCCGGAACACCTGTCCAGTGCCACTTGGCGCGGGTTGCAGGCTCTATGCATATTGTGCAAAAAAAGGTTCATTGGTCAGCGCACAGGGGGAAATGCGTGCTGCAACAGGTGCTTGCCGCCATCCGCGGCGTGGGTCAGGAACTGGGCTTGTTCGCCGCAACGATCATCCTGATCGGTGGCGTCAGCGATATCGCTATCGATCTGATCTGGGGCCTGCGCGCGCTGTGGCGGCGGATCACTGTTTATAGCGTCCATCCTCGTGCCGATGCGGCTACACTGGCATTGCCCGAGGCAACCGGTCGCCTCGCCATCTTCATACCCGCATGGCGGGAGGCGAACGTGATCGGCCCCATGCTGCGTCATGCACTTGCGGCCATCGGCGACCGTGATTGCCGGATATACGTTGGTACATATCCGAACGATCCGGCGACCGGGGATGCCGTGCGCGCATTGGGTTCGCCAAAAGTCCGGCTCGTTATCGGCCCCAGGGACGGGCCAACGACCAAGGCCGATAACCTGAATGTCATGTGGCGGGCACTCTGTGTCGACGAGAATCAGGACTCTGTCCGGTTCAAGGCAATCGTGCTCCACGATGCCGAGGACATGGTCCACCCGAACGAATGTGCACTGTTCGACAGCCTGATCGAACGGTTTGCCCTCGTCCAGATTCCGGTCGTGCCCCTTCCTCACCCAAAGTCGCGCTGGGTCGGCGGGCATTATCTCGACGAGTTTGCCGACCACCATCTGAAAACAATCGTCGCGCGCGAGGCGATCGGTGCGGGATTGCCCTCGGCCGGGGTCGGGTGCGCCTTTGCCCGCGACATGCTCGACCGTGTTGCCGAAATTCGGGGCGGCGCGCCATTCGATGCCGACAGCCTGACCGAGGATTACGAACTGGGCCTGCGGATCGGCCAACTCGGGGGACGCGCCGCTTTTGTGCGCCTTCCCGAACGGCCGGACGGCCCGGCGATTGCCGTCCATGCGCACTTCCCCGGAACGATCGAGGCCGCAGTCAGGCAAAAATCACGCTGGATCGCCGGCATCGCTCTCGCCGGATGGGACCGACTGGGCTGGCATGGTGGCCTGGCCGAACGGTGGATGCGCCTTGACGACCGCAGGTCGGTACTCGCTGCACTCGTGCTGCTCGCCGCCTATGTTGCGTTCTTTCTTCTACTGGTGACTTGGATGCTCGGTTGGGCAACGCAAACCGAAGTTTCGCCGCCGTCGCGCTCGTTACTAATGATGATGTCGGTTTGCAGTGGGATTTTGATCTGGCGCCTGCTGCTCCGCGCTGTCCTCGTGACGCACCTTTATGGCTGGCGGGAGGGGTGTCGCTCGGTTCCCCGTATCATTGTTGCCAATTTCATCGCGATCCTCGCGGCTTGGCGCGCGGTAGGCCTCTATATTCGCTTGCGTCGTGACGGGGTCGTCCGATGGGACAAGACCTCACACATTTTTCCTGCCGTTGATGCCCCCCGATGACCGGATCGGCAGTTGCGGGAAGCCGTCCCCTGCGGGCAATCGTCATGCTCCTGTTTTGTTGGGCGGGCGGACGTGCGCTCTACGAGTTTACGCCGGTAACCCCCGCGACAAGGCCAGCACTGCAAGTTGCAGCGCACGCGATCACCACAGACAGCAGGGCGACGCGGCTGGCCCCACCACGGCAAACCGACTCGTCCATTAGCGATGTGGTGAAACCAAGAGCGGTTATCCGCGCGCAAGGTGCTTTGGCGCTGTCACGACGATCACCTGACCGGTCTCACGTCGCGCACCGAACGCCAGAGTCCACCGCGTCAGCGCCGACGTCGCAGCCATCGTTCGAAGATGTTGCGCCCCACATTGATGCAAGGGTCGAGGTTCAGTCGCGACCCGGTGCACGGCACGGGCTGACGCTATCGTCATGGCTACTCGTTCGTGATGGAGCCACTGGCATTGCGCCTGCCGGCACGCTGGGCGGCGCGCAGATCGGGGCACGGGCATATCTGCCCATCACGCAGGGCATTGCCGCAACGGCAAGGGTCAGCGCGCCCCTGCGCTCCTCCGGCGCAGAGGCATCGGCGGGCTTCGCCCTGCGGCGAGGCCCAGTGACGTTGTTGTTGGAAAGGCGCGTCGCACTCGAACGGGGCGGGCGGAGCGATTTCTCGGCCACGATTGCGGCCGGCATCGATGGAATCCGATTGCCCCGGCAATTTCGGCTCGACGCCTATGGTCAGGCAGGAATCGTGGGTCGCGATGGCTTTGTCGATGGCGCGGTTCGTGTGGATCGGCGTATCGTCAGGCACGGCAAATCGGAAATCGCGCTGGGCGCAGGCGTTTGGGGCGGGATACAGCCCGGGATCGCGCGCGTCGATGCCGGGCCGCAGGTCATTGTCCGGACGCCGGCTGCAGGCGGCTATTTGCGGGCTTCAGCTGAGTGGCGACAGCGGATTGCCGGCAATGCGCAGCCAGCGTCCGGCCCGGCCCTGACGCTTGGCATGGATTTCTAGCCGCACGCCCTTTCGACATCGTTCCGGTCGCGCTACGGCTGGTACGGTCAATGGATATCTACCTTCCCGTCGCGAACCTGTCGGTCAACGCGTTGGTAATCGTCCTTTTGGGCGGGGGCGTCGGCTTGCTGTCGGGCATGTTCGGGGTCGGCGGTGGATTCCTGACGACGCCGCTGCTGATCTTCTATGGCATTCCCCCGACGGTCGCCGCGGCTTCGGCCACCACCCAGGTCACCGGCGCCAGCGTGTCAGGCGCACTGGCGCATTACCGGCGCGGCGGGGTGGATATTCCCATGGGTGGCGTACTCGTGGCGGGCGGCATCATGGGCGCAATCGCAGGATCGGCGCTGTTCCGGCTGCTCCAAAAGCTCGGCCAGATCGATACCGTCATCAATATCCTTTATGTCGTCCTGTTGTTCGGCGTGGGTATCCCGATGGCGCGCGAGGCCATTCGCAGCGTGGCTGCAAGGATTTCCGGCACGGCGCTTCCCGCCAAGAAACGCCGCCACCATCCTGCCGTCGCCGCGCTGCCTTTTCGCTGGCGCTTCTATGCTTCGGGACTCTACATTTCTCCGCTCGCGCCGCTGCTCCTCGGCTTTGCGACCGGCATCCTTACCGTATTGCTGGGTGTGGGCGGCGGGTTCATCATGGTGCCGGCCATGCTCTATATTCTCGGCATGGCGACGCGCGTCGTGGTGGGCACCTCGCTCTTCCAGATCCTGTTCGTGACGGCGGCGACAACAATGGTCCACGCTGTCACGACAAAGGCCGTCGACATCGTTTTGGCGTTCTTTCTGCTTGTCGGCAGCGTGATCGGCGCACAGATCGGCACGCGGATCGCGGCGCGATTCAAGCCCGATTACCTGCGCCTGCTGCTTGCTGCGATCGTGCTGACAGTCGCGCTTCGCATGGCCATCGGCCTGACCTGGCGACCCGACGAAATCTACACCGTGCAGCTGTTGTGAAGCGAATTGCCCTTCTGATCGCAGCGGCGGCGTTGCTGACCGGCGCACGGGACGACACCCCGGTCCTCGTCCCCGATGTGTCGCAGCGCGAGGTCGATATTCACTACAGCTTCACCGGGGCCGAACTGTTGCTGTTCGGCGCGATCCTGTATCCCGGCGGCAGGGTTCCCGACGGACGCACCGATGTCGCGGTCGTCCTGAAAGGGCCGCCGCAGTCGATCCTGGTCCGCGAAAAGAAAAAACTGGCGGGCGTCGTCTGGGCGAACGCGGGCTCGACCCGCTTTCGCTCCGCGCCTGCCTTTTATGCGATTGCCGCGTCACGACCGCTCAACCAATTGATCGACGAGCGGACGGCGGCAATCTACGAGCTCGGCCTGGGGAGCATCCACTTATCGCCTGCGGGCGGGGCGGACCCGGTCGACGCAAACCGTTTTGCCACGGGTTTTGTCGATCTGCGTTCGCGCGGCGGATTGTTCGTGACCCAGCCCGGCGCGATCGAGATCACCAAAGGCGTGCTCTACCGTGCACGCCTGTCGATCCCACCGCGCGTGCCCGACGGTCGCTATACCGCCGAAACATTCCTGATCCGCGACGGCAAGGTCATTGCCGCAGCAACGCGCACCATTGCCGTCCGGAAACAGGGATTCGAACGCATCATCGCTGACTTCGCGCAACACGCGCCGATTGCCTATGGCCTCTTCGCCGTTTTCCTGTCGATCGCATTCGGCTGGGCGGCGGGGGCGCTATTCCGTCGGATTTAGGTGCGCACGACACAGACACCGTTTTGTTTACCATTGCGCTTTACGCCCGCGTTTCGACCAGAAAGAAGCATAAGGCACGATCGGCATGGACATGCAGCGAAGCGGCGAATTTGCCACAGACGTGGGCGGCGCGGGTAGTGGGCGCACTGTGGGCGCGTTCACCAGCGAAATCGGCGAAGTCATCGAAATTTCGGGATCGACGTCACAGGTGCGTTTCGATTCGCTTGCCATGAGCCGCCAGTCGTCGTCCGAAGACCCCAGCCTTGCCAACGCGG
Organism: Sphingomonadales bacterium; assembly: GCA_038228865.1. Classification (GTDB taxonomy): domain Bacteria; phylum Pseudomonadota; class Alphaproteobacteria; order Sphingomonadales; family Sphingomonadaceae; genus Sphingomonas_O. The sequence goes on along the minus strand of JBBROX010000015.1, from coordinate 30,248 downwards.
GACAGGTCGGCAGCCAGATCAAGATTCGCCTGGGTTCGACCTGGGTCATTGCCAATGTACGCTCGCTGAAGGTCGATCCGACGCAAGCGAACGCCGTCATCGGTTTCATCGATTTCCTGGGCGAGGGCGACGAAGAGCGTCTGACCGGCAAAATCTATAATTTCCGCCGCGGCATCACCCGCTATCCGACGCCCGGCAGCAAAATATTTCCGGTCAGCGGACAGGACATGCGCCAAATGTATGCCGCCGACGATCGCGCCTTTATCGAGGTCGGCACGGTTTATCCGACCAAGGACATTCGGGGCGCCCTGTATGTCGATGCGATGCTCGGCAAGCATTTCGCGCTTTTGGGATCGACCGGTACCGGCAAATCGACGAGCGCCGCGCTGATCCTCCACCGCATCTGCGAACTGGCACCGCAGGGTCATATCGTGATGATCGATCCCCACGGCGAATATTCGGCAGCCTTCAAGACCAATGGCGCGCTGTTCGACGTGACCAATCTCGCGATGCCGTACTGGCTGATGAATTTCGAGGAGCACTGCGAAGTGTTCCTGACCAGCAGCGGGTCGGAACGGCAGATGGATGCCGACATCCTCGCCAAGTGCCTGCTTTTCGCCAAGGGCCGTAGCCGCGCCGCCGAAGGCATTTCTAAGTTGACGGTCGATTCGCCCATCCCTTACCTGCTTAGCGACCTGACCAACCAGATCACCGCCGAAATGGGCAAGCTCGACAAGGCCGGCGAAAGCGCCCCCTATATGCGGCTGAAGACCAAGATCGACGAGATCAAGTCGGACCCCCGTTACAGCTTCATGTTCTCGGGTATGCTCGTCGCCGACACGATGGCAGGGTTTCTGAGCCGGATTTTCCGCCTGCCGGGCGACGGCAAGCCGATCTCGATCATCGACGTCTCGGGCGTACCTTCGGACATCACGTCGGTCGTCGTTGCCGTGCTGGCCCGCATGGTGTTCGATTACGCAATCTGGTCGCGCAACGAGCCGCAGCGCCCGATCCTGCTCGTCTGCGAAGAAGCGCACCGCTATGTCCCTGCCGAGCGCGACGCGCATAAATCGAGTGTCGGCAAAATCCTGGGCCGGATCGCCAAGGAGGGCCGCAAATACGGCGTTTCGCTGGGTCTGATCACGCAGCGTCCGTCCGATCTGGCCGAAGGGGTGCTGTCGCAGTGTGGCACGATCATCGCGATGCGCCTGAACAACGAACGCGATCAGGCCTTCGTCCGGGCGGCCATGCCCGAAGGTGCGCGCGGCTTCCTCGACACCATTCCGGCGCTGCGCAACCGCGAATGCATCGTCTGCGGCGAAGGCGTCGCCATTCCGATGCGCGTCGCGTTCGATTCGCTGGAGGATCACAAGCGACCGGCTTCCTCCGATCCGCTGTTCTCCGAACTGTGGCAGGATGCCGGCGGCGAGGAAGAGATCGTCGCACGCGTCATCAAGCGGTGGCGCGCCCAGGGCAAATAGCATGGACGCGCAGCGCGGTTTCACCATTGCGGGGAACGCAGTAGGGAAACCGGCGATGAGTGCCGATCCCCGCCCGCGTTCTGCCGTATCAACCGGGGTCGGCGTGGCGGGGCTCGTCGGCCTCGCAGTGTGGATGGTCGTGGCGCGGCGGTTCGAGATGTACGGGCCGTTTGCGGCGATCACGGCCGTGGTCGCCTGCGGCATCCCGATGGTCGCCTGGTCGCTGCTGGTCGACCGGGTCCACCGCAATCCGACCACCGGGATTGACTGGGCAGCCCCGGCGAAACCGCTGTCGGCCACGATCGAGATCAGTCTCGCCAAGCTTGCCGGACTGTGGGCGACATGGGCGATTATCGCCGTCGTCTACGCCGTCGCCCGCTTTTACTGGGTCGGCAATTACACGTTCGCGATGAAAACGTTCATCGTTGCCGCGCCCTTCCTGTTCGCCGGGTCCGTGCCCTATATCCTGTGGATCGACACGCGGCTGAAGAACCCGTGCGACGGATGCTGGGCATTCGGCAGCTGGCTGATGGGCGATCGCACTGTCGAGCGAACCGCGATCGGCGACCATTTCCGCAGCTGGGCGGTGAAGGGGTTTTTCCTCGCGTTCATGCTGTCGGGCTTCCCGGGCAATTTCTTCGACACGGTCCAGCGCCCCTTTCCGACGCTGAAAGATCCTGTGGCACTCGCCAATTTCCTGATCTCGGTCATGTTCCTGATCGACATGACCTTGGCGACGGTCGGCTATATCCTGACGATGAAGCCGCTCGACGCGCACATCCGCTCGGCCACCCCGTATGCGAGCGGATGGGTCGCCGCGCTGATCTGCTACCCGCCCTTCGTCCTGATGGGCGGCGGCGGGCCGCTCGACTATCATGTCGGCACGCTCGAATGGAGCTACTGGCTGCGCAACTATCCGGTGCTGCTGTGGATAAACGGCTCCATGCTCGTTGCGCTGACGCTGGTTTACGCCTGGGCGACAGTGGCGTTCGGTCTGCGCTTTTCCAACCTGACCCATCGCGGCGTTCTGACGCACGGCCCCTACAGCTGGATGCGGCATCCGGCCTATGTGTCGAAAAACGCCTTTTGGTGGCTATCGACCCTGCCGTTTCTGGTCACCACCAACAGCCTGGCCGACGCCGGCCGCAATACCGCGATTATGGCCGTGGTCAGCGGCGTTTACTGGTGGCGCGCGATGACCGAGGAACGGCATCTGCGGTCCGACGAGGATTACCGGATCTATGCCGCGTGGATCGACCGCAACGGGTGGTTTGCCAAACTGCGGCGGCGCTAGAAACTCATCTCATCGTAGATGCGCGAGAGGTCACCGCCCCATTCGCCATGATACTTATCGAGCAGCCGCTGGGCGGAGACTTTGCCCGAGGCGACGATTTCATGGAGCGGGTTGAGGAAGCTCTGTTCGCTATCACCGACCCCGTTCAGTCGTGCGCGCGCTTTGAGTCCCGCATCGGCGATTTTCATCACTTCGCGGGCAATTTCATGGAGCGAACGCCCGCCTGGTGCGCGCGCATCGAGCGCCAGGCGCGGCACGTCATCGCGCAATTGCTGCTGCTCCTCGATCGTCCAGCCTTTGACGAGATCCCACGCCGCATCGAGCGCGGTCTGATCGTAGAGAATCCCGACCCAGAACGCCGGCAACGCGCAGATCGTGTTCCACGGTCCGCCATCGGCACCGCGCATTTCCAGGAACGATTTCAGCCGCACTTCGGGGAACGCAGTCGAGAGATGGTCGGTCCAGTCATCCTGGGTCGGCTTCTCGCCGGGACGAACGCTCAGATTTCCTCTCAGGAAATCTTTGAAGTCGAGGCCTGCGGCATCGACGTAGCCGCCGTCGCGGAACACGAAATACATCGGTACATCGAGCATATAGTCGGCGTAGCGCTCATAGCCGAAGCCTTCGTCGAACACGAAGGGCAACATGCCGGTCCGGTGCGGATCGGTGTCGGTCCAGATGTGGCTGCGATAACTCAGAAACCCATTCGGCTTGCCCTCCAGAAACGGCGAATTGGCGAACAATGCCGTCGCCAGTGGCTGCAGCGCGAGCGAGACGCGGAATTTCTTCACCATGTCGGCCTCGCTCGAATAATCGAGGTTGGTCTGGATGGTGCAGGTGCGCATCATCATGTCGAGGCCCATCGTGCCGACGCGCGGCATATGGTCGAGCATGATGCGGTAGCGCCCCTTGGGCATGATCGGCAGCTCGTCGCGGCGATTGTCCGGCCACAGCCCCATCCCCAGGAACCCGAGGCCGAGCATGCCGCCGACTTCCTTGACCTGTTGCAGGTGACGACCCGTCTCCGCGCAGGTCTGGTGAAGGTTTTCAAGCGGCGCGCCCGACAGTTCGAACTGACCGGCGGGCTCGAGGCTCACGCTGCCGTCGGCACCCGACAGCGCGATGATATTGTCGCCCTCGTATACGGGTTCCCAGCCATAGCGGGTCAGGCCGATCATCAGCGCATGGATGCCGCCCTTTTCCTCATAACTCGGCGCGCGGTGATCGCTCGTGAAATAGACGAACTTCTCGTGCTCGGTACCGATCCGCCAGGCGTCCTTCGGCTTTTCGCCCTTGGCGAAAACCTCGATCAGGTCGGCGCGCGATTCGATGACAGGGTCGTTCGCGTCGGAGGCTGTGCGCGTGCTCATGGCATCGCCCTAGCTTTGTCTGGCGAGGCTATCCAGTGGCAAAACGCAACGGGCAGGCGCTCGTCAGCTCGCAACCGCCATCCACACGGCAATGGCCGCGAGGGCGGCCGTTTCCGCGCGGAGGATGCGGGGTCCGAGTGTGATCGCGACCGCATGAGCATGGCCGCGCACCAGCATGCGCTCCGCATCGTCGAAGCCTCCTTCGGGACCGATCAGGATCGCAGCCGGGCCGGGATGTGCGGCAAAGGCTTCGCGCGCCGGTGCGCCGCCCGTCTCATCCGCAAAGAAAAGCGTTCGGTCGCCCAGCATCGCCAGCCAGTCGCCGAGTTTCGTCTCGGGATCGAGCGCGGGCAGGGCCGTCCGCCCACATTGCTCGGCCGCCTCGATCATCTGCGCACGAAGGCGGTCGGGCTTGACCTTATCCACCACTGCCCGGCGCGTCAGCACCGGTGTGAACCGCGCGACGCCCAGCTCGCACGCCTTTTCGGCAAGGAAATCGAACCGCGCGCGACGGATGGGGGCGGCACCCAGCCACAGGTCGGGGACCGGCTCGCGCGGGCGCAGCTGCGTCGTGATCGACAAGGTGATATCGCGCTTGGCTGTGGCGACGACTTCAGCCGCCCATTCGCCGGTCGCGTCATCGAACAGTTTCAACACCGTGCCGACCTTCATCCGCATGACGTTGAGCAAGTAATGCGCCTGTGCGCCGTCGACGGTCAGCGTTGCGCCAAGCGACAACGGCATCTCGACGAACAGGCGAACGGCGCTTTGCGGTGGCCAGGCGGGGGTAGCGGGCATTATGAGTGCCTACATGACCGAGACGGCAACCGCCACGCCCGACAGCGAACATCGCGGATTCCTCGCGTGGCTTCCCGCCATACTGCGCCCGTTCGCGATGCTGGCGCGATTCGACCGGCCCATCGGGTGGCAGTTACTTTACTGGCCGTGTGCCTGGGCCGTGTTGTTGCCCGGCGGCGTCAACAGCGACTGGCCACTGCTGCTGTGGTTCGCGCTCGGGTCTATGGCGATGCGCGGGGCGGGGTGCGTGTATAACGACATCGTCGACCGCGATCTCGACGCTTCGGTCGCGCGAACACGCAGCCGCCCGCTGCCGAGCGGTGCGGTCAGTGTGCGAGCCGCATGGATCTGGCTGGTGATGCTCAGCCTGATCGGCCTGATCGTCCTCGTCCAGCTGACCCCCTTGGCTGCAGGCGTGGCCGTCGCCAGCCTTGCGCCGGTTGCCGCCTACCCCTTCATGAAGCGCATCACCTGGTGGCCGCAGGCGTGGCTGGGCATCGTGTTCAGCTGGGGCGCGCTGGTCGGGTGGACGGCGGTGACGGGGCGCGTCGAACCGGCGCTGTGGCTGCTCTACGCGGGGAGCATCGCCTGGGTGATCGGCTACGACACGATCTATGCGCTGCAGGATGTCGAGGACGATGCCCTGATCGGCGTTCGGTCGTCGGCTCGCCGGATGGGCAGCAAGGTGCGCGAGGGCGTCGCATTTTTCTACGCGCTGGCGCTGGCGCTGTGGGCGGCGGCATTTTGGCTGGTTCGGCCCGATCCGCTGGTACTGTTCGCGTTGGTGCCCGCTGCGGCGCATTTCGGCTGGCAGGTGGCAACGCTCGATCCGGCCGACGGGACGAATGCGCTGACGCGGTTCCGCAGCAATCGGATGGCGGGATTGCTGGTCGCGCTGGCCTGTCTTGTCGTCGGGCTTTGACCTCTTGGACGGCGCTGCCTAAGCGCAGCTGATGCTGACTTCCGAACAAGCCCTGAATTATGCCACCGACGTCGTCGCTCGCGCGACCCGCGCCGGGGCCGACGCCGCCGACAGTGTCGTCGTCTCCAGCGGATCGACCGAAGTGTCGGTACGGCTGGGAAAGATCGAGGACATTCAACGGTCCGAATCGGGCGATCTGGGCCTGCGCGTGTTCGTTGGTTCCCGCTCCGCCAGCGCCTCGACCAGCGACCTGTCGCGTGTCGCGATCGACGCCCTGGTCGAACGCACCGTCGCAATGGCGCGACTGGCACCCGAAGATCCCTTCGCCGCACTCGCGCCCGCCGACCGGCTCGCCCACGGCCCGTTCGACGATTTCGATGGCGATGACGGCATCGATGTCGAACCCGAAGCGCTGCGCCTGCGCGCGCTGGAAGCGGAAGACGCCGCCCGCGCCGTCGAAGGCGTGACCAACAGCGAAGGCGGCGGCGCGAGCCACGGCACCGGCATGACCGCCATCGCCACCTCGACCGGCTTCACCGGCACGCGCGGCGGCAGCAGCCATGCGGTCTCCGCCAGCGTGCTGGCAGGCGAAGGCGCGCGGATGCAGCGCGACTATTACAGCCATTCGACCCGCCACCTGTGCGATCTCGACCCCGCGAGCGCCATCGGCACCGAAGCCGGGCGGCGCGCGGTCGCGCGCCTCGACCCGGAGCGGTTGAAAAGTGGCCCGATGACCGTGGTGTTCGCGCCGCGCGTTGCTGGGTCGCTGCTCGGTCACTTTTCAGGTGCGATCAACGGTGCTGCCATCGCGCGCAAGACGAGTTTCCTGATCGAGGAACTGGGCAAGGCCGTCTTTGCCCCCGGCATCTCGATCATCGACGACCCGTGGCGCGCGCGCGGCATGCGAAGCCGGGCATTCGACGGCGAAGGCTTGCCGACCAAGCCGACGACACTCATCGACAATGGTGTGCTGACCCAGTGGATCGCCGATGTTGCCGCCGCGAAGCAATTGGGGATCGACCCGACCGGCCATGCCTGGCGCGGCGTATCCGGCGCACCAGGGGCCGGGCTGAGCAACGTCCACCTCGCCGCAGGCGTCCACTCTCCTGCTGCATTGATGGCCGACATTGCAGACGGGTTTTACGTGACCGAGCTGATCGGCATGGGCGTTAACGGGCTGACCGGCGACTACAGCCGCGGCGCATCGGGATTCCGCATCGTCAACGGCGAGATTGCAGGGCCGGTTGCCGAGGTCACGATTGCGGGCAACCTGAAAGATATGTTCGCCGCGCTGATCCCGGCCGACGATCTCGACTTCCGCTACGCCACCAACGCGCCCACCGTGCGGATCGACGGGATGACGCTCGCCGGTGCTTGAAGAGCTCCTCGCTGCAATATCCGCTGCGACCCGCGAGGCGGGACAAGTTGCTATGGCGCGGTGGCGGGGCGAATTCGCGCATTGGGACAAGGTGCCGGGTGAAGTTGTCAGCGAGCTCGACCTCGAACTCGATGAATTGTTGTGCAGGCGCTTGGGCGAGATCGACCCGGAGGCGGGCTGGCTGTCCGAGGAAACTGTCGATTCCGCCGAACGCTTGCTGGTCCCGCGCGTTTGGGTGGTCGATCCCATCGACGGCACCCGCGATTTCGTGCGCGGACGGCGCGGCTGGGCGGTATCGGTCGCCCTGGTCGAGGGCGGGCGGTCGATCGTCGGGGTGCTCGACGCCCCGGCGCGCGACGAGCATTGGGCGGCGGCGGCAGGCGAAGGCGCAACGCTGAACGGTGCCCCGATCCGCGCCAGCGACCGAGCGATCCTGACCGGGGCGCGCGTCCCGGCGGATATCTTGCCGAAAGGCGACAGCGATCTGGTCATGGTCGAGCGGCCCAACTCGATTGCGCTGCGCATGGCGATGGTCGCGAGCGGCGAAGCCGACCTGCTCGCCGCGATGCGCTGGGGTCATGAATGGGACATTGCGGCTGCCGCGGTGATTGCGGAAGAGGCCGGGGCCACCGTTACCGACGCGCTCGGCCGGACGCTGCGTTTCAATTCGACCAAAGGCGAAATGTTCGGCGTGCTGGCTTGTGCGCCCGGCATCCATGCCGCCGCCGTCGAACGGCTCGCCAGCCGCGCCGCAACAGCCGTAATCCGATAGCGTCTCCCTCTTGCGGGGGGCAAGAAACGCCGCCATGACAGGCGCGACCTGAACACCGGGGTGGGACGCATAGAATGAAGGCGACGATTGAACGCGCAGCGCTGCTGAAGAGCCTGGGCCATGTCCAGTCAGTAGTCGAGCGACGCAATACCATTCCGATCCTGTCGAACGTCCTGATCGAAGCCGGCGAGAACGGCACCATCCGCTTCATGGCAACCGACCTGGACCTTCAGATCGTCGATGAGGCCGAAGCCGCGATCGACCAGCCCGGCACGACGACCGTTTCCGCACACACCTTGTTCGAGATCGTTCGAAAGCTACCCGAGGGCAGCCAGGTTTCGCTCCATGCGGCAGAAGGACGGCTGCACATCGCTGCCAGCCGCTATAAATCCAACCTGCCGACCCTGCCCCGCGACGATTTCCCGATCATTGCCGAAGGCGAGTTGCCGACAAGTTTCGAGCTGCCCGCGGCCAAGCTGCGCCAGATCATCGACAAGACCCGCTTTGCGATCTCGACCGAGGAAACGCGCTACTATCTCAACGGCATTTTCATGCACGTCGCCGACGACGTGCTGAAGGCGGCGGCGACCGACGGACACCGTCTGGCCCGCGTCACCATTGCTCGGCCCGAGGGTGCGCAGGGGATGCCCGACATCATCGTGCCGCGCAAATGCATCGGCGAGCTGCGCAAGCTGCTCGACGAGGTCGAGGGCTCGGTCGCCATCTCGCTGTCGGCGTCGAAGATTCGCTTCACGCTCGGCCATGCGGTGCTGACCAGCAAGCTGATCGACGGCACGTTCCCCGATTACAACCGCGTCATCCCGACCGGCAACGACAAGCTGCTGACCATCGATCCCAAGAGCTTTCTGCAGGGCGTCGATCGCGTCGCAACCATCGCGAGCGAGAAGACCCGCGCGGTGAAGATGGCGCTCGACCGCGACAAGATCACGCTGTCGGTGACCAGCCCCGAGAACGGTACTGCCGCCGAAGAAGTCCCCGGCGATTACAGCGCGGCAGGCTTCGAAATCGGGTTCAATGCCAAATATTTGGTCGACATCCTGCAGCAGGTCGAAGGTGACACGGTCGAAGTCCACCTCGCCGACGCCGCCGCGCCGACCCTGATTCGCGAGAACGACAAGGCCGAAGCGCTATACGTTCTGATGCCGATGCGGGTCTGACCCTCAACGGTTAGCGTGATGCTTTCTTAAGGGCGAGCCGGACCAGCGCGTCGAGCCCAGCCCCTGCCCCCAGTTCCTCGTCGGCCTTGGCCACCGCGGTGCTGGCTTCAACAGGACGGAAACCCAGGTTGATGAGTGCGGACACGGCGTCCTGCGCCGCGCCGGCGACGGGGGCGATAGCGCCAACCGAGGCAATGCCGCCAACCTTGTCCTTCAGTTCGCGGACGATGCGTTCGGCGAGTTTGGGCCCGACGCCATTGGCGCGCGCGACCATCGCCTTGTCCTGCATTGAAATCGCGCGGTTGAGTTCGTCACTGTCGAGCACTGACAGGATGCTGAGCGCCACGCGCCCACCAACGCCCTGAACGCCGGTCAACAGACGGAACCAGTCGCGCTCGCCCGCCGATCCGAACGCGAACAGGGTCATCGCATCCTCGCGCACCTGCATCTCGGTGAACACCATCACGCTGCCGCCGACGGGTCCGAGGACGTTCAGCGTGCGCGCCGACGCCTGCACCAGATAGCCGACACCGCCAACGTCGATCACCGCATGGTCGGCCGCAGTTTCAGCAAGGATTCCGGTGAGACGGGCGATCATCGGTGCGTGCTACGCAATCCGCCGCGCCGACGCCAGATGATGCGCATGGGTGATCGCCACCGCGAGCGCATCTGCCGCGTCGGCACCCGCGATCTTCACGCCGGGCAGCAGTCGCCCGACCATTGCGTGAACCTGCGCCTTTTCCGCCGCGCCGGTGCCAACAATCGCCTTCTTCACCAACCGTGCGGCATATTCGCCGACGGTGATTCCGCGCTTGGCAGCGCAGAGCAGAATCACCCCGCGCGCATGGGCCAGTTTCAGCGTCGATTGTGCGTTGGAGTTGACGAACACTTCCTCAACGGCTGCGCCATCGGGGGCATGTTCGATCAGCAGGTCGGTCAGCGCGGCTTCGATGGCGACAAGCCGGTCGGCCAGCGGGGCTTTCGGGTCGGTTTTGATCTGTCCGTTGGCCAGATGGCTCAGCCGGTTTCCCTGCGCCGCGATCACGCCCCAGCCGGTCGTGCCGAGTCCGGGATCGAGGCCGAGGATGATCAGCCCAATTTCTCCATCACCTCGTCGGGTACATCGTAGTTGCCCCACACCGTCTGCACATCGTCATCGTCGTCGAGCGCGTCGATCAGCTTCATCAAGGTCGCCGCATCGCCCTCCCCGACGGTGACCATCGTCTGCGGGCGCCAGGCGAGTTTCGCGCCTTCGCCTTCGCCCAGTGTCGCTTCCAGCGCCTTGGCCACTTCGTGCAGCGTTTCGACGCTGGTCCACACTTGGTGGCCGTCCTCATCGCTGGTGCAGTCCTCCGCCCCGGCTTCGAGCGCGGCTTCGAACACGGTGTCCGCATCCCCTGCCTTGGCCGGATAGGCGATCAGGCCGAGCCGGTCGAAAGCATGGCTGACCGCACCGGGCGCGCCCAGATTGCCGCCGTTCTTGGACACGGCGGTCTTGACGTTGGTGGCCGTGCGATTGCGGTTGTCGGTCAACGCCTCGATGATCAGGCTGACGCCGCCAGGCCCGAAGCCTTCGTAGCGAATTTCCTCGTAATTCGCGCCATCGCCCTTCGACGCGTTGTTGATCGCGCGTTCGATATTGTCCTTGGGCATTCCGCCGGCGCGTGCAGTCAGCACAGCAGCGCGCAGACGCGCGTTCATCGCCGGGTCGGGCAAGCCCGACTTCGCCGCCACCGTGATTTCGCGGCTCAGCTTCGAAAACGATGCCGCACGCTTTTTATCCTGTGCACCTTTGCGGTGCATGATGTTCTTGAACTTGGAATGGCCTGCCATGGAATCCCCGCAATGCGTTTGTTGCGCAGGTCCATAGGCAGGGTTGCGCGCTAGCTCAACTTTACAGCGGCACCTGACAATTCCCGCACGTGCGATTTGAAAGGGTCAGGCGGTTTTTCTAGGCCAACCCGAGCGCTGCGCGATAGGTGTCGAGCAGCGCATCCATCTCGTCGCGGTCGTTCTTTTCCATTTTTCGCAGGCGAACGATGGCGCGCATGATCTTGGTGTCGTAGCCCTGCCCCTTGGCCTCCGAATAGACGTCGCGAATGTCGTCGGCGATGCCCTTTTTCTCTTCTTCCAGCCGTTCGATGCGTTCGATGAACAGCCGCAACTGATCGGCGGCGATGATGTCGCTCATGGGAGTCCTCGTGTGATGAAGCGGCGGCTCTAGGCGAGTGATCTGCTATTCTCAACCGGTTCGCTTTCACCCGTCGCAATTGAACGCTATCGGACGTTACGGCATCCGTCAGGAGAGATTTTTTGCATCGTTCGCTCGCCCCCCGTGCCCGCAAGGTCCGTGTTCTCGCTACGCTCGGGCCCGCCAGCAGCAGCCCGGAGATGATCGAGAAGCTGATCCGCGCCGGGGCCGATGCGTTCCGCATCAACATGAGCCACGGCACGCAGGCGGGGCACGCGCCGGTGATCGCGGCGATCCGGGGTCTGGAACGGTCGCTGGTGCGCCCGACGACGATTCTTGCCGATCTTCAGGGACCGAAACTGCGCGTCGGGACCTTCACGGACGGCAAGGTCGAACTGGTGCACGGTGCCACCTTCCGCCTCGACCGCGACCCGACGGCGGGGGACCACACGCGTGTTTGCCTGCCGCACAAGGAGATTTTCGAGGCGCTGGAGGTCGGTGCGCGGTTGCTGCTCGACGATGGCAAGCTGGTGCTGCGTGTGACCGATATGGACGACGACCATGTGACGACGCGCGTTGAGGTCGGCGGGATGCTGAGCGACCGCAAGGGGCTGAACGTCCCCGATGTCGTCGTGCCGATGGCCGCGCTGACCGAAAAAGACCGCAGCGACCTGGCCTTTGCCCTCGATCAGGGCGTCGATTGGGTCGCGCTGTCGTTCGTGCAACGGCCAGAGGATCTGGCCGAGGCGCGCAAGCTGATCGGCGGGCGGGCTTCGCTGCTCGCCAAGATAGAAAAGCCGGCCGCACTCGATCGGCTGGAGGAATTGGTGGAGCTCGCCGACGCGGTGATGGTTGCGCGCGGCGATCTGGGCGTCGAACTGCCGCCCGAAGCCGTGCCGCCGGCGCAAAAGCGGATTGTTGCGACCGCCCGGATGATGGGCAAGCCGGTTGTCGTCGCAACGCAGATGCTCGAATCGATGATCCAATCGCCCTCCCCGACCCGCGCCGAAGTCTCTGATGTCGCAACCGCCATCTACGACGGTGCCGATGCGGTGATGCTTTCGGCCGAATCTGCGGCGGGGGCATGGCCGGTCGAATCGGTCACGATGATGGATCGGATCGCGATGTCGGTCGAAAGCGATCCGGGATATTTCGCGCGTCTGCATTTCACCGAGACGAAGTCCGATCCGACCACCGCCGACGCGCTGTCCGATGCCGCGCGCGAAATTGCGATCACAGTCGGGGCGAAAGCGATCGTGTGCTTCACGATGTCGGGATCGACGGCGCGGCGCGTGTCGCGCGAGCGCCCTTCGGTGCCATTGCTCGTCCTGACCCCAAAAGCAGAAACCGCGCGCCGGTCGGGGCTCATGTGGGGCGTGCACGCCGTCCAGACCCGCGACGTCGGCGATTTCGAGGAAATGGTCGCCAAGGCCAAGCGCATGGCGTTGCGCCACCAACTCGCCGTGGGCGGCGAGCGCATCATCATCATGGCAGGCGTGCCATTCGGGACGCCGGGATCGACGAATGTGCTGCATGTCGTGCGCCTCACCGGCGACGAGCTGAAAGTCGCCGGGCGTTAGAGAATGCCGCGCGTAACCAGATCTATGCGCAAGGTCGGTGCATCGACGAAATGGTGGCCGACAAACCCGTTCGATTCTGCAGCCTGCACATTTTCCAGCTTTTCATCGACGAACAGCCCTTCGCCGTCTGCCAGGCCGAATCGCCGCCGAGCCAATTGGTAGATCGCCGCACCGGGCTTCGTCAGTTTCTCATCACCCGACACCACCACATCGCGAAAGGGGGCGAACAGCGCAGCTTCACGCGCCACGAACGGCGGCCAGAATTCGCCCGAGAAATTGGTGATTCCGAACAAGGGCACACCAGATGCGGCGAGGTCGGCGACCAAATCCGCCATACCGGGAATGAGGTACGGGATGGTTTCGTTGAAGCGCGGACCCCATGCTTCGATCAACGCCCGATATTGCGGAAACTGGGCGCTCAGTTCGGCACTTGTTTCGGCAAACGGTCGCCCCGCATCATGCTGAAAGTGCCAGGCAGGCGTGACGACGTCGCGCAAGAACGCTGCGCGCTCGCGTGTATCCGGAATCAGTTTGTCATAGAGGTAGCGCGGATCGAACTCGACCAACACCTTCCCGACATCAAAGACGACCGCCGTAACGGCCACCGGCCTCGATCAGCCCTGGCGCGCCTTAAAGCGGCGATTCGTCTTGTTGATGACGTAGGTGCGCCCGCGACGGCGAATCACGCGGTTGTCCCGGTGACGGTCTTTAAGCGACTTGAGCGAGTTACGAATCTTCATGTCGTGCGGCTTTTCTGACGATAGACTGGAATTTTGAAGCGCCGCGCCTAATCGGCGGCCCTGCCCAAGTCAAGGTCGATGCAGCGCAATTGCGGTCAATACGTTGTTCATTCACGCAACGCTAACAGGAGCATTATGATGATCCGTCCCCTCACCACCGCCGCGCTCGCCCTGGCGCTCGTCACAACTTCGGCCGTCGCGGCAAAACCGGTGCAAGTCACCCGTTTCACCACGCCCGGCGAGCTCATGCGCGGACCGGCCGCCCCGGCCGTCGCCGCCGAAAGTCTGGAACAATCGACCTATGACGCGGCGGTGTCGCGGAAACTCGCCGACATCGGTTTTGCGGGCGAGGGCAGCGCGCGGTACACCTATAAGGCGGAGGTGACGAAGGACGTCCGGCGCAACACGGTGCGTCGTTCGCCCGTGACCATCGGCATTGGGGGCGGCACCGGCGGCTTTGGCGGCGGGTTTGGTATCGGCGGCAGCTTTGGCGTCGGCGGCAATCGCGGTCGCGATACGACGGTCACAACACTGTCCGTGAAGCTGATCGATTACGCGACGGGCCAGACCGTTTGGGAAGGCCGCGCCGAGACCGAATCGACGGCACCCGGCGGCGAAAGCGTCGATCGGCTGGCGGATGCGCTGTTCAAGGACTTTCCCGGCCAGTCGGGGCGCACTATCAGCGTCAAATGACGCTTAGCATTTCCAGCAGTTTCGATTCCGGCAACATCGACGTCCTGTCGATCGACGGTGACACAGCCACTCTTACCATCCGCAAGGACAAGGACAGCGATTTCTACCAGTGGTTCCACTTTCGCGTGGCGGGCGCGAAAGGGCGGCCCGTAACGCTGCGCATCATCAACTGTGCCGACGCGGCCTATCCACTGGGTTGGCCGGATTATCGCGCTCGGTTCAGTGATGATCGGCAGGACTGGCAGCAGGCCGAGACCAGCTATGCCAACGGCGTGCTGACGATCCGGCATACGCCCGCGCAGGATGCGGTGTGGTTTGCCTATCATGCGCCCTATTCGATGGAGCGCCACCACGATCTGGTCTCACGCATGGCGGCGGCACCGGGCGTGACCCTGACCGAGCTGGGCCAGACGCTCGACGGCCAGCCGATCGACCGCCTGACGATAGGAACCGGCGCGAAATCGGTGTGGCTCTATGCCCGCCAGCATCCGGGCGAAAGCATGGCCGAATGGTGGGCCGAGGGGGCGCTCGACCTGCTGATTTCGAACGACCCGGTCGCGCTGAAACTGCGGGCGGCGGCGACGGTCCATGTCGTCCCGAACATGAATCCCGATGGCAGCCGTCGCGGGCATTTGCGCACCAATGCAGCGGGCGTGAATCTGAACCGCGAATGGAATGCGCCGACACTGGATCGCAGCCCGGAAGCGTTCTACGTCCGCGACGCGATGGACGCGACCGGCGTCGATTTCGCCATGGACGTGCACGGCGACGAGGCGATCCCCTATGTCTTCCTCGCCGGGTTCGACGGGATTCCATCGTGGACGCCGCGGCAGGGCGATCTCTACAAGCGCTTCGGCAACGAGCTGGCGGCCCGCACGCCTGATTTCCAGACCAAGCACGGCTATCCGACCGCAGGGCCCGGCAAGGCCAATCTGTCGATGTCGACCAACCAGCTTGCCGAACGCTATGGCGCGGTGGCGATGACGCTGGAAATGCCGTTCAAGGACAACGCCGACGCGCCGGATGCGGTGCGGGGCTGGTCGCCCGAACGGTCGAAACAACTGGCGCGCAATTGCTTGGCAACGCTTGCGGACATCATCGACGACCTGTGAGACCGGAGAATTGAGAATAATTGAGGACGATCTGACCGGGGCGGAAATCGCGGACCTGCTCCGCTATCATCTTGCCGAAGCGCATCGGAATTCGCCACCGGGCAGTGTTTTCGCCTTCGCTATCGACCGGTTGCGGGCACCCGACGTGACGTTCTGGTCCGCATGGGATGGCAATAATCTGGCGGGCTGCGCGGCGCTCAAGGAACTCGCGCGCCGCCGTGGCGAGGTCAAATCGATGCGGACTTCGCCTGCGCATCTTCGCAAGGGTGTGGCTACGCAGTTGATCACCCATCTGACCGCGCAAGCACGCGCGCGCGGCTACGTCCGCCTGAGCCTCGAGACGGGATCGGGCGATGCCTACGAGCCCGCACTGGCACTCTACCGTCGACATGGCTTTGTTGCAGGCGAAGCCTTCGGCGACTACGAGCGCAGCGCCTTCAATCAGTTCTTTCATCTGGACCTCTGACCCATGCCCACGCTCGTCCTTATCCGTCACGGCCAGTCGGCGTGGAATCTCGAAAACCGCTTCACCGGTTGGTGGGACGTTGACCTGACCGACAAGGGCGTGGGCGAAGCAAAGGCAGCGGGCGAGCTGATGGCCGCCAAGGGCCTGGACTTCGATCTCTGCTTCACCTCGCTGCAGACGCGGGCGATCAAGACGCTGAATATCGCGCTCGAATCGATGGGGCGGCTGTGGCTGCCGGTCGAAAAGGACTGGCGGCTGAACGAGCGCCATTATGGCGGGCTGACCGGCCTCGACAAGGCGGAGACCGCTGCCAAGCACGGCGAAGATCAGGTCAAGATCTGGCGGCGCAGCTTCGACATTCCCCCACCGCCGCTGGAAGCGGGAAGCGAATTCGACCTGTCCGGCGACCGCCGTTACGCCGGGATTGCTATCCCCAATACCGAAAGCCTGAAGGACACCATCGCTCGCGTCCTGCCCTATTGGGAAAGCCGGATCGCGCCCGAGCTGAAGGCGGGCAAACGCGTCGTCATTTCAGCGCACGGCAATTCGTTGCGCGCGCTGGTCAAGCATCTGTCAGGCATCTCGGACGAGGAGATCACGAGCCTGGAGATTCCGACCGGCCAGCCGATCGTCTATGACCTGGCCGGCGACCTCACCCCGCGCGACCGGTATTATCTTTCCGAACGCTGAGTGCGCTTGCGCACATACATCGCGGCGTCCGCGCGGGCGATGATCGAATCGAACGTATCGGACGCCTCGATCAGGGTATAGCCGATCGCGACAGTCACCGCGCGGCCATCGACGGAGTCCTCGGCAATGGCCGCAGCCAACGCGCGCGCCTTGGCCTCCGCCGCGGTGGCATCGAAATCCTCAAGCACCAGGCCGAATTCGTCGCCGCCGATCCGAGCGACGACGTCGGTCGCGCGGACCTGCGCCTTCAGGGCATAGCCGACATGCATCAACGCGGCGTCCCCCGCTTGATGCCCGGCATTGTCGTTGATCGCCTTCAGCCCATCAAGGTCGGCGATCATCACCGAAATGGGTGTACCATGCCGCGCGACGCGAGCGATGCTGCGCTCAACCTCGCGCAGGAACGCCCGCCTGTTGAGCAGCGGTGTCAGCGTGTCGCTGTCGGCCAGCCGCTCGAGTTCGGCAATCTGGAGCCGCAACGCCCGGATCTCAGCGTGGAAATCCACATCGGCGTGCTCGCGGCTTTGGTTAGCTCTGGATTCATCCATAATGGAGAACAAGGGCCGCAAAGCACGCCCGTGTCAACGTTGCCAAGCACTTGGGGTACTAACGGTACACAGGATTTGCGCGCCGAGCCCGCCGACGTTAGGGCAAATCACTGGGCGGGAGGCGCGACACGATGACAGAAGAAACCCCGCGGGTCGGGATCATCATGGGCAGCCAGTCCGATTGGGACACGATGCGCGCCGCCGCCGAAGTGCTGGAAAATCTGGGCGTCGCGCACGAAGTGAAGATCGTGTCGGCGCACCGCACCCCGGAGCGACTGATCGATTACGCCAAAGGCGCCGCAGCGCGCGGGCTGAACCTGATCATTGCGGGTGCAGGCGGAGCCGCGCACCTGCCCGGCATGGCCGCGTCGATGACGCACCTGCCGGTGCTGGGCGTGCCGGTCGAATCGAAGGCGCTGAGCGGCATGGATAGCCTGTTGTCCATCGTCCAGATGCCTGGCGGCGTGCCGGTCGGGACGCTTGCCATCGGCAAGTCTGGCGCGACCAACGCCGGCCTGATGGCTGCATCGATCCTTGCGCTGTCGGACGCCGCGCTGACCGAGCGCCTGATTGCGTGGCGCGCGGCGCAGACCGACGCTGTGGCAGACACGCCGAAATGAAGACCATCCCGCCGGGATCGACAATCGGCATTATCGGCGGCGGGCAATTGGGGCGGATGCTGGCGATGGCCGCCGCACAGCTCGGCTACCGCGTTCACGTGCTCGATCCTGACCCGGAATGCTGCGCCGGGGATGTTGCAGCAAAATTGACCGTGGCCGACTATGGCGACCGTGCTGCGCTCGCTGCTTTTGCCGATGCGGTCGATGTGGCGACCTATGAATTCGAGAATGTCGATGCCGCCCCGCTCGACGAAGTTGCCGCGCGGATTGCAGTATTTCCGCCGCTTTCGGCGCTCAGGATTGCCCAGGATCGCGTCGCCGAAAAAAGCTTTGCTGAAACGCATGGCGGCACGCCCGCGCAATGGGCAGCAGTCGAAGATGCTGCGGCATTACCTGCAACAATTTCCGAAGTCGGTACGCCTGCAATTCTGAAGACAACGCGTTTTGGTTATGACGGCAAGGGGCAGGCAAGGCTGGCCTCACCCGCCGATGCCGACGCCGCTTGGGCTGCGATCGACGGCGGCCCTGCCATCCTCGAAGCAATGGTTCCCTTCGATCATGAATTCTCCGTGATCATCGCGCGCGGGCAGGACGGCGCGGCCGCCATCTGGAATTCGGCGGAAAATGTGCACAAGGACGGCATCCTCGCGACCTCGTCTGTGCCGCCGCATCCGGACATCGTGGCGCAACTGCCCGAAGCGCGCGCGCTAGCGGGCCGGATCGCTGAGGCGCTCGATTATGTCGGGGTCCTGACGCTCGAATTCTTCGCCGGTGCCGACGGCCCGGTGTTCAACGAAATGGCCCCGCGCGTGCACAACAGCGGCCACTGGACGACCGAAGGTGCAATCACCTCGCAATTTGAAAACCACATCCGCGCGATCTGCGGCCTGTCGCTCGGCGACACGTCGCTGGTCACCGGCGGCGCGGTGATGACCAACCTGATCGGCGACGATGTCGCGGACTGGCCCGCCCTGATGGCGGAAGCCGGCGCACACGTGCACCTCTATGGCAAGGGCGAAGCGCGGCCGGGACGCAAAATGGGGCATGTGACGCGGTTGCGTTAGGGGGACTTGGCGGGGTGTCCACTCGCGCGTGGTTAGTTGCAATTGGCAGTGAAATGCCAAACCTGATTTGACACTTCAGCTTTGGTACCCCTCGACGCAGCCACCATCATGCCGCGAAGCAACGGTTGGTGGCGAAACGTCCGCCAGCCCCCCCCCGAGGCCCGGCACCGACCTAAGCAGAATACCCAGGATTTAATGTGCTTGCGCATCGGTGATGTCCGCCAATGGGGCGGAAGCGGTCCATTGGGCTTTCGGACCAACGTGCAAACTTCCCTTTCCTACAAGGTATATGTTTCCTATATGTTCACAGGCATGAGTCTCTTGTCCGCTCTTTCATATGGTCGAAACCGGGTAGGTTCAGGTGCGTCGTCGCATGCGCGATAGGCTAAACTTTACTAACTTTTGGACCGCAGTGCGCCGTCGCGTTTGGTGTGACTTTCGTGTGACCTTTGGCCCCCTCACCCGCTCAATGGCCCTGTCGCAAAATCCGCTCGCGTGATCTCGTAGATCACATGTTCGGTCGGCACGCCGGCCATTATCGACACGTCGGTCCGATCGGTCAGGCGGGCGCCAATCTTTTCGAGGGCGCGGCGCGAGCGGATGTTGCTGGCGCCGACACGGAAATTCACGGCCTCGACCGCGCGGAGGGCATGGCCGGCCATCAGCCGCTTGACCTCGCGGTTGATGCCGCTGCCCCAACGGGCGCGCGCGAGATAGGTCGCGCCGATTTCGACCGTATTGGTTGCCGGGTCGATTTCCCAGTACCGCGATGCCCCGATTACCATGCCGGTCGCGCGGTCGAGCGCGGTCAGCGACCCGCCCGATGCCAGATTGGCGTCGAAATAGGCGCGAAATACCGGTTCCTTGTAGCGGTCCCACGCCGGGTGGACTTCCCACATCACCGGGTCAGCCGCGATGGCCCAGTGCGCCGCCCAGTCATCGGGGTGCGTCGGTCTCAGCTCGACACGGTCCCCGACGAGGATGGGCTGACGCTCCAGCAGGTCAGGAGACCCGGGTGCCCGACATCGGTGACGTGCCGAACATGCCGGCCTTCACGCCGCCGGTCAGTGTATCGCCGTCGACGGTTGCTTCGCATTCGAGCATCATCGGCATCGGCACTTTCATGTCCATCGTCCAGGTGATCTTGTTGTCACCGTCGAATTTGCCGTTGTCGCACGACAGGCCGCCCATCGCACCGGTGTTGTCGCCCGACCACGTGCCATCGCCGTTGTCGGTAACAGTCAGGACCGACTTCTGTTCGCCCAGCGGCGATTTTACGAGGCAATCCCATTTTCCTGTAGCATTCGACATGTGTATTCTCCTGTTGGGCCGCGCGCTTATTTTACGGTCGGCAGTTGGACGGTTTCGACGGGGATCCCCAGCTTGTCGAGCTGTGGTTTGATCTTGGCCGCATCTCCCACAACGACGACGACCAATTTGTCCGGATCAATCGCTTCGCGCACCGACTTGTCGAAGTCGGCCGAGGTCAGGGCGGCGTAGCGCGCGCCGAGTTTCTGGTAGAAATCATCGGGGCGGCCGAGATTGACGATCTGTTGCATGGCCCCGAGCACTGATCCCGATGTTTCGAACTGGCCGGGAAGCTCGCGGATGCTGCCATTGACGGTACGGTCGCGCTCGGCCTGCGTCGTGCCGTTGGTCCCCACATAGCTCTTCAACTGATCGAGCAAGACCTTGACCGATTCGCCCGTCCGGTCCGACTGGACCGGCGCGTTGATCGTGTAGGCGACGCGGTTTTCGAAGCTGCCGACACTGCTACGCACGCCATAGGACCAACCCTTGGTTTCGCGCAGGTCCATGTTGATGCGCGACAGGAAATTGCCACCGAACACCTCGTTCGCGCGACGCAGCGTCACCAGCGAATCATCGCGCCCCGTGTTGCGCAGCACCTGTCCCATCAGGATGACCGACTGCGGCGATTGGGGCCGGTCGGCGAGGTAGATCTTCGTTGTGGCCGGTGCCGGGATCGCAACGTCGAACGCCTTTACAGGGCGCGCCATCCGGTCCGAGGGCCAGTTGCCGAACCGTGCGTCGAGCAATGGCTTTATCGCGGCCAGCGTGGTGTCGCCGACCACATAGATTGCCGCATTGTCAGGGCGCAGCCAGCGGCGGCGGAAGTTCGCCACGTCGTCGCGCGTGATCTTCGCCACGCTCACCGCGTCACCGCTGCCGCTGAACGGACGGCCATAGGGATGATCGGGGCCGTAGAGTTTGGCCGGCAGGATGTAGCTGGCGATGCCCTCAGGTTCGCTGAGCTGTGCCGAAATGCCCGCCAGCTGCTGGGCGCGCAGCCGCTCGACTTCCTTGGGATCGAACGCGGGATTGCGGATGACGTCAGCGAGCAGGTCGAGCGACGGCGCGAGATTGGCGCTGAGCGCATAAAGGCCGACCGTGCTGCGGTCGATGCCACCGCCCGACGACAATCGTGCGCCCAGCCGTTCCTGCGTCTCGGCAATCTGCGTCGAATTGAGCGTCGTCGTCCCTTCGTCGAGCAGCGACATCGTCAGTGTCTGCAGGCCCGACATTTCCTTGGGATCGGCCGCCGAACCGGCGTCGAACGCCACCGCCACACGCACCGTCGGCACGGTCGCGCGGCGCGCGAAATAGACCGGAATACCGTTCTTCAGCGTCGTGCGTTCGATCGCCGGGAAGTCGAGCGCCGGGAACGGGTCGAGCGGTGGTGCATTGCGCACTTTTGACACGACGATCTTCGACTCGGGCTTGGCACCCGAAGCCGCCGGTGGCGTGGCAACCGGCGAATCGCCGGTGATCGCCAGCGTTTCGGGTGAAGTATCGCGCTCGCCCGGCGCAACATCGATTTTGGCCACGGGGCGCGTCAGCCACTTCGCCATCGCCGCCTTGACGCGCGCAGGCGTCATTGCCGCAATCTCGGCGAGGTCCTTCTTGTATTTGGCCGGATCGTTGGAAAAGACCAACCCTTCGGCCAGCGCGACGGCCTTGCCGCCGAAGCCGCCGACCTGTTCCAGACCCGACAGCGTTCCGGAGATCGACTGGGTGGCGACGCGCTTGACCTCGTCCTCGGTCGGTCCGGTCTTGATGAAATCGTCAACGAGCGCGTCGAGACGCGCCGCGACCTTTGCCGCATCCTGCCCCGGCTTGACGACCGTTTGCACCTGAAAAACCCCGACCTTTTCGAAGGATTCCACACTGGCGGAGACTTGAACGGCAACCTGCTCTTGTCGAACCAGTGCGTTGTCGAGGCGGCTCGACGACAGGCCGCCCAGCACCGATGCCGCGACGGTCAGCGCCGCCGTATCCACACCATTGACGCCCTCGATCGCCCAGTTGCGCGTCAGCAGCGTATACGGCACCCGGTCGCGAATAACCTCGCTGACTGGCGCGACCAGCGTCGGCACCGGCGCGTTGACACGCTGGATCGCGGGGCCGCGTGGAATTTCGCCGAAGTATTTGGCGACCAGCATCTTGGCGCGCTTGGCATCGATATCGCCGGCCAGAACCAGCACGGCATTGTCCGGTCCGTATTTGGCGCGGAACCAGTTTTTGACATCCTCCAGGCTCGCCGCCTGAAGGTCGGCCATCGACCCGATCGTGCTGTGCCGGTACGGATGGCCATCGGGCGAAAGCGTCGTGCCGATGTAATATTGCAGCAGGCCGAACGGCTGGTTGTCGCCCTCACGCTTTTCGTTCTGGACGACCCCGATCTGGTTATCGAGCTTTTCCTGCGTAATCGCGCCGAGCAGATAACCCATGCGGTCCGATTCGAGGTACAAAGCGCGTTCGAGCGCGGCGGTGGGGACCGTCTCGAAATAATTGGTCCGGTCGTACCAGGTCGTGCCGTTATAGTCCGTCCCGCCGATCTGGCGCAGCGGCTCGAACCAGTCGCCGGGCGAGTTTTCGGACCCGTTGAACATCAGATGTTCGAACAGATGGGCGAATCCGGTCTTGCCCTTTACCTCGTCCTTCGATCCGACGTGATACCACACGCTGACCGCGACAACCGGTGCCTTGCGGTCGGTATGAACCAGGACGCGCAGACCGTTCGGCAGCGTGAACTGTTCATAGGGAATGTCGACCTTGGCGATCAGCGCGGACACGGGCGCTGGCTTGTCAGCAGCAAAGGCGGGCGCGGCGAGGATGAAAGCCAGGGCCACGCTGGTTGTGCGGATCATGTCAAAGCATCCTCGAATGAAACTCGTTCTTGGCTGTGTCTTAGCAGGGCAAATCACCCGTGCAACACCTCTCGCCGCTTGCTTTGCGCGCGCATCGCCCCTAGCGCGGCTAGGTTACTTGGGGAGTAGCCAGCCGTCGTTCGCGACGGGCCCGTGCGTCAACATACTCGGTCGAGAGGCCGTGGTGCACGGGGAACGGGGAACCGTTCGGGCGAGACCAATGGCACCATGCTTTCGCTCGGCCGGGCGGAGGGTGCGGTGCCGTTGGATCACAGCCTGCCTGGCCCCGGAAATTGCTCATGGAAGCCCTGCTCACTTCGACTGTCCTCGTTGCGATCGCCGAAATCGGCGACAAGACCCAATTGCTCGCGATCGTTCTGGCCACCCGGTTCAAGCGACCGGTTCCGATCATTCTCGGCATTTTCGTCGCAACAATCGCCAATCATTTTCTGGCGGCACTGCTCGGTTCCGAAGTCGCCGCGCTGCTCGATGGTCGATGGTTCCGCTATCTGGTTGCGGCGTCCTTCATCGCGATGGGGCTCGGGACGCTGGTCCCTGACAAGTTCGATGACATCGACGCCAAACCGGCGCGCTTCGGGGCATTCCTGACGACTGTCGTGGCGTTCTTCCTGGTCGAAATGGGTGACAAGACCCAGGTCGCGACGATCGCGCTCGGCGCACGGTTTCACGATGTCGTGGCGGTCACCACCGGCACGACGCTGGGCATGATGATAGCCAACGTGCCGGCGGTATTTCTGGGCAACGCCTTGATCCGCAAAGTCCCGATGACGCTGGTCCGAACGATTGCGGCCGGGCTGTTTATCGTCATCGGGCTTTGGTTGCTCGCACAGACGGCGGGACTGTTTTCCAATTAGGTCGAAAACTCATAAACCGGAACGGCTGAAAGTGGTGGTTAGCTGCCGTTCCGCTATCTAGGGTCTGGCTCGCGCTCGCTGGTCGGCCGACTAGGGACAGGGCCGACAAGGCACCTGCCGGCGTTCTCGCACTCAAGAATGCGTTCCATCATCATCCTAATCCGTAGTGTTGGTTCGCACGCAGCGCCGCGGCTGAAATCCACATAAGTCACTGGATGGGGTGCAAGGGTATGAAGCTCTTGCAGGTACTGTTCGAGCAGTGCCGCAGAAATTGGCTTCCGGTTGAACGTTATCGATCCGTCACGCCTCAACCGGATGCTATTAAAATCGGCATGATGGGGAAGGAACTGGGCTTTATGCCAGTAGGAAGGATATGGAACGCCACACTGTGTTCGCGGCATTTCCGAACGGCCAGCACAGCTCGTTAAAAGTATGATTGCGAGAATGATAAAAGATCTGCGCATTTGCATCCGACGCTTGCCGCCACTGTTCCGAAGATATGCAGTTATCGCACTTGTACGCTAGCGAGCAGTGTCCGCAACTGGGGCGGAAGCCGGCTGGCAGCTTTATGAGTCTACGACCTAAGGCCGATACGTCCGCTTGGCATGGGCGAGAATGTCGGCGCGCTCGAAATGGACGGGCTTGAACTTGCGCGCCTCGAACATCGCCATCTGGTCGGTGTAGTGCGGAGAGTCAGGGCGGTTGGTCGCGGCGCCATAGGGCTGGACCGACTGCGACGAGACCTTGCCCGCCTTGTCCCAGTTGATCAGCATGATGAAACTGTCGCCGTGCTTGACCCGCATCCTCCCGTCGGGCTGCGGGTCCCAGGATGTTGCGGCGCGCAGCGTATCGGTGCCGCCGTTCGCGGGCAGATCGACCTTGCCACGGCGCAACCGTTGCAACTCGCCGAGCGGCGGATCGATACGGCCGAACCCCTTCGTGAGTTTGTCGACGACTTCGCGCAATTTGTCGCGCGCATCGGGCAAAGGTTCGCCGTGATAGGCGGCCGAGTTCGCCAGATGCATCAGCGATTCCGCCAGCGCATCGGCACGGCCATTGCCGTCGCTGTTCCAGTCCCACGTCGCCAGCAAGGCCTGCGCGCGCTGCAGATCGGGTTCGCTCTTCAGATCTAGCGCCATGATTTTGGCGACCCAGGGCCCGGCGAAACCGGCGCGGCTGTAGGCGGTGTCGAACTTGATCTGAAGCAGGCGTTCGGGCGTCATCGTCCCCTTTTCCGCGCTCAGCAGCTCGATCGCGCGGACGATGCGGTTGGTCGTTCGCCGCTCGATGCCGAGCAGCGGCGAAAAGCTCTTAGGATCGAGTTCGGACCCCGGTCCAGCGGCTAGGAACGGCGTATTGTTGGAGTTCACCACCCAGCCCGATGCCGGGTCCACGACCTTCGGCATCCGGTCGAAACCGAGCGCACCTTGCCACATGTCCGCCGACGTATCGCCGGGCAGGACGCCGGTATAATCGTAGCCGGGTTTGCGCGGCGGAAAGAGCGCATTGTAGAGGTAGGCGATCCGCCCGGTCTTGTCGGCATAGATGAAATTGGTCGCCGGTATCCCGCCGAGCGACATGGCCCGCGTCCATTCGTCCCAGTTTCGCGCCTTTTGGATGCGGTAATATTGCTCGACCATTCGGGACTGGTCGATCCCGGCATAGCGGATCGCGAACGCGCCGCTCTTGTTCAGGATCACCGGTCCCTGAATCGCGCGATAGACGGTACGCGGAATCGGCAGGGCAAAGGGGCCGAACTTGACCGGTAGCCATACCCGCTGACTCTGGAGCGGCAGCCATTTGCCGTCATACCGGTATTGCTTTCCGTCAGCGCTGAGCACGAGTTTGTAGACGTCGATCAGATCGGGATCGTTGACCGTGTTGGTCCAGCCGAGATTGCGATTGTGGCCCATAAGGACGAAGGGCGTCCCCGGAAACAGCGCGCCCGCCATATCGAGGCCCTCACCCGAATGGACCGTCGCCTCGTACCAGGCGACTTGCCCTTCATAGGGTTGATGCGAGTTGGAAATGAGCCAGGTCCTGCCGTCGGCCATCTTCGTAGGGGCAACGGCAAAGGCGTTCGACCCGTTCGTCGAGGGGTCTTTGCCGACCGGGGTCATGCCGGGAGTCATGGGCGGAACTGTCGTGTGCGGCGGCGGTTTGTCGCTGCTCAGCGCGCCGATGACCGAATCGAGCCCGAAGAAGAACGGCGAACGCAGCACGAAGCCCGCTGCAATGTCCTGACCGTTTACAGGGAACAGGCGGCGTAGCCTGACCTCGCCGGGATGCTGCGCCGCATAACGGTTCAGCCCCGATGCATAGCCTTCGAGCACAGCGCGGACATCGGAGGGGATGCCGGGATAGTCGCGCACGGCGGTCTGGCGCGCACCGAGCAGATGCCCGACATAATCGATCTTCGCGCCGTCGCTGCCCATGATCGCCCCGGCGCGCCCTCGCGTCATCGCCACGGCTTCCTGCAGGATACCGAAGTCGTCCTCGGCATGGGCATAGGCGAGGCCATAGGCGACGTCCGCATCGGTCGGCCCGAAGATGTGCGGAACACCGAATTCGTCGCGGACGATCCGGCTGTCATAATTTCTGGCCGGCGGCGGGGTAGACGGTGAAGCCGTGAGCGGTTCCCAGACCATGCCCGCAGCACCGACAAGGACGAGCAACACCAACAGGCCGAGCCCGATTCTACGTACCACCATTGCTCTCCCGCTTGTCGTTGACGTGAGGGTGAAGCCGATTGCGCGCGCGCCTGCAAGCGGCGATATGCCGCGCGTGATCCGTTTTCCTAAAGCGATGGCGCTTGCCGCCGGTCTGGTATCGGCAATCGGCTTTGCGCCGCTCGGATGGTGGCCCGTCACGCTGATCGCTTTCGCCGTGCTGATCGCGCTGGTCAGCGATGCGCCGAACAGGCGCGCCGCCTTTGCGCGCGGATGGCTGTTCGGTGTCGGGCATTTCACGATCGGCCTCAACTGGATCGCGCACGCCTTCGACTTTCAGGACGCGATGCCGCACTGGTTCGGCTATGGCGCCGTGGTGCTGTTATCGCTGTATCTGGCCGTGTATCCGGCCGCTGCGGCGTTGTTGGTGTTTGGCACGCGCGCGCCGGGATCGACCAGTCGCGGGACATTTACCCTCGCCTTTGCGGCCGCCTGGATCCTGACCGAATATCTGCGCGCGACAATGTTCACCGGGTTTTCCTGGAATCCGTTGTCCGTGATCACGGTCGGGCTACCGGCGGCGGCCTATGTGCAGTGGGTCGGGACATATGGCCTATCCGGACTGCTTGTCCTGATCGCGGGCTGGCTGTGGTGGCTCGGTGTCTGGGCGCGCGATGCGGCTGCGAATACGCGCGGACGCGACCGGGGCCACATCGTCGCGATCATCGCGTCCGTCGCCGGACTTGCGCTGTTCTTTCTGGGCGTGCCGCTGAGACCGCTCCTGCCATCGCCGCCGATGGCCGTCCGCGAGGTCGGCCCGGCGATCCGCGTCGTCCAGCCCAACCTCAGCCAGGCCGAGCAGCACGACCGCAACTTCGACGAGGACAGCGTCGTCCGGCTCGAACGCCTGACCGGCCCGCCGTCCGCAACGCCGCGCCTGATCCTGTGGCCGGAAGCCGCCGTCCCCTATTACCTCGACGAGGAAAGCTGGGTCCGGTACCGGCTGTCGAAGCTCCTCGGTCCGCGCGACTTGCTGCTGACCGGGGGGACGACCCTCATCTACAACAAGGCAGGCGGTCTGGACGCCGCGCGCAATTCGTTGTTCGCGATGAACCCGGCAAGCGACCTGATCGCGCGCTACGATAAGGCGCATCTCGTCCCCTATGGCGAATATCTGCCGATGCGACCGCTGCTCTCGGCGATTGGCCTGTCGAAGCTGGTGCAGAGCGATGTCGACTTCGTCCCCGGCGCGGGACCGTCGACGATGACGTTGCCCGGCTTCGGGAAAGTCGGCGTGCAGATTTGCTACGAGATCATCTTTTCGGGACAGGTCGTCGATGCCGCGCACCGGCCCGATTTCATCTTCAATCCGTCGACCGACGCATGGTTCGGGGCGTGGGGACCGCCACAGCATCTGGCGCAGGCCCGGCTGCGCGCTATCGAAGAGGGTCTACCCGTGATCCGCGCCACACCGACCGGAATTTCGGCGGTCATCGATGCCGATGGGCGGTTGCTGGCGGCATTACCGCTCAACAAACCCGGCGTGATCACGTCGCGTTTGCCTTCCCCGAAACCCCCGACATTGTTCGCGGCCTATGGGAACAGCATTCCACTGACGCTGGCCCTCTTGCTGGCCATCGCAGCCGTTGCGCCTCGCTTTCGGCGGCGCTAAGGGCACACTTAAAGACATCTTTATATCCGATTCCGAAAGGCCTGACCGCATGCGTTCGCAATTCCTGTTCACGTCCGAAAGCGTTTCCGAGGGACATCCCGACAAGGTCGCGGACCAGATTTCGGACGCGGTCGTCGACCTGTTCCTGTCGAAGGACCCCGAGGCGCGCATTGCCTGCGAAACGCTGACGACCACCGACCTTGTCGTGCTGGCCGGCGAGATTCGCTGCAAGGGCGTGTTCGACCTGACCGCCTATCCCGAAACCGAGGGCTGGGCCCCCGGCGCCAAGCACGAGATCGAAACGGCCGTCCGTGCGACCGTCATGCGGATCGGGTATGAGCAGAAGGGCTTTCACTGGGACACGTTCGAATTCATCAACCGCCTGCACGGCCAGTCGGCGCATATCGCGCAGGGCGTCGATGCGGCGGGCAACAAGGACGAAGGCGCGGGCGACCAGGGCATTATGTTCGGCTATGCGACCGACGAGACCGACGGGCTGATGCCGGCCACGCTCTATTATTCGCACAAGATCCTCGAAGAGATGACGAAGGACCGCCACTCGGGCGTCGCGCCGTTCCTTGAGCCCGATGCCAAAAGCCAGGTGACCCTCGAATACATCGACGAAAAGCCCGCCCGCGCGACCGCCATTGTCGTGTCCACGCAGCATGCGGATGACTATTTCTATCACGATGGCGAAGGCAGTCCCGAAAAATACGCCGTGCTGCGCGACTATGTCGTTGGCGTGATCAAGAAGGTCATTCCGGCCGAATTGCTCGGTGACTGGACCGAATATTTCATCAACCCGACCGGCTGCTTCCTGATCGGCGGTCCGGACGGCGATGCGGGCCTGACCGGGCGCAAGATCATCGTCGACACCTACGGCGGTGCGGCACCCCATGGCGGCGGCGCGTTCAGCGGCAAGGACCCGACCAAGGTCGACCGCTCGGCCGCCTATGTCTCGCGCTATATGGCGAAGAACGTCGTGGCGGCGGGTCTTGCGCGGCGCTGCACCATCCAGCTCGCCTATGCCATCGGCGTGTCGAAGCCATTGTCGCTCTATGTCGACACCCATGGCACCGGGACGGTCGCGGAATCGGCGATCGAAGCTGCGCTGGCCAAGATCGTCAACCTCACCCCGCGCGGCATCCGCACGCACCTGGGCCTGAACAAGCCGATCTATCAGCCGAGCGCCGCTTACGGCCATTTCGGCCGCACGGCCGAGGGCGATTTCTTCCCGTGGGAAAAGACCGATCTGGTCACGGCGTTGAAAGCGGAACTGGCCGCCTGATCCGTTGTCAGACCCTACCACGATCGGCCGCCTTTACGGGCGACGTGCAGGCCACAAATTGCGCGAAGGGCAGGCCCAGCTCGTCGAAGAGCTGTTGCCGCAACTGGCCGTCCCCGACGGGCCGCTCGATGCGCGCGCGCTGTTCGGCGATGCCAAGGGTCCTGGGCGCCCGCTCGAACTTGAAATCGGCTTCGGCGGCGGCGAGCATCTCGCGGGGCAAGCAGCGATGCGACCCGGCACCGGCTTTATCGGGTGCGAGCCTTTCCTGAATGGCGTCGTCGGTGCGCTGAACCACATCCGCGACGAGGAGCTGGATAACATCCGCCTCCATATGGGTGATGCGCTGGACGTGCTGAACCGCTTGCCCGATGCCTCATTGGAGCGGGTCTACCTACTCCACCCCGACCCCTGGCCCAAGGCACGCCATGCCAAGCGGCGGTTCATGAACACGGGGCCGATCGACATGATCGCCCGCAAGCTGAAACCCGGTGGCGAGTTCCGCTTCGGCACCGACCATCCGGTCTACGTCGCGCACGCGATGATGGTGATGCAGCAACAGACGGCGCACTTCGACTGGCAGGTCGAAACGGCGCAGGACTTCCTCACCCGCCCTGCCGACTGGCCCGAAACCCGCTACGAGCGCAAGGCGCGACGGCAGGGGCATGAAGTCTGGTATTT
>JBBROX010000014.1:0-92831 GCA_038228865.1 Sphingomonadales bacterium | reverse complement strand
CAGTCGCGCAACTTTGTCAGCCAGAAAGTCGCCGAGCACCTGGTCGCGCGCTTCGGCATAAGGTGTGGGAACCGGGAGTTTGTTCCGGACCATCTGAAGGATGTGCACGCCATCCGGGGCTGGGATGGGGTCGGAGTAGGCGCCGTCGTTTAGATTGCGCGCGACGGCGAATATGCCTTTGCCCAAATGCTCCTCAGCCGCAAAATAGAATTCTTCTCCGTCATCGACCCGGCCGGTCGTTTTGAGTCCCAGTAACGCGGGCGACGTGCCGGCGCGGAGTGCGTTGACAATCCGCAGCGCGTCTCCGCCTCTCGGGGCAAGCCATTCGCGCACCGTCATCAGACCCTCGCTGGCATATTTTGTCCGGTGCGCGGCATACCATTGGCCGAGCTCGTCTTCCGAAGGCTTGGACGTCATCGCGTCTTGTGTGATCTGCCCTTCGGTCGCCTGGACGAGCGCTTGGCGCACATCGATATCGTCGTTCGGCAGGCCCATTTCGACGCCGCGTTGGACGTAGAGTTCCTCGCGGATCATGTCGTCGAGCACCTTCTGCTTCTGGACCCGGGTCGTCTGGAAAAATGGCACGCTGTAAAGCGCATTGGTCTGGGCGATCAGATCGGCGCGTAGGATGGGGATGTTGTTGACCAGCGCCGCGTCCTCGGCAGGAACTGCAGCGGTACGTGTGCCCTGAGCCGTAAAAAGCCCATAACCTGCGATCGCCAAGCCCATCAGCGCGCCAACAGCAGCGAGCAAGATAGAGCGACGGCCGATCGGCTTATGAATGTCCCAGACTCGCTCGACGGAAGAAATCAGGGAAGACGACTGCTCGTTCATTTCTGATCCTGTACCGGTTGCGCGAGCGAAGCGACGTAAACTGCGACATTGCGCAATTGGGCCGG
This sequence comes from Sphingomonadales bacterium, assembly GCA_038228865.1. Taxonomy (GTDB): domain Bacteria; phylum Pseudomonadota; class Alphaproteobacteria; order Sphingomonadales; family Sphingomonadaceae; genus Sphingomonas_O. The sequence continues at coordinate 91,932 of JBBROX010000014.1, read as the reverse complement.
GCTAAGCGTCCTGCCAAAAGCCGGGCTCATTCCGGCGCGACCTCGGCGGAGCGTGTGACGCAGTTCAATTGAGCCACCGCCGTAAAGCCAAATATCGTCGGTCAACGATGGGGCACCGATTGCCGGATCGCCACCGAGGTCGCGACCATGACAGTCCCAGCAGCCTGCCTTGGTATAAGCACTAGCGCCGCGTGACGCGGCAGCATCGTCCGTCGCGCGTCCCGTGAAGGACAGGACGTACTGAACCAGGTCTTCGATTTGTGCGGGCGTCTGACGTGGCAAAGGTTCGGCCGCGTCGGGCACTTTCAGCGCATAGCCTGGCATGACCGCAAGGTTCCAGCCACGCTTGTTGCCCGCGCGAATGCCATAGCGCGCGATATCCTCGGTTTGCGCCACGGTTCCCGTGCCATAAAGATGCTCGGCATCCGTGAAGTCGGGTGCGCCCAGGGTTTTGTCGCCCGTTCCGGCCGAACCATGGCAAGACGCACAATGACTTTCATAAACCTTCTTACCGCCGTCGAGTGCGACACCGCGAAGCTGGGGATTGCCCAGAACAGCTTCCGGGTCGGCCCGCAGCACGGCAGCCTGACCGCTCCAACGCCACATCGCTATGCCCAGCAGGACCGTCGCAAGCACCGACACCGCCAAGAGCCACAACTTGGCGCGGGGCTTGGCAGGAACAGTCGAAGATTTGGCAGCGATCATGCCTGGGCGGCCTGATCAATCGGCACGGGCACGTCCAGCACTCTACGGTAACGTACATGTTGCAGTTTGCGTAACGGTGTCGGCCCCTCTCCTGTGCGACGCTCCCAGCCCTTCTTTTGCCCGACAGCAAAGCCTGATAACAGCCGCGCATGACGGCCAAGGACACGGACTATCGCAATCGTTTGGCTGCAGAGGCGGCGCGGGTCCGGGAAAGTGGGGACCTCGGTCGGTCCGAGCCCTTGGTCCGGCTGTTTGATTTCCTGCTCGAAAGGTCACTCGAGGGACGCATTCCCAAAGAGATAGAAATTGCGCAGGAGGTCTTCGACAAGACCACCGACTTCGACATGATGCTGGACGCGTCCGTGCGCGTGTACATCCACCGGCTGCGCCGCAAGCTGGGCGAGCATTACGGGCGGGCGCTGGCTGGCAGCGATCGCATATCGATTCCGCTCGGCGAGTATCGGATGGTTCTCGCGGCGGCTGATAGCGAAGGCGAGGCTCTGGAAGAGCTGAACACGGTCGAACGCGCGCCTGTCGAACGTCGGTTTACCCGTCGCGTCTGGATAATCGTGGCGGCCTTTGCGATGATCAACGCGGTCGCCTGGTTCTCATTTTTCGGCCGGCCATCGACAGACGCTAGCGCGATCTCGAGCGCGCTTTGGGCGCCCATCACCGAAAACAGGCGCCCCACGCTGATCGTTCTCGGCGATTATTACATCTTTGGCGAGGCTGCGGACGGCATTGTGGTGTCGCGCTTGGTGCGGGACTTCTCAATCAACTCGCGTGAGGATCTCGACCAGCATCTGATGCTCAACCCCGACAAGGTCGGTCGCTATGTCGATGTGAACCTGCATTATCTCCCAACCAGCAGCGGGCGGGCGCTGCGTAGCCTGCTGCCTGTCGTCAACGCTGCCGCAGGGGGTAGCGTGATGCGACCCGGCGTCGAAAGCATGTCGGACGTAAAGCCCGAGTTCTTTAAGGAAGCCAACATTGTCTACGTCGGTTTTCTGAGCGGACTGGGGGCGCTGCAAGATCCCTTGCTGCGGGCTTCCGGATTCAACATTGGCGATAACTTCGACGAATTGGTTGATAAGGCCAGCGGCCGCCGGTTCAAATCCGACTGGGGCGTCGTCGCAGATGGAAAGGTCCCGCAGCGCGATTACGGATACATCGCCAGCCTCCGCGGTCCAGCCGGAAACCGCATCCTCATCATCGCGGGCACCCGCGACCCTGCAGTCGTGCAGATGGCAGAAGTCGCTGCCGATCCAAAGCAGCTGGCCGCAATCGACCTTAAGAATAATGGCGGTGCGTTCGAGGCGCTGTTCGAGGTGCGGACGCTTGGAAATCTCAATCTGGGTAGTTCGCTCGTCATTGTCCGTCCGATGCGCGCGGAGAGCATCTGGCAGGCCGACAGGGGCGCTGGTGCGGCTCAGCGCTAATCGAATGGCCCTGCCGGGATCATGCAGAGCTCGTTTACGCTCCGCCCCTTGTTTCACTGTTTTATGGGCCCTTAGAGGTTTCCGTTGGTGCAGCAATCGCGAACGCCGTCCCGAACGTTTTTGCCTAATTGACAGATTTGTCAGTTAGGCCTTTTGTAAATACTGGATGCTGGGCAGTTCGCGTCAGCGATCTGCATCAATTGCAGTTTCAATCGATTGCGTGAGATTTCGAAGATATGCCGACAACCGCACTCGAGCAGCAGGCTCTGGCGAAATTCTCCGTCCGTTCGGACGAATGGCATGGCATGCTCGAATTCCGTACGCTGGCCGAAACCGTCCCAGCCCTGATCTTTGCCAACAACGCGGACGGTCGGCAGGTCTACAGCAATTCAGCCTATCAGCGGTATTCGGGCTTCTCGTTCAGCGAGTTGCTGGGCCTCGGTTTCATGCGGCTTGTGCACCCGGACGATGTTGCTGGCCTCGCCGAGCGCTGGGCGGCCGTCATGGCCAAGGGAGAGCCTTTCGAGGCTCAATACCGGCTACGGCGACATGACGGTGCCTATCGCTGGCATGTCATACGCGGCGGTCCGGTCAAGGATGCCGAGGGCAACGTTCTGCGCTGGACCGGCGCGTGCACCGATGTGGAGGACATGCGCGCGGCTGTCGAACAGGCGCGTGACAGCACAGAGATGTTGCAATCGATGGGAATGCTCACCGACGCGCTCGTCTTTGCCAAGGACAACGAAGGACGCATGTTCGCCGCCAACGACGCGACATTGGCAGTTCTCGGACGTACTGCAGAGGAAGTGATCGGTCAGCGCATCGACCTGATGGGCGGCAGCGACGAGGAAGTGGCGACCATCAATGCCGCCGATGCCAAGGTTATGGAAACCGGCGAAGTCCAGATATCCGAAGAGCCGTGGACAGGTGCCGACGGCGTGACGCGCGTGTTTCGATCGGCAAAGGGACCGTGGCGTCGCGCCAATGGTACCGTCGGCATTGTTGCCGTCACGGTCGATGTGTCGCACGAGCGCGAAATCCGGCAGCGGCTCGAACGCAGCGAAGCGCGGTTTCAGGCGCTCGTGGCCGGGCTGCCCCTGTTGCTGTGGATGACAGATGCCGACGGCAAGATGATCGTCCAGAACGGGCTATGGTGCGATTATTTGGGCTTTCCGGTAGCCGACGAAGAGCCGGTTAAGTTCGACGAGATCGTCGATCCCGCCGCGTTCGCGCTATTCGCCGAACAATGGAGGAGCTGCGTTGCGACCGGCGAGCTGCTGCAAACCGAGATCGGCTTGTTCGACCGCCTCGAGGGAAAATACGTCTCCCACAAGATCACCATCGTTCCGCACTATGCAAAGGATGGCTCGGTCGAGGGCTGGGTGGGATCGGCAATACCGCTGGTGTCGACCTAAACCGGGTGGCCCTCTAAATCCCGCCGGGCGTCGTTTCGCGTCCGACGGCGCCGAGCCCGGCCACCAAAGCCGCTATACACGCGTCGAGCGCTGCCTGCTCGGTCGAGCGCACGACGAAGTTGGCCCCGACGCGCCCCTCGCGGAAAAAGGGGTAGCTGCCGATCTGACAACCCTCGTGTGCTTTCTCTGTCGCGCGCAGCAGATCGGCGACTTCGCTTTCAGCTACCCAGCAGCCGACTGTCTCGCTGAGCAGTGGCGCGCCACCCTCCAGCGTGCCCGACAACGCGTCGAGCATCATCGCGGTAATATGCGGCACGCCCGCCATGATGAAGACATTGCCGTGGCGGATGCCCGGCGCGCCCGACATGCGGTTTTCGATCAGCGTGGCCCCGTCGGGTACGCGCGCCATGCGCAGCCGCGCCTCGGTCGCACCGCCGCGGGTCGCATAATACTCCTCCAGCACTGCCCGCGCCTTCGGATGGACCACCACCTCGACGCCCAGTGCCTTGGCAACGGCATCGACGGTAATGTCATCGTGCGTCGGCCCGATGCCGCCGGTCGTAAACAGATAATCGTTGCGCGCGCGCAATTGATTGACGGCCTCGACAATCGCCTCCTCGACGTCGGGGACGACACGCACCTCGCGCAAGCGGATGCCCTGAAGGTTCAGCCACAGCGCAATCTGCGCGATATTCTTGTCCTGCGTCCGACCCGACAGGATTTCGTCGCCGATAACGGCAAGGGCGGCGGTCCAGATACGATCGGTCATCGGGCGCTCGTAGACGAATGCACGGGTACTCGCAAAGTGATGCGATGAGGATTATGTGCAGGGCATGACGACCTACATCGAAGCCTCGGCCGACACCCGCCCTGCCCGCGACGGCACCATCAAGCTGCACGGGGCCGATGGCTTTGCCGGGATGCGGCGCGCAGGTAGATTATCGGGCGAAATCCTCGACGCGCTGGCAGATTTCATCGTGCCCGGCATCACGACGCAGGATATCGACGACCATGTGTTGAAGATGACACTTGCGGCGGGTGCGCTGCCCGCAACGCTCGGCTACCGCGGCTATACCCATAGCTGTTGCACATCGATCAACCACGTCGTCTGTCACGGCATTCCCGGCACCAAACGGCTGCAGGAGGGCGACATTGTCAACGTCGATGTCACCAGCATCATCGATGGCTGGCACGGCGATACCAACCGCACCTATCTCGTCGGCAACGTCCCGCTCAAGGCGAAGCGCCTGGTCGAAGTGACCTATGAAGCAATGATGCGCGGGATCGAGGTCGCAAAGCCTGGCAACACCATTGGCGACATCGCGCATGCCATTCAATCGTTCGCCGAGAAGCACCGCTATGGCGTCGTCCGCGACTTCTGTGGTCATGGCGTCGGTCGCCTGTTCCATGATGCACCCGAAGTCGTTCATGCCGGTCGCCCCGGTACCGGCCCCGAACTGCGCCCAGGCATGTTCTTCACGATCGAGCCGATGATCAATATCGGCCGCCCCGATGTGAAAGTGCTGGAAGATGGCTGGACGGCGGTGACGCGCGACAAGACCCTGTCCGCGCAGTTCGAACACAGCATCGGCATCACCGAAACCGGCTGCGAGGTTTTCACGAAAAGCCCCACCGGACGCGACTGCCCGCCGTATTGATCACCGTTGATCGTTTCCCGAAACGCATAATTTCGGATTCGCACAGCCGTATCGGTTCCAAAATCCATCGGTCGAAATTCGATCTTCGCTGCGATGAAGTGGTGGATTTCCGACAACGATCCTTCACGGTCGCGCTGCATGGTGCCGCGCGACGCATGAAGGATACCGGCCATGCATGCCCTGACCACATTGATCGCCACAGCCATTGCCGTCGGCGCCTCCGCCCCGGCACCCGCCCAGGCGCAGGAGGCGCGGAGCGCGCGGGTTGCAACACACGACCTCGACCTCGCGACAGCCAAGGGACAACGCCAGCTGAAACGGCGCATTGCCCGGGTGGCCGACGCGTTGTGCGAAACCGTCAACCCGCGCTTCGATGCCAAAGTGCGCGTTGCCCAGCGGGCATGCCGCGAGACGGCGATTGCCACGGCCGAGACATCGGTCGCGACAAAGATCCGGCTCACCGTGCGTTAGGAGTTTCCCAACCCGTTTCCCTGCTCACGCACCGCAATTGCCACGAGCGCGGTGCGTGAGAGGACGCCGAACACCGAGTCCAATCTCGGGTCGTCGAGGCATTTTGGATTGCTCGAAATTTAGGCATTGATGCTCGTTTTGCCCGACTGTTGGGCAATCCTAGGTCGCTGCGCTATCCCCAGCCGGAGTAATGTTGCGCTGCAACGCTTGGCACGCTTATTGATAGGCACCATCGGGGACGACTCATGAAAAAAATCGAAGCAATCATCAAACCGTTCAAGCTCGACGAAGTGAAGGAAGCGCTTCACGATGTCGGCGTCAGCGGCATTACCGTGACGGAAGCCAAGGGCTTCGGCCGCCAGAAGGGCCATACCGAGCTGTATCGCGGTGCCGAGTATGTCGTCGATTTCCTCCCCAAGGTGAAATTGGAGGTCGTGGTCGACGACGGCCAGGTCAGCCGCGTGGTCGAAGCGATCGCGGCGGCGGCCAAGACCGGCCGCATCGGCGACGGCAAGATCTTCGTTATTCCCGTCGACAGCGTCCTGCGCATCCGCACCGGCGAGACCGATAGCGACGCAATCTGATTTCGTTCAACTTCTCCATCCGAGCAAAGGGCACTACCACATGGCGAATAAACCGGCTGACATCCTGAAGCGCATCAAGGACGAGGAGATCGAGTGGGTCGATGTCCGCTTCACCGATACCAAGGGTGCCTGGCATCACCTGACCATGTGTTCGAGCGTGATCGGCGAAAATGAACTGACCGACGGCCTGATGTTCGACGGTTCGTCGATCGAGGGCTGGAAGGAAATCAACGAGTCGGACATGATCCTGAAGCCCGATCTGGACGCGGTTTTTATCGATCCATTCTCGGCAACGCCGATGATGATTCTCGTCTGCGACATCGTGGAGCCTGCCGATGGATCGCTGTATGCCCGCGACCCGCGCTCGACCGCCAAGCGCGCTGAAGCGTTTCTGAAATCGACGGGTCTGGGCGACACGGTCTACATCGGGCCGGAGCCCGAATTCTTCATGTTCGACAGCGTGGAGTTCGATAACACCTACAGCTCGAGCTATTATAAGCTCGACGATGTCGAACTGCCGACCAACACCGGCACCACTTATGAGAGCGGCAATCTGGGTCACCGTCCGCGTGCCAAGGGCGGCTATTTCCCGGTCGGCCCGGTCGATGTGACCACCGACATTCGCGCCGAGATGGTGACCACGCTGATGGAAATGGGCCTGCCCATGGACAAGCATCACCACGAAGTCGCAGGCGGCCAGCACGAGCTGGGCCTGACCTTCGGCAAGCTGGTCGAAACTTGCGACCGCATCCAGGTTTACAAGTACGTCGTGAAGATGGTGGCGCAGGCCTATGGCAAGACCGCGACCTTCATGCCCAAGCCGATCAAGGCCGACAATGGGTCGGGGATGCACACCCACATCTCGATCTGGAACAAGGGCGAGAACACGTTCGCCGGCAATGGCTATGCCGGACTGTCGGAAACCTGCCTCTATTTCATCGGCGGCGTCATCAAGCACGCCAAGGCAATCAACGCCTTCACCAACCCGACGACGAATAGCTACAAGCGACTGGTGCCGGGCTTCGAAGCGCCGGTTCTGCTCGCCTATTCGGCGCGCAACCGTTCGGCATCGTGCCGTATTCCCTATGGTGCGGGCACCAAGGCCAAGCGCGTCGAGTTCCGCTTCCCCGATCCGCTGGCCAACTCGTATCTCGCCACCTCGGCATTGCTGATGGCGGGCATCGACGGCATCCAGAACAAGATCCACCCCGGTGAGGCGATGGACAAGAACCTCTACGACCTGCCGCCCGAAGAACTGAAGCAAGTACCGACAGTGTGCGGTTCGCTGCGCGAGGCGCTCGACAGCCTGATCGCCGATCACGACTTCCTGTTGAAAGGTGGCGTGTTCACCCAGGACCAGATCGACGCCTATATCGAGCTGAAGTGGCCGGAAGTTTATCGTTGGGAAATGGCCCCGTCGCCGGTCGAATTCGACATGTACTACAGCGCCTGAAGCGCGAGCGTTCGCTAAATAGGGGCGGGCCGGTTTGCACCGGCCCGCCCCTATCGCCGTGAACCGGCGGTGAGGCTGACGCAGTCGCACGCCAACGAAACTCAGCAGTTCGCCACGCGCGTCCGCCCTGTACAGAATTTCGGGTTTTACCTGCCCGCCGACTTCCGCCACAAAGCGGGATGTTTCGTTCGATCATTCTGCTCCTTCTTATCATCGCCACTGCACCTGCCCACGCCGATGAAAGAACCCCGACGGCGCCCGAACGGTTCTTCGTCGGCCGTCTGGAAAGCACGGCGACCCTCAAGATCATCTTTCGCGCGGCGGAAACCGTCAGCGACCACGGCACGGGTCGGATCGACCCGGACGGCACGACGGTCCTCGACCAGATCGTCGAACGCCCCGGGGAGCCACCGCGCCGCCGGGTCTGGCATCTGCGCCAGACCACACCAGGCAAGATCGAGGGCACACTGAGCGGGGCGAAGGGACCGGTGCGTGGGGATTTTGCAAAGGGCGTGTTGCGTCTGTTCTACACGATGAGCGACGGCATCCGCGTCGAACAGCGCATGACCTTTGCGCCGGACGGACGGTCGGCCCGGAACCACATGATCTTTCGCAAGTTCGGCATCGGCGTCGCGACGCTCGAAGGCACCGTGCGGCGGCTCGAATTGCGCTGACCAGTTTTGCATTGACGGCGCGCGTAAAAGTTTCAATCGCGAACGGATAACGCTTGCGAGTCTGGAGAGACGTTATGGACAGCTATCTGAAGCATTATATCGATGGGCAGTGGGTCGAGAGCATCGGCGGCACCAGGCACGAGGTCATCAGTCCGTCGACCGAGGAACCCTGCACCGAGATCACGATCGGCACGCAGGCCGATGTCGATGCTGCCGTCGCAGCCGCACGGCGTGCGTTCGCGACCTTCAGCCGGACAAGTGTTGCCGATCGTCTGGCGCTGCTGGGTCGCATCGTCGAGGAGTATAAAAAGCGTTTTGCCGATCTCGGCCAGTCGATGGCGATGGAAATGGGGGCGCCCGTCTCGTTCGCGTCGACCGCGCAGGCTATGTCGGGGATGGCGCATTTCCGCGTTGCGGCCAAAGCGCTCGAAGAGTTCAAGTTCGAGGAAATGATCGGCGCCGTCCGCGTCGTCCACGAAGCGATCGGCGTGGTCGGCATGATCACGCCGTGGAACTGGCCGCTGAACCAGATCGCGCTGAAAGTCGCACCATCGATTGCCGCAGGCAACACGATGGTCCTGAAACCCAGCGAGGAATGTCCCGGCAATGCGGCGATTCTGGCCGAAATCATGCACGCGGCGGGCGTCCCGGCCGGTGTCTTCAACCTGGTGCAGGGCAATGGGCCGCTCACGGGAAATGCGATTTCGTCGCATCCCGACATCGATATGGTCAGTTTCACCGGGTCGACGCGGGCAGGCATCCTGATCGCCAAGGCGGCCGCCGACACCGTCAAGCGCGTCCATACCGAGCTGGGTGGCAAGGCCGCCAACGTCGTCCTGCCAGATGCCGATTTCACCACTGTCCTGCCACCGACGGTTCAGGGCGTGCTTGCCAATTCGGGGCAGAGCTGCATCGCGCCGACGCGTATTCTGGTCCAAAAGGACCGCGAGGCCGAAGCAGTCGGCTTTATCAAGACAATGTTCGACGCAACGCCTGTCGGCGATCCGATGACGGAGGGCGGCCATATCGGTCCCGTGGTCAACAAGGCGCAATACGAGAAGATTCAGGGCCTGATCCAGTCGGCAATCGACGAGGGCGCGACGCTGGAGACCGGCGGCACCGGTCGTCCGGCCGATCTCAACCGAGGGTTCTATGTGCGCCCCACCGTGTTCAGCGGCGTTACCCCCGACATGCGGATCGCACAGGAAGAAGTCTTCGGCCCCGTCGCCACCGTGATGACCTACACCGATCTGGAGGACGCCATCCGGATCGCCAACGATACGCCCTTCGGCCTGTCGATGACGATTTCAGGCGACCCGGCAAAGGCCGCAGAGATTGCCCCGCAGATGCGCGCCGGGATCGTCACGATCAACAGCTGGGGCCCGGATGCGGGTGCCCCGTTCGGCGGCTATAAACAGTCGGGCAATGGCCGCGAGAACGGCGTTTATGGCCTGCGCGAGTTCATGGAAGTGAAGTCGGTGATCGGCGGCCCGGTCCCCGCCTGACGGAACATACGCCGCTGCCGGGCGTCCTGGGGTGACCCACAACAAAGGACGCCCCCATGGCTCTCACTGCCCTTGCCCTCAACTGCACGCTCAAGGCCGAGGGCGAAAGCTCGACCGACGCCATGATCGGCGTGCTCGCCCATTGTTTCGCCAAGTTCGACGTGACGATCACGGAAACTATCCGCATCGCGGCGGAAGATGTAAAGACGGGCGTGACCAGCGATGAGGGCGACGGCGACGCTTGGCCCACAATCCGTTCAAAGGTGCTTGCCGCCGATATTCTAATCCTCGGCACCCCGATCTGGATGGGGCAGATGGGCAGTGTCGCGAAGCGCGTTCTCGAAAGGATGGATGCTTTTCTGTCGGAAACCGACGACAAGGGTCGGAGTCCGGCATCGGGAAAGGTGGCCATCGCTGCCATCGTCGGCAATGAGGACGGCGCGCACATCGCGAGCGCCCAGATTTTCCAATCGCTGATCGATGTGGGCTGGACCATCCCGGCGGGCGCCGCCTGTTACTGGGTCGGAGAGGCTATGCAGAAAACGGATTTCAAGGATTTGCCCAAGACGCCCGACAAAGTGCTGGAAACCGCCGCAACAGCCGCGGCCAATGCAGCGCATCTTGCACAGTTGTTGAAAGGTGCGAAATATCCGGGGGTGAAATCAGAAGGGTAGAATATGCCGCGACGGGGGTCAGACGGGGGAAAGGTGATGTCGACGCGCGCTTTGCTTCGCGCGTTTCAGATCACGCACCGCGACGGGGTGCGCGAGGATTTCAAGGTCGACCTCGACCTGTTGCGGCACAAGGATCTCGACCTGTCGATCCGGCTTGGCGCGCTGCTGGCGTTCGATGCGTTGCTGATCAATACCGGGATCAACCCGATTGCGGCATCGCCGGGCGCGCCGCTCAGCCTCGATGCGGCAACCCACCCTTTGGAAACGGTCATCACGATGATCGGCATCCTGCTGGTCGCGGTATCCGCCGCGATCACCGTACGGGCGATCACCATCGGCGAGGAGTTCAGCGACGAGGGGATCGAGGACGATCCGCAGGCGATTACCCGCAGGTTGTTTGCGGCGTTTTGCGTGTCGGTCGATGCCCAAACCGTCCTGCTGAAACGAGCGACCGCCTATACCCTGGCCGGCGGTGCCGTCATCGCGCTGGTTTTCGTCTGGATACTGGCCGACAAAATCCTCTGATCAGACCGTGCGGTTGACGCCACCGCCGTCGAGCACGTCGCGTATCTTCCGCGCGAGATCGCCCATGCCATAGGGTTTCGGCAGGAACGCCACGCCGACATCGATCATGCCGTTATGGACGACGGCATTGCGGGTATAGCCGGTCGTGAACAGGACCTTCAGGTCGCTTCGCTTCGCCAGCGCGGCATCGGCCAATTGCCGCCCGGTCATTTCAGGCATGACGATATCGGTGAAAAGCATGGTGATTTCGGGCTGCTCGTCGAGTGCCTTGAGCGCCTCCAGCGGCGAGGCAGCGCTGATCGCGGTGTAGCCGAGCTCGCGCAAGGCATCGACAGCATAGTGACGGACGCGCTGTTCGTCCTCGACGACGAGAATCACCTCACCCGGTTTCCCTTCAGGCATCTCATTGGAGACCGACGCGACGAACTGCCCGGGATCGGCCCCCAGAAAACGCGGCAGATAAAGTTTGACGGTCGTGCCCTGCCCGACCTCCGAATAGATTGCGACGTGGCCTCCTGATTGTTTGGCAAAACCAAACACCTGGCTCAGCCCCAGCCCGGTCCCCTTCCCCACCGCCTTGGTCGTGAAAAAGGGGTCGAAGGCGCGGTCAATAACTTCCTGTGACATGCCGGTTCCGGTATCGGTTACGCAGACCAGCACATATTGTCCGGCAACGACGTCGGGACGTGAGCGCGCATAATTGTCGTCGATGTGCGCATTGGCGGTCTCGACTGTCAGCTTGCCCCCGTCGGGCATGGCGTCGCGGGCATTGATCGCGAGATTGAGAATGGCGTTCTCCACCTCGTTCGGATCGGCATAGCACCGCCACAGCCCGGCGGCGTAAACACATTCGACCTTGATCGCATCGCCGAGCGTCCGGTTGAGAATTTCGCACATCCCGCCAACCAGCTTGTTCAGGTCGAGCGGCGCGGGCGCCAACGGTTGATTGCGCGAGAAGGCCAGTAGCCGCGACGTCAGCGTTGCCGCCCGCGTTGCCCCTTCGCGTGCATTATCGAGGAGCGCGTCGGCCTTGTCGGGGTCGGTCCGGATGCGCCGTTTGGCCAGTTCGATCCCGCCGAGGACAACCGCCAGCATATTGTTGAAGTCATGTGCAATACCGCCGGTCAGCGCGCCCAGCGACTCCATCTTCTGCATCTGGCGTACGCGCGCTTCGGCCTCTTCGCGCGAGGCCGCTTCGACCTTGAGCGCAGCAAGGGCGCCTTCGGCATCGCCGCGCGACCGGTCGACCTCGGCATATTGCCGCCGCGCTTGCGCCAGCCACAGTAGCGACAGCAGGATGACCGCCACCGCGCCCGACAATAGTCCGGCGACGAGCGTACGCAGCAGGTCGCGCGATGTCGTTGTCAGCATGTTCGTCCGGGTCACACCCCACGCTCGTTCGCTTTCGGCAACCTCGCGTACGCGATTCATCAATGCCCTGCCCCGGTCGGTACGCACGATGTCGAGCGCCGCGTCCCTACGCCCTGTCCGGTCGAGTTCGATTGTCTGACGCAGTTCCTCCAGCTTGCCGCCAAGCAGTTCGGAAAGCTGGGCCGCTATCCGTGCGCCCCGTTCGCCCTGCATCGACCCGACCCGCCTCAGCGCCGGGGCAATGAGACCGACACTGGCATTATACGGGACCAGGTATTTTTCGTCATTTGTCAGCAGATAACCGCGCTGGCCGGTTTCGGCATCGCGAGCGGCATTGATGACGTCGGTAACGGCACGGCGATACTCTGAAACGGCAACAAGTTCGTTGTTGTTCTCTGTCAGTCGCATGGCAAGAAACAGGCTTCCGAGCACCATCAACGCCAGCAGCACGAACGAGAAGACGATCGGCGGGGGAATCCGGCGCTGGGTCGCAAGCGGCATCGTCTAATAATCCCTCGAGACACGGACGCTCGCACTCTGGCGGCCCACGGTCGATATTGTCGAGAGCAACGATAGCCACCGCGTGATGGCAAATTCAACGCGCGTCGCCGAATAGCCCTGCCCGTCGGTGATCAATTCGACATAAGTGCGGCGCGTGATGTATTTGCCGACCGCGATCGCGGTCTTGTTGCCAACACTCGCATCCGCCGCGACGAACCGCAACCTGTCGAGACCGATCGCCTTGCGGACGGCGTTAATCGGGTCGAGGCCGCCGCCGCCACGCAGACTGGCCACCGCTGACGCCAGTTGCAGGGCCTCGGGCGCGGACAGGTTGGTGATCGAGGTGCCGAACAACAGGCGCGACAGGAGTTCGTCCTGCGGCAGCGCGGGAACGCTGGAAAAGGCGATGTCGGGCCGTTGTGCCGTACCGGTCACCGTAACGGTGGCATTCAGCGTCTGTAGATTGGCATTCGCCACAATGTCGAGCACCGGATCGGGCGGGAAGCCACCCTGGAAACGGATCACACCACGGGTTAGCTCGAAGCGCTTGCCTGCGAATTCATACGCACCGCGCACCACATCGGCGCGGCCCAGAATACGCGGCGCGTCGAGCGTCCCCGACAGCGTCAGGTCCGCGCTCCATTCGCTGTCGAGCCCGAGACCGGTAACCGCGAGCTGGTTTTCGGCGCGCGCCTTGATGTCGAGCGCCCACAGCGTCGGGGCCGCCTGGATACGCGGGCTGCCCGCCGGGCGGTTGATCTCACGCACCTTCAGCGTCGGAACCTGTTGCGCGGCACTCGCCTGACCGAGCCGGAACGCGCCCCGGTCAAGGACGACATTGCCACTGATCTTGCCTTCGCTGCCCGCCGACACGATACGCAATGGCCCGGTTACGGTCGCGGCGAAATCGTCACGCGCGATGAGCGAGGCCTGTTTGGCATCGACCGTCAGATCGATTCCGAATCCATTTGCCGAGGCGAGGTCGAAGTTTGCCCTGCCCGACACCGTGCCGCGTCCGGCATTGCCGGTGAAGCTGTCGATCACCAGCCGCGACTGATCGAAACGCCCGGTGGCCTTCAGGCCGGTAAGCACCGTCCCGCTGACCGGGCTTTCAACGCGAAGATTTTCAGTCCGGAGCGATCCGCGCAAGACCGGCTGGTTGAGGCGACCGGTCACATCCGCCCCAATGGCGAGCGGCCCGGACACGTCGAAACTTTCAATACCGGTCAACCGCCACAGCGTATCCGCCGGACCGTTATAGCGCAGCTGCGCGAACAGCGGCGCGTTTGCCAGACGATCGTAGAGCGAACCTCCGCCGCCCAGCGGCGCAAGCCGCGCCTGCGCCTGACCGATGGTCTTTCCCCCCGATGCGGCGATGGCGCGGATGGCAAGGCCGTTGCGGTCGAGGACAGCATTCACGCCCGCATCGACCGGTGTCGAAACGAGCAGGAGGCCCGCCCGCGTCAGGTTACGGACGCGCAGCGTTGCACTGCCGGTCGGAATCCCGCCGCCAGTCGGCTGACGGAAGGTCACGCGTCCACTGGCGGTACCGCCAAGGCCCAGATTGGGCTGGACGATATCGAGGACGGAGAGCGGCAACCGCTCGACCGTCGCATCGAGTTCGGTCGTTTCGCCGCCAAAACGCCCGCCGACTGTGGCGCTGCCCCCGGAAAAGCTGACCGCTGTCGGCGAGAGCCGCCAAGCGTCGCCCTCGCGGACAATCACGGCAGCGGAATTGAGCTTGATCGGGCGGCGGTCGACTGTTCCCTCTGCGTTCACGACGTAGCGGTCGGGCGTGACATCGACGACCGTGCGAATGTCAAAGCCGCGTCCGCGCGAGCCGGCGAAATTGCCCTTTATCTGGCCGACACCATCGACAAGCTTTGCATTTCCCGCCGCCCGCGCGAGCGCAACGTCGCCATAGCGCAAGCCCTGCCCGACGAAGGTCGCGTCGATGTCGGTCCCGCGTGGATCGAGTAACGCCACGACATCGAGCTGTCCGCGCTGGATGACGATCAGCGGCGGGCCAACCAGCTTCACATCGCGCGCATTCAGATGCGCCTCGACCCGCTGGATGCCGCCCGGGACTCCGAGCAGGACGTTGCCGGTCAGCCCGCCGCCGGCAACTGCAAGTTGCCCGGTCAGCCCACCTGTTACTGCGCGCAAGTCGCCGCTCGCCTTGACCCCCGATGCGGCCAGCGACACAATGCGGATGACCGCTGCGCCACCGTTCGGCAGCAGGATCTGGCCGTTGCCCTTGAACGGTCCCAGCACCGAGCCGCCGCTGGCCGTCCAGTCGAACCCCTGCGCGGTCGGCACCAGCGACGCGCGTACGTCTTTCAGCTTGGCCGAGGGCAGCGGACTAGCCAGAATCAAGTCGACCTTCGGCCGCGCGATATTGCCATCGAGCCGCAGCCGCACCGGCCCGTATTGGCGCTGTCGCCCTGCCCCTTCGAAGAAAAACGTCCCGTCGAGGCGACGATAACCGTTTCCAGTCAGCGCAATCGCGGGTGCGGTGAGCTTCAGCCCGGTGAAGCGGATGATGCCGTCCGCGCCGCGTTCGAGCGCGGTGTCGATATAGGGCAGGCCACCGGCAAGGCTCGCCAGGAATGCGTTGTCCAGACGTCGTACCCACACCTGTCCGCGCCCGAGGACGCGCACGCCCTGTCCATTCGTGCCGGGCACGACTTTCAGCACCGATTTCACGTCGACGATGCCGAGACCAGGAATGAGGTAGCGGTTGAGCTGTCCCGACAGGCCGACGTCGTAACGACCGGTTGCGAGATCGAGCAGCAGCGAGATCGTGCCGTTGAGCTTGTCCGACCGCAGCTTCAGCCCGTCGCCGGTCACTAGTTTCGACGTGACGCGCAACAGCCCGTCGAGGCGCAGATTGTTGAGGATGCCGCCCGCAATATCGCCGACGCCGGTGACGCGGCGCGCCGACAGCGACACGGGGACCATCACCGGCTGCGCCGACAATTTGCCGCGTCCGGTCACGCGCACGTCCTCGAACCCCGTCGCGTCGAACGCGATGCGGGACGCGGTAACCTTATAGTCGAAATTTGCCCGGCCGAACGGCCCATCGAGCACCACCAGCGCGGCGAGATCGCGCCCGGTCATATTGGGCAGCGCCGCCTGCGGCTGCCGCAAGCGCGCCTCGATCCGCATCGCATCGAAGCTGCTGTTCGCCAGATCGAGGAAGCCGTTCGCAGTCAGTGCCAGCGCCGGCGACACGACCCCGACATGCGTATCGAGCCGCCGGTCGGCGAGCGTCGCATTGCCGGTCACGCGCATTTCCGGACCGGTCAGCGCCGCGATACGCCCCGTCGTGACCAGCGAGGGGCGGACAACGCCGTTGAGGTCGTAACGTCCCGACCGCGCGGTCAGGGCGAGCTTTGCCAGTTCACCGGCCCCCGCCCGGGCAGTCAGGCCACCCTTCCAGTCCTTCCAGCTGCCGTCGCCATCGAGGCGCAGCGACAGCGGCTGGGTGGTGCCCAACATCCCGCCGATCACCCCCTTGGCCGGGGCATCGACCGCCGCCGACACGTCGAACACATTGCGGTCGGGCGCGCTGTCGAGTTTCAGCACCAGCCGGTCGCCGCCGCGCGATTGCCCATCGAGATCGACCAGCGCGCGCCCGTCGCGGATGTCGGCCCGACCCGTAATCCGGGCAACACGTGCGGGCTTCACGATCCCCTCGCCAAAGGTCAGGCGGTCGACACGCAATTCGCCGATCCGGATATCGAACGACGGCAGGATCGGCTGCGGCGTCTTGCTGGGCACAAGCGCGGGGAGACGCTCGAGCGTGGCCGCAGGCGCGATCAGCCGGTCGATGTCGACCCGGTTCGACAGCCAGGCGAGCGGCGACCAGTCGACCGCGACTTCGCCTGCCTGAAAGAAGACACCCTTGGTATCGGCCAGCCGCAAGTCACGGACACGGGTTGCGCCGTAGATCGATCCCTCGATCCGGCCGACCTTGATCCGCAGCCCGTTGGCGGGCTTCAACGCCTCGATCCGGTCGGCGATGAAGCGGTGTCCGGCGCTGGTATCGGCCAGCCACAGTACCACAGCGAACGTCAGCAGGCCCAGGACGAGCAGTGCGCCTGCCCAGCGCCACACCCGTCTCAAAACGCCTGCCCCAGCGACACCTGGATCGAGATTTTCGACTCATTGGGCCGACGCGCAAGCGGGGTACCCACATCGATGCGGATCGGCCCGAAGTTGGAATAATAGCGCAACCCTGCCCCGACACCGACGCGCATCCCGGTGAAGGTGGGCAGGGCGCTGGTGTAGACATTGCCCGCGTCGATGAACGGCACGACGCCGAAGTTGCCACCGAAGACCGGCAAGCGCACCCGCGCCTCCAGCGAGAATTCCGCCAGCGACCGTCCGCCGGTCGGCTGGGTGAGCGCGTTGAGCGGCCCGATGAGCTGATAGCCGAAACCGCGGATCGATCCGCCGCCACCCGCATAGAAGAGGCGCGACGGCGCGATCGTCTGTTGCGAGGCCCCCGCGATCCCGCCCAGTCGCGCGCGGCCAGCGACGACCAGCTTCTTGCCGAACGGGCGATAGAAGCTGCCGTCGAGCTGAACCTTCATATAGCCGAACGTTGTGGCTTCGATCGATGCCTCGGGCGACAGGCGGGCCGCCAGCCGGAAGCCGCGGGTGGGATCGAGCAGATTGTCCGATCCGTCATAAGACAGCGTCACCGGCAGGGCGGCGATATAGAATTGCCGGCGAACCAGCGCGCCGCGCAACAGATCGAGATTGCGTTCGCTCGAATAAAGGAGCTCGGCCCCGAAACTGTAAGACCATGGTTTTTGCCAGATGATCGTCGTCTGTCGCTCGATGCTGCCTGCGACCTCGAAGGTGTAAGCGTCATAGGCTGCGACATTTTCATGGCTCGCCAGAAACCGCGCGTTGAGAACCTGATCGCGACGCCGGAAATTGCCCATGCGCAACGTCGCGCCCGCCAGCTGCTCGCGCGTGCCGGCAACGCCGCGGAACGTCACCGCACCTTCGGGCTGGATCAGATTGCGGTGCTGCCAGCTGGCCTCGACACGAAATCCTTCGCCCGTCCCATAGCCCGCTTCGCCCGCGAGCGTCCGGAACGGTGCGGGGTCGAGCGTGGTCTTGAGGTCGACCGTGCCGGGGGTTGTGCCCTCGACCGGCGTGACTCGAACCTGCGATACCAGCCCGGTCGCAATCACCGCGCGGCGGAAATCGTCAACCAGATAGCTGTCGTACAGATCGCCCGGATCCCAGCGCGCGATCACCTCGGCGTGCTTCGCATTGAACGGCGGCTTGCCTCCGTCGTAGCGGATCGCACCGAAGTTTCGCTTGCCACCCGGATCGACATTCAGGTCGAGCGTTGCGCCGCGCGTCTCGTGATCGACGACCACATAAGGTTCGCCGACCTTGGCAAAGGGATAGCCGGTGCGCCCAAGCTTGTCGATGAGGGCCGCCTGCCCCGCGATCACATCCTCGGCCACCACGGGCTTGGCGGGCGCAACGCCGAACGCGGTTTCGAGCGCAGGCTGCTGGCCGGTCGCCTCGACGCCCTTGAGCTCGACGCCGGTGAATTTGAACTGTTCGCCTGGCGTCACTGTCAGCGTAACGGTGACGCGTCCGCCGTCGACAGCCGGTTTGATGTCGGTCAGGACGGTCGCGTCGTAATAGCCCTCCGACCGCAGGATCGCATCGAGCAGCTCGGCATCGTCGCGGGCGCGGCGGTCGATCTGGGCGACGTTGGCAGGCTTGCCGTCGTTCGCCCGCAAGACCGACAGGCCGTCGAAGCGGTCGCGCACCTTGGGCAGGGTATCGACCCCTGCCAATTGCACGCTGTAGCGCGGCGTCTCGTCGGGCTTGGCGACGGCGGTATCGGGTGTTGCCTCCAGCGGGTCGCGCGTGTCGAGGTCGGGCCAAGCCACTCCCAGATCGGGGAGTGGTGCCAGCGGCGTTTCAGGATCAAGATCGCCTATCGGTGCCGCGGGCGTTGCAGGCGCAGGTTGCTGGGCCGTCGCCGCGCCGGAAATGAACGCCCCGACGGCAAACACGGCAGCACACTGTAATCCCGAACCCATGATCGTTCCGCTACCCCCAGACACGCGGACGTGTCACGGCGAAATCGATCAGTGGCGTGTTTGTTCCGTATGGGGATCGGCCATTGCGACAATTAGTCGCTCGATCTGCCGCCAGCGACAGAAATGCACGACGTTTCCGCGGTCGCGGCTGACCTCGGCATGACCCGCCGCCACCGCCGCCGCCGCTTCGTCACCCAGTTCGGCGATCAGGCGGGCAGCATCGAGCGCGGAGGCGCGGTCGGCAACAAAGGGATTCTGGACCAAGAAAACGGGCTTTCGCTGTGCGGTCACTGTCTGTTGCACAGCGCGGGTTGCCCGTTCGCGCACCGAAATGGTGAACCTCTTCTTGACCACAACACACGCCCTGTCATGAGCGACCCTATGAAAGATACGCGCAACCCGGTTTCCGGCGGCTTCGCCATTGGCCTCGGTGCCCTGATTGGTGGCCTGTGGGGCGTTCATTCGGGTCAGGCGATCCTGGGTCTGGGCGGTGGCATCGCCATCGGCGCGGCCATTGCGCTGATCGTCTGGCTGGTCGATCGCCAGCGGGGTTAGCTAGCGATAGCCGGTGCGCGCGACCAGCGTGAGCACCGGCCACTCCCCCACGCCCTTGGCGACAAGCCGCATATTCTGCTCGACATAGGCCCGTGACACCGCCGCCGCCTGGGTATCGAGCAAACCGGCAAGGATCAGCGTGCCGCCCGGCGCGATGCTCGCGGCCACCCACGGTGCCATGTCGATCAGGGGCTGGGCCAGGATATTCGCAATGACGAGGTCATAGGGCGCGCGCGTCACCAGTCCGCGGTGCGATAGACCATCGGCCACAACCAGCTTCAGGCCGCGCACTCTATTGTCGGCTGCATTCTCGCGCACCACGTCGATCGAAACCGGGTCGATGTCCGACGCGGTCAGGTGCGCCGTCGGCCATAGCCGCCCCGCCGCGAACGCCAGCAAGCCGGTGCCGGTGCCGAGATCGAGGATGTTGCGGAACACCCGGCCCCGCCTCTTCAACCCGTCGAGCACGCCCAGACATCCCGATGTCGTCGCATGCTGCCCGGTCCCGAAGGCAAGCCCTGCCGGAATGACGAGATCGACCAGATCGGCGCGCGGCGGATAATCAGGTGTGCGGACATAAAATCGCCCAATGGTCAGCGGTTCGACACCCGCCTGACTCAGGGTGACCCAGTCCTCGGCGGGCAGCGGCTTTGCCCGCGGATCTTTTTCGCGCGCGCTCGGGACCAGGCTTGCGATCAGCCGAAGCACATTGCGCGACGGCTTGCTCTCGAAATAGGCTTCGACCAGCCAGACGTCGGGGGTCGCCGCATCGGGCTCTGACGCGACGATCACGGGCATCGGATCGAGGTCGGCCAGCTCGGGTGGTTCGGCGCTCATCCGTTCGGCATCGGCCCGGTTGCAAGGCAGCGAGAGTTTCCAGATTTCGCTCATCACGCCCGCATAGCGTCACGCGCCCGATTTGAAAGCGATTACCCGGAAGTCGTATTCGAGCTGGAGCGGCGCTTCAGCGCGCGGGCGTGGCTTGTTCGCTGGCGAGCCGCCGGTCGAGCGCGGCGGTCGCGCTTTCGGCAAGCCTTTTGCATCCGGTCGGATCTACAAGCGACGCCCCGCCAGCCAACCGGGTGAACAGATCGCTGACGCCCGGATGCGGGGTGATCAGCACGTCGCACTTCATCGCCGCAACGGTCGCGAGTGTCGTACGATACGGCGCGACACGCGCGGGATGATCGGTAAAGCGATAACCGTCGCGCGAGATCGCGGACAGGCTGTCGACATAGGCCATGTTGAGGCAACGCCCCTTCTCGCACGCGGTCCAGCTCCAGCTCGTGCCGCCACTGGTATGACCGGGTGTTGCAACGGCGACTAGGCGGCCTGCCATGATGCCAATGGTCTCGCCGTCCGCGACAACGCGGCCGACGGCGACCGGTTTCATGTCGTCGATGATGCCCGCCTGTGGATCGGCGGGGTCGGTGCGCCCCGTTTCGATCGACGTACGGGCAGGTGCGCGCACCCGGATTTCCGCGCCCGTCGCGGCCTTCAGCGCGGCGAGCCCGCCCATGTGGTCGAAATGCTCATGGCTCCCCACGATCAGTTTCAAGTCACGCGGGCGAAAGCCGAGCTTGCGGAGGTTGGCGAGCACAAGCGGCGCGGCCTCCACCGGCCCGCTGTCGATCAGCACATGTCCCTTGGGCGAGGTGATCAACAGGACGGTGATGCCGCAGGTGCCGACATACCATGTGTTGCCGAAAATGTGCGCGGGCGGAGCGGGATCCGCCCAGCCGTCGCGGCCCTTGCAGGCGGCAGCGAGCGCCTTGCCCTGGGCGGCGGACGCGTCGGCAGGCCGGGCGGCAGCCGGCATTGCCGTCGCCGTCAGCGTGAGGGCAAATGCAATCTTAACGGACATAGCTGGCTCCGTTTACGTCGAGCACCGCGCCGGTCATCGAGGGCGGGGCGGTCAACGCGCAGAACGCGGCGATTTCGGCGACTTCTTCGGCGTCCGCGACCTTACCCAAAGGAATGTCGGCAAGCAGCTTGTCGCCGCCGCGGCTCGCCAGATAATCCTCGGCCATCCCGGTCATCGTGAAGCCCGGACAGATGGAAAAGGCATAGACGCCCTGCGCAGCATAGGCGCGCGCGATCGTCTTCGTCATGGCGACCATGCCTGCCTTCGACGCAGCATAATGCCAATGCGCGGGGCTGTCGCCACGATGCGCTGCGCGACTGGCGATGTTGACGATCCGACCACCACCGCGCCCAAGAAAATGCTGCACGGCAAACCGGCAGAGTTCAGCGCTGGCGGTCAGGTTGACTTGCATCGTACGCGCCCACCCAGCCGACCAGTCGGCGTCGGTCAGATCGATCGGGGTGGCCTCAAAAATCCCGGCATTGTTAATGAGAACGTCGATCCGCCCGCCGAACCGGTCGAGCGCGGCCGCCCAGAGTTTCGCGGGTGTCGCGGGGTCGGCGAAGTCGCCATCGGCGCTGCCGGTGGCAAAGACATTGTGATCGGACAGGCGCGCCGCAATCGCCGCGCCGATCCCGCGCGTGCCGCCGGTGAGAAGAATGTTCATTCAAACCTGATACGAGCAGATTCCTCCGTGGCAAAGCCACGTCGTCGGTCGCGACTATGGTCGCGCCGTCCGGTCCGGCTCGTCGGTTCGGCCTGCGATAGCTCCGCTATCGCTAGGCCACGAGCCGGACGTAATCCCCCGCCGCATCCTGCAGCATGGCCAGTTTCCGGTTCACACTGTCGAACCCGGATTCCAGCTCGTCGATTTCGGTGGCGACCGTTTCGGTATCGCTGCGGATCGATGCGATGGTCGACGACATGGTGTCGGCGGCCAGCGCAGTTTCATCGACGGCCGCCGTGATCATCGTCACCGTCTGCGCCTGGGTTTCCATCGCCTTGCGGATGCGGGTCGCCGATTGCTGAACCTCCGCCACCGTCGCGCGGATTGAGTCATTGGTAGAGACCGTCGATTGCGTCGCCGACTGGATCGCCGCGATCTTCGACGCGATGTCGTCGGTCGCGCGCGCGGTCTGGTTGGCCAGGCTCTTCACTTCCTGCGCAACAACGGCGAACCCGCGTCCGGCGTCGCCCGCGCGGGCCGCTTCGATGGTCGCGTTCAGCGCCAGCAAATTGGTCTGTCCTGCCACGTCGCGGATCAGGCCCAGAATCGATTCGATCGATTTGGCGGTGTCCGACAGAACCTGGCTGACCTTTACTGCATCGGCGGCCTGTTCGGACGCGCGGGTGGCAATATCGGCGGCGACTTCGACTTCGCCACGCGCTTCCTCGATCGCGCGGATCAGCCCTGCGGCAGTATGCGCGGCATCGCGCATCGCAACGGCGGATTGCTCGGCGGCGGCGGCGACTTCGGACGTCTTGCCCAGCATGCCACGCGTCGCGTCGGATGCGTCGGCGGCCTGGCCGCGCAAATGCGTACCCAGATCCGAAGCGCTCGTGAGTTCGGTGGCGATCCGTTCGCGGAACACATCCGCGCGCTCGGCACGCCCCTTCTCCATCTCGCGCGCGGTCAAGGCAGCGACGGTGGCCGACATGATTTCGGCATCGAGCATCGCCATACGCATGATCGCGCCGACCGCGCGCCGCAACAATTCGCGGTCTTGGGCATACTTCTCACGGACGAGTTCCAGCGTTTTCTGATGTGATGCCTCGAAACAGGAGAGGACGAGCGTGATCGACGTCCCGCTGTAGTAGGCGCGCTTCGCGTGATCGGCTGCCATGTCGACCCAGCGCTGATCTGTCGCAAATCCGAACTTGGCCTCGATGTATAATTTGCCCGACTGGCGGATGGCGGCGACCTCTGGGGCCGATGCCGGCGGCGAGGCCTGCGTTTTGGCATAATGATCCCAAAAGGCGTCGTTAACCGCCGACTCCCGTCCGGCAATGGCATCCATGACCAAATGGGCATCGGCCGCGAGCGTCGAATCGTGATCGAAAAACGCCAGCCGTTCGGCAAGGTCGATCCGGATGCTGGGCACCTTGTGCTGGGCGATGGCGGAAGACTCGCTGGGGGTCGTCATGGCTTGTGTTCCTGTCGGGGCAGTCGGGTATTTGAACTGCCCGGATGCTAGGCCCGTCTGGTTAATACGAAGTTAGAATCCGCCATCGTCAGGCACCACCGGTTGCATCGGATGTCCAACGGGGTAAGGACGCGCCCAAGCACCGTAGTTACGAACCGAGGGCACCCGATGAGCCAACCGTCCGCGCGACCGCAAAACCGTCCGCTGTCACCGCATCTGACGATCTGGAAATGGGGACCGCACATGCTGGTCTCCATCCTGCACCGGGCGTGCGGCGTCGCGTTGGCGACGGTGGGCACCATCGTGTTCGTGTGGTGGCTGGCGGCACTGGCGGGCGGGCCCGACAGCTATGCGAGTTTCCATTACTGGGTCGTCGCGGCAACCGACGAGAACGGCCTCGGCAAGGCGGCGAACATCATGGAGAAGGTGGCGGCGGTCGGCCTGACCTGGGCGTTGTTCCAGCATCTGGCCAACGGCATCCGCCACTTCTTTCTCGACATCGGCGCTGGATTCGAATTGAAAATCAACCGCATAGGCGCGCTCGCCACAATCGCATTCAGTGTAACGGCCACCGTCCTCACCTGGGCCTTTATCTTCACGAAGGGGGCATAACGATGGGCAGCGGTACCGAACTCGGACGCGTGCGGGGCCTGGGCTCCGCCAGACACGGTGCGGGCCATTGGTGGCAGCAGCGCGCGACGGCGTTTGCCAACATCATCCTGATCCTGTGGCTGCTGGTCTCGCTGGTGCGCCTGCCGAATCTCGATTACGGCACTGTTCACGCCTGGATGCAGTCGCCGTTCGTCGCCGTCCCGCTCGCGCTGATCGTCATCAACACCTTCTGGCATTTCAAGATGGGCCTGCAGGTGGTGATCGAGGATTACCAGCACGGGGAAAGCCGTATTGCATTTCTCGGTTTGCTTAACATCTTCACATTCGGCGCCGGGGCCCTGGCCCTGTTTTCTATCCTGAAAATCGCCGTCACAGGGACGCCCAGTTAATGTCGGACTCGGCCTACAAGATTATCGATCACAGCTATGACGCCGTCGTTGTCGGCGCGGGGGGCAGCGGCCTGCGCGCCGTGATGGAGGCCGCGCAGAACGGCCTGAAAACCGCCTGCATCACCAAAGTCTTCCCCACGCGCAGCCATACCGTCGCCGCACAGGGCGGCATCGCCGCGTCGCTCGGGAACATGGGGCCGGACCACTGGACCTGGCACATGTACGACACGGTCAAGGGCAGCGACTGGCTGGGCGACCAGGACGCAATCGAATATCTGGTCCGCGAAGCCCCCGCCGCCGTCTATGAACTCGAACACGCCGGCGTCCCGTTCAGCCGCACGGCAGAAGGCAAGATCTATCAGCGCCCGTTCGGCGGGATGATGCAGAACATGGGTGAAGGCCCGCCGGCGCAGCGCACCTGCGCCGCCGCCGACCGCACCGGCCATGCGATGCTCCACGCGCTCTATCAACAGAGCCTGAAGTACGACGCCGATTTCTACATCGAATATTTCGCGCTCGACCTGATCATGGAAAATGGTGAATGCCGCGGCGTCATCGCCATGTGCATGGAGGATGGCAGCATCCACCGGTTCCGCAGCCACAGCGTGGTGCTCGCCACCGGCGGCTATGGCCGTTGCTGGTTCTCGGCCACGTCGGCCCATACCTGCACCGGCGACGGCGGCGGGATGGTGCTGCGCGCGGGGCTCCCGCTGCAGGACATGGAGTTCGTCCAGTTCCACCCGACCGGCATCTATGGCGCGGGGGTTCTCATCACCGAGGGCGCACGTGGCGAAGGCGGTTACCTGACCAACTCCGAAGGCGAGCGGTTCATGGAACGCTATGCCCCGTCGGCAAAGGATCTGGCCTCGCGCGACGTCGTGTCGCGCTCGATGGCCGCCGAAATCCGCGAAGGACGCGGCGTCGGCGAGCACAAGGACCATATCTACCTGCACCTCGACCATATCGATCCGAAGGTGCTGGCCGAACGGCTGCCGGGTATTACCGAAACCGGCAAGATCTTCGCCGGCGTCGACCTGACCCGCCAGCCGCTGCCGGTCGCGCCGACCGTCCACTACAACATGGGCGGCATCCCCTGTAACTTCCACGGCGAAGTCGTGACGTTGAAGGACGGCAACCCCGACGCGATCGTCCCCGGCCTGTTCGCAGTGGGCGAGGCGGCGTGCGTCAGCGTCCACGGTGCGAACCGCCTCGGCTCGAACAGCCTGATCGACCTCGTCGTCTTCGGCCGTGCGACCGGCAAGCGCCTGGCCGAACTGATCAAGCCCGGCACCGCGCACAAGCCGCTCCCTGCGGGCAACGAGGAAATGGCGCTGAGCCGTGTCGACAAGTTCCGCCACGCCAGCGGTGCTTCGCCGACGGCCGAAATCCGCCTCGACATGCAGCGCACGATGCAAAAGCACGCCGCGGTGTTCCGCGACACCGAGCTGCTCGACGAAGGCATCGTCGAGATCGATCGCGTCGCCGCACGCATGGCCGACGTCAGCGTCAGCGACCGCAGCCTGATCTGGAACACCGACCTGATCGAGACGCTCGAGCTCGACAACATGCTGCCGCAGGCGGTGGTGACCGTCCACGGCGCGAGCAATCGGCACGAGTCACGCGGCGCGCACATGCACGAAAGCTATCCCAACCGCGACGACGCGGAGTGGATGAAGCACACGCTGTTGTGGACGTCAGGCAAGGACGTGAAGATCGATTACCGTCCGGTGCATGATTACACGCTGACCGACGAGATCGAGTATATCAAGCCGAAGGCGCGTGTGTACTGAATGGCAGGATGGCGGACAGTGCAGACTTCAAATTTGCGACTTTTCTCCATCTTATTCGTATTGCTGTCACTTGTGAGTCCGGCGCTCGCGGATAGCTGGTCGCCCCCACAAACGGCTCAATACCTGTCCAACAACAAGCAGTGGCAACTGACTATTGTGCCACGACGGACCTCAGGCCTGAGTTATTTCACTGCCAAATCTGAGGGCGCCGATCTTGCGGGCGGAGCGAAAGCGGGGCCCCGCGCGATTTTGAGTCGTCGCGAAGGCCGACAGTGGACGAAAGTCTGGGAGATGCCGCTCGTAAACGATATTGCGCCCCCGGACGCTTTAGTCGCGGACGACGGCCGACACATTGTAACTTTCGGTAACTGGTTTTCGAACGGTCCTGGGCCGAACGTCGTTGTGATCTACGGTCCGCAAGGGACTGCAATACGATCATTCGCGCTCAGAGATTTGTTAAGTGAAGGCTACATCGCCGTTCTTCCCCACTCGGTTAGCTCGATCCAATGGGCAACCGAGCGGCGCCTGTCAGAGGACAATCGGGACGTCGTCATCAGTATAAACGCGCCAGATGCGGCATTTACGAAGGAGTTGCCGGCCTTTCGGCTGGCAATCGATCTGCTGTCCGGCAAGCCGCGTGTGCTTGATCCTGCGGAGTGGTGCGCAGCTTCGGCGCGCGTCGGGTCAAGGCTGGTGGAAATGACGAACGACGAGAAGGAAGCCCACCGGTATTTGACCCAGCCCTTGGTTGGGAATGTGATCACCGATCAAAGCGGCTGGCAGCAGTACCTGTGGGAAGCAGTTGCAAGGCTCGCGCCGGTCGATGAGGACGGCGAACCTGCTTCGGCGTGGCGTACCGTCTTGAGAGTTCCGTCGGCCAAGGACTATGCCGTCTCGGAGAAGTGGGTGAAGGAGAGCCTGAGCGGAGAGGCTGGGATGGACGAGCTGTCGTTCGCCGCTATTGATCCACCGTCACTTGTGAAGCTCTTTGAGCGTCTGCTCACGACGCGACCCAATGGCGCGCTAAAGGACAAGCGCATATATGTGTTCCTGCCGACAGCATATCACGCTGCCGTTACAGCCGCATTTTCCGGCAAGGGAGCCGAGCTAATCCTACATGATCCAGCAGTGCCGATTCCAATGAAACCCGAGCGCCTCCAAAAACTTTTCTCACCCACTGACTATCGGCGCCTGAGTATAACCCCTCCCGTGGCTGTGGATTGTCCAGCGGCAAGTTAAGCACTTACGTGGGATTATCAGCATTCGGCAGTGCACCAAGTTACGGCAACGGTTTACTCATCTCCATCCATCGCCCGCTGACACGCCGTCCGAAACGTTGGTAGATCATCCACCACCGTCGCCCATACCACCGCCGGATCGACACCATCGTAAGCATGGCGCAGTAAGTTCCCCAATCCACGCACCTGATGCATCGGCGTGTCCAGAACGATCTCCGCCATGCAAGCTTCGCCGATGCGGATAGCCGCTTCGGTCAGCCGCATCAGGTAGCGTTCGACCGCATCGATCCGCAGCTGCTCCGCCTACCATCGGTCGAAGGTCAGACCGGTGACGTAGCTTTCTGCGGCCTGTGCATTCTCGATGATGTCCGCGAGCCAGTCGGCCTCTCGCTGCGGCCTAGAAGAAACGCACCCGGTCCTGTTCGACACGCGCCCGAAAGCGGGGGCGTAGTCCGGCCTCGCTGACGACATCGACTTTCGTCCCAAGCATCGCTTCGAGCCGGTGATTGACCTCGGCAAGATCGAACAAGCTCAGCCGCCGCGTCTCGTCGAGCTGTACGGCGACATCGACATCGGAGCCGGGGCCGGCTTCGTCGCGCGCAACTGAGCCGAACAGCGAGCAGGCCACAACGCCGAGCGCCCGCAAATCGCCCTCATGCGAGCGCAGTCGGTCGATGGCGGCTTGGCGGTCCATGGCGACTGTATACGCCGCGAGAAGAATATCGACAAATCAAACGCCGGATCTGTCCTACACGGTCGCCCCTCACTACCTGAGTCGCGGCTCTTTCCACCGTCGATCATCCTGCCCAAATTTCACCGGCAGATAGCAACGCTTCATCGACCTTTTTCGGTGACGTCCCGTGACTTTCGTGACCTTTGCCAGAGGCTCACTTCAACAGTTTCGGCAGCCCCGCCCCCAGTGCATCCCTGATCTTCCCCGCAAACAGGCTCAGCATCGGCGGCAGGTCGACGACGGCGTGGACCTTGTCGTCGAACACCGTCGCGGTGCAGTTCATCGTCTGGCCGATCGCCGACACGGTGAAGGTCATCGTCTCGCCGCTCCAGCTGTGCGTCACCTGCCCGCCGCCGGGGATCAGCTGCCCGATCTTGCCGATGCCGCGGTCGAGCCGGTCGTGCGCGGCGGCCTTGCCCAACTGGTGGGGAATATCGAGGGCGATGGGCGTGGACATGAAGCGATTTCCTTTGGACGCCTCAACGCCCTAGCGCGGGGGAGGGTTGCGCGGCTAGCATCGCATGCACGCCTTTGCCGGAGAGCCGCATGACCACCATCGACCGCCGCGCGCTTCTGGCAGGGGCCGTTACGCTGCCGATTGGTGCCGGCGCTGCGGCATCGCTCCCGACCAGCGCGCCGAAGGGGCCCGACGACGAACGCTGGTGGCGCGCCGTCGCCGCGCAGTACGATCTGAATCCCGACATCATCCAGCTCGAAAACGGCAATTGGGGCATCATGGCGCGCCCCGTGATGGCGGCGTACGAGCGCAGCATCGAGCGGGTGAATCGCGATAACAGTTACTATGCACGGCGCGGGTTCGGCGCGGACCTCGAAGCGATCCGCACGCAGGTCGCGACCGCATTGGGGGCCGCGTCCGACGAGATCGCCTTTGCCCGCAACGCGACCGAGGCTCTGCGCGTGCTGATCCAGGGGTATAACCGCCTGCGTCCCGGCGATGCGGTGCTCTATGCCGATCTCGATTACGACGCGATGCAGGGGTATATGGCAGGGCTGCCCGCGCGGCGCGGTGTGACGGTCGTGAAGATCGCGCTACCCGAGCCGGCCACGCGGCAGGCGTTGATCGATGCCTATGCGGCGGCGTTCGACGCCAACCCGCGCATCCGGCTCGTGCTGCTCACGCACCTCAGCCACCGCACCGGCCTTGCCCTGCCGCTGGCGGAAATCGTCGCGCTCGCCAAGTCGCGCGGGATCGACGCCATCGTCGACGCTGCGCACAGCTGGGGGCAGTTGGAGGCAGGAACGATCGCGGCGGGCGCGGACTTCGCCGGGTTTAACCTGCACAAATGGATGGGCGCGCCATTGGGCGTGGGGGCCTTCTACATTCGCAAGTCGCGGCTCGATGTCATTGATCCCGACCCCGGTAATGGCTCGACGGTCGGCACCAATGCCGAGAGCCGCATCCACACCGGCACTGTCGACATGGCCGCGCAGCTGAGCGTTCCCGCCGCGTTCGCCTTTCAGGATGCCGTGGGCGCCACGAACCGCATCGCCCGCCTCCGCTGGCTGCGCGACCGCTGGGCGGAGGAATTGCGGGGGCTGCCCGGTCTTGAAATCCTGACGCCAAACGATCCCACGCTCCACGGCGGCACGACGGCGTTCCGGGTGCGCGGGCGCACCTCGGTCGCGGACAATATCGCGATTGCCAAGATCCTGCTCGACGAGTTTCGTATCTTTTCGGTCCACCGCACGGGCGTGGCCAAGGGCGCGTGCATCCGTGTTTGCCCGGCGTTGTTCACGTCGCCCGCCGACATCGACGCGTTGATACGCGCGCTGCGCAACCTCGTGCCGCGCATGGCGATCTAGCTGGGCTTGACGCAAACCGCTGCGCTGCCCAGCATCGGCGCAAGGGGCCGTCCATGTCGCTTTCATCGTTTCGTGCTGTTGCCGCGCTCGCACTCCTCATGGCGACGGCTGCTTCCGCGCAATACCGGCCGCCCCAGCATACCCAGTCGCCACCGCTGATCGACAAGCTCAATCAATACGAAATTGCCGTCGAGGGGCGGCGCGGTACGACCATCGAGACCGCGCGGTCCGCCACCTGGCAACTGGCCGAACATCGCCGCCTGTCGGCGGCGCTCGCGCGGGTCGGGCCGGGGCGTAAGGACGTGGTCGATGCGTTCGTCCTGGCCGTCGGGCTCGACAGCGATCCGGTGTTCGGGCGAGAGGCGCGCGAGGCCGGGCGCGTGCTCGCCCGCCGCTATGCGGCCACCGCGCGGACCATCGTGCTCGCCGGGTCGGACGGCAATGCGGATAGCGATCTGCCCAATGGCAGTCCGGCCAACATCGCCGCCGCGCTTGCCCGCATCGCCGAACTGATGGGGCCGGAGGATGTGCTGATCCTCTACACGACCAGCCACGGCGCCCCCTTCGGCATCGTCTATAACGACGGCGACGCCGGGTTCGGAATCATCGGCCCCGCCAAGCTTGCCTCGATGCTCACCGAGTTGAACATCCGCAACCGGATGCTGTTGATCAGTGCGTGTTTTTCGGGCGTGTTCGTCGGGCCGCTGGTGACGCCGACGACCGCGATCCTGACCGCGGCGTCGACGGATCGCACATCGTTCGGATGCAAGGCGGACAACGACTGGACCTTTTTCGGCGACGCGCTGATCAACCACGCGCTGCGCAAGCCGCAGCCGTTTGGCGCCGCCGACGCCGAGGCGATCGCCACGATCGCCGGATGGGAACAGAATGGCGCGCTGACCCCGTCGCTGCCGCAATCCTATGTCGGGGCGGATGCGGCAAAGTGGCTGGCGACGCTCGAAAAGACCCTGCCGCCTGCGACGGCCCCGGTCGGAAAACCGGCGACGGATGCGCTTAAATAATCAGCGAGCGATCCACTGTCCTGAATCGCGAAACTCGGGACGGATGTCGCTGTCGGGCAGCGTGCCCGAGATATAGCGGTCATCCCCGCTCGGCGCGGTCGGGGTGTGCGCTGCTGTCGTAACGGGTGCAACCGGTATCGCGATTGCCGACACCGACATCGCGACCCGCATCAGATCGGCAGGCAGCGCCACACGGGGCAGCGGCCCCGGTGTTGGCTCGCCACCGGCATAGCGCATCGGCAGGGCGGCCGCTTGCGGCGCATCGCCGGGGATCCGGTAGAAGATATGCGCGCCGACGATCGCGACCGGCGTCATCCGGCGGCCCCATGCGGGCGCAACCTGCATCGTGTGATAGAAGGTCGCGCTACCGACCGGCGCATAGACCTCGCCCGCCAGCGCCCGTTCGGCGACACGGCGCGCGCGGATCCACGCCGCCAGCATCGGCCCGCGCGCCATCGCGCCGTCGCAGGCAAAGCTGAACTGGCACCCCGGCGCACTCGACCCCTGATAGACGACGCCGCACACCGTGTGTGGCCATTGCGGGTGGCGGACGCGGTTGAGCACGACCTGCGCCACAGCGCGCTGGCCCTCGTCGGGTTCCGTCGCGGCCTCGTAATAGATGGCGCTTGCCAGACACAGCGTTGCGCGCATCCGGTCGCGCTGGCCGAGAGCGGCGATGAACGACGGACCGGTGGGAATGACGGGATTGTCATCAATGGCCGTGACGGGCTGAATTGACGTACCGGCAATGACCGGGATGCTTGGATCGCGAGCCCACGCGGGCGCGCTGCTCGCCATGGTCGTCGGACCACTGCCCGCGACGCACGACAATAGGGCGAACGGCATCAGCATCGTGCCGCCCAGCCGCCAGCGCCGCGCGCGTTTTGCCGCCCGCACGCGACTGCGCGATACAAAACGCTGATGCGCCGAAAGAGACCCGCAGCCCGCCATGCGCGAGCGCATAGCCCAAACGCATGGCCGTTTCGCCGGTCGAATCTGGGGTGTTCCGACACGGGACATTCACCATGTCGATGAAAACGAATGCGGCGTACTTTTTCGTGCCGGATGTGAAACCTTATGCGGGGTCGTGCGCTGTGTTGCCACGGCAACGCGCAATCGCCAGTCTGCCGTCATTGCTCACAGAGGGAGGAACTGAGCCATGTTCAATATTATCGGTTGGATCATTATCGGCCTTATTACCGGTTGGCTGGCACGGTTCTTTTATCCCGGTGCGGTCGAAATGGGCTGGATCATGACGACGCTGCTCGGCATCGGCGGGTCGTTCGCCGGCGGCTTCATCGGAGGCCTGTTCACCAAGGAAAAGGACATGATGCGTCCGACACCGGCGGGCTTCATCATGTCGGTCGTGGGCGCGATGGTGCTGATTTTCATCGCGCGCCTTCTCGATCTCGGCTGAATCACGCGGGTAACAAAAAAGGGGAGGAGGCGTTGCCCCCTCCCCCGGCAAGCCATGATCAGGCTCAGGCCGCCTTGGCCACTTCAAGCACCGGCGTTTGACCGCCGATCGCGATCTTGCGCGGGCGCATCGCCTCGGGAACCTCGCGGACGAGGTCGATGGTCAGCAGGCCGTTGTCGAGATTGGCGCCCGATACCGTCACATAGTCGGCCAGTTCGAACCGGCGTTCGAACGCGCGGGTTGCGATGCCACGATGGACGAACTGGCGGGCATCGTCGCCTTCCACGTCGGCCTTCTTGCCGGTGACGACCAGCTTGTTCGCCTGCGCGACCATCTCGATCTCGTCGGCCTTGAAGCCAGCGACCGCAATGGTGATGCGATAGGCGTCCTCACCCGACCGCTCGATGTCAAAGGGCGGGTAGTTATCCACCGCCGTATTGCGCGCCGAGGTTTCGAGCAGGTCGAACAACCGGTCAAAGCCGACGGTGCTGCGGCGATAGGGGGTAAAGTCGAAATTGGTACGCATCGATTCAGTCCTTTCAAAAGCGACTAGGAGTTCCGGACCCGTAAGCGGCGTCCAGAACCCAAAGATGGGATGCTGCCACAGCCTTTCAAGCTGTATTATGTGAAATTATCTGCCGATCCCACATGCTTTTTGTTGGAAAGGCGGGACAAGGGCTTGCGCTCTCGCCCTTGCAGCGCAAATGGAATGGTGAACCGACAGGAAAACCCGATGGCCGAATTTCTGCTCCCCAAGAACTCGAAGATCAGCGGCAAGGGCCGCGTTCACAAAGCAAAATCGGGAGCGGCACGGACCAAAGCGTTTAAAATCTATCGCTACGATCCCGACACCGGCGAGAATCCGCGCTACGACCAGTTTGAGGTCGATCTCGACACCTGCGGTCCGATGGTTCTCGACGCGCTGATTAAGATCAAGGGCGAGCAGGACTCGTCCCTCACCTTTCGCCGCTCGTGTCGCGAGGGGATCTGCGGATCGTGCTCGATGAATATCGACGGCACCAATACGCTCGCCTGCACCAAAGCGATCGAGGACGTGAAGGGCGAGGTGAAGATCACCCCCCTGCCCCACATGGATGTCATCAAGGACCTGGTCCCCGACTTCACCCATTTCTACGCGCAATATGCCTCGATCGAGCCCTGGCTGAAGACCAAGACGCCGACGCCGTCGGGTGTCGAGCGGCTTCAGTCGCCGGACGATCGTGCCAAGCTCGACGGTCTGTACGAGTGTATCCTGTGCGCGTGCTGTTCCACCTCGTGCCCCAGCTATTGGTGGAACGCGGACAAGTTCCTCGGCCCCGCGATCCTGTTGCAGGCCTATCGCTGGCTGGCCGACAGCCGCGACGAAATGACCGGCGAGCGGCTCGATGAGCTGGAGGATCCTTTCCGCCTCTATCGCTGCCACACGATCATGAACTGCGCAAACGTGTGCCCCAAGGGGCTGAACCCGGCAAAGGCCATTGCCGAAGTCAAGAAGATGGTGGTCGAGCGGGTAATCTGACCTGGTGTCGGACGAACCCGCTTTCGCCTTCGGAGACGACCCCGACAATCCCGGCTGGTCGAGTTGGCGATTGCGCGACGCGACGCGGTACAATGCCTTTTTGGGGCCGTTGCTCGTCCGCCGCGAAGGTGAAGGTGCGCGGGTGCGTATGTTGCCGTTGCGCCAGCATACCAATTTGCAGGACTCGATCCACGGCGGCACCACGATGGGTTTTGCCGATGTCGCGCTGTTCGCCGCGGCTCGGATGCTGGGCATTATCCAAGCGGGGAGCGCGGTCACGCTCGACATGAGTTTCCAGTTCATCGGTACCGGGCGCGCCGACGTGTATCTGGACGCCGAAGTCGATGTGCTGCGCGAAACGCGGCGACTGATTTTCATGCGCGGACTCGTCGTGCAGGGCGATGCACGGCTGGCGTCGTTTACGGGCACCGTGCGAAAGGGTGTCGGCACAGGGATTGTCGCGGGGTGAACGTCCTCGATCGCTATCGGTCTCTCGTCATTGCAGGCGAACTCCGCGCGGACGCAACACAGGCCGACGCCGCCGCCCGGCTCGACAAGCTGCAGACCGAACTCGAAGCCGTACCACCGCGCGGGTCGATTTTGTGGCGGCTCGGCAAGGCGAAGCCGGTGCCGCCGCGCGGAATCTACCTGTGGGGCGGCGTCGGTCGTGGCAAATCGATGTTGATGGACCTGTTTTACGATTGCCTCGACATCGCGGCCAAACGTCGCGTCCATTTTCACGAGTTCATGATCGAAATGCACCGGGCGATGCGGGCCTGGCGCGAGGCAAAACCAGGCGATCCCATTCCCCATATCGCGCTCGAATTCGCGCAGAATGCCCGATGTCTTTGCTTCGACGAAATGGTGGTAAACAATTCAGCCGATGCGATGATCATCTCGCGGCTCTTCACGGGCCTTCTCGACCATGGTGTGACCGTGGTTTCGACGTCGAATCGCCCGCCGTCCGACCTGTACAAGGACGGCCTGAACCGCGAGCATTTCCTGCCCTTCATCGCCACCGTCGAGCAACGGCTCGACGTTGTCGCGCTCAACGGGCCGACCGATTACCGGATGGAGCGCATGGCCGGGGTCAAGACCTGGCATGTCCCCAATGGTCCCGAGGCGACGGCAGCCGTGCGCCAGGCATTCTTCCAGCTGACCGACTATCCGCCCGAGGATGCGGTCCATGTGCCCACGGCAGAGATCGAGCTGGGCGGCGGACGCACGCTGCATGTTCCCAAAAGCCTGAAGGGCGTGGCGGTATTCAGCTTCAAACGGCTATGCGGCGAACCGCGCGGGTCGAGCGATTATCTCGCCGTTGCCCGTCGCTATCACAGCGTCTTCATCGTCGGCATCCCGAAGCTGGGGCCCGAGAATCGCAACGAGGCCGCCCGCTTCGTGACGCTGATCGACGCATTGTATGAGCACAAGGTCAAACTGATCGCTACGGCCGACGCCGAACCTGCCGCGCTCTACCAATCGGGCGACGGCCGTTTCGAGTTCGACCGCACAGTTTCACGCCTGATAGAAATGCAGAGCGCCGAATATCTGGCCGCTGGACATGGCGACGGCTAGCGCGACAACTGCCGTTTGCTGAATGGAGCCGTCATGACCGCCGCCGATCTCAAGACCGTCGCCAAGGTTCCGGCCGTCACGCTTGGGTTCTGGATCATCAAGATTCTTGCCACCACGCTGGGCGAAACTGGCGGCGATGCGGTGACCATGACTTGGTTGGGCGAAACGACGCCCGCTGCGGGTGCCTCGGGTGTCAGCGGCTATCTGATCGGCACTGGCATTTTCTGCATCTTGCTGGTCGCGCTGGTTCTGCTGCAAATCCGCGCCAAGGTATTCAATGCCTGGTTGTATTGGGCCACGATCATCGCCTCGACCACGGCGGGTACGACCCTCGCCGACTTTGCCACCCGCGCGATTGGCATTGGTTATATGGGCGGTTCACTGCTCCTGCTGACTTGTGTGATCGCCAGCCTTGCCATCTGGTACCAGACGCTCGGAACGATCGCGGTTGATCGTGTCGCGACGCCAAAGGCAGAGCTGTTCTACTGGATCACCATCACCTTCTCGCAGACGCTGGGGACTGCGCTCGGCGACTGGGCGGCCGACACCGGCGGGCTGGGCTATTCGGGCGCAGCACTTATCTTTGCTGCGGGACTCGCGATCCTCGCGGGCCTGTATTTCTCGACGCGGGTCAGCCGGGTCACCTTGTTCTGGGCGGCGTTCATTCTGACACGTCCGCTGGGTGCGGCGGTCGGCGATTTCCTCGACAAGCCGATCGGAAAAGGCGGTCTCGACTTCAGCCGGCCGATCGCCTCCTTAGTCCTGGCCGTCGCGATCGGCGTACTCATCCTGCTTTTGCCACAGCGCGCGGGGTATCATTCCCC
Source organism: Sphingomonadales bacterium (assembly GCA_038228865.1). Classification (GTDB taxonomy): domain Bacteria; phylum Pseudomonadota; class Alphaproteobacteria; order Sphingomonadales; family Sphingomonadaceae; genus Sphingomonas_O. The sequence goes on along the minus strand of JBBROX010000014.1, from coordinate 55,368 downwards.
CTCCGCAATGAAGGACTAGCTTGCAGGCCGCGCATGGGGTGCTAGCGTCCGCGCCGGGAGGACCCGAGTCCATGAAAACTGCACTACTTTTTGCGACCACGATACTTGCCTCGACATCCGCGCTTGCCGCACCGCCGGTGATGTCGCCCGCCGACAGCGCCGCGACGCACACGATGTTCGAAACGATCATTAACACGCCGACAGTGCTGGGGCGGGGTAAGGTGCCCGAAATGGCAACCTATCTGGCGGGCGAGTTCAAGAGGGCAGGGTTCTCCGACGCCGATGTGATGGTCATGCCCTATGCGACCACCAACCCGGCGGGCACGGCTAAAGACGAGACGGCGGCGCTGATGGTCATTTGGCGTGCCGCGGGCAAGCCTTCGGCTAAGCCGATCATGCTGATGGGTCACATGGACGTCGTCGAAGCCAAGCGCGAAGACTCCACAACCGATCCGTTCGTGCTGGCCGAAAAGGATGGCTATTATTATGGGCGCGGCGCTACCGATATGAAGTCGGGTATCGTCGGCATTGCCCGTTCGCTGATCCAGCTCAAGGCTGCCGGGTTCAAGCCGAAGCGCGATATCGTCGTGTTCTTTACGGGAGACGAGGAGACCAACGGCATCGGCGCGGAGAAGGGCGCGAAGGAATGGCTCAAGATGATGGGCAATCCCGAGCTTGGCCTGAACGCCGACGGCGGCGGCACGGGCTATACGAAGGACGACAAGCCTCTGGGGGCCAGCCTCCAGACGGCGGAAAAAACCTTCGCGGGCTATACGTTTACGGTTCGCAACCGCGGCGGCCATTCGTCGAAGCCGCGCAAGGACAATGCGATCTACCAGCTGGCGCAAGCGATCGGTCGGCTCGAAGCCTATCGGTTCGCGCCGATGCAGAATGAGACGACTCGCGCCTATTTCGCGCAAGCCGCCAAGGTCGATCCGCGTCCGGAGATGGGCTCCGCAATCACGGCCTGGCTCGCCAATCCCAATGACGGTGCTGCTGCGGATGCCGTCGAGGCGGACGAAACCTATGTCGGCCTGACGCGCACCCGCTGCGTGCCGACGCGGCTGTTCGGCGGCCATGCCGACAATGCGCTGCCGCAGCTGGCGACGGCCATGATCAACTGCCGCATTTTTCCTGGTGTCGATCCCAATTCGATCAAGGAAGAGCTGACGAAGATCGCGGGCGACCCCAATGTCGTGGTCACGCGCAACGACGATTATGGCGCATCGATTGCATCGCCGCTGCGCGCCGATGTGATGGGGGCCTATGCCAAGGCGGTGACGACGTTGCATCCCGGCATGCCGATTGCGCCCGAGATGTCGACCGGGGCATCGGACGCGCGCCCGTTCCGTGTCGCGGGCGTGCCCGTATACGGGGTCGGCGGCGAATGGGTTCGCGTCCCCGTCGATCTCCGCGCGCACGGCAAGGACGAGCGACTGCCGATCAAGGCGCTCGACGATGGCGTGAAGCACTGGATGATCATGGTGCAGGAAATGGCCGGGAAATAAGCCTTCTCGCTACTGCGGACCATTTGCAAAGATAATCCGACTCTGATGGTTGCGGCGTTGCGATAACCCGCCTAAGCGGCTCGCAATTCCGTAACGTCAGGGAAGGATTGCCCGTCATGGCACGCAAGAAGATCGCGCTCATCGGCGCTGGAAATATCGGCGGCACGCTCGCCCACCTCGCCGCTCTCAAGGGTCTTGGCGACATCGTTCTGTTCGATGTCGTCGAGGGCGTGCCACAGGGCAAGGCGCTCGACCTGTCGCAGTGCGGCCCGGTCGAAGGGTTCGATGCGACGATCACCGGCAGCAATGACTATGCCGACATCGCAGGCGCGGACGTGATCATCGTCACTGCCGGTATCGCGCGCAAGCCCGGCATGAGCCGCGACGATTTGCTCGGCATCAACCTGAAGGTCATGAAGGCCGTCGGCGAAGGCATTGCTGCCAACGCGCCGGGCGCGTTCGTGATCTGCATTACCAACCCGCTCGACGCGATGGTGTGGGCACTGCGCGAATTCTCCGGCCTGCCGCATCACAAGGTCGTCGGCATGGCGGGCGTTCTCGATTCGGCGCGGTTCAGCCATTTCCTCGCCGACGAGTTCAAGGTCTCGGTCAAGGACGTCACCAGCTTCGTCCTCGGCGGCCACGGCGACACTATGGTCCCGGTGATCGAATATTCGACCGTCAGCGGCATCCCCGTCCCTGACCTAATCGAAATGGGCTTTTCGACCAAGGAGCGCATCGACGCTATCGTCGCGCGCACCCGCGCAGGCGGCGGCGAGATCGTTGCACTCCTCAAGACCGGCTCGGCCTTCTACGCGCCCGCGACCAGCGGCATCGCGATGGCCGAGGCCTATCTCTACGACCAGAAGCGCGTCCTGCCCGCCGCCGTCCACCTGACCGGCCAGTACGGCGTCGATAACCTCTATGTCGGCGTGCCGGTTGTGATCGGTGCGGGCGGCGTCGAGAAAATCGTCGAGATCAAGCTGAACGACGAAGCCAAGGCAAACCTGGCGGTCAGCGTCGATGCGGTCAAGGAATTGCTGGTGGCATGCAAGGCGATCGATAGCTCGCTTGCGTGATGAACGCTGCGCTTCTTCCTCTGTTGGCGGTCACGACGCTCTCTAATGTGGATACAACCTACGTCGTCGATAGGTTTAGGGAGGTTTGTGTTCATGGTCAGGCCCGTTTTACAAGCGGCCAGATCAAGGAGATCGCGCAAAAATCGATGGCAAGCGATGTCCGAAGCTATTTTTCGGACATAAGTGGTCATAAATATGACGATGTAAAATTCTATGAGCTTGCGTTGTCCGCGCCCGCATACCTCATAACGTGGAAACGAAAACCGGCTCCCGATTACTACACGCAAGGCTGCGCCGTCGTCGCGCGCGACCTCCCCTATATAGCAACATGGGAAAAGGTGCTGAGGGTGGAGTTTTCCTCACGCGACCGGGCCAGGTTGCTGGAGACAGAAGCTCGGCGATACCGCAATGAGTTTCCTGTTCCTGAAGAAGGAAAGAAAATCATGATCGACCGCATTTATGGCGGTCGCTTCGTATCGCTGCAGGTTGCTGCAATGAGCAAGAACGAAACACGCGACTGGCAGGGCACTTCGGCAATCAAACGAAGCCCGTTAACCGAGAGACCGAAGCAATGAGCATCCTCGTCGACAAGAACACTAAGGTCATCACGCAAGGGATGACCGGCAAGACCGGTACGTTCCACACCAGGGCGGCGCTCGATTACGGCACGCAGATGGTCGGCGGCGTGACGCCCGGCAAGGGTGGCACCAAGCACGACGAATTGGGCCTGCCCAATTTCGACACGGTGCATGAAGCCGTGGCCGCGACCGGCGCGACCGCATCGGTCGTTTATGTCCCGCCGCCCTTTGCCGCCGACTCGATCCTCGAGGCCATCGACGCCGAAGTGCCGCTGATCGTGTGTATCACCGAAGGCATTCCGGTGCAGGACATGGTCAAGGTCAAGCGGTCGCTGTCGGGCAGCAAGTCGCGCCTGATCGGCCCGAACTGCCCCGGCGTGCTGACGCCGGGCGAGTGCAAGATCGGCATCATGCCGGGATCGATCTTTTCGAAGGGCAGCGTCGGTGTTGTGTCCCGTTCCGGGACACTTACCTATGAAGCCGTGTTCCAAACAACTGCCGAAGGGCTGGGCCAGACGACGGCCGTCGGCATCGGCGGCGATCCCGTCAATGGCACCAACTTCATCGACGTGCTGGAACTGTTCCTGGCCGACGAGGCGACCAAGTCGATCATCATGATCGGCGAAATCGGCGGCGATGCCGAGGAGCAGGCAGCGCAATTCCTGATCGACGAAGCAAAGCGCGGCCGCAAAAAGCCGATGGTCGGGTTCATCGCGGGCCTGACGGCACCGCCGGGGCGTCGCATGGGCCATGCCGGCGCGATCGTCTCGGGCGGCAAGGGCGATGCGGGATCGAAAATCGCGGCGATGGAAGCTGCCGGGATTAAAGTTTCGCCGTCACCGTCCGAACTAGGGGTGACATTGAAGGCGTTGTTGAACGGATAATCCGTGTGCTCCTGCGAAGGCAGGAGCCCGGACGCCAGAGCTGCTGCTTTCGCAGCAGCACGGAGACAGTAGATGGGCTTAGAAAACCAGAACTTCATCGCCGCCGACGAAGCCGAAATCGGCCCGTCATGGGCGCGTCCCAACTGGCCGCCGTTCGATAGCGACGACCTGACCGCCGCACTTGATCCGACGCAAATGGCGGTTGCTGTCAAGAAGGCGGCGGCGAAAGCGGGCGATGCGCTGACCGAGGTGGAGGCGCAGCGCGCCGCCTATGATTCGATCAAGGCGATGCGGATGATCCGCACGTTCCGCGTGCGCGGGCATCTGGCCGCCAATCTCGATCCGCTCGGCCTTGCGCCGCGCCCGGTGCGCGAGGATCTGCAGCCCGAGTATCACGGCTTTACCGCTGCCGATCTCGACCGGCCGGTCTACCTCGACGGGACGCTGGGGTTGACGCGCGCGACGCCGAACGAAATCCTGAAGGTCCTGCGCGCCAATTACTGCGGCAACGTCGGCCTGGAATACATGCACATCACCGACGCGGAGGAGCGCAACTTCCTGCAGGACCGCATGGAGGGGAAGGACAAGGTCATCACCTTCAGCCCCGAGGGCAAGAAGGCGATCCTCGCCAAGGTGATCGAAGCCGAGCAGTGGGAACGCTTCTGCGGCAAAAAATATGTTGGGACGAAACGATTCGGGCTCGACGGCGGCGAAGCAATGATCCCCGCGATGGAGGCGGTCATCAAGTACGGCGGCCAGTTCGGCGTGCGCGAGATCGTTTACGGCATGGCGCATCGTGGCCGTCTGAACATGCTCGCCAACGTCATGGCCAAGCCTTACCGGGTGATCTTTCATGAGTTTTCCGGCGGCAGTTCGAACCCCGACGATGTCGGCGGGTCGGGCGACGTCAAATATCACCTGGGCACCAGCACCGACCGCGATTTCGACGGGATCAAGGTGCATATGTCGCTTGTCCCCAACCCGTCGCACCTTGAGGCGGCGGACCCCGTCGTTCTCGGCAAGGTCCGCGCAATCCAGACCGACCGCAACGACCTGGAGGAGCATATCCAGGTGCTGCCGGTCCTGCTTCACGGCGATGCGGCGTTCGCGGGGCAGGGCGTGATCTGGGAATGCTTCGGGTTTTCGGGCGTGCGCGGCTATAACACCGGTGGCTGCATCCATTTCGTCATCAATAATCAGATCGGCTTTACGACCAGCCCGCAATTTGCGCGCTCGTCGCCCTATCCTTCGGACGTCGCCAAAGGCGTCCAGGCGCCGATCTTCCATGTCAACGGCGACGATCCCGAAGCGGTGACCTTTGCCTGCAAGCTGGCAATCGAATTCCGCCAGCGGTTCCACCGCGACATCGTGATCGACATGTGGTGCTATCGCCGTTTCGGGCATAACGAGGGTGACGAACCGATGTTCACCCAGCCGCTGATGTATAAGGTCATCAAGTCACACCCGGGCGTCGGCGATGTCTATGCCGCGCGCCTGATTGCCGAAGGGGTGATCGACAAGGACTGGGTGCCGGAACACATCATGCGGTTCACCGCGATGCTCGAGGGCGAATTTGCCGCCGCCCCCGGCTACAAGGCCAATCAGGCCGACTGGTTCGGCGGCCGCTGGGCCGGGCTGCACAAGCCGACCGACAGCGAAAGCGCACGGCGCAACGTCGAGACCGGTATCGAGAAAAAGTTGTTCGACGGGCTCGGCCGAACGCTGACGACGGTGCCCAACGACCTGACCATCCATCCGACGCTCAACCGCGTTCTTGACGCCAAGCGAGCGATGTTTGCTACGGCCGAGAATTTCGACTGGGCGACCGGCGAAGCGCTGGCCTTCGGCGCGCTGCTGTCGGAGGGTTATGGCGTGCGGTTGTCGGGGCAGGATTCGGGGCGCGGCACGTTCAGCCAGCGTCACGCCGTCTGGGTCGATCAGACCGACGAACATAAATATGTGCCGCTGTGGAATGTCCCGCACGGCCGCTTTGAAGTGCTCGATTCGACACTCAGCGAATTCGGCGTGCTCGGCTTCGAATACGGCTATGCCGGCGCCGATCCCAAGACGCTGGTGCTGTGGGAAGCGCAATTCGGCGATTTCGCCAACGGCGCGCAGGTAATGATCGACCAGTTCATCGCCAGCGGCGAAGCGAAGTGGCTGCGCGCCAACGGCCTGGTCATGCTGTTGCCGCACGGGTTCGAAGGACAGGGGCCGGAGCACAGTTCCGCGCGTCTCGAACGCTATCTGCAGCTGTGTGCCGAGGACAATATGCAGGTCGCGAACATCACGACCCCGGCGAACTATTTCCACGCGCTGCGGCGGCAGATGCACCGGTCGTTCCGCAAACCGTTGATCATCATGACGCCCAAGTCGCTCTTGCGGCACAAGCGGGCGGTGTCGAAGGCTGCGGATTTCATGGGTGCCTCACACTTCATGCGCATCCTGTCGGATCCCAATGCGCCGGAGGACAAGGACGTGAAGCGGCTGGTGCTGTGCAGCGGCAAGGTCGCCTACGACCTGATGGACGCGCGCGATGCCGCCGAGCTGAAGGACACGGCGATCGTCCGCGTCGAGCAGCTCTATCCCTTCCCCGGCGATCCGCTGACCGAACGGTTGAAGCGGATGACGAACCTGCAGGAAGTCGTCTGGGCGCAGGAAGAGCCGAAGAACAATGGCGCGTGGTTCTTTGTCGAGCCGTTTATCGAGGAATGCCTCGACAAAGCGAAGACCAAACCATCGCGTCCCCGTTATGCGGGCCGCAAGGCGGCGGCGTCGCCCGCGACGGGGCTGGCCAAGCGCCATCAGGCCGAACAGGCGGCGCTTGTCGCCGATGCATTGGGACAAAGCGTGCGCGGCGAAATCCGCCGTCAGCGGAAGGGTTAGTTACATGAGCACCGAAGTTACCGTCCCTGTGCTGGGCGAATCGATCACCGAAGCGACCTTGGGCGAATGGCTCAAGAAGCCGGGCGAAGCGGTGAAAGCCGACGAGCCGATCGCGAGTCTGGAGACCGACAAGGTGTCGATCGAAGTCCCCGCGCCTGTCGCGGGCGTGATGGGCGAACATCTCGTCAAGATCGGCGATACCGTCAACGTCGGTGCGGTCATCGCCTCGATCGAAGCGGGATCGGGCACCGTTGCCGCGCCTGCCGCAGCCGCTCCGGTCGCGGCCGTCCCTGTGGCTCCAACTGCCGAGGGCGTGACGCCCACGCTGTCGCCGTCGGTCCGTCGTCTGGTCCTCGAAAAAGGGGTCGATCCCTCATCGATCAAGGGCACCGGCAAGGACGGTCGTCTGACAAAGGAAGACGTGCTGTCGGCCCCCGCGCCAACGCCCGCTGCACCCGCCGCGCCGGCAGCGGCACCGGCCCCTGTCGCGACCCCTGCCCCCGCAGGCGAACGCCGCGAGGAGCGCGTCCGCATGACCCGCCTGCGCCAGACGGTGGCAAAGCGGCTAAAGGATGCGCAGAATACTGCTGCGATGCTGACGACGTTCAACGACGTCGACATGAGCGAAGTCATCGCCGCCCGCGCGAAGTACAAGGACAGCTTCGAAAAGAAGCACGGCGTCCGCCTGGGCCTGATGAGTTTTTTCACTAAGGCGGTGGTGCTGGCGGCCAAGGACATTCCCGCTGTCAATGCGCAGATTGACGGCGAGGAAATCGTCTATTTCGACTATCTCGACGTCTCGGTCGCGGTCAGCGCACCGAATGGCCTCGTCGTGCCGGTCGTGCGCAACGCCGACAAACTGTCGTTCGCGGGCATCGAGAAGGCCATCGGCGAGCTGGGTGCCAAGGCGAAGGCGGGCACGCTGACGATGGCCGATATGGCGGGCGGGACATTTACGATTAGCAACGGCGGCGTGTTCGGCGGGCTGATGTCGACGCCGATCATCAACCCGCCGCAGTCGGCCGTGCTGGGCCTCCACCGCATCGAGGATCGCCCGGTCGTCCGCGACGGGCAGATCGTGATCCGCCCGATGATGTACCTCGCGCTCAGCTACGACCACCGCCTGATCGACGGGCGGGAAGCCGTGACCTTCCTGAAAACCGTCAAGGAAGCGATCGAAGACCCGACGCGGTTGCTGATCGACCTGTAAGGAATTGCCCGTGGCAGAATATGACTACGACGTCCTCGTCATCGGCAGCGGCCCCGGCGGGTATGTCGCCGCGATCCGCGCCGCGCAGCTCGGCCTGCGCACGGCCTGCGTCGAAAGCCGGGAGACGCTCGGCGGCACCTGCCTCAACGTAGGGTGCATCCCGTCGAAGGCGCTGCTCCACGCGTCGGAATATTTCGACGCCGCGGCCAACGGCACGATGGCGAAGATGGGCATCAAGGTCACGCCCGAGCTCGACCTGCCCCAGATGCACGCCCAGCGCCTCGACGCGGTTAAGGGGCTGACCGGCGGAATCGCCTTCCTGTTCAAGAAGAACAAGGTCGAGTGGCTGAAGGGCCGCGGCAGCTTTGTCGACGCGCACACTGTCGCCATCGACGGCCAGAGCTACACGGCCAAGGATATCGTCATCGCCACCGGCTCGAGCGTCACCCCGCTCCCCGGCGTCACGGTCGACAATGCCGCGCAGATCGTTGTCGACTCGACCGGCGCGCTCGAACTCGCGGCGGTGCCCAAACACATGGTCGTCATCGGCGGCGGCGTGATCGGGCTCGAACTGGGTAGCGTGTGGCGCCGCCTCGGCGCGAAGGTCACCTGCGTCGAATATCTCGACCAGATCCTGCCCGGCTTCGACGGCGACATCCGCAAGGAAGCAAACAAAGTCTTCAAGAAACAGGGAATCGAGTTCAGACTGTCGACCAAAGTCACGGGCGTCACCGTCAACGGCAAGACCGCCACCCTCACGCTCGAACCCGCCGCCGGCGGCGCGGCAGAGACCATCGAGGCCGACTGCGTCCTCGTCTCCATCGGTCGCCGCCCCAACACCGATGGTCTGTCGCTCGACAAGGCGGGTCTCAGCACCAACGCGCGCGGGCAGATCGACATCGACCACCGCTTCCACACCACCGTCCCCGGCGTCTGGGCGATCGGCGACGTCGTCCCGGGGCCGATGCTGGCGCACAAGGCCGAGGATGAGGGGATCGCGGTCGCGGAGAACATCGCCGGACTGACCGGCATCGTGAACCACGACGTCATCCCCAGCGTCGTCTACACCTGGCCCGAAATTGCGGGCGTCGGCCTGACCGAGGAAGCCGCCAAAGCCACCGGCGCCGAGATCAAGGTCGGCAAATTCCCGATGGCCGGCAATAGCCGCGCCAAGACGAACCATGAGGCCGACGGCCTGGTCAAGGTGATTGCCGACGCGAAGACCGACCGCGTGCTGGGCGTGTGGATCGTCGCGGTACCGGCCGGCACGATGATCGCGGAAGCGGCACTCGCAATGGAATTCGGCGCGACGTCAGAGGACATCGCCTACACCTGCCATGCGCATCCGACGCACAGCGAAGCATTGAAAGAAGCGGCCATGGCGGTGACCGGGAAGGCGATCCACGTTTGAGCGCGTGACGACCGGTCGCCGATGCCGGCAATCGCCAGCTGTCCTTGGATCAGGGTGACGCATTTCGAGTAATCGGGATCATCAGCTCATTCCGGCGCAGGAACCACAACGTCCAGGGCGGATCATATTGGGCCAGTGATGGCGTTCCGATTGCGTGCAAATGCTGCGCCTTGATGAAGCCCCACAGCTCATCGGTTTTCGCAGCAATCATGTCCTGCCGCGCCAGCCCACTAAACCGGACCACGGCCATGCGCGCGGGCGCAACGGCTTCGAGGTGCACTTTGGGGTCGTTCGGCTGTGGCAATGTTTCGAGTGTCGACCCGCGCGGCATGATGAACCTGATCACCCAACTGCCAGCAACACCGCTCTGCAGGACGGGTGCCGTCATCGCAATCTTCTCGCCACCCGCAGCCGCCTGAATGACCGGTGCGGTCATCGCGATCTTCGTCCGCGCGGTGTTGCCCCCGAAGATATAGCCGGCGAGAAGGCGAAACCCATTACTCGCCGAGGCTTTGCGGTCGCCCGCGACCAACACTTCGGCCACGACCAGCGCAGGATAATCACGCACTTCGAAGTCATCCTCGCTGAGGCTGACTGTGAACGCTGGTTCTTCAGTCGCCACGGCACATCCTCCCAGCAAGCAGAACACAAGTAAAAGGGCAAAATGAAGTGATTTCATCGTATCCCTGTGGCCCATTCTGCGCTTGTTTAACTAAATCAAGCGGATCAGCCATGTTTGTCCGGCGCATGAGCGGGCTGCACCGACCATTCCGCTGGCGCGTCTGCCTTATCGGCGCTTGCAACGGCCTGAGTCGATTGCACCTTGCCGGGCGCATGATGGGCAGGGGCATAGATGGTATAAAGCTGCATGGGCGTCGCGCCGATATTCGTAATGTTATGCCAGGTTCCCGCCGGAACGAGCACGCACCATCCCTCTGAGACTTTCTCGTCGAAGGTCAGCTGGTCCTTGGCAGTTCCCATCTGAACGCGACCGTTGCCAGCTTCCAGACGGAGAAACTGGTCAGTCTCGGGATGCGCTTCCAGCCCGATGTCACCACCAACCGGAATCGACATCAGTGTTACCTGCAAATAGCGGCCGCTCCACGCGACGGACCGGTAGTCGAGATTCTGGGTGGTCGCGCGTTCGATCTCGAACGACTGCGGCTTTGGGCCGATATCCTCGATCCGAGCATCCGTGCTTGCCATTCATCGATCTCCCGAAAGATGCGAAGCTAGCATCCCCAGAGCACGTCGAAAGGGTCGGAAACTACCCATGATCGGGGATCATCGGCGCCGTTTTCGCGATCAATCGAACGGGATCGCGATGGAATTCGCCGCGACCAGCGAGGCCATCGCCGACGTGTTGGTGGCTACTTCATCACTTTGCGTTTCGGCTCATAGGCGAGCCCATTGTCCATCGTTTCTAACGCCTCCAGTTTTTGGGGAATGCGGCCCGAGCCTACAGTGCTAACGTGGTCGTCTTCCATCGAGCCCGTTGTGGTTCGCAACATCCCGGTCACGAGATTGACGCTAAGCTCTTCCGTCTCGCCGCTATTGCGATGGGTGGTGTCCTGGTCAAAACCGATCAGGCGCATGCGCTTTCCATCCCAGCGAAATGAGAAAATCGAGCTGAACGTGGTCCATCCGCCCATGCTCCGCCAATAAGTGAGACCTAGCCGAAGAACATTTTGCCGGATCGTGAAGGCGTCGAGATTGAGTGGGTCGTCCATATAGGGATCGTCAATTCGGGGTATCACCTTGGAATTGACCAGCTGCCGGGTGAAACCCGTGTTCATGCCGAACGCAACCAGCACCACACGAGGGTTCGTGTCCATCGGCTCGGGTGTACCGTCTGGCTGGACGATGCAGTTAGAGTCCGCACCTTTCAGGACGATGGCAAGATCGGGTCGTCCATCTTTGTTCAAATCGCCTTTGACGGCCTTCTCAACCTTCCAGCCACGCGGCGCGAACCCGGCGGCCGAAGCCGCGCGCAGGGGGAAAGTCTCTGCAGGCATGTGCAGTGCTGGCAGTTCACCATCGTATTGCCCAGGTCGATGGACGGCGGCGATACAGATGGCGGCAATGACAGGAACCATAGACGAACTTCTATCCGCACAAGGAGCCTTGAAGCTAGCCCGGCCTTCGGAAAGACCTTACTCTTGGGCCTTGCGTTTCCCTGTCCGGCGCGCGAGCCTCATGCGATGATCTTGCGCGCCGCTGCTCAGGTCGAGGAAATTCTGCGCAAGCTGGTGCGCTGGCAGCATCAGACGAGAAAGCGCACCACAGCGTAGTTTTGGATAGCGTCGCCCTGCTATTCGGCGGTGGCCTTTGAAGGTGCGTCGATGAATTCGCGCCACAGCATGATCAGCACGGCCATCACCGCCGGGCCGACGAACAGCCCAAGCAGGCCGAACGATTCGACGCCCCCCAAAATCCCGATCAGCACCCACAGGAACGGCAGGCGGGTCGCGCCGCCGATCAGGATGGGGCGGATGAAGTGGTCGGCGATCCCAACCACGATCATTCCGATCGCGAACACGGCAATCGCCCCGGTTACCGAACCCTGCGCCAGCAGCAGCGACGCCGCGATTGCCAACACGACGGCTGCGCCGAAGGGGATCATCGCGGCTACCGCCGTCAGCGCGCCGAGCAGCAACGGGTTGGGGACGCCGAGCACGACATAGGCAATCGCCATCACCGCCCCCTCTCCAATGCCGACGAGGACGAGGCCGTCGATGGTCCCCCGGATCGACAGGATCGCCTGATGGCCGACGCGCTCGCCCGACGCCCCGAACAGGCGATCCCCCGCGCGGCGCAGCTGCGTCAAAATCGAGTCGCGATCGCGGAGCAGGAAGAACAGCGCGATCAGCGTGAAAGCCAGGGTGACAAGCCGGCGGAGGACCGTGGTTCCGATGATCCGTGTTTCCGTCGTCCAGGCGCTGCTGCGCAAATGTTCGAACTGCAACGTGGCCCCGGCCGGGGTCAGCAGGTTTTCCTGCCACCAGCGAGTCACCGCGTCGCGCGCCACCGGCAAATGCTGGACCCAGTCGGGGACAGGCAAGCCGGTCGATTGGGCCTGGGCGATCCACCCGGCGATCTCGCGGACTTCGCGTGCCGCCTGTGCGATGCCGATGATCAGGGGAATGAGGATGATAGCGGCAACGAGTGTCGTGCCCAAAGCGGCAATGCCGACGCGGCTGCTCACCCCCGGCCATTTCTGGCGTAGGCGCAAGTGCAACGGGTCGATGGCAACCGCGATCACGACCGCCCAGACGAGGGCGGGCATAAAGTTCGACGATATCCACAAGCCGAGAAGCGCCAGCAGCACGACAACGACGATGCGCGCGATATATGTCTCGCGATCGGGCTGTTTCGTGCGGGTGGTCATGCGGAGAGCCTAACGCCATTAATAGGCGAAAGACCAGACGGGCGCATGCCGACAGGCCCATGGTATCTTTACCAAAACCGCTCCATATCGGCCATATGACAGAATCGAGACACGCCCCACCCAGCAAAGCCCAATGGGCCGTCGAATTTCCCCGCGCCGCCTGGGGCGTGGCGTCGCTGGTCCCCGCGCGCGCCGGGCTGAACGCAGCGCCGCGAGGCGACGGACGCCCGGTGATGGTGATGCCCGGCATGTTCAACACCGACCGGTCGACCTATGTCATGCGCCGATTTCTCGAGAATCTGGGCTATGATGCACGCGGCTGGGGGCTGGGGCGCAACCTCACCAACCGGACGATCGGCGCGGACGGCGAACGATTGTTCGATGCTGTGGCGGCGTTGCACGAAGAGACCGGCCAACCCGTCACCCTGATCGGGGTGAGTCTGGGCGGCATCATGGCGCGCCTGGTCGCTCACCGTCACCCCGACATTGTGCGCGAAGTCATCACCGTCGCGTCGCCCTATGCCGGCGATCCGCGTGCGACCAATGTCTGGCGCGTGTTCGAGATGCTGACCGGCGACAAGGTAGACAGCGACGCCGTCATCGCGCGGCGGCTGGAAATCGCGGCGCCTCTGCCGGTCGCCGCCACGGCGATCTGGAGCCGCAGCGACGGGTTCGTCAATGGCATGATCTGTCATGCGCCCGACGAACCCGGCTGTCGCGCCATCGAAGTGCGCAGCAGTCATGTTGGCGTGCAATTGCGGCCGCAAGTGCTGCACGCCATCGCCGAAGTGCTGGCCGGAAGCGCGCAAAAGAAACACTGATGGCCGCCCCGATCGCCGCCATTGCGCCTGTGATCGTCGAAACGCTCGACCTGCTTGGCATTGCTGTGTTCGCGGCGTCGGGTGCGCTCACGGCGGCGCGCGCGCGGCAGACGCTCGTCACCTTCGCGTTTTTCGCGCTGGTCACCGGCGTCGGTGGCGGGACGGTGCGTGACCTGCTGATCGGGGCACCGGTATTCTGGGTACAGGACTGGCGCGTTGCCGCCGTATGTATGGGCAGCGCGCTGGCGATCTGGGTCTTACCGCGCAGGCTGTGGCCGGGGCGGGCGATCGACTGGTTCGATGCGATAGGGATGTCGGTCTACGCCGTATTCGGCGCGGCGAAATCGCTGGGGCTGGGTGTGCCGCCGCTGCCCGCGATCATGATGGGCATTATCACTGCCTGCGTCGGCGGCATCATCCGCGATGTGCTTGCCGGCGTGCCGTCGATCCTGCTGCGCCCCGAGCTTTACGTGACGGCGGCGGCACTGGCGGCGGCGTTGTTCATGGCGCTGGTGCTGATCGGGGTGCCGGTGCTGGTGGCGTCCGCGATCGGTGCAACGGCGGGGTTCGGGCTGAGGGCGCTGGCGATTGCGCGGGGATTAAGCATTCCGGCGTATGAGGGATGACCTCGGCGGCTTTCACTCATGGGCGATTGACCAGCTGTGTTCCTCGACGATGTCGGAATCTACCGGATTCCCGCTCGCATCGCGCGACGGCACGAAACGAAAGCGTTCGACGATAAGGCGACACGTCGTAAGGTCGAGTTCGTCATTACCGCTCGATTGTGTAACGCGGCAGTTGCTGGCGCGTCCGTCCTTGCCGACGGAGTACCGGACCGACACGCTGCCCTCGGCACCCGCGTCTGCGGCCGTGCGCGGATAGTCCGAATTCTTCAACCGTCCGTTCAGCAGACGAGGTGGAACATCTCCCCCATCACCGTCACCGTCTCCCCCGGAGCCGCTGCCGTCGCCCTGCCCTCCGCTGCCCGAGCCGGAACCGCGCATATCTGCAGCCCCGGCCGTAGGGGCGGTCCCACTGCCGGGCTTTATAACGGCCGCGACCGGTTGTGGCTCCAAGGGTTGCACGATGGGCGGCGGGGCGACGACCGGTGTCGCCTGACTGCGCAGATTAGGCGGCGATGCCGCACCACTGCGACGACCCGAATGCTGGCGCAGCGGGCGACGCTGCACTTTTGCCGCTGGCGTCAGCGTAAAGTCGATCTGGTCCGCGCGCAGGGCAAATACACTCGGCCCGCGCGCGGTCAGCAGCAGGGCCAGAAGGACGCAGTGGAGGATGACGACGGCAACGAATGTCCGGCGACGAAATGAAAGGCTTGATCCGTGCACGGTCGCTCAAACGCATTACAGCCTCGTCCGGGTCCAAGCGTCGCGCATGAACAGGTCGTAGTTTTACGTTCACGCAACCCCTGCCCCTCCCGGTTGTTACGCACCTGTGACCACATCAAGGGATATCGATATGCGTAGATTCATACTTTCACTGAGCGCCGTCGCACTCGTCATGCCGGTCGCTGTTGCGCTCCCCAGCGCAGCCGATGCCCGAAGGGCAAAAACTTATCGCAATGCGCCGCAGCGCCATTATCGGACCTGCCGCCACTCGTCGGGTACGACCGGCCTGATCGCGGGCGGCGTCGGCGGTGCGATCATCGGTGACAAGGTGATTGGGGGCGGTATCGCCGGCCCAATCGTCGGTGCTGTCGGCGGTGCGCTCGCCGGTCGTGCGATCGATCGCACGATTACGGCCGATAAGCGCTGTCGCTAGTAGAGAGCTGTCTCGCGGAGGCACGGCATTTTGCCGTGCCTCCCGAACTTAGCTTAGGCTCACGTCGATTAGAAGCGCGGTTGCCGTGCTGCCGATTCGAACCTCAAGCGATCTCAGCGATAACGCCAGCCGCCATGGTGGCGATAACGATTCTGGTAATAGCGATGTCCGTCCCAATAGCCGCGCCCGGGATAGTTGCGACCGATTACCAGCCGTACCGTGGGTCCGGGGACATATGCGCGGCCGCGGTTAGGCACGCAGCGCCCGTATGCGCCACGGTGAAAATTGCGTCCGCACCCCTCACGCGCTGACGCGGGTGGGGCAGTAGTCAGTACCGTCGTCGCGGTGACGATGGCCAAGAGAATTTTACGCATGATAACCTCTCACAATGGACTCGCCCGCTTGCCATCTGTGGCAGCGGACAACCCATGAACGCGCGAGGTGGGATTTCCCTCCGCAGGGTTGCAGATTTCTAACGCGTGCCGATTTGCCCGCGGTGCATAAGCTTCGCATCCGCCAGCACCAGCGCCATCATCGCCTCAACCACCGGTGTGCCGCGAATGCCGACGCAGGGGTCGTGGCGTCCTTTGGTCACGATGTCGGTCGCCGCGCCGCCACGGGTAATCGTTTCGACGGGTGTCAGGATCGAACTCGTCGGTTTGAAGGCGACGCGGGCCACAACCGGCTGTCCGGTCGAAATACCGCCCGCCACACCGCCCGCGTGGTTGGCGAGAAATCGCGGTGCTGGCTCAGAATCAGGGACGCCCGGGCGCATCCGGTCGGCATTGTCCTCGCCGCGCAGACGCGCCGCGGCAAAGCCGTCGCCGATCTCGACGCCCTTGACCGCATTGATGCTCATGCAGGCACTCGCAAGTTGCGCGTCGAGCTTCATGTAGAGCGGCGCGCCCCATCCTGCCGGGACGCCTGTAGCGACACATTCGACGACGGCACCGAGCGAAGATCCGGCTTTGCGGGCATCATCGACCAGAATTTCCCAGCGTGCGGCCGCTTTCGCATCGGCGCAAAAGAACGGGTTGTGGGCGATCTCGGCAGAGTCGAAACTTTCCACGCGGTCGCCGCCGATTTCGACGACATGTGCGACGATCGTCACCTCCGGGATCACCAGCCGCGCGACCGCGCCTGCTGCGACTCGCGAGGCGGTTTCACGCGCCGAGCTGCGGCCGCCGCCGCGATAGTCGCGCAGACCGTATTTGGCGTCATAGGCATAATCGGCGTGGCCGGGGCGATAGGCCGCGGCGACTTCGCTGTAATCCTTCGACCGTTGATCGACATTTTCGATCATCAGGCTGATCGGGGTTCCGGTCGTTTGACCATCGAACACACCCGACAGGATACGCACCGCATCCGGTTCCTGCCGCTGGGTCGTGAATTTCGAGGTGCCGGGGCGGCGCTGGTCGAGGAACAGCTGAATGTCAGCTTCGGAAAGGATCAGCCCCGGCGGGCAGCCGTCCACGATCGCGCCGATCGCGGGACCGTGCGATTCACCCCATGTCGTGAAGCGAAAGAGATGGCCGAAGCTGTTGTGGCTCATCAGGCGAGTGCGATATCCGGCGCGTCCTCGGCCTTCATGCCCACGACCTGATAGCCCGCATCAACATAGTGCGTCTCACCCGTCACGCCCGACGCCAAATCGCTGCACAAATAAAGCCCTGCGCCGCCGACGTCCTCGATGGTCACGTTGCGCTTCAGCGGCGAGTTCAGCTCGTTCCATTTCAGGATGTAGCGGAAATCGCCGATGCCCGATGCTGCCAACGTCTTGATCGGTCCCGCCGAAATCGCGTTCACGCGGATGTTATCGCGGCCGAGGTCGACGGCGAGATATTTGACGCTTGTCTCCAGTGCCGCCTTCGCCACGCCCATGACGTTATAATGCGGGATCACCTTTTCCGCGCCGTAATAGCTGAGCGTCAGCAGCGATCCGCCATTCGGCATCATCGCCTGCGCGCGCTTGGCGACGGCGACAAAGGAGTAGACGCTGATGTTCATCGTCATCAGAAAATTGTCGAGGCTGGTGTCGTAAAACCGCCCGCGCAGCTCGTTCTTGTCCGAAAAGCCGATGGCGTGAACGACGAAATCTATGGTCGGCCAGCGCGCTGCCAAAGTCTCGAACGTCTTGTCGAGTTCGGCCATGTCGGCGACGTCGCAATCGATCAGGAAATCGCTGCCGAGTTCGGCGGCGAGCGGGCGTACGCGCTTTTCGAGTGCCTCACCCTGATAGCTGAACGCGAGCTCTGCGCCCGCTTCCGATAACTTCTTCGCAATGCCCCATGCCAGCGACCGGTCGTTGGCGAGCCCCATGATCAGCCCGCGCTTGCCCTGCATCAATGTCATAAACTCACTCCTTGGCGGACGCCTGTAGCGCAGGTTCGGGCGGTTCCGAAAGAGCCGCGTTCATGTGCGCGCCGATCACCAGCCCCAACCCCACGAACCAGAAGAAAATCAACGTGATGATGATGCCTGCAAGACTGCCGTAAGTCAGGTCGTAGTTCGAAAGGCGCGCGATGATGACGGGGAGCAGCGCCAGCGCGCCGTACCACCACAGCGCCACGAACAGCGATCCGGGCCATTTCGGGTTCTTGGACAACCGGTACCGGATCGGCGTCAGCGACCACATGAGCAGATAGATCGCACCCCAGGCCACGACCAGTGGGACAAGCCGCGACAACTGAATCCAGCCCACGACATTGTCGGCAAAAGGCAACAGGCGAAACACGAATTGTTCGGCGGCCGTCAGGAACACCTGCAGCGAGAACGCCGCCATCATCATGATCACCGCGCCGACGATAATGCCGATCGAACTGAGCCGGTAATGCCAGAATGGCGCCGATGACCGCGTGCCATAGGCGCGGCGCATGATGTCGCGAATCGTCTCGATAAAGCTGCCGACCGTCCACAGGCCGATCAGCGCGCCGATCCACAACAGATTGCCAGTGCGCTCGTTCAGCACATCGTGGATCGGCTGGCGCAACACCGCCTGCACGGCTTGCGGCAGGCCGACCAGCACCGAATTGACCGCACGAACCGTATCGTCGCTGCGTCCGAGCAGGCTCGCCAGCGCCGCTGTCACGATGAAGAACGGGAACAGCGTGAGCAGGCTCAGATAGGCGAGGTTGCCGGCGTGGATGAACCCGTCGTTGAAAACGCCGACCACGACCCGGCGGACGACTTCCCATGCGCGGGCAAGCACTGGCAGATGGTCGAGCCGGTGCGCAATCGTCGTCCGGTCTCCCGCCGCCAGATGCTTGTCGCGCTCGGCGGGTGATTGCGGAGAAGGTGATTCGAGCATTGCCCGGTTAAACGCCCAGCTTCGCCCTTGGGTTGCCAGGGGCTGCCGCCGACGCCCATTCCTTCAGCGTCGCATCGTTTTCGGGCACTTCGATCATCAGCGTGACGAGCTGATCGCCGCGCACGCCCGACTTGCCGGTGAACCCCTTGCCGCGCAGGCGCAGCACCTTGCCCGACGAACTGCCGGGCGGAACATTGAGCATGACAGCGCCATCGACGGTCGGCACCTTGACCGGTCCGCCGAGGATCGCCTCCGACAGCGCAACCGGAAGATCGAGCCGCACTGCATCGCCCTCTCGGCGATAGAAGGGGTGGCTGCCGATCTCGATGGTGACGATCGCATCGCCCGCGCCGCCTGCGCCCGGTTCGCCCTTGCCCGTCAGGCGCATCTGCGTGCCGGTCTCAACCCCGTTGGGCAGCTTCACATCAATGGTCTTGCCGTCGCCCAGCGTGATCCGCTGCGGACGCGAGGCCGCGGCGTCCTCGAACGACACGGCCAGCCGATAGGCGACATTGGCGCCCTTGGCAGGGGCGCGGCCGAAAGGATTGCCGCCGCCGCCTCGTGCACTGGCCCGCCCGCCGAACAGCCCCTCGAAAATATCGCCGAAGTCGGCCCCACCGCTCTGGAATCCGCCACCGGGGAAACCGGCGGGACCGCGGCCGCCGCCTCCACCGCCATAGCCGAAGGGCGCGGCCGGATTGCCGTCACCGTCGATCTCGCCCCGGTCGAAGCGCGCGCGCTTGTCCTTGTCGGACAGCAGGTCGTACGCCGAGGTGACTTTGGAAAACCGGTCCGACGCCGCTGGATCGTTCGGATGCTTGTCGGGATGGAGCTCTTTGGCGAGCTTGCGGTACGCTTTCTTGATGTCGGCCTCGCTCGCCCCGCGTGCGATGCCCAAAATGGAATAAGGATCAGCCATGCGGCGTCAGTTAAGCGCGGGTGAGGCCGCCGACAACCGCTCATCTTCCGGCGCCACATCGACCGACACCGTCATCGTTTGTGCGCCTGTTCCCAGGAACACCCCGTCGATGGGCGCAATCTCGGAATAATCGCGGCCGATGGCGATGACGATATGGTCGCCGGCCATCCAGATGCCGTTGGTGGGATCGACGCCTTCCCACCCGCGTTTCGGGCCGCACCAGACCAGCACCCACGCGTGCGTCGCGTCGGCCCCGACCAGCCGCGCCTCGCCCGGCGGCGGCAGCGTACGCAGATAGCCCGAGGCATAGGCGGCGGGAATGCCGTGTGCGCGCAGCCCCGCAATCATCACCTGTGCAAAATCCTGGCACACGCCATGGCGGTGGGCGAAGGCCTCGGCAGGTCGCGTTGCCGTATGCGTCGCATCGGGATCATAATCGAATTCGCGCTGGATACGCAGCGCCAAGGCAATCGCGGCCTCCATGACGGAGCGGTTGGGGGCCAGGTCCTCCGCACACCAGTCGGCGATTTCGGGAGTCAGTTCGATCATCGGCGAGGCGAACAGATAGTTGGTCGGGCCATTCGCCGATACGTCGCGGCTTTCACGGGCGAGATGCGCGACTTCGGCAATGGTCATGTCGTCGAACGCGAACATCGGAATCGGGCGATCGACATCGACGGTGGCCGTGCTCAGGATGTTCAACCGGGTGACCGCATCGGGAATCACCAGCCGCGTGACATTGGCGAGCGAGGCGTCGGCGCGCGCGAGCGTCAGTTCGCCATTGGGCTCGGCACTCAGCTCGTGATCGACCAAGGTTTGCCCCGACCACAGGATCGGTTTCAGCCGCAAATTGCATCGTGCGAAGCGGACTGGTGTCGCGTAGGTGAAACGCGTTTCGTGGCGGATGTGGTACCTCATGCCAGCGTCAGTCCCGCCGCGCGCAGCGGTTCGCCACCTCGGAGGAAAAAGCGACGCCCGATGGCATCGGACAGGCCCATCAACCGGTTCTCGATCCCCTGCACGGCATGGCCATCGAGCGCGGCTGCGGCAAAGGTCGCCAGATTGGCCATCAATGCCGTCGCCTCGATCTGTTGCGGTTCCGACATGCCGTCGTCGGCGAGGCGCGGCAACGCGGCCAGATGCGCGCAGATCGCCTCGCCCTGAAACGCCAGACTACGCGGATTCGACGCGTCGAGTGCAACGAGATCGCGCACGGCATTGGCGGCCAGACCGCCCGGGTAGCGCTGGCGATAGGAGATCGCACTCGACGACAGGTCGAGCAGCAGGAACAGATCGTCCGCGCTCGAATCGCCGACCCCGAACACCTTGACCAGCCGGCACACGCCGACCGCCCGTTCGAGCCGCCGCCCAAGATCTAGGAAACGCCAGCTTGCCGTGCGGCCCATATTCTCCGCCGAGAGACCGGCGAGCGCCGACAACCGTTCGGAGAGCGCGGCCGCACGGATGTTGAGCGGACCCTCAGTCGGCAGTGGCTTGTCGAGCAGCCGCCAGACATCTGCCGACAGCCGTTCGCGTGATCCGGCGCCGATCCCGCGTGCGGCGTGCAATAGGCTCGCCACACTAGACGGTTGCGCCAAATCGCCGAACGCCATGTCTAGCGTTGCACCGCCTGCGCGCGCTGCACCGCTGGCAATGATCATTGCATCCAGACGCGCGGCGGTATCGGCCCCGAGCGACGCGCCGCCGTCAACGTCCGCCGACCCCCCCAGCCCGCCACGCACCAGCGCCAGAATATTCTCGGCGCGCTCCAGATAGCGACCCAGCCAGAACAGATTGTCGGCGACGCGCGACGGCAGCGTGCCCGGATTGCGCCGGATCGCCACATCATCGGCGTGCGACATCAGCGTCATCGGTTCGACCGGGCGTTCGGCGACGATCGCAACATCGGTCGAAAATGCCCCTTCGCCGATAACGATGGCCCGGGCATCGCTGCCCTCGCCGATCCGGGCGAAGCCACCGGGCATGACGCTCCACGCGCCGCTGCCGTCGCGGGCGGCAAAGACGCGCAAGGTGAAGGGACGGGGCTCCAGGCCATTTGCGCCGACCGTCGGCAGGGTCGACAGCTTGACCACTTCCTGCCCGACATAATCGACGCCGCGCCGCTTCATGTCGGCGAACAGCGCCGCACGCTCGGCCTTGTCGAAATCGCTGCCCAGCCGCGCGCCCTTGGTCCCCAGCCCGCGCGGCTGCGTGGCAAAGGCCGGTCCCACGACCATCTTGTCGAGCGCGTCGCGCACGCGTTCGCATTCGGCATCCTGCCCACACCACCAGGTCGCGATATTGGGCAGGCGCAAATCCTCGCCCGTCATTCGCACAGCGAGGCGCGGCAGGAACGCCGCAAACGCCGCCGATTCGAGTACGCCCGCCCCAGGTGCATTCGCCACGACAACATTGCCCGCCGCAATCGCATCGATGAGGCCCGCCACCCCAATCTTCGAATGCGAATCGAACGCCAGCGGATCGAGCAGCCGCGCATCGATCCGACGCCACAGGGCATCGACGCGCTTGAAACCCTCGATCGTGCGCAGATAAACGCGGTCGCCGTGGGTCGCGAGATCTTCGCCCTCGACCAGCAGCATGCCCAGATAGCGTGCAAGGTGCGCCTGTTCGGCATAACTGGGGTTGAGGCGACCCGGCGTCAGCAGCGCCATGCGCGGTTCGGACCGCTTGCAGGCTGCGGCAATTCCTTCGCGCAGATCGGCGAAAAAGGGTGCCAGCCGTTCAACATGCAGCCGCCCCTGCAATCCCGGCAACACGCGCGACACCGCCAGCCGGTTTTCGAGTGCATAGCCCGCGCCCACCGGATTGCGGGTATGGTCCGCCAGTACGCGCCACTCGCCGTTCGGCCCGCGGCCGATGTCGGCGGCATAGACCTGAAGATGATACCCGCCCTGCGGCGTCAGCCCGACCATCGGGCGCAGGAAATTGGGACTGCCGTTGAGAAGCGCCGCCGGGACCAGGCCGTTGCCGACCAGCCGCTGCGCACCGTAAATGTCGGCGAGCAGCAGTTCCATCAGAGAGGCGCGCTGGACGATGCCGTCGGCTATGCCGCGCCATTCGCGCTCGCCGATCATCAGCGGCAGCGGCGACAGCGGCCAGCGCCGCTCGTCCTCCTCGCCCGCCATCCGGTAGCTGGTGCCGATGTCGTCGGCCTGCCGTTCGGCGCGGGCACGCAGGCCCTGCAGGTCGCCTTCGGATGCGGCAGCGACTTCGGCCAGCATCGGTGCCCAGATCGCGTCGTCGCCCAATGCCGCATCGCCACGCGGCACCCGTGCGCGATAGTCGCTCAAGAGATCGTGCGCGGTCGTCATCGGATCGGCAGGATGGGGCTTAGTCGCCAAAGGCTTTTCCCATCGTTGCGCCGCCCCCTTGTTCTGCTTTGCGCCCTGTTAAGACCATAGCGGTTGCCGCAATGCAACACGAACTCGACTTGCGAACGTCACAGACCTAGAGCGATGGCATGACAACCGACCCCCATGCCCTGTTCGAATCCTGGTTGCGCGACGCCGAGGCGAGCGAGCCGAACGATCCCAATGCCATGGCGCTCGCCACCGTCGACGCGCGCGGGCAGCCGTCGGTGCGGATGGTTCTGCTCAAGGGCCACGATGACGGCTTTATCTTCTATACCAACCAGACCAGTCGCAAGGCGGGCGACCTTGCCGCCCAGCCCCGCGCAGGCCTGTTGTTCCACTGGAAGAGTTTGCGGCGGCAAGTTCGGGTCGACGGACCGGTAACACCAGTGTCCGATGCGGAGGCCGACGCCTATTTCGCGACGCGCGGTCGCCTGTCGCGGCTGGGTGCCTGGGCATCAGACCAGTCGTCGCCCCTGGCCGACCGCGCCAAGCTCGAAGCGCGGCTTGCCGAGGTAACCGCACGGTTCGAGGGCGGCGACGTGCCGCGCCCGCCGCACTGGTCGGGGTACCGTGTGACGCCCGACACCATCGAATTTTGGGAAGACGGCGACCACCGCCTTCATAACCGCCGCTTGTTCACGAGAATTGGCGACTCTTGGAGCGAGGGGCTGCTCTACCCGTGAGCAGCGGCCATCATCATGGCCCCGCAGCAAAAGCCCGCGCCACGCTGACCAGCCGGGCGGCGCTGGCAAGCATTACGATGGCGACGTTCCTGCTGCTGCTCAAGCTCTGGGCATCGGCACAGACGGGATCGGTCGCGATGCTGGGGTCGCTGGCGGATACCGGCCTCGACCTGCTTGCGTCACTCGTCACGCTTTATGGGGTCAAGATGGCGGCGCAGCCCGCCGACCGCGATCACCGCTTCGGCCATGGCAAGGCGGAGGCCCTTTCGGCGCTGTTCCAGGTAGGCGTCATCGTGCTGTCGGCGCTCGCCATTTTCGCGCGCGCGATCGGACGGCTGATGCAGGGAGAGGTCACCGCGCACGCCGAATACGGGATCGGCGTGTCGATTATCGCGATCGTCGCGACGATCGCGTTGCTTGCCTATCAGCGGCATGTGATCGCCAAGACCAAATCGGTCGCGATCCGCGCCGACCATGTCCATTATCAGTCCGACGTGCTGCTCAACATCTCGGTCATCGCGGCGCTGGTGCTTGACCAGTATCTGGGCATCGCATGGGCCGACCCGGTGTTCGGCGTCGGCATTGCGGTCGCGCTGCTGATCGGGGCCTGGCGTGCGGCAACGCACGCCATCGATCAGCTGATGGACAAGGAATGGCCCGAGGAAAAGCGTCAGCACTTTCTAAGCGTCGCCGCGCGCCACTCCGAGCTGGCCGGTATTCATGACCTTCGCACGCGGTCGTCGGGGACACAGGATTTTGTGCAGTTCCACGTCTGGGTCGACCCCGCGATGACGGTGGCCGAGGCGCACCACATCATGGACGAGGTCGAACATGCGCTCGAACGCGAATTCCCCGGTACCGAAATCCTGATCCATCTCGACCCCGAGGGGCAGGTGGATAGAGAAGGCGTGCTGCCCAGCCACCTTGCCGAGGAAGCGACACGATGAAAATTCCTTTTGCCCAGATCGATGCCTTTGCCGACCGTCCGTTCACTGGCAACCCGGCTGGCGTGATGCCGCTCGATGCCTGGCTCGACGACGATGTGCTGCAGGCCATTGCGCAGGAGAACAACCTGCCCGAGACCGCGTTCCTCGTGCCCGACGCGAGCGGTGCGTCGGATTATGAACTCCGTTGGCACACCCCCGCTGCCGAGGTTGCCCTCTGCGGCCATGCCACGCTCGCCAGCGGGCATTATGTGCTGGGCGCGGTACCGTCGCGCGCGCGGGTGACGTTCCGCACGCGCAAGTCAGGCATCCTGAGCGTGACGCGCGAGGGGGACGGCTATGCGCTCGACCTGCCCGCATGGGTGCCAACGCCCAAGCCACTTCCCGAAATCGCCAAGGCTATCGGCGTCGCAAAGCCGCTCGAGACGCTGTGGCACGACAGTGGCTACGCCCTGATCGTTGTCGAGGATGAAGCGGCGGTCCGCGCGCTCGCGCCCGACATGCTCGTGCTCCGCCAGCTCGGACCGATCATTGCGATTGCGACAGCCAAGGGGACGACGGCCGACTTCGTCAGCCGCGTCTTCACGCCCTATTTCGACATTCCCGAAGACCCGGTGACGGGTTCCGCCCACGCCGTCGCCACGCCCTATTGGGCCGCGCAATTCGGCCGCAACACCATGACCGCCTTTCAGGCGAGTGCGCGCGGTGGGCATGCCGGCTGTCGCCTTGTAGGTGATCGGGTCGTGCTGTCGGGGACGTGCGTGACGGTAATCGAGGGCGTGTTCAACCTTTAGGCCAGCGCTAGTTCCGCCGCCTCGGTTTCCTCGATCCAGCCGCCACCGACGACGCGGTCTCCGGCATAGAGTACAGCCGCCTGTCCCGGCGCGACGCCATATTCTGGTGAGTCGAAACGCAACCAGTCACCGTCGAACCGCGCCGGAACGGGCTTGGCCAGCGAGCGGACCTTGGCTGTCAGGCGTAGGTCGGGCGTCGGGCCGATCAGATTCATTTCCGAAAGCCGCGCCCCTACGACCGCCAGCGCGGCTCGCGGGCCGACAATGACCCGGTTCGCCGCCGCATCGAGCCGGACGACATAGAGCGGATCGACCAGCCCGCCGATCTCCAGGCCGCGCCGCTGGCCGATGGTAAAGCCCAGGATCCCGCGATGCGTGCCCAGCACATTGCCCGCCAAATCGACGATGTCGCCCGCGACGCCTGCATCGGGACGCAGCTTTCGGACCAGCCCCGCGTAATCGCCGTCGGGGACGAAACAGATGTCCTGGCTATCGGGCTTGCTTGCCACACCCAGGCCCAGTTCGGCGGCAATCGCGCGCACGGCGGGCTTTTCCATGCCGCCCAGCGGAAAGCGCAGATAGTCGAGCTGCGCATCGGTCGTCGCGAACAGGAAGTAACTTTGGTCGCGGGCCGGGTCGATGGCACGATGAAGTTCAGGCCCCGCCGCGCCGACGACCCGGCGGACATAATGCCCAGTCGCCAAACAATCCGCGCCGAGCTCCTTTGCCAGTGCGAACAGGTCGGTGAATTTCACGCCCATGTTACAACGGACGCAGGGGATCGGCGTCCGCCCCGCAACGTAATCATCGGCGAACCGGTCGATCACCGAATCGCGAAAGCGGCTTTCGTGGTCGAAGACATAATGCGCTATGCCCAGGCTGTCGGCGACCGCACGGGCATCACGAATGTCCTGTCCGGCGCAGCAAGCACCCGGACGCTTGGTCGCCTCGCCATGATCGTAAAGCTGCAAGGTGACGCCGATTACTTCAGCGCCCGTCCGCGCCGCCAGTGCCGCCACGACCGACGAATCGACGCCTCCCGACATTGCAACAACGATGCGCGATTCGGCGGCAGGCCGGTTGAGCTGAAACAATGTCTCCACGTCGCCCACTTAAGGTCTAAGCCCTGGAAGGCCAATGGCCGTGATCATCATGGTTTACGGGACCTTCACTGTTCGCAGTGCATGGACGGCGGATGGATTTGGCTTTTTCCCGCCGCAACGCGTTTCAGCCGGGCTTGCTCGACCTGGCGACTTTGCTCGCCCGGATCAGCGCGGCACAGGCGGCAACACCGACCGCGCGGTCGCAATTGTTTCTGGATCGGCGCCCCGGCCCGGTCGGCTACGAAGATGCGCGTATCGCCCTTTTTGCGAATCCGGCGCCCATTGATGGTCAAGCGGTGGGTGCCAGCTTCGCGGCAATGTTCAGTCCCCGTCAACCTAAGTGAAGGCCGTGTTTACCTTGGCATTTTAGCGTTCTTTCAACCCGGTGCCCGTAAGACTGACAAACAAGGTGACGTTCGGACCAGTGGTCCGCTGTTGAGGTAAGAATGATCGAGAACCAGAAAATCCGTCCCGCACAAGTTATCGGCCCGCTCGGCGAGCCGCTGACGCTGGACTCGCTGCCGCCGCCGTCGACGACCCGATGGGTCGTGCGTCGCAAGGCCGAAGTCGTGGCTGCGGTCAACGGCGGGCTGCTCTCGGTCGATGACGTCTGCGACCGTTACAGCCTGACGCTCGAAGAATTCGCCGGATGGCAGCGCGCCGTCGACCGGTCGGGCATGCCGGGCCTGCGCGTCACCCGCATCCAGCATTACAAGTCGTTGTACGAGCGCCAGCAGAAATACTGACGCGCTTACGCATCCGTTCGCCATACCGTAAGCGTTACATTCGAAGGGCTCGCGCGGAACCGTGCGGGCCCTTCGTGCGTCTGGTTCCTGCAACAACCGGCATTGCCGGGAGAAACAGGAGGAAGACCATGAATTTCATTATCTGGCTGATCATCGGCGGCGTCATCGGCTGGCTGGCCAGCATCGTCATGCGCACCGACGGGCAGCAGGGCATCTTCCTCAACATCGTGGTCGGCATCGTCGGTTCGTATATCGGCGGATTTCTGTTCGGACCGATGCTAGGAACAGCTGGGTCCGCAGGGCCGTACATCAGTGCGTTTCTGGGCGCAGTCGTACTGCTCGCGATCGTCAATCTGGTCCGGCGCGGCAGCGTTCGATAATCCGGTAAGATCAACGAAACGGGGTCGCAGCGATGCGGCCCCGTTTTGGCGTCAGCTTCGCCGCGCCATCACGATTCGATAGAGAGCGAGCAGAATAAAGGCACCCACCGTCGCCCCGACCCACCCTGCGGCTTCGCCCGGTCGGTACACGTTCAGAACCTGCCCCAGATAGCCCGCGAGCAGCGCGCCTGCGACGCCCAGCAATACCGTCACGACCAGTCCACCGGGATCGCGGCCGGGCATCAGCAACTTGGCAATCACGCCGGCGACAAGCCCGACCATGATCCACCCCATGATCGCTGCCATTGCCGGTTCCTTCTGCTGGTTGCTGGAGGTGACTATAATGCACAAAAACGTAGCGAAAACATCCTTCGCCGGGTGTGTCACGACTTGCACAGCGGCAACGCCCGGTTCATGGCAAGACACCGCTTGAGCTTAGTGACTTATTGATGTAATACACTTGCGCAAGACATGTGTAAACGGCTGGAATGCGAAGCATGAACTACGAGACCGGGTTCGCCCGCGATGAGAGTATCGTCGAAATGACGGACGACAGCGACAAGGTCGCGCGTCGTCGGCGGATCATCATCGTCACTGCCGCCGTTGCCGCCGTGGTGCTGATCGTCGCCGCTATCTCATGGGCCATGAAGCCCACGACGCCAGCCGGCGGCGATCCGAAGGCAAAGCAGGCCGCCACCGTATCGGTCATGGTGCCCGGTCGTCAGACCGTCGATCGCGTCGTCTCGGCAACCGGCAATCTGGCCGCACGGCGCGAAATGCCGGTTGGCGTTGCGGGCGAGGGCGGCATGGTCACCCAGGTTCTGGTCGAACCCGGCCAGTGGGTTGCCGCCGGACAGGTTCTGGCAACGGTTGATCGCCGCGTGCAAACCCAACAGGGTGCATCGCTGGCCGCGCAGATCGCCGTGTCCGAAGCGGACGCGCGGATCGCGCAATCCAATCTCGACCGTGCGCTTCAGCTTGTGAACCGGGGCTTCATTTCCAAGGCCGATGTGGAGAGTAAGACAGCGATCCGCGACGCTGCGCGCGCGCGCGTGAACGTCGCCCGCGCGACCTATCAACAGGCATTGGCCAGCACATCACGTCTCGATATTCGCGCCCCAGCCGCCGGCCTGGTCCTGGAACGCAAGGCAGAGCCGGGACAGGTTGTTTCTCCCGGATCAGGTGTCCTGTTCCGCATGGCGAAGGATGGAGAACTCGAACTGCTCGCGCGGCTCGGCGAAGTCGATCTGGCGCGGATGAGTGTCGGTCAGCGCGCAACAGTGACCCCGGTCGGGAGTGCGCAGGCTTTCAATGGCCAGATCTGGCAGATCTCGCCGGTCATCGATCCGCAATCGCGCCAGGGTATCGCCCGGATTTCGCTAGGCTATGACAAGGCCTTGCGCCCGGGCGGGTTCGCCTCGACCAAGATCATTAGCGGAACGGCCGTTGCGCCCCTCCTGCCGGAATCGGCGATCCAGAGCGATCCCAAGGGAAGTTTCGTCTATATTGTCGGTCCGCAGAACAAGGTTGTCCGGCGTGATGTCACCGTCGGCGATGTGACCGATGCAGGCGTAACCGTGCTGTCGGGACTGACCGGACAGGAAGCTGTGGTTGTCAGCGCCGGGGCCTTCCTGAATCCCGGTGAATCGATTATCCCCCAGCGTGTAAAGTCGATCGGATAGCAAAACGGGCATCGTGCCCGGTTCGCGATCCGGGCCCCGTTAGGATTGCCACGTTATGAGTTTCCGGAATATTTCCGCCTGGGCAATCCGTAATCCAGTCGCGCCGATTGTCATGTTCATCGCATTGCTGCTCGCCGGCATCATGTCGTTCGTCAGCATGGATGTGAACGACCAGCCCGATGTCGAGTTTCCGGCGGCGCAGATCACCATTTCCCAGCCGGGTGCCGCACCGACCGAGCTGGAAACGCAGGTTACGCAAAAGGTCGAAGCCGCCGTTCGCAGCGTTGTGGGCGTCGACGAGATCAACTCGGGCGTGCGCGAAGGCAGTTCGAGCACCTTTGTCCAGTTCGCGATCGGCACGCCCGTCGACCGCGCCGTCAACGACGTGCGCGACGCCATCGCCAACATCCGCAGCGACCTGCCGGAAGGGATCCTCGAGCCGCAAATTGCGCGCGTCAATATTTCGGGATCGCCGATCGGTTTCTTCTCGGCGGAATCGCGCGACATGTCCCTGGAGGAACTGAGCTGGTACGTCGACAACACCGTTTCGAAACGCCTGCTCGGTGTCGAGGGGATGGCCGCAGTCACGCGGACGGGCGGGGTCAGCCGTGAAATCAGGGTCATCCTCGATCCCGCCAAGCTGCAGGCACAGGGTGTAACAGCATCGCAGGTCAACACCCAGCTGCGCTCGGTCAATCTCAATGCGGCCGGTGGCCGGGCGGAAATCGCCGGTTCGGAACAATCGGTTCGCGTTCTCGGCAATGCCAGGAACGCGTTCCAGCTGTCACAGACCAGTATTTCCGCAGGTGGCGGGCGCACGATCAAGCTTGCCGACCTCGGCACGGTGCGCGACGCCTATGCCGAACAGCGTTCGATCGGCATGATGGACGGACGGCAGGTGCTCGCCTTCAGCCTCGAAAAGGCCAAGGGGGCGTCCGACGTTACCATCTACGAAGGCGCACTGGCTCAGATGAAGGCGCTGGAAAAGGAAAACCCCAAGGTCAAGTTCACCCTGCTGTCGACCACTGTTCCCTATACGATCAGCCAGTATCACTCGGCGATCGAGGCGATGATCGAGGGCGCCGTGCTTGCGGTTCTTGTCGTGCTGCTGTTCCTGCGCGACTGGCGCGCGACGATCATCTCGGCCATTGCCATCCCGCTGTCGGCCATCCCAGCCTTTTGGTTCATGGACCTGATGGGCTTTACGCTGAACGGCCTGTCGTTGCTCGCGCTCAGCCTTGTGGCCGGTGTGCTGGTCGATGACGCGATCGTCGAGATCGAAAATATCGTCCGCCACATGCGGATGGGCAAGACCGCCTATCAAGCGTCGATCGACGCTGCTGACGAGATCGGCCTTGCCGTGTTGGCGACCACCATGGCGATTGTTGCGGTGTTCCTGCCCGTCGGCCTGATGCCGGGCATTACAGGGCAGTATTTCAAGAATTTCGGCCTGACCATTGTCGTGTCGGTGTTACTCAGCCTTGCCGTCGCGCGCCTGATCACGCCAATGGTCGCGGCCTATTTCCTGAAGTCGCATGGCCATGCCGAACACGGCGAAGGGCCGTTGATGGACCGGTATATGTCGCTGCTCCACTGGACGCTCAGAAACCGCTGGAAGACGGTGGCGATGGGTGGGTTCAGCCTGATCCTGACGATCATCATGTTTACAGGCCTTGGTCCGCTGATGAAGCCGTTGCCGCTAACCTTTCAGCCAACGATCAATACCAACTACAGCCAGGTCCGCATCGAATTGACGCCGGGATCGACTCTCGAACAGACCAAGGCAATTACTGACCGGGTGCGCAATATGCTGGGCGAAGCACCCGAAGTCGAACACGCCTTTTCACGGATCAGTGTCGGCAGCGCAAATATCAATCTGACGCTGCGCAAAGCTCGCAAGATGACCAGCGTCGAGTTCGAGCGAAGCTGGGCGCCAAAACTCAATGCCATGCCCGATGCGCGCGTCACGTTTCAGTCGCAGCAGAATGGCGGCCCGGGAAGCACCGGACGTGACATCACGATTACGCTGGGCGGCGACGACCCCGTGCTGCTGAACGCAACGGCCAACAAGATCGTCGAGCAGATGCGCGGATTGCCCGAATTGCGCGCGCCGCGTTTCAACGGCGATCTGTTGCGTCCCGAAATCGTCATCAAACCGCGCCTTGATCTTGCGGCGTCGATGGGCGTCACTACGCAGGCACTGAGCCAGGCGATCCGCATCGCGACCCTGGGCGACATCGATCAAAACAGCGCCAAATTCTCACTGTCCGACCGCCAGATTCCGATCCGTGTATCGCTGAGCGAAGAATCGCGCCGCAATCTCTCGACCATCGAGAACTTGCCCGTCCCGACGACAAGCGGCGGATCGGTGCCGCTGAAAGTCGTGGCCGAGATCGGGTTCGGCGCGGGGCCGGTTGTTATCCAGCGAACCAATCAGATTCGCCGCACCTCGATCGGCGTCGATCTAGCGCCCGGGCTTGTCACCGGCGATGCCATGCCAAAGATCAATCAGTTGCCGGCTCTCAAAAACTTGCCGCAGGGGATCAGGCAGTTGCAACTCGGTCAGGCAAAATGGCAGTACGAACTCTTGCTGAATTTCATTGTCGCCGTGCTAGCCGGGGTTTTGCTCGTGTTCGCGGTGCTGGTCCTGCTTTACAAGCGGGTCATGCCACCGTTCGTGAACATGGGTTCACTGTTACTGGCACCGCTCGGGGGAGCGATCGCTCTCCGCCTGACCGGCAATGCCGTGTCGATGCCGGTGCTGATCGGTTTCCTGATGCTGCTGGGAATCGTGGCCAAAAACTCGATCCTGCTCGTGGATTTCGCGCTCGAGGAAATGAACAAGGGCGTCGACAAGATGATCGCCATCGCCGACGCCGGGCACAAGCGTGCGCAGCCGATCGTCATGACCACCGTCGCGATGGTCGCGGGCATGGTGCCGGTGTCGCTGTCGCTGAGCGGCGATGGGGCCTGGCGTGCACCGATGGGCATCACCGTGATGGGTGGCCTGACCTTGTCCACACTGCTGACCCTGTTGATCGTGCCTGCCAGCTTCAGCCTGGCGGTCGGCATCGAGGAAAAGGTCGGCCCGTGGCTGTCGCGCAAGCTGACCAACGGCGGCGAAGGGGCGAAGGCGCCCGCGCCGCAACCGGCCGAGTGAAGCGCAGGCGCGTGCAACCGGCGCTTTGCCCAAGCGTTAGCCCCTGATGCCCATTCGATCCCGTTTTGCACTTGCGGTGCCGGTGCAGGGCGGTGCCGCCGAAATGCGCAGGGTCGCGACCGGCCTGCTCATCGCGATGGCCGTCATCTATTTCGCCGCGCGGACGTACGAACTGCTTCATCCCGCGCTGGGCTTCGTCAAGGCGTTTGCGGAGGCGGCGATGGTCGGCGGCATGGCCGACTGGTTCGCGGTGACGGCGCTGTTCCGCCATCCGCTCGGCCTGCCGATCCCGCACACCGCAATCATCCCGCGTAACAAGGACCGTATCGGCGATACGCTGGCCCTGTTCCTGCGCGACAATTTCCTGACGCCCGCTGTCGTCGCGCGCCGCATGGGCCGGATCGATCTGGCCGCAGCAGCCGGCCGGTTCCTGACCGATGCGCCCGACAGTGGCGGCCGGTTGAAAGAAGGCGCATCGCGTCTCGCCGCCGATATGCTCGGCGCACTCGACCCCGAACGGCTGGGTGGGATGATCAAGGGCGCAATCTCGACGCGGATCGCCGAGCTCAATTTGGCCCCGCTGCTCGGCCAGGCGCTGGCTGCCGCGATCAGCGAGGGGCGGCACCGCCCCCTGCTCGACGGCATCGTGCGCTGGGCGGCCAAGACGCTCGAAAGCAATGATGATTTGATCCGCGAGATCGTGCACGCGCAGGCCGGGTCGGTCATGCGCTGGACCGGGCTCGATGAGACACTGGCCAACAAGATCATCGACGGGTTGAACAAGATGCTGTCGGAAATGGCCGAAGACCCCGAGCATCGTTTGCGTGCCAAGGCCGAAGAGGGCCTCGCGCACCTCGCCATCGACCTGCAGGACGACCCGAAGATGCGCAAACGCGTCGCCGACCTGCGCGATGAGATCATGCGCAACCCGGCGATGCGGCGCTGGCTCGACGGCCTGTGGGAATCGGCCCGTGCCGCGATGCTCCGCGCCGCCCGCGACCCCGATGCGGCACTGGCGGGCAAGCTCGGCGATACGCTGCTTCAGATCGGCCAGACACTACAGGAAGACCCGCAGCTACGCGCCACCGTCAACCGCTTCGCGCGGCGGACCGCCGTTGGCATTACGGCAAGCTATGGCGATCACATCGTCAAGCTGGTCTCCGAAACCGTCCGCGGCTGGGACGCACAGACGATCACCGACCGGGTCGAGAACGCTGTGGGACGCGATTTGCAATATATCCGAATCAACGGGACAGTAGTTGGGGGACTGGTCGGCGTGGCGCTGCACGCGATTGATCGGTGGGTTTAGGGGCGTTCAATTGCGCTTCGCTCCTCTCTATGGTGGCAATTGAGTGCAGTCCGACAAACGAGGCTTCAATGAGCGCAATGCCGACTTTCATGATGAGGCGCCCGGTATCGCTGGTTCATTTCAAAGTCGCGGCGCGGCGGATCGTGCTGCCCGATACGGCTGTCGAGCTGGCCTGTGTGGATGGACATATCGACGTTATTGGCCCGATGACGGTTGCACGCCCTGGCCGATACGCGATCGGCAGTCGCGTCCAGCTTCTTTCACTTGATCCGATCGCCGCTTCGTCATGGCTCGGCTTGCCGCTCGCCCTGCTAGTCGACCGGATTGTCAGCCTGCGTGATATCGACGCGACGATTGCCAACAATTTATCCGACGGTTTCGCAAACGAGCGGATCGCCGATCTGTTGATAGCCGAGGCGTTTGCAAACATCAGGCCTGACGCCCGCGCGGGCCGTGCTGCCACGCTGCTCGCACGCGGCGAGAGTGTGTCGCGCACTGCCGACGCTGTTGATTTAGGCGATCGTCAGTTCACGCGCTGGTTTCATCAGCAGACTGGCATGCATCCCAAACGATATCAGCGCGTCGCACGTCTGCGTCGCGCGCTCCTTGCGGCCAAGCAGGGACAGCCCTTGGCCGCCGCTGCTGCATTCTCCGGTTACGCCGACCAGGCACATTTCAACCGCGAAGTGAACGCTCTGACAGGTGGGGCGCCGCGCACGATTCTGCCGGATGTCGGAAATGTCCAAGACGTGGCCGTACCGCTTGGCTGAAAAGACGCCATGGGCAGCGAGTTAGATACTGTTGGGTCGACACCCACGCGACGGCACGTTGTTGCAGGTTTGGCATTGGCCGCTACCGGCGTAGCCCTGCCCGGTAATGCAATGGTCGAACATGGGAGCCAGCAGATGACAACCGAAGCCGACAACCTCAGCATCATCCGGCGAGAGTATGAACTCATCTCTGCGGGGCGCATTGAGGACGCAGCAGCATTGTTCAGCGATCCGACGCGCAACCATGGTCGTGAGGTGCCAAGGCGTGCGGTGCTTGCAATCCTGCAGGACATCAAAGCAACCTTTCCGGACTGGTCGTTCCCGATAGAGGACATTGCTGCAACCGGTCAGGCGGTGATGGTCCGCTGCCGCTTTCGTGGCACTCACCAGGGCATAGGGCGGCTCCCCGTCAACGGCGGGCTGATGATCGGCGTGCCACCGACCGGCAAACAAATGGATGTCCAGCATATCCACTGGTACGTGCTCAAGAATGGATTGATCGCCGAACATTGGGCGTGCCGTGACGATGTTGCGATGATGCAGCAGCTCGGCTTGCTGCCCGAAACCAAATTTGATTTCAGCACGCTGACTGCGCCGCCGCGCTGAACGTCGACCGCTGTCGAGCGAAGCTGGTCATTCAAATCCTTTCTTCGCTTCTAGCGAGCGAATGAAGCGACCGCGCGCCAATGCTTCATGCAAAGGCACGAAAGGAAAAAAGAGCGTGAGGACGTAAGGGAGCGGATGGATTTACCTGCAGCCGCCTTTGGCTGTCCGCTTCCTGGGCATGACGGCAGCGCGCAAAACAGCCAACCGACCCTCTTTGATTTTCGGGCTTCAGGCCTTTCCTACAGAGTTTGTTCTATATATGTTCAAAATCTGAATGCCAATCGCTGCTCTTTCAAAATGTCGATCCAAACGGCTCGTCGGCTCATTTTAACGACGTACCGTGACTTTCGTGACTTTCGACATTGCCCATGCCCGCACGTTTTGATGTGACTTTCGTGTGACCTTTCGCAGCAAAGTCCGGGGCACAACCGATCTCAGCTACCGCCCCACACCACCGCCTGCGCCACCACAACATGTTCGCCGTTGAACGTTGCCGCGGGCGATCCATAGAGTTGATAGCCCTCGGCCAATGCATCCGACACGCGGGCGCAAAAGGCATTGTCATCCTTGCCGGTCAGCAAGCGGTAGACGAGCTTGCCCTCGGGCGGCGGGGTCTTAGTCATTGGCTGCGCTCTCCTAGAGTCCGTTCCCACGCCAGCGCGTCCTTGACGATGCCGTCAAGGTCGGCGCGCTGCGGCGTCCAGTCGAGCGTCGACAGGATGTGGCTGTTGTCCGCAATAAGCGCATCAGGATCACCCGCGCGGCGTCCCTCATACCGGCGGTCGAGCTTCATGTTCGTCACCCGGTCCACCGCGTCGAGGACCTGGTTGACGCTGAAACCGGCGCCGTAACCGGCATTGGCGGTCAGGCACTCACGCGGGTTGGCGATCAGCCAGTCGAGCGCCGCGACATGCGCATCGGCCAGGTCGCTGACATGGATATAGTCGCGTACGCCGGTGCCGTCGGGTGTGGCGTAATCGGTGCCGAACACACTGACCGAGGCGCGTTTGCCAGTCGCCGCCTCCGCCGCGATCTTGATCAGGTGCGTGGCCCCCGCGGTAGACTGCCCCGTTCGCCCCTGCGGGTCGGCGCCCGCAACATTGAAGTAGCGCAGCGCGCAATAGTTGATCGGGTGCGCGGCGGCGGTATCGCGCAACATCGCCTCGGTCATCAGTTTCGACATGCCATAGGGATTGATCGGCACCGTCGGCATGTCCTCTCGCACTGGCACGGTATCCGGAATGCCATAGGTCGCCGCCGTCGACGAAAAGATGAAATGCGCGACGCCGCCCTTAACCGCGCTTTCGATCAACGAACGGCTGCGCACTGTATTGTTGAGATAATATTTGAGCGGGTTGCTGACCGATTCGGGCACGACGACCGACCCGGCGAAATGGAGGATCGCGCCGATCCGGTGATTGCGAATGGTGGCAGAAACGGTCTCCGCATCGTCGATACTCGCCTCGACGAATGGCACCCCCTCCGGCACAGCCCAGCGAAAGCCGGTGACTAGATTGTCGATGACGACGACCGGATAACCCGCGTCGCGCAAAGCGAGCACGGCATGGCTGCCGATATAACCGGCCCCGCCGGTAACTAGGACAGCGGGCTTGGTCATTTGTGCGGTACCAGTTTCAACGTCGGGAAATCCTTGTTCGCGGCGGCAATCGCCATCATGTAGGTCGTCGGGCGCTTCATTATGCCCTTGCCGTCGGGCAGTCGCAGACCAACTGCACCCGCCGCTTCGGCGACGAAATGCACGCAATTGCGCTGGTTCATCCGGTAGATGCTGCCGGGCTTCGCCGAATAACGCTGCACCACTGCCTTGAGCCGAGGGTAGGCGGCGTCAGCAACCGTCACCGTGTACAGCTTGTTGCTGGCGGCCATATAGCCCTTGGACGCGATGTCGATCCGCCCCGGCACGGGTCCCCACAACAATGCGGGCGTGATGGTCTTTGCCGTAAAGCCGTAGGTTTCCTCGACCGGCCTTCCGTCGACTGTCCCCTTGATCGTGAAGAACGCGTGAGGCAGTTCGAGCCCCAGTTCGCGGGTCCAGAACCCGACCTCGATATCGGCGCGCGCGGTCGTTGGCAGTAGGCCCAGAAGTGCGGCGAGGAGGACCGGCAAGAAACGCAACATTATTTCGCACGCCTCCAAGACAAAGCGACCGTGCGGCGCTATGGCGAGGCACGCGGAACTTGTCGAGCACCCGGGATTTATGACCCGATTAGATTTCCGTAACGAACCGTATCGAAGCGGATGACCCTCAAATTTTGAAAGCTCCCGCGATGCGCCTCGCCATCGATGTCCTGCTCGATTATTCGCTGCCCGCCGAAGCGGACGTTCTCATGCAGGTCGAGGCGGCGGCAATGGCCGATCAGCGGATCATTGCGGAGCGGCTGACGGCGACGTCGCCGGAACGGCTGCGCGCGATCACCGGTGAGGAATCGGTCGGGCAGCGCACCTGGGCCGCCGGTGTCGATCGTTTCACGGCGCGCTACACGGCGACTGTCGACATCGACCGGATCGTCCTCCCCATCGACGGGTTCGGCGCGGCTCTGGCCCGCGACCTGCCCGGTCTCGTCCTCCCCTATCTCCTGCCCAGCCGCTATGTCGAAAGCCATTTGTTCGAGACGTTTGTGGCACGCCAGTTCGGGCACCTAGGGGGCGGGGCAAAGGTGTTGGCGATGCGCGACTGGATTACGCGGGAACTCGCCTATGTCTCGGGCGTGTCCGACGGCAACACCACGGCATCGGACACGTTTGTCCGGCGCGAGGGCGTTTGCCGCGACTTTGCCCATCTGATGGCTGCCTTTGCCCGCGCGGCGTCGATTCCCGCGCGGCTGGTTTCGGTCTATGCTCCCAGCGTCCAACCGCCCGATTTCCATGCCGTCGTCGAAGTCTGGCTCGACAACGCCTGGCATCTGATCGACGCGACAGGCATGTCCCACCCCGGCGAGATGGCGCGAATCGGCGTTGGGCGCGATGCCACCGACATTGCGTTCATGACCGTATTCGGCACGGCAACGCTGATCGAACAGCGGGTTTCGGTGACTGTGGAACCCTAACCCGCGCCAACGGGTTGATACCGGTGCTTCACCATCGGACAAGACCATGACCGACACGAAAACCACGGAAAAACCGAGCTCAACCGACCAGAACCCTGCACACCCGGAGGGACAAACCGCGATGCAGGACGAGAACATCGTGGAGCGGCTCGCTGCAAATCCGGCAGATGCGGACGCTCAACTCGACGCTGCGCTCGACGCGTCGATGGACGGGTCGGACCAGATCTCGATTGCCCAGCCCGCGCGGGCTGCCGAGCCCGCAACCAGCGATGGCCAGCACGGCGAAGAGTCTGAAGTGGGCCACAACGCGTAACTTGGCTCAATTCGTCGCAGCGCCTGTTGCACTGCAACAAGGACTGTGATTCAATCCGCGCAGGGCCCGTTTCGCGTGCCGTCCGGCGGTTAAGCTCCTGCTAACCATCGGAGCGCATGATCGGGCTATCCGCAACGCGGGTTTGCGGCACAATGATGCGGGGTGAGTGATGGGCGCGAGTTCAAAATTGGCCGAAGGCGCAAGCACGCTGAACGAGCTGAAGGAGTTTGCCACCTTCGACAAGGGAACGCAGCGGTATATCCGCCGCTCGCTCGATGTCGGGTTCCAGCGAGCTGACGCCATCGGCATCTGGTCGCGCGATCCGATCGAAGCGGCCAGCATCAAGGCCCAGACCCGCGTTTACCAGCGCCTCGAAAACGTCCGTGCGCAGGTCCCCGAGGACAGCGGCCTCGATCGCGTCGAACCTTTCATGGCTCCGCTGGTGACAATGTCGGCCTTCGATCTGGGGCAAGACAGGCTGTCCAGCTTTCCGGCGTACCGGTTTCTCTATGAACGGCTCATCGGTGCCGCAGCGCGTCCCTGGCTGCCTGGCGCTTTCTGTGCGGCAGCCGCGCTGCCGCATCTCCACCCTGAAAAGCGGCGGGTGCTGCTCCAGTCGATCAGCGAAGCGGCCGCGACCGCGCCCGGCTGGTCCAACCGCGAACCTGCATTCTATCCGGAGTGGGTCGACAAGGTCGATGTCGAGGGGCTGGCGAACTAGCGCCCGCAAGAAACACTGCCCACACGGCGATGCGCGACCTGGGTCAGCGCATCGCCGGGGGTGTTGCGGCGGTTAAGCCTTGGTCAGGTGCGCCGAGACGAACTTGGTCATCTCGAACATGCTGCATTCGGCCTTGCCGAAAATCTTCTTCAGCTTTTCATCGGCGACGATCGTACGCTTGTCGCCTTCCTTCTGCAGCTTGTTCTTCTTCACATAGTCCCAGATCTTGCTGGTGACTTCGCTGCGCGGCATTGGACCCTTGCCGATGATCGCTTCGAGATCCGCCGAAACTTTGACGGGTGCGTGAATGCCACCGGTCTTTGCTGCTGCCATGATACTTTCCTCCCGCTTTCAGGCGCGAACCACGCCTTAGACCGGCGCTTGATGCGCAACGCGAACGGGGGACGCAAGCGCATTTCGCAACAAAGTCGTCACACGTCGCGAAAATGCGGCAAAAACCCGGTTAAAATCGGCAAACAGGGGATTAGCTCTTGCCCACCACGCTCTCCGGCAGGTCTTTTCCGAAAACGCGCTGGTAATATTCTGCCACCAATGCGCGTTCAGCTTCGTCGCATTTGTTCAGGAACGACAGGCGGAACGCAAAGCCGACGTCCTTAAAGATCAGCGCGTTTTGCGCCCATGTGATGACCGTGCGGGGCGACATGACAGTCGAGATGTCGCCGTTGATGAAGCCCTGTCGCGTCAGTTCGGCGACCTTGACCATGTCGCCGACCTCTTTCTTGCCGCCCGCATGATCGTACTCGCCCGACTTCGCCAGTACGATCTGCGCCTCGACAGCCGCAGGCAGATAGTTGAGCGTGACGACGATGTTCCACCGGTCCATCTGACCTTGGTTGATCTGCTGGGTGCCATGATACAGGCCGCTGGTATCGCCAAGGCCGACAGTGTTGGCGGTGGCGAACAGGCGGAACCAGGGGTTCGGGCGGATGACGCGGTTCTGGTCGAGCAAGGTCAGCTTGCCTTCCGTCTCCAGCACGCGCTGGATGACGAACATCACGTCCGGGCGGCCCGCGTCATATTCGTCGAAGACGAGTGCGGTCGGGGTTTGCAGCGCCCAGGGGAGCAGCCCTTCGCGGAACTCGGTGATCTGCTGGCCGTCCTTGAGCACGATAGCGTCGCGGCCGACCAAATCTATACGACTGATATGTGCGTCGAGGTTGATGCGGATGCACGGCCATTTCAGGCGCGCCGCCACCTGTTCGATGTGCGTCGACTTGCCCGTGCCGTGATACCCCTGCACCATCACGCGGCGATTGAACGCAAAGCCGGCGAGGATCGCTAGCGTAGTATCGCCGTCGAAGACATAGCTGGGGTCGAGATCGGGCACGCGCTCGTCGGCTTCGCTGAACGCCGGGACGGTCATGTCGGTATCGATGCCGAACATGTCGCGCACGCTGACCTTCAGGTCGGGCGCGTCCATGACCGTGGCATCGCGGCTGTCGGGCTGGACATTGGGGATATCGGTCATCGGTGCTTCCTAAGGGAACGGCAAGTTCCGTGCGGATATGCAACGCAAAGGTCAAGGGAAACGGCCCAAAGTCACAAAGGTCACACCTGAAATTTGACGACATACCGGTCGGTCGGTATGTGAATTACATGGCGAGTCGATCAATCCAGGCCGGGCCGGCGAATGCGCGGAGCAAGCTGCTCGACGCGGCGATGGGCCTGGTCCGGCTGAAGGGTTATGCCGCGACCAGCATCGACGATCTGTGTAAAGCGGCTGGCGTTACCAAGGGCGCATTCTTCCACCATTTTAAGTCGAAGGAGGCGCTGGCGGTCGCGGGCGCGCACCAGTGGACCGACCACGCGCGGGCGCGAATATTCACCGACGCGCCCTGGATGCGGCCGGAAGATCCGCTCGAACGCCTGCTCGCCCATATCGATTTCCGACTGGCGATGCTCGACGGGCCGGTTGAGGATTTCTCCTGCTTCGTGGGCACGATGGTGCAGGAAGCCTTTGCCACCAACGATGCGATCCGTGCTGCCTGCGACGCGAGCATTACGACCTATGCCGAGCGCCTTGCCGAGGACATTCAGGCGGCGATCGACCGGCATGGCATTGGCCACGGCGTCACTGCGGTCGGGCTCGCCTATCACATTCAGGCCGTCCTGCAGGGCGCGTTCATTCTCGCCAAAGCCAAGGGCAATCCGGCGATGGCGCGCGAAACCGTCATACACCTGAAACGCTATGTCGAGATGCTGTTCGGCGTTTCGGCTGCCCCTGAAGGAGCCTGATCATGCCTGTGGATTCCGGTGCCGCGATCGAGGTTACCGCCTACCAATGGGTGCCGCCGATGGCGCACGGCTATGTCAAGGACATGCGCGTGCGTTGGGCGCTCGAGGAAATCAGCCAACCCTATCGCGTCCGCCTCGTTGGCAACGCAGGCGGTGAGAAGTCGCCCGAACTCCTTGCTGACCAGCCGTTCGGCCAGGTGCCCGTGTACAAGGACAATGGCCTGACGCTGTTCGAATCGGGCGCGATCCTGATCCACATCGGGGAGAAGGACGCCCGCCTGCTGCCCCGCGATCCGATGGCCCGCGCGCGAGCCATCGGCTGGATGATTGCGGCGCTCAACAGCATCGAGCCGTTTTCGCAGACGTTGTTCCTCATGGGCTTCGTTGGTGCCGACAAACCCTGGCAGGACGAGGCCAAGGCCGCTGTCCGCCCCTTCGCCGAAATGCGCCTCGCGCAATTGTCGGCGGTGCTGGGCGACAAAAAATGGCTCGAAGGCCCGTTCACGATCGGCGACCTGGTCATGATCGATGTGCTGCGCGCGGTATCGGAATACGACCTTGTCGCCACGCACCCCAATCTTGCTGCTTATGTTGAGCGCGGCAAGGCACGCCCAGCATTCAAGGCGGCGATGGCCTCGCAGGTGGCGGACTTTACCGACCCTGGTTGAACGAAAAAATCCAAAAGGAGAGGAAAATGGCAAGTAGTCCAAATGTGCCGCCAACGAGCGGCCTGACGCCGATGCTGCAGATCGGCGATAACCGCGCGGCTGAAGCGATCGATTTCTATGTGAAGGCCTTCGGCGCGACTGACGTGCGGCGGCAGTCGGTCGATGACGGGCGCCTGATGCACGCGCACCTTTACGTCAATGGCGCGTCGTTCATGCTGCATGACGAATTTCCCGAGCACGTCGATCCTGCCGAGGCCGATGTCGCGGGCGGCAGCGGCCTGACGCTGCATTTGCAGGTCGACAACGCCGACGCCTGGTTCGACCGCGCAGTCGCAGCCGGCGCGCGCTCCGCCATGCCACCCCAGGACATGTTCTGGGGCGATCGTTACGGCCAGATTGTCGACCCGTTCGGCTATCGCTGGTCGATCGCCCATTCGCTGCCCCAGGAGAAATGAGATGAGCTACACCGACGGCTTCGTGATCGCCGTGCCCAAAGGCAACCGGCAGAAGTTCATCGATCATGCCACCCGGTCGGACGGAATGCACATTGAAATGGGTGCGCTGCGCGTGGTCGAGTGCTGGGCCGACGACGTGCCGGACGGAAAGGTAACCGATTTCCGCAGGGCCGTTCAGGCGACCGATGAAGAAGATGTCGTGTTCAGCTGGATCGAGTGGCCCGACAAGGCGACGCGCGACGCCTGTTTTGCGAAAATGATGGACCCGGAAAATGCCGACCCGCGCCTGGACCAGGCGAAGAACCCTGTCCCCTTCGACGGCAAGCGTATGATCTTTGGCGGGTTCACCCCCGTTGTGACCGTGGAGAAGTGACATGGCGAACATGCATGGTGACTGGATCTGGTACGAACTGATGACCACCGACGCCGACGCGTCGGTCGCCTTTTACGAGGCGATCCTGCCGTGGAAGGTCGGCAGCCAGTCCGAATATCGCGAGATACAAGCAACCGAAGGCGGCGTCGGCGGCATGTTGCCGCTGA
This sequence comes from Sphingomonadales bacterium, assembly GCA_038228865.1. Lineage (GTDB taxonomy): Bacteria > Pseudomonadota > Alphaproteobacteria > Sphingomonadales > Sphingomonadaceae > Sphingomonas_O. Next base: position 12,026 of record JBBROX010000014.1, on the reverse strand, counting down.
CCGCGGAGATGCAGGCGGGCGGTGCGCGTCCCGCCTGGGTCGGCTATGTGCTGGTCGAGGATGTCGATACGACCGTCACCTCGGTCGAACATGGCGGCGGCAAGGTGCTGATGCCCGCGCACGACATGCCCGGTGTCGGACGGTTCGCGATGGTCGCCGACCCGCAAGGCGCACCCTTCTATGTCATGAAGCCGACGCCACCGGCTGGCGATCCCGATGCAGTCAGTAATGCCTTTTCCTACGATCGGCCGCGCAATGGCCATTGCGCCTGGAACGAACTCTACACCAGCGATCCTGCTGCGGCGCTGCACTTCTACGGCCAGCGCTTCGGCTGGGTGAAGGACGGCGAGATGGATATGGGGCCGATGGGCACTTACGAATTCTTGCGCCATGCGGGGCATGCGCCCGACGGTTCGTCGCCGGGACAGGGCATGATCGGTGCCGTGATGCCGCGTCCGCCGCACGTGCCGGTGTCGCACTGGAACTTCTATTTCCGCGTCCCCGACATCGACAAGGCAGTGGCGACCATCGTCGAGCGCGGCGGGCAGGTGCTGCATGGCCCGCAGGAGATTCCGGGCGGCGATTTCTCGATGAACGGCATGGACCCGCAAGGTGCGGTATTCGCGCTGGTGGGCAAGCGGGCCGTCTGAGGTGCGGATCGTTCCGGCCACGCCAGCGCATGTCAACGCATGGGCGGATCTGCGCGCCGATCTGTGGCCGGACGATGATGCGGCCGGCCACCGCGCGGAGATCGAGGAAATCCTGGCCGACGCCGACCCGAAGCTGACCGCCGTCGTCGCAGTCGACGATGCGGGCGTCGTGCAGGGCTTTGCCGAAGGCAGCCTGCGGCACGATTACGTTGAGGGGTGCGACTCTTCGCCGGTCGTCTATCTCGAAGGCATTTGCGTCCGGTCCGAGACGCGACGCACCGGCGTGGCGCGATTGCTCGCGGCGGCAATCGGCGAATGGGGCCGCACACACGGCTGCACGGAATACGCCTCGGATGCCATCGTCGAGGATGAGGAAAGCCACCGTTTCCATGCCGCCATCGGCTTTGCCGAAGTCGAGCGCGTCGTCTGTTTCAGAAAGGAATTGTGATGGCGTCCAACACGATCTGCCTCTGGTACGACGGCGGCGCCGAGGACGCGGCCGCATTCTACGCCGCAACGTTTCCTGACAGCAGCGTCGGCACGGTGCATCGTGCGCCTGGCGACTATCCCGACGGCAAGCAGGGCGACGTGCTGACCGTGGCGTTCACGGTGCTCGGCATCCCGTGCCTCGGCCTCAACGGCGGCCCAATGTTCAAACATAGCGAGGCCTTCAGCTTTCAGGTTTCGACGTCCGATCAGGAAGAGACCGACCGCTATTGGGATGCCATCGTCGGTAATGGCGGTGCCGAAAGCCAGTGCGGCTGGTGCACGGACAAATGGGGCATCTCATGGCAGATCATACCCAAGGCCTTGACCGATGGCATGATGGCCGGAGGCGCCGCGTCGAAACGCGTGTTCGAAGCCATGATGAAAATGCAGAAGATCGACGTAGCGACGATCGAGACGGCAGCGAGAGGATAAAAATATGGCGCACGATCTCTACGGCCACCCTTTCTCGTCGTACACGTGGAAGGCGCTGATTTCGTTCTACGAGACGGGAGCGCCGTTTGAATTCCTTGTCATGGAAGACCCCGCCAATGCCGCAGCGCTCACCGCGGTCTGGCCGGTCGGCAAGTTCCCGGTGCTGGTTGCGGACGGGACGCCGATCATCGAATCGAGCATTATCGTCGAGTATGTCGCACCCCACCTCGTTCCCGCCGATCGTGACGCGGCGCGCGAGGTGCGGATGCTCGACCGCATTTTCGACAATCATGTGATGAACGTGGCGACACAGGTCGTGCTGGCGGCGATACGCGGTGGCGACGTCGACGCGGCACGCGCCGAAGCGCAACCGCGCTCGACAAGGTCTATGGCTGGCTCGACACGCGGATCGCCGGCAGGACCTGGGCGGCGGGCGACGACTTTACGCTCGCCGATTGCGCGGGAGCGCCGTCGCTATTCTACGCCGACTGGGTCCACGAGATTGCGCCCGCGTTCGCGACATTGCGCACTTACCGGCAACGCGTTCTGGCCCGCCCGTCTGTCGCCCGCTGCATCGAGGATGCGCGTCCTTACCGCCATTATTTTCCGCTCGGTGCGCCGGATCGGGACTGAATTGAAGGAGAGTGAGCATGTCTGAGTTGCATGAACTTTCGGTCACCCGCCTCATCGCAGCCCCGCCGGAGAAGGTTTGGGACGTGATGACCAACCGGATCGAGGAATGGTGGTGCCCGAAACCGTGGCGCGCTGAATTCACGAACCTCGAACGGCGCGCGGGTGGCGCGTCGACCTGCACGATGTACGGCCCCGATGGCGAGGTGCATCCCAACGCCGGAACCATTTTGGCATGGGACGAGGGCAGGCGCTTTGCCTTCACCGATGCGATCACCGGCGATCTCGAACCGGCCGGGCCGTTCATGATCGGCATCTGGTCGGTCCAGGCGGAAGGTGACGAGACGCGCTACACCGCCCGCGCGCGGCACTGGACAGCCGAGGACAGCGCCCGGCACAATGAGATGGGGTTCGAGCAAGGCTGGGGCGCGGCCGCGGACCAGCTTGTTGCGCTGTGCGAGGCCGAGTAGCCAAAACGGGAGCGAAGCTGGCCCGCGCCCATGACATTCGCTGGTCCCGCATACCCCGTGCGCCGGCTGGCCGCTAGCATTCGGGCAAACCGGGCGTCGCGGGAATCTTGACAAATAATCCCTATTGATGTAATAGGGTTTTAGATGAGCGAGTCGGACTTTTTGCCCGCTTCGTATCCCGGCCACCCGGTCTGGATCGCGCTCTCGCATTACTCGATCGGTCCCGACGACGTAGCATTGAGCTTTGCGCAGCGGCTCGCCCGCGAGAATGGCTGGAGCGCCGCCCATGCGGCGCGGGTAATCGAGGAATACCAGCGCTTCGCGTTCCTTGCCGTCGTCGCCTCGCACCCCGTGACGCCCTCCGATGCGGTCGATCAGGCGTGGCACCTGCACCTGACTTACAGCCGCGATTACTGGGAGCGGTTTTGCCCGCAAGTGCTCGGGTGTCCGCTGCACCACGGCCCGACGGCAGGCGGCAGCGCCGAACAAGCGCGGTATTTCACGCAATATGCGGAAACGCTCAAAAGCTATGAGGCGGTGTTCGGCGAAAGCCCGCCCGCGGACCTCTGGCCCTCTGCAGCGCGGCGGCTGAACGACGATCCCCGCGCGCGGCGGGTGCATCCGCGCGACGGGATCGTCCTCAAGAAATCCACCCTGATTGCCCTGCTGGCGCTCGCGGCGTTGGCGGGCGGTGTGTGCGTCCAACTCTGGCAAGGATTATCGTGATGGGGCTGGGACCCTTCGATCTGACCGGCGGACCGTTTCTGATGCTCTACATCGTGCTGCTGCTGGCAGCGCTCGTCGCGGGGTTTGTCATCCCCCGACGCCTACGTCCACCGGGCCGCGCGCAATCGGTGACCGACCCCGATCTGCTTGCGGTTTTGGCGGGCGGCAAGGGCCGCTTCGTCGAAGCGCTGGTGGCACGGCTGCTGTCGCGCGGCGCGCTGGTGTTTTCGGGCCTGAATGCTTTCGTGGCGAAGCCCGGCGCGCGGGGCGAGACAGCGGCCGAACTGCGTGTGCTGGCGCTGTCTGCCCCGATCAAATGGTCGACGATCCAGTTGCAGGTCGCCGATTACGCCAATCCGGTCGCGCGCAAGCTGGCGGAGACTGGCCTCTACATGGACGGTGAGGAGGTCGCGCGGGTCCGCTGGTGGCAGACACTGCCCTATGTCCTGCTGATCGGGTTCGGTACGATCAAACTCATGGTCGGCGAAGCGCGCGGGCGACCGGTGGGCTTCTTGATCGGGTTGCTGATCCTGACCGCAGTTTGTGCCGCCATCCGCTGGTTTACGCTCGACCGTCGTACGCAAGCGGGCCACAACGCCGTTGCCGAGGCCGCGCGCCGGAACGAGCGGCTGAAACGCGCGCCGACGGCGGGTGAGGTCGGCACGGCGGTCGCCCTGTTCGGCACGGCAGTGCTGGCGGGCTCCGAATGGAACAACTTCCACCGGATGCGAACGGCGGGCGATGGCGGCAGCAGTTCGTCGAGCGACAGTGGCAGTGATGGCGGCGGTGGCGGCTGCGGGGGCGGTTGCGGCGGATGCGGAAGCTAAGCCATCAGGCGAAGACGGTCGAACCCTTCAGCCGCTGATAGGCGGCAATGACGTCGGCCAAGGCCCTTTCGTGACTTCGGTCGCCGCCGTTGCGGTCGGGGTGATAGCGGCGGACGAGTTCGGAATAACGCGAACGCAGCGCGCGGCGATCGGCGTCGACGTCCAGACCCAGCGTCTTCAGATCGCGGTGCTGTTCGCCCGACAGTGCGCGACCGTCCTTGCGCTCTTGCTGCGCGGCGCGGCGGAAACGACCCGAGATCGCGTCGAGCGGATCGCTGAAATCCGCCCAGCGCGGCGGACGGTCCGCCCCGGCGGTGGAAAACGCGCGCGTCTCGCGCTCCCACCCCGCCATCGGGCGCTGTTGTTCCTGAATCTCGTCGGGCGACATGCCGGTGAAGTAATTATATTTCGCGTTGAACTCACGAACATGGTCGAGGCACAGCCACCGCCATGAGCCCGGTCCGTCGAAATTGCCGCCCTCCAGCGGCGCCCGGAACTCGCCTGGCTCGCGGCACCCGGGCTCCGCACAGGGCGCGTCGCGTTCGACCCGGCCGTGGAATCGGGGGCGCGGGCGGGGATTAGGCTCGGGATCGCTCAAGGGTGCTCTCGTCTGATATTCCGCGTATATAGGGTGGATGGATAGCGTGACAAAAGGGCCGATGGCTCAGGAAATCGAACGCCACCTGCAGGCAGCACTCGCGCCGACACGCCTCGCCGTGTCGAACGACAGCGCACAGCACAGCGGCCATAGCGGTGACGACGGCACCGGCGAATCGCATTTCAGCGTGACCATCGAAAGCACCGCCTTTGCGGGTGTAGCGCGGCTCGAACGGCAACGCATGGTCAACCGCGCGCTCGGCGACTTGCCGGGGCAGCGGGTCCACGCGCTGGCGATCAAGGCGATTGCGCCAGGGGAATGAGCATGGAAACGATCATTCCCGTCACCCACGATCTGGGTGATTTCAAGGTGCGGCGGACCTTGCCCGCCAGGACCCGCACCATGGTGGGACCATTCATCTTCGTCGACCAGTTCGGCCCGTCGCGCCTGCCCGCCGGACACGGGATGGACGTACGCCCGCACCCGCACATCAACTTGTCGACGGTTACCTATCTGTTCGAGGGCGCAATCGAGCATCGCGATTCGATCGGCAGCCATGCGGTGATCGAGCCCGGTGCCATCAACCTGATGACGGCGGGGCGCGGCATCGTCCATTCGGAACGATCCCCGGTGGCGACACGCGCCGGCGGTCCGGCGTTCTACGGGATGCAGACCTGGCTCGCGCTGCCCGATGGCAAGGAAGAGATCGACCCCGCGTTTGAGCATGTCGCCGCCGGAGCCCTGCCGCTGGTCGAGACGCCGGGCGTATCGGCGCGCGTGCTGATGGGGAGCCTGTGGGGCGCGACCGCCGCCACGACATGCCATGCGCCGACGATCTATGCCGACATTCTGCTCGACGCCGGGGCCAGCGTGCCGATCGATGCCGGGGCGGACGAGCGCGCTGTGCTGGTGACCGAGGGCGCGGCCAGCCTCGACGGGATGCCGCTCGACCTGTTCGCACTATACGTAATCGCGCCCCGCCATGCCGCGACGCTGACGGCGTCCAGCCCTTCTCGAGCGATGCTACTGGGTGGCGGCGCGTTCACGACCCCGCGCCATGTGTTCTGGAACTTCGTGTCATCGTCGCGCGACCGGATCAATACGGCCAAGCACGACTGGAAAGCGGGGCGGTTTCCGACGGTGCCGGGGGATGACGAGGAATTTATTCCGCTGCCGGAAGTGCCGTTGACGGTGAGTTATCTGTAAAGCAGGGGAGGTCGGAAACGCCCCAATCGATGAAAAAAGCCCGCCGAATCGCTCCAGCGGGCTTTTCGGTTAGCCTGAGATAAATCAGGCGAAAGTGACGCTGACCTTGCGGCGACGAGCGCGCATCGCACCGCCGATCCCGCCGAAGCCACCAATCATCATTGCCCAGGTCGCGGGCTCGGGCACCGCGGGTGTAGCGCCTGTGGTGCTGATCGAATATGTCGTGTTCTTGAGGTTAAGGCGATTGTTCAGCCCAGCTCCGAAGACGAACACGCCGCTGTTGCCGAGCGCGCCGGCGACGTTCCCGCTGTAATTGGAGAACGACTCGTCGGCGTACGGGGCGCTGAAAACGTCGTAAATGCTGTTGCTAAGGTAAGAATCGATACCGATCTTTGCCATCGACGATGTCGTGGAGAACGACGATGCTTGATCGGCATAAATCTCGCTATAGGTCAGGCTCGGTACGGCATAGCTAAAAGTGAAGCCATTGATCGTCAGGCTCGCCGAAACAATGGCGTTTTGCAAGGAATGCTCGTTCCCCAACCCAATGACGGTCGTTCCAAGCGCATCGTTGAATACATAGTTCGCGGTGAAGGCTTTGCCGACCATCGAACCGCCGCCGAAATAATTCAGGACGTCAGAGCCCTTTGTAACCGTCCCAGTCCACGTCGTGGTAATAACTGCCGCGTTCGCTCCGGTCATTGCAAAAACCGTAAGCGCAGCCCCGATCAAAAACTTCTTCATGTATGAGTCCCCCATTTACACGATTTAAGGTTAACAACCGTTCACAAGTGCACAATCGGGTTTGTGCGGCGCAGCACAATTAATGTGTCCGAAAACGAGACACGCAACAAAATTTGCATATGTTTTAGTAACATATGCGTCAGTGAACGACCGCTCACGAACCAGTCGCGAATAAACCCGTAGCCCAAAATCCGTTCGGGCCGAGCTTGTGGAGGCCATCCTCTTGGGCTCTAATGGAGCCAGAAAAAAGACTGCCCATCGACAAGCTCAGGGCGAACGGAGAGACGGATGACCGAGTTGCGCCGCGAACGCTTCACCCTGCCCACCGGCGTTGAACTCGACGTGACGCATGGCGGGCCGGAGGGTGCGCCAGCGATCTTTTTCCTCCACGGCTTTCCCGAGTCGGCGCGGACGTGGCGGCATCAGCTTGCCGACCTGTCGCGCGATTACCGTGTGTTCGCGCCAGACCAGCGCGGCTTTGCGCGGTCGTCGAAACCCATCGGCGTCGAGAACTACACCCACGACAAGCCCATCGCCGACCTGATCGCGCTGGCCGATGCGGTCGGGATCGATCGATTCACGCTGGTCGGACATGACTGGGGCGGCGCGATTGCGTGGGGGGCGGCGCTCAAGCATCCCGAACGGATTGAGCGGCTAGCGATCGTCAACGCGCCGCATCCGCTGATCTTTCAACGCTCGACCTTCGACGACATGGGCCAGCGCGAAGCATCGCAATATATCCGCGCTTTCCGCGTACCTGGCATGGAGAAGCACATCGCGGGCGATCTCGACAATTTCTTCGACAAGACCTTCAAGGGGCATTTCGACCTCGACTTTTCGCCGGAAGAAAAGGCCGCCTATCTCGACGAATGGTCGCAACCCGGCGCGGTCGAGGCGATGCTCAACTGGTACCGCGCGGCACCGATCGTCGTGCCCGCGATGGACGAAACGCCCGAGCGCCCCGCCTATCTCGATGCGCCCTTCCCCGTCCTGAAAATGCCGGTGCTTGTCGTGTGGGGTATGAAAGACAAGGCGCTAACTTCGTCGCAGTTAGTCGGTCTGGAGGATGTCGTCGCCGACCTGCACCTCGTCCGCGTCGAGGATGCTGGGCATTTCATCACCTGGGAAAAGCCCGAAGCGGTGACGAATGCCCTGCGTGTGTTCCTGAGCAGCGCTATTTGATCCGGTAGCGCAGGCGGAAGGTGGCGCTGCTGCTCGCCGCCATCGTACCCTGCGGGCGCAAGCGCACATTGGTGACGGCGGGATCCGAGCCATTGGCGTCGGCGACCGGCGTATAGATCCAACTTGCGCCGCCATTGTTCGAAAAATCGATGTTGTCGGTCGCGCTCGTGAGCGACGTAAAACTGTACGTCAGCCCCGAGCTTCCCGCCGCGAAGGCTGCCGAGCCGCTGCCCGCGCCGGCGATATCGGCCACGATCAGTTCGGCATTGGCCGGGGTGGCATCGGTCAGCACGATGGTATTGTTCGACACGGTGTAACCCGCAGGCGATGTCGCAACGATGGTATATTCGGCGACCCCGCCGGGGATGAGTTTGGGGTTGGTCGTGCCGTTCAGCGGGTCCGAAAATGGCGCGCTGCTCTTGGTCAGCGTCAGCGCCGGTTTGAACACCGCGCTGACCAGATCGACGTTGGCGAAATCGGGGATGTCCACCTCGAAAATGTAGCTGCCCGCTGCGAGAGGGATGTTCGCCGATGCGGCCTGTTTCCACAGTCCGATCGGGTCGCTGGCGGCAAAACTGGTACTGACCGTCGCCACCAGCGTGCCGCCGGTCGTCCGGATGTTGATGTTGAGGCCGGTCAGCGCCTGCGCATAGTCGCGCACCGAGAACCAGCCGCTGATGTCGATCATACCGTTCGACGGCAAGGTGATGGTCTGGCGGATAGACCCCGTCGCACTATTGATGTCGAGATACTGGAGGCCGCCCCCTGCCGGCGTCACGGTCGGATTGCCGGTGTAGCCCGACCAGGCGCGGATGACGTTGAAGGGCTGCGGCTGCGCGGGGGTGACGTTGATCACCGTCCAATTGGGGATCGTCGCGTAGAAGTTGTTGCCGTTGGCGGGCGTAACCGGCGTTTCGAAGCTGCGGTTCGACAGCAGTTCCTGCGCACTCACCGGAGCCGCCGCTGAGAACGACAGGATCGTCGCAAGGCAAATGAAGAGGAAAACGCGACTGGTCACGGGCGCAGTATAGCCGAACTTCCTTTTACGCGGGGTTAAGCATCCTCGCCTTGCCGGGATGCTACGCCAGCCCTAGTTTACTGTGCTTGGAGGATTTCCCATGGCCGACCACGATACGCCCGATTTTGGCCGCCGCCTGACGGCGTTCCGCGCGCAGCTTGCCGCCGACGGTTTCGACGGGTTTGTCGTGCCGCTGACCGACGAGCATATGAGCGAATATGTCGGCGATTATGCCAAGCGGCTCGAATGGCTGACCGGGTTCAAGGGGTCGGCGGGGGCGGCAGCCGTTCTTGCAGACCGGGCCGCTGTGTTCGTCGATGGACGCTATACGCTGCAGGTGCGCGCACAGGTCGATGGCGACCATTGGGACTATGTCGGCGTGCCGCAGTCGAGCATCGGCGAATGGCTGGGCGCGCACGCCCCGGCAGGCGCGCGGATCGGCTATGACCCATGGTTGCATACCAAGGGCTGGGTCGAGGCGACGACGGCGGTGTTGACCGCCAAGGGCGGTGTGCTGGTTGCGGTAACGCGCAATCCGGTTGATGCTATCTGGGCCGACCAGCCCGCGATGTCGCCCGCCAAGGTCAAGCTCTACGACGCCGAACTCGCCGGGCGCAGCGCCGCCGACAAGCGAACCGAAATCGCCGACTGGCTCACGCAGCAGGGCCTCGACGCCACCGTCATGACCGCGCTCGATTCGGTTGCTTGGACCTTCAACCTGCGCGGCGACGATGTGACACACACACCGGTCGGTCTCGCCTTCGCGATTCTTCATGCCGATGCGACCGCCGACCTGTTCGTGGCACCTGAAAAGATCGACGAGTCGGTCCGTACAGCACTCGGCAATGGCGTGCGCCTGCATGACCGCATTGCGTTTGCGCCGATGCTGGCGAGTCTGTCGGGCAAGCGTATCGCCAGCGACCCCGAACGCGCGGTCGTTGCCGTGTTCGATGCGCTGAATAAGGGCGGCGCGACCATTGTCGAGACGCGCGATCCCGCCGTGCTGGCGAAGGCGATAAAGAACCACGCCGAGCAGGCCGGACAACGCGCGGCGCAGGCCCGCGACGGGGCCGCACTCTCGCGTTACCTCCACTGGCTGTCGGTCGAGGCACCCAACGGCGCGCTGACCGAGATTTCCGCCTCCGACCAGCTGCGCGCGTTCCGCGAGGCAACGGGCAAATTGCTCGACCTCAGTTTCGACACCATTTCGGGCGCAGGGCCGCACGGCGCGATCATGCATTACAAAGCGAGCGTGGAAACCGACCGGCGCATTGAACCGTCCTCGGTCTATCTGTGCGACAGTGGCGGCCAGTATATCGACGGTACGACCGATGTGACTCGCACGATCTGGGTCGGGCCCGGTGACCCACCCGCCGAAGTGCGCGACCGGTTCACCCGCGTGCTGAAGGGGCATATCGCGATTGCCGCCGCCGTGTTTCCGGATGGCACCACAGGCGGGCAGCTCGACGGGTTTGCCCGCCAGTTCCTGTGGGCGGCGGGGTGCGACTATGCCCACGGCACCGGCCACGGCGTAGGCGCATTCCTGGCGGTCCACGAAGGGCCGCAGCGGATCGCCAAGCCCACCGGCGGGCAGGCCGGCACGAGCGAGCCGCTACGTGCAGGCATGTTCCTGTCGAACGAGCCGGGCTATTACAAACCCGACCATTACGGCATCCGCATCGAAAATCTGGTGGTCGTCGAGAACCGCGAAATCCTGGGCGGTGACATGCCGATGCTGGGGTTCGAGACGCTGACGTTCGCGCCCATCGACAAGGCGCTGATCGACCCGACGTTGCTGACGGCGGACGAGCGCGCGTGGCTCGACGGCTATCACGCCAACGTCCTGCGCATCGTCGGACCGCAGCTGGACGGGGAGGCCGCCGAATGGATCAAAAAATGCTGCACATCGCTATAAAATTAGCCGTTCGGTAGGGATCGCTGCGTTACCTCCGCCCCCGGGACAGACGAGGGGCGACAGTAATGTTCAAGGCCGGATTGGCGGGCACGGCGGTCGTCGCGCTGGGGACGGCGGTGTACGTCAACGCGCCCTATGCCAACGGCCAGGTTTATGCGCTGCCTGAGGCGGAGGTGTACCAGCGGCTGATCGACATGGAGATGCCGCCGGAACTGAAGAACACCGTCCACGACAGTCCCGGTGCCGATCTGGATGTCGAAGCGCGGCCGGGCGAGGGCATCCACTACACCTTAAAGCAGAACGGCACGATGGTGCTGCGCATGATCGCGCGGATCACCCCCGAGAGCGCGACCAGCACGCGCGTGAAGGTCGATTTCGAGGTGGGCGACATCGTTGCGGTCGAGCGCGACCGGCCGGGCAGCGCCGCGCGCGAAATCAAGGCTCTGGAAAGCGATCCGATCATCCAAGGCGTCGTGCGGATCGCCTTGCAGGAGCAAATCTCGGCCACGCTCGAAGGCCGCCCGTACAACAAGGAAAAGGTCCAGCGCGAAGCCATGGTGTTCGTGACGACCAACCCGAGCGCCGTCGCCGCGCTCAAATCGAAAGTGTCGTCGGCGCAATATGACGCGCGCATGGCCCGGCTGCAAATGTCGGATGAGGACCGCTACGAAACCTACCGCCGCGACGTGTCCGACCACCGCGACTGGGTGAACCGTAACGCAAGGCCGGGCCGACCGATGATGAGCGCGCGCCCGATGATCGATCCGCGAACGGATCATTACTAGGTCTTCTTCGACCCGATATTGACCCACGCCCCGTCGCGCGAGCCGCCTTCGGGCATCGGCACGTCACCCTCCTCGTCGCTGCCGAAGCTTTCAATCGCTTGGCCGCTGTCGCGCGCGGCGCGCATGCGTTCCTTGCGCTTCTTCAAATTTTCGCGGAGCGCGGCGGCGAGCGCCTCTGGATCGGACTTGGCCATTCCCTGCGAATACCCTTGTGCGCCTTGACGCGTCCACATGCTTTCTCCATAGGCCCGCCCCTACCCGCATTCACCCGCCGGTATGCTGCCGTAGCTCAGTGGTAGAGCGCATCCTTGGTAAGGCTGAGGTCGTGAGTTCAATCCTCACCGGCAGCACCAT
>JBBROX010000013.1:0-96123 GCA_038228865.1 Sphingomonadales bacterium | reverse complement strand
CTGCGCCTGGAAGGCGATGCCGCCTGCACCGGTCACGACGCCCTTGACGAGAAGCACCGTCGAAAGCGCGGCGACGATCGCCGTCACGAACATCACCGGATTGCGGACCAATGTACGCGGATCGAGCTTGACGAAGGCGTCGCGCGCGGCAGCGGCCATGAGCGGCCCGGTAAACAGCGAAGTCTGGGTTGCCATGTCGAGAATCCCTTAAAGGAGCGAGCCGGCGGCAATTTGCGCCTGGTCAGCAATCGGTCCGAGCACGAGCGCAGGCATAAAGGTGAGGCCACCGACGATCAGAATTACGACCGCCAGCAATCCGATCCACAGCGCGCCTGTCGTCGGGAATGACCCTGCGCCCGCCGGAATGACACGCTTCGCTGCAAGCCCACCCGCAATGCCGAGCACCGGCAGGATCACCCCGAAGCGGCCGACGAACATGCCGAGTGCGAGCAGCAGATTGTAGAAGGGCGTGTTGCCGGTGAGTCCGCCGAACGCCGAGCCATTGTTCGCGGCGGCACTCGAGAAGGCGTAGAGGATCTCGCTGAACCCGTGCGGCCCCTTAGCGAGTGGCCCAGCGAGGCCGGCGGGCAAGACGCTGGCTATCGCTGCAAGGCCGAGGATCATCAGCGGCGGAATGAAGATTGCGATGACAGCGAGCTGCATTTCGCGCGCCTCGATCTTCTTGCCGACATATTCGGGTGTGCGACCGACCATCAGCCCAGCGATGAAGACCGCGAGGATCGCGTAGATTAGCACCGCATAGAGCCCAGATCCGACCCCGCCGATGACGAGTTCGCCCAACTGCGTGTTGAACATCGGGATCAGCCCGCCGAGCGGCATGAAGCTGTCGTGCATGCCGATCACTGCGCCGCACGATGTGGCAGTGGTCACCACCGCGAACAGCGCCGTCGCGGCAATACCGAAGCGGACTTCCTTGCCCTCCATATTTCCGCCAGCAATGCCAAGCGCGTGATGCAGCGGATTACCCGCCGCTTCTGCCCAATAGGTGACCGCGACACCGCCCAGAAACAGGATAAGCATGGCGGCGAGGATCGCCCAGCCTTGACGCACATTACCGACCGCCTTGCCAAAGGTGAGCGTCAGCCCTGCGCCGAGCACGAAAATGCTGAGCATCTGAATCATGTTGACGAGCGCTGATGGGTTTTCGAACGGGTGCGCCGAATTGGCATTGAAGAAGCCGCCGCCATTGGTACCGAGCATCTTGATCGCGAGCTGCGATGCGACCGGCCCCAGGGCGATCACCTGTTTCGCGCCTTCAACTGTCGTGGCGGTGGCGGAGGCAGCGAACGTCTGCGGCACGCCAAGTGCGACATAGACCAGCGCCAGCGCGATGCTTGCCGGGAGCAGCAGGTAAAGTGTGACACGCGTCATATCGACCCAGAAATTGCCGATGCCGCTCGCCTGCCGCCGCGCGAAACCCCTGATCAGCGCGAACGCGACCGCAAGGCCCGTCGCCGCAGACAAGAAATTCTGCACGGTCAAGCCCAGCATTTGCGACAGATGCGACAGCGTGCTTTCGCCACCATAATTCTGCCAGTTGGTGTTGGTGACGAAGCTGACAGCGGTATTGAACGCGAGCAGATTCTCGACCGCCGGAAACCCCTGCGGGTTAAGCGGCAACATGCCCTGCAGTTTCAGGATCGAGAACAGGAAGGCGATGCCCAGCAGATTGAAGAGCATCAGCGAGGCGGCGTAGCCGACCCAGCTTTGCTCGGTCTTGGGGTCAATCCCGACGAGCCGGTAAAGCACGCGTTCCCCGGGCAGGGCGTCGCACCCGTAAAGCGCATACATCCAGTCGCCCGCAGGCTTTGCGAGGGCGATCGTGAGCGCGATGAAGAGCAGGATCATGCTCCAGCCGATAAAGGTCATTGTCCCCTGCCCCCTCAATACCGCTCGGGCCGCGCAAGCACAGCCAGCAGATAGACAAGGACGATGGCGAGCGTGATCGCGCCGAGCAGGAGGTCGATGGGCATTGGGTGGCCTTGATTGTGAGGCGTGTTGCCTAGGGCCAATGCGCGTTAAGGCGCGCGATGCTTTTTCGACCGATGCCGTTAGGGGAGCGTAAAGAGCGAATCTGACTTCCGATTTTAGGCTGCCGAAACGTAGCCATCGCCTGATCCGGCGAACGGCAGCTCAGGCAATCCTTGTTCCTAGAAGCTGCTGTTCAGCTTCCCACCCAAACCTGGTCGTTCAGAGGACCTTGAACCCCTTCATAAACGGATGATCGCTTTTGGGCTCTTGGATCTTGCCGCTAAGCGACTGGGATTGGCCGCGAAACGGACGTTAGCAAGTCAATCGCACAGAAATTTCCCAATGATTAGAGTGCCCATCATATTCATGTCGTGTGCGCCAGTTTCCTTTCTTTCGACGCATCCTTTTCACCTGTCGTTTCGTTGGGAGCGGGTGTGTCGAAAGGGAAACGACCGATGAAGCCGACTTCGCCTTTTGCCTGGTGGCAGCTTGGTTACGACGCCTGGCAGCTTGGCGTCGAATCCTCGACCGTGATCGGCCTGCGGACGATGCGTATGATGGCAGGCGGTCCGGTGGCAGACGCCGAGGCAAAGCTGATGCTTTCCGAGAAAGTCGGCGCAGCAATCGACATCGGTACGCGGGCGATGACCGGTGGGCTGGGTACAAGTCCCCGCCCTGCCGCATCCAAGGTCATTTCGCATTATCGGCGCAAGGTGCGAGCGAACCGGCGACGGCTGCTGAAATAGCCTAACCGCTGTTTCTGAGCGCGGTCGCGACTGCGTTGATGGAAAGCTGAATGCCTTCGGCGATGCGCGGATCATCCTCCCCCGCGCGGTGGCGCTTGAGCAGCTCGATCTGGAGCAGGTTGAGCGGCTCGACATAGGGCATGCGCAGCCGGATCGAGGCGTCGAGGCCGGGGTTATTGGCGAGCAACATACCCTGCCCCGTCAGGTCGAGCACCGCATCGCGCGTGGCGTGCCAGGCGTCGCGGATTCGCGGAAAGATCGTGGCACCCCCTGCGTCTTGCGCGAGTTCGGCATAGCGCGCCGCAATCCGCATGTCCGATTTGGCGAGCACCATTTCCATGTTCGCGAGCGTCGTCGCAAAGAACGGCCAGTTCTTTGCCATCTCGCGCAAGAGCCCCTTATCCTCGAAATCCGCGACGGCGGCATGTAACCCGTACCAGCCCGGCAACATCACCCGTGCCTGCGCCCAGCTGAACACCCAGGGAATGGCACGCAAATCCTCGATCGCGTCGGACTTGGTTCGGCTGGCGGGGCGCGAGCCGATCTTGAGCGTGGCGATCTCGGCAATCGGCGTCATCGCCCGAAAGAATTGCCGGAACCCCGGCGTGTCATAGACCATCGCGCGGTAAGCCCCGAAGGCGCGCGCCGAAAGCACATCCATTGCCGCCGCAAACCGCGCGAGATCGCTCCTGCCGACCTGGGGCACATCCAGCGTTGCCGCTATCGTTGCCGCTGCCATCGATTCCAGGTTGATCGCCGCACTCTCGCGCGATCCGTATTTGGCGGCGATCACTTCACCCTGTTCGGTGATGCGGATGCGCCCACCGACGGTGCCGGTAGGCTGTGCACGGATCGCGGCGAAGGCAGAACCGCCCCCGCGCCCGACCGCCCCTCCGCGTCCGTGGAACAGCTGCATCCGCACACCCGCCGCCTCGAACACCGGCTTCAGCGCGAGGCTTGCCTGATGCAGCGACCAGACCGAGGTCAGATAGCCGCCGTCCTTGTTCGAATCCGAATAGCCGACCATGACTTCCTGATACCCGCGCGCGCGGGCCAGATCGCCAAATTCGGGAATGGCAAAAAATGCCGACATGATCGCGGGACCGGCTTCCAGATCGCCGATGGTTTCGAACAACGGGACCGGCATCAACGAGGCCGACGCGTCGCCCGCGCGGTAGAGCCCAGCTTCCTTCAGCAGCAGCAGCAGTTCGAGCAGGTCGGACACCGCATCGGTTTTAGAAATAATCGCTGTGCCGATAACCCCGGCGCCGAAACGCGCCCGCGCGTCCCGTGCCGCAGCCAGGATCGCGAGTTCGGACCGTGTCTCGTCCGACTGCGGCAAATCCGGGCCGGTCAATGGGCGCGGATTGGCGAGTTCGCGGCGAAGCAGCGCCACGCGGGCATCCTCGTCGAGCGCTTCGTAATCGGGCTCGACTCCCGCCCCCTTGAACAGATCGGCGATGCAGCGCGCGTGAACGTCGCTGTTCTGGCGCAGGTCGAGCCGGGCAAGGTGAAAGCCGAACACATCGACCGCACGGACAAGGCGCGCGAGCGCACCGGGGCTGGACAGGCCGTTGTTGGCAAGCCCCTCGGCAATCACGATTAGGTCAGCCCGGAAGGCGGCGGGGTCCGCATAGGGCTCGCCGGCGACAGCGGCGGGGCGCGGTGGCGGACGACCGATAAGATCCGTGAACGTCGCCGCCAGCCGCGCATAAATCCCCGTCATCGCCCGGCGATAGGCTTCGTCAGCACGGCTCGGGGCGTTGTCGCCGCTGGCGTCGGCAAGCGCCAGCACGGACGGATCGATGGTTGCGAGCTCGGTCGAGATCGACAGTTCACCGCCCATCGCGTGCACCGCGTCGAGGTAATAGGACAGCACCGTTTCGCCCGCGCGCCCCGTCGCGAGGCGCAGCGCGTCGGCATCGACGAACGGGTTGCCGTCGCGGTCGCCGCCAATCCAGCTGCCGACGGACAGAAACCCTGGCGTTCGTCGTCCAAGCACCCGGTCCCAGCGCGCATAGAGCGCCGGTATCTCGGGCAGGAATACGTCGCGCAGCCAGGCCAGGGCATTTTCGACCTCATCGGCGACATAGAGGCGTTCGCGCCGCAGTGGGCGTGTCTGCCATAGCAGCGCGATCTGCCGCGCGATCGCGTCGGGCACAGTGTCGCCATCGGCGGTCTCGGCGACCCCCGCGTCGCGCAGCTTCATCAGGTCGGCAATACGTGCCTTGTGGTCGATCATGCTCTTGCGCCGCACTTCGGTCGGGTGCGCGGTCAGCACGGGGACGACATTGGCATGGCCCAGCATGTCGAGCAGTTCGGCGTCCGTTGTGCCGTTCGCCTCAAGCGCGGCGACGACGGCGGCGACGGTCGCGTCTGCCTCATGCGCGATGCCCTGCCGGTCCTCGGCGAGATTGGCGAGAAGCGAAAAAAGCATGAACCCGCGCACGAACGACAGCGTCTCGTCGAGGTTCAGCGCGCCGAGACCGCTGTCGACTTCTTCGGCTCCGGTGACACCACGATGCTTATCGACCGAGGTCGAGCGGATGTATTCGGTCCGCCGGTAAAGCGCCTCACCGCCAAGGTCGCGGATCACATCCCCCAGGATGCGCCCGAGAAAACGGATATCAGGGTTTTGCGCGATAGAGTCCGAAGCCATGCCCTGATGCTGCACCGCAGCGCGACGGCGGTCAACAGACGTCTCAATATGGGATAACCAACGAGGCTGTGTTGTCGCGGGAAATAGGTGTAGCGTTTTCAATATCTGACGCGGAATGGTCCCACTCACGGCAACAGCTTCACATTGTCTTTTAGCATCTCGATCGCGAACTCTGCTTCCTCCGCCTTCGAATAGGCACAGAAGAACCGCATATTACCCGATCCCGAAAAGTCGTCGAATACGCGCCGGATCGGAGAGCGGCCATCGAGTGCGCGCTATTCTGAACAAATCCTGGGACAGTATCGGCCAGCCGCAAGATTATCTGACGTCGAACTTTGTGGCGACGACGCTGACAGCCAAGCCTATCGCAACACTATTGTAGAAGCCGGTGAAAATCTCGACCAGCAATGGTCGTTCGGCGCCTACGACGCAGTCGATGTAAAACTCTGGCCGAAATTCGGCGTTCATTTTAGCCGCGACGGAAATTTCATCGACGTCTACTGTAGCAACCGTGCGCTTCAGAATCCGAAGTACGAAATTGCCCGGCAAGCGTTACAAATACTGCCATCGAACGGTCGGCACGCGGCGGCCATCTACATGGCGCCAGCCTGGTATCACAATTTCTACCACTGGATGGTGGACATACTGCCCCGCCTGGGCTGTGTCAGCGGCGCGCTCACCGAGGGACTGCCCGTCGTTGTTCCGGATGCGATGCGCCCGCAATTTCGGGCAGTATTGCGCCGCGCGCTCGACAAGATGGGGATGAATAAGACCGAAATCTTGCCATTGGGCAATCACATCCACGTATTCGATCGATTGGTGATGCCGACCAACCTGGCAATGCCACTGGATGTTTCGCCGCGGCAACGGGACTTTTTGAGGTTAGTTTTTCCAAATCACGATATCCGAAGCCGGCGGCGCCGACTTTATATCAGCCGGCGGGACGCGCGCGTGCGGCGCGTGGCCAACGAAACGGAAATTGAGCTGCTTCTCGAGAAACGGGGTTTTGAGACTGTCACGCTTGGCCATTTAGCACTGGACGAGCAAACGAGGCTGTTCGCCAGCGCCGAAGCCGTGATCGGACACCATGGTGCCGGGTTCGTCAATCTGGCTTTCAGTGCCCCGGGCACACTCTTTGTCGAGATGTTTCACGCCGGACACTTCTCTTCCTGTTTCGTGCGCCTCGCGCAGCTGGGAGAACTGAAGTACGGTTTTCTGGTCGGTAAGGCTGTCGGCCAAGACACCTGGATCGATCCCTGCGCTTTGACCGCTTTGCTCGACAAGGCGGGGATTTAGCTTGCACACCGCTCGAACCGGGTTTGAGCTCCCTTGGTTCGCAATAGCTTCCGTTCTTTGCACTTACCCGAAGGCCTGAATCCCCGTTTGTGCACGCCCGAGAATCAGGGCATGCACGTCATGCGTCCCTTCACAGGTGTTCACCGCTTCCAGATTCGTCACATGGCGAATGACGCCATATTCGTCGCGACGCCGTTGCCGCCGTGCATGTCGCGGGCCTGTCGCGCGATATCGAGCGCCTTGCCGCAATTGTTGCGCTTGATCAGGCTGATCGGCTCGGGCGCGAGGTTGTGCGCGTCCATCAGGCGTCCGCAGGTCAGCGCCGCGTTCAGCCCCAGCGTGATTTCGGTCTGCATATCGGCCCGTTTCTTCTGGACGAGCTGTGTCGCCACCAGCGGGCGACCGACCTGCTTGCGGTCAAGCGTATATTGCCGGGCCGTATGCCAGCAGAATTCGGCCGCGCCCATTGCACCCCAGGCGATGAGGTAGCGCGCGTTGTTCAGGCAATCGAGCCGCCCATTCATCCCCTCAACCCCAGCGAGCAGCCGGTCGGCGGGGATGTGGACATTCTCCAGCACAATTTCGCCGGTCACCCAGGCGCGGAGCGAGAATTTGCCCTCGATCTTCGGCGTGGACAGCCCTTCGTCGCCACGTTCCAGGATGACCCGCGGATCGCCCCGTCGTCGCATTTCGCCCAGACGACAAATACATCTGCGATGGGGCTGTTGGTGATCCACGTCTTCGCCCCGACAGGACATGACCGTCAGCAACGGTGCGCGCGCGATTCTTCATGCCGCCGGTATCGCTACCCGCATCGGGTTCGGTCGGGTTATGCACTATGCACCCTTGGCGCGCTCAGGAGGCAACCTTATGCCGAACCGCCGACAGCGGCATCCCATACCAACGGCGGCAGGCACGCTGGAGGCTGGACCCGTCGTGATACCCGAGCACTTCCGCCAGTACGTCGGGCGCCCGCTGGCCATCGCTGAGCAAGCGTTCAAGACGGTATTTGAGCGCGGCGTCAGCCAGGGCCCCGAACGCGGTGCCCTCATCAGCCAGTTTGCGTTCAAGGGTCCGGCGGGCCATGCCGAGCGCCGCTGCAACCGCATCGGCCCTTTTCTGGCCTAGCGCTACACCTTCGAGAAATGCCTGAACCCGACTGCTAACGGATTCTTCGCGGTCGATGCGCTGTTGTGCCCGGCGCAAGGATTCGAGCAGCGTGACATAGGAGTTGTGATTGGCGAGCGGAGAAACGCGGGCGCGCAGTGCATCGGGCACCTCCACCGTCGCCACCTGTGCGTTCCAGACGATTTCACCCTTCAGCAAAGCGGCAACGGCCGCTTGATACGACGGGGCAGGCGCATCGAAACGATAGTGCAACCGGGCAATATCGTCGCCAAGAAAAGTAGCAGAAGACGACTGAAAATTCATGGCCGCAAAAACCTGAACCATGATCCAATGTTCGGTTGGGAGCGAATCGGTGCGATCGATCTCGATCACATGGGTGCCATTAACCGCGCGCTGCCGAACGGTCACAACGGGCCAGCGCACGCCCACTAGGTCGACGGTCGTTTGAATGGCTTCGCCGTAATTCGGGGCATAACGGACAACCAGCCCGACTTCGGACTGGAGTTCGGAACCCCACAACATCGGTAGCTGGAGATACCACCCATCGCCGAACCGGGACGCGAGGTTCGTACACAGCGGCCACAACGCGCGCTCGCGAAACACGAAATCCGCCTTATCGATATCAGCAACGTCAATCCCGGTGCCGCACAGCAGGTCCTCCGGGGGAATCCCCGACTGAGCCAGGAAGTGGAGTGCAAACCTTACCTGCTGGGCCGGGAGGCTTCTCGATGGACGGACGAGTTCGGTAGTGGCGGAAAAGGTCGGCATTTTGTCGAAATCGGAACTTGCCTCACGTCGTTAACGCCCGCGTTATCTTATGAGGAGTTGATGAGCAGAAGGCAAAGCAAATTGGCTAACGCGTCCCGACGACGCTACGACACCTCTAGGAATATCGCCTATGAAATACGAACAATCTCAAATACAATTAGGTGGAAACATGGATGTATTCAATACTATATCGTCCGTTCCCGATGATATCAGTAGCAATATGCAAGAAGGAGTCGCGCCAGCACTTACTTCCTTTTCCGTGATCGATCCGATTTGGATCGCAATACTAAAACTTTACACCAGTAAAGATAGAACCATGGCAAGAAATGCTCTCATGCAGAATTTTGTCGAAGAAATGCCGACATCATCAATCGATCGATATCTACAATTCATGCTCCAGATGAATCTGGTCGAAACATCAAAAGATTCAGATTTCGACGACGGTCATTGCCTCACGCTGACGCCGCGCGGGGCTCGACTCGTCGAAGGCGGGCTGCGTTCACACGGGTAATCCGGCCATCGCGATGCCCGCTTTAACCGAAGGCCTGGATGCCGGTCTGCGCGCGCCCGAGGATCAGGGCATGCACATCATGCGTTCCCTCATAGGTGTTGACCGCTTCCAGATTCATCACGTGACGAATGACGCCATATTCGTCGCTGACGCCGTTGCCGCCGTGCATATCGCGGGCCTGCCGCGCGATATCGAGCGCCTTGCCGCAGTTGTTGCGCTTGATCAGGCTGATCGCCTCGGGCGCGAGATTGTGTGCGTCCATCAGGCGGCCGCAGGTTAGCGCCGCGTTCAGCCCCAAGGTGATTTCGGTCTGCATGTCGGCAAGCTTCTTTTGCACCAGCTGCGTTGCTGCCAGCGGCCGCCCGAACTGCTTGCGGTCGAGCGTATATTGCCGCGCCGCATGCCAACAGAACTCGGCCGCGCCCATTGCGCCCCAGGCAATGCCGTAACGCGCGTTGTTGAGGCAGCCGAACGGCCCCTTCAGCCCTTCGACACCGGCGAGCAGGCGGTCGGCGGGGATATGGACGTCCTCCATTACGATTTCGCCGGTCACCCAGGCGCGCAGCGAGAACTTACCCTCGATCTTGGGCGTCGACAGGCCCTTGTCGCCGCGTTCGAGGATAAAGCCGCGGATCGCACCGTCGTCGCACTTCGCCCAGACGACAAACACGTCGGCGATGGGGCTGTTGGTGATCCACATCTTCGCGCCCGACAGGACATAACCGTCGGCAACGGTGCGCGCGCGCGTCTTCATGCCGCCGGGATCGCTGCCCGCATCGGGTTCGGTCAGGCCGAACGCGCCGATGAATTCGCCTGTTGCCAGCTTCGGTAGATAGGTTTCGCGCTGCGCCTCCGACCCATAGGCCCAGATCGGGTACATCACGAGGCTTGACTGCACCGACATCGCCGAGCGGTAGGCCGAGTCCACCCGCTCGACCTCGCGGGCGATCAGGCCATAAGCAACATAGCTGACACCCGGACAGCCATAGCCCTCGATCGTCGGTCCCAGCAGCCCAGCCTCGCCGAACTTGCGCATCAGCCCCTTGTCGAATGTCTCGTTGCGGTTCGACATCTTGACGATGGGCGCAAGCTCCGCCTCGCAAAATGCGCGCGCGCTGTCGCGGACCATCCGTTCCTCGTCGGTCAGTTGCGCTTCCAGCAAAAAAGGGTCGGACCAGTCGAACAACGGCCACTTCGGCGCGCTGTGCTGAAGGGGGGTGACAAGAACGGTGGCCATAATCGACTCCGGGTGCGAAATTGGTGGTCTGTTTGCCCGCTTTCTGCCTTTCGTGGCAGCAAGACAAGGGACGGTTTTAGGCGGCGGCGACGCTCTGTTCGATCACGCCGAACACCGGGTGGTGCTTTTCATCGTCCATCCATATGCGGACAGTGTCGCCCGCTTTCAGGAACGGGGTTTCAGGCTTGCCGTGCTGGATCGTTTCGACCGTGCGGACTTCAGCGATGCAGCTGTAGCCGAGCCCGCCTTGGCTGATCGGCTTGCCGGGGCCGCCGTCGCTGTCGCGGTTCGACACGGTGCCGGACCCAACGATTGTCCCCGCGCTCAACGTCCGGGTCTTGGCCAGATACGCGATCAGCGTGCCGAAATCGAACGTCATATCGACACCGGCATCGGCGCGACCGAAGGGTTGGCCGTTCAGGTCCACGTTCAACGCGCCATGCAATTTGCCGTCGCGCCAGCTGTCGCCCAGCGCATCGGGCGTGAGGAACACCGGCGAAAAAGCACTCGCCGGTTTCGACTGAAAGAAGCCGAAACCCTTGGCGAGCTCTCCGGGAATAAGGTTGCGCAAGCTAACGTCGTTGGTCAGGCCCACCAGCCGGATCGCCGCCAGCGCCTGTTCGCGGGTTGCGCCCTGCAGCACGTCGCCCGTCACGACCACGACTTCAGCCTCCATGTCGCAGCCCCAGCTTTCGTCGGCGATCGGAATGGCGTCGCGCGGTCCCAGGAACCCGTCCGATCCGCCCTGATAGACGAGCGGATCGTGCCAGAAGGTTTCGGGCATTTCGGCACCGCGCGCCTGACGCACCAGCGCGACATGGTTTACATAGGCCGACCCGTCCGCCCATTGATACGCGCGTGGCAGCGGTGCCGCCGCTTCACGCTCGTGGAAGCGGCGCATCGGGATCGCCTCGTGCGCCAGATCAGTGGCGAGCGATTCCAGCAGCGGCGACACATGGTGCCAGTCGTCGAGCGCAGCCTGAAGCGTCGGCGCAATATGTGCCGCGTCGGCGCACCAGGCGAGATCGTCGGACACGACGACGAGACGACCGTCACGGCCACCCTTCAATGAAGCAAGTTTCATGGTCTCTCCCAGAGGTCCGGTTTTTTTGGCAGCTTACTCGACAAGCGAACCCGGATCGACATGCAGCCAGTCTGCATGGCGCGGAGCCTGTTTTGTCCGGGACCATTCGTCAAGCATCAGCGGCGCGACGCGGCGCAATTCGGTATATTGCTCCGGCGTGCCGATGTCACAGGCCAGTTCGAGCCGATGCCCGTTGGGATCGAAGAAATAGATCGAGCGGAAGATGCCGTGGTACGTGGGCCCCAGCACCTCGACGCCGTTTGCTTCCAGATGCGCCTTTGCGGCCTTCAACGTGTCGAAATCGGCAACCTGAAAAGCGATGTGCTGCACCCATTCGGGCGTATTCGGGTCGCGGCCCATCTCGGGTTGGTTCGGCAGTTCGAAGAAGGCGATGACATTGCCGCCGCCGCAGTCGAGAAAGATGTGCATGTACGGGTCGTAAGCACCGGTCGACGGCACATGATCCTCGGAAAATGCGGTCTCGAAGGTCATGCCCAGCATCGCCGCATACCAGTCCGCGGTCGCCTTCGCGTCGCGGCAGCGATAGGCGACGTGATGGATTTTGGCGAGACTGAACGGTAGCGTCATGCCACTGGCTCCGCCGCCAGTGCGCCGCGCTGTAGCTGATCGGCCTCGATCGATTTGAACAGCGCGGTAAAATTGCCTTCGCCGAAACCCTCGTCCTTCTTGCGCTGGATAAATTCGAAAAACACCGGGCCGATTTGCGGCTGGGCGAAAATCTGGAGAAGCAGGCGTGGATCACCGTCCTCGGTCGAACCGTCCAGCAGAATGCCACGCGCCTGCAATTCCCCGACCGGCTCGCCGTGGCCGGGCAGACGTTCTTCCAGCATTGTATAATAGGTCGCCGGCGGCGCGGCCATCAGCGGTACGCCGTTGGCGCGGAGGCGGTCGAGACAGGCGATCAGATCGTCGCAGATGAACGCGATATGCTGGATGCCTTCGCCATTATAAGCGCGCAGATATTCCTCGATCTGCCCGCCGCCGGCCTTGCCCTCTTCGTTCAGCGGAATGCGGATCTTGCCGTCAGGTGCGGTCATCGCGCGGCTGGTCAGGCCGGTATATTCGCCCTTGATGTCGAAATAGCGGATTTCGCGGAAGTTGAAGACGCGTTCGTAGAACTTCGCCCAGTGATCCATCCGCCCACCGTAAACATTGTGGGTGAGGTGATCGATCAGGCGGAAGCCCGCCCCGACCGGATGGCGCTCGACGCCCGGCAGATAGTCGAAGTCGATGTCGTAGATCGACAGCGCGTCGCCATAACGGTCGATCAGATAGATGATTGCGCCGCCGATCCCGCGGATCGCGGGGATACGCAGTTCCATCGGGCCGGTCGTCGTCTCGACCGGCTCGGCCCCGCGGTTGAGCGCTTCTTCATAAGCAATCTTGGCATTGCGGACGCGGAACGCCATGCCGCACGCCGAGGGTCCGTGTTCCGCCGCGAAATAGGCGGCCGGGCTTTTCGGCTCGTAATTGGCGATCAGGTTGATGCCGCCCTGCCGCCACAAATCGACATCCTTCGACCGGTGTCGCGCGATCCGTGTGAAGCCCATCGTCTCGAACACCGGCTCCAGCAGCCCCTTTTCAGGTGCGCAGAATTCGATGAACTCGAATCCGTCGAGGCCCAGGGGATTTTCGAACAGATCGGTCATGCGACTCTCCGGTAAAACTAGTTTCACTTGTAACTAAATAGATTCTGGGCGATGGTCAATCGCGATGGCCCGCCAGCTCGTTCTCGACCGCTTCCTGCCCTATCGCCTTTCGGTCGCGTCGAACGCGGTATCGACACGCATCTCAAATGCCTATCGCAAGCGGTTCGGACTGAAAGTCGCGGAGTGGCGGCTGATCGCGATCCTCGCCGAGACCGCGCACCAGACATCGGTGATGCTCGGCGAGCGCACGCGCATGGACAAGATTTCGGTCAGTCGCGCTGCTGCAGCGCTGATCGACCGCGGATTGCTGGTGGCCGAAGACAACCCGCAGGATGGTCGCTCGCACCTGCTCTCGCTGACCGACGACGGCCGTGCACTCTACAGCGAGATTGCACCGCTGGCGCTCGCCACAGAGGCGCAGCTCTTTGCGCAAATGACGCCGGTGGAGCGCGACACGCTGGAGAAATTGCTCCGCAAGGTCGAGGCCGCCGCCTACTAGATTGACGCGACTGCCTCGGCGGAAAATTTGCCTTTGTCCTGCGGCAAATGCTTGTCTATCCGCACAGTCTGTCACTTCGCCGGAGCGCCACCTTGATCACCGAAATCGCAACGATCGTCATCGACCCGGCAAGGGCGGTAGATTTCGAAGCGGCCGTCGCAGCGGCCGCGCCGCGCTTCAAAGCGGCGGAGGGCTGTCATGGCATGGCACTCGACCGCTGCATCGAGGACCCGGCCCGCTATTTCCTGCGCGTCGAATGGGAAAGCGTCGATCATCACATGGTGACGTTCCGCGCATCCGCAGGGTTTCAGGCCTGGCGCACCCTGGCGGGAACGTTCTTTGCCGAGCCACCGGTGGTTGTACACAGCGACCGGGCGGTCACGGGGTTCTGATCGGGCTCGCCGGATGTCCATTGTTCATCGAACAGCCATCTCGGCGTATTATCTGTGACACTGCCGAAACAATGGGGTGGGAACATGACCGACGTACGACGCAAACGGCTTGTCGTGGTCGCACTGGCGGGCCTGGCCATTGTCGCTGTGTCGAACAGCGGCGGCGCGCGGTTGAAGCTGGCACTGGAGGACCGCGCCGATCCCAATCCGCATCAGGTATCGCTGGGCGTCGAACCCGCGGGACTATGCCTGGGTATCGTGATCAGCTGGAGCGAACGACTGCGGCCGGAGATCGGCTAAAGCGCGACGCGCAGCCCTAATTTCGCCGCCACTGTATCGCCGTCCATGCGGTCGATCGTCTGCAAGACAGCCCCGTTCAACCGGGCCCGTGGGGTCAGGCGATAGTCGAGACCGAACCCGGTTTCCTCCCACACGGCCTTGACCGCGCTGTTGCCGACCGCGTTGACCAGGCGCGCCCCGACCGAGCCGAATTCGCGCGGTGGCGCGCCGGTGCTGGTTGCGGCCACCATCGATCCAAAGGCCAGGGCTCGAAACTTCTTGTCGACCCCGAACCGATGCGAAAGCGCCGCGCCGATCGTGCCGGTCATGCCGGTGTCACCATTGTCGTTTGTATAGGGATGGGGGCTGGTCGCATCGATATATCGAGCGGTGTCAATGCGATTGTAATCCAGCGAAACGAACGGCGTCATGCGCCACGCCTTGGCCAGACGGATCCCGTAGGTGCCCGTCATGCCCACCCCCAGATCATTCCCGCTGTTCGTCATCGACCACCCGAGCGCCGAGCGGCGGCGCTGGATCGTGTCGAAAGACCGGTGACCAGCCAGGGCTTGCAGCCTGAGTTCGACGGGGGCACCGCGCGGGACCGTCACCGCGATAGCGCGCGACGTTGCCGCCGTGGGTCCGGAGACCGAGAATTCATTGCGGGGCGTATCCAGCAATTCCGGTGCCCAGTCCTCGCCCTCGAACGCGGCGCGCAGATCGTAATTCTGTGGTTCTATCGACGAAATCTTGACCGCGCCGCGCTTCAGATCGAACTTGATATTGGCAGACGTGGCTGCCTGCGCGGAACCAGCCGCGAGCGCGCCCAAACAAGCCAGTCCGGAAATCCAGCGAAGCATCATGCGACCATGACCCTAACGCCCCCATGAACCGCTTAACAAAGAAGGTTACGAACGCAAAACCCTTTCCCGGCGTCGTCCCAAACAAATATTAGAAGCCCGCATGTCGCGTTTCGCTTGAAAGCGCAGGCGATTGCACCGATATTTGGGTCATCCGGTCAATCGCGACCGGGCAAAGGAGAGCTTTTCGATGGCCAACTGGGATCCACGGTCGACTGCGGCGGCAGCCGCCGCCTCGGCCGGAACGCAGGCCGACATCCGCGACGCGGGCCTGCGCAGCTATATGCTATCGGTGTACAACACCATGGCATCGGGTGTGCTGCTGACGGGTATCGTCGCGCTGCTGTTCGCAGAGTCCGGCTATGCCGCGCAGGTCATGCAGACGCCGTTGCGCTGGGTAATCATGCTTGCGCCGCTGGCGTTCGTGATGGTGCTGAGCTTCGGCATCAACCGCCTGCAGACCTCGACCGCACAGGCAATCTACTGGGCGTTCACCATCGTCATGGGCCTGTCAATGTCGACGATTTTCCTGGTTTACACCCAGACTTCGATCGCCACGACGTTCTTCGCGACCGCTGCGGCGTTCGCGGGGCTGAGCCTCTACGGGTACACGACCAAGCGTGACCTGTCGGCGTTCGGTACGTTCCTGATCATGGGCGTCGTCGGGCTGCTGGTCGCGATGGTGATCAACATTTTCGTGCAGTCTACCGCGCTGCAGATGGCGATCAGCTTTATCGGCGTGCTGCTGTTTGCCGGTCTGACCGCCTACGACACGCAGAAGATCAAGAGCATGTACTTCTATGTCGCGGGCAGCGACATGGTCGGGAAGACCGTGATCATGGGCGCATTGACGCTCTATCTCGACTTCATCAACATGTTCACGTTCCTGCTGCAGTTTATGGGCGACCGTCGCTAATCGCGTCGTCTGAGAGCGAAAACAACGAGGCCCGGCAGAGTGTTCTGCCGGGCCTATTTTCTTTGGGAACCGGCCTTCGACAGGCTCAGGCCTGCGGCTTGGGGGAAACACCCGTCTAACTCCGCAGGCCTGAGCTTGTCGAAGGCCGGCTCGCGCTATCCCTGCTTCGGCATCAACGCGTTGTCGATTTCCTTGCCCTTCAGATACGCTGGCCGTTCGCAAATCCCCGCCCAGTACACTTCGAACGCGGGGCGCTTTTCGATGCTGCCGAACATCAGGCCCCAGCCGATCTGCGACCCGACATAAACGTCCGCCGCGCTGAACCGGTTGCCCGCGATATAGGTCTTGCCCGCAACCGCCGCTTCAAGCCCGTCCATTGCTGACTCGAAATTGCCATAGCCCGCCATCATCGCCTTGTCGGCAGGCACTTCGAAACCGAGCGACTTGTTGGTCACGGCCTGTTCGAGCGGCCCGGCCCCGAAGAACAGCCAGCGGTAATAATCGCCCCGATGCGCCGGATCGGGCGCAAGTCCGGCCTGCGGAAACGCGTCGGCCAGATAGGCGCAGATTGCTGCGCATTCGGTGACGACGACATCGCCGTGCCCGATCGCGGGCACCTTTCCCATCGGATTGATTGCCAGATATTCCGGGGCCTTCATCGTCGTGCCATAGTCGAGCAGCACCTGCTCATAGGGCTCGCCGACTTCCTCGAGCATCCACCGCGCGATCTGTCCGCGCGACATCGGGTTGGTGTAAAAAGTTAGCTGCGCCATGATGACTCTCCGACTCGTGACGGGCCGGAACATAGATCGAACAAATCGGGCTGTCACGCGGAATTGGACGGCCGATGCCCTCCCCAGCGCAGGGGAGGACGGCGCCACCGCGCTCAGGTTGCGAGCCGCGCTTTCAGGAACAGGATCGTCCGGCCCCAGGCCAAGTCAGCGGCGACCTTGTCATAACGGTCGACGGACGTGTCGTTGTTGAACGCGTGGTTGACCCCGTCGTAGACGAACGCCTCCGTCGGCACGCCGGCGGCCTTCAGTGCCTCGATCCATGGCTTGCCCGTCGCATTCACGCGGTCGTCGAGCCCGGCATAGTGCAGCATCATTGCCGCCTTCACGCGGGCGGCTTCGCGGGGATCGGGGGCCGGACCGTAATAGGCGACGCCCGCTGAGAGCGCCGACCCCGCCGCGACCGCCACGCGATTGACCATGGCCCCGCCCCAGCAGAACCCCACCGCGCCCACCTTGCCCGTCGATTGCGACACCCGCCGCAACCAGCCGACGGACGCCACGGCATCCGCCACCGTGGCCGCCAGATCGAGCTTGCCGATCATCGTCCGCGCCTCATCCTCATTGGCGGGAGTGCCACCGGCGGGCGACAGGAAATCGGGCGCTACCGCCAGAAACCCGGCCAGCGCCACCCGGCGCGTGATGTCGCGAATATGATCGGTCAGGCCGCGATTTTCATGAATGACCATGACTGCAGGGCGCTTCACGACCTTACCCGCCGGCCGCGCCGTATAGCCCTTCATCGTGTGTCCGTTCGCGCCCGGCCAGCTCACTTCCTGAGTTTTTACCCGCGGATCGGCTGCGGCCACGACCGCCGCGGCGGCCGGATCGGCAGCAATGCTCGCCAATAACGCATTGGCTGCCGCCGCGCCGCCCGTGAGCATCGTCAGTTCGCGCATGAACGCGCGGCGGTCGGCATGCTGATGGGTGAAAGCGTCATAAAGCTCGATGGCACGCTGGCGGATATTAGCGTCGGTCATTCGGCAGTCCTCTCGACAGATTGCCCCCGCCCGATCCTATGCTGCACAATTCGCGCCGTCACCCCTTGGCGTGGCGATTCGCTCTGCTAGTCAGTGGCTAAGAACGATAAAGGGAGAGAGCATTGACCGAGGCCGACACCATCGTAGCGCCGCGCGCGGCGTCGCCGGCCTATTCCAACTATGTTCTTATCGTCCTGACGATCGTCTACGTTCTCAATTTCATCGACCGGCAGATCCTGAGCATCCTGGCTGGCGACGTAAAGCGCGACCTGGGCCTGACCGATGCCGACATCGGATTCCTGTTCGGCACCGCGTTCGGCGTGTTCTATTCGCTGTTCGGCATTCCGTTGGGGCGACTGGCGGACAATTGGAACCGTGTACGGCTGATTTCCATCGGTCTGGCCATCTGGTCGGCGATGACAGCGTTTTCGGGCCTCGCGCGCAGTGGCGGTCAGTTGACGCTGGCGCGGATCGGCGTTGGCATCGGCGAAGCCACGGCCAGTCCCTGCGCCTATTCGCTGCTCTCCGATTGTTTCCCGAAGGACAAGCGCGCGACGGCGCTCGCCATCTATTCGTCGGGCATTTTCATCGGTGGTGGCCTGTCGCTGTTTATCGGCGGCGCCATCGTCGACAGCTGGAACCATGCCTTTCCGGACGGTAAATGGGGCCTGGTCGGCTGGCAGGCCGCGTTCATGGCGGTCGGTATCCCCGGCCTGTTGATGGCGCTGTGGGTCGCGACGCTGCGCGAACCGCTGAGGGGCCAGTCCGACGGCACCATCACCCCACCGCAGCCCCATCCATTCCGCGATTTCTTCGGCGAGCTTGTAACGATCATCCCGCCGCTGACATTGATCGGCGCGGCGCGGCGCGGCACCATGCCGCTGCTCGTCAATCTTCTCTTCGCTGCCGTCTGCGCTGCGGGCGCCTGGGGCATGATCCAGGCGACCAAGAATATCCCGCAGTGGACCGCCATCGGCGGCGGGGTCTATGCCGTGTTTTCCTGGGCAAGCGCGCTGCGCGCCCGCGACGTGCCGACGTTCAAGCTGATCTGGGGCACCCCTGCCTTCATCTACACGACGCTGGGCTACGGGTTGATCGCCTTTGCCTCGTATGGCTTGGCCAATTTCGGGCCGCTGTATGCCGAAACCGTGCTGGGCCAGAGCAAGACCGTGGTCGGCCTGTTTCTCGGCGGCGGCGCTGCCGCGGCCGGGTTCATCGGCATCGTGGCGGGTGGCCGCATAGCGGATGCCCTCAAGAAGCGCTATCCCTGGGGACGCATCCCGGTGATCCTCACCGGCACGCTCGGGCCGATCATTCCGGTGCTGATTGCCTACAACACCGCCAGCCCCACCGTCTTCTATATCGGGATGTTCTTTGCCGGGATGCTGGCACCCGCCGCGCTGGGCGCCGCCGGCGCGACGTCCCAAGATCTGGTGCTGCCCCGCATGCGCGGAACGGCGACGGCAACATTCTTTATCGGGACCGCTTTGATGGGCTTGGGCCTCGGGCCATTTATGACCGGCTATGTCTCGCACGCGACCGGCAGCCTGCGTACCGGCATTCTGTCGCTGTTGCTGGTGGCGCCGATCTCGACGATTTTCCTGCTGCTGGCCTGGCGCAGCGTACCCAAAGCCGAGGCCACCGTTATCGAGCGCGCTCGTGCCGCAGGCGAAATCATCGCTTAACCACAAATCAAGGCTGTCCCGCTAAACCGCAACGATGCGGTGGAGAGCCTGACGACAATGAAAGTGATGACGATCTTCGGGACCCGTCCCGAGGCGATCAAACTTGCCCCGGTGATCGCCGCGCTGGGCGAAACCCCGGGCATCGTCTCGCGCACCTGCGTGACGGCGCAGCATCGCGGCATGCTCGACCAAGTGCTCGAACTGAACGCAATTGTGCCCGACCACGACCTTGACCTGATGCGGCCCGCACAAACGCTCGATGCGATCACGGCGGCCCTGCTCACCGGCATCGGCGATGTGCTCGACACGGACGTGCCCGACCGCGTCATCGTGCAGGGCGACACCGCGACCGCGATGATCGGGGCGCTCGCCGCCTATTACCGCCGTATTCCGGTGTCGCATGTCGAAGCGGGGCTGCGCAGCGGCGACATCTATCGCCCGTGGCCGGAGGAAGTGAACCGCCGCATCGTTTCGACCATCGCCGACCAGCATTTCGCGCCGACGACAACGGCGGCAGAGGCGTTATACCGCGAAAGCATCGACCCGGCGACCGTCCATGTCACCGGCAACACGGTGATCGACGCGCTGCTCGCAACGCGTGCCAAGATCGCCGCGACGCCCGGCCTGACCAAGGGCCTCGACCTCTTGTTCAGCCGCTTCACCAAGCGGCGCATCATCCTCGTCACCACGCATCGGCGGGAGAATTTCGCCGCAATGACCGCCGTTGCCGAAGCAATCAGTGCGCTGGCGCAACGTAGCGACGTCGCCGTTATCTTCCCGGTCCACCCCAATCCCAATGTCGCGGGCGTGATGGAACGGATGCTGAAAGGCCGCGACAATATCGCGATGATCCCGCCGCAGGATTACCCCCATTTCGTGGCGCTGCTCGACAAGTGCGATTTCGTCCTGACCGACAGCGGCGGCGTGCAAGAAGAAGCGCCTGCACTGGGCAAGCCGGTGCTCGTCATGCGCGACACCACCGAACGACCGGAGGGCGTGACCGCCGGGACTGCGCGCCTGATCGGCACCGATCCGCACCGAATCGTGAGCGAGGCGCATGCGCTGCTCGACGACCGCGCACGCTATGACGCGATGTCGCGCGCGCATAATCCGTTCGGTGATGGCCATGCCAGCGGACGGATTGTCGAGGTGATCTTGCGGCAATAGTTCTGCAGCAGTTGTAAAGGCGCCCAACCGGATTTAGAGGCACCGCCAGACAATGGGTTGTACAGGAGACATCGAAAAAGATGTCGGAAGTTCTTGAATTCGTGCTCATTCTTGCGGGCACGTTGCTGGTTACGCTGATCGTCGTCGCGGTTGTCTGGGTTCGCTGGCGGGCACGCGCCGAAGCCCGCCGTATGAAGCAGCACTTCGCCTCTAAAAAGACTCAGCCCGGTCGTCCGACGCAGTGATATTCGATACCGATCGCCTCGACGGTGGCGCGATCGTAGATATTGCGCAGATCGACAAGTAGGGGTGAGGCCATCACGCTCGCCAGGCGTTTCAGGTCGAGCGCGCGAAACGCATCCCATTCGGTGACGATGGCAACCGCATCGGCCCCGTCGGCGACGGCATAGGCGTCCTTGCACATCGTGACGGCAGGCATCATCGGCTGCGCCAGTTCCATCCCCTCCGGATCGTACGCCTTTACCGCCGCGCCCGCGTCGATGAGCGCCTGCACGATCGACAGCGCCGGGGCATCGCGCATGTCGTCGGTGTTGGGCTTGAAGGTCAGGCCGAGGATGCCGACGGTCTTGCCGCGCACGTCGCCGCCCATTGCCGTGACGATTTTGCGTCCCATCGCCCGCTTGCGGCTGTCGTTGACGGCAACGGTCGCCTCGACGATCCGCTGCGGCACGCCCTCGTCGTCGGCGGTCTTGAGCAGCGCGAGCGTGTCCTTGGGGAAGCACGACCCGCCATAGCCCGGCCCCGCGTGCAGGAACTTGCTGCCGATGCGGTTATCAAGGCCGATACCGCGCGACACGTCCTTCACGTCCGCGCCGACCGCTTCGCACAGATCGGCAATCTCGTTGATGAAAGTGATCTTGACCGCAAGGAATGCATTCGCCGCGTATTTGATCAGCTCGGCCGTGCGCCGCGCCGTGAACATCAGCGGCGCCTGCCCCAGCGACAGCGGGCGATAGATGGCACGCATCACCGCTTCGGCACGGGCATCCTCGCAACCGACAACGATGCGATCCGGGCGTTTGAAATCGCCGATAGCCGCGCCCTCACGCAGGAATTCGGGGTTGGAGACAACCGCAATTTCGGCATCCGGCGCCACCTCGCGCATGATGCGCTCGACTTCGTCACCGGTCCCCACCGGCACGGTCGATTTGGTGACCACGACGACCGGACCAGTGATCGCGCCGGCAATGTCGCGCGCGGCCTGATAGACGTAGCTGAGATCAGCATGGCCGTCGCCGCGACGCGACGGCGTACCGACCGCGATGAAAATGGCATCCGCACCGGCGGCAGCAGGCGCCAACTCAGTGGTGAAGGTCAGGCGCCCGCCATCGACATTCGCCTTGACCAGTTCGGCAAGGCCAGGCTCATAGATCGGCATCCGCCCTGCGTGCAGCGCGTCGATCTTATCCTGCGACACGTCGACACAGACCACATCGTGCCCGAAATCGGCAAAGCATGCGCCCGAAACCAGGCCGACATAACCGGCCCCGATCATGGTAATTTTCATCGTGCTTTCCGTATCCTGAAGGCTGACGCGCTGCCCCTATGGGGTGTGTAAGGTCGATGCAACCATGGCGGTGGTTCGCCAGATTACGTTACTGCCTGCGCCTTAAGGATATGTTTTTGCACTTTGCCGGTGGCGGTGCGCGGGATGGTGTCGGTAACGATCACCGCCTTGGGCACCTTGAACCCGGCGAGCCGCGTCCGACAATGCGCAATCACCTCTTCGGGCGTAACCGTTTTGCCTGGCGGTGCGATGACATAGGCGTGACCGACCTCGCCCCATTTTTCGTCGTTCATACCGATGACGGCGCACTCGGCGACGGCATCGAGTTCAGCAATCGCTGCCTCGACTTCGGCCGGGTAGACATTCTCGCCGCCCGAAATGAACATGTCCTTCTTGCGGTCGACGAGGAAATAAAAGCCATCGTCGTCGCGGACGCACGCGTCCCCGGTCTTGAACCAGTCGCCCTCGAACGCCCGTTCGGTCAGGTCGGGCTGGTTCCAGTAGCCGCGACAAATGCTGGGGCCGCGCAGCCAGAGTTCGCCGGTCTGCCCATCGGCGATGTCCTGCCCGTCCTCATCGACGATGCGCGCCTCGACTGTCAGATAGGGCAACCCAATCGAACCTGCCTTGGCGATAAGCACGGCCGGATCGTCGACCGGCATCCCGAAATTGGAACAGGTTTCCGACATGCCGAAGCCGTCCGACATGGGAATGCCCGCGCGCACGAACCGTTCGATCTGCGCCGCTGGATTGGGCGCTCCGCCGGTTGCATAGACCGTCAGGCCCGACAGCATGTCGGGCGCGAAACCCGGCAGGTTCCACATCATCTGCGCCATCTGCGGCACCGAGAAATAATGCGTGATGCCCAGGGCCGGATCGGCGATCCGGGCCAACGTCGTCGCCGGGTCGAACCCCCTGGACACCAGCACGGTCCCGCCGGCCAGGATCGGCACCCGCACGGCGGCGAACAACCCGGCCACGTGAAACATCGGCATGTCGCACAGGAATACGCTCGCCGCTGACACGCCATTGCCGTGCAGGAAATTGGTCGCGCCCCAAAAGGCGTTCGCTTCGCTCAGCATCACGCCCTTGGGACGCCCACTGGTCCCCGACGTGTAGAGCAAGGTCGAGGGCAGTTCCCAGTCGCGCTGCGCGCCTATCGGCGGGGTCGCGGGCTGGTCCGCCGTCATCACCGCCAGTTCGGACAGGTCGAACACCCTGCCCGGATAGCCCGCCATTTCGAACTCCGGATCGCGGAACAGCAAAGCCGGGTCGGCGTCGTCGATCAGCACCGCCACTTCCGGTGCAGCCAGCCGCCAGTTATACGGCAAGAAGATCGCCCCTGCCCGCACGCAGCCGAATTGCAGGATCAGCATATCGACCGAGTTGCGCGACAAGGTCGCGACCCGCGCACCACTGGCGGGACCGATCTCGCCGACCAGCCAGTTAGCCACGCGGTTGATCGCAGTGTCGAGCGCGGCCCAGTCCCAGCGCCGTCCGCTTTCCAGATCGGCCGCCGCGAGCGCCCCGGGCTTGGCCCGGGCATGAGTGGCGACGGGATCGATCAGCACCGGCTAGCCCTGTTTGGACTTGTCGTACGCGCCCAGCCCGGGCTTGTAGGTCTTGTCGTCGATGAACTGCTTAATGCCTTCCTTGCGGCCGTCGTTGTCATAGCTGTTGGCGGCCTCCTGCGCGCGGATCAGGAAATCCTCGGCGTTGTCGTAGGTCATCTCGCGCACGCGGCGGACGGCATCCTTGGTCGCCTTCAGTGCCACCGGATTCTTCTTGAGCAGCACCCCTGCGACTTCGGCCACGCGCGTCTCGAGCCGGTCGAGCGGCATCGATTCATTCACCAGCCCCCAGTCGGCGGCGGTCTTCCCATCGACATTTTCGCCCATCATCGCGTGGTACATCGCGCGGCGGAAACTGAGCAGTTCGACCGCCACTTTCGATGCGCCGCCGCCGGGCAAAATGCCCCAGTTGATTTCGCTCAGCCCGAACTGGGCATCGTCGGCACAGAACGCGAGATCGCAGGCAAACAACGGGCCATAACCGCCGCCGAAGCACCAGCCGTTGACCATCGCGATTGTCGGTTTCTGGAACCAGCGCAGCCGCCGCCACCAGCCATAAGATTCGCGCTGCGCCTGTCGCACGCCGCCCAGCCCCTTGACCTCCTGATCGCGGAAATATTCCTTCAGATCCATGCCAGCGGACCAGGCCGTCCCCTCGCCTTTCAGCACCAACACGCCGACATCGTCACGAAATTCAAGTTCGTCGAGCACGCGCATCATCTGGCGGTTGAGCTTGGGGCTCATGCAGTTGCGCTTTTCGGGGCGGTTGAAACTGACCCAGGCGATGCCGTCCTCGACCTTACAGGCGACGGTATCTTCTTCGAGGCGTTCGGCGACGGCGGTATCGGACATGGTTTGCGTTCCTTGAATTTGTCTTAAATCGGGAAATGGCCGGGCTGGCTCTCGATGGTAATCCAGCGCAGTTCGGTGAAGCTGTCGATGCCGGCCTTGCCCCCGAAGCGGCCGTAGCCGGATGCGCCGACACCGCCGAAGGGCATCTGCGCCTCGTCGTGCACGGTCGGGCCGTTGACGTGGCAAATGCCCGATCTGATCTGGCGGGCGACGCTCAGGCCCCGCGCCGTGTCGCGCGTAAAGACCGCAGCGGACAGGCCGTATTCGCTGTCGTTGGCAAGGCGGATCGCATCGGCCTCATCCTTGGCGCGGATTATCGCGGTGACGGGGCCGAAGCTCTCACCGCGATACAGGTTCATCGCCGAGGTTACGCCATCCACGACGGTGGCGTCCATGATCACGCTGTCGCCCTTCCCGCCCGCGATCACCGTAGCGCCCTTGGCAATGGCATCGTCGATCAGGCTGTTGACGTGGTTCACCGTGTTGAGGCCGATGACAGCGCCCAGCGGTGTCTTGCCCTCGCGCGGGTCCCCCGCGATCAAAGTCATGGCCTTGGCAGCAAACTTCTCCGCGAAGGCATCGGCAACGGCATCGACAACGATGATCCGTTCGGTCGACATGCAGATCTGGCCCTGATGCATGAACGCGCCGAACGCCGCGGCCTTGACCGCCTCGTCCAGATCGGCGTCCTCCAGAACGAGGAAAGGTGCCTTGCCGCCGAGTTCGAGGAGGCAGGGTTTGAGATGCTCCGCCGCGCGCTTGGCAATGATCTTGCCGACAGCAGTGGATCCGGTGAAATTGATCCGCTTGACGGCAGGGTGATCGATTAGCGCCCCGACGACCTCACCCGCATCCTCCGGCGCATTGGTCACGACATTAACGACGCCCTCGGGGAATCCAGCCTCCGCAAACGCCTCGATGATCAGCGAATGGACGCGGGGGGAAATTTCGGACGCCTTCATGATGACGGCATTGCCGCACGCCAGCGGCACCGCGATCGCCCGGACGCCCAAAATGACCGGGGCATTCCACGGCGCGATGCCCAGAATGACGCCCACCGGCTCGCGCAAGGCGAGCGAAAGACATCCGGGCTTGTCCGATGGAATGACTTCGCCACCGATCTGCGTGGTCATCGCGGCGGCCTCGCGAACCATGCCAACCGCGAGCATGACGTTGAACCCGCCCCATGCGGCCGAAGCGCCAGTCTCGGTCATCATTGCCTCAATCAGCGCAGGACGCTTGGCCTCGAGGCAATCGGCGGCTTTCATCAGAACGGCGCGCCGCGCATTGGGCCCCATCGCCGCCCACGCCGGGAATGCCGCCGCAGCCTTCTCGGCAATGGCCGGGATGTCGGCAGCTTTCATGGCAGGGGCCGTCGAGGCGACTTCCCCGGTGATGGGGTTGATGCGTTCGAACGTCATGTCACTCTCCCGTTTATGCTATATCCTATAGCAGTTTACATTGCTATGCGCAATAGCGTTCGATAGAGTCCACACCATGCGCGATCCGCTCAAATCATACCCCGGCTATCTGCTCCGCCGGGCCGCGTCCTCACTGACCGCCGAACTCGGCCGCCGCCTGGCCGACCTCGACCTGCGGATTGCCGAACTGTCGATCCTGCTGCTGATCGATGCCAATCCCGGGATTACCCAAAGCGAACTCGGGCGTATGCTCGATATCCAGCGTGCCAACATGACGCCGATGACGGCCAAACTTGCCGAACGGGGACTGGTCGCCCGCGAGGCTGTGGACGGTCGCTCTCAGGGACTGGCGCTGACGGCGGCAGGCAGGGCACTTGCAACCCAAGCGCGCACGGTTGCCGAAAATTTCGAAAATGACCTGGTGGAACGCGTTCCCGTCGAGCTGCGGCCACACGTCGTTCCGCTCCTGTCCGCTCTTTGGTTGCCCGCCGTCTAGACTTACAACGGCGGCGGTGCCGCTTCTGCAAACGCCGGAAGCGCCACGGCCCGATCCGCCATCGCCGTCACTTTCGGAAACGGCGTCAGGTCAGTCTTGAACCGTCGCGCATTGTAGATTTGCGGGACCAGGCACGCGTCGACGATATTCGGCGCATTGCCGCCTGCGAACTCGGTGTCGGGCAGCAGTTTTTCGAGCGTCGTGAAGCCTGCCTCGATCCAGTGGCGGTACCAGGTATCGACGGCTTCCTGCTCCTGCCCCAGATCGTTCTTGAGGTATTGGAGCACGCGCAAATTGTTGATCGGGTGGATGTCCGCCGCGATGGTCAGCGCCATCTCCATCGCCCGCGCCCGTTGCACCGGTTCGGCGGGGACCATGCGCGGCTCTGGTGCGAGGGTGTCGAGATAGTCGATAATCGCCAGGCTCTGTCCCAGTACCAGCCCGTCGACCTCAAGCGCCGGCACGAACCCGGCGGGGTTCTTCGCCAGATACTCCGGTGCGCGCTGGTCCCCGGCCCGCAGGACATAGTTGCGCTTTTCGTACGCCAGACCCTTGAGGTTAAGCACGATGCGGACGCGAAAGCTGGCCGAGGACAAAGGAAAATCGTGGAGGATCATGCGAATTGCGCTTCTTTCTCGCCCATCGTGACCTGCTTTACGGGACCGTGGCCCACGGGGATGCCGACATAGATCACATTCCGGGCAGCAACCGTTCAAAACAATCGGTCGAGGCGACCTGCTAGGCGCGGTTCCGTATCAAGTCGGCGATGTCGTCATCCTGTCTGACCGCGCCATTGGCGCTCAGACAAATTCCTATTTGCTAGCCTAGATGGCGGGCATGTTTGCCGCCGTAGCGTTGCCCCAGATAGCTCGTCCATTGTTTCATGTCTTCCGCAGCGGCCGCTGCGGCATCGGGGCAACACGGAAACGAATTGTCGGTGGTACCAGCGGCACGCAGTTCAACCCGGTGCTTCAAATCTTCGATATCCGCGCGGCTCAGGATATTTTTCTCACGCAGCAAACACAGAAGACTTTGCAGAATGATGCGGCTTTCCTCGCCCGTATCGAACGTAGTGCCAGCGACAGTCGCCATGGACGCTCTCCTTGTCCTTTTGACCAGGAGACTACGCCGTTTGAACGTGTCTGCAATACCCTAGTTGAGCCCGCCCCCAAGCGACCGGTACAGCTCGATAAGATTGCTCGCCTTGGCGAGTCGCGTCGTGACCAGCTGCTGTTGCGCAGCGTAGGCCGTGCGCTGTGCATCGAGGGCGGTCAGAAAGCTGGTCACGCCGACGCGGTAGCGGGCATCGGAGAGTCGTGAGGCCACCAGCGCTGAATCGGCGCGCGCGGTGCCCGCCGCCACCTGTTCGTCGATCGTCGCGCGCTGAGCAAGCGCGTCGGCGACCTCGCGGAACGCGACCTGGATGGCGCGCTCATAGGTCGCGACGGCCGCCTGCTTCGTCGCCTCGGCAAGCCGGACGTTCGCCCGGCTGCGACCCCCATCGAACAACGGCAGCGAGACGCCGGGCGATGCCGAATAGGTATAGCTGCCGCTCGCAAACAGCCCGGTGAGTGCAGTGCTGATCGTACCGACGGCGGCGGTCAGCGAAATATTGGGGAACATGGCCGCGCGCGCCGCCCCGATATTGGCGTTTTCGGCGCGCAGTTCGCGCTCGGCCTGCAAGACGTCGGGCCGACGAAGCAGCACTTGCGACGACAGGTTCGTTGGCAGCGATTGCAGCGTCGTTACCTCCCCGCCCAGCGACCCAGGGACAAGCGCCGGTGCCACGGGCGCGCCAACAAGAAGGTCGAGGGCATTGCGTCCCTGCGCGATCCGCGTTTCCAGAACGGCGATATCGTTTCGCGCGGCCTGGTAGTTCGTGTCGGCCTGACGTGCCTCCAGTTCAGACGCGATACCGACGCGAAATTGCGCTTGGGTCAGCGCACGCGTCTCTTCGAAGGCGCGCAGCGTTTCGCGCGAAAGGCTGAGCTGATCCTGGTCCGAGGCAATCGTAAGCCACGCCGTTGCGATCTCTGCAATCAGACTGATCCGCGCCGCGCGCTGCGCCTCTTCGGTCGCGAAATAGCGCTCCTGCGCCGCGCGGCTCAGATTGCGGACGCGACCGAACAGGTCGAGCTCGAAGGCGGAAAAGCCGGCGTTCAACGAATAGAACTCGAGGTTTGCCGACGATACGCCTGCTGCCCCACCGCCTGCTTGTCCCGTCTGGACCGAATTTGTGTATGTTGCGCTGCCGGAGAGGTTCGTCGATGGCACCTGGTCCGCGCGCTGGACACGATACCGTTCACGCGCCTGAAGCACGTTTGCAGCGGCGATCCGCAGGTCGCGATTGTTGGTCAGCCCCTGCGCGATCACCTGACGCAAGCGGTCGTCGGTGAAGAAGTCACGCCAGCCGATCGCCGTGACGTCGGCATCGGATGCCACCGCACCGGGGCTAAAGCCGCCCTGTGGAAGGGTGGCCGGCACCGCACCGACCGGTCGAACGTATTTGGGAGCGAGATTGCATCCCGAAAGCATGGTTGCGCCGATCAGTGCGGCAATCAGCGGACGTGTCATCATCGGATCATGCCTCTTGCGGCGCGGGCCGCTCTTGCTGGTCGTCGCGCGGTGCCGCGTCGGCGCCATGACCGCCGAACAGGCGCACGACGACCACAAAGAACATTGGCACGAAAAAGATCGCGAGAACCGTCGCCGACAGCATTCCGCCGACCACGGCCCAGCCGATTGCATGTTGGCCGCCGGCCCCTGCACCCGTCGATAGCGCCAGCGGCAGGACGCCGAACACGAAGGCGAAGCTCGTCATCAGGATAGGCCGCAAGCGCAGCCGCCCGGCTTCGATCGCTGCATCGAAGGCGTTCATGCCCTCTTGCATCCGTTCCTCGGCAAATTCGATAATCAAAATCGCATTCTTTGCCGACACGCCGATGGTCGTGATCAGCCCGACCTGAAGGTAAATGTCGTTGTTCAATCCAACCAGCGTCGCCGCAAGCACGGCGCCCAGGACGCCCAGCGGCACCACGAGGACGACCGCGAGCGGCACCGACCAGCTTTCGTAAAGTGCCGCTAGACACAGGAAGACGAGCAGCAACGAAAGCGCATAGAGTGCCGGCGCCTGGCCACCCGACAGGACTTCCTCGAAACTGAGGCCCGTCCATTCCAGCTTCGTCCCCGGAGGCAGCTTGGCCTGCAATTGCTCCATCGCGCGCAAGGCGTCGCCCGATGAATAGCCCTGTCCGGGAATGCCCTGAAGTTCCATCGCGGGCGATCCATTGTACCGCGTGATCTGGACCGGTGCATTGACCCAGCTGAGATTGGCCAGCGCCGTGAACGGAACCATTTGTCCGCCCTCTCCGCGTACGAACAGGCTGCTAAGGTCTTCCGGCTTTTGGCGATAGGCTTGGTCGGCCTGCAGATAGACCCGCTTGACACGGCCCCGATCGATGAAGTCGTTGATATAGGCACCACCCCATGCAGTCGAAATCGTCTGGTTCACCTGGGAAAGATCGACACCAAGCGCGCGCGCCTTGTCCTGATCCACTTGAACCT
The DNA here is from genome assembly GCA_038228865.1 of Sphingomonadales bacterium. GTDB lineage: Bacteria > Pseudomonadota > Alphaproteobacteria > Sphingomonadales > Sphingomonadaceae > Sphingomonas_O. The sequence continues at coordinate 66,031 of JBBROX010000013.1, read as the reverse complement.
TCAGCTGCGGGGCGTCGTCGAGCGAATTCGGCCTCACCTGCGCCACGCGGGGCTCAGTCTGGCTCATGCCCAGCAGCTGGTTTCGGGCCCCCAGCAGCCGCTGATAGCCGATGCCGGTTTCGTCGGTGAGCTGCATATCGAACCCGGTTGCGTTCCCCAGTTCGGTAACAGCGGGCGGCACGACGGCAAAGATGAACCCGTCCGAATACTGCCCGAAAACCCGCATCGAGCGCCCAACGATCGACCCGACGACATTGTCAGACCCGCTACGCTCTTTCCAGTCTTTCAACAGGACGAATGCAATACCGCTGTTCTGCCCTTGCCCGGCAAAGCTGAAGCCATTGATCGTGAAAACACCGCGGACGTTGGCGCTTTCGTCTTTGAGAAAATGGCTGCGAACGAGTTCGAGTCCCTTTTCGGTTCGAGCGGTCGTCGCGCCCGACGGACCCTGGACCAGCGCGACCAGGTACCCCTGGTCCTCGTCCGGAAGAAAACCGGACGGCAGGCGATAAAAGAGGACGCCCATAACCGCGACAATCAGCGCATAGACGACGAGCGACCGTTTCCAATTGCGCGCCGTCGACCGGACGCCACGATCATATCGATGCTGCCCGGCCTCGAAATTGCGGTTGAACCACTGAAAGAAGCGCGCGAGCGGTCCGGTCCCCTCAGGTTTGTTCGGATTGTGCGGCTTGAGGATCGCGGCGCACAGGGCCGGTGTCAGGATGATCGCGACCGCGACCGAAAGCGCCATTGCGGAGACGATGGTGATCGAGAACTGGCGGTAGATGACACCCGTCGACCCGGCGAAGAACGCCATCGGCAGGAATACCGCGATCAGCACCACTGCGATGCCGACAAGCGCGCCGGTGATTTCGTCCATCGACTTGCGGGCCGCGTCCTTCGGACTGAGCCCCTCCGTCGTGATCAGCCGTTCGACATTCTCGACAACCACGATCGCGTCGTCGACGAGCAGGCCGATGGCCAACACCATGCCGAACAGCGTCAACGTGTTGATCGAGTAACCAGCCACCCCGAGCACCGCGAAGGTACCGAGAATGACGATCGGCACCGCGATCGTGGGAATGAGAGTCGCGCGCCAGTTCTGGAGAAACAGAAACATGACAAGGAAGACGAGAACGATCGCCTCGATCAGTGTCTCGACGACATGCTCGACCGACAACTGCACGAAAGGCGCGGTATCATAGGGGTAGACGACCTTGACGTCAGGCGGGAACGTCGAGGTGATTTCAGCGACCCGCGCTTTCACCCGGTCGACCGTCGTCAGCGCATTCGCGCCGGGCGCCAGATAGAGGGCGATGCCCGCCGCCGGCTTGCCGTTCCACTTGGAATCGAAGCCGTAACTCTCCGCGCCGATTTCGACCCGGGCGACATCGCGTAATCGCACGATCGAGCCGTCTGCAGCCGATTTGAGCCGGATTTCGCCGAATTGCTCCGGGGTCTGAAGCCGCGACTGCACCGACACCGTGGCATTGAGCATCTGTTCGGCGGGTGCGGGCCGACCGCCGAGCTGTCCGGCGGAAACCTGCGCGTTTTGGGCCTTCACGGCCGAAACGATGTCCGACATCGCCAGCTGAACGCTACTCAGCTTGACCGGATCGACCCAGATCCGCATCGCATATTGGGCGCCGAAAAGCTGGATATTGCCGACGCCGGAAACGCGGCTGAGCGGATCCTGAAGCCGCGACGCGATGTAATCCGCCAGATCGGTCCCGTCGTGGCTGCCGTTCTCTGAATACAGGCCGACGATCACCAGAAAATTGGCCGATGCCTTGGAAACCTGAATGCCCTGCTGCTGGACTTCCTGCGGCAGCAGGGGCGTTGCCGCCTGCAGCTTGTTCTGAACCTGCACCTGCGCGATGTCGGGATCGGTCCCCTGTTCGAACGTCACGGTGATCGTCAGCTGCCCCGACGAGCTCGACGAGGACGAGAAATATCGCAGATTATCGATGCCCTTGAGCTGCTGCTCGATGACCTGCGTGGTCGTGGTTGCCAGCGTCTCCGCGTCCGCGCCCGGATAGTTGGCTGTAATCGCGACCGCAGGCGGTGCGATGGCCGGGAACTGCGCGATCGGCAGACTGCGAATCGACAGGGCCCCCGCAAGCATCAGGATGATCGCGAGCACCCATGCGAAGATGGGGCGGTCAATGAAATAGCGTGCCATGACGGCCTACTTCGCTTGTGCAGCAGGCGCGGACGCCGGGGTCGCAGGCGCAGCTTTGGCGGACCATGGCCGGCCGCTTACCGGCATGCCCGGCTGAAGCAGCATCCCCCCTTCGACGATCACACGGTCGCCGGGCTTGACGCCGCCGGTGACAAGCCAGCTGTCGCCAACCGTCCGGTCGGTCTGAATCGCGCGCGGCTCGGCCTTGTCGCCACGCCCGATGACCATGACCGCCGGACGGCCTCGTTCGTCGCGGGAAACGGCGCGCTGGGGCACGAGCATTGCGCGCCCCTGTACGCCATCGACCAGTTCGGCACGCGCGAACATGCCCGGCAACAGCAGCCCCTGGGGATTGGCGAAGATCGCCCGAATCGTCTGCGAGCCGGTCGCGGGATCGACGGTGACGTCGGCAAAACGCAGGCGTCCCTCGATCGGATAGACCGACCCGGTTTCCAGCTTCAACCGGACGCGGACATCACCGCCCCGTGCCAGATTGCCCGCCACGATCTGCTCTCGCAGGCGCAGCAAGTCGGCGCTCGGTTGCTGAACGTCGACATACATCGGATCGAGGCGCTGAATGGTGGCCAGCGGCGCGGCTTGCGCCGCACTGACCAGCGCGCCGGTCGTGAACGCCGACCTGCCGATCCGCCCGGAAATCGGGGCCGTAATCGTCGTTCGGGCAAGATCGATCTGTGCCGAGCGCACAGCGGCGGATTGGGCCGCCACGTCGGCTTGCGCCTGGTTGGCCGATGCCACGGCGTTTTCATATTCCTGGCGTGCAATGGCGTTAATCTTGACGAGCTCGCCGTAACGGCGCGCGAGCGCCGCCGTCGCCGCGATGGTCGCGCGCGCACGCGCCAAAGCTGCACGCGCGCTTGCCACTTGCGCCTCATAGGGCGCCGAATCGATCCGGTAGAGCGGTTGCCCCTGACGAACGAAGTCGCCTTCGGTGAACAGGCGCGCCCGGATTAGCCCATTGACCTGCGGACGCACCTCGGACGTTTCGTAGGCCGCTGTGCGCCCGGGCAGTTCGGTGGTGAGTGTTACCGGTTCTTCGCGTATGACGACAAAGCCGACCGGCGTCGGCCCCGGAGCGCCGCCCTGCTTGGCCTTGTCATTTTGACCGCAAGCAGCAAGCCCAAGCAGAAGAGCGCCCAAGGCGAGTGGCTTCAAAGTCATGCTTGCTCCTGAACGCTTACTATGTGAGTGAGTGATCACTCACGCAACGATTACGGCAGATAGTCGAGTGTGGTCAAGGGATGTTTCGCTGGGAAGACACGATGAAAATTGCCGATAGCTGTTGCGAAGCCCTGACGAGCCGGGCCGATAGACGACGGCAAAAACTGGTCGAAACGGCGCGCAAGCTGTTCATCGAAAACGGTTTTCACGCGACCGGAATTGCCCAGATCGCACAGCAGTCCGGGATTGCCGTCGGCCAGATCTATCGCGATTTTGCGTCCAAGGAAGAAATTGTTGCAGCGCTGGTCCGCGAGGATTGCGCGCAATTCATGAATTCGGCGAAGCTGAAGGCAGCGATCGAGGCCGGCGATCAAGACAGTGTGCTAGCCTGGTTGCACCATTTCGTCCTGCCGGGGGAGACGATTGAGGGCGACCGCATGTTCGCCGAAATCGTGGCCGAGTCGTCGCGCAACCCCCGTATCGCATCGATCTTCACCGCGCTTCACGACGAGCTTCGCATCCATCTGCTGAATGCGCTCGGCCTGCTGGCCCCTGGCAAATCGGATTCGGACGAGAGTGCCCAGCTCGCCGATACGATCATGACCTTCTCGCTGGGGGTGATCCACCACCGGCTACTGCGACCGAATTTGAATGTTTCAGCCCTGACAAAAGCCTTGCAGGCGGTCATCGACGATCGGATCGCGTTACTCGCTCATGACGAGGTTGCGGTCGGGCGATCAGCGATAGACGTTCCAAAGCGAAGGCAATGAATTGATCCGTGCTTACATTTTCATCGGCGCAACGTAGCCGGTAAGTTCAAGATATCCCGTGGCACCCGGTGCCTTGACGAGGCCTTCCCAGTAAACCGGGAGACCGCTTCGGCGGGCATCGATTTCCTGATCGTCGAACAACGGCGTGAGGGTCAGCGTGCGGATGCCGGTCGGCAATCGAACCGTCACCGATTGGGCGACCGGATAGACGGCACCAGTGCGCGCAGAGCGCCAGCGACGCAGCGTCCGGAATGCCACGTCGCGGGGGGCGAGCACGGTGACGCGCCCGGTGCGATCGCGGTAGCTGCCTCCCGCCCACAGACTTGTTCCATCGGCGCGGCGCATCCGAAACATCATCAGCGCGGCGCCGTCATCGAAATTCAAACCGGTCCAGTCCCAACCGACCGCCAGAGGATTGAGGTAGCTCGACGACCATTCGCGGTCGACCCACGCCTTCCCCGAAATGCGGTGCGCGGTTTCCCCGATCTTGATTTGGCCGCGCGCGGCCATTTGCGGCACCGAATAATAATAGCTCGCCTCTGCCGGGTCCGGCCCCTTGCGGCTGTAACCGCCGTTCCCCTGCAACAGCGGCGGCTGCGTTGGCCGTAGCGCGAGATCGAGCGTGAACCCGCGCGCGACGATGCGGGTCCGCCACGTGCCGTTGATCAGCCTGACCAGCCGCCAGTCGCGGATCGCGACATCGCCATCACCGAGGCGCGCACCCGCAATCCCGAACCCGGCCCGCGCCGCGCGGCTGTCGTGAAGCAGACGCCCGGTGCGCCCATCGGATACGGCAACATGGGCGAACATGACCTGTCGCGCAGCAAAAGCACTGGGGTTGGCCGCATCAACGCCTGTCTTTACTCGAAAAAAGGTGATCTGATAGCCAAGGTCGCGTCCATCATCGGCCTTGGCTGTGCCGGTCACATACCACCATTCAGTGCGGAAATCTGGGTGAGCCCCGTGGTCGGCGGGAAAGGCGAAGCTGCGTCCCGGGGTGACAACAGGACTGGAGACCGGTGCCGCTGCCAGCAGCACCAGCGCACACAATGGCCGGGCGAAGCGCATGATCACCAGTCCGACCGCACGGCGCGCACCGCATCGACGGAAGCTGCCCGGCGTGCAGCGATGATCGCCGTAACCGTCGCGGCCGAAACCAGCGCAAAGACGATGCCGATCAGCGTACCTACCGGCAGCCGCGTCGTCATCGTCCAGTTGAACGATTGCGGATTCACGACATGGATCAGCACCTGGCCGATCGCGATGCCAAGCGTCACACCGGCCACCCCGCCAACAGCCCCCAGCAAAGCGCCCTCGGCCCCGAGCATCGCCACAATCTGACGCCGGGAAAGGCCGATGTGGCGCAGCATCCCGAATTCCCGCGTGCGGGCGATCGCCTGCGCTGAAATGGTCGCGGCGACACCGGCAAGCCCGACGAGGATGGCAATGCCCTCCAGCGCATAGGTAATCGCAAAACTGCGGTCGAACAGCGACAGTGCGAAGCGGCGCAGTGGCGCTGGCTCGGCGATCTGCAGGCGGTTGCGCAGCGCAGGCGGTGCCGCTGCAACCAGCGCCCGGCGCACTGCGGCACGGTTGGCACCCGGTGCCAGCATGATCGCGGCGTCGTCGCGGACGGCATCCCCGGTCAGTTGGGCGTAGGTGTCGCTGTCGATCGCAATCGCGCCCTGCTGTCGCGCATAATCGCGCCAGATGCTCGTCACGGAGAAACGGCGCCCGGGAGCAATCGGGAGCGCGAGCGTATCACCGACTCCCAGGTGCAGCAGCCGCGCGGCCGGCTCCGACAGCGAAACCCCGATGGTATTGGAGGGGGCCGGGCGGTCTTGTCCGATGGTAATGGCGCGTTCGCGGGCCATGTCGGCCTTGCGCACGATCAGCGTCATCGGCGGGCGGTCGGGGGACAGCACAATGGGCAACTGGCGATTGAACGCCACGGACGCCACACCGGGCACGGCGCGCAACCGCGCCTGTGCAACCGGATCGAATCCCCCTGCCCCGGGTTCGCTGCGCAAATAGAGATCGCCCGTCAAAACCTCTCCGAGCCATTCGTCGACGGCACCGCGAAAACTTGTCACCATGATCATCATCGAGGTCATGAGCGCTGTGCTCGCAACAATACCGCATAGTGCAGTCGCGGCTGCGTTTGGTGCGCCGTGGAGGTGCTGGATCGCAAGATCGAGCGGCACGAATCCGCTAGGTCGGCGCGCGAGCGGCGCTGCGGCTGCGCGGGCAATCACGGGCATTGCCAGAATGCCGCCGGCGAGAAGCAGCGCGACCGCCAGATAACCGAACAGCGGAAGCCGGGCGACGGCAGGCAAAAATGCGGCCCCGAGGCCAAGCGCGAGTAACAGCATGGGAATGCGCCAGCCCGATTTTTCCCGTGGATCTGAGACGTCGCCTGCATTTTTCAGGGCGGCGGCGGGCGCCGCGCGCGATCCGTTCATCGCCGGGACAATGCTGCCGCCGACGGCAGCGGCGATCCCGAGCGCAAAAAAGCCAACCGCTGCGACAGGCTCAGCAACCAGCCGCGGCGCAACTTGGCCGAAAGCAACGCCTCCAAGGCCGGGCCCGATCAATCGCAACGCGCCCGCTGCCAAGGCGTAACCGCCGATAATGCCGATGCTCGCGCCGACGATACCGGTCAACAGGCCTTCGACCGCGACCAAAGCGCGGACACCGCTGCGCTGCATGCCGAGCGTCCGCAGCAATGCAAACCCCTGCAGCCGCCGGGCGACGGCCAGGCTCTGTGTCGAATAGACGAGGAAGGCCCCCGTCAGCAGCGCGACCAGCGCCAGCATTTGCAGGTTGACGCGATAGGCGCGTGACAGGGCATCGGACTGGCTGGCGGTGTCGGCACTGTCCGTCAGCAGGGCAGACGACGGAAGTTTCGCAGATAGCGTTCTTCGAACCTCTCCGGCGCGCGCATCATCCGATAGATCGAGGTCGATCCGATCGATGCGCCCCACTCGCCCAAAGCGCCATTGGGCAGTCGCGATGTCGATCACGGCAATGCGCTGCTCGTCGCCCGCGCCGGGCAGCTCGCCACGGACCACGAACTGCGCGCGGCGTCCATTGGCAGTCAGCGAGATGCGATCGCCCGTCTTGACCCGAAGCGCGGCAAGCGTTGCGCGCGATGCGAACAATGCGGTGTCCGCGAACACATCATCGGGCCCGATTGTCCCGCTTCCCTTCGGCAGCCCGACCAGGCTCGGCGTCACATTGGCGGCCCGGATGACGTCGAGACCGAGCAGCGTCACGCGCCCGCCGCGTTCGGCAACCGCGTCTAGTTCGACGACGGGGCTGGCATCGGCAACGCCGGGCGTTTCGAAAATCTTGGGATAAAGCGCTTCGTCGAGACCGAGTGGCCCCGCCGCTTTCACCTGCAATTCGGCGGTTCCATTCACGGTTCGCACCGCTTGTCCGAAGGCAATCAGCGCCGATGCATTCACCAGATGCACCGCAAACCCGAGCGAGACCCCGGTCGCAATCGCGATCACGGCGGTCACGATCCGCGCCGGGTGTTGCCGCCAGTCGCCCGCGATCAGCCAGCCGACGACCGTGCCGGACCTTGCCACGTGTTCAGCCATCGACAAGCCCGGTCGGGGTCAATCTGAGAATACGATCGGCGACGGCCGCTGCCGTTGCCGAATGCGTGACGAGGACGGCGCCCGCACCGCGCTCGCGTGTCGCGGTCGCAAACAAATCCATGATCACCGCCGCTGTCTCGGGATCGAGATTGCCGGTCGGTTCGTCGGCCAGGATCAGCGCCGGATTGTGAACCAGCGCGCGGGCAATCGCCACGCGTTGCAGTTCTCCGCCCGACAGGTCCCGCGCATACGCGTCCATGCGGTCGCCCAGTCCGACGGCCTCAAGCAGGGCATGTGCCCGCGAAAGTGCCGCGGGCGCGCTCGCCTGGTCGAGCGCCAGTGGCAGCGCGACGTTTCGCGCAATCGTCAGGTAGGGCAGGATATGAAACGCCTGAAACACAAAACCGATGTGTTCGCGCCGCAGCGCCGTGAGGGCACGGTCGTCGAGGCCTCCGAGCGGGTGCCCATCGATCGCGACGCTGCCTGCATCGACGCTGTCGAGCCCCGCGATGATGTTCAGCAGCGTCGATTTGCCGGACCCGGACTCGCCCAGGATGGCGACCAGCTCGCCGCTTTGCACCGCCAGATCGAGGTCGCGGAACAGCACGCGCCCGCCGGGAACGCTTTTGGTCACCCGCTCCAGCTGCAGGCGCGCGGTCATGCCCACCGGAAAACCCTTGCGACAGGCATGATCAAACCCCGACACGCCGCTGAATTGAGCAGGCTCCTTCCCTATGTGCATTGCTCATTCCGATGTGAAGGACAAACGATGTTCCCCGTGACCCCCGATCCCGTTGCGCCCGGCCAGGAAAGCGTCTGGTCCTACCCGCGTCCGCCCCGCGCCGAGCCGACATCGCGCCGCATCCGGATCGCGCACGGCGGCACAGTTCTGGCAGAAACATCGTCGAGCATCCGTACGCTCGAAACCAGCCATCCGCCGACTTATTACATCCCGCAGGCCGACATCGCGATGTCGCTGCTCACCGCGACCGACCGGACCTCGTTTTGCGAGTGGAAGGGGCACGCCGTGTATTGGACCGTCGCGATCGCCGGCTCGGTGTTCCGCGATGTCGGATGGAGCTATCCCAACCCCAAACAGGCCTTTGCCGCGCTGCGCGACCATATCGCGTTTTACGCCGCACCGTTCGACCAGTGCCTGGTCGATAATGTTGACGTCGTTCCTCAATCCGGCGCCTTCTACGGCGGCTGGATCACCCCGGATGTGGTGGGCCCGTTCAAGGGCGTGCCGGGCAGCAGCTTTTGGTGATCCGGCAATACGGTCGAAGGCCGACAACGGCCTGTTTGCGTTCCCGATCTAAACCTCAGCGGATGCCGCGCCGTCAATCGCCTGTGACTGCGCTTCCTCGCCGCGCGCCGCGAGCAGATACATGACCGGCGTGATAATCCGGCTGAACAATGTGGAGCTGACCAAGCCTCCGATGATCACCCAGGCAAGTGGCGAGTAGAGCGCGCTGCCGCCAAGCGCGAGCGGCAGTAGCCCGCCAATGGCGGTTACCGAGGTCAGCAGCACCGGCAGGAAGCGGATTTCACCTGCCTTTTCGATCGCTTCGCGCAAGGGGATGCCGCGATCGCGTAGCTGCGTCGTGAAATCCACGAGCAAGATTGAATTCTTGATCTCGATCCCGATGAGCGCGACGAACCCGATGATGGCGAGAAATGACATTGAATAACCGGTCAGCAAGAGCGCGATCAGCCCGCCGAACGTGCCGAGCGGAATAACGCCCGCGACGACGATGGTTTCGCGGAATCGCCCGAATTCGAGCACGAGGACACCGAAAATGCCGAAGACCGTCAGCAGGATGATCGGCCCCAGCCCGGAGAAGCTGCGTGTCGCCTGTTCGGCTTCACCGCCCAGCCCGAAGCGGTAACCGGGCGGCAGCGGGATGGTTGCCAGCTGGTCCTCGACCTTTTGCGTCAGCGAAGACGCGAGATAGCCGTCGCGGTTGTACGCGCGCACGGTGACGGTGCGCTGCAGCTTCAGGCGATTGATGACCGGGATCGCGCTCTTGAGGGATGGCTGCGCGATCTCGGTCAGCGGAATGCTGCCACCTGCTGTCGTCGGGACATAGACCTGTGAGAGCGCCGAGACGCGCTGGCCGTCAGCCATCGGCAAGCGAACGGTAACCGGCCAGCTGTCGCCCTCGTCATCGCGCAGGGTGCTCGCCTGTTCTCCCGAAATCGCCAGTCGCAGTGCGCGTCGCGCTTCCCCCGGCGCCACACCGAGCAGCGCGGCCTTGCCCTCGTCGAGACCCAGATCGATATCGACGCGGTCGTAACCCACGGCGTTGTCGACATCGCGGACGCCTTCGATGCCGTCCAGCGCAGTCGCGACCTTTGCAGCGAGACCTTTGAGCACGTTGGTGTCGGGCCCGCTGACCCTGACAGCAATCGGCGCTTCGACCGGCGGCCCATTTTCGAACCGGACCACGCTGACCCGCGCATCGGGATATTTGTCGAGCGCCGCGCGCAGCCGCCGGATCATCGCGGGGCTTTCACGCACGTCCCAGCTTTTCATATTGACGAAAATATCGCCATAAGGGGGCTGCTGTTCGGTCGGTATGATGTTGTAGTAAATCTGTGGATTGCCGCTCCCGGCATTTTCCATCAGCGCGGCGACCGAGGTTTCGCGTTTCAGGATTTGCGCGACATCGCGCACCGCCTTGTCGGTCGCCGCAATCGAGCTGCCTTCGGGGACCTGCACGCGCACCAGGAAATAGGGGACGTCGGCGGACGGGAACAGGCTGAACCCCAGCACCGGCACCAGCGCGAATGCAGCGATACACAGCGTCATCGCCCCCCAGAACCAGCGCCGGGGCTGGTCGAGAGCGCGGTGCAGCAACGGCGCGTAAAATCGCTCGATAAGGCCAGTCAGCCCGCGCAGCAGCCGGTTGCCCTCGGGCGCATGCGGCTTGAGCAGCTTGCTCGCGACGAACGGAATGAGCGTCAGCGATACGATCATCGAACTGGCGACGGTAAAGATCACCGCGAGCGGCAACCCGCGCACAAAATCGCCCGACCCCTCGGGCAGGAAAGCCAGCGGCAGGAACGCGAAGATCAGCACGCCTGTCGCGCCGATCACGGCGGCGGTGATTTCGCGCGTTCCCTTGATCGCGGCAGTTTCGGGCGGGTCGCCGTCACGAATGTGGCGCTCGATATTTTCTGTAACGACGATTGAGTCATCGACGAGCAGCCCGAGCGAAATGATGAAGCCCGAAATGCTGATCTGGTTCAGCGTGAAACCACACAGTGCCAGCACCAATATGCCCATCGCGAGTGACAAGGGGATCGAGATCATCACGATCAGCGAGGGGCGCAGGCCGAGCGGCAGGATGGTGATCATCACCAACGCCAGCGCAATGCCGAAATCCCGGGCCAGTTCGCCGAGCCGGCGCGCGATATCGCGGCTTTGGTCGAAGCCGACTTCGAGCTTCATATCGGGCGGCAGGTCAGCGCGGAAATCGCCGACAGCCTTCACCAGCGCATTTCGCAATGTGCCTGCATCGATGCCGTCTTTTTGCCGGATCGACACCCACAGTGCGCGCTTGCCGTTGAAGCGGGCGATGTGCGTCTGTTCGGCTTCTGCCCAGTCGACGGTTGCGAGATCACCGACAGTGGTCAACGCGCCGCCGCCCGCGCGCACCGGGATGCGCCGGATCGCTTCGACATCGCGATAGGCACCGCCCGCATCGACGTTGAACCGACGCCCCTCGCCAGTGACTGATCCTGCGGGCAAGTCGACGCCGCCCTGCCGAATGGCATTGGCGACAGCGGAACCCGGAATGCGTGCTTCCGCGAGCCGCCCTGCATCGATGGCGACGCGCACTTCGGGGGCTGCCGCGCCGTCAATGGCGACCTGTCGCACCCCCGGCACGACATAGAGCCGCTCGCGCAGATCCTGCGCGTATTTCGCCATGCGCCGCCACGAACCGCTGTCGCTGACGAGCGCGAGTTGCAGCACCGCCGCCTCGGTCGGGCGCGGACGGCGGAAGGCGATGCGGGCGATGCCCTGTGGCAGCTGGTCGCGCGCCGACTGGACGACGCGGACCGTGCGGTCGAGAGCCTGGTCGGCGTCGGTGCCATGTTCGAATTCGACCGCGATGACCGCGATCCCTTCGCTCGAGGTCGAACGGATTTCGCGGACATGGTCGAGGCTTTGCAACGCCTCTTCGAGGGGTTTGGCGACCGTCTCCTCGACCTCGGCGGCATCGGCACCGGGCAAGACGACCGTCGTAATCGTCAGCGAAAACGGGAAATGCGGATCGACCGAGCGGGGTATGCCGATGAACGCGGTAATGCCGAGCACGGCGATCAGCAGGAAGACGACCAGCGTTGCCTGCCAGCGCCGGACGGCAAATGCCGTCAGGTTCATTTGCCCGCCCGCAGCGGCTCTATCGCCATATTGTCGGCCAGACGGTCGAGCCGCGATGTGGCCACCCATTCGCCGGGGCGCAGCCCCCCGGTGACGCGGATTGCGCTGTCGCTTGCCTCGCCGATGCTGACGCGGCGCAGCTTCACGCGCTTGGTCTTCGGATCGACGACGTAGACGAATGCCTGTCCCGCGCGGGGAGCGAACACGGCCGCCGGCGGAACGGCCAAGGTCATGCTGCCCGGCCCGTTTGTCGTCAGGGAAACCGTGCCAATCTGGCCAGCGCGCAACCGCGCATCGTCTGGCAAACCGATCTCGACCATGAAAGTACCCGTCGCGCGCTCAGCGCGACCGCCGATTTCGATGACTGAACCCGTCAAATTGCCCTCGACCGCAGCGAGCCGCACCGTTGCTGGAGCGCCGATGCGGAGTCGCGCGGCATCGCGGTCGGCCAGCGGCAAACGGATCACCCTGCCGCCGCCCGCTTCGCCAACCACAAGCACGGGCGTGCCGGCGGCGACAACTTGTCCCGCATCGGCCAACCGCGCGAGAACGACCCCCGCTCCGGGCGAAACGATGGCGGCATTGCGCGACTGAAACCCGGTACTACGGACACTGGCCTCCGCCGCCAGCAGTGCGGCCTTGGCAGTATCGACGCGCGGACGAGTGACCCAGCCCTGTTCGAGCAGTTTGGCGCTGCGGGCGTATTCGGCAGCAGCGCGGTCGCGCTCGGCGCGCGCCGCCGCGACGCTGGCAGCAACGGTCGTCGAATCGAGTGCTGCGAGAAGCTGGCCGGGCCGGACAGGATCGCCCTCATCGACCCGCATCGCGGCGATGCGGCCTGCACTCGTGAAACTAAGCGTCGTTTCCCGCCGCCAGCCGACAGTACCGGCTGCAATGATCGTATCGGGGACGGTCGCACCACCGACTTGCGCTGCACGGACCTGAGGCGGGGCGGAAGGCGGAGCGACGGGCTGCTGCCCGCACGCGGCGAGCAAGCACGACACCATCACCGTTTTCGCAACGCGCATGCCACTCCCATTCGTTACGCGGGTGGTATCATGTCGGTAGCAGTGTGCAACCGATTTGTCATGACGATGTTCTCACCGGCTCATCATGTCGACAGGTGCTGTCCCTCTTCCGCATACTCGTTTGCCGACAATACAGTCCGGCCTTTTAAGTTGGCTGCCTAGCTGGCGAGCTTACACCACTGGAAGCCGCCTGCCGTACCGTCCGCACGACTCAGTAGCTCGTTACCCGAGGGCAAATTCGCGGATCATGACATCGCGCGACAGCGCTCCGCGTCTGCCGCCACATAGCTCTCACAGGACCTGCGAGACGCCGAATGCTGCCGGCGGTCACTGATGTTCAAGGGCGGTTCAAAACCCCGGATGCCCTCAGCCAGAGCGCGAACTGGTCGAACCACGCGTCACTGGTCGTCCCGTTGGGATGCGACGCAAAGCCATGACCACCGCCGCTGTACAGGTGAAGCTCGACCGAACTCCCCGACTGCCGCCAGGCATGGATAAGGCTGAGATCCTGAGCCTTGAAAAAGCGGTCATCGGCGGCGATCGCGGTAAACAGGGGCGGTGCTTTGGGCGGGACGGCGCTGCCCTGCGTGGGCCCATATATCATGCCGACAAAATCGGGCCGAGCGTCGGCCGCATTGGCCTGAACGGTGCCGAGTACCGTCATCGCGCCCGCTGAAAAACCGACAATGCCGATACGTGCAGGATCGACATGCCACGCCGCCGCGTTGGTGCGGACGGCGCGAATTGCCGTTTGTGTGTCGGCAATGGCATAGGAAACCGCATCCTCCGAAAGCCGCTCGCCCTTTACGAATGTTCGCGTGATGGCCGCCTTGAAGCCTGCGAAACCGTCCGGCACCGGCAGCGTACGGTATTTGACGATAAATACGCGGATGCCCAGCCGGTCGAGTTTCCTCGCGACGTCGTAGCCCTCATTGTCCATGGCGAGGAACTGAAAGCCGCCGCCCGGCACCAGCAAGACGGCAGGGGCATTGGTCGTGGCGGGCACCGTGCCACGAACGGGGATGAGTTGCGGGGTCACGATATTGTAGGCGATGCGCTGACCGGGTGATTGCTGCGCCCATGCTTCATGCGCGGCATTTGCACGCGGCAGTGCAACGGGCAGTGCGATAGCCTCCCGTTCTTCCGGCTTTGCGACTGCAGTGACGGCATCGACCCAGCTGCCAGGAACCGGGGGCGCGGCCAGCGTGGGCGGGACCAGAATGAGGCAGCCCGCCAAGGACAAGCATTGCGGCAGATATCGCATTTTCGCGTTTCCTTGCGCCGACGACGGGCGTCCGTTTGCTCTAGCGCTTTCCGGCGCTCGCCCTGGCCAGATAGTAACCTGCCAGCACATCGAACGCCTGTTTGCGCTGGCCAGTTTCGGAAATTAGCCCCTTGCGGTTCCAGCCCATCTGAAAATCGGGGTTCTGCCGGCGCGGGGAACGGAAATCCTTCAGGATCCATGGCGACAGGCCGCGCAACATCGGCAGCTTGTCAGCCATCGCCAGCGTCTGGCGATAGAATTCCGCCTGAAACTCCTCTGAGAATTTCTGTGGGTTGGCACCGGCATGGAACCCTGCCTTGGCATCCGCGCCAAACTCGGAGAAGATGAGCGGCTTGTCGGTTGGCACATGCCAGACGCTGCTTGCCAGATCGGTCAGGCGGTCGGCCGTGTACCAGCCATTATACGTGTTGATCGAAACGATATCGAGGTCGCCGGCAAGCGGGTCCGCCATCGTCATCGTGGGCACAGTTGCGCTGCGGTCGCGCTCGACGAGCAGCGCGGCGCTGACCAGCCGTGTATCGTCGAGGGCACGTACATCGCTGACCAGCGTGCGTAGGAAACGATTACGGGCATCGCTGACCGGCGTTTCGTTGGCGACGCTCCAGATCGCGATCGAGGCGCGGTTACGGTCGCGCAGGATGTTTTCGGCGAGCATGTTGCGCGCGGCCGCCAGCGTGTCGGGATTGCTCCACGCGATCATCCAATAGACGGGAACCTCGCTCCACACGATCAGGCCGAGTTCGTCGGCAGCACGCGTCATCACTTCCGAATGCGGATAATGCGACAGACGGACGTAATTGCCGTGCAGCCCATCCTTGATTTCGCCGAGTAGCGCCCGGGCTGCCTGCGGCGTGATGGTACGCGCGGGGTTGGCGCTTATTTCCTCTTCGTGCATCGAAATGCCGCGCAGAAAGACGGGCTTTCCGTTCAGCAGAATGTCGGCACCGCGCCGCTCGATCGTGCGAAACCCGATGCGGTCGCGCCAGTTGTCGTCGCCCGCAGTGATCGAGACGTCGTAGAGTTTCGGCTGTTCTGGCGACCAACGAACGAGCGCGCGCGGCGCTACCATTGTCGCGGTCCAGGTACCGTTGCAATCGGTCTGCCCGGCAAAATCGATCTTGAGCGCCTCGATCCGCAAACGGAGCGCACGATTGGCAGCCTCTGCGCCATCGAGATGCGCCGTCACGGCAATCTTGCCGTCACGCGTCAGCCGTATCCATGCGTCGTCGACATAGGTATCGGGCGTGTGGACCAGCGTGACCGCCCGCGTGACTCCGCCGTAATTCTCCCAGTCAGTGACGGGCGGCGGAACGGTCACCGCTGTTGCCTGTGAATCCACGCCGATCGTGACCTGGTTCTCGCCGTCACGCAGCTTGTCGGTTACTTCAAAAGCGAACGGCGTGAAGCCGCCTTCGTGCCGCCCCAATGGCTTGCCGTTGATATATGCGACCGTCGAATAGTTCGCCGCGCCGAAGCGCAGGAAATACCGACCCTTGCGCGCGACTGGCGCGGCGAAGCTGCGCTGATACCAGACCAGCCCCTGATAGTGCCGCATCTCGGACGACTGGGCAAGCCAAGCCCCCGGCAGTGTCGCCGTCTTCGCATGCGCCATGTCGAACTCGAAGAGCGTCCGGCTGTCGGTCGCCATTTCCTTGCGTACGTCGACGTCGAGGTAGCGTTGCTGGCCACGGTCCGGCATTTCGCCGTGGAATCCGGCGATCCCCGAGCGATACGGGTCGATCGAGTATCGCCATTCGCCCGACAACTCAGTACTGTCGCGCATGTCGGCGGAGACGAGCAGCGGCTCGGTCTGTGCCGTCGCCAGCGGCAAGACCGTCGGCGCGGATTGCGCTGACGCCGCTAGCGGCATTGCCGCCGCCAGAGCCAGGACTGTCACCAGCTTTGTATAACGCATCGTCAGACTCCCGAACACGAAGAGCGGGGGAGCACCACTAGTGCTCCCCCGATACACGACCTTAGAAGTTCAGATTGAGGCGGATGCCACCATAGCGGCGGAAGTCGCGCGGGATGATCGCCTGGGTCGCAAGCTTGGTACCGAAATTACCTGCCGAATTCACCAGCGACGGAAAATACTGCGTGTCGAACAGATTGTTGACGAACGCGACCACTTCCCATTTCTTGTCGTCGGCACGGACGCCGAGCCCGGCGTTGACAATGTCATAGGTGGGCTGGAACGTCTGCGGATCGGACGCAACGTAAAAGACGCTGCTCTGATGCTGCCAGTTGACCTGTACCACGCCGCGCAACGTCTCACTCAGTGCCGGGGAATAATCCGCGCCAATCGAGAACTTGAATTCCGGCGCTTGCACCGCGCGCGCGCCGGTTAGATTTTGGCGTGTAGGTGTGCCGGTACACCCTTGGGCTGCCGTCTGCAGCGGATAGCACTGGGCAACCGGAAATGACGTGTATTTGGCGTCGAGATAGGCGAGCGACGCCGACAGTGACAGGTCGCTGCCCAAACGCGCCGTGGTGTCGAGCTCGATGCCGCGCGTGTTCAGCCCGCCGACGTTGGTCAGACGGAAGTTCGTACTCCCGTCGGCCAGGGTTTCGATCGATTGCGCCTGAAGGTTCGTGTAATCGGTGTCAAAGAACGTCAGGTTGACCGTCAGATGCCGGTCGAAGAACTGCATGCGCGCACCCAGTTCCTTATCACGCGACCGCTCGGGCTTGATCGGACCCGCTAGGGCCCGGTTCTGATTGAACCCGGTCGTCAGATCGTACGTCTGCCCTTTGTACCCCGTCGAGTAGGTGGCGAACAACATGATATCTGGTGTGGCCTGATAGCTCGCGTTGAAGCGGTAGGTCCCGGCGGTATCCTCCGCACTGCCGGCGAACGCGGCATTGCCGTTCTGGATGTCGAGGAAGGTGTACGACACTTTCTCGTTCTGGACGCGCCCGCCGGCCGTCAATGTCAGGCTCGGCACGACTTCCCAGTCGATCTGCGCAAAGCCCGCAACCTGCTGCGACTTCGAGGTCGCGAACCAGTTGGCAAGCGAAAACGCCGATCCACGGAAGAACGGCCGTTCGAACTTCACGTTCGCGTAATAGGCGCCGAGCGTATAGCGCAACGGATTGGTGCTCGGCGACAGCAACCGGATTTCCTGCGTGAACAGCGTTGAGCGAAATGTGCCAACCTGGGTGTTGTTGCCGTTTGGTGCTGGCGCCGACGTGTCATCATGATCGAGGAAGTCGTTAAGGCGGAACTTGTCGTAGGACGTGACCGAAACCAGCGTGTGGTCGCCAATGCCGATCTCGCCGCGCAGCGAACCGCCATAGCCTTCGTAATTCGTCCGCGCGTCAAAGTTGTTGCTGATGTTCAGGTTCTGCTCGCTGACGGTGACACCGGGCATGACCACAGCCTGAGTCAGTCCTGCAGAGTTGCGCAACAGCGCGGTCGGATCCATGCGAATGAACGGACGTCCGACGGTGCTGTGCCCGTTAAGATAGTTGCCCGACAGCGTGAACGTCACGTCGGCCGACGGTTCCCAGCGCAGCTTGCCACGCGCATTATATGCGTCGCGACCGTTGACCTTCTTTCCGTTGAACAAATTGCGGACATTGCCGTCCCACTGCGAATAGCTGGCCGACAGGACATAGCCGAGTTCCGGATTGATCGGCCCCGATACGCTGAAATTGCCGCCATACTCGCTGTCCGTCGTCGCGAGCAGGTTCGCGCGCACCCGCATAGTATCAGTCGGTTGGCGCGTGATGATGTTGATAAGGCCTGCCGATGCCGACTTGCCGTACAGGGTGCTCTGGGGCCCGCGGAGGACTTCGATCCGCTCGACGTCGGGCAAGTCGGTAAAGGCGCGCGCCTGAAACGCCAGCGGCACTTCGTCGACGAGGACGGCGACGCTAGGCTCGACCCCGATCCCGAAGGCAAAGGTACCGACACCGCGGAGCGAGACATTGGCGTTTACCGGGTGTTCAGCGGGACGCACGGTCAGCGACGGCGCGACATTGCCGAGGTCCTGAAACTGGCGGACGCCCGAAGCGGCGAGTTGCTCCGATCCGACGACCGAGACGGCGAGCGGCACGCGCTGGAGATTCTGTTCGCGCTTCTGCGCGGTGACGATGATGTCGCCTGTCCCCGCAGCATCGGCGGGCTGATCGGCTGGTCCGGACTGAGCGCTGGTGTCTTGTGCATCGGCGGCAGCAAGGGCGGGCGCCGCACCCAGCATTAGCGATGCGACGAGCGCGCTACGGCAAACGGACGTGCGGAAATTTATCATCTTTATCCTCCCCAAACAGAGACCTGATGCGGGCGCTTACCCGTCATGACGCGCTGGTTACCAAATGGCCTTACCAAATACAAGTCATTGGTTGACAGTGAGGTTAAGTGGCGTCCTTCAACGCTGGCACGTTGAAGCGGCAACCAGGACGACCGTTATGCGCGACAGGGACACCCACCGTGTCTTCGGCGTGCAGTTTGCGCGTATCGCCGGGCGGTAGGAGCACGGTGATATCGTCTCCGCCCCAGCCGATGCCCTGGCGGTTAATTTCGATGACAACGCGATCGGCATCGGCTTTCCCGGTCAATTGCCAGCGATCCGGAAGTTCATGGCCGTCGCCCGAGTCTTCAAGCGCAGACCATTGGAACGTTCCATGACGGGGTGGAAACAGCCATATGCCACGTTGGTAAGGCTGTGGCTTCCAACCACCTTCGGCGAGATTGACGAGCATCGCCGACCCCGCGCGTGCCAACAGCGGCGGCGGCCCGTCGAGCGGCGCATCGAGTGTCGCCGGAATGCCGCCCGCCAAGTGTCGGCCCGTCCAGACGTCGATCCAGTCGGCACCGGTCGGCGGACGCACTGTGCGGCGAATGGCATCCGCTTCGACCACCGGCGCGGCCAGAATATTGGGGCCGAGCAGGTGATCGTCGCTTTCCGCCCAGCTCATGGCGTCCTCGGGAAAATCGAGCCATGCCGGTCGCACCATTGGCTCAAAATCGGCATGGTAACGGTGCAAGAGATCGTAGAAAAACGGGACGAGCGTCTGACGCAGCGCTAACAGGCGTCGGATCGCAGGCAGAGCGTCGGGATACATCCATGGCTCGTTAACGCTGCGGTCGTCGTTCCAGCTGTGGATACTGAAGCGCGGCATGAGAACGCCCGCCTGAACCCAGCGGAGCAGCAGTTCGGGCGACGGTGCGGGGCCCCCGAAACCGCCGACGTCATGACCGCTATTCGACACGCCCGAAAGCGCCAGGCCGATGGCCATGCGCCCATTGTACCGCAGCGTCTTCCACTCGGTCAGATTGTCGCCGCTCCACGTCTGTGCATAACGTTGCAGCCCGGCCATGCCCGAACGGGTGACGACATAGGGGCGCTTGTCCGGGGCCGCCTCGATTTGTGCATGACGCGAGGCGCGTGTCATCAGCAGGGGCTGGACTGGACGCATCTCGGCAGCGACGCGTGGCGCGCCGAAGCCATGGAACTGCGCGCGCGCGTTCCAGATTTCGTATTCGTTATTGTCGTTCCACGTGGCTTCGATGCCGTTGTCGAGCAGCGCGGCCTTCACATTTTTTCGCCACCAGCGCGCGGCGTCCGGATTGGTGAAATCGATATAGCTGCCGACTTCATCCCAGAATTGCGCTTCGATGGGTACGCCGTCCGAATCGGCAACGAACAGGCCCGCCGCTGCCGCCTCGTCATAGCGGGGATGGCTGCGCAACAGCGCCGGTTTGATATTGGGGACAAGCTGCACCCCTGCGGTGCTGTAGCTTGTGACAAACGCCGCCGGATCGGGAAATTTGTCGCGGTTCCAGTGGAAGACATACCGCTTGTCGCCGATCGAAGTATAGCCCGACGACAGGTGGAACGATGTGCAGCCCAGGTCGTGTTCCGCAAGCTTGTCTAGAAACCCTGCCATCTGGTCGGCCGCATCGGGCGCATCGGTATAGCTCATCGTCGAGCCCGAATAACCGAGCGACCAGCGCGGCATCAGCGCGGGACGACCGGTCAGCCAGGTGAAGCGGCGTGTCACGGCCAGCGGGTCGGGTCCGGCAATCATCCACAGGTCGAGGTCGCCCGCATCCGCGACGACATGGCGATAAGCCCCATGATAATTGTCGAGTTCGCGCCCGAAATCGAACGCGACGTCGGCCATCGTGTCATAGAACGCGCCGTGGCACCTTCCGGCCTTGTCGGCGACAAGGATGTAGGGAATCGACTTGTAGAGCGGATCGCTGTGCTCGGCGTCGTATCCCATTGCGTCGAGGTTGGTCAGCCGAAAGCTGCGTCCGGCGCGGTTGCAGTCGCCGCTCCGGTCGCCCAGCCCATAGATACGTTCGCCGGGCTGACGCACGGCGTAATGATGGGCTCGTCCGTCCCACCAGCCGAAATCATAGGCCTGCGTCGGCCGGTCCGCCGCCATTAGTTGCCAGTCGTCGCCTACCCGCTGTTCCCATGTGCAATGCAGGCCGTGGAAGCGAATCGTGACGCGTAATTTTGCCGTTGTCACGACGAGCGTCGTCTTATTGGTGTCCAAACGCGGCGGTGGGCAGGTAAACCCGCGTGCGTCGAGCCGGTCCCGGCCAGGTTCCGCGATGTCATCCGCGCCGGGGGCGATCGCCCAGCTCGGCGGCGACGCGACCGTCCCGTGGGCGAGGAGCAAGAGGCGCATCACATCCTCCTCAAGGATGAACAGGTGCGCCACTGCACCAGTGTCCGACGTTAGGGTGACCCGCCCGTCGGCCTGCTCGGTGAGCGCAAAAAGCGGCGGATTGGACAGCGTGGCGCGTCTCATGCTCGTTGCTCCGGAAGTGTCAGATGGCGGATGCTGACGATCAGCACGATGGCACCGATCAAGTCGAAGACGGAAAGCGCGGCAAACAGCGGCGTATAGCCGATCGTGTCCGCGAACTGGCCGATCAGCAGCGAAAACAGCAGCCCACCGATCCACCCCGCCTGCCCGATAAAGCCATTGGCGGTGCCGACCTCTTCAGGCGTGAAGACATCGGCTGATAACGTATTGATCAGCACAGAAATCATTTGGTGCGCAAAGCCGCCGACGCTGAAGAGTGCAATCGCCGTGTAGGGACTTACGGCCAGACCGATGCAGCCCGGTGCGATCATCAACACCGCCGCAAGCGCGATACCCGACACGCGCGAACGGATCAGCCCGACACCGAACCGACGCATCAGGAACGGCGAAAGATATCCGCCAAGTACGCCGCCCAAATCGGCCGCGAGGAACGGCAACCAGGCGAACAATGCGATCTGTTTCAGGTCCATGCCGCGTTCGGTGGCGAGGTAGAGCGGAATCCAGAAGCTGAACGTCTGCCATGCCGGCTCCGCGAGGAATCTTGGAACCGCGAGCACCCAGAACCTGCCGCTGCGCAGGATTTCGCGGGAGCTCGCGCGGCGACCGGCCACGACAGGGCGATCTGCGGCGATGAACGCCTGTTCTTCGGGCGTGATCGCCGGGTGGACCCCCGGCTCGCGGTAGAAGGCGTACCAGGCGGCGGCCCAAACCAGCCCGACCGCGCCCGTCACGATAAATGCAACGCGCCAATCTGCCCACAGCGTTACCGCAACAACGATGGGCGGCGCGATCAGCGCGCCAAGCGATGTGCCCGCGTTGAACCAGCCCACCGCCACCGACCGCTCGCGTGCGGGAAACCAGGCAGCAATGGCCTTGATGCCCGATGGCACCGCTGCCGATTCCGCCAG
The DNA here is from genome assembly GCA_038228865.1 of Sphingomonadales bacterium. Taxonomy (GTDB): domain Bacteria; phylum Pseudomonadota; class Alphaproteobacteria; order Sphingomonadales; family Sphingomonadaceae; genus Sphingomonas_O. The sequence continues at coordinate 43,895 of JBBROX010000013.1, read as the reverse complement.
CCCGAGCAGCCCGCGAAAGAAGGCGAGCGCCAGCCAGCCACCGGCAAGTGCATGCAGCATATTCGCAATCGACCAGGCGACGCCGAACAGAGCGAAACCGGCACGCAGTCCGAAGCGATCGACAATCGCGCCCGCAATCGGCTGCATCACCGTATAAGCGAGCTGGAAGGCGCCCACGACGTAGCTGTACTGCTGCGTCGTCATGCTGAGACTGGTTTTGAGTTGCGGCGCAAGCACGCCGAGCGAATTACGCGCGAGGTAATTGGCAATCGTTCCCGCACAGATAAGTGCAACGATCCACCAGCGAAGATGCTTTATGCGGCGCACATTGCGCTCTCCCCTACAGCCCTTGGCCTTTCGTTAGCGCGAGCATATTGGGCGCGTCCCCATCTGTCCAGAGCGGTAAGGCCAATTGAGGCACCCTTCCCTCTCTCACACCAGCGCTGGGACGACCGAGATTACTCGAAACGACATTTCCAAGTCCTTGTATGCATCAATAATTGGTATTACCACATTAAGGGACGGGATGGTCCGCACGCTTGGGAGAGCGCCATGAAGGGCAAGTTGCGATGGTGGATCATCGGCCTGATGACGCTCGGGACGATTCTCAATTATCTCGCGCGCTCGACGCTGTCGGTTGCTGCGCCGACACTCAAGGCCGAATTCGCGATGACGACCGAGCAATACAGCTGGGTCGTCCTTGCCTTCCAGGCCAGCTATACCGTCATGCAAACCGTCGCAGGAACGATCCTCGACGCACTCGGCACGCGGTTGGGGTTCACGCTCTTTGCGCTTGCATGGGCAGCGGCTAACATGGCGCATGCTATGGCGACGGGTTGGCAGAGCCTTGCCGTATTCAGGGCCTTCCTCGGCGCGAGCGAGGCGGCGGCGATTCCTGCAGGCACCAAGACCGTCGCCGAATGGTTCCCGCCGCGCGAACGACCGCTTGCGACAAGCGCCTTCCAAATGGGCACCAGCGTCGGCAACATGATTGCGCCGCCGCTGGTTGCTTTTTGTATCCTCGCCTGGAACTGGCAGGCGGCATTCCTTGTCACTGGGGCGCTGAGCCTCGGTTGGGCAGGTTTGTGGTGGTGGGGTTATCGCAGCCCCGCCGAACATCCAGCGCTGACCGAAGCCGAACGCCAGCTGATCGCCGCCGGCCGCACAGATGACCTGACGGCGAAACCCGCGACGCGCCGACAGACGCTTGCCAGCCGGAATTTCTGGGCGATTGCCGTCCCGCGTTTCCTTGCGGAGCCAGCCTGGCAGACATTCAATTTCTTCATCCCGCTCTATCTGGTCGCGGTCTGGAAGCTCGACCTGAAGAGCATTGCGCTCTGGGCCTGGCTGCCCTTTCTCGCGGCCGACTTCGGTAGCCTTGCGGCGGGGTTGCTGCCCAACTGGCTTATGCGCCGCGGCACATCGATGATCGCGTCGCGTAAGGTGACGATGACATTCGGCGCGCTGTGCATGATCGGCCCCGCCTGCATCGGTCTCGCCGGATCGCCTGCGGTCGCCATCGCTCTTTTCTGTGTTGGCGGCTTTGCACACCAGATGCTCAGCGGAGCGCTGATCACTCTGTGTGCCGATGTGTTCGATAGCCGTACCGTCGGCACCGCCAGTGGCATGGCCGGCACATCCGCCTGGATCGGCGGCATGCTGTTCACCCTGCTTATCGGCCAGAGCGCCGATGCCTTCGGCTATAATCCGCTTTTCGTGGCGCTTGCCGGGCTTGATCTGATCGCCGCGGTCGTCCTCTGGCTGATGCTCAGGCCTCGCGCGCCGGGATCGCCCCGGGCCGCATGATCGTCCAGGCGGCACAGGCATGGCCTTCGCGCGCTGAGGGATGAGGGCTCGCACCTGCGAGCCGTGCGCCAAGATAGCCCGCGTTGAAGGCGTCACCCGCCCCGCTTGTGTCAACCGGCGACAGAACTTGCGGCGGGGCCGACAGCGAGCCGTCAGGCAGACGGCACCCGGCCTCGCCCGCTTTCACGACGGTTTCGGTGCAACCAAGCCCTTGCCAATGCATAGCAACCGCTTCGCATGTGATCTCACCCGATAAAGCCGTCTCGTCCTCGAGCGTGGGCAGTCCGATGGTGGCACAGGCAATGGCGTCGTCACGGGCCGCCCGCGCTTCGGCCGTGCTTGTCCACAAGCGCGGCCGGTAATTGCCGTCGAACGCGACGTGGCCGCCGCGCCGGCGTACCCGTCGAGCAAGCTTCAGCAGCCGCCCTCGCCCTTCCGGCGGCAGGATTGCGAGCGTAATGAGCGAGAAGCCAATCAGGTCCGCATCCGCTGCGATTTCCAAAGCCGCATCGATTTCGGGTAGCGCAAACATATCGCGCGCTGCACTTGTGTCGCGCCAATAGGTAAAGCTGCGCTCGCCGGCAGCATCGGTGCTGATGGCGTAAAGTCCCGTGTTGCGCCGCGGGTGTTGGAGCACGAGCGATACATCGAGCCCTTCCTGCGCCCATTGCGGCTTCAGTGCCCCGCTAAGCCCGTCGCTGCCGAGCGCCGTCAGATAGGCAACATCATGACCGGCCCGCGCCAGGTGGATCGCGGTGTTCAGCGTGTCGCCGCCATAACCCAATCGCCAGCCATCAGGTGCACGGCCGAGTTCGAGCATCGCTTCGCCGATCAGGACGATCCGCGCCAATCGTCACCTGCAAGCAGGATTACGGGCGTCGCGTACCGCCACGAAGCTGATTGCATATCCTGGAACAGTCAGTGGCCCGGTCACCGCCGCGCCGTCGAGGCCCGACAAGCCGCCGCGCGCATCCACGGACGGCACGTGGCCGTTTATGGTAACTTTGCGGGTTTCGATCGGCTCGCCCTGCAGCGTCCAGACGAGCGCCTTATCGCCGAGCGAGAGGTTCTGCGGCGTCCCCCCGGTATTGATCGCCAACAACCCGACGCCGCCGTTCTTCCCAGCGAGGCAATGCGCATAGAGGCGCAGATGGGGTGCGGGCGATGGCGGCGCTGCCAGCACCGCCGCGCCCATCGTCCGGCGCCAAAGCACGGCCGCCCAGTAGTTCGGACGCGGATCGCGCGTGTCGGGATCGAGCAGGGCGTAATCCGATGCGGCGAGCGTATTGTGCAACACGACCTTAACGCCGCGCTGCGCCAGCGCACCGAGCTGGTTCAGGTAACGGAAACTGTCGAGGAACGTCGATGCCCAGGGACTGCCGCCGCAAGCCGCCTGTGCCGTTTCGGTATTCCACAGCGGCTTGCCGGGCTCGTACTTGTCGCGCAGCGCGCCATAGAAATCGGCGTCGATCAGTGTGCGGTCGAGCCATGCGGGGGAAAGCGCATCGACCCGCGCCGCGTCGAGCGAGGACGGGCCGCCACAGCGCTGCGAAACATTACCATAGAAATGATAGCTGACCGCATCGAGGGTGCCGGGGTTGGCCGCCAGCATCGCGTTGCTGGTCAAGAACTTGCCGCCGCGCAGCATCGCGGGCGGTGTCTTCATGAGAGTGCCCTCGCTAACGCCGCCGGTGCCAACGATCTTCATTTCCGGGACAGTCCTGCGAGCCCAGTCTCGAAATACTCTGAAATCGGCAGCATAGTCCGGCACGTCGTATGAAGGCGGCATGCCTGTCGTCGCCCCAGGGATATTGGGTTCGTTGAAGAATTCGGCCGCATAAAGCGTGCCGCCGGCCGACTTCGTCAGATCGACCAGGCGCTGCGCTTGATCCGTTTTCCAGAAGCCGTCAGGTCCGCGCGTGCCGCCGCTCGCCGCAAAGCTGGTCACGATCGATGCATTGACGGCCTTTGAAAACGCAACGATTCTGCGCCACTGGTCGCGCTTCAGGACCTGGCTGTATCCAGCCGGCGGTTCGGAGAGCGCCTCGCCATCGGCAGGCAGATAGGTGTTGTTGGCCCAGGTACCGCTCACCCGTATCAGGCTGGGGCCGAGGTTACGTGCGAGCCCAATGAGCTTCGGGCTGGTCAGGTCGATCGGAGGGCGCTGACGATAGACCTCACCCGCCGGACCGCCATAAGGTGCCCAGAAGCGCCCGCCGGTGACCTCGACCATTTCGATATTGTAGCCTTGGTATCGTTCATCGACGGTGCCGGTCCGGGCGAGCTTGTCGAGTGGCAAGCGCTCGGGTGCTCCCGCAGCGGTCAAGGCGGTGAAAGCAACGGTGGCAGCGACACCCTTGATGAAGTTCATGCTACCAATTCCACATGGTGCCGTCTTCGAGCCGTGCGACCGGAAGATAGGCGGGTTTGTATGGATGTTTGGCAGCCAGTGCCTCATCAATGTCGACGCCATGACCCGGCGTCTCACCGCAGAACAGCTCACCAGCCCTGAAATGATAATCGTGTGGGAAAACCGCGTCGGTTTCGTCGGTATGGCGCATATACTCCTGGATGCCGAAATTGGGCACCCAGGTGTCGAAATGCAGCGCGCAGCCCATCGTAACGGGCGACAGGTCGGTCGCGCCATGGCTGCCGGTCCGTATCTGGTAGAGCGCAGCAAAATCGGCGATGCGGCGCAGATGCGTGATCCCCCCCGCGCCGACGACCGTGCAGCGTATGAAATCGATCAACTGGTTCTGAATCAGGTCTTTGCAATCCCAGATCGTGTTGAAAATCTCGCCGACCGCAAGCGGCGTCGTGGTGTGCTGGCGGACCAGCTTGAATGCCTCCTGATTTTCGGCGGGCGTGCAGTCCTCAAGCCAGAAGAGCTGGTAAGGTTCGAGCATCTTGCCCAAATTGGCCGCTTCCATCGGTGTGTAGCGATGGTGGCCGTCATGCAGCAGATGGTGATCGAAGCCATAGGTCGCGCGCAGCTTGTCGAACAACTTCGGGACATAGTTGAGCGCCTTGCGCGTGTCCCAGCCGGTCACCGACGGCAACGCGGCGTCTGCTGGTTCGTAATGCAGTTTGCCGCGACCGACGCCATAGGCATCCTTGATACCCGGCACGCCGCTTTGCGCGCGGATCGCCTTGTAGCCCATCTCGATATACTGGCCGACGGCATCGACCGTCGCATCGATGTCGGCGCCGTTGGCGTGCCCATACACCATGACGCCGTCGCGGCTGCGCCCGCCGAGCAGCTGGTACAGCGGCATCCCGGCCATCTTGGCCTTGATGTCCCACAGCGCCATGTCGACGGCGGCAATCGCACGCATCGTCACCGGCCCGCGCCGCCAATAGGCACCGCGGTACAAATACTGCCAGACGTCCTCGATCCGGCGCGGGTCCATGCCGATGAGGCACGGGATCACATGCTTCTCCAGATAGGCGACGACCGAAAGTTCACGGCCGTTGAGCGTCGCGTCGCCGATGCCATATACGCCCTGATCGGTCATGATCTTGAGCGTGACGAAATTTCGTCCCGGACACGTCACAATCACTTTGGCGGACTGGATTTGCATGCGTTTCCTAAAGGGGACTGGTGGTGAATGAGGCTCAACGGTAAGATTGACCAAAAGCGGCAATCCTGTCAACTTGATTGGTAAGGCCAAAGGACGTGCGATGATCGATGAACCGACCCTGGGAAAGGACCGCCTGTATCAGGACCTGGCCCGCAATTTGCTCGAGGAACTGGCTTCCGGTCGCTATGTCGTAGGTACGCGGCTTCCCGCAGAGCGTGAACTTGCAGCGAAGCACGGCGTGAGCCGTCCAACTGTGCGCGAGGCCATCATCGCGCTCGAAGTGCAGGGCCTCGTTGAGGTCCGGGTCGGTTCGGGTGCTTATGTACGGAGGCTGCCCGGCAAGGAGGAGCCGCCAGGGTTCAATGTCAGCGCGTTCGAACTGACCGAGGCACGGCTGATGTTCGAAGGGGAAGCGGCCGCGCTCGCCGCCACGCAGATTACTGACGAGGAAATTACTGCGATCGAACAGCTGGTGCGCGATATCGCGCAGGAGAACAACGATCCGCGGGGCAGCGAAAAGGCTGACCGTGAATTTCACATCGCGATTGCGCGCGCGACCCGCAACAGTGCGATCGCGGACACCGTCGCGCGCCTGTGGGAATTGCGCTCCCTGTCACCCGAGGCAGCCCTGCTGCACGAAAAAGCACGCACCGCCAACATCAAACCCGTCGTGGATGAGCATTCCGCCATTCTGGACGCGCTTCGGGCCCGCGACCCCGCTGCCGCGCGTGCCGCAATGCGCAATCATCTGACTCAGGTCATCGACAGCCTGTTGTTTGCGACCGAAGAGCGCCAGATCGCCGAAGCGCGCAAGGCCGCCCAGGCCAAGCGCGACCGTTTCGCGCGAGCAACCGCTTGACCCGAAGGCTGGAACTTCACCCTGACCGACTGTTCCCGGCAGACCCGGCAACGCGCGCGCTGGCGCGGACGTTGCACGCGTCGATCCGCGATCTGCCGATCCTGTCGCCGCACGGCCATACCGACCCGGCATGGTTCGCCAACAACGAGCCGTTCGGCAATGCGTCGGACTTGCTGCTGGTGCCCGACCATTATGTCTTCCGGATGCTCTATTCCCAAGGCATTCCGCTCGACGTCCTGGGTGTCGGCAATCCCGATTATGACGCGCGGGCGGCATGGCGAATTTTCGCCGAACGGTATCACCTGTTTCGAGGGACGCCGTCGCGCCTATGGCTCGACTGGGTTTTCGCCGAAGCGTTCCGCATGGAGGTTCGGCTCGATTCCGAAACCGCCGACCTCTATTACGATGCCATCACCGAAGCGCTTGCCACCGACGCCTTTCGGCCAAGAGCCTTGTTCGATCAATATAACATCGAAGTGATCGCCACGACCGAGAGTCCGCTCGATACGCTGGAGCACCACGCCGCCATTTCCACCAGCGGCTGGCGGGGCCGGGTTATCACTGCCTATCGCCCGGATCCGGTTATCGATCCAGACTTCGACGGGTTTCGCGCCAATCTCGACCGCTTTTCGATGCTAACCGGCGAGGACTGCCTGACCTGGCACGGCTATCTCGCCGCACACCGCCAGCGGCGTGCCTTCTTCGCCAAGCTGGGGGCGACCAGCACCGACCACGGCCATCCCACGGCGCAGACCGCTGACTTGCCGCCCAACGAAGCCGAAGCATTGTTCCACAAGGTGAGCACAGGCACGTTCACTCCCACGGACGCCGAACTTTTCCGCGCCCAGATGCTGACCGAAATGGCAGGCATGAGCATCGACGACGGCCTCGTTATGCAGCTACATCCGGGTTCGTTCCGCAACCATAACGCGCAGATCTTTGCCGCCTTCGGACGCGACAAGGGAGCCGACATTCCGACGCGCACCGATTATGTCCATGCGCTGAAGCCGTTGCTTGATCGTTTCGGCAACGACAGCCGCCTGTCGCTCATTCTCTTCACGCTCGACGAAACCGCCTATGCCCGCGAGCTCGCGCCGCTGGCCGGCCATTATCCCTGTCTGAAGCTGGGCCCCGCCTGGTGGTTCCACGACAGTCCGGAGGGGATGCGCCGCTTCCGGCGGATGTGCACCGAAACCGCCGGCTTCTATAATACGGTCGGCTTTAACGATGACACGCGTGCCTTTTTGTCGATCCCCGCGCGGCACGACGTTGCGCGTCGGATCGATTGTGGGTTCCTCGCCGAATTGGTAGTCGAGCACCGCCTTGAGGAATGGGAAGCAGCGGAGTTGGCGCGCGACCTAACCTATAATCTGGCGAAGCAGGCCTATCGGCTTTGAGGCTGTCTCGCGAGACCTTGTCCGCTTTGGCGCCCGATGTTCGACGGCCTGACTACGACTTTGCCGCCCAGCGGGTTGGAATCGTCCACTTCGGCATCGGCGCTTTCCACCGCGCGCATCAGGCGTGGTACACGGACAAGGCCATGGGCGCGGGTGATCGCGACTGGGCGATCAGCGGCATCTCCTTGCGCTCAGCGGCTGTCGCTGCGCAGATGAACCCGCAGGACGGCCTGTACACTGTTACGGAGCGTTCGGGGGTCGGCCAGAGATCGCGGCTGGTCGCGGCTGTGCGGGAGGTGATCGTGGCACCCGCCGCGCGCGCGGCGGTCATCGATCGTTTGGCAGCACCCGAAACCCGGATCGTCAGCTTTACGGTGACCGAAAAGGGCTATTGCCGCGCGCCCGAGGGCAGCCTCGACCCCGTACTTGCCGGCGAGGGCAGCTTCTACCCGCTGCTGGCCACCGCGCTGCGCCGACGCCATGATGCGGGCGTGGCAGGACTGACGCTGCTGTCGTGCGACAATCTGGCGGACAACGGCCGTGTGCTTGCGCGGCTCATCGCCGAATATCTGGCGCGACACGACCCCGCACTGGCCGGCTGGTTTGAGGACGCGTGCGCCTGCCCGTCGTCGATGGTCGACCGCATCGTCCCCGCAACGACCGACGCCGCCCGCGCCGAGCTCGCGCAGCGGATCGGCGTTACCGACGAAGCGGCGGTCATGACCGAGCCGTTCAGCCAGTGGGTGATCGAGGACCGGTTCGCGGGGCTACGTCCACGCTGGGAAGCCGTAGGCGCCGAAGTCGTGGCCGATGTCGCGCCCTACGAAAAAGCCAAGCTCAGAATGCTCAACGGTGCGCACTCGGCTTTGGCTTATATAGGGCTCAGCCGCGGCCATCAATTCGTGCACGAGGCGATCGCCGATCCTGCGCTGCGGCCGCTGATTGAACGGCTCATGCGCGACGAAGCGATGCCGACGATCGTGGCGGCGCCCGGGCAGGATCTATCTTCCTATGCCGATGCACTGATCGCGCGTTTCGATAATCCGGCGCTGCAGCACCGACTGATCCAGATCGCGGCGGACGGGAGCCAGAAAATTCCTCAGCGCTGGCTCGAAACGCTCGCAACGAACCAATCCCAAGGCCGCGAATGTCCGGCGATCCTGACCGCGATTGCGGGCTGGATCCGCCATTTGCGCGGTGCGAATGGCAAAGTCGAAGACCCGCACATCGGGGAACTGGCGGATGTGATTGCAAAAGACGCGCCCGCTCAGGCGCTGTTTGGACCGAACGGCTGGATCAAGTCTGCGTGGCATCCGCTGCCTTCGGACTTCACTGCTATTACGTCGCTCCTGTCCAAAATGAGTCCATAGCGTCGGCGGTATTTTGCAGGTGGGGTCTTGTCAGCGCGTCCGACCGGCGCGAAGTCGAAATCACGCAAACAAGTCGGGAATCCAGCCATGACCCATATCCGTAACGCTTGGTATGTTCTGGGCTGGGACAGCGAAGTCGATACCAAGCCGCTGGCCCGTACAATTTGCGGCGTGCCTGTCGTGGCGTGGCGAAAGCTCGACCGCAGTGTTGTCGCAATGCGCGATGCATGCCCGCACCGTCTCTTACCGCTATCGATGGGCATCAAGGAGGGCGATTCGATCCGGTGTCGCTACCACGGGCTGAAGATCGGCCCCGACGGCGTCGCCGAAGAAATGCCCATCAAGACCGACCCGGTTAACCGCGGCGTCTGCACCGAGACCTTTGTCGTGGCGGAACGTCACCGGTTCGTCTGGATCTGGGTTGGCGACCGCGCGCTGGCCAATCCGGCGCTGATCCCCGACCTTTGGCCCTGTTCGGCCCAGGGCTGGACGTTCGACGGCGGCTACTACCCGATCAAGTGCGATTACCGGCTCGTGATCGATAATCTGATGGACCTCACGCACGAAACCTATGTGCACGTCGGGTCAATTGGGCAGCCCGAACTGATGGAGACCCCCATCGAAACCCGAGTCGAGGGCGACAAGGTGTTTGTCACGCGTTGGATGGCCGAAGTCGACGCGCCGCCGTTCTGGAGCATGGCACTCAGGCAGACCGGCAAGGTTGACCGCTGGCAGATTTGCGAGTTCATCGCACCGTCGGCGGTCATCATCGACGTGGGCGTTGCGCCCCTCGGGGCCGGCGCAACGCTGGCCGATCACGACCAGGGCGTGCGCGGGTTTGTCATCGATGTGATGACCCCTGAAACGGAGACGACCACTCATTATTTCTGGGGCATGGCACGCAATTTCGACATCGGTGACCCTGGCTTCACGGCACGGTTCAAAAAGGGTCAAGGCGGCGTGTTTGCCGAGGATGTCGAGATCCTCGAGGCTCAGCAGCGTTCGATCAACGCCAATCCGGGCTTGAAGTTGCGCGCCTATAACATCGATGAGGGCGGGGTGCGGGTGCGGCGGATCATCGACCGGTGTATTGCAGCCAACGAGACGGATGACATCTCCGTCGAAGCCACGGGATGACGCTGGTTCTGCTCCCCGGGCTGATGTGCGATGCCCGGATTTTCCGCGACCAGACGACAGCTTTCCCGGACTCGATCGTACTTCCCGGCTATGGCCTGGACGACGACCTTCGGTCCATGGCGATGCGCGTGCTCGATGTCGCGCCACCCCGCTTTGCGCTCCTCGGTCACTCGATGGGCGCGCGTGTCGCGCTGGAAGTGGTCCGCGCCGCGCCCGACCGGGCCGAGCGCCTCGCGCTGGTCAGCACAGGTGTTCACGGGGTTCGTCCCGGCGAAGCGGAAAAGCGTTACGCCCTGCGCGATCTCGGGCGTGACAACGGCATGGGGGCGCTCGTTGATGCCTGGCTGCCCCCAATGATTGCGCCTGCCAATCGGTGCCGCGAGGCACTGATGGCATCGCTGACCACGATGTGCGTCGAGGCTGGCCTTGACGTGTACGAATCCCAGATTGCTGCCCTGCTTGCACGCCCCGAACTTGAAACGCTGCTGCCGACGATAGCCTGCCCGACGCTCGTGGCGACGGGCGCCGAAGACGTTTGGAGCCCGCCGGAGCAGCACCGTGCGATTGCCACCGCCATCGCGAACGCGACGCTATGCATAATCGAGGGCGCCGGCCATATGTTACCGGCTGAAGAGCCTCAGGCGCTCAATCGCGCTATTGCGCGCTGGCTCGCTCTGCCCTGGTGAGCGCCATCCCGCTTCAGGGATGGATTTCCGGCAATGTCTCGTCGCCGACTCGATAGGGATGCGCTTCGATCAGGATGAAGGCTATGCGACAGGTCTCGGTCTCGCTGGGATTGCGCCAGAGATGGACAGTGCCGCGCTGCACGACCACATCGCCAGGGTCGAGCAGTGTCTTCGCGCCGTCGTCGACTTCGAGTTCGACCTGCCCGGACAGCACAATGCCATAATCGATGCTGTTTGACCGATGCATCGGCGAGGTGCCGCCGGGAAGCATATCGACGATCCGGATGACTGAGCCTTGGGTGAGCGTGAGGCCTGCGTCGCGCGCGCGGCCGTCGCTTTCGTCGTTATTGTCGACCGGTACGTTGGCAGTCGTCCAGAGGAGCGCAAACGCCGCGTCGCCGCTGGGGATAGCTTCGGTCGGAAACCGGTCGTCGGACCGCAGGATCGCCCGCCCGCTCGCATCATGCCCGGTAACGATACGACGAACCGGCGGCAGTCGGCTCATGCCATACTTGCCAGCGCAACGACGCGCTGCTCGATGGCTCCGAACAGGGTCGCACCGTCAGGCAGGCATGATTCCATCCTGACCGTATCGCCAAAACGCATGAAACCGGTTTGCGCGCTGCCCGCATCGACCATTTCGATTCCACGCCGCTCGGCGATGCAGGAGGAGCCGACGTCGCGATAATTGGGGTTCGATACCGTGCCCGAACCAATGATCGTCCCCGCGGGCAGTGATCGGGTGCGTGCCGCATGAGCGACCAGCTCGTGAAAACCGAAAGACATCGCCGCCCCGTTGGCATTGCCAAAACGCGTGCCATTCCAGTCGACGGCGAGATCGAGGCATACCCGGCCCTCGCGCCAGCTGTCGCCAAGTTCGTCGGGCGTCACGGCAAAGGGCGCGACACTGCATGCGGGCTTGGCCTGTACCCATCCGAACCCGGTCTTCATCTCTGGCGCGGCGAGCGTGCGCAGGGACCAGTCGTTGATCTGAAGGATCAGCTTGATGTGGCCCAGCGCATCGGTAGCCGTCGTGCCCATCGGCACAGCGTCGACGACAATCCCGAACTCGCCCTCGAAATCGATGCCGTCATCCTCTGACGGCAGCACGACGTCGTCGTTGGGTCCGAGGAACTGGTGCGACATGCCCTGGTACATCAGCGGCAGCTTCGTCTCGATCGGCGGCAAGTTGAACGCTGTTTGCATCAGGGCACCATGGCTGTCGAACGCCGAACCATCGAGCCATTGCCAGGCCCGTGGCAGGGGAGAAGCGAAGCGCACCTGATTGGTGGACTGCCCCTCCCCGACATCGGCGCGCGCTGCCAGAGCGGTAAGCTTCGTTGCCGCAGTTGGCCAGCTCTCGAGCGCCTGCTGCAGCGTTGCTGCAATGTCGTCAGCGGCGAGGTAGCGGCTGCCATCACGGGATACGACCGCGAGCGCGCCATCCGGATAACCTGTCGCAAGTGTAGCAAGTTTCATGAGGCGAGTCCTTCGGTAAGAGCAAGAGATGTGAGCGCCGAGGCGACGAGCTGCTCCAGCGTGCCATCGTGAACGAATCCCAGACGGTCGGCGGCGGTGGTGGACAACGCGGGCTGGCTACCGAACGCCGCCTCCAGCATGGCATCGGGCCGATAGCAGACGACACCGGGGTCACGACGGCATTGCCGCGCGATTTCATTCACAAGCTCGTGCATGCTGACACGCAGTGCCGGCAGGGTCATGGCCCGGCTTGCGGGCAGTGGTGTCATGGGTTGGAGCGCATGGGCAAGGGCGGTCGCAACGCCCTCAACCGACAACAGCCACATCGTCGCCTCCGGCGAAACGGGCGAGACGAATGCGGTCCCGGCCCGCACCGCATGAAAAACATCGCTCATGAAGGCCGATTTCATTCCCGATGCGGCGGCTGGACGGGCGACGATGCCGGGCAGGCGCAGGGACAAACCGTCGATCTCGCCGCGCCGCGACAGCGTGGCCACCCACTGCTCGATCATTGCCTTGTGTGCGCCATACAGCATGTGCGGCGCCAGCGGTGTGGCGTCGTCGACCCCTTCGGCCGGCAGGGGCGCGCCGAAAACGGCAATGCTGCTGGCAAAGATGAATTTCGGGCATTGGCCGGATTTGGCGGCAACTTCGGCGAGCATCATCGACGCCTCGACGTTGGTGGCTTGCGCCGCAGCCGGATCATGTTCGGCCGCGCCGCCGGGAATCGTGGCAAGATGGACGACGGCATCGCATCCGCCCGCAAAGGCGCGCTGCAGCAACGCCGCGTCGGTTACATCGCCGCAGATCGCCTCCATCCCGGGGCGTGGCTCGAGTGCGCGGTCGATCCCCACCACGTCGGCGCCATCGGCCACAAGGCGTGCGACGAGAGCGCGACCGACAAAGCCACCCGCACCCGTGACGATGATTTTCGTAGCCCGATCAGCCCGTCGCACCCTAATCCTCGAAGATCGCGACAGCGCGGGTCCACCCGGCCGAGCCGCCCTTCACCTTGTGCGGAAAGCACGAAACCGTGAATCCGAAAGGCGGCAGTACTTCCAGATTGTGCAGCTTTTCGAGGTGGCAATAACCGATGTCGCGCCCGGCCTTATGCCCTTCCCAGATCAGCGATGTATCACCGGTTTCGGCCACGCGTTTGGCCGTGTAGCTGAACGGCGCATCCCATGACCAGGCATCAGTGCCGGTCACGCGCACGCCGCGTGAGGTCAGGTAGATCGTCGCCTCATATCCCATGCCGCAGCCCGTATCGACGAAGTCGGCGCGACCGACTGCCCCGCCTGCAGCGGTATTCACCAGCACGATATCGAGCGGCTGGAGTTCATATCCGATCCGCGCCAGCTCGGCCTGGACGTCAGCAGCGGTTACGACATAGCCGTTCTCGAAATGCCGAAAATCGAGCTTCACGCCGGGGCGAAAGCACCAGTCGAGCGGCACCTCATCGATGGTGATCGCCCGCTCGCCGCCGTCCATCGTCGGGTCGAAATGCCAGGGCGCGTCGAGGTGGGTGCCGTTATGCGTCGACATGGTCACCATTTCGGCAGCGGCGAAACCTTCGCCTCCCGGCATTTGCTCGGCGGTCAGACCTGGAAAGAAATGCGCGGCCTCTTTCACCGTATCGCGGTGAGTCTGGTATGTGATCTTGGGCCGCATGAACGGCGGATCGGTCACGACATCGTTCTCGAGATAGATCGACAGATCTACAAAGCGGCGAGTCATATTCAATGCTCCTTCAGCGTAACGCAACGGTCAGTCCCTGCGCTGCAAGTTCTTGCTCGGCTCGAATTTCGTGCGCCAGCGCCCGCTGGACGGCGGGTCGCTCTTCCATCCGCCGTGCATGATCGGCGATTGCAGGAAAATTCGCGCTGCCGAAACCTGCTCCAGTAATACGAAACCAGACCCAATACAGGTAGGCATCGAGCACCGACCATGTCTCGCCCAAAAACCAGGGCGAGTCCGCTAATGCCCGTTCGACCGGCGCCAGCTGAAACTCCATTGCGGTCATTGCCATTGAGCGAACCCGTGCCGGCGCGTCGGGTAGGTCGCAAGCGAAATGCGGCATTCGAACGCGCGTGACGATCGGGTGCAAATCGGCAGAAAACCATACGAGCCGCGCCAGAAGTTGTGCTTCGACTACCGGGTCCGGGGCGATGGGCAGCAGCGCTGCCTCGGGAAAAGCGCGAGCGAGGTAGGACAGGATGGCGGTATTCTGCGTGATCGGTGCGCCATCGACGATCAGTGCCGGCACTTTTCCGGCGGGATTGATTTCGAGAAATTCGGACGACCTGTGATCGCCCTTCATGAAAGCAATTAGCCGCGTCTCGAATGGGCACCCAATCTCTTCCAGCGCGATCAATGGCACGCGCGAACAGCTTCCGGGAGCAAAACATAGTGTCAGGGTCATGGTCGACCGTCCCCATTCATGCGTTATGGCCGCCAAGAGTTTCGGCGAACCAGTCGGCAATATAGTCGCGTCCGAACGCCATATTGTCTGCCCCGACATGTTCGACGCCGCCTTCGCGGTCGGTGAAGATCTTCAGTTCACGGCGGGGACTGTTGGTCAACTGCTCGTAAGCCTGATGGGCATATTCCACGCCGATCTGCCGGTCGTTCGCGCCGTGGGTGACAAGGAACGGCACCTGAATACGGTCCATATGTCCATTGAGGTCCATGTCCTTCGTCTTGGCGTGGAAATCGTCCATGTCGGTCGCGCCGAACACCCACATCACATGTGCCCAATAATGCGGAACCGGGTTTTCGCCTTCGCGGCGAAGCCGCTTTTGCTGCACTTCGGCCCAGTTGTGATTGGCGCCCCAGCAAGCGCCCGACGCGAAACGGGGCTCATAGGCAACCGCACGCGGCGCATAATGCCCGCCGAGCGAGATACCGGTCATGCCGATGCGTTTTGCGTCGACGTCGCTCTGGCTTTCGAGCCAGTCGACTGCCTTGGAGGCCCATTGCTCGCTATACGGGGTAGCAGGCAGGTTCTGAAGCCGCAGTGCCTCGCCGGTGCCGGGCTGATCGACGCACAAGGTCGAAATCCCGCGTCGCGCCAGAGCTTGCGGCAGCCGCGACCAGTAGAGCAGCTCTTTGTTGCTATCGAGTCCGTTGCAGTAAACGACTGCAGGCTTCGGCCCGTCGCCCGGCGCATGTGTCCAGAGTGCCGGCATCATGCCGTGCTCAAGCGGAATTTCCACGCGTGTGCCGTCGACCGTGCCGAGCGTGATGGCGCGCGCAAAGCAGTCGCGTGCCCGCTCGTACGTTTCCATGCGGCCGGCCGTACCCTGCGCCTGCATACGCTCGCCGTTGAGCAGATACAGCGCGGCGCGCTCCAGCTTTGCCCCGGCCGAAAAACTGCGGCCCAGCGTATCGTCTTCCGCGGCAAGCTCGATCAGCGTGTCGGCCTTGGCCATCCATGCCCGCATAAAGGCCTGCGTGCCATTGTCGGCGCTCGTGCCTGCGGCGTCCCTGGCGGCCGCAATGATATCGACGACTTCGCCGACTTGCGCGCCCGATTCCATCGCGATCGCGACCGACAGGTTCCAGATATAATTGGGAAAGGGTTCGAACAGGGACATGGCTCAGGCTCCGGCGGGCTGGAAAAGGCCCGCATCGGGCGCGGGATGCGGCATCGTCTGAGGTCCGCCGACGCCGATCTGCCACTGGTCCATCACGCCCGGCCCCGGAACATGGACTTGCGCTTGCCAGGTCGCATCGTCGACCTGCTCAAGCTCCGAGGTATATTCGACGGCGAACTCATTCGGCGTGGTAAAATAGCTGAACGTATTGTTGCCTGCCGTATGCCGGCCCGGCCCCCAGCGGATATCGGTGCCTTGCTGCTTCAGCCGGTGAATGCCGCGCATCATGTCGTCGATTCCCAGCATGTCATAGGCGACATGATTGAGGCACGGCGGACCTGGCAGGAAGGCGATCCGGTGATGCCATTCGTTGCAGCGCAGGAATCCCATGAAATCGCCCAGCCAGTCGCTAACCTTGAAACCGAGCACATCCACGAAAAACTCCATGGCCGCTTTATGGTCCGGCGAATGCAGGACTATGTGGCTGATCTTTTGCGGGATCCCTTCCCAACGTTGCATTGCGCGCATCGGCCCGCGCGCAACGTCCGCCGAAATCTCGAAGGGCAGACCATCGGGGCTGAAAAACCGGAAGCCATGGCCACCGCCGAGCGTGTCCAGCGCCTTCGGCGCGAAGACGATCTGGCATCCCGCAGCGACAACCTTGTCATAAAGCGTATCGACATCCGCCGGGGTGGCTGCCGCGAGGGCAATGATGTCGATCCGCTTCGCGTCCGCGGCGCGCAGGCGCACGACATAGAGCTCGTCGTGCCCCTCGGCCGCAAAATGGACCATTCCATTCTGCTCGCCGGCTTCGCGCAAGCCCCAGACGTCGCGGTAAAAGGCGCGTTCGGCCTCCAAGTCGGTAACGGCATAGCCGACATATCGAATTTCACTGACGCGGGACATGATTCTCTCCGGGGAAGGATGTGGACGGGGTCAGATCGGCTCGGCGACCTTGATGAACATGGCGCGTGTGGCGTGGGCATTTTCGACCAACGGCCCCGCGCCGATCTGCCGCGACAAATAGCCAGCGACGCATCGACGATGTAGCGACAGCGTTCGGTTCGCCGGGCTTGATAGGCAGCGAACGCCAGATCGACGGCATCCGCGCGGGCCAGTTCGTCGGCGAGGACAAGGGCATCTTCGATGGCCATGCCAGCCCCCTGGCCCAGATGCGGCGTTGTCGCGTGCACGGCGTCACCCAGCAGGACGATACGCCCCTTGTGCCAGTCGCCCTCGAGGAAAACCCATTCGAGCGGCTTGTAGACGACGTTGTCGTCCTCGGTAATTTGTTCGGCAAGCGCGCGAATGGCGGGCGCCGGCACATTGGCCAGCTTGGCCCGCATCGCCGCCGCAAGTCCTTCGCGCGGATAGCGCGGATTTCCCTGCTCCGGCGTCGTGACGTACATGTACATCAGCTCATTGGACAGCGGGACAAGGCCGATCCCGGTCGGCCCTTCGAAGGCAAACAGACAATCGACATCGGGGGTGCGCCCCAGATTGTAGCGCCACACCGACTGCCCCGTGAATTCGGGTACGGGGGCGTCGGGAAACAGCTGTGTACGCGTTTCAGAATACAGGCCGTCCGCACCGATGACGATGTCGTACCATTCGGTCGACCCGTCGCTGAACGTCGCGGAAACGCCGTTGCCGTCATCCACCAGCTCGGTCGCCGTGATGCCCAGCCGGACTGCTGCTCCCGCCGCGATGACCCGATCGCCGAGCACCTTATGCAGCGCGCGGCGGCCTATGCCCACGTTCGCGGGATAGCCCTCAACCAGACGCGGTGTCGGGATGCGCGCAACCGATTGTCCGGTCGGAATATGAACATCGACGTAATCGAAGCCGAAGCCGGCACCGATGTAATCGTCGATCAGACCAAGCTCGGTCATTGCGCGGATGACATTACCCTGCTGGATAATGCCGACCCCGTAGACCGACCAGGTGGGATCGCGCTCGATCACTTCGACAGCAAAGCCTTTCCGGCGCAGTGCAATTGCTGCCGTCAGGCCGCCGATTCCCCCACCGATCACGAGAATTTTTGCGTCTTGCATCCGTCACCCCGTCCGTCGCGTGCCCGAACTGCCGCCGGTTCGCTGACACCCAATAGGTCGCTTACGAATATCTGTAAAAACTACTCTTTCTATGCTGTTCGATTAATTCGGTGAATGCTCGCTCGCCTTCCGGATCTCGCCGATCAGCCAGCGCAGGCCGGGATCCTCCGCTCTGGTCGTATGATATTGCAGCATCTCGCGCATGACCGGAAAATCGAAGGGTAAGGAGGCGTAGGTCAAAGGAAGCCGCGACGCATAGGCATGGGCGAGGCGTTCATGCATGACGGCGAGGCGGTTGGTGTTCATCAGCATCTCTGGCGCAACCGCGAATGATGATACCATGACCTCAATCGTGCGCTGCTTGCCGCGTTCCCGCAGAAACGTTTCCGCGAACGACGTTGGCCGCAGCCTCCCGATTTCCACGACCACATGGCCTGCCGCAAGAAACACCTCTTCGGTCATGGGGGCGTCAAACGCGGGGTTGCCGTTCCACCCCGCCACCACATGGCGCTCTTCGAACAATAATTCCGTCGGGTGGTCCGGCGCGGTATGTTCGGCCGGCGTAATGACCAGATCAAGATCGCCCTGATCGAACGCCGCCGACATGCGATCCGACGGCTGGACCAGTTCGAGCGTGATGTGCGGCGCAAGTTGCTGAAGCCTGGGCACGAGCCTCGTAAACACCACAATGGACAGGTAATCCGATGTGCCGATCCGGAACCGCCGCCTCGACGTGGCGGGATCGAAGATCGTCGATACCGACACCATCTGCTCCACCCCGCTCAGGAGGTCGCTGACCATACTCCGCAGACGCAGCGCATGCGGCGTCGGAATCATCTTCTTGCCGTGAAGCGCAAGAATAGGGTCATTGAAATAGGCGCGCAGGCGGCCGAGCGCCGCACTCATTGCGGGCTGGCTCATGTGCAGCCGTTCGGCCGCGCGCGAGACGCTGCGTTCCTCGATCAAGATGTCGAGTGCGGCGAGCAGATTGAGGTCAAGACCCTTGAAGCGCATGACGTAACTATCCGTGCTATGATTGATGCTTAATCGAAACAAATGATTTTTCTTATACCCCGGCTTCGGCACATAACCAGCGGGAGCAGGTCACAGTCATAGGCGACCGCATTGGGGAGAAGATCATGAAGCTGTCGCATGTCCTGAAGGCATCGGTTGCACTTGGCGCACAGTTTGCGGCCATCAGTGTGCAGGCGCAGACCGCGCCGACGAGCGACACCGCCGCCGCAACGCCGACGAACGGCCAGGGCATCGAGGAAATCATCGTCACCGCGCAGCGCCGCGAAGAGAATCTGCAAAAGGCTGCACTCGCCGTAAGCGCCGTCGCGGGGAGCACGCTGACCAATGCGAGCGTCACCCAAGCAACCGACCTGACCCGTCTGGTGCCGTCGATCCAGATCGCGCCGGCGTCCTCGCTCACGCAGATTTACCTGCGCGGTGTCGGCACCTTCGGGGCCAATGCCTTTGCCGAACAGGGCGTGGCGTTCAATCTGGACGGCGTCTACCTGTCGCGCCCCGCCGCGCCCGCAGCGCTGTTTTATGACCTCGAGCGCATCGAAGTTCTTAAAGGCCCGCAGGGCACGCTCTACGGCCGCAATGCGACCGGGGGCGCAATCAATGTCGTGACGGCAAAGCCCCGGCTGGGCGAACTCGGCGGCAACCTCACGGCCGAATACGGCAATTACAACGCAATCAAGGGGTCGGGCGCGATCAATGTGCCGATCGGCGACAAGGTCGCGTTTCGGTTGGCGGGTCAGTACGTCAAGCGCGACGGCTATTTTTCCGATGGTTATGACGATGAAGATTCACAGGCGGTTCGCGGGCAGTTGCGCGGTGATACCGGGAACGGCTTCGATGCGACGCTGGCCATCGATTATGCGCATGTCGGCGGCAAAGGCTCGGGCGGCACGATCATGCCGCTGCTCGACGGCAAGAACCGTCTGGGGCCGAGCGACCCGCGCGTCATTGCCGCTTATCTTGCGCGCAACCCAACGGCACCGGTGCCTCAGATCGTGGCACGCAGCGACGGCTATCAGAATAACAAGTTCTTCGGAGCGGCGGTAACGCTCAACGCCGATCTGGGCTTTGCCAAGCTGACGGTCATCCCGGCCTATCGCAGCACCGACCTTGATTTCGTGTCCTACGCATCGAGCTTTCTGATCGACGTCACCGAAAAGTCGAAGCAAATGTCGCTGGAGGCGCGGCTATCGAACCAGTCGGGTCCGCTCAACTGGGTTCTGGGTGGCTATTATTTCGTCGAGGACATCACGGCCAACCAGTTTTTCGATCAGGCGAGCAATGGCACGCGGATTATCTCCGACCTGAATACCAATAGCTTCGCTGCATTTGGGCAGGCCACGCTCGCACTGAGCGATCGCTTTCGCGTCACCGGTGGGTTGCGCTATACCAAGGACAGGAAATCGCAGACGACCGAGGCACATTCGTTGCCGTTCGTAGGCTTCGTTCCGGGCGTTTTCCCGCTCGTGCCGATTATTCTCGACATCCCCTCGTTCCCGACGACGGATGTCGCCTTCAGCAAGGTAACCTGGAAAGCGGGTGTCGAATATGATCTGGGGCCGCGGTCGCTTCTCTATGCGTCGGTCTCGACGGGGTTCAAATCAGGGGCGCTGTTCGCGGCCACAGGACTGAACTACTCCAAGCCGGAAACGCTCACGGCCTACACGGTCGGCTCGAAGAACCGCTTCTTCGACAACAAGCTGCAGTTGAACCTCGAAGGGTTTTACTGGAAGTACAAGGATCAGCAGATTTCGCACCTGGGCCCGGTGCAGGTGGCCTCGACCCCGGGCGGCCCGATATTCGGTCCCGTGTTCACCACCGAAAACGCGGGCGCGGCGACGATCTACGGGGCCGAGGCCGAACTTCTGTTCCAGCCGACGCCGAACGATCTGTTTTCGGTCAACGTGCAATATCTCCATGCCAAATACGACACACTCAACTACCAATATTATTCGACGACTGGGGCTCCTCCTGTGGTGGGATGCCCGACTGCCGTGACCACGCAGATCGGGGCCAGTCCAGCCGCCCGCATCTACAACGTCAATTGCTCCGGCCAGCCGGTGACCAACGCCCCGCGCCTGTCGCTCAATGCGGGCTATGAACATACTTTCGATCTGGGCGACAGCGGCCGGGTGCGAGCCGGGGCCGATACGCGGATCGAATCGTCGCGGTTCCTGTCGATCGACTTCCTGCCGGTCGGTCAGCAGGGCAGTTACATGATGTCGAACGCGCACCTCACTTACGAAACGGCGAACGGCAAATTCGCGCTGACCGGTTTCATCAACAACATCGAAAACGAATTGGTCTTTTCCAACTCGCTGCAAAGTCCCGCCAAGGCTGGAACCTTCTACAACCAGCTCCGGCCGCCGCGGACTTACGGCGTGCGCGCGAGCGTGAAATTTTAACGATGGCAACGGTCGATGCGCGGGCGGAATGAGGAAATGACGCTCGCGCATCGGCGATACATTGCCGTTGAAACGCTGATCAGCGTCATCATCAATACAGTGATCAGCATTGGCTTTGTCTGGTTTGCGTTCGGTGGGCAGTCGCAAGTTGCTGTCGCCGCGTTGATTCCCGACGCCATTCCGCAGAGCTTCATGATCGCGTTGATGAGTACGATCGTTCCGACGCTGCTGACGCGAAGGCGCCGGCAAGCAGGCACTATTGCTGCAATGTCCCGAAAAACTCGTCCAAAGCTGTTTGGGTCGCTACCCGTGCGGGCCTTGGCTGCCGCCTTGGTCGCGGCGCTGGCAGGTCTCGCCATTCACTTTGTCGTGCTCGCCACCTTTGCGCCGGGTGGATTGACGTTTGACGCTACCCTCGCCTTCAAGGCGGCCTATGGCGCAATGTTGTCAGCCATCGTCACTCCCGCAATGCTGCTGGTGGCGCTTTCCGATCGGGGCGCAGGTACATGAGCACCACCTGACAAGCGGTGCGCTTGTTCTGACAGCATACCTCAGGCGAAAGCGGGGAGCTTGTCGATCAACTTGTCGATTGTAATCGGATAGTCCCGCACACGGACGCCGGTCGCGTTGTAAATCGCGTTGGCGATCGCTGCGCCAACGCCGCAAAGGCCCAGTTCACCAACGCCTTTCGCCTTCATCGGCGAAGAGACGGCATCGACTTCGTCAAGGAAGATCACGTCCTGATGCGGAATGTCGGCGTGAACGGGGACTTCATAGCCCGCAAGGTCGTGATTGACGAAAAACCCGAAGCGCTTGTCGACCGCGAGGTGTTCCATCAACGCAGCACCCGCGCCCATCGTCATTGCGCCGATCACCTGACTGCGTGCGGATTTCGGGTTCAGGATGCGTCCGGCGGCGCACACCGCAAGCATACGACGGATCCGCGTCTCGCCCGTGTACGCGTTTACGGCGACCTCCACGAAATGCCCGGCGAACGTCGATTGCTGGAATTTCTTCGCCAGATCCCCGTATTCGATGAAATCTTCCGCTGTCACACCCGCGCCGCCGGCGGCTTCGCCCAGGCTGAAGGTGCGGGTGCCAGAGCGCACCCTACCATTTTCGAAACTGGTCTCTGCGGGGTCGAAGCCAAGCTTCGTGGCGAGCGCCTCACGCAGTTTGACACACGCGGCATAGACGCCGGCTGTCGAGTTATTTGCGCCCCACTGGCCACCAGAACCGGCTGAAGCCGGCGAGTCTGAATCGCCGAGCGAAACGACGACCTTGTCCAGGTCGACGCCCATCATCTCGGCGGCAGTCTGCGCAATAATGGTGTAGGTGCCCGTCCCGATGTCCGTCATGTCCGTCGTGACTGTGACATTGCCTTGTCCGTCGACGCCGACACGAGCGGCCGACTTCATGAGCAGATTGTTACGGAACCCTGCTGCCACACCCATGCCGATCAGCCATTGGCCCTCACGCACCTTACCCGGTTTGGCTTTCCGCGCCGACCATCCGAATGTCTCCGCGCCCGTTTCCAGGCACTTGATAAACTGACGCTGCGAATAACGGCGCTCCGGCTTTTCGGGATCGACCTGCGTGTCATTGGCGACGCGGAATGCGATCGGATCCATGCCGAGCTTTTCGGCCATCTCGTCCATCGCGATTTCGAGCGCCATCAGGCCCGGCGCTTCCCCGGGCGCACGCATCGCATTGCCCTCTGGCAGATCGAGAACTGCAAGGCGCATCGACGTCAACCGGTTCGCACCCGCGTACATCAGCCTGGTCTGTGACACTGCTGTCTCGGGTCCGCCGCCCGGCAAGTCCCCGGAACCGCTTTCGTGGGCGATCGCCGTGATCTTGCCAGTCTTGGTCGCGCCAATGCGAATGCGCTGCATCGTGGCGGGGCGATGGGTCGTGTTGTTGAACATCATTGGCCGGGTGAGTGCCACTTTGACGGGACGCTTTGCGGCCTTTGCGCCAAGCGCCGCCATGATGGCGTCGGCCCGGACGAACAGCTTCCCCCCAAAGCCCCCGCCGATGTACGGCGATATCAGGCGGACCTTTTCCTTCGGGATACCGAGTGTCTTTGCGACGTCGCCCTTGCCCCATGCGATCATCTGGTTCGACGTCCACAGCGTCAGCTTGTCCCCATCCCACGCCGCGATCGATGCGTGCGGTTCCATCATGGCATGGCTGTGATCAGGCGTGGTGTAGTTCGCATCGAGCTTGACCGCCGCGCCCGCAAAAGCGCCTTCGAAATCACCGACACGATCGACGGGCGGGCCGTTGTCGTCCCCGGGCTTCAGCGGCGCCGTCTTCAATGCCGTTGCAAGATCGTAGCTTCCCTTGGCACGAGCATAATCGACGCGCACCAGCGCGGCAGCCGAGCGCGCCTGTTCGAACGTCTCCGCCACGACCATCGCAACAGCTTGATGGTAATGTTCGATCTTCGGACCACCGAGCAGGTTCGCCGTATTGAAGTCGCCCTTGATGAGCTTGCCCGCGTTATCGGCAGTCACAATCGCGAGAACGCCCGGCGCGGCTTCGGCTTCGGACAAATCGATCGCCGTGATCGTCCCCTTCGCGATGGCCGATCCGACAATATAGCCGTAAGCCTGATTGCCAACGACATCATGGCGTTCGTACGCGTAGGGGGCGGTGCCGGTGGTCTTGAATTTGCCGTCGATGCGGTCGTGCGGCTTGCCGATCACCTTCAATTGATCGATCGGATTCTGGCCGGCTGGTGTTTCGAACTTCATGGTTTCAGCCCTTTGCTTCGGCCAGCGCCGCGCCCAGGGCGCGCTCGACCAGCTTGACCTTGAACGCGTTCTCATGAGTGGGACGGGCCTCCGCCATCAGGCTTTGGGCAACCGCCTTTGCACCCTTCGGCATTTCAGCCTCGGCGGCTTCGACGCGCCACGGTTTTGGGGCCACGCCCCCCACCGCCACCCTGCCCGATCCGTCGCGCTGCACGACGGTTGCCACGGAAACCAACGCGAACGCATAGGACGCGCGATCGCGGACCTTGTAATAAATGTGCGTCCCGCCGATCGGCTTGGGCAGGACGACGCCCGTAATCAGCTCGCCCGCCTGAAGGACAGTGTCGAGGTGCGGTTTGTCGCCCGGAAGCCGATGGAAATCTGCAATGGGGATGGCCCGCGTTGCCCCATCGGGCTTCACCGTTTCGACCATCGCATCGAGCAGGCGCAAGGCCACCGCCATATCACCGGGATAGGTCGCGATGCAGGCATCGCTTGTCCCGATCACGCCCAGCTGGCGGCTGAACCCCGCGATGGCCGCGCATCCCGAACCGGGGTTGCGTTTATTGCAGGGCTGGTTGGTATCGTAAAAATAGGCGCAGCGCGTCCGTTGCATCAGATTGCCGGCGGTGGTCGCCTTGTTGCGCAACTGTCCCGAGGCACCGGCAACGATTGCACGGCTCAATACGGCATAATCACGCCGCACCCGTGTATCGGCAGCGAGGTTGGTATTGCTGACCATCGCACCGATCCGCAATCCACCCTCAGGCGTGGCATCGATCGTGTCGAGTTTCAGGCCGTTGACGTCGATCAGATGCGCCGGCGTCTCGACCTGCAGTTTCATCAGGTCGAGCAAATTCGTGCCGCCCGCGATGAACTTGGCGCCGGGCGTACGCGCGGCAGCTGCGGCCGCCTCGGCCGGCGATTTCGCACGCTGGTACGTGAACGGGTTCATGCCTTCGCTCCCGCGACTTCCGTCATCGCTTCGAGGATGTTCGAATAGGCACCGCAGCGGCAGATATTGCCGCTCATGCGCTCGCGCATCTCGTCGTTGGAAACGGCTGGCTTGCCGTTCAGGTCGCCGGTCGCGTGGCTGGGAATCCCTGCCTTGATCTCGTCCAGCACGGCGACCGCCGAACAGATTTGCCCGGGCGTGCAATAACCGCACTGATAACCGTCATGGCGGATGAACGCCGCTTGCATGGGGTGCAGCTTGTCCGGCGTGCCCAGTCCCTCGATAGTCGTGATCTCGTCGCCCTCGTGCATCACCGCCAGCGACAGACAGGAATTGATGCGGACACCGTCGACCAGGACTGTACACGCGCCGCACTGCCCGTGGTCGCAGCCCTTTTTCGTGCCCGTCAGGCGCAGGTTTTCGCGAAGCGCATCGAGCAACGTCGTCCGCGTATCGACCTGAAGTTCGTGCCGCTTTCCATTCACCTGGAACGCCAAGGGCATCATGCTGGGCTGTACCGGGGACTTGATTGGGGCCGAAGGATTGCGCGCCCCGATTGCGGGCGCCGATGCGAGCGCGGCCGAGGCAGAACATCCCGCGAGGATGCCGCGCCTTGAAACATCGAGTTCTCCCGTATCCACCATTCCTACCGCCTTTGATTGTCGCCCGCCAACTTGCGGGGCCCGCAAAAATGCCAACGATCAACTTTGCGATAAGTGCCATCGGCCGGCAAGCCAATCCGTCAAATGAACACTGTCGACGCAATCTGTACGGTTCAACCACGATGGCGGCCGTGTGGTGGTGCTGTCAGTCTAATCCGAACGGCGCTGCGAATGTGAGCGTTGAGATCCCCATTTTCGAGTCACGATAGGCCGAAAAAAGTGGGGACAATTTGCCAGGTAACTGGCGCCCGGAGCCTACCAAAGCGCGTCATCTGGGTAACCGACAGATCGAAATAGCCTATTTACCAGTCCGAAACGATCGATCCTTATGAACGGGTGGAGGATGGTTGGGGCAGCAATGGAATGGCAAGGATCGGCTTTTGGGCCGGAAATCGGAAAGTCTTGCCAGCGATGGGCGAGCCGACGAAACTTCGCCCTGGCGCTATTTCGGCGTCCGACAGCGGTCAAACCCCGCACCCCTTAAGAACCCGCCCAGCGCTTGAGCTGCTCCACACTTTCGAAAACAACGCACACGGTTGGTTCTGGTCAACCGATGCTGAGGGGCGCATCACCTATCTCACCGCCAACGTTGCATCGCTTAGCCAGTCCGACCTGAGTGGCAATCTTTTTACCGAGCTTTTTACAGCAACCGACGCAAGCGACGACTGCCGTCGCAACCTTGCGTTTAGCATGACGAAACGGGCGAAGCTGGAACGGCTTACCCTGTGCACGCGGCAGGACGATGTCGAGCGGTGGTGGACAATTTGGGGTTATCCGCAGGTCGACCCGCTCGGCCAGTTTGCCGGCTATCGCGGTTGGAGCCTCGACGTCACGGAACAGCGGCAACAGTCGGAAGCGGCATCGCAGCTGGCCATGCACGACTCGCTCACCGGGCTGCCCAACCGGTTGCGCTTCGGCCAGGCGCTCGAAAAAAGCCTCGTCGCCCATGATTACCAAAAGCGCTCCTGCGCGCTGCTGCTGATCGATCTCGATCGCTTCAAGCAAGTCAACGATACGCTCGGCCATCCCGTTGGCGACGCCCTCTTGGGGCAGGTCGCCGATCGGCTGCGGCGCCTGGTCGGGAACGAAGAGGTCGAACAGGTATTCCGGCTGGGTGGAGACGAATTCATGGTCGTCGTACCCGACTGCCAGGATCGAAGCGTGCTGGGCGATCTCGCCGACCGTATCATCGCCTCGCTGTCGCAACCCTATTCGGTGAAGGGCAGCCGGTGCATCATCGGCGCATCGATCGGCATCGCGATCAGTCCGTTCGATGGTCGGACGATCGAGGAGCTGACCCGCAACGCCGATCTGGCGCTTTACGCTGCGAAGGATGCCGGGCGGGGACGGTTCCAGTTGTTTACCAGCGATTTGCTGCAGGCCGCCGAAGATAAGCGGGCGCTGGAAGAGGATCTGCGCGACGCGCTGGCAAAAGGCGAGATCAAGGTCTTCTACCAGCCGATCGTAGATGCACTGACCAACGTCACGACCGGCGTCGAGTCACTGATTCGCTGGGAACATGCCGAGCGCGGTTGGATTTCACCCGAGGTATTCATTCCCATCGCCGAAGAAACCAACCTGATTGAAGCCTTGGGCGAGTGGGTGCTGCGCAAGGCGTGTGAGGATGCGGCGCTTTGGCCGGGCAAGATACGTGTCGCCGTTAACGTGTCGCCGATCCAGTTCAAGAACGAGGCATTGCCGGCAATCGTGATCTCGGCACTGGCCACGTCCGGGCTTGCCCCCGAACGGCTCGAGCTCGAAATCACCGAGGGCGTTTTCCTGGGGGAGAAGGATACAACCGAACCGATGTTCGAAAAGCTGAAGAACATCGGCGTGCGGCTTGCGCTTGACGATTTCGGCACCGGCTATTCGTCGCTCAGTTATCTGAAAACCGCGCCGTTTGACAAGATCAAGATCGATCAGAGCTTCGTACGCGCAGCAACACTGCCCCGATCACGAAACAGGGCAATCATTGCTGCGATCGTCGCGCTCGCCGAGGTGCTGGGCATGGAGACAACCGCCGAGGGTATCGAAACACACGACCAGCTCGACCTCATGCGCGCTCTCAGAGTCAGCCACGTCCAGGGCTATATCTACAGCAAGCCGATCGCGTTCCACGAAATGACCGCCAACATCGACGGCGGCAAATGGGAAATCACACCGTCAGGACCCGCCAAGCAGCGCGCCAAGCGCCATGCAATGTTCCGCAAGGTCGGCCTTATTTACGGCAATCAATATCGCAGCGTGCTTATCCGCAATCTCTCGCGTTCGGGGGCGTTGATCGAGGGGCTCAATGCGGTCCCGCTGGGCAGTCTGCTCCTGCTGGACTTCGGCGAGGGGCAGCTGGCGTTTGCCCGCCTGCGTCGCCAGCGCGGCGCCCACGCCGGTGTCGAATTCGAGCAACCTATGGTCAGCGACGGCGTTGGCGGGTTTTGTACCCGCGAACGCGTATCGGCCTATACCCTGGCAACGGCCGGTTTGCCGACCGCCGACGAGCCAGCTGCCGAGCCAACGGCGTCGAACGGTGAAAGCGACAGCGTGGAAGAACTGCGCAAGCGGCTGGGTATGGCCATGCCGATCGGCGCGGGCGCCGCTAAAATCGATAGCAGCGTCCCCGCCGGCGGAAGCGAAAGCGTACCGTCCGCTATTGAAAAAGCGGGAGATGATGTCACCGTCGCGGCAGATAAATCTCCGCAGCCGGCCACCTCCAGCGTGCCGACAATCGAACAGCTGGGTCACCGCCATCTCGAGCAAATTCGACGCGACCCGCGCCGTTACGGGCTCGATAAACGCCTTCTCGAACAGGACATCCTGCCAAAGTTCGGCGCGATGCGCCCCGACCAGATCACGCCTTCGCTCGTCAGCGAATGGCTCACGCGAAAGGCTGCCAGTACCGGGCTTCCGGCGACCAAATCGACGCAGATCCAGGCCATTTTCGGCCAGCTTTTCGTTCTTGCGATGCAGCACGGGATAGTGGGTGGGAGCACGGGATCGCCCGACACGCTTTCGTTCTACGGTCAGGCGTCGCTCGAACGATCATTGAGCGCGAGCGATCTCGAACGCCTTCATGCTGCCACGCGCGCAAGCAGCAATCCACAACTGAGGCACATCGTTTCTCTTCTGATCCTCACGGGCACGCGACAGCGCGAACTGCTCAGCGCGCGGTGGCGCGATGTGGACCTCGTCGCCCGCAGTTGGACAATTCCCTCGGCGGGCTCGGCGAACGCGCGCACGATCACGCTATCGTCGGCTGCGGTGGCCGCCTTTCGCGAGGTGGCACGTTTCCCTGGTTGCGATTACGTCATCGTCAATCCACGTACTGGCAAACCCTATAATTCGTTTTTCAGCAGTTGGGATGCGGCACGCAAGAAAGCCGATCTCGCCGACGTCGAACTCGACGATCTCCGTCACAACCTGCCACTGGTCATCGAGAACTCGCCCGAGCCCGCCGATCATTTCAAGACTCTGTTGAAGCAACGCACGCGATAGTGCGGGGCGCCTTGGCGTAGATTTGGACTAGAACCGCGCTCTCCACGATGCAGTCCGGCTATTGATATTACCGAGCTAGCTGGCCAGCCGACGCCACGTGGCGAGCGTCGCCGAGCGATATCAATGCCACGCTCGAAGAGAATATCTTTCACACTCCGGAGCGACAGTAGAAAGCGGACGTACATCAGCACGACGAGGCGGATGATCTCTGGCGTCGCATTCAAGCCGCACAACGAACTTGGCGGATTGGCTCTCGATTTGCGGCTCAGGGGGCCCCGACATCGCTCCCCTGCCCCGGCTGCCACACGGGTTTGACAGAGCCGTTCTAGGAAGCCCCATTATCTCGCAGGCGGGCGCGAATGCGCATCCAGATGTCGGCCATGATCGCGCCGGGGATCGTCCGGCTGTCGCGGCGCACCTTATGGGTCAGCCAGCGTTCGCCCGTCTCTAACAGAGCGATCCGTGCCGCATCGTTCTGGGTGAACTTCGCGTCGCAGGCTGTGCGCATCAGCGCCCAGTGCTCTGGCGAGCCCGCGACGATTATCTCGCCTTGGTAAGGGAATGTCTCCGGCTGATCCAAGCTGCTGCCGCGCTCCTTGGCCTCGCTGCCCCACAGCTTGGCCATCGTGCGGCGCTGGACCGGGTCCGGATGCTTCAACCCTTGCCAGAATGCTTCGATGCTGGCGTAGCGCTGGCCGTCGATCTCGAAGGGCGTATGCGCCAAGTTCGAAATCGGCGCGTAGCGCGGGGCAATGCTCTGCACGATGTTGAGCGGCGCGCGGCGTGCGTCCTCCTCCGGGCCGATCATACTGAGCGCCACGCCGCGCCGCGATGAGGCATGCAACTGCATGATGTGGCCATCCGCCAGCGCCAGAATTTCGCAAATTTCCTGCTCTTCCGGCGTTTCGGCCGAGAGGCCGATGACATTGTTTTGAAAGCTCAGCTTCATTTTCTCTGCACGACGACCGCTGCCCGGTGTTCGCGGTCGAACCTCCGTGCCAATGGCCATGCGGTAGCGATCGCGATGAGGCAGGCGCCCAGTCCTAGCGGGCCGATCGCGCCATAGCCGCCGAACGTCTGTGCGATGATCCCCGCGCCGAGCGAGCCGAACGATTGGAACAACAGCCAGGTACCCGTCGTCATGACCGCGAGCCGTCCCGTCGCGTCGGTCGAATAGGCAAGACCCAGGAGCAGCGGATAGGTAATGAACCAGGCGACGTTGAACACAATGAGCGCAGCGGCAAAGGTCAGTGGAATCGATACCGTCGTCAGCAGCGCGCAGGCAACCCCGCAACTCCCCAGTGCAAGCGCCATTGGCCACGCTCGCGGCAACCGCGCGACGACCGCCACGAGGCCGAGATTACCGAGCGCGCTCAAGAGGGTCGCGATACTCTGATATTGCCCAAACGTCGTTGCCGAGAGGTGGATTGCATGCGCAGCGCGCTCCATGAACGGCCAGATCGCGAGACTGCCGAACGCGAACAAAGCCATTGCGGACAGGACGCGCCAGCCGTCGCGCCCGATCGGCGCGACCGACGCCTTCTCTGACGTCCTGCCCTGTTGCACGCCGTCCGCATTGGGCAAGAGCAGCGTGCCCAGCCCGAGTATCGCTGACAGTCCAGCAAGTGCGATGAACATGCCACCGACGCCGTACGACGCCCCGACCATCGGCAGGCCGATATTGACCGCTGCAAACAGCGTTGTCTGGAAGGCGATTCCCGCCGAAATCGCTCGCGCCGGATGGGCGGTGCGCCCGGCCGCCAGATTGACGGCACTATTCAACAGTCCAAAGCCAAAGCCGGTCGCGACACGTCCCGCCAGGAGGATCACATAGACAGCTGTCGCCGCTGAAAGGAGCTGCGCGGCAACCACGACGATCGTGGCGACCAGCCCCATCGTCCGCGCACTCACTGCCTGTGCGCGGGGTGCGACGAGGAACATCGCGGCGGCATAGGCGAGCGTTTCGGCCATGCTCCACGCACCCATCTGGATGGGGGTAAAGCCATAGCGATCGATCAGGCCACCGACCAGATAAGTGGTGAAGTTGTTGCCAATATGCGCCGCGCCCGTTGCGGCACCGATGCCGACGACGACCATGGTCTGCGAGCGGCGCGACCCGACCGGCAGCGTTTCACGGCCGCGTGCCGCCAGTGGCGCGTCGGCCGCCGTCACGCCTCGCGCACGCGGGGGAAACGGGCCGAGGCCTCGAGAACCTCGAGGTCCATGTGATTGCGGATGTATTCGCGCGATGCGTCGCGCGGCGGATGCCAGTCCCAAGATTGATGGGTGCCGATTGCATTCGCTGCCGCAACCAGGCGGCGTCGATGCTGGCTTGCCAGGACGTCGGCCTCGATGGCGCCAAGGTCCCAGCGTGTCGCGACTTCGCGGCGAAAAGCATCCACAACGTCGGTGTGCGCCGGATCGGACGCGCAGTTGGACAGCTCGTCGGGATCGGCCGAAAGGTCGAACAGCTGATCGGGGTCGCTCGGCGAATGGATGAATTTCCACTGGTTCCGGCGGACCATGACGATCGGCGCGATCGCCCCTTCGCCCAGATATTCGCCGATGACCTCGTCACGCCCGGCACCGTTAGACAAATGGGGCAGCAGGCTGTGCCCGTCGAGCGGCATCGTATCTGCATGATCGAGCCCGACGATATCGAGCAAGGTCGGGGTCAGATCGACAAGCGACACGTTCGCGTCGACGCTGCGCGGGGCAAAACGGCCGGGCGCGCTGATGATGAGCGGGATGCGCGACGCCCCCTCGAAGAAGTTCATCTTATACCACAGGCCGCGTTCGCCGAGCATTTCGCCATGGTCGCTGCACAGGACAATGATCGTGTCCTTCGCCATCCCGCTTTCGGCAAGCGCGCCGAGGATCTTGCCGACCTGCTCGTCGACGAAGCTGATGGCGCCGTAATAAGCGCGCCGCGCGGCGAGGACCTGCGCGTCGGTCACGGGGTCAAGATCGTTGCCGCATACGTGCCGGAGCCGCAATGAATGGGGGTCCTGAGCTTCCAGCGGGATCGTGACGCGGGGCCCCCCGATGTCCACATCATCGTACAGATCCCAGTAACGAGCCGGAATAGCGAAGGGATCGTGGGGGTGCGTCAACGATGCCACGAGGAAGAAGGGCCGTTCGTCGCCGTCCGACCGGCGCGCCAGATCAAACAGTTTTCGGCGCGTTGTGAAGACAACTTCCTCGTCGAAATCGAGTTGGTTGGTCCGGATCGTCGGCCCCGCGGTCAGTACGGAATCCATCGAATGATACCAGGTCGGCCGCTCTTCGAAGCGGGTCCAGTCGGGCGTCCAGCCGAAATCAGCAGGGTAGATGTCGGTGGTAAGCCGCTCTTCGAAACCGTGCAGCTGGTCTGGCCCGACGAAGTGCATCTTGCCCGACAGGATCGTGCGATAGCCCCCGGCCCGCAGATAATGCGCGACCGTCGGCGTGGTCGCGGACAGCTCACACGCGTTGTCGTAAGCGCCGATGCGTGAGGGCAGCTGACCCGAAAGCATCGAGAAGCGCGACGGAGCACAGAGCGGGCTGTTGCAATAGGCAGACCTGAACAGCACGCCTTGTGCGGCGAGCTGTGCAAGGCGCGGCGCCTTTGCCGGCGAAGCGCCGAGGAAGGGCAGGGCAGATGCGGCCAGCTGGTCCGCCATCAGCATCAATATGTTCGGCTGCTTCGTCATCACCGCAGATTAACCGGATATTACGCGGACGCTACTCCGAACGATGCGAATCATTGTTCATTCGCGAATGAACGACCGTTGGATCAACACGACCAGGCGGATGAGTTCCCGCGAAGAGTTGAAACACTGGAACGGGCGTGGCGATTTGGCCCTATACTCAATGACGGGAATGGCTCAAGTTAATCGGATTCGACCGTAGGAGTGGGGGAACAATGCGGGCCTGCAGGCGAGATCTTTTTAAGTGCCTCATGATGCTCGCGCTTTTCTTCGCACAGCCGGCCAGCGGGCGCGCCGCATCGACAGACCTACCCCGCTTTGTCGAGAAGGATGGTCGGCATGCGCTGATTGTAGACGGCGCACCCTTTCTGATGCTCGGTGTTCAGGCAAACAATTCGGCAAATTATCCCTCGCAACTGCCGGTCGTATGGCCAGCCGTAAAGGCGCTGCATGCCAACACCTTGGAGATGCCGATCGCCTGGGAGCAGATCGAGCCGGTCGAGGGAAAGTTCGACTTCTCGTTTGTCGACGAATTGCTGAAGCAGGCGCGGGCCAATGACGTCAGGTTGGTCCTGCTCTGGTTCGGGACCTGGAAGAACAACAATCCGGGCTATGCACCGGAGTGGGTGAAGCTCGACAATTCCCGCTTCCCTCGCGTCGTCAGTGCAAAGGGCGAGGTCAAGGACTCGCTCTCACCGCATAGCCGATCATCGCTTGAAGCGGATAAGCGCGCCTTTGTCGCTTTGATGCGGCACCTGAAATCAGCCGATCCAGACCATAGCGTCATCATGGTTCAGGTGGAAAACGAGACGGGCACCTACAGTTCCGTGCGTGATTTCTCGCCGACGGCGCAAAGGCTCTTTGCCGAATCGGTACCAGCTGAACTCATCAAGGCGATGCGCGCCAAACCCGGCACGTGGAAAGAAGCCTTCGGCAAGGACGCTGACGAGTATTTTCACGCATGGCACATTGCCAGATACGTGAATGAGATTGCCGCCGCCGGAAAGCGCGAGCTGTCGCTGCCCATGTATGTCAACGCGGCGTTGCGCGATCCATTCAAATACCAGGACCCGTACACCTATTCCTCCGGTGGACCCACGTGGAACGTTCTCGAAATCTGGAAAGCGGCGGCTCCCGCCATCGATGCCATTGCCCCCGATATCTACGACCGCGATAGCGCCAGGGTTCGCAAGACACTCGATCAATACGGACGTGGCGATAATCCGTTATTCGTGCCCGAGATTGGCAGCGACAAGGTTTATGCGCGGCACATCTACGATGTGCTGGGCCGGCACGGTATCGGCTTTGCGCCGTTCGGTTTGGATTACTCCGGCTTTTCGAACTATCCCTTGGGCGCAAGGGAAGTGGATGCCGCGACGGTAGAAAATTTTGCCGTTCACTACCGCCGTTTTGCTCCAATGGCGCGAGAATGGGCGAAGCTCTCATTCGAAAACAACGTCTGGGGTGCAAGCGAGGCGGACGATCGAAAACCCGAAACCCTGCTACTTGGTGATCGCTGGAAAGCCACGCTCAGCTACGGCGAATGGCAAATGGGGCCATTCGGGGATAACTGGTTGAAAAATGCCGACCCGGTGCCGGCTCGTGAAATCCCGGATGGCGGCGCCGTGATCGTGCAACTGTCGGCGAATGAGTTTTTAGTGACCGGACACCGGGTACGCGTCAGTTTTGGTTCGGCCAAGGGCGAACAATTTACCCTTGCCAGAGTTGAGGAAGGGCATTTCGACAGCGGCAGGTGGGTGTTCGATCGCGTCTGGAACGGCGACCAGACCAGTAGCGGCCTCAACCTGACCGCGTTACCTCAGGTGCTCAAGGTCAAACTTGCGAAGTATTGATGTTCATGCTGCGCGTCGTTCGCGTTGAAGCGCAGGTTTAGCTTCGTTTATGCTCCTTCCAGACCGACATACATCGCACAATAGGCCGCGAACGCATCGTTGAGGAGGACCGCATTGACGAACCGCCCTTGCTGCAACGGTCCTTCGCGGCGCCGTTTCTTGGCCGATGCCGCGAGCGGCAGCCTGGCAGCGGGTGCGGCAGTGACGCTTACGCAACGCGGCGTTGCTGGCACGATAACGCAGGGTGTGCCCGCTGCCGGCGCAAAGCTTAAATCGTTCGACATGGCCGACGTAACGCTTGGCGAGGGCCCGTTCCTCCACGCTCAGCAGATGACCGAGAAGTATCTTCTCTCGCTCAAGCCGGACCGCCTGCTCCACAACTTCCGCGTCAATGCAGGGCTGAAGCCCAAAGCGCCGGTCTATGGCGGCTGGGAGTCGGCATCCACTTGGGAAGATATTAACTGCCACGGCCACACGCTCGGTCATTATCTGTCCGGCTGCGCGCTCGCTTTTCGTTCGGGCGGCGACAAACGCTTCAGGCAGCGCATCGACTATGTCGCGAAAGAGCTGGCAGAGTGCCAGAAGGCAGCAAACTCCGGACTGATCTGCGCCTTTCCCAAGGGTGCTGCGCTGGTCGCGTCGCATCTGCGCGGTGAGAACATCTCGGGCGTTCCGTGGTACACGCTGCACAAGGTCTATGCCGGCCTGCGCGATGCGGCGCTGCTCGCCGACAGCCAAACCGCGCGCGAGGTGCTGCTGCGCCTTGCCGATTGGGGCGTCATCGCCACTCGGCCGCTGTCGGAAGCCGAATTTGAGACCATGCTCGGCACCGAACATGGCGGCATGAATGAAATCTACGCCGATCTCTTCTTCATGACGGGCAAGGAGGATTACCGCGCCCTCTCGCAGCGCTTCTCGCACAAGGCGATGCTGGAGCCGCTGGCACAAGAGCGCGATCACCTCGATGGCCTCCACGCCAACACGCAGCTGCCCAAGATCGTCGGCTTTCAGCGCGTCTACGAAGCGACGGGCGACGCCCGATACCACCGCGCCGCCGCCTTCTTCTGGCGCAACGTCGCGCTCACTCGCTCCTTTGCAACCGGCGGTCACGGCGACAATGAGCATTTCTTCCCCATGGCCGATTTCGAGCAGCACGTCTTCTCAGCCAAGGGTTCGGAAACCTGCTGTCAGCACAACATGCTGAAGCTGACGCGCGCCCTGTTCCTGCACGACCCGCGCGCCGAATACGCCGATTATTATGAGCGGACGCTCTACAACGGCATCCTTGCCTCGCAGGACCCAGACACCGGCATGGCGACCTATTTCCAGGGCGCTCGTCCGGGCTACATGAAGCTCTACCACACCCCTGAGGACAGCTTCTGGTGCTGTACCGGCACAGGCATGGAAAACCATGTGAAGTACCGGGATTCGATTTACTTTCATGACGCATCGTCACTGTATGTGAACCTCTTCCTGCCCTCCGCGGTCCACTGGAAGGACAAGGGCGCGGTGCTCACGCAGACCACAAGCTTTCCCGATGTCGCTTCGACACTGCTTACCTGGAAACTTCAGTCACCGATCGCGATCGCGCTAAAGCTTCGCCATCCGCGCTGGAGCCGCACGGCGACCGTGCTCGTGAATGGCGAGGAGGTTGCGCGCTCCTCCACGCCGGGCAGCTACATCGACTTGACGCGGACCTGGCACACTGGCGACAGCGTCGAACTGCAACTTCAGATGGAAATCATTACTGAAAGCGCGCCGGCTGCGCCTGATGTCATCGCCTTCACGTTTGGCCCGCTGGTGCTCGCTGGCGCGCTCGGCCGCGCCGGGCTGCAGCCCGGCGCTGACATCATCATCAACGAGCGAAAGTATGGTGAGTACAACAACACGGCGTTCCCGCCCCGCACACTCGCGGGCGACCCGGCCACAATTGCGACCAACGTGCGACGAAGCGGAACGCCACTTGAGTTCACGATCCAGTCGGTGGAAGGAACGCCTGTACAACTGATCCCCTATCACCGCATCGCTCATGAGCGTTACGCTATGTATTGGAAGGTGAAGTCGGTTCCCTCCTGACTACCGGCTAGTGCAGCCTACGACCGCTTCGTTTTGCTGTTTGCAACAAAGCCAATGGACCGCGTTCGGTCAGGGTCAGCGGCGCACTAACGTCGCAAAGCGGCATATCGGCTTTTGGGAGCGTCGCTGAGGCGCCGGAACGGCAACATCTCGGGTGGGAGCCGACTGGCTGCTCGTGGCCGACAGCCTTCGTCGGAAGCTTACCGGCTCTCGTCGGAGATTAAGAACCGGCGCCCTCACGCAGGCGCTTTTCGATTTCGACAATCAGTGCCTCGAGATCGGGCAAGCGGTTCAGCCGCGCCGAGTCGACGAGTGTCGTCACCTGGCCCTCGCGCTCGATCAAAATAGCCGGCAGCGCTCCGGGCTCGAAGGGGCAGTCGTCTCGGTGGTAAAAGACAGCTTCCATAGGCAGGGTCTTCAACCAACTTCGCCAGCGCGGCTTCATCGAAACCCGACCATATGTGATGGCGCACAAGCTGCAGGGGTAAGTGCTTGGCGAGAGCGTCTTGTGGAGCGCATCGAGCATGGCTTTGGCAATGCCGGCATCGGCATTGTAGACAAATATCAGACGCGCTGGCACTCGATCATTTCGATGATTGTCCGCGGCAAATGGAACGACCGATACAGGGTGCCTCGCCGGCGGCAGGTTGGCAATATCACCGACCAAATGGCACCAGCAACTGCTGAGCAGTAGCCTCGGCAATCAGTTCGTCGTCGTCCCGCCGGAACGCTCCGCGGACCGTTATCATTTTCTTCGTCGGTGCAATGACTCGCGCATCGATCGCAAGCGCATGGCCATGGCCGACCTTGACGAAATTGACCACGTGATTCGTTGTCCTGAACATCAAGTCGCCTGGCCCTACCGTCATCGCCGCGAACGCAGGCGCCTGGTTAGCTAGCGCAGACGTAGCCGCCAAACAACGATCCGCCACCGTTGAGGAGTTCAGGCGCGGGCTGGGGCTGGGCCTGACACTCGGCCGCGCAATAAGTGGCATGTTCGTGCCCCG
The DNA here is from genome assembly GCA_038228865.1 of Sphingomonadales bacterium. Classification (GTDB taxonomy): domain Bacteria; phylum Pseudomonadota; class Alphaproteobacteria; order Sphingomonadales; family Sphingomonadaceae; genus Sphingomonas_O. The sequence goes on along the minus strand of JBBROX010000013.1, from coordinate 6,003 downwards.
CTATGGGGATGCCTTTGCCTTGCGCATCGGCCCGGCTATCTTCACGCTCATGTCTGCCTATAGCGCTTGCATGTTCTGGCAGATAAGCAAATCAGCGGTCGGTAGTTGGCGCATTGTTGAGGCAAATTAGAAGCTCTGCCACTCTAGAATTTTGACATAATGGAGAAACCCCGTGCATCTCGATTTCAGCCCCGAAGACCTTGCTTTTCAGCATGAAGTGCGCAGCTTCATCGCCGAAAACTATCCTGAACCGCTCCGCGGCAAGCAGGATGAAGGCGACGAGCTGGCAAAAGAGGACTTTCTGTCCTGGCACAAGGTTCTGGCAAAGAAGGGTTGGGTCGCTCCCGCATGGCCGGTCGAATATGGCGGCACCGGCTGGACGCCGACGCAGAAATACATCTGGTCCGAGGAAACGGCGCGTGCCGATTGCATCCGCCTGATGCCCTTCGGCCTGTCGATGGTCGGCCCGGTGATCTACACCTTTGGGACGCCCGAGCAGAAGGCGAAGTTCCTCCCGCGCATTCTTTCGGGTGAAGATTGGTGGTGCCAGGGCTATTCGGAGCCGGGCTCGGGTTCCGATCTTGCGTCGCTGCGCACCAAAGCGGTGCGGTCCGACGACTCCGAAGGTGAACATTATATCGTCAATGGGCAAAAGACCTGGACGACAATGGCGCAACATGCCGACTGGGGTTTCTTCCTTGTCCGTACCGACAATGACGCCAAGCAGCAGGAAGGCATCAGCTTCCTGTTGATCGACATGAAATCGCCCGGCGTCACCGTCCGCCCGATCATCACGCTTGGCGGTGAACATGAGGTCAACGAAGTCTGGCTGGAGGACGTACGCGTCCCCGTCGAGAACCGGGTTTACGAGGAAAACAAGGGGTGGACCTGCGCCAAGTTCCTGCTTGCGCACGAACGCACAGGTATTGCTGGTGTTGCTGCCTCGAAGCGCGGGGTTGAAAAGGTCAAGGCCATCGCGCGCGCCGAGATGGACGGTGACCGGCCGCTGATCGCCAACCCGTTCTTCCGGCGCAAAATCGCCGAGCTTGAGATGGACCTGACCGCGCTCGAATTCACCGAGCTGCGCAGCCTTGCCGGCGAAAGCGCCGGCAAGGGCCCGGGGCCAGAATCGAGCCTGCTCAAGATCAAGGGCTCCGAAATCCAGCAGCGGCTGACGGAGCTCTCGCTTGAAGCGGTCGGCCATTATGGCGCGCCCTATTTCCGCGGCTTTGGCGAAGGCGACAACGAGCACCCGATCGGCCCCGATTATGCGCACCGCGCGGCACCCACCTATTTCAACGTCCGCAAGACGACGATCTATGGCGGCTCGAATGAAATTCAGCGCAACATCATCGCCAAGATGGTGCTTGGGCTCTGACATTGTGACGGCACCGCCGCGCAGGTGGGCCACCCGAGAGGACAGAATTACCGATGAATTTCAGCTATACCGAAACGCAGGACATGCTGCGTGACACGCTCGCGCGCTTCCTTGCCGACACTTATGATTTTGAAACACGCAAAAAGATGCTGACAAGCCCCGAGGGACGCGATCCGGGCATCTGGCGCGCCTTGGCCACGGAGCTTGGGATCTTGGGCGCGCCCTTTGCCGAGGACCACGGCGGGCTGGGCGGCGGTGCGCTCGAAAACATGATCATGATGGAAGAGCTGGGCAAGGTGATCGCGATCGAGCCCTATCTCCAAACGGTCGTGATCGGCGGCGGGGCGATGAAGCATGTCGGCGGCGCGATGGCCGATGCCGTCATCCCGCAGATCATTTCGGGCGAAGCGGTGATCGCCTTCGCCTACGCCGAGCCGCAAGGGCGCTATGACCTTGCGAACCTCAGAACCAGCGCGAAGAAGGATGGCGCTGGATATGTGTTGAATGGCCATAAATCAGTGGTTTATGCGGCGCCGTGGGCAACACATCTTCTGGTGACCGCGCGCACTGGCGGCAGCGTCCGCGAGCGCGACGGTGTCGAGCTGTTCCTGATCGACGCGAAGCTGCCGGGCATCGTTCGCCGCGACTATCCGACGGTCGATGGCTTTCAGGCTTCGGAAATCTATTTCGAAAATGCGGCCATTCCGGGCGATGCGCTGCTGGCTGGCGGCATCGACCTGATCGAAGCGCTCGTCGATGAAGCAACGGTGGCCATGTGTGGCGAGGCATGCGGGATTAGCCGCAAGCTGCACGAGGGCACGCTCGATTATTCGAAACAGCGCAAGCAGTTCGGCGTGCCGATCGGCAAGTTTCAGGTGCTTCAGCATCGGATGGCCGACATGTTCATCGAGGTCGAGCAGATCGCCTCGATGACGCTGATGGGCACACTGAAGCTCGATTTGTCTGCCGCCGAACGCAAGGCCGCGGTGAGCCTGGCCAAAGCCAAGGTGTCGCGCTCGATCAATTTCGTCGGGCAGAACGCGATCCAGACGCATGGCGGCATCGGCATTACGCAGGAACTCGCAATCGGCCATTATTTCAAACGCGCCACGATGATCGAGAACCAGTTCGGCAGCGCTGACTTCCACCTTGATCGCTTCGAGCAATTGACGCTCGGCGCGTAGAAGATCGCGCCGGAACGGCGACATTGGGTGGGTTCCGGACTGTCTGCAATTGGTTGGTGCTCGGCCCCTGCCCCGGCGACCCTACAGGGCTGACGAACCTAGCGGGGCGTCGCGGCCCCGGTCGAGCGCCACTCCGCCGCAGCCAGCCAAGCGGCACGGAAGAAGAAGAGCGCAGCAATCAGGTAACCCAGCGGCGCGACGATCGCGATCGCGTAACGGATGCCCGATTGGAAGGGAAACAGCTGGTCCCCCAGCATCGCCGTCGCCGTCGGGCCGAGCCCGAGCCCGACGAGGTTGATCACAAAGACATAGCCTGCCGAAACCGTCGCGCGCATCCGGTTGGGGGTCAACTGCTGGAGTGCCGAAGGCGCGGCACCCACGGTAACCGCCGCCGCTGCGAAGAACAGCGTGAAGGCGACCGCAAAGCCGCCGAGCGAAGGCACCAGCGGAAACAGGATTGCGCCCACAGCGCCTGCAAGCGTCGCCCAGGCGCAGAATCGCATCCGCGCGTGCGGCGCCCCCTCGCCATACCGGTCCATCAGCATGCCGCCGCCGATCATGCCGATCAGTCCGCCCAGAATCAGCAGTGCGCCCGCCAGATAGCCCGCCTCGGCCATTTCGAGTCCGAACGCGCGGATCAGCATCGCCGGCAGCCACGAGACCGAACCGAGCACCGAGAAATTGACCGCCGCAACGCCGAGGAAGATCGACCAGAACAGCCCGCGGCGGGCGCCGACATGACCGATCACTTCGCCCAGCGGGACGACCGGTGGCGGCGTGCGGTCGGCAATCCCTTCACGGGCAGGCTCGGGGAGGAGCAGAAACAATAGGGCGACCGCGAAGCCCGGCAGGCCCGCGCAGATAAAGGCAAACTGCCAGGGCTTCAGCACGCCGAACAGCGGCAGCACGATCGCATCCGCCGTAGTGACGAGGGTGATCACCACGGCACCGATCATGAACGCGAGGCCGGCACCGATCGCCGAGCCGAGGCCATAGACCCCCATGGCCAGCCCCAGGCGACGGCGCGGGAAACTGTCGGAGATGATCGAATAGGCGGCTGGCGAGAGCACCGCCTCGCCAACACCCACGCCCATGCGGGCAACGAAGAACTGCCAGTAACTCGTCACCGTGCCGCACAAGGCGGTCATTATGCTCCAGAGCGCGATACCCACCGCAACGACGCGCATGCGGGGCGCGCGGTCGATCAATCGTCCGATCGGCAGGCCGGCGAGGGTGAAGAACAGGGCGAACGCCATGCCCTGAAGCAGGCTGATCTGGGTGTCGCTCAGCCCCAGATCGGCCTTGATCGGTTCGACCAGCAGGCCGATGATCATGCGGTCGATGAACGAGAAGATATAGGCGAGGAAGAGCGCGGCGACGATTCCCCAGGCCACGACCGGACGTGGGTAGTGGGGCTCAGGCGGCGCGGCGTGCGGCCCGTCGTCAGCCACGGCGCGTCACGCGCCCGACTTGTGGAAGTCTTCGGTCAGACCCATTTCGCGCACCAGCATCGCGCGGTCGTAATATTCGCGCCACGCCGTGATCTTGCCACCCTCGATTTCGAGCACGCCGACTACGGGCACCGCCCCCTTGTGGCCCTTGTAGGTAAAGCGATCGACGCGTTCGACGAACACCACGTCACCCACGCGCCCGATATTGCGGACGTCGAGCGTAATTTCCTCGGTGCCTTCGCCGAGCGCCGCAATCCGTTCCGCGATTTCTTTACGGCCCGTGACGGGCTCGATCATCATCGAATGGAGGACACCGTCCTCGGCGAACATCTCGCCTGCGGCCGTCCAGTTCTTCGTGTTCCACGCCTCGATCTGCGCCTCGACAACCGCGATCTTTTCATCCTTCATCATTCTTGCCTCCCTTTTTTTGCGGAGGCTTGCGCGGAGGCAACGGCCGGAAAAGCGTAGATCACGCCGCCGCCCGAAGTCCCAAACGCATGGCATCCTGCAATTATTAGTATGACTATGAAAGTAAAGCTGTCGCTTTGCGGGCCTGCGGTCGGAGCTGTCAGTCTTGTGCGAACTCGTCTCTCTTCGATGGAGGTGGTTCTTTGATGTTGGCGGGTTAGGCGGCGATCACCCGCCACTCTGCGAGCGCCGCGATGCGGCGCTCTTTGTAGGTCTGGCGATCGACGATGTGGCGTTCGAGATTGAAGTGATTATGGACATTGGCATGGACCGAGACGAACTTTTGTAACGACTTCATTTGTCGGAACCGGAGCATCGCCCGCTCCCGTCGTCGGAACGGCAGGTGTGAGTTCTCCACCCGGTTGTTGAGGTGCCGACCGACCTCCTGCCTGTCGGTGTTGCCGAGTTTTTTCATCGCAGCCTGGTATGATCCAAGACCATCAGTGACGATTGCCGCAGGTGAGCCATGACGCTTCAGGGCCTTCTTCATGAAGGCAAGTGCGGCAGCCTTGTCTCTGGTCCTGGTGACATAGGATTCCAGGACCTCACCCTCGTGATCGACCGCCCGCCACAGATAGTGGGTCACGCCGTTGATCTTCACGTAGACCTCATCAAGATGCCATCGCCAATGCCGAAATCCGCGCATCGCGCTGACCCTCTGGCGACGAATGTCGCCAGCAAACATCGGGCCGAACCGATTCCACCACATGCGCACTGTCTCGTGGCAGATGTCGATCCCGCGCTCGAACAGCAGATCCTCAACGTTCCGCAATGACAGCGGAAAGCGCACGTACATCAGCACGACCAGGCGGATCACCTCGGGTGACGAATTGAACCCACGAAACGGGCTCGGGGGCTTGGCTCTCGATCTGCGGATCATAACTGCGCTATATCAGGCTCGGCGGGAACTGCCGCACAGATCTGACAAAACCGTCTGCCAAGAGGCAGCAGGTTGAGCACACATCGAGAATGGAGGACCGCGATACTTTCGCTCGACTGTCCCGCGAAGGTGAGCATTGGTACCCGCACCCGGCGACGCCGGCTTGCCTCGGTAGCGGCGACTTTCTCGCCGCAACGGAAACAGGTCATGAGCATTCCAGAGACAAAACGCCTTGCAGCGACAACGACGACGACAATCGAGGCGGGCGCGAAACGCCCCGCCGCCGCGGACAAAACCGTAGCGAAGCTGCCCACCAGACTGGAGCAGCTTGAAGGGCTGCTCGCAACACCGTCCGGGGCGACCTTGGCCGAGATGATGGTGGCCACCGGTTGGCAGCACCACTCGATCCGGGGTGCGATGGCAGGAGCCCGCAAGAAGCGTGGACTGGGCATCACGTCGGAAAAGATCGACGGCGTGCGTCGCTACCGCGCGAGCCGGGCATGAACGTCGCAGACCAGATGGCGATCATCGCCGCGGCCGACCTCGAAGGGCTTCGCACACTCTGGCGGGGGCGGCACGGTGCGCCGCCGCCGCTTCGGTCTGTCGCCCTCATGCGACAGCTGCTCGCATGGCGGGTGCAGG
>JBBROX010000012.1:0-104432 GCA_038228865.1 Sphingomonadales bacterium | reverse complement strand
TGAACGTCGCAGACCAGATGGCGATCATCGCCGCGGCCGACCTCGAAGGGCTTCGCACACTCTGGCGGGGGCGGCACGGTGCGCCGCCGCCGCTTCGGTCTGTCGCCCTCATGCGACAGCTGCTCGCATGGCGGGTGCAGGCTGAGGCATATGGCGGCCTCGATCCGGACACACGGCGCCTGCTGCGGTTGAAAGGCGCGACGCGCGCCGAAGGCCTGCACCTCGGCATTGGCGCCGTACTCAAGCGCCAGTGGCAGGGCCGTGAGGTACGCGTGGAGGTCGTGACCGACGGCTTTGAGTGGGACGGCAAGCGGTTCAAGAGCCTGTCGGCGGCCGCCACTGCCATCGCCGGCAGTCGCTGGAACGGTCCCCGCTTCTTCGGACTGCGCGAGATATGAAGCCACCCGTCATCCGTTGCGCGATCTACACGCGCAAGAGCTCCGACGAGGGGCTGGAGCAAGGGTTCAACAGTCTCGACGCGCAGCGTGAGGCAGGCGAGGCTTATGTCCTGAGCCAGGCGAGCGAAGGCTGGCGCGCATCTGCTGTGCGCTACGATGACGGCGGGTTCTCGGGTGGGACCATGGAGCGTCCGGCACTGCGTCAGCTGCTTGCTGACGTCGATGGCGGGCTGGTCGATGTGATCGTCGTCTACAAGATCGATCGTCTGACCCGCAGCCTTGCCGACTTCGCCCGTATCGTTGAGCTCCTAGATGCCAAGGGGACCAGCTTTGTCAGCGTGACCCAGTCCTTCAATACGACATCCTCAATGGGGCGGCTGACGCTCAACGTGCTCTTGTCCTTCGCCCAGTTCGAGCGCGAGGTCACCGGTGAGCGCATCCGCGACAAGATTGCGGCGTCAAAAGCAAAAGGCATGTGGATGGGCGGTATCGTGCCGCTGGGCTACGACCTGCCGGATCCGGGCCACCGGGTCCTGCGCGTCAACCAGACAGAAGCGGAGACGGTCCGACACATCTTCCGGCGCTACCTCGATCTTGGCAGCGTCAACGCGCTCGCGCGCGATCTCGAGACGACGGGGATCCGGTCGAAGGCACAGGTGACCGCAAAAGGCCGCGCAATCGGCGGGCTGCCGTTCAGCCGCGGCGCGCTGTTCCACTTGCTGCGCAGCCCGACCTATCTCGGCCGCATCGTGCACCGCGACCGCAGCTATGATGGTCAGCACGATGGCATCGTTGATGAGGCGTTGTTCGGCGAGGTAGAGGCCGCGCTTGATGCCAATGCTGTTCGCCGCAGGGCAAAGGTAAAGCATGCCGTTGCGCGGGCACCATTGGTCGGTCGGCTGTTCGACGCCGATGGCCAGCCGATGAGCCCCGCCTTCTCGCGGGGCAGCAAAGGCCGAACATATCGCTATTACGTCTCATCGAGCTTGCAGCGCGGCGGCAGCGACCGCGATGACGGCGTGCTGCGGCGAATGCCGACTGCGGCTCTCGACGCGCTCGTCGACAAACACCTTCGCCAGATGTTGCCCCGCGTCGAACAACCGCTGGCGCATCTACGGCGCGTCCAGCTCGGCAGGAATGAGATCATCTATCGGTTGGCGGCCGCGTGCTCGGAGGATCTGGATCGCTCGGCTGTGGCAGCGGAGATGGTCAGCCATGATCGGAAGCTCGATGCGATCGTCGTCCGCCTGCCAGCCACTTTTGCCGTCCGCGGCGGTCGTCGCACAATTGAGGTCGGCGCGCCTGATGAAGCGCGACCCGACGCAAAGCTGATCGCCGCGCTGCGACGCGCCCACGCAATGATCGACGGGTCCAGCACACAGCCGATGATCGTCGCGGCACCATCCTCATCCTATGCCCGCGACCTGCTCCGGCTCGCATTTCTGTCACCGCGTATTCAGGCGGATATCCTGACCGGTCGCCAGCCCCGCCACCTCAATCTCGAGACGCTGATGCAAAGCAAGATCCCGCTCGACTGGGAGGATCAGCGCACAGCGCTTCGATGGTCGTAAACGCGGTTTCCTGTTTTCCCTGTTAATTCGCTAAATCTCCTGATCCCGCGCGTTAAATCGCCTGTTCCGGCACCATTAAATCCCTGTTCCGGACGATAACAGGAAAGTGGTTTTTGGGGACAGCATGTCACGGAAAACCGGGCATTTTCTGCACGCAGCCCATCGGTATTCACCTGATATGCCCTGCAAATGCCATCATTTTCCACGAAATTCCCTGTTATCACCCAATAACAGGGAAACCGCACCGATCTTCGAAGGCGCAGAGACGACGCGACAAACGCCGCCCGGAATCGGCCCTGTTCGCTGACCAATGGGTGGCGGTACGGCGGTTTAGGCTGAGGAAACGGCGCAAACCCGCCACAGGTTCGGGCAGCCCCTGATCGGGAGACCTGTGCTGGGGGTCCATGGCGGAGAGGCAGGGATTCGAACCCTGGGTACCCTCACGGGCACGCCGCATTTCGAGTGCGGTGCTTTCGACCACTCAGCCACCTCTCCGCAGAGGTCGGCACCCCGCAAACAGGGCCACCGGCGAGATCGAAGCGCGGCGCATAGCGGCTCGATCCCAACTTGCCAAGGCACCGCTTGTCTATTGCGACGGAGCCCCTAGATTGTACGCATGAACATTGCGCCGCAGCATGACCGCACGCCCGCCCGCCCCGCCATCGCGCCTGAAATTTCCAAAGCGCGTTTCGGGATCGGCGAAATCGTGAAGCACCGCCACTTCGAGTTTCGCGGCGTCATTTTCGACGTCGATCCGGTCTTTGCCAACAGCGAAGAATGGTATGAATCGATCCCCGAAGCGATCCGCCCACGCAAGGACCAGCCGTTCTACCACTTGCTCGCCGAAAATGCGGAGAGCAGCTATGTCGCCTATGTCAGCCAGCAGAATCTGGTGCCCGACGACAGCGACGAACCGGTCGAGCATCCCGGCATTTCGGGGATGTTCGATGAGTTCGACGGGGTGAAGTATCCGTTGAAGGCTGTGCGGAAGCACTGATCGGCCGGTACGGCATGCAAAAGGGGCGGCCCTCGCGTGGAGGGCCACCCCTTTTCTTTGTGCCGTGCGGGCCGTTCCTAATCGGAAACGGCCCGCCCTGCCCTTAGTATTTTACGCGAACCCGGGCATACCAGAATCCGCCGTTCAGGCCGAACGGCCCGCCGTTACGGGGATAAACCTGGCCGTCTGCGCTGCCGCCGACAACCGGGAACAGCCCGATCGAGTTGGAATTGAGCTTGTCCGGGAAGGTGTTGAACAGGTTGTTCGCCCCCACAGAGACTGCCAGTTCCTTCGACACATTGTAGGTCAGATCGAGGTCGGTGGTTGTCTTGGCCCCGAAGCGCTGCAGCGGTCCACCATTGGATCCGGCTGTGCCTGCGCTGTTACCATAGTCGGTCGCGTTAACCCACGAACCATAATAATTCTCGCGGGCAGTCAGGCTGAAGGGACCGTTCGAGTAGCTCGCCGTGAAGTGTGCAACATCGCGCGGTGCCAGGTTGCGGATATTGGCGATCTGCGCCCCGTTGATCACGTTGGCGTTCGCCCTGGTCACTTTGTTGTTGTTGTGATTGTAGGCCAGCGACAGGTTGAGCTTCCCGCCAAAGGCATCGGTGGCATAGGTCCCCACCACGTCGACCCCTTGGGTGAGGGTGGAGAGGCCATTGGTGAAGTAGCTGACATTGCCGCCGGCCTGGCCGCCAAAGATCGTGTTCAGTGTCGGACTCGCCAGAAGGTCCGCTGCCGTGACCGTAAAGGACTGGGTAACGAAGATCTTATCCCGAACCTTGATATTGTAATAGTCGACCGTGAAGGTCAGTCCACGCATCGGCTCGGCGGTGAACCCAACCCCGAAGTTGGTCGATTTTTCCGGGCTCAGCGCCTTCGAACCGTAATAGATCGACGCCGGGCTATCGACCGGGAAGGTCCCGGTCTGGATCGAGTTGCCGTTGACAAAGTTGGTGGTCAGGGTCGAGTTATGCTGCTGGCCGGGCGACGGAGCGTGGAAGCCTGTCCCGACCGTGCCACGGATTGCATAGCCCGGGATGAATTCGAACCGGGTGTTGATCTTGCCGACAGTGGCCGCACCAAAGGTGTTGTAATGCTCATATCGGCCTGCAATGCCGACAGTCCAGTTGGGCAGGATGTCGGTCTCCGCCCCCGCATAGACCGCGACGTTGCTCTGGCTCCAGGTCCCGGCCTGGCTGGGGCTAACCCCGCCATAGCCCGACGCGCCACCTTGGGCGTAGCCCTGGAAGTCCGACACAGTGAGCTGGTAGGTTTCCTTGCGGTATTCGAAGCCCGCCGACAATGTTATCGGCTTGGCGAAGCCGACTTCGACCGGATACGTCAGGTCGAGGTTGGCGTTGGTTTCCTTCTGCGCCTGCCGACCGAAGTTAAAGCTGGTCTGCGTCGCCGTGTTGTAGGGCGCTGCCGAGGCCGGATTGTTCGGGCTGAACGCCGTGTTGAGCGAATTGTACATGCTGAGGTCGAGCGTATTGCGGCTGCTCGATACCGACACGTCATAGGTCAGGTCGCCGAAAGAACCCTTGATCCCGGCCACGCCCCACAGCTGGTTTACAGTCCCGACGAAAATCGGGGTGAAACCGGCCGGATAGAGATTGCGGAAATAGGGATCCTGCGTGGTCGAGCAGCCGTTAGCGTCGGCACCTGGGACCGGGTTGTAATTCAGGAAATCGCGCGGGCACAGCACGATATCGCCAGCCTGCCGCGTGGGGTGCAGCGTGGTGCCGGTCGAATCGAGGATCGCGGCAGTCGACGCGCGATAGTTGAAGCTTTGGCTGGCCTTGCTGTGCGCGGCGTTGCCGACCACATAGAACTTCGCATTGTCCGAAAGCTCAAGTTCGCTGTTGACCAGGATCTTCCAGCCGCTGCCAGGCGAATTGCCCCAGATCTGCGCGGGCAGCGGATAGAAGGGCAGTTGTCCGGCGTTCGACGGATTATTCGTCGCATATGCCAGCGCCGTCGGCCGGGTCACACCGCGGCTGGTCTGGCCATCGTCGTAATATTCGCCCGAAACGTTGACGAACGCGCGTTCGCCCAGGCCGAAGCCGGCATTGCCGGCAATCTGGTAACTCTTGCCATCACCATTGCGATAGTATTGGCCGTAGCGACCCTGGAGTTCGATCCCGCTTTTTTCTCTGCGAACGCCGTAATTCATCACGCCGGCAATTGCGTCGGAGCCGTATTGCGCGGTCGCGCCGTCACGGAGAACCTGTAGGTTGCTGATAGCGATCGACGGGATCGAGCTGATATCGGCGCCTTGCGAACCATAGCCAAGTCCGGTGTCGCCGCCGGAATAGACCTGGACCAGCGCAGAACGGTTAAGGCGCTTGCCGTTGATCATGACCAGAACGTTGTCGGCCGGCAGGCCGCGCAGCGAGGGTGAGCGCACGAAGGTCGAGGCATCCGAAATCGTATTCGACGGCACATTGAGCGACGGCACGATGTTCCTAACCACATCAAGCAGGTTCGAGGCTGCCTGGGTCGAGAGTTCCTGGGTTCCGATGACGTCGATCGGTGAAGCTGAATTGATCGACGAACGGTCGGTACGGCGCGTGCCGATGACGACGATGTCGTCACCCTTGGGCGCGTCCTCTGCCGCCTGGGGAGCGGCCTGCGAGGCCTGTGCCAGGGCAACGCCCGGTACCGTCACCAGCGCCATGGCCGAAAGCGAAGCGAGCATTGTCGCGCGATAGGAAGTCATTGGTCCACCCCGTCTTTTTTTCGTGCACGTGATAGTGCCCCGGCGGAGGAAAATGCAGACGGACGCGGCTGGATGCAAGATTGCGTGGCATAGGGCTAATCGATTGCAAGAAATGTGTGGCTTTGAAGCAACACGAGGCGAGAACGTTGAAATATTGCGTGTGGTATATTTGCGCGCTGCGTTGGCCGGTGGAGACAAAGATAGTGTCGGACGGCGGCTAAACTGCTAACTCGCACCCGGCGGCAACTGTGGTCGGGCATGCTCACGCGGCGTACTTCGCTCGGACTTTGTCGAGATACTGCTGAACGCTCAGGCGATCGCCTTTTACCACCACCATGGCGGCTCCGCCCGCGCGATAAACCCCTGTCCCACAGACCGCGGACCATTCAGACAGCGGGGCATGACCGATTCGCAATCAGGCGGCCGGCCACATCGTCAGGGTGACGAAGGTGTCAAAACCGGGGCGGTTTAGACTGGACGTTGTTACTTTAGGGCCTCTTTTGGCAGTTCGTTCGCCTTGACAGACGCACCCCTCGCCCGTATCGGCACCGTCTTTCCCGGCGGGTTCGCTCCTCGGGATAACACCTTTTGACTTAAAGTGAGAGCCATGTTCGCAATCGTGCGCACGGGCGGCAAGCAGTATCGCGTTGCCGCAGGAGACAAGATCGTCGTCGATCGCATGGACGGCGAGGCCGGCGCGCGCATCATGCTGGGCGACGTGCTGTTGACCAGCACCGGCGAAACCGGCCTGACGGTCGCCGCCGAAATCATCGCGCAGGCAAAGGCCGACAAGGTCATCGTCTTCAAGAAAAAGCGTCGCCATAACTATCGCCGCAAGAACGGCCATCGCCAGCAGCACACGATCCTTCAGATCGTGAGCATCGGCGCGGCCGAGAAGAAGGCGAAGCCGGCGAAGGAAGCAGCGCCTGCCGAGACTGCACCTGTTGCCGTCGAAGCCGAAGCGGCTGCTGCACCTGCACCCAAGGCTGCCAAGGCCCCGAAGGCCGAAGCCGCCAAGGTCGAAACAGCACCCGTGGCCGAAAAGGCCGCTGCACCCAAGAAGGCCGCTGCAAAGCCGGCCGCCAAGAAGACCGCGGAGTAACTTAGATGGCACATAAGAAAGCTGGCGGTTCATCGCGTAACGGTCGTGATTCGGCCGGTCGTCGCCTGGGCGTCAAGAAGTTCGGCGGCGAGCATGCGCTGGCCGGCAACATCCTCGTCCGTCAGCGCGGCACCCGCGTCTGGCCGGGCCGCAATGTCGGCCTCGGCAAGGATCACACGCTGTTCGCGCTCGTCGAGGGCCGCGTGGCGTTCCACGAGGGCAAGCTGGGCCGAAAGTATGTGTCGGTGGACACTATTATGGCGGCAGCGGCCGAATAACCGGCGGTCCGGAATACGGGTCGCCTCAAGGGTGACCCGAAGGTCTGGCGTGCCGGACCGCAGGGAGTAAGGGTCACCCCCGAGCTCCCTTTTTATTATCTCCCTGAAGCAACTGTCGCAGACCCGTCACGTTTAGGGGCTAGCGGCGCGCCAAGGAGAGACAAGGTGTTCATAAGAACCGAAAATCTGCTGCTCCGGCCCGGCTGGATCGACGATGCACCCGCCCTGACGGAGGCGTTCGCCCGCGAGGACGTCGTCATGACGCTCGCCAAGGCACCCTGGCCCTATCGGCTCGACGATGCCGTCGACTACCTCGGCCGCGAGCGCTCGGCGCATGAGGTCGACCTGCTCGTCTTCCTCCGTACGCCCAATAACGCTGGGGGCACGCCGCGCCTGATCGGCGGCGTCAGCATCGCCGATCGCGCTGAGGACGAAGGCGGCGACAGCGAGCTGGGCTATTGGATCGTCCCATCGCACTGGGGCCGCGGCTATGCGACCGAGGCCGGCCGCGCCGTGGTGGCTGCCGCCCGCGACTCGCTGCGCATCGACCGGCTGGTGTCGGGGCACTTCATCGACAACCCGGCTTCGGGTCGCGTCCTGCGCAAGCTGGGCTTTGCCCCCACGGGTGTTGTCGAGCAACGCGCCTGCCGCGCGCGGGCGGCGATCGTGCCCTGCAAGACCTATGCATTGGCGCTGACGCCGTCGATGGCGTTGGCTGCCTAGAGCGTCCGCCTGAACGCGGTCCGCTCGCCCGGCAGTTCGGCGAAGGAGACATAGCCGCAACGTTCGGCCACCTTGGCCGAGGCGACATTGGCATGGTCGATCATGCAGCGCGTCTCCGTCAGGCCCGCTGCATCCGCCCAGCCGGTCACGGCAGCAATGGTCTCGCTCGCGATGCCCCTGCCCCAGCTGGCGGCGGCAAACGCCCATCCGGCTTCGGGGAAGGCGTCCATCTCGGCGATGCCGCGCTTGAAGTCCGACAGGCCCGCGACGCCCAGAAACGTCGCGTCCGCCCGGTCGATTACCGCCCAATTGCCATAGCCGACCAGCGTCCACATCGCGACGGCCTGCCCGAACTTGGGCCAGGCCACATCGCGGGTGCGGGGCTGTCCACCGATAAAGGTCGTGACGCGCTGGTCCGCCCACATCGTCGCATAGGGTTCCCAGTCCGCCATCGTGATGGCGCGCAGGATCAGGCGGTCGGTGGTCAGCGTTGGAGCTATTGTCGGGGCAATCATGCCCCGACGTTTAGGCGGCGAGCGCGGGCTGCGGCAAGTTGGCCGCCGCATAATCGCTGTCGTACTTCCCGATCAACGGCCGGTCGTCGTGGTTCCACGGGTGAAAGCCCGGCAGGAAGTACGCAATCCACGGCAACGCTAACCGCCGCACAGGGCCGGGGTTGCCAAACAGATACCACGCCAGCCGCGCTTTCGCGCGCCAGCCGGTAATGCCGTCCTGCGCGAGCAGGTCGAGCGTCCCTTCCCACCGCTTGGTCCAGAAATTCTTGGTCACGATCAGCATCATGATCGCCTTGACCTTCCAGCGCTTGCCCCGCGTCCAGTCGCGCGTCGCGTGCAGCCAGGTGTCGTACGCGACACCCTTGTGCTCGATCTCCTCGATCGCGTGCCATTTCCACATGTTCGACAGCTCGGGATCGGCCCCGGCAAACGCTTTGGGGTCCTTCAGCATCTGGTGCGCCATCATCGCGGTATAATGTTCAAGCGCCATCGTGACCGCGAGATTCAGGATCTGCGGGCGGTTCTTGGTCAGCTCCAGGCTATCGGCGACCACTTGTTCCAGATGGTCGATCTTGTACCCCGCATCGGTGACGCGCTTGTTGAACGACACATGCTCGCGGCTGTGCATGACTTCCTGCGTGACGAACGCCCGGATCTCGGCGGCAAGCTTCGGGCTGGCCCCGTCGCGGAACGCCTTTACCGATTCGACGAAGAACGCTTCCCCCCGCGGAAAGGTGATCGAGAGCGCATTGTGATAGGCCGAACCGATCGGATCGCCGCCCAGCCACCAGCGCTTCTGCGCCAGCTCGCGCCCGAACCGCCGGTCGCGGGGGGTGATGGTGAGGTCAACAGGTGTCTTGTCGCGCTGCGCCATGCTAGAGGCTCCTTCTTGAACACGGAATTAGAGCTTACTTACATTCATGTCAATAGAACGAAAAAGACTGACGCCGGATGAAAGCCGCACCGCCGCACTGGATGCGGCGCGCGACATCCTCATTACAGAAGGACCGCAGGCCGTCACGCTGAAGGCCGTGGCCACCCGCGTCGGGCGCACCCATGCAAACGTGCTTCACCATTTTGGCTCCGCACTGGGCTTGCAGAAGGCGCTGGCGGCGATGCTTGCTGAAGCGGTCTGCGACAGCATTGCCGAAACCGTGGTCAGCGCCCGCCGGGGAGAGGCCGACCCGCGCCTGATCGTCGATATGACGTTCGATGCCTTCGATCAGCAGGGCGCGGGCGCGCTTGCGACCTGGATGATCTTGTCGGGCAACAAGGACGCACTCGACCCGATACTGTCAGCGATCCACCATCTGGTGGACGAACTGGCCGACGATAATGAGGACGGCCTGATCCGCGAAGACACGCTGACGCTCGTCCTGATGGCGCTGGGCGATGCACTGCTCGGAAAGCCGATGGCCGACGCGCTGGGCCTCCCCCGCGGAGCCGCGCGCGACATTGCCTACAAGCAGTTGATGGCGTCGCCAGGTGTGATCGCACGGATGGCGCAGGTCTGACATGCATTTCCTCGACCAAGCCAAAATCTACATGTCCTCCGGCACCGGCGGCCCCGGCGCGGTCGCGTTCCGGCGTGAGAAGTTCATCGAATATGGTGGCCCCGACGGCGGCAACGGTGGCAAGGGCGGCGATATCATTATCGAGGCGGTGCCGGGTCTGAACACGCTTATCGACTTCCGCTACACCCAGCATTTCCGCGCGCCGCGCGGCAAGGGCGGCGCGGGCAGCAACATGACCGGCGCAGGCGGCAAGGATCTGATCATCCGCGTCCCCGTCGGCACTCAGGTGCTTAGCGAGGACAAGGAACATGTCCTTGCGGACTTCACCAAAGCGGGCGAGCGGCGTGTCTTTCTGCGCGGCGGCGACGGCGGGCGGGGCAATGCCAGCTACAAGACCTCGACCAACCGCGCACCGCGCCAACACGGCACCGGCTGGCCGGGCGAAGAGGCGTGGGTCTGGCTGCGGCTGAAACTGCTCGCCGATGTCGGGCTGCTGGGCCTGCCTAATGCGGGCAAATCGACTTTCATCAACGCGGTCACCAATGCGCAGGCGAAGGTAGGTGCCTACCCCTTTACGACCGTCCGCCCACAGCTGGGCGTCGCCACCCACAACCACCGCGAGATCGTCATTGCCGACATTCCCGGCCTGATCGCGGGTGCGGCCGATGGCGCGGGGATCGGCGACCGGTTCCTTGGCCATATCGAGCGGTGCCGCGTGCTGCTCCACCTGATCGACGCGACCGGCGACAATCCGGTCAAGGCGTGGCGCACGGTGCGCAAGGAACTCGACATCTATGGCGCGGGCCTGATCGACAAGCCCGAGGTGATCGGCCTGAACAAGGTCGACGCGCTCGACGCGTCCGAGATAAAGGCGATTACCGCCAAGCTGAAACGCGCGACCAAGTGCGAAATCATGCCGCTGTCGGGCGCGGCGGGTACGGGAATCGAAGCCGTTCTCGACCGGCTGAGTGACGCTATCCCGATGCCCGAGCAAGTTGCACGCGATGCGGGCGAGACCGAAGGGGAATGGTCGCCGGTATGAGCGAGGCCCGTTTCGAACGCCACCGCCAGCCGTGGACGCCC
The DNA here is from genome assembly GCA_038228865.1 of Sphingomonadales bacterium. GTDB lineage: Bacteria > Pseudomonadota > Alphaproteobacteria > Sphingomonadales > Sphingomonadaceae > Sphingomonas_O. The sequence continues at coordinate 93,526 of JBBROX010000012.1, read as the reverse complement.
GCCGAAATCCAGAAGCTCCATACGCTGGCAAAGAAAGGCATGGCGCTGAAAGCCATCGCCAAGGCGCTGACCCGCAGCGAGGAATCGGTGCGCGACCGGGCGAAGGCCGACGGACTGGGGATCGCGAAGCTGCGATGAACGGTATCAACGCACGCCTCGCGGTCTACGGCACGCTTGCGCCGGGCAAGCCGAATCATGACCAACTCGACGGCCTCGCCGGCGACTGGACGAATGGCACTGTCCGGGGACGTCTGGTCAACGAAGGCTGGGCGGCGACAGGCGGTTACCCGGCGCTGGTCCTCGACACCGATGCGGGAAGCGTCGCCGTGCAGGTCTTTACGTCATCAGACCTGCCCGCCCATTGGCCGCGGCTGGACGCGTTCGAGGGCGAAGATTACCGCCGTGTTGCTGTTGCGGTTGCAATCGGGGAAGCGGGTGTCGAAGCTTGGATTTATGTGGCGGCTGATTAGTGTCGTAACCGCCTGCGCCATCGCGGCAATCGCGATTGGACCGGCGCAGTCCGCCCCCCCCGCCCCGCCGCTGCCCACGGCGTTCGACGCCAAGTGGCATGGCAAGACCGTCTGCGAACCGCTGTTCGAGAACGCCGCACTGCGCGCCGCTCGCTGCACCTTTCCCCCGGGTGGCGGCCACGAACGCCATTTCCACCTGCCGCACTGGGGCTACATTATCGAAGGCGGGACGATGCGGATCACCGATGCCAGCGGCATCAAAATCCGCGAGCTGAAGAGCGGCAGCAGCTGGTGGAGCGACGGCATCGCCTGGCACGAAGCGGTCAATATCGGCACGACGACGAGCATTTACATTATCGTAGAGCCAAAGCTGGGACGGTAAATTGACGTGTTCCACCCGAAGAGGATCGATCGCTTCATCGTCCGGTCCTTGTCGTGTGCAGGGTCGCCGACACCCCTGCGTCCTTCTGGACTACCGGCCGCATCGTCCCGTCCTTGTTGTAGGTCAGCGGGTGAACCGTCACGGCACGCCGGCCGATCGCACCGTGCTGATCGCCGACGGCAAGGTCCGCATTATGAAGGAAGAGATACCATTTTCCCCGAAACGCGGCGATGCCCGGGTGAATCGTAAAGCTGTAGCGCCCCGAGCCGGTCAGCAGCCCCCGGGGTGTCCAAGGACCTTCGATCGAGGGTGCCGTCGCGTAGGAGACGTGTTCGTCTCGCTGGGTACGCCGGTCGAGCGAAGCATAGGTCAGATAATAGGTTTTGCCCCGTTTGTGCAGCCAGGGTCCCTCTTCGAAGAACGGCGGCGTGATCTCGGTGATCGGACCGTCGAGCTCGACCATGTTCGGCTTCAGTTTTGCGATATAGCATTGCCGGTTGCCCCAGGCGATCCAGGTCGTGCCATCATCGTCGGTAAAAACCGTCGGGTCGATGTCCTCCCAACTGTGAGTCCCCTTCGGCGTCATCTGGTTGGTAATCAGGGCCGAGCCCTTTGCATCGGTGAATGGCCCCGTCGGCGTGTCGGCGACTGCCACGGCGATTGCCTTACCCGGATGGGTGTTGTCGTGCTCGACGGCGGCGTAGAACCAGTAGCGCCCATTCTTGTAGATGGTTTGCGAAGCCCAGGCGTCCTTCAAAGCCCATTTGAAGTCCGCGACCTTCATGATCGGGCCGTGATCGGTCCAGCGTTTCATGTCCTTGGTCGAATAGACCAGCCACTCGCGCATGTTGAACATCTCGTCGCGCTGCGCTTCGTCATGTCCGACATACAGGTACAATGTATCGCCCACGACCATGGGCGCGGGGTCGGCCGTGAATTTGTCACGGATGATCGGGTTGCTTCCGGCGAGCGGCCGGTCGGCGGCACGACCTGGCATCGGCGTTGCCGCCAGCCAGATACCGGCACTCACCCATATCATTGCGACCTTCATCGCACCCTCCGTCGTTGATTTGCTCAACCTGTCGCGAATACAGTATCGCCAAATGATAGCGCTAACAATACACGCTCTATCATAAAGGCGCCAAGCGCCGCCGTTGCCCCTCTCCCCGCAGCCCGCTAACCGCCGACCATGGCCTCCGCCCCTGTCCCTCGCCTGATCGTCAAAGTTGGCTCATCGCTGCTCGTGGATGCGAGCGGCGCAGTGCGGCGCGAATGGCTCGCGGGGCTGGTTGCCGATATCGCCGAGCGGATCGCTAACGGCCAACAGGTTGCCATTGTCTCATCGGGTGCGATTGCGCTGGGTGCTCGACGGCTGGGGCTGGCGAAGGGGGGACGCGGGACGCTCGAAGATGCGCAGGCGGCGGCGGCGGTTGGGCAGATTGCGCTTGCGGGATGCTGGGCTGAACTGCTCGGCGACCACGGGCTGACGGCGGCCCAAATTCTCGTCACGCTCGACGATCTCGAGGACCGGCGGCGCTATCTGAATGCGAGCGCGACGCTCGACCGGCTGATGTCGCTGGGCGTCGTGCCCGTCATCAACGAGAACGACAGCGTCGCGACCGAGGAAATCCGCTTCGGCGACAACGACCGGCTGGCCGCACGCATTGCACAGGTCGCGGGCGCCGGTCAGGTCGTCCTGCTGTCCGATGTCGACGGGCTCTACACCGCCGACCCGTCGCGCGACACGAGCGCCACTCGCATCGCGCGGGTCGAGCGCATCGACGCACGGATCGAGGGGTTCGCCACCGGCGGATCGGCATCTGGCATGGGATCGGGCGGCATGGCGTCCAAGATTGCCGCGGCCAAGATCGCAACCTCGAGCGGCGTCGATCTGGTGATCGTGTCGGGATATGAACCGCATCCGCTGGCGCGTGTGGCCGATGGCGCGGGCACGATTTTCGTCGCGGACCGGCGCGCGCGATCGCGCAAGGCCTGGCTTGCCGGGCGGCTGACCGTGAAGGGCGAGATCGAGGTCGATGCAGGTGCCGCCAGCGCGCTGGCCAAGGGGGCGAGCCTGCTGCCTGCGGGCGCGCGCTCGGTGACCGGCAAGTTCGCGCGGGGCGATGTCGTGGATATCGTCGGACCGCTCGGCACTGCCATCGCGCGCGGCCTGTCCGAATATGATTCCGAAGAGGCAATCAAAGTCGCGGGTCTGAAAAGCGCCGCCATCGAAGACGTGCTGGGCCACACCCCGCGCGCTGCGATGGTGCACCGCGATCATATGGTTCTGCTGTGATCATCGCGTTGACCGGCGCGACGGGCTTCCTCGGCGGCCATGTCTTGCGCAGGGCGCTGGAGTCGGGACATACCGTTCGTGCGCTGACCCGCAAGCCGCAACTGCCGCGCGAGGGGGTCGAGTGGGTGGCAGGTTCACTGGACGATGCGGCGTCACTGGCGACGCTTTGCGAAGGCGCCGACGCCGTCATCCATGTCGCGGGCGTCGTGAACGGCGATGCCGCGACGTTCGACACCGGCAACCGGCTCGGCACCGTCGCGATGATCGACGCGGCGGCGGGCAAGCGCTTCGTGCATGTCTCGTCGCTCGCCGCGCGCGAGCCGCAGCTGTCGAACTACGGGGCGTCGAAGCGCGCCGCCGAGGATGCGGTTGTCGCCTCTGTGCTCGACTGGCGCATCGTCCGCCCGCCCGCAATCTACGGCTCCGGCGATACCGACAATCTGGAGCTGTTCCGCTTCGCCAAGTGGGGGGTCGTGCCGTTGCCCCCCGGGGGTCGCATGTCGGTGATCCACGCCGACGACCTCGCCCGGCTGATCGTGGCACTCGCTGAGAGCGAGGCTACCCATACGTTCTACGAAGCCGACGACGCCATGCCGACCGGCTGGAGCCACGCCGATTTCGCACGCGCCATCGGTTCGGCGGTGGGACGCAAGGTCGTGACGATCCCGCTGCCTGCCGCGCTCGTGCGCGTCGGCGCGAAGATCGACCACGCCCTGCGCGGCCCCAAAGCCAAACTCACCGCCGACCGCGCTGCCTATTTCTGCCATCCCGACTGGGTAATCGACCCGGTCAGGCGTCCGCCCGCCGCGCTGTGGACCCCGAAGATCGCGACGGCGGCGGGGCTGGCGTCAACGGCGGCATGGTATCGGGCCGAGGGCTGGCTGTGACCGACGCGCAAACCGTCGAACTCCTTTTGCGTGGTATCGCCGTCGGCGCACAACTGGCGATCGCTATCGCTGTCACCCGCAAAACAGAGAATGCGGCGTTGCGCTGGGCGACGGTCATGTTCTTCCTGAGCAATATCTGTTTCACCCTGAACGTCTTTCGGCCGCTTCGGCCGATATTCGAGCCGTTTACGTACGCCATCTGGCTGATCCAAATCGGCGGCGCGGGCTATTTCTGGCTGTTCGTCGTCACGCTCTTCGAAGACCGACGTCCTGCGCTGCTCGGCTGGCTTCCGGCGATCGTGCTGACGCTGCTTGGCGCTTTGGGCACCTATGGCGGGATGTTTTCACGAGCGCTCGTCTGGGGTCTCCACAATGCCATCGGAGTCCTGTTGGCGGCCCACGCGCTGTTCGTTGTCGCGCATTCGTGGCGCAACGACCTCGTGGAATCGCGCCGCCGCCTTCGCGGGCCGTTTCTGGTCGGTGTATCTTCTATCGCTATCGTCGTCAGCGCAGTGCAGATCGGGCAGATCATGGGCATAGACGCCGATTGGTATGAACCGGCGCTCGGCGGACTGCAGGCGCTTTTCGGCATCGGCGGTGCCGCCATTCTCCTCGAAGCGCGCGAAGCGCTGTTCGGACGGACGGCGGTCGCCATGGCCGCAGATCGCGACGCAAGGATCAGCGATGCAGATGCCGGCGCGCTTGCGCGTCTCAATGCCGTTATGGACGGCGAAAAAGCGTGGCGGCGCGAAGGGCTGACGGTGGGGCTACTCGCGCAGGAAGTCGGTATCCCCGAACACAGGCTTCGACGCCTGATCAACGATAACCTCGGCCAGCGCAATTTTACGGCCTTCGTCAATCAACGCCGGATCGAGGCCGCTCGTTCGGCCTTGACCGACCAAAATGGCGGCTACCAAACCATCGCCAGCATCGCCTTCGACCTGGGGTTCGGTTCGCTCGGACCCTTCAACCGCGCGTTCCGCGAGGCGACCGGCCTGACCCCGACCGAATACCGCCGCCGTGCCGAAGCCGATTCCTCGCCGCGCGATTGCTCGCCGCCCGATTCCTCGCCGATTGTCGAAAATCCTCGCTGATTCCGGAATCGGCCAGCCGCCACAGGCATCGGCGAGACGTGCAAGCCCCCATGATCGATTGAGCAGCCATCCGACCAACCGGAGGCTGAAATATGACAACGACCGAATTTCTTGCCGGACTGCCCACCTACTGGCGCAACCAGATGCTGGGCGACACGATCCGCTACATTATCTTCTCGATCGGCTTCTGGCTGATCATGTGGTTGGCGCTTGCCCGCCCGCTGCGCAATCGCCAGATTCGCGAACAACGCGCGCCCGGCAGCCAGATGCGGCGCGAGTTTTTCTACTCGCTGCGCTCGATCATGGTGTTCTCGACGCTGATGCTGTTGCCCAGCACGGCGTTTCACTTCGGCTGGTGGAACGGCCCGAAGATGGCGCGCGACTGGAGTATGGGCTGGTACATTGCCAGCTTCGTTCTGATCGTGGTCGCCCACGATGCCTATTTCTACTGGGCGCACCGCGCCTCTCATCATCCAAGGCTGTTCCGCTGGGTCCACCGCCAGCATCACCGCAGCCACAACCCGTCGCCGTTCACCGCCTATAGCTTCGACCTTTGGGAAGCGGTGCTGATGGGCAGCTTCGTCCCCATCTGGGTCCTGCTGGTGCCCACCCCCTGGGATGTCGTCGATCTCTTCGCGCTGCACCAGATCGTCCGCAACACCCTGCTCCATTGCGGCATCGAAGTGATGCCGGCGCGGCGCAACGGTCGGCCCTTGTTCGACTGGCTGACAACGACCACCCACCACGACCTGCACCACGCCCGGGCGGGTTGGAATTTCGGCCTCTATTTCACCTGGTGGGACCGGTGGATGGGAACCGAGCACCCCGAATACCATCGCCACTTCGCCGCCGCTGTCGGGCGAACGCCGACAAAGGCCGATGCCGAACCCGTGCTCGGCTAACCCACGATTTTAGCCAACGCCCGCCAAGGGCCCATTTGAAAAGGAAAAACCATGTCGACCTACGAATTCATCATCAGCATTATCGCCCTTGCGACCGCCGCATCCGCGGCCGCGCCCTCGCCGCTTGACGGGGTCTGGAGCGAGATCGACGGACCCGGCGCCGCCCGCATCGCGCCTTGCCCGAACCAGCCGCTGGCGATGTGCGCAACCGCGCTACGCAAAAAGGCCGGAAGCATGCCCGTCGCATCCGACGGGCATGTCGTGCTGAAAGCGGTCATTCCCGACGGCAACAACCGCTGGAAAGGGACATATATGGATGGCACGCGGGCGTTGCCTGCCACGCTGCGCTTTGCCGCGCGCGATGTCGTCGAAATGAAAGTGTGCATCCTTTTTCTCTGCCAGTCGGCGCGCTAACGACGCGTCGCCGTTTAGCGAGATCACCCCTGTCCGGGCACGCGCCCGGGCAGGGCGCTGCGCTACAGGTACTGCACGACGAACGCGGCTGCTGCCGCCACCAGCCCGACCAGAAACAGGCGGTAGGACAGCTCCAGATAGCGGAACTTCTTTCGTTGAAGCACAACCCCGTTGCCATACACATCGGCGGCGATCGCGCGCAGCATTGTTTCCTCGTCCGCCATGACATCGACGACCTGCGTCACAAAATCGTCGACCGGCATCTGCGTGAACGAGCCGAAGAACAGCAGATCGACCGGTGCATCCTTCGGCATCTTCGTCTTCGGGATGATCGCCATCACCGCGCAGATCGCGCTCAGGAACGCGAAACCGCCGAGCACGATCAACGGCAGCGGCGGCAGCGCGCCCTTCGCCTGATTGATCGTGATCGTGAAGATGACGAAGCACGCAGCCATCAGGATCGACGCCTTCTGGTCGGCCATCGCCGACAGCTGGACGTGGATCATCTGGACCGTGCGGATCATGTGTACGGCGTTCGGGGCGAAGCTGCGGGACGATTTCTCCATGGCGGAAGGCTAGCGCTGCCCGACTCCCGCCGCAATCGCTTGGCAGAGGCGGCTCCAAGTCGTTAAGGACTAACAATGACCGACCGCACAGCTATTTACGAAACCGTCGCCGCCCAGATCGAACCGTTTAACAAAAAGGGAGTCGCGCTGACCGAAGCCACGACGTTCCAGAACGACCTCGAATGGGATTCGCTGACCGTCATGGATTTCGTTGCAGCCATTGAGGACGAATTCGACATCATGATCACGATGAACATGCAGGCGGAAATCGAAACCGTCGGCCAGCTGGTCGATGCGGTGGAGAAGCTAAAGTCATGAGCGAGGCCGATCCAGCGCAGGGCACCTTTGCCAAGCCCGACCTGTTTTCCAAGTTCGACCCGCTGATCCAGCAGCGCGAAGCCTTGCTCGCCACCGGCCAGCGCGACCCCTATGCGCTGGTGATGGACGAGGTGTTGTCGCCCACGCGGGCGATCTGCAACGGGCGCGAGACAATCCTGCTCGGCACATACAATTACATGGGCATGACGTTCGACCCCGATGTCATTCTGGCGGGCAAAACCGCGCTCGACGAATTCGGCAGCGGCACGACGGGCAGCCGCGTGCTCAACGGGACCTACAGTCCGCACCGCGACTGCGAAGAGGCGCTCAAGGAATTCTACGGGATGGACCACGCGATGGTCTTTTCCACCGGGTACCAGGCCAACCTCGGCATCATTTCCACCATTGCGGGCAAGGACGATTATGTCGTTCTCGACGCCGACAGCCACGCGTCTATCTATGACGGGTGTGCGCTGGGCAATGCGAACATCGTGCGGTTCCGACATAACGACGTCGAGGATCTCGACCGGCGGCTGGGCCGCATTCCGGCGGAGGCAGGCAAGCTCGTCGTCCTCGAGGGCGTCTATTCGATGCTCGGCGACATCGCGCCGCTGACCGAGATGATCGCGGTCGCCAAGAAGCACAACGCGATGATCCTGGTCGACGAGGCACATTCGATGGGCTTTTTCGGACCGAACGGGCGGGGCGTGGCCGAGGCGCAGGGCTGTTTGGACGATGTCGATTTCGTCATCGGCACGTTTTCGAAGTCGGTCGGCACGGTGGGCGGCTTCTGCACGTCGAACCACCCGAAGTTCGAGATCATGCGGCTGGTCTGTCGCCCTTATGTGTTTACGGCATCGCTGCCGCCCAGTGTGGTGGCAACCGCTGCGACCTCGATCCGCAAGCTGATGCACGCCGGCAACAAACGCGCACATCTGTGGGAGAATTCGAAAATCCTGCACAAGGGGTTGCGCGATCTGGGCTTCGAACTCGGCACGCCTGAGGCGCAGAGCGCGATCATCGCGGTCATCATGCCCGACCTCGAACAGGGGGCAGCGATGTGGCAAGCGTTGCTTGAGGAAGGCGTCTACGTAAACCTTGCCCGCCCGCCAGCGACGCCCGCGAACATGACGCTGCTACGCTGCTCGCTGTGCGCCGAACACAGCGCAGACGAAGTGCAGACGATTTTAACCAAATTTGCAGCGGCAGGGCGTGCAACAGGCGTGATCGGCTGATGCTTTAATGCAGGCCCGTGTCGGGTAAGACATGGGCATGCAGGACGGGCCTACCGGCGAAACGACGCGATGGCGGTCATGGGCCTTATTGGTGCTGGCCGCGCTGGGGGCGACGTTCACGATCGTCGCACTTGTCTTCATGTTGGCGGATGCCAATCGTGATCGCGACGCCGCGCTTCGGCTTCAGGCAAGCAGTTCCGACCGGGTAACGCTAGCGGCCACGTTCGAGGCGGCTATGGCCCGGAGCGAAGCCGCGCTCGGTCGGTTCGTCATCAGCGGCGATCGGGGGCAAGGCACCCTGTATTCCGATGACTGGCGAACTTCGGGTATCCTGCTCGACCGGCTGTCCAAGGCGAGCAGCGAGGACCCTGAACAAAGCGCGGGGGTTGAGGCCTTGCGCGCGGCATGGTCGGTCCGTGCCAAGGAGCTGTCCGACACCGCGATCCGCACCACCTATCGCCAGAACAGCGAAGCACTCGCGACCTATTACAAGATTCGATCTTCACCTGCCCTGGATGCGCTGGGGACCGGCATCCAGAAAGCAATTGAACATGAGCGCGACATTTTGTCGCAACGTAGTTCGCTTGTCGTCAACCGGATCGACCGTGCGCGATGGCTGACGACGCTGGTGTCGATCGTCGGCGTTCTGCTGGTGGCGGGCGTGGTCGGCCTGGCGGTTCTGGTCCTGGGTGCCGCGCAGCGGCGTCAGCACGAGGAAGAGCGCAGCGCGGCACTGGAAGGGGCCGTTGCCGAGCGCACAGCCGAACTGAGCGCAGCCAATGAATTGCTGGTGGCCGAAATGGCGACCCGCGAAAGTGCCGAAGCGCGGCTGCGACAGGCGCAGAAAATGGATGCCGTCGGCCAGCTGACTGGCGGGATCGCGCATGATTTCAACAATATGCTGGCCGTGGTTCTGGGCGGCGTCGAACTGGCCAAACGGCGTATCGCCGATGGACGCGAAGATCCGGTACGCCATCTCGACAGTGCAATGGAGGGCGCAAGCCGGGCCGCCGCCCTGACCAAGCGCCTGCTGGCGTTTGCGCGCGCCGAACCGTTGTTGCCCGCCGCGACAGACGCAGATGCGCTGATCGCGGGCATGTCGGACCTGCTCGACCGGACGCTGGGCGAGCGAATTACCGTCCAGCACCAGGCGCAGGCCGACGGCTGGCCGATCTTCGCGGACCGCCATCAGCTCGAAAATGCCCTGCTCAACCTCGCGGTCAACGCACGCGACGCAGTGGAAGCGGCAGGGTCGAACGGCGGCTCGTTGAAAATCGCAACGGCGCGGGTCGTGCTTGGCGATGGTGAAATCGCCGATCTGGCGGCGGGCGACTACGTCCGCATCGCGGTGAGCGACAGCGGCACCGGCATCGAACGCGAAGTGCTGGACCGCATTTTCGAACCCTTTTTCACGACCAAGGCAACAGGCAAGGGAACCGGCCTCGGGCTCAGCCAGGTCTTTGCGTATGCGCGCCAATCCGGCGGCGCAGTGACGGTCGACTCGACGATCGGGACCGGGACGACCATATCGCTCTTCCTACCGCGCCATATCGGTGAGGTTGCGTCGCACGACGAACGCGCTGTCGAAGCTGCGCAGACACCATCCAATCGGGTCGCCAATATTCTCGTCGTCGAGGATGACCGTCGGGTCTTGGCGGCAACCGTCGATGCGCTGCTCGAGATCGGTCACCAGCCCTTTCCCTGCTTGGGACCGGACGAGGCGGCTGATGTGCTGCGCCTTCATCCCGACATTGACCTGTTGCTGACTGATGTCCTCATGCCCGGCCAGACCGGCCCAGAGCTGGCTGCCGACTTGCGTCAGATCCAGCCCGATCTAAAGGTCATTTTCGTGACCGGCTATTCTGGCGACATCGCCAGCGCCGAGGCGTTCGGGTCCGATACCGTGCTGCGCAAGCCATTTACCATCAGCGCCTTGGGGACTGCGATCGACACGACATTGGGCGCGGTCCGCACCGCAACGCTGGAAACCCGTGCGGCAGCTTGATAGGGGGTACATACCGCTCCTTTTCCGTCATCCGGGCACCGATTTATCTTGTTCTCTTCCACCGACCGTTATCTGGCCCGCCTGATCCTGCTGCCGCTCGTCAGCTCGCTGGTGATAGCGGCAATGTTGCTGGTCCTCGACCGGATGCTGCGGCTGTTCGATTTCGTGGCCTCCGAAGGGGGGCCCGTCAGTGTGGTGTGGCGGATGCTGGCGAACCTGCTCCCCGAATATCTGTCGCTCGGCATCCCGATCGGGTTGTTGATGGGTATCCTGCTCGCCTTCCGCCGCCTTGCACTTTCGTCGGAGCTCGATGTGCTGCAGGCGGTGGGACAGGGGTATAACCGGATGCTTCTCGTTCCCTATCTTTACACGATTGCGCTGGCGGCGGTGAACCTCGGCATCGTCGGCTATGTTCAGCCACTGGCGCGTTTCGCCTATGAGGAGCTGCGCTTCGAGTTACGTTCGGGTGCCCTCGGCGCGTCGATCAAGGTCGGCGAGTTCAACCGGCTCGGCAAAGACATGACCATCCGCATCGACAAGAGCGCCGACGAGGGCCGCCAGTTATCGGGCATTTTCGTCATGGCACGGCAAAGCGGCGGCAAGTCGCTGGCGGTGGCGGCCGAGCGCGGCCAGTTCCTGGCAACCGACGACAAGGACGTCATCATTATGCGCCTGTCGAACGGTACACTGGTGCACGACCAGCCCGGCTACCGCGCGCCCCGGGTGCTGACCTTTACCTCGCACGACCTGCCCATCGACTTGCCCAAGATGGAAAACTTCCGAAGGCGCGGCGAAAAGGAAATGGAACAGACGCTGCCCGAACTGGTCAAGACCGGGCGCAATGCCGCCATCCCGCTGGTCACCCGCAACGAGGCGCGGTCGAACTTTCACTACCGCATCGCCGAAGTGCTGATGATGTTTCTGCTGCCCCTGCTCGCGATTGCGCTGGCGGTGCCGCCGAAACGGTCGTCGTCCGCACTGGGCGTTTTCGTCTCGATCGTCATGGTCGTCACCTATCACAAGATCAACGAATACGCCTCGGGCCTCGGCTCTATGGGCATCGTCGATCCATTTGTGGCGTTGTGGATTCCGTTCGCGCTGTTCGCGGGGCTGATCGTGTGGATGTATTACACCCTTGCCTTCGTGCCCGGCGGTCAGCCGATCGGCGCGCTCGACCGGGTCGCAGGCAAGGCAATGAAGGCCGTTCGCAATCTCTTTGCGCAGAAACGCTGAACATGCCCGATTTCTTTCCCTCACGCACCGTGACCGTCTACTTGGCCAAGCTGTTCCTGACCCGCAGCTTTGCGGTGCTGGCACTGCTCGTCCTCGTGTTGCAGGCCCTCGACCTGCTGGGCGAGAGCGACAAAATCCTGGCGTATCCCGGCAACGGGCAGGCAGAAATACTGCAATATGTCTCGCTGCGTGTACCTGCGATCATCCAGCGCTTTCTGCCGTTTTCGGTGCTGCTCGGCACATTGATCGTCTTCATGACGCTAAATCAGAATAGCGAAGTCATCTCTATGAAGGCGGCGGGGCTGTCGGCGCATCAAGTGTTGGCCCCGTTCATCGTCGCGAGTATGTTCGTCGCGGCGATCTCGTTCGTGTTCAACGAACGGATTGTCTCGCGCGCATCGGCATCGCTCGACCGCTGGGAGGCCGTCGACTTCGGCCCTTTACCGACGGGACTGGAGGGCGTGACAAATGTGTGGGTGCGCGACGGAGACGACTTGATCCATGCCGAACTGGCGAGTGGGCGGGGCGTGAACACGCGTCTGTCACGCGTCGCCGTGTACGACCGGACGGGTGGCATCCTGAAATCGATCGTCGATGCGGACAGCGCCAAACCGGTCGATGGGGGCTGGGAACTGATCAATGCCCGCGCCTTCGACGTTGCGGCGGGGACGCGCAAGGTCCTGGGCAATGTCCGGATGGCGCAGGGCGTACGTCCCGACCAGTTTACGCTCGCCTCGGTCGACCCGCTCGGTCTGTCCTACTCCCGCCTCAGCGAGGCCATCGGCGATCTCGATGCGGCGGGGCGCCCCACTGCGTCGCTCAAGGCCAATTTGCTCCACAAGATCTCGGGTCCGCTTTCGACTGTGCTGATGCCGCTCTTGGCCGCTGTTGCCGCTTTCGGCCTCGCAAGGTCGGGTAAGTTGTTCGTCCGCGCGGTGATCGGCATGGCTCTGGGCTTTGCCTATTTCGTGGCCGACAATTTCGGGCTGGCGATGGGCAACCTAGGTGCCTACCCGCCGCTACTGGCCGCCTGGGGTCCGTTCGTCCTGTTCCTTGCGCTCGGCGAGGCCGTGCTGATCAGAACCGAGGAGTAGCCCCGTCAGGCCGCTTTACCGCGCATCGTGCTCTTGGCCAGCCGTCCGATCAGACCCGGCAGACCGGCGTAATTACCTTTGTGATAGGGCGAATCTGCTCCGACAGCGGCCGATACGCGCCGATGCGCTTCGCCAAGCGCGTGGTACGGCAGGCTCGGCAGCAAGTGGTGCAGGGCATGGTAGCGCAAGCCAACGGGTGCCCAGAGCGCCGGCAGCATGGCGGGCGGCGGCACGTTCACGGAATCGAGATATTGCGCGGTAACGGTCATCGCCTCGCCTTCATTTTCCCACAGATGTGCGACGAGCGTCCGGACTTGGTTGAGCAGCATCACCGCAGACGCAACACCAATCCCGATCAGGAAAATACGCAGTGGCACCACGCCGGTTGCAACCATCGCAATCAGGGTGACCGCCCAAATGCTGCATGCAGCCTCTTGCCAGAACCATTGCTGCTTCAGCTCGCCCTCGGGCGCGCGGCGGCGAAACGCCGGATTGATCTGCAAACCCGAATAGCGCTGCACCACAATCTCACGCAGCTTGGGCGACAGCAGCGAAAGCGGGGTCAACACGCCATAGCGGAACAGGACCGCAACCGGGGCCAGCAACGAGGCGATGACGAACACCGGCAGCGTCCACGGCTTCATCAGCGCAAGTGGCAGATATTCGGGATCCTCGACGGTCCCGTATCGCGTGCGCGCATGGTGCAAGGTATGCACGCCTTCGTACATGAATGACGGGACCAACATCGGCACGCCGACGAGCAGGTTCCAGCCAAGGCGAAAACCCGGCAACGAGCTGTGCTTGATATGCGTGAGCTCGTGAATAAAACTGCCAGCGCGGTAGAGCGCGAGTACCGCGACCACGCCAGCAACGATTGCCCAGCCGGTCGGCAAGATCATCGCACCATAAAGTGCCGCATAACCAACTGCTGCTGAGCCGAGAAAGTCACCCCAGTAAATCAACGGGTTCGCCGTATTGATGTCGCGCGTTAGTTCCGCCGCCGTTCGCAGCATCGCCGCGTCATCGGGGATACGCGCACGCGAAGGCGGCGACAGGGTTACACTGTCAGCATCGGCTGTCTGCCGGTCGAAGGAGGAAGCATGATCCATAGAAGCCACTGATTGCCGCATTGCACAAACATAGTGGCGACACGGTGGCGATACCAGAGCGTAGCCGACGTAGCCACCAAAGACCCGCTTGCCCTTTATCTGCGCGCCAGCGAAAACGCGCGCAAACCAGTCGAGGAAACCCTGCGTGAACATCCGCCCCGTCCTGACCAAGGCCGACAAAAAGGCTTTCGTCGAACTCCCCTACCGCCTCTACGCGAACGATGCGAACTGGGTGCCGCCGTTGAAGGACGAGGTCTATGGCCTGCTGACGCCGGGCAAGAACCCATGGTTCGAACACGGTGAAGCGCAACTGTTCCTGGCGGAAAATGCGGGCCAGGTGACCGGGCGCATCTCCGCGCATATCGACGATCTGGCGCTGACCCAACCGGTCGAACAGGGCATGGGCCCTGGCACTGGCTTCTGGGGATTTCTGGAAGCCGAGGATACAGCAACCGCCAGTGCCCTGCTCGCCACCGCCGAGGATTGGCTGCGTGCCAAGGGCATGACCAAGTCAATGGGACCGCTCAGCTTCTCCTATTGGGATGAAATCGGCCTGCTGGTCGAGGGGTTCGACCACCCGCCGACCGTGATGATGGCGTTCAACGCTGCCACCTATCAGGGATGGGTCGAGGGCGCAGGATATGACGGGGTACAGGACCTCTACACCTATGCGCTGCCGATTGCCGATGGCTTCCCAGAGCTGACCAATCGAATTGTCGCCTCGGGCGAACGCAACAGCCGCATCGTTATCCGACGCGTCGACAAGAGCCGGTTCGATGCCGAGGCCGCGATCATCATCGGCATCCTCAACGACGCGTGGAGCGACAACTGGGGCTTCGTGCCCTTTACTGAAGCCGAGATTGCCTATGCCGGCAAGAAGCTGAAACCGCTGGTTTTCAACGACCTGATCCGAATTGCCGAGGTGGACGGTGAAGCCGCCGCGTTCATGATGACCCTGCCGGACATGAACGAAAAGCTGATCGGCTATGGTGGCGACCTGCTACCGTTCAATTGGGCCAAATTGCTGTGGTGGCTGCGCAAACCGAAGGCCCGCATAATGCGCGTGCCACTGATGGGCGTGCTGAAGAAATATCAGTCGTCGCGCGTCGCCAGCCAGCTCGCCTTCATGCTGATCGAATTCATCCGCCGAGACGCCGTCGGCAATTTCGGGGCCGTGCGCGGCGAGTTCGGCTGGGTCTTGGCGTCGAACGGCCCGATGCGGTCGGTTGGCGAGGCCGTCGGCGGCGTCGTGAACAAAGTCTACCGGATCTATGAAAAGCGCCTGTGAAGGGAGTATGGCATGACCGACTGGACTGAACGACGCGCCACTTTTCGGGGCCTGCATGCCGGCGGATGCTTCGCCCTTCCCAATCCCTGGGATATCCCGAGCGTTAGGCGGCTGGAGCGTGCCGGATTTCGCGCAATTGCCTCCTCCAGCGCGGCAGCGGCATGGACGATCGGCAAGGACGACGGCGAGCTGACGCTTGACGAAGCGCTCGCGCATCTTGCCATGCTGTGCGCCGCGACCGAACTGCCCGTGAACGCCGATTTCGAGAATGGCTTTGCCGACGATCCCGAGGCCGTGGCGAGCAATGTGACGCGCGCCATCACGACCGGCATTGCGGGGGTCTCGATCGAAGACCGTATGCCCGGCGCCAAGACACTTTATGCATTCGGCGACGCTATTGCCCGTGTTGCCGCGACGCGCCGCGCCATCGACCGCAGCGGCGCGGACGTCATGCTGGTCGCCCGGACCGAAGCTTATCTGGTCGGGCAGACGGATCTTGAGCCGACGATAGCGCGCATGAAGGCCTTTGCCGAGGCGGGGGCCGATGTCCTGTATGCACCTGGGATGACCGACATCGGGGAGATCGCCGCGCTGGTCGCGGCAGTCACGCCGAAGCCGGTCAACGTGTTGCTGATGAACGACATTATGAAAATTCCCGACCTTGCCGAGGTGGGCGTCCGCCGGGTGAGCACCGGCAGCGGGCTGGCGTGGGCAGCATGGACCGCGTTCGACAAGGTCGCAGCTGACCTGCGCGCGCAGGAAGGCTAGTTCAAAACCACCCAGGTCGGCGCATGGTCGCTCGCTTTTTCGCGGCCCCGGTATTCGCGATCCACGCCGGCATCGACCAGCCGGTCGGCGGCCTCGGGCGAGAGCATCAGGTGATCGATGCGGAAACCCGCATCGCGTGGCCAGGCGTTCATCTGGTAGTCCCAGAAGGTCCACATCTTGGCAGTCGGGTGGCGCGCCTTGAGCGCGTCCGTCCATCCCTGCGCCGCCAGCCGCCGGAATGCAGCGCGGCTTTCGGGCTGGATGAGGGCATCCCCCGCAAGCCCCGTCGGCGACCAGATGTCGGCCTCGGTCGGAACCACATTATAGTCGCCCGCCAGCACGACCGACCTTTCCTCGGCCAGCAGCGTGGCCGCCCGGGCATTCAGCCGGTCGAACCATTTGAGCTTGTAATCGAATTTCGGGCCCGGCTGCGGATTGCCATTAGGAAGATAGATCGAGGCGACAACCAGTCCGTCGACCTCGGCCTCCAGATAGCGGCTGTGCGTGTCATCAGGATCGTCGGGCAGTCCGCGCAGTCGCTCGACCGGATCGGTACCCCGCGCCAGAACCGCCACGCCATTGAACCCCTTCTGACCGTGCCAGATCGCGCCATAGCCCGCATCGCGAATATCGCTTTCGGGAAAGGTCTCGTCACTCGACTTGATTTCCTGCAGCACCGCAATGTCGGGTTTTTGTTCGTCGAGCCATTCGATCAGGCGCGGTAGCCGCGCCTTGATGCCGTTGACGTTGTAGGTCGCGATTTTCACTAGATCGAGAAACTCGACCCGCAGCCGCATCCCGACGCTGCGTTCGGGTTGGTCACGCGAAACGCCGCGCCGCCCAGCGATTCGACATAATCGACCTCGGCCCCGGCGATCAGATCGAGGCTGATCGGATCGACGACCAACGATACGCCGTTGCGGGTGGCGACGCTGTCGTCGGCCTCGGGTGCGTCGGCGAGCGCGAATTTATACTGGAAGCCCGAACATCCCCCGCCCTCGACCGCAAGGCGCAAAACGGCAGGCTTACCCTGACGCTCGGCAATGGAAGCCACGCGCTGGGCAGCGGCTTCGGTGAGATCGACGATTGTGTTCATGTCCGGGAGATAGGCCTGCGCGGGGCCAGCGGCAAGCTATT
Organism: Sphingomonadales bacterium; assembly: GCA_038228865.1. Lineage (GTDB taxonomy): Bacteria > Pseudomonadota > Alphaproteobacteria > Sphingomonadales > Sphingomonadaceae > Sphingomonas_O. The sequence goes on along the minus strand of JBBROX010000012.1, from coordinate 76,328 downwards.
CGCTTTTGGGACCACCCATCGCGACATTGCCGCGTGTCTGCATCGCGACGAGGTAGTTCGCCGATTGCAGGAACGGCATGGGGTTCACTGCATGACCGTCGAGGCGGACTTCGTAATGCAGGTGCGATCCGGTCGAGCGACCGGTCGAACCCATGCGGGCGATCAGTTGCCCACGCGCCACGCGCATGCCGGGCTGCACGAGGATGGCGGAGAGGTGACCGTAGCGGGTCTGGATGCCCTTACCATGATCGAGCTCAACCAGATTGCCATAACCATTGGCCCATTGCGCACGACCGACAACGCCGTCGGCCGTTGCATAGATTGGCGTACCGACCGGCCCCGGCATGTCGACACCGGCGTGCATCGCCGCGCCGCCGCGGAACGGATCGCTGCGCACACCGAAACCGCTGGTGACGTTCATCGCTTCGACGGGACGCTGCGACGGGATGGCGACGACACCTTCCTGAAGTTGCTCGAGACGCTTCCAAGACTGGAACAGCGCACGAAACTGCGGATCGGGCTGGCCCTTGGCCGCAGCGGAGTTTGCGCTGGGCAGTGGCTCGTACGGGCCGCCCATCGCGCCGGAAACCTTGATGAACCGGCGCGGATCGAGGCCGAGACGGCTCACCACAGCGGCAGTTGCACGATACCGGGCATCGGTTACGGCCGCGAGACGACCGGCGAGCCTGTTCTGCTTGCCCTCTGCCGAAGCGAGTGGCGCGAGCACTTCACCCAGCGCAGGCGAAGTTGTCGTGGCGGACGCAGGCATCGACGCAGGCATCACGCCCTTCCCCGTCACAACCGCGTCGAGCATGGCCTGCCGCGCTTCGATGCGCTTGGCGTGGGCCGCCGCAGCGGTGCGGATGGTCGCCATTTCAGCTTCCATTTTGGCAATTTTGTCGTTCATGCGCACAACGGCGGCATCCGACGACAGGGCGGAGGTGACGGCACCGGCCATGGCGGGGGTGCCGATGGCGATCTGGGCAGCCGCAAAAAGCGACAGGCTGAGCGTCATGACGCCAGCGGCGGCGCCGGCGACCTGTGCCTTTGCCGAAACATGGATGCGGCGCATCGTGGCACCGTCATGAAAAAACAGATCACGCGATTTGAACTTGCTTCGGAGCGAGGACACAAAACCGTCCCGTCCAGAAAAGCGACCTAAATTCATTCAATCCCCCGCGACCCGTTGGGTGAGCTGAAACTTTTACCGGCGTTGCACGTTCCTATTAATCAGAATCGTGCGCGGCGCTCGTCAGCTTCGTGGATTAATGTCGCTCGTCCAGCAACGACGCCGCGTTGGACCGCATGACTCGCACGACGAGTCGATGGATTGACTGGCGATTCCGGTACATGAGCAGCGGAGTCGGCTGATTAAGCTGTCAGAGCGCCTTCGCGGCGGCCAGCACCGATTCGGCGTGGCCCTTAACTTTTACCTTGTGCCAGACCTCGGCGATACGCCCGTCTGCCGCGATCAGGAACGTCGCGCGCTCGATGCCCATGTAGGTTTTGCCATACATTGATTTTTCGACCCAGACGCCGAACGCATCGCACAGGCTGCCATCGGTGTCAGACACGAGTTCCACCGCCAGCGCGTGCTTTTTGGCGAACTTTGCGTGGCTTGCGGTGGTGTCCTTCGATACACCCACAACGGCCACAGCTGCAGCGGCAAATTCTGGCGCCAGGGCACTGAAATCCTTGGCTTCGGTCGTGCAGCCCGGCGTGTCGTCCTTGGGATAGAAATAGACCACCAGCGGCTTGCCCCGATAGTCGGCGATGCTGCCGCGCGTGCCGTCGCTGCGTTCAAATTCGGCCTCGGGGGCCATGTCGCCGATCATGCTCATCGCTGTTCCTCCGTCGAATCCGAAATCAGGGCAAAGTGTCGCTTTACGCACTGCCGCGCGGTCGCCAGCTCTGCAAGCAGCGACGGCCAATCCAGCGCGTGACAGGCGCGCGCGAGCAGGGCGCACGTCGCGGGCGCCGGCTCGGTCAGGTCGGGCGCAACCAACCGCAGCACGACGAGCAGGCGTGTCAGCAGATCGTGCGCCGCGCCCAGTTCCGGCTCGACCAGTCCCGCCCCTACAAGCGCAGCAATCGCGACGCGCAGGTCCGGCGAAAGGCCGATCCCGTGTACCAGCTGTAAAAAATGGACCGCGAATTCCAGATCGACGAGACCGCCCTCCTCCAGCTTGACGTCGAGTGGCCCCTTTGGCGGTTTGTGTGCGGCGATGTCGGCCCGCATCTTCACGACATCGAGCGCGACTGCAGCCGGATCGCGCGATCGTTCGAGCGTCTGTCGCACGATATCGCACACCGCCGTCCTTCCCGCTGGCGATCCGAACACCGCGCGTGCGCGCGCCAATGCCATATGCTCCCAGGTCCAGGCCGATTCACGCTGATACTGCGCAAACGAATCGAGCGAGACGACCAGCGGCCCCTGCGTACCCGAAGGGCGCAGTCGGGTGTCGACCTCATACAGCGGACCGACCGACGTCGGGACCGACAGCGCCCCACTCACGCGCTGGGCCAGCCGGTTGAAATAATGCGTCGCCCCCAGCGGCCGCTCGCCCTCGGACTCGGCCCTATAATCGCCTGAAAACAGATAGATCAGGTCGAGATCGGACGCATGGGTCAGCAACCCGCCCCCATAGCGCCCCAGCGCCAGCACGATCAGTTCGCCCCCCGGCACCTGGCCATGCGCCAATTCGAAATCGGCGATCACACGCGATGCGACAACCTGCAGCGCGGCATCGGCCAGCGATCCGTAACCGGCCGCCACGTCGAGCGGATCGGCCGTTCCCTCAACGATCTGGACACCCAGCGCGAAGCGATACTCCCCCACGATATGGCGGACATGATCGAAAACCGCTTCGGCATCGCCGGCGTCATTCGCCGACATTTCCGCGATCAGCGCCGGTGTATCGGGAATGGGGCCAAGCGCAGTCCGATCGACTAGCCGATCGAGCAACATCGGGCGCAGCGCCAGCGCTTCGGCCAATGTCGGCGCATGGCTCAGGATATCCACCAGCAGGACGCGGAGCGCCGGCTGGGCATCGAGCAAACGAAAAAGATTGATCCCGCTCGACAGTCGTCCGAGCAATACGTCGAGCCGCGTCAGCGCCGCGTCAGGATCAGGGGCCTTGCCCAGATCAGCCAACATGTCGGGCAGCAATTCCTCGAACGCGGCGACCGCCGCCGGACTGCGAATCGCGCGTACACTTCCGGCGCGCCAGCGCTCGATGCGTGCCTCGGCGGCCGCAACGTCAGTGAAACCGTAGCTGCCGATGTCGCGTGGACGCGGCGGTGCCTGGTCGGGCGCGTCTTCACCGTCGAACGCATCATAGAGCGCGCCGACTCGTTCGACGTGTGGCCTCAGCAATTTGATCAGCGCATCGCCATCGGCAAGGCCGTGAAGTTGCGCGACATTGTCGAGTTCGGCGCGATTTTTCGGCAGGACATGCGTCTGGCGATCGTCGACAAGCTGCAACCGATGCTCGACGGTCCGCAGTACCCGATAGGCCTCGCCAAGGTCTGTGGCCTCGTCCGCCCCGATCAAACCAGCACCCGCCAGCGCCGCCAGCGCCGGAAGCGTTGCCCCGTCGCGCAGCGCAGGATTGCGGCCACCGTGGATCAGCTGGTGAATCTGGGCGTGGAATTCGACTTCGCGGATACCACCGCGCCCCCGTTTCAGATCGAACCCCGGCGCAAGATGCTGGTCGCCATGATGGTCGCGGATCGCACGGGTCAGCGCGCGCAGGTCGGCAATCGCCCCAAAGTCGAGGCTGCGCCGCCAAACGAATGGCGAAATGGCGTCCAGAAAACGCTGGCCCAGCCCGGTGTCCCCGGCGGCAGCGCGCGCGCGGATAAAGGCAGCCCGTTCCCATGCGAGTGCGCTCGATTCATAATGCGCGATGGCCGCATCCACTGGCAGGGCGATCGGCGTTGCCTCCGATGCCGGTCGCAAACGCAGATCGACCCGGAACACGAATCCGTCGGCGTCACGTGTCTGCAGCAGATCGACGACCTGCCGCGCGATGCGCACGGCGGCCTCTGCAGGTTCCTCTCGTGCGCGGCGTGGCAGGGTGGCCGGATCGTAGATAAAGATCGGGTCGATGTCCGAACTGAAGTTGAGTTCGCGGCTGCCATGTTTGCCCAGCGCGATCGCCGCAAAACCCTGCGGCTCGGCGCCGGGCACGTGGGCGACGATGGCGGCGGCAATGGCAGCATCGAGCGCGTCGTCGGCGAAATCGCTGAGTGCCGCGACGACGGGCTCGAACGGCCAGATTCCGCCGAGGTCGGCAATTGCGAGAGCGAGCATCGTGCGACCGCGCTGTTGCCGCAATCGCGCCGCGACAGTGGGCGCATCGACCTGTCTGGCAACGGCCAAGGCATCGGCCATCTGCCCGTCAGAGATCGCTGCCACGACATCGCCATGCATCTCGATCAACCGGCCAAGAAACGGCGAATGCGCGGTCAGTCTTGCCGTAACTGCCTGAACTTCAAACGGCGCGTGAGGGTCGGTTCGGTGCAATCGTACCCCGGCAGTGTAACTTCGACGTCCGGTGGACGTTCAGCCATCATGGAGTCAAGTAGCCGCCTCGACAATCTGCCGGTTTCCCGGGAAATCGCCGGCCCGCGTCCGGGCGACGGGATCGGGCGTGCGCTGAGGAATAATTTTCCCGCAATGACCGACATCTCGGAGGATTTCGCCAAACTGCTGGATGAAATCGACCGCGTCGCGTCTATTAATCGGGGCGGCTCAGGGTTTCGACCTCATCCATGATGGTATCGAGGGCCGACTTTTCACCACGATGATGCGTCGAGCGAGGGGCCAGATCGTTGCCGTCCATCAAAGCCTCCAGTGCCACGCGGCCGCGCGCCACCCGGCTTTTGATCGTGCCGACCGCCACGCCACAGATTTCGGCGGCCTCTTCATAAGCGAAGCCCCCGGCGCCAACCAGAATGAGCGCTTCACGCTGCGACTGCGGAAGGCGCACCAGCGCACGTTCGACGTCGCCCAATTCGACTTGACGATCCTGCCCGGCCGGCGCGGCAAGCAGCTTGTCGGCGACGAGATCGTCCCATTCGCCGGTAAAGCGCGCGCGGCGCATCTGGGACAGGAACAGGTTGCGCAGGATGATGAATGTCCAGGCGCGCATGTTCGTCCCGGCCTGAAAGCGGCCGCGTGCCGCCCACGCTTTCAGCAGCGTTTCCTGGACCAGATCGTCGGCGAGATCCCGGTTCCCCGACAGTGAACGCCCGAACGCACGCAACTGGGGAATGACCTGAGCAAGCTCGGCCTTGAAGTCGACATCCGACAGCGCAACGCGTTCCGCATCGCGGTCGAAGCCCGCGACATCGGGCTTCCGGGCGATCATCATCAACCCACCCAGCCCATCGCAACAATGATGGAAAGGGCGGCGACCACCAGAATCAGCGAGCCTATAAGCACCCAGCGCATAACGCCCGGACCTGTTCCGGCACGTGCCTCTGTTGCCGTTTCATGAATGGGCTGTTCGTTTGACATCTCATGCTCCGCGATTGTGTCCGTAAACGCACCTGCAGCGCGCGCGGTTCCATCACGCAGCCGGAATGGTTGCCTCATCGAAGAACAATGCCTGGGCAATCGCCGTGCGGACCGTCGCACGCTGGAACGGTTTGGTAATGAGGAATGTCGGCTCAGGGCGTTCGCCCGTCAGCAACCGTTCGGGGAAGGCCGTGATGAAGATGACCGGAACCGAAAATTCGGACAGGATTTGCTTCACGGCATCGATGCCGGAGCTGTTGTCGGCCAATTGAATGTCGGCGAGAACCAGGCCTGGGCGCTCGGCGCGGGCCAGCGCGACGGCTTCCTCTGCCGTCACGGCAATGCCGGTGACCCCATGGCCGAGATCGCGAACGATGGTTTCGATATCCATCGCGATCATCGGCTCGTCTTCGATGATCAGCACGTTTGCGCGCGTTTGGGACTCGATGTCCGACAGCGCTTCGGTGACCAGCGCTTCGACTTCGCTGGCTTCGGCGTCAATCAGATAAGCCGTATCATCGGCAGTGAACCCTTCCATCGCCGTCAGCAGCAAAGCCTGACGCGAGCGCGGCGTGATCCGCGACAGGCGGGCCCGCGCGATATCATCCCGATTTCCGCCGGTATCGGCGCGCCCGGCGTCGAGATCGGTCGAGGCCCAGATGACCTGGAACGTCCGGTACAGGCCAAGGCGGGGGTCGACATGGGCGGGAAATTCCGCCGGTGCGGCGATGATCGCCTCCAGCGTTGCCCGGACGTACGCATCGCCGTGCGACTGGCTGCCGGTCAAGGCGCGTGCATAGCGACGAACGAAGGGAAGGTGGGGAGCAAGTTGCTGGCCGAGCGACATCTGATTTCAAGTCCTTATTACGCGTAGCGTCCGATTTGTGTCGGACTGTATGGTGCGTGTTGCAACCCCCCTGCCCGTCGTCTTTCAAACGCCCGACCGTTTCGGTTGCGAAATTCCCGCATATGGTGGAACCAACGAACGCCAAAATGGTTTCATCGTCGCCTGAGACAATGTGTACCCCGGGCAAAACAGTGGATTAGGCCCAGTTGACGCCGTTTTTGCTCTTGTGTGAAAGCGACGTATCGAATTGGCGCTTTTTAAGGATGACGCCTTGGCGGAGCGGCCGGTAACGAATCAAAAGAAAGAACAGGGCGAAAAACCCGTTCGCAAACCAGCGAAATCGGCACAAGCCGATGTCGGTATTGCCCTGCGTCAAGCCTTTCAGGCCGCCGTGAACGAAGAGGTTCCCGACGAGTTACTCGACCTGCTTCGTCGCCTCGATTGAGGCGGCAACACGTGGTGGGGGCCGTCCGAAGTCGCTGGGCAGATTATTACGCGCAGCTTTCGACCAGTGCGAAGCTGATATTCATTCTGTCGGTCTCAATGGCACCGCTGGGCGCGATCGCCTTGCTCGCTTCGCTTCAATCGACCCGCACAGCGGACCAGCAGCGCCGTTCCGAGCTGCGCGTTGCCGCCACCGAGGCGACGCGAAAGCTGGCGACAGAACTTGCTTCCGATATCGTTGCCCTTCGCGATGCAGGGCGGGCCATGGACGCCGAGCCCGGTAGCATCGACCCCTGCGGACGCGCGCAAGCGGTGCTGGAATCGCGCAACTATGGTCGCGTCCCCTTTGCCCTGTTCGGCGTGGCCTCTGCACCGCTGTGTGCAACAACCGGGACGACAATCACGCGTCCCTCCACCTTGTCCGGCCCCGCCATCGGCTTCGAGCGGGCGGGTGACATGCTCGACGTGGTCGTGGCCTCGCCCAGCGGCAGCAACGTCGCAGTGGCGCGTTATTCGCCGGAAATCCTTGCACGATTTGCCGAACCGGCCGGTTATGGCAGCGCGTACCGGATGACCATCGATGTCGATGGCGCGCCGCTGGTCATCGCCGAACGCAACGGTGAAACCGGCATCGACCGCACCGAAAGCGTGACAATGCCGGTCGGGCTCGGCCCGCTGTCGCTGTCGATGACGGTGGCGAGCGCGCCATTCGGGGCGGCCGAGGCCTTGCTGACGTTTCTGCCACTGCTCATGTGGGCATCGGCTGCCACCGTCGCCTTCTACGTCGTCGACCGGTTGCTGATCCGCCCGCTCAAGCTGCTGCGGTCGGGCGTCGCGACCTACGAACCGGGGTCGGCACGACTGGCGCTGTCCCGCACCCCCGCAATTGAGATACGTGAACTCGAAACCAGTTTCACGGCCTTTGCCGACCGGCTCGCCGAACGCGAGCGCGACCTGGAACGCGCGCTGGCCGATCAGGTCCGGCTGACGCGCGAGGTTCACCACCGCGTCAAAAACAACCTTCAGGTGATCGCCAGCCTGATCAGCCTCCATGCCCGGGATTCGGTATCGATCGATGCCGAACTTGCTTATGCCAGCATCCAGCGCCGCGTCGATGCGCTCGCCATCGTCCACCGCAACCATTATGCCGAACTCGAACAGAGCCAGGGGATCGACGTCAAGGCGCTGCTCAGCGAGCTGATCGGCAATTTTCGCGCCAATCCGAAACCGGCCAGTGCCGCGCCCGCGATGACGCTGGCGTCCTCGCCGCTCTATGTCGCCCAGGACACCGCCATTCCGCTGGCCTTCCTGTTCACCGAAATTGCCGAGCTGGCCTTGTTCGCCGATCCGACCGCACCGATTGCCGTGACCATGGTGGCAAACGTCGACGCCGATACCGGAACAGCAAGTCTCGACATCGCGTCGACCGCGTTGAAGCAACCCGACGAAGGCGACCGGACGTCCGCTCTACGAATCATAGAGGGGCTTGCGCGTCAGCTTCGTGCGCCCATGCGATTCGATGCGGCGCGCCACGCCTACACCATCGAATTCGCGACGATTCCGGCACCCGATTTTTCATGAATTTTTTTGCATCCGGCATGGAACGGATGCACGCGATCGACGTTCTTACCTTCGGATGGCGGTCTTATGCCCCCCGCTCTCGCCATCTAAATTCAGGGTCCGAAAGTTTGCGCCATCCCCCCGGTGCTGCTTTCGGGCCCATATTTTTGTCTGCTATTCTGCGATTGCTTCAGTCGCTCGCTTGCCCCGGGCGCGCTCGGTGAACCATGTGGCGATCAGCGTCAGCTCGTACAGAATGCACAACGGGATCGCGAGCAGCATCATCGATCCGATATCGGGCGGCGTCAGCACCATCGCGATACCGAATGCGCCGACGATGGCATAACGCCGCGACGCAACGAGTTGCGCGCGCGTCACGATGCCCGCGGCCTCCAGCAGCATCAGCAGCACAGGCAACAGGAACGACAAACCGAACCCGAACAGAAACTGCATCACGAACGTCAGGTAATTGCCGACCGCCGGCAGCGCCTCCTGCTGCACACCGCCAACCATCCCCTGAAAATTCGCCCCGAGCAGGAAATGCAGCGCCAACGGGATCGCCACGAAATAGGCAAGGCTCGCCCCCATGGTGAACAGGATCGGTGTGGCAAACAGAAACGGCAACGCCGCCCGCTTTTCCTTTTTGTAGAGCCCGGGCGCAATGAACAGCCACAGCTGGTTCGCAATGATCGGAAACGCGAGCATGATTGCCGAGAAGAACGCGACCTTGAGCTCGACAAAAAACGCTTCGAAAATCTGGGTGTAGATCAGCTTGCTCTGCCCGGCGACGAGCAGAGGGTGGACCAGCACCGCAAATATATCGCGTGCGAAATACAGGCAGATAGAAAACGCCACACCCAGCGCGGCAAAACTCCACAACAGCCGACGGCGCAGTTCGATCAAATGGTCGAGGAGCGGTGCCTTTGATCCGTCGATGTCGACGTCGACCTCGCTCATGCGGGCTTCTCTTCGTGCGCATTCGGTGCCGGCAGGGCTTCCGGGGCGGCAACGATAGGCGGCTCGACGGGCGGTTCGATCGCTGGGGGTGCGGGCGTTGCAACGGTGAGGTCGGTCAGGGCGCTATGTTCGGCCATGATCCGGGCATTTTCCTCTTTCCACTTTTTTTCCATTTCCTCCAGCTCTGCTTCGCGGACCATCGCGTCGAAGCCGCTGCGGAACTGGTTGGCCATGCCACGCGCCTTGCCGACGAACCGGCCGACGACGCGCATGGCCTTGGGCAAATCCTTGGGGCCGATGACGATCAACGCCACCAGTGCAAACAGGATGAATTCGGACGGCGCGATGTCGAACATTAGGTACGCCGTTCCTTACGTCGGGCGACGGCGGGCGTTTAGGCCTGCGCGTCCCGGGCCGCTGCAGCAGCCTTCGCCGCCTCGTGCTCGGCGATGATATCGGCGGCCGTCTTGCCCTCGATCAGCGTGGCGGGCTTGGCCGGGGCAACGCCGTCTTCTTCGGCCATGCCCTTTTTAAAGTTCTTCACGCCCTTGGCAACGTCGCCCATCATCGATGAGAAGCGGCCGCCACCGAGCAGCAAAATCGCGATGACCGCGAAAATCAGGATATGCGGAAGCGAGAGACCCATTAACCGAACTCCGTAAAGATTAACCCTATCTAGCCACTCTCGTCTGCGCTTTCCAGTTCCGCGTCAGTTTCTTCCAAATCCCAGTCGTCACCCATGGGATCGAGCAGCCCGGCGGCCCGCAGATCGTCGAGACCCGGCAAGTCGCGCCGATCCGATAGGCCGAAATGGGTTAAAAAATCGGGTGTCGTGGCATAGGTCAGCGGGCGGCCCGGCAATTGGCGACGTCCCGCGGGTGTGATCCAGCCCGCTTCAATCAACACGTCGAGCGTGCCCTTTGAAATCTGCACACCGCGGATCGCCTCGATCTCGGCGCGACTGACCGGTTCGTGATAAGCAATGATCGCCAGCGTCTCGACCCCCGCGCGGCTGAGGCGACGCGCCGATTCACGGGTTTCGCGCAGCAGATGGGCGAGATCCGCAGGCGTCTGGAAATGCCAGCGACCGCCACGTTCGACCAGTTCGATGCCGTGCCCGGCATGGCGGGCGACGACTGCCGCCAGCGCGGCCATAACGTCCGCGACTTCGAGACGCGCGGCGATGTCGTCGGCGGCCAGCGGCACTTCGCTGGCGAACAGCAACGCCTCTACTGCGCGCGCCAGATCGTCGGGGTCGCTCATGCCGCTTTCACCAGCAACGGCCCGAACGCCGCATCCTGCCGAAAATCGAGCGTCCCGCGCCGGGCGAGTTCGAGGATCGCCACGACGGTCGAGGCAAGCGCCGACCGCCGAAAGTCGGGATCGCCAGCCGCAAGGCTTTCTGGCGGCATGAAGGCCGCAATCGCCGTCCAGTCGCGCATGCGCCCGACCATCGCCTCGATCCGGGCGATCGCCACGTCCAGCGTCATCACCGGGCGGCGACTGACCTGATGCAGCACCGGCGCGCTCCGCGCCTTCACCTGGCCATAGGCGGCGATCAGGTCGTACAGGCTCACTTGCCATAGCACTCGCCTGTCGGTCGCAAGACCCTCCGGTGCGCCGCGCAGAAAGACGTCGCGGTCGAGCCGGTCGCGCGCCATCAGTCGCGCGCCGCTGTCACGCATCGCGTCGAGCCGCAACAGCCGCTGTTGCAACCGCCACGCCAGTTCTTCGGGCGACGGATCGGCCTGCTCGGCCTTGGGCAACAGCAGGCAGGATTTAAGATACGCGAGCCAGGCCGCCATCACCAGATAATCGGCGGCCTGATCGAGGTGCGCCGCGCCCGCACGTCGGACATAGTCGAGATATTGATCGACCAGCGCGAGGATCGAAATCGCACGCAAATCCACCTTCTGCGACCGGGCAAGGGCGAGCAACAGGTCGAGAGGCCCCTCCCACGCGCCGAGATCGACGGTCAGGGGGGCGTCGTCCTCGGTCATGCCAGCGCCAGCAGCTCGTCACGTTTGGCGATCAAGTAGGCCATGCCACCAAAGTCCTCGACCGATGCAATCGTCGCCATCGCGCGTGCCAGACGGTCGCATCCCGCTTCGGTCATCGACGGCAGTATATTGGCGATCCCGACCATCTCATCCATCCGGCCCCAGCAATTGAGCGCGATATCGCATCCCGCCGCAATGGCCCCTGCGGCCCGCGAAGGGACATCTCCTTTCAGCGCCTGCATATCGAGGTCGTCGCTCATCAACAGCCCGTCGAAGCCGATCCGTCCGCGAATGATCTCCCCGACGATGAACGGCGACAGGGTTGAGCAGCGTTCGGTATCCCAGGCCGGAAACATGATGTGGCCGGTCATGCCCATCGGCGCGGTGTTGAGCTGACGGAACGGTTGAAGATCGGCTTCCAGCGTCGCATCGTCGGCATCGACCACCGGCAGGTCGTAATGGCTGTCGACCTGCGCGCGGCCCTGCCCCGGCATGTGCTTGACCACCCCCACCACCCCGCCGCTGCGCAGACCGTCGATGACGGCGCGGCCGAGCGAGGCGACGCGCATCGGGTCGCTACCCAGTGCCCGGTCGCCGATGGCGGGGTGCGTTTCCGGCACGCGGACGTCGAGCAAGGGCAGGCAATCGACCGTGATACCGACCTCCGCTAGCATCAGGCCCAGCGCCTGTGCGTTCGCCCGCGCGGCCTCCAAGGCCGAAATCGGGGCGACGTCGTACAGGGCGTCGAACGCGGCCCCGGCGGGAAAGGCAGGCCATTCGGGCGGCTGCATCCGCGCGACACGGCCGCCCTCCTGATCGATCAGGATGGCAACATCGTTTCGGCCCTCCAGCGCGCGAAGGCTATCGGTCAGCGCGCGCAGTTGCGCGCGGTCGATGCAATTACGTTTGAACAGGATGTAACCCGCCGGTTTCGCGTCGGCGAAAAAGGCGCGTTCGTCATCGGTCAGCACCGGCCCGGACAGGCCAAAAATCGCAGGGGTCATGCCGAAAGGCATACCCCCGCCCGCTACAAGGTCAATTGACCTGAATGCAGTTCTCGCCCGCCGCCTTCAGCTTGGCGCAAACACTGGCCGCATTGGCCCCCGCATCGGCGCGCAAACGGTAAACCGTGGAGCCCGCAACCGTGGCGGCCACGATCGACTTCTGCAACGACGCGACATAGGGGTAACGCCCGATCAAAGAGGTCCATGCGGTCTCCGCCTTGGCCTCCGAACCGAAGGCGCCGAGTTGAACAACGCTACCGCCGCTTTTGGTTGGGGCTGTCACGGCAACCGGCGATTTGGCGACGAGCGGCGCGGCGGCCTTCGGCACGGCGACTGTCGTATTGGCCGAAGGCTTGCTTGCGGCATCGGCGGCGGTTGCGCCCTTCACGCCTTTGACCGGGGTTTCGGGCAGTGCGTTGCTGTCGATCTTGCCATTCGCCTCGGCGCCTTCGGACGTGGCAAAGGCACTGTCACCCTTCCCTTCGACTTTCATGCCGCCGGGCGCTTCGGGCTTGACCTTATAGTCGCCTTCGGCCGCCGCGATCACGGTCGGGTCGGCGGCGGGCGGCGCGGATTTCGACCGCAGCATCCAAACGCCGCCGATCACGATGCCGAGCGTGATGAGCGCCACGACGATCAGCGCCAACAATTTTCCGACAGAAACGCCTTCGTCCGCGTCCTCGTCATCGACCGCCTCCAGCCAGGGAAGCCGATCCTCGTCGATCGCGGGGTCGCGTTCGGTATCGCTCAACTTACGTCTCCCAACTCACATTTCTTCGACGGCTGCCACGCCCATGATCGACAGCCCGTTACGAATGATCTGGGCTATACCATCGCTGAGGAACAGGCGCGCCGCACTAAGTTGGGGATCGTTAACCACAAGAACCCGCCGATCCGCGCGGTCGTGTCCCAAATTGAAATAGCCGTGGAACGCCGCCGCCAGGTCATACAGGTAGAACGCGATCCGGTGCGGTTCGCGCGCGAGCGCGGCGGATTCGACGATTCGCGGGAATTGCGCGGCCAGTTTGACCAGTTCGAGATCCTCGGCATCAAGGCGTGCGACGTCCGCAGTGTCCGCGGTGACGCCCGCCTCCGCTGCCTTGCGCCCGATCGATCGAATGCGCGCATGGGCGTATTGAACATAGAACACGGGATTGTCTTTCGACGCTTCGACCACCTTGGCGAAGTCGAAATCCATCTGCGCATCGGCCTTGCGGGTCAGCATCGTGAAGCGGACGACGTCCTTGCCGACTTCGTTGACCACATCGGCCAGCGTCACGAAATTGCCCGACCGCTTCGACATCTTCACCGGTTCGCCTGCGCGGAGCAGGCGGACCATCTGGATCAGCTTCACGTCGAACGGCTTGCCGCCGGTGAGTGCCGACACCGCCGCGCGGATGCGCTTCACCGTCCCGGCGTGATCCGCGCCCCAGATGTCGATCAGCGCGTCGGCCTTTTCCGATTTCTGGAAGTGGTAGGCCATGTCGGCGCCGAAATAGGTCCAGCTGCCGTCTGATTTGCGAATCGGACGATCCTGATCGTCGCCGAAAGCCGTGCTGCGGAACAGCGGCAGCGTGACCGGTTCCCAGTCGGGATCGATCTCGCCCTTGGGCGCTTCCAGCTGGCCGTCGTAGACCAGGTCCGCGGCGCGCAGCACCGCTTCGGCGGCTTCGGGCTTTTTCGCAGCCTGCACATCGGCCTCGGACGCGAACACGTCGTGATGGATACCGAGCAGGGCGAGGTCGGCCTTGATAAGTTCGAGCATTGCCGCCACCGCCCTGGTGCGGAATAGCACTAGCCAGTCGGCTTCGGGCTTGCCGACGTACGCACCGCCGAACTCAGCCGCGAGCGCCTGTCCGATCGGCACCAGATAATCGCCCGGATACAGCCCTTCCGGAATCTCGCCGACGTCTTCGCCCAGCGCTTCGCGGTACCGGAGGTGCACCGAGCGCGCGAGCGTATCGACCTGCCCGCCCGCGTCGTTGACGTAATATTCGCGCGTGACCTTGTGCCCCGCCCATTCGAGCAGGCTCGCCAGCGCATCGCCGACCACCGCGCCCCGGCAATGGCCCATGTGCATGGGTCCGGTCGGGTTGGCAGAAACATACTCGATGTTGACCATCGACCCCCGGCCGATGTCCGAACGACCATAGTCGGCCCCGGCGGCATGGATGGCGGCAAGCTCGGTCCGCCAGACGTCTTCGGCCAGCCGCAGGTTAATGAACCCAGGCCCCGCAATCTCGACCGCCGTCACGCCCGGTACGGCTTCCAGCTCGGGCTTCAACAGTTCCGCGAGCGCGCGCGGGGCCATGCCTGCGCCCTTGGCCAGCACCATCGCAGCATTGGTCGAGAGGTCGCCATGCGACGGATCGCGCGGCGGCTCGACGGTTACGTTGCCGCGCGCGGCATCCGCCACCGCCGCCACCCGGTCGAGCGCAGCGTCGATCTGCGCCGTGAAAGTCTTGTAAAGTGTCGTCATGGCGACGCCCTTAGCCGCACTTGGCAGCAAAAGGGTAGCGCCCGCGTTACTTCGGCTCGGTAAACCGTTTGACCTTGTTGGGCAGATCCTTGCCTTTGGTTCGGCGCGAGGGGATCTGCACCGGGTTCTTTTTCTTCCACGCCGCCCAGGTCATCGGCCCGTCGGGCGTGTCGATCATCTCGTCATCGAGCATCAGGTGCGCACCAGCGTCTCGCCGAATTTCACGCCGTTCTCGTCCGGGAACAGCGCGCCGCGCACCCGCGCCGGATCGAGGCCGTAATGCTGCGCGAGCGCCGCGCCGATCAGCGTGTCGAGGCTCAGCGTCGGCTTCAGATCGCGCCCCTCGAACAGGTTCGCACCCGACAGGCCTGGCCAGTCCGCAACAACACGTCCGCCCGCGACCCGCCCGCCGAGCAGCATCGCGGCCGAGCCAGTGCCATGGTCCGTCCCGCCGGTACCATTTACCGCAACCGTCCGTCCGAACTCGGTCGCCACCACGACAAGCGTGTTCGCCCATTGATCCCCAAGGCCCGTCTTGAGCGCGGCCAGCATCGAATCGAGCCCCTTCAGCTGCGCGTTCAATCGCCCCTGCTGCCCGGCGTGGGTATCCCAGCCACCGGTCTCGATCATTGCGACCCGCGTGCTCGGCCCCATCAGCAGCCGGGCCGCCAATGCGCCCGTCGCCGCCGCGTTCTTGCCGCTGGCGTCGCTCAGGTCGCCGGTCATCGCGCGCGTCGCCATAGCCTGTTCCCACAGCCCGTGAAGCTGCGGATCGGCGGCATACATTGCCGACACCCGGACCAGCAAGTCGTCGGGCGCATCGGGGAGTGCAGAGGGGGCGTAGGACGCGACCTCCACCTTGCCGCGCAGGGCCGCGGGAATGGTCGACGAAATCGCAATCGCGTCGCCCTCGGTCTTGGGCAGCAAAGCCAGGAACCGGTTCAGCCAGCCATCCTTCAACTGATACGGCTGCGTCCCGCCCGTCTCGAGCACATTCTGCCCGTCGAAATGCGAGCGGTCGCGGTAGCGGGAGGCCACCGCGTGCGCGAACAGTGCCTGTTTCTCGCCGAACATTTTCGCCGTTTCGGTCAGTGCGGGGTGCAGCGTGAACATGCCGTCGAGCTTGGCCCCGCCCGGCATCGCCAAGCTTCCCCGAGCCGCCGCGAAGCCCGGATCGCCGGTCGGCATCACGATGCCCAGCCCGTCAGCCGCGCCGCGCTGAATGATGAAGACAAAGCGACGCTCGGTCGGCGCCGCCGCGAACGCGATTTTCGGCAGGGCTGCCACACCCGCCCCGGCCAGCCCGGAGGCCAGAAATCCGCGTCGTCCAAAGCCCAAGTCCAACATCACTACCTCCGCATGAATTCCGGCGAAACGAGCATCAACGACAATCCCTCGACCGGGCTTTCGGCGCGACCGATGGCGGCCAGTGTCGCCGGACTGCCGCCGCCGGGCAAGACATTAACCGCGACCTTGCGCACATCGAACGCCGCACCCCCTACACGGGTTGCAATCCGCGCTGCCGCCTCGACGCGTCGCATCAGCGCGTCGGGCCCTGCCCAGCTCGCGTCGATGTCATCGAACCCGGCGGGTGAGCCCGGTTTCCACACGGGCTGGCCAAGCTGATTCATGAGCCCTGCCACCGCCTGCCCCTGAACTTCGCGTGTGCCGACGGCGCGCAGGGCAGAGATCGACCAGTCCCACGGCGTCTTGAACTTGCCCTTCCCGAGCGTCGCAACTTCGGGCGCCTCGATCAGCACGCGATACAGCGTCGGCAGGTCGCCGCCGGTTGTCAGGAAACTGGCCGACAGCCGGTCGACCAATGCCGGCGGCGGCGTATCGCCGGTAAAGTGCCGCGCGACCTTCGTCGCGATATGCTTTGCTGTCGCCGGGCTGGTCGCCAGATCGGACAGCACCGCACGCGCCTGCCCCTCGCCGCCCTCGGCATAGCGACGCCCCATGATCGTGCGCGCGCCCGGTTCGTGCAGGGGTGCCGCAAAGACGAAATCGCCCGGCACACCATCGGCGCCCGCGAATTTCGCCATCGGTGTGCGGACAAGACCCGCCACGCTCCAGCCGGTCATCGCGCGGGCGAATTCGGTGACGTCGGCCTGCGTATAGCCCGTCCGCACGCCCAGCGTGTGCAGCTCCATGATCTCGCGCGCAAGGTTTTCGTTGAGGCCGACCTTGCGCTTGCCGCGCGATGCCACCGCCTGTCCGATACGGCTGTTCGGGCCGATCGATTGGGCCTGATCAAGATAAAGCAACATCGCCGGATGCGATTCGACGGCGAAGAGCATATCCTTGAACGTGCCGAGAACATGCGGCCGGATCGCCTCGACCTCCAGCAGCCCGCCCATCCCGATGACCTGCAACTTGTCGATCGAAATGGCGAAATGGTTCGCCCAGAAATAGACCATGCGCTCGACAAAGGGTGCCGGAGTCTGCAGCGCCGTATTGGCCCGGGCACCGACCAGCGAAATATATTCGGCGCGGGCGGTATCACCGGCATATTTTCGCGACGCCTTCAGCGCCTGCTGCACGCTTTCCCCGGTCGGCATGCCATTGGCGTCCATCGCCATTGTCGCGGCCTGATCGGCCTTGTTGCCGACCTGCTGACGATAGGCACGCGTCTGTTCGAGATAATCGGCAAGCCCCGTTGCCACCGTGGCCCGCGTCGGGGCGGACGCAAAGGCAGCCGGTTTGGCATCAAAACGCCCGAATTGCTCGATCAATCCCCGGAGCGCATCGACGCCCCGAACATCGTCGGGCCGCGAGCCAAGCCCGAACCGGGCGGATGCAGTAGCGAAATCGATCATGCGACGGCCTCATGCGTACGAAGCGTCCTGTCGGTGACACTCTACGCCTTAACGCGCGATTGCGCGAGGTCCTTCGCTCTGAAAGCTCCTATCCCTTGCACGAAAGAAGCTATGCCACTCAAACCCGGTGCGCCGGCTCCAACCGACATGCCGCATCGTCGCTCCGTTCGACCTGCAAGGTGGCGTGCCCGATCTCGAACCGGTCGTGCAACATGTCAGCGGCATCATGCAGGAAAGCATCGCCGGGGCACCCCGTCGGCATCACGAGATGCGCGGTCAGGGCGACCTCGGTCGTACTCATCGACCAGATGTGCAGATCGTGGACGCGGGCGACGCCGGGCAATCCGGTCAGCGCCGCCTCCACGTCGCGCGGGGCGATGCCGTCGGGCACGCGGTCGAGTGCCATTGCCACCGAATCCTTCAACAGGCCCCAGGTGCCGATCATGATGATGGCAACGATAACGAGGCTGGTCGCCGGATCGAGCCACAGCCAGCCCGTCAGGCCGATCAGAAACGCCGACACGACGACGCCGGCGGAAACCACCGCGTCCGACACCATGTGCAAAAAAGCCCCGCGGACGTTGAGATCGCCCTTGCGCCCGCTCGAAAACAACCACGCGGTCACGCCGTTGATGACGATGCCGATGGCTGCAACCGCCATGACGATGCCACCCGCGACGGGTTCAGGCGCGGCAAGACGACCGAACGCTTCATAGGCAATCGCCCCGATCGCCACGAGCAGGAATACGGCGTTGAACAGCGCGGCCAGAATTGAGGTTCGCCGCAGCCCATAGGTATAATGCACGGTCGGCGCGCGCTTGCCGAGCGAGGCCGCGCCCCAGGCCACCAGCAACCCGAGCACATCGGACAAATTATGGCCCGCATCCGCCAGCAGCGCGACCGAGTTCGCCGCAATGCCATATCCTGCCTCGACGGCCACGAACCCCAGGTTGAGGATTGTGCCGATCAGGAAGGCACGACCGAAATCGGCAGGCGCGTGGCTGTGTCCGTGACCGTCTTGGTCGTGATGATGGTGGTGAGCGCCCATGCGCGCGCCATGCCGCCTTCGGGTCGCGATTAATAGCCCTATGGACATCTCCACGGGACCGAAGTCCTGCCGACAACGCGCAATCTCATGGGGAGATCGCCCCCCTGCGCTACTTCGACACCGAAAAACTGTACGGAATGTAGAGGAATATCTCAATATTGCTGACCTGCTTCCAGGCAATGTCGCGGTCAATGCCCGTCACGTGGATGCCGTATTCAGGACCATAGAAGCTCGTCGCGTGCTTCGCCCCGTCGGCGACACGGCGATAGAGTTCGTCGCGGTATTGCTCGGGATTGATAATCGTGAGCGCGAGACCGCCCTTTTGCTCGATGAGCGCGCGGCCGGTCGTCGGGACCGATTTGACGAACGCCCGGATCTTTTGTTGTGCGTCACTGATCGACCCATTGAGCGTCGTCTTGACCATGAGCCGCACGGTCGCCGTGCTGCCGTCGTCCTCGAACGCCGGCTTGGGCTTGCTATCGCCATCATCGTCCTCATCGTCGTCGTCTTCATCGTCGGCGGACGCCGCTGGGCGAGCGAGCGCGGGGAAACGGTCTTGCCAATTCACCCGCGTGACTTCGAGAACTTCATATTCGCCGACGACCAG
The DNA here is from genome assembly GCA_038228865.1 of Sphingomonadales bacterium. Classification (GTDB taxonomy): domain Bacteria; phylum Pseudomonadota; class Alphaproteobacteria; order Sphingomonadales; family Sphingomonadaceae; genus Sphingomonas_O. The sequence goes on along the minus strand of JBBROX010000012.1, from coordinate 57,039 downwards.
GCTGAGACCTTCGCGCTTACCGCGATCTATTGCAGCCAGAAGCATCGTCTGGACTTCGCGCTTTCGCATGTCTTCCTCGCGCGAATCCGACACAATTTCGATCCGACGGAGCGCGGAGTCGGCCTTCCTTTTCAAGCCGATCACAGGCGGTGGTTGCACAGGCACCACGCTGCCCGAAGCGGCGCGCCGGGTCGCCGTAACTATGATCTCTCCGCTCCCGTCCTGACCCAAAGCTGGACCGCCCGCAAAAATCAGGCAAGTAATCGCCGCAATCGCCAGCGCTTTCATGGCAACCTCACTTGCTGGGGTACACGGTGTATCGATACGGCAGATAGAGGAACACTTCGGTACTGCTGATCTGCGACCAGCCGACCTGACCATCGACGCCCGCGACATTGAAAGTAAAGTTGGGGCCGAAAGCTGCGGCAACGCGCTTGGCGTCCTGCGCAACCAGCGAGATAATCGCATCGCGATACTGGTCGGGGTCGACCACCGTCAGCCAGATCGTTCCCGGTCCCTCGGTCACCCCGCGACCCGACTTCGGCAGCGCTTTGATAAAGTCGCGCAGGCGGGCTTCGGCTGCCGCCGAGGAGCCGGTGAGTTTCGTCTTGACCATCACTTCGATGCGACCGGTGTCGACCCGCCCGCCAGAAAGGATGGGAATATCGACGTAATTGGCCTTTGTGACGGGCTGAACTTGTCCGGTTCCTTGAACAATCTCCATTCCCGCCGAAGCGGCGCGCGCCAGCGCCGACAGCAAAACGGCGTGAATTTCGCGCTTGCGCGTGTCCGCGTCACGCGTGTCCGACGAAATCCAGAACTGCATCACGACCGCATCCGCCGTGCGGCGCAGGCCGACCACGGGCCGGTCCTGTTGAAAATAGCGCAAGCTCTGCCGATTGGCGGTGACAATCACCTCGCCCAGTCCCGGTCCGGCATTCTGTTGCGCAAGGGCCGGAGATGCCCCGGCGGCAAGCACCCCGAAAACTATCGCTGTGAGTGTCCGCATCGGCATCTCCTGCCGGAACGTCTCAAACTTTCCGAGGCTTGGCAATCGGCCTTTGGCTAGAATCCTTCCGGCATCTCGACGGGCCCAACAACTTCGCGATAGCGCGCAATGGCGTAGCGGTCGGTCATGCCGGCAATGAAATCGCCGATATGGCGGCTGCGGCCAGGCTCGGTGTCGGGTAGCGACGCTCCCCATTCCTCGGGCAGGCGGGCGGAGTCGGCTGCATAGGCTGCGAACAGTCCGCCGATCAGCGCCTGCGCGCTGTCGGCGACCTCGATCTGGCGCGGGTGGTGATAGAGTTTTTCGTACATGAAGCGTTTGAGCGCGCGTTCTTCCTCGGCCATTGCGGGCGAGAACCCGGACAGCGCTTTGCCCGCCCGGCGCACATCCGCAACCGAGCCGACGCCGCTTGCCGCGACCCGCGCTCGGGTCTCGTCGATCACATCGTTGACCATCACGCCGATCTGCTGGCGGATCAGTTCGGACCGAAGGCGCCGCGGCGGGACGTCGGGATAGCGGCGCAGAACTTCGGCCCAGCCACGCCCGACCATCGGCAGCGCGATCAGCTCGTCGAAATCGAGAAGCCCGGCGCGCAACCCATCGTCGATGTCATGATTGTCATAGGCAATATCGTCGGCGACCGCCGCGACCTGCGCCTCCAGACTCGGCTGGCCGGTCAGGTCGAGCGCGAACGCGGCATCGACGCCGGCCAACGCCCAGCCGGGTTTTGCCACCGGGCCATTATGCTTCGCCAGTCCCTCGAGTGCTTCCCAGCTAAGGTTCAGACCGCGCCACCGCGGATAGGGGGAATCGATCAGGCTCAGGACACGCAGCGTATGGCCGTTGTGATCGAACCCGCCGACGTCTTTCATCGCCGCCTTCAGCGCGTCCTCCCCGGCATGGCCGAACGGCGGATGGCCGATGTCGTGCGCAAGGCACAGCGCCTCGGTCAGATCCTCGTCGAGCCCCAGCGTGCGCGCGATCGTGCGCCCGATCTGCGCGACTTCCAGACTGTGAGTCAGGCGCACCCGGAAATGGTCGCCATCGGGCGCGACGAACACTTGCGTCTTGTGGCGCAGGCGACGGAAACTGATCGAATGGATGATGCGGTCGCGGTCGCGCTGAAACGCGGTGCGCGGCCCCCGGACTTCGCCCCTTGTCTCGAAATGCTGGCGTCCACGACTGAGCGCCGGGTCGCTCGCCAGAACCGCCAGCGGCCTCATTTAGCGGCGATCTTCTCGACTTCTTCGCCCGCATCGCTGGAGTAGGTCATGGCGCTGAGGCCGTTCTTGGCGAGCTTGGCGACCAACTCGCGCGCTGATGCCGCCGACTTCATCGGGCCGACGAGAATGCGGTTGGTCGCCTTGTAGGGCGCGGACCAGGCCGACAGTCCTTTCAGCGCAGCTTCATTGTCCGACCGGATGCGGCGGAAGGTAATGCCAAGGCCACTGTCGTTGCGACCCGTGGCGATCTGGACCCAGACGCGCGCCGGATTGCGTTTGGCGGCGGCAGCCTTTTCGGCCTTTTCGCGCTTGGTGGCCTCTTCGGCAGCAGCTTGTGCGGCGAGTTCTGCCATTTTCTTGCGGGCCGCCACGCGCGCGCGACGCAACTCGGCGGTATTCGGCAGCTCGACGGCGGTTTCCGGTTCTGGCTCAATCCCGGCGAGCAATCCGGCGAGGCGCGACGCGGGTGGCGTTGTCGAGGATGTCGGGACCGGCTGACTCGGGACTTCATACACGGGTGGGGCCGCAGCCGGCGGCGGAGATGCTTGCGCAACCGCTGGCGACGGCTCGGTCGGCAGCGGCTTTACGGCATCCGGCGGAGGTAGGGCGCCTGTCAGAACCTGGGTGATCCGCACCCCTTCGCCGCGCGCCTCGGGCGGCAGTGCCTTCGGATCGACCGGCCCGATACGGGTGCCAACGCGCTGGCCGAGCCGCGCGGAGTTTGACGGTTCGGACGTGAATCCAGGTGTCGGCGATAATGCCGTTGAGGGCGCGGTGGTCGCCGGTGCCGGCACTCGCGTGTCCAGTCCTGGCCGACGCCGCGGTTCGGACGAATCGGCCATCGCCACGCGCGTGGGTTTCACGTCGGCCGGACGCGGACCGAGCGGCTCGCCGCTCGGGATCAGGGCGCGGTCGCCGGAGACGACGGGTGGCAAGGTCAGCCCTTGCCCGGAAACGAGCGCTGTCTGTGACGACGGCCGTGGCGGCACCGCGCCGAGGTAAGGATCGCCAGTCTGCACCGCCAGCTGCGTGCCATCGGTCGGCACCGTCCCGAAATTGACGGCATGGGCACGCTCGGCCGCATTCAGCGAGCCGAGCCGCGACAGCAGCGGCGACATCGCATTGGCCATCGCCGGCACCATCAGCTGCCGCGCGACGCCGTTGGCGCCCGACACATCGCCGTTCATTGCCATGATGAAGGCCCGCGCCCGCCACGCGCCCTGATCCTGTTTGCGGAGCAGCGGGTCGAGCATGGCCATGGCGCCAGCGCGGTCACCCGAAATGCCGAGCGACAAGGCATACCGCCGCACCAGCTCGTCGTCGCGCCCGCGCAACATCGCCATCGCATAGTCGCGCTGCGCCCGCTTCGCGTCGCCGCGCAGGTCGTAGGCCAGTCCCCGGTCTCGGGCCACCGCGGATTCAGGCACGCCCAGCGAAACCGCTTCAGCAAACAGGCGCAGCGCGTCGTCGGGCCGCTCGATCATCACCAGCGCCGAGCCAAGCCCCGCCTTGACCCGCCCGCTCGACGGCGAAACGTCCTCCGCGCGTGCAAAAAAGCCGAGCGCAGCATTCGCATCGCCGACATCGAGCGCCGCCTGCCCCGCGCCCAGCAGGGCATCGAGATCGCGCGGGCTGCTGGCGAGAACGCGGATGTAGCGGCCCAGCCGTTCGACCGGGCTATTGGCGTCGGGGACCGACTGGACGAGTTGCGGCGACTGCGCCAGCAACGGCGAACCCGCACCCATAAGGGACCCTGCAACCAATAGGGCAATCGAAACGGGCCGTCGCATCGCGGCAAACGAGCATGTCATATGGTCACGCAGCTACTGCCACCAACGCGGTGCGACAAGCCGGAACGCGCATCGGGCGAAAACGATTGCGCCGGTCCGCCCCGGTGAAGGGACGAAACCGGCGCATCCCGCGACCCGACGGGTTACTGGTTGTTCTGGCGATTGAGGAAGCGTGGGATGTCGAGCGGATCGGCCTTGGCCTCGGTCTCTTCGGGCTTGATCGCCGTGCGGGCGATATTCGACATCCGTTCGAACAGTGTCGCGCCTGCGGGCGGCTGAACCGCTGCAGGAGCTTCCGATGTCTCGCTTTCGTCGGCAGCCAGCCAGCGGCTGCCGCTGCGGGGCAGCGGGTTCGGCTCGATTTGCTGGTCGAGGAGCAGTTCTTCACCGTCGTCGCTCGCCACCGGCTGACCGGCAACAGCATCGTCCTCGAACACCATCGTCGGTGCGGCCGCAGGCGCGACTTGAACAGTTTCGACCGTTTCCGCGACTTCATCCGCTTCCGGCGCTTCGAGTACGATCGATGGCGCCTCGTCCGGCGCCGCGACGACCGGTGCCATCACCGGCGGTGCCTTCGGCTTCAGACCCGGGAAGGCAAATACGCGTGCCGGCTCAGGGGCCATCGCGGCGTCGGCCTCGATCCCGGTCGCGACTACCGAGACGCGGATCTTGCCTTCGAGCTCGTTGTTGAATGCCGAGCCCCAGATGATGTTCGCATCGGGATCGACCAGTTCCTTGATATGGCTGGCCGCTTCGTCGACTTCCATAAGGCGCATGTCTTCGCCGCCCACGATCGACACGATCACACCCTTGGCCCCGCGCAGCGACACGCCGTCGAGCAGCGGGTTGGCGATGGCCTTTTCCGCCGCCTCGATGGCGCGGTTGTCGCCCGACGCTTCGCCGGTGCCCATCATCGCCTTGCCCATTTCGCCCATCACCGAACGGACGTCGGCGAAGTCGAGGTTGATGAGGCCGGGCATGATCATCAGGTCGGTAATGCCGCGCACGCCCTGCTGCAGCACTTCGTCCGCCATCTGGAACGCTTCCTTGAACGTCGTCGACGGGTTGGCGATCAGGAACAAATTCTGGTTCGGAATGACGATCAGCGTGTCGACATGCTTCTGCAGCTCGGCGATGCCGGCTTCGGCCGACTTGGTGCGACGCGATCCTTCAAACGCAAACGGCTTGGTCACGACGCCGACGGTCAGAATGCCCTTGTCCCGCGCTGCCTTGGCGATGACCGGTGCGGCGCCGGTGCCGGTGCCGCCGCCCATGCCCGCCGCGATGAAGCACATATGTGCCCCTTCGAGCGCCTTTTCGACGTCGATGATGGTTTCTTCGGCGGCCGCCTTGCCGATTTCCGGCCGCGAACCCGCGCCCAACCCTTGCGTGATCTTGAGACCCAGCTGAATACGCCGTTCGGCCGCGCTGGTGTTCAGCGCCTGCGCGTCGGTGTTGGCGACGATGAAGTCGACGCCCTGCACGTTCGATGCGATCATGTTCGCGATCGCGTTACCGCCCGCGCCCCCGACACCGATCACGCTGATGCGCGGGCGAAGCTCGTCCACCTCGGGCGGCATGAATTCGATGCTCATCGATTAATCCCCTTATATATGGTGCAGCCGTAACGACCGGCCCCCAACCCCTTGTGCCTCATCCGATTCATCGAATCACCAAAAAAGTTAACGCGCAAGAAAAAATTATCAGTAGCCATAGCGAAACGCCGCCATCAGGCGCTTCACTAGGCCACCGCCGGCGGTCCGTGTCACCATCTGTCCAGGCGCAATGGCGCGAAGGTCGAGCGGATCGGACGCCGCATAGTGGATCAGACCGGCGAGCGTCGCGAAACCCGTGCCGCTATGCGCTTCGGGCAGGCCGTTCAGTCCGCGCGGTCGACCGAGACGTACGGCACGCCCCAGCGCGCCCTGCATATAATCGGCCAGCCCTTTCAGCTCTCCGCCGCCGCCGGTGAGCACCACTTGCCGTCCGACCGGCCCCGTAAACCCCAGTTCCTTCAACTCACGTGCGATCTCACCCACCAGATGGTCGAGTCGCTGGCGGATTACCGAGATCAATTGCGCGCGGGTGATTCGCCCGCCCTCACCTGCGTCGTCTTCTGACGAGATCGGCGCGACTTCGATCATGTCATGGTTGTCGCGCGGACTTGTCGTGGCCGAGCCATAAAAACACTTCATCCGCTCCGCCTGCTGGCGGCGCGTGCCGAAGGCGGAGGCAATATCGTCGGTGATGTCGGCGCTGCCGAACGGAATCGACGCCAGACCCACCAGCATGCCGCCCGCGAACAGCGAGACATTGGTCAACCCCGCGCCGATTTCGACCAGCGCCACCCCCAGCTCGCGCTCTTCCTCGCTCAGGCATGCCATGCCGGTCGCGACCGGGGATGCGATGATCGACTTCACCTCGAGATGCGCCGAGCGCACGCACAGGTCGAGATTGCGCACTGGCGAGCCGTCGGCCGCGACGACATGGATGTCGACGCCCAAAGTATCGGCATGCAGGCCCAGCGGCTTCTTCACGCCCTTGAGGCCATCGAGCGTATAGAGCGTCGGTTGCGCGTGCAGCACCATCCGTCCCTCGGGATCGATGGCGTTGCGGCCGTGTGCCAGCAGATTGTCGATGTCTTCCTGCTCGACCCGGTGACCGCCCAGTTCGACCTCGACCGAGGCGAGATTGCTGACCAGCCCACCAGCCGAGAAACTGACCCACACGTCCTCGATGTTCGTGCCCGCGATCCGCTCCGCCTGCTCGACGGCTTCGCGCACCGACCGCTCGGTCGCGTCCATGTCGGCGATGTAGCCGCGTCGCACACCCTTCGACTCGCGCTGCCCGGTACCGAGGACGTTCAATTGCCCCTCGTCGCCCCGTTCGGCGATCAGCGCAGACACTTTCCACGACCCGATATCGAGTGCGGTAATCAGTCGGTCGGGACGCGGTTGGGCCATAGTCGTTTCCTCAGGTCGCGAGAGCAGGGTCGATGGGTTTGGCAGGCGGCGTGTCAGATGACGCCTCGGGTCGTTTAGGCCCGGGCAATACGGCCATTTGATCGGGGTTGCGCATGTCGAACCGCGCCATGCCGCGCCCGAGCAAGCGCTGCGCCGCGTCGAGATCGGCAAATTTCTTGAGCGCAGCCGCCGCCTCGACGGCCCCTTCCGGCAGCATCAGCGTTTCCCCCGACTGGAATTTCAGATCCCAGCGGCGGTCGCCGATCCAGACGGCCCCGTCGAGGACCGGACGCAACTGTGGCGCATGGTCCATCAGCGCGGTCAGGGCGGTTGCCTGCACATTGGCATCCGGGCCAATGACGAGCGGCAGATCAGGCATGGCGTTCAGATTCACAGGTTCGAGCGGCACACCGCGCGCATCGACGAGCGTTAGCTGCTGCGAGTGCTGCCAGACCGCCGCGGGCTTACGCTCGACGATTTCGATGGCGAGCGTATCCGGCAGGCGGCGCGAAACCCGCGCGTCGGCGACCCAGCCGTATTTGAGAAGTTTCTGCCGCACGCCTTCCAGATCGACCAGCGGCATCGCAATCGACTGTTGATCGAGCGCCACGGCATAGACGCTCATCCGGTCCATCCGGTCGATGCCACTGACATCGATATGCTTCACCGAAAATCCGGCGCGTCCGACGGCTTCGCCCATCGCGACGCCAACAGTGCGCGGCACGTCGAGCATCACCGCGATCGCAAGGAGTCCGAAGGTCGCAATCGACAGGATCGCAATCGTGATCGCGCGCTCCAGCATTTGCGCACTGATCGGGATTCGCGCCAGCAACCGCGACAGCGCCGATGGCATGCGCCGTGTCGGCTTCACGATCTTCACCGTCTTGCGTCTGGTGGCGGCGCCGCGCTTGATGGCTGCTGTTGCGGTCACGCTGCATCCTCCAATATTGCGGCCACGAGTTCATCATAGCTCATGCCGAGATGCCGGGCCTGTTCGGGAACCAGGCTCAGGGGGGTCATGCCGGGCTGGGTGTTGACCTCCAGCAGGTACAGTCCCTCGACACCCTTTTCATCGTCCCAGCGGAAATCCGATCGCGACGTGCCTTTGCACCCCAGCACCCGATGCGCCTTGAGCGCCATATCGAGGCACGCTTGCGCGATATCGTCCGGAATGTTCGCCGGACAGATATGATCGGTCATGCCGTCGGTGTATTTGGCGTCATAGTCATAAAAACCGCTTTTGGGCTTCAACTCCGTTACGCCCAACGCGCGGTTGCCGAGGACCGCCGTCGTCAGCTCTCGGCCCCGGATAAACGGCTCGGCGAGCAGTTCTTCGAACGCCTGCCACGGCCCTGCAACGTCACGGCCGATCGGATCGCCATAATTGCCCGCCGCCGTCACGATCGCGACGCCGACCGACGACCCTTCGTTGACCGGTTTCAGTACATAGGGGCGCGGCAGGGGATCGCCGAGGTAAAGGCTTTCCGACTTAACGATATGCCCGCCGGGCATGCGGATCCCGTGCGGGACCAATGTCTGTTTCGACAATTGCTTGTCGATGGCAATAACCGACGTCGCCATACCCGAATGGGTATATTTGACGTCCATCAGGTCGAGCATGCCCTGTACCGATCCGTCCTCGCCCGGCGTCCCGTGCAGCGCATTGAAGACGACATCGGGACGAATTTCGGCCAGCACTTGTGCGACGTTGCGGTCCATATCGACGCGCACGACTTCATGCCCCAGCCGCGCGCACGCATCGGCGACGCCCGCGCCGGTCACCAGCGAGACTTCGCGTTCGGCCGACCAGCCACCCATAAGGACCGCGACTTTCACGCCTTGTCTCCGACACGTTGAATTTCCCATTCGAGCGTCACGCCCGAATGCGCCTTGACCCGTTTGCGGACTTCCTCGCCCAGCGCCTCGATGTCTGCGCTGCTCGCGCCGCCGAGGTTGAGCAGGAAATTGCAATGCTTCTCGCTGACCTGAGCTTCGCCGATCTGCAGCCCGCGACAGCCCGCTTCATCGACCAGCTGCCACGCCTTCTTCCCCGGTGGGTTCTTGAAGGTGGAACCACCGGTGCGCGAACGCAAAGGTTGGGACGCTTCGCGCTCGGCGGCGATGCGGTCCATCTCTGCGCCGATGATCTTGGGGTCGCCCGGATGTCCCCGGAGCGTCGCCGACACGACGACCGCGCCTTCGGGCAGTTCCGAATGGCGATAGGTGTAGCGGAGATCGGTCAGCGGCAGCGTGACCAACTCCCCCGAGCGCATCACGATGTCGCATTCGACCAATATGTCGCTGACTTCGCGGCCGTACGCGCCGCCGTTCATTCGGACGAAGCCGCCGACGGTGCCCGGAATACCGCGCAGGAATTCGAGGCCCGCAATTCCCGCGTCGCGCGCCGTGCTCGACACCAATATGCCCGAGGCCCCGCCCCCGCATTTCAACGTCGTCGCATCGAGACTTTCGACCTTGGCAAAGGGCTTGCCCAGTCGCACCGTCACGCCGCGCACCCCGCCATCGCGTACGATGAGGTTCGACCCGAGGCCCAGCGGCCACACCGGCGTTTCGGAATCGAGATCGCGGATAAAGGCCTGCAGATCGGCGGTGTCGGCGGGCTCGAACAGTGTTTCAGCGGCACCTCCCGATTTGAACCAGACGAGCGGCGCGAGGGGCGCATTGGGGGTGACGCGTCCGCGCACATCGGGGGCGAGCATCGCACTCATTCGCGCGCGCTTTCGATCCCGGCCGCCAGTCCAGCCGCCCACTTGGTAATATCGCCAGCCCCCAGGCAGACAACGAGGTCGCCCGACACCGCTTCCTCGGCCAGCAAGGCCGCCAGCGCATCTGCGCTCTCGACGGTCGCCGCTGCGCGATGCCCGCGTGCCTTCAGCCGCTCGACCAGAGCTTCGGCGTTGACGCCTTCGACCGGCGTTTCGCCTGCGGCATAAACCGGGGTTACAAGCACCTGGTCGGCGTCGTTGAAAGCCTGTGCGAACTCGTCCATCAGCCCGCCGAGCCGCGAGTAACGATGCGGTTGTACGACGGCGATGACACGGCCCACGGCTCCTTCGCGCGCGGCCGAAAGAACCGCGCGGATCTCGACGGGATGATGGCCATAATCGTCGATGATCGTCACGCCACCGGTTTCGCCGACCTTGGTGAAACGCCGCTTCACCCCGCCGAACGCCGCAAACCCCTTTTGAATCGTCGCGTCGTCCAGCCCCAGCTCGATCGCGACCGCAATCGCCGCGAGCGCATTTTGGACATTGTGCCGGCCGGCCATCGGCAGGATGATGTCCTCGATGCTGCGCACCGACCCATCCCGGCTGCGGATCAGCACTTCGAACCGGTTCGCGCCCGCGCCCGGCACGACATTGACGCCGCGCACATCGGCTTGCGCGCTGAAGCCGTAGGTGACGATCCGCCGGTCGCGAACACGGGGCAGCAACGCCTGCACTTCGGGATGATCGAGGCACAGGATCGCCGCGCCGTAAAAGGGGACATTCTCGACGAACTCGACGAACGCATCCTTGACCGCGTCGAAACTTCCATAGTGATCGAGGTGTTCGGGATCGATGTTGGTGACGACCGCAATCGTCCCGTCCAGCCGCAAAAATGACCCGTCGGACTCGTCGGCCTCGACCACCATCCAGTCACTCGCACCCAGTCGCGCATTCGACCCGTAACTGTTGATGATTCCACCATTAATAACCGTCGGATCGACCCCGCCCGCGTCGAGCATCGCCGCGATCATCGACGTCGTGGTCGTTTTTCCATGCGTTCCCGCAACCGCAACGGTCGATTTCAACCGCATCAGTTCGGCCAGCATCTCCGCGCGCCGAACCACCGGGATGCGCCGTTCGTACGCGGCGGCAACTTCGGGGTTTACCCGCTTGATCGCGGTCGAAGTCACGACCACTGCGGCATCGCCGAGGTTGTCGGCATCATGCCCGATGGCAACCGCAATGCCGCGCTTGCGCAGCCCCTCGATCACATAGCCCTCGGCTACGTCGGAGCCCTGCACCTTGTAACCCAGATTGTGCATGACCTCGGCAATGCCCGACATGCCGATGCCGCCTATGCCGACGAAATGGATCGTCCCGATGTCGGTTGCGACCCCCTTCATGCTGCGAACGCCGGCTGGAGTTCGACGGGCTTGGGCGCATCCACCGCCGGTCCGATCCGCTCGATCAGGTCAGCCAGATCGCGCACCGCGTTGGGCCGCCCACAGGTCAGCGCCCGCTTCGCCGCATTGGCGAGGCCGCCTGCATCAAGACCCAGTTTCTGCATCTGTTTGGCGAGTTCGACGGGGGTGAAGTTCTCTTCCGCAATTGCCCGTGCGCCACCCGCCGCGACCATCTCGCGGACGTTTGCCGTCTGGTGATCGTCCATTGCGGACGGCAGCGGCACGAGGATCGCGGGGCGCCCCGCCGCGGTCAGTTCCGAAATCGTCGAGGCCCCTGCCCGCCCGATGACGAGGTGCGCCCAGCCCAGCCGTTCGGGAAGGTCGGTCAGATAGGTTTGCACATCGGCCGGGATGCCGAGGTCGACATAGGCTGCGCGGACCCGCTCGATATCCTCGGCGCGGGCCTGCTGCACGACCTGCAGGCGGCGGCGCAGTGCAACCGGCAGCATCGACAGCCCCTCGGGGACGACGCGCGACAGGATGCTCGCGCCTTGGCTGCCCCCCGTCACCAGCACGCGGAAAATGCCGTTCTCGTCTAGCGGCGGATATTCCTGTGTGCCGAGCTTCACCACTTCCTCGCGCACCGGATTGCCGACGAGGTGGGTCTTTTCCTTCCACGCCGGTTTCGAGCGTTCGGTGTCGGGATAGGATGTCGCGATCAGGTCTACCCGCCCCGCGACCAGCCGGTTGACGCGGCCGAGCACGGCATTCTGTTCATGCACTGCCGTCGCAATGCCCGCGCCGAAGGCCGCGAGCAGCGCCGGAAATGCCGGATAGCCGCCGAAGCCTACGACGACCGACGGCTCGAACGTCGCATACAATTGCCGGGCCATCTTGCGCCCCGACAGGATCGCGCGAACGCCGGGCAGCCAGCTCATCGGGTGCTTCGTCAACCGACCTGCAGGCAGGACATGCGTCTGCACCCCGTCGAACAGCCCCGGGATCTTCGCCCCGCGTGCATCGGTGATCAGCGCGACGTGGTGCCCGCGCGCGATCAGTTCGGCCGCCAGCGCATGGGCCGGGACCATGTGGCCGCCGGTACCACCGGCAGCGAGGACAAAGTGCTTCGTGATCGTCAACGCGGGCTCCACCGGACGACATAGGGGCTGCGCTTCAGATACGGGTTCCGCCGCGTCAGGGCCAGCAACAAGCCGAAGCCGAGGCACAGCGCGATCATCGACGACCCGCCATAGCTGATGAACGGCAGGGTCATCCCCTTCGACGGCGCGAGCCCCACGTTGACGGCCATGTTGATAAACGCCTGCACCGCCAGTTGCGTCACCAGCCCCGCGCTCGCCAGCACGATGAACGGCTCATCCTCGTCGAGCAGTTTGACGAACACCCGCACGACGATGGCGACAAACAACAGCGCGATCGCCATGCACGCGATCAGGCCGAACTCCTCGCCGATCACCGAGAAGATATAGTCGGTGTGCGCCTCGGGCAGGCCGAACTTCTTCTCGCCGCCGCCGGGGCCGGTGCCGAAGAAACCGCCGGCAGTGATGGTCGCACGCGCGCTGTCGATCTGGAAGGTGTCGCCGCTCTGGAACAGGAAATTGTCGATGCGCTGGGTGGCCACGGGGTAGAACAGATACGCCAGGACGACGCCGACGCCCCCGGCAGCGGTCAGCGCACCCATGGTGCGGAAAGAAACGCCGGACAGCATCAGCAGCGCCAGCCACATCGTGCCAAAAACGATGGTCTGGCCGAAATCGGGCTGTTTCATCAGGAAAAGCGCAATAACCGCAGTCAAAATTCCCGAAAGCGGCACGACCGGGAGTGTCTTGTCCTGCGCGCGCAGCGACAGCAGCCAGGCGAGCGCGACCACGAAACAGGGTTTCAGGAACTCGGACGGCTGGATGCGGGCAAAGCCGTAGCCGATCCACCGTTGCGCACCGTTCGCTTCCGACCCCAGGATCGGCACGAAGGCGAGCAGAACCGAAAAGAACGCCGCCCCCGCCAGCGCCAGCCGCCGCGCGTCGGTGCGGTTGAGCATCGACACGCCGATCATCACCGGCACCCCGACGCACACCCAGCCGAGTTGCCGCCAGAAATAATTGAGCGGGGCCACGATGACGCTGCCCCCCGAATAGCGTTGGGCCGCCGCCGGCGAAGCCGCCGCGACCGCGATAAGCCCGACAGAAATCAGCACGAATGCCAGCAGCAACAGCACCCGGTCGATTTCCCAGAACCACATGCCGAACGACGAGCGGTCGGTGCGGCCGAGGCGGGCGCCCCCCCGTTTACCTGAAGCTGTGCGGGCAACGACAGCCATTTACAGGGCCTCCACAAGCTGGCGGAACTGGTCGCCGCGGTCTTCGAAATTCTGGAACTGGTCGAACGATGCGCATGCTGGGGACAGCAGCACTGCCTCCCCCGCCACTGCATCGCGCGCGGCATGGGCGACGGCGACGGCGAGCGTGCCGGATTCCTCGACCGTCATGTGCGGGCGCAGGAGCTCTGCAAACATGCCGCCCGCCTCACCGATGGTGTAGGCCGAGCGGACATGCGCGAAGTGCGGGACGCACGCATCGAGCTCCGCCGTCTTGGCCTGCCCGCCGAGGATCCAGCGGATCGCGGGGTAAGCGGCGAGCGCGGGCGCGGCGCTGTCGGCATTGGTCGCCTTGCTGTCGTTGACGAACAGGACGCCGTTCAGCTCGCGGATGCGCTCCACGCGGTGCGGAAGGCCTGGGAATGTGGCTAATGCTTTGCCCTCGCCCCAGACAACATCGCGATGAATTCCAAGGTCCACACGGGCCATCTCGGCAGCCCAAACATTCTGCAAGTTGTGCGGACCTTGGAGCGCGGGCCAGTTTGCCTGCTCGGGCCAATCAGGTAGCGCGCCGGCGGTAGGAGATGACCATTGCCCCGGTCCCGACGTCTTATTCCAAAGGATCTCTTTGATCGCCGCATCTTGCGTCGCAACAATCCCGGCGTGTTCGTGAGACTGCATTTCAAACAGGCGCAGCTTGGAAGCGCGATACCCCTCAAACCCTTCATACCGGTCCAGATGATCCGGCGTGATGTTGAGCAGCACCGCGACATCGCAATCGAGGGCGAAGGTCAGGTCGATCTGGTAGCTCGACAGTTCGAGCACATAGACGCCCCCCGCAGGCAGCGGCTCCTGCCCTAGGATCGGCAGGCCGATGTTACCGCCCATCGTTGTCGGCACGCCCGCCGTCTTCAGGATGTGGTGGACCAGCGCGGTCGTCGTCGATTTGCCGTTGGTGCCGGTGATGCCGACAACCTTGTGCTGCGGCAGTTCGGCGCGAGCCTGCGCAAAGAGTTCGATGTCGCCGATGACGGGGAGGCCGTATTTTGCCGCATAGCCCGCGATGGGGTGGCGGTTGAGGGGAACACCGGGGGAGACGACGACGGCAGCGAAGCCGGCGAGGTCGAGGGTGAGGGGGTCGGCGAAACTCAAAGCTCCCTCTCCCTGAAGGGGAGAGGGATATGCGACCGCAGGGAGCGAGGGAGAGGGGAGTGACTCTCCGGCAGAGGAGTCCCCTCTCCCTGCCGCTGCGCGGCTGCCCCTCTCCCCTTCAGGGAGAGGGGGAAGAAGGGCGTCCCGTTTCGCCTCATCGCTGTCCCACGCGACAACCTCCGCCCCACTCGCCAGCAGCGCGTGCACCGTCGCCGCGCCCGAGCGCGCCAGGCCCAGCACCGCGTAGCGTTTCCCGCGCCAGAGGCTGCTCGTGATCAACGCAGCTTCAACGTGCTGAGGCCCGCCAGCGCGAGCACGAAGCTGATGATCCAGAAGCGGATAACGACCGTCGCCTCGGCCCAGCCGAGTTGTTCGAAATGGTGGTGGATCGGGGCCATGCGGAACACGCGGCGCCCGGTGCGCTTGTACCAGAACACCTGCACGATCACGCTGACCGCCTCCAGCACGAACAGACCGCCGATGATGCCGAGCACGATTTCATGATGCGCGGTCACTGCAATCGCGCCGAGCGCGCCGCCGAGCGCCAGGCTGCCGGTGTCGCCCATGAACACCGCCGCCGGGGGCGCGTTGAACCACAGGAAAGCAAGCCCCGCCCCGACCACGCCGCCGCAGAAGATTGCGAGATCGCCCGCGCCCGGCACATGCGGAATGCCGAGATAGGTCGCGAATTTCTCGTTCCCGACCAGATAAACGATGATCATGAACGCAACTGAGGCAATGATGACCGGCATCGTCGCGAGGCCGTCGAGCCCGTCGGTCAGGTTCACGGCATTGCCCGCGCCAACGATAACGAAAGCGGCAAACAATATATAGACCGGTCCCAGGTTGATGTGGAAATTACTGATGAACGGCAGATAGAGTTCGGTGCCGTTGTTATAGGTGATGAGCCAAGCGGCCAGCCCCGCAATCGCGAACTCGCCCATGAGGCGAACCCTGCCCGACACCCCGGCATGGCTGTTCTTCTTCACCTTGTCGTAATCGTCGAGGAACCCGATCAGGCCGAAACCGAACGTCACGGCCAGGCACGCCCAGACGTAGGGGTTGCTCAGGTCCATCCACAACAAGCTGGCGACACCGAGCGAGGTCAGAATCATCAGCCCGCCCATCGTCGGGGTGCCGCGCTTGGCAAGGTGCGACTGCGGGCCGTCCTCGCGGATCGGCTGCCCCTTACCCTGCCGGACGCGCAGCCAGCCGATGAAACGCGGCCCGATCAGAAGCCCCAAGAACAACGCCGTCGCCACCGCCCCGCCGGTGCGGAACGACAAGTAACGCAAAAGGTTGAAGACACCGGGAAAACCGAGCCAATCGGCGAGGAGGTAGAGCATCGGCTAGGCCGTCCTTGATTTCAGCGACGCGACGAGCGCGGACAACCCGACCGAATTCGATCCCTTGATCAGGACCGCATCACCGGGGGCGATCAGGCTGGCAAGGGCGGCGTCCGCGGTCGCGGAGTCGGGGACATGACGCACTTCGACCTTGCCCTCAAGCGCCGCAGCAAGCGGTTCCATTCCGCTCCCGACCAACAGTGCAAAATCGACGCCCGCTGCCACAACATCGTCGGCAAGACCCGCGTGCAGCGCGTCGCTTTCGTGCCCCAGTTCACGCATCGCGCCGAGCACCGCGACCTTGCGGCCGCCTTCGCGCGCCAGCACGGCGAGCGTCGCACGCATCGATGTCGGGTTCGCGTTGTAGCTTTCGTCGATGACCAGCGCCTCACCGCTGCCGACGCGCACGTTCATCCGCGCGCCGCGTCCCGCGAGCTGCTCCATATCGGCCAGCGCCAGGGCCGCCACACCGACATCGGCGCCCAGCGCGTGGACCGCAGCCAGAACCGCAAGGCCGTTCGACACCCAGTGCGCGCCGGCCTGTCCGATGGTCAGGCACAGCTCGATGCCCGGCATGACGACCGTCACCGTGCTGCTGTCGGGATTTGCGATTACATCGCGCGCGCGGACATCCGCGCCCTCACCACTACCGAACGTCAGGATATGCGCCGCATGGGGTTTTGCGGCCGCAATCAGGCGATCACGTTGCGGACTATCGAAGGGGATGATGGCGGTGCCACCGGGCTCCAGCCCTTCGAAAATCTCTCCCTTGGCATCCGCGATTCCGTCGAGGCCCGTCGGAAAGAATTCGATATGCGCCGGGGCAATCGCCGTCACCACCGCCACATGCGGGCGGACCATGCGCGTCAGCGCGGCGATTTCACCCGCGTGGTTCATGCCCATTTCGAACACGGCATAGTCGCTATCGGCGGGCATCCGCGACAGGCTCAGCGGGACGCCCGTGTGGTTGTTGTAGCTTTTCACCGAACGATGCACGCGCACGCCCGGCGTGCGGGCCAATGCGGCGGCGAGGGCCTCCTTCGTGCCGGTCTTTCCGACCGATCCTGTTATCCCGGCGACCCTCGCCGATCCGCGCCACCGGTTTGCGACCCCGAGGGCATTCAGTGCAGCCGCCGTATCGGCGACCAGAACATGGGGGTGGGAAACCGGTTGCGAGACGATCGCGCCGGTCGCACCTTGGGTGAAGGCTCCGTCGACGAAGCGGTGTCCGTCGGTCGTTTCACCGGGCATCGCCACGAACAGGTCGCCGGAGCCCACCTCACGGCTGTCGAAGGCAACGCCATCGACGGCGAATTCGGTGGAGGCGGTGCCACCGGTCGCGGCGGCGATGGCGGCGGAAGTCCAGAGACTCACAGCGCGCACTCCCGCGCCACTTCGACATCGTCGAAGGGGAGCACGAGGTCACCGACGCTTTGCCCGGTCTCGTGCCCCTTGCCTGCAATCAGGACGATGTCCTCTGCCCCCGCCTCGGCGATGGCAGCGGCGATGGCCGTGCGGCGGTCGGCGATTTCGGTGGCTTCGGGCGCTTTCGACAGGATAGCGGCGCGGATGAGCGCAGGGTCTTCGCTGCGGGGGTTGTCGTCGGTGACGATGACGCGGTCGGCCATCGCTTCGGCAATCAGGCCCATTTCGGATCGCTTGCCCGCGTCGCGGTCGCCGCCTGCGCCGAACACGAGGATCAACCGCCCGACGGCATGGGGCTTCAGCGCGGAAATCGCCGCCGCCAGCGCATCGGGGGTATGGGCATAGTCGACATAGACCGGCGCGCCCGCGCGGCTGATGCAGGCGCGTTCCAGCCGCCCGCGCACGCCCTGCACCCGCGACAGATTGGCCAGCGTCTGTTCGGCATCGCCGCCAGTCGCGATGACGAGGCCCGCCGCCATCAGCGCGTTCGCGGCCTGATAGGCACCGATCAGCGGGAGCGAAACCTTGAGCTCGCGCCCCTCGTAGTTGAGGGTCAGCGTCTGGCCCAGGCGACTGGGGGTCCGCTCCACCAGCTTGATCGTGGCTCCCCGCGCGCCGACGCCGATCAACTTGAGACCGCGCGCATGGGCCAGGTCGATCACCCGGTCGGACGCCTCGTCATCTTGCCACACCACGACCGTGCCATCGGGATCGATGACTTCGGAAAACAGGCGAAGCTTGGCGGTCAGATAAGCCGCCATATCGCCATGATAGTCGAGGTGATCGCGACTGAGATTGGTGAAGCCCGCCGCGCGGACCGGCAGCCCCTCGGTGCGATACTGGTCGAGGCCGTGGCTCGACGCCTCGAACGCCGCATGGGTCACGCCCTCGCGCGCCAGCCCCGCCATATTCGACAGGAACGTCACGACGTCGGGCGTGGTCAGGCCGGTCTTGACGGTTTCGCCCGCCGTGGTGACGCCCAGGGTGCCGATACTGGCGGCGTGGTGCCCGGCCATGCGCCACAGCTGGCGGGTCAACTCAACCGTAGAGGTCTTGCCATTGGTGCCGGTGACCGCGACCGTCGTGGCTGGAAACGGCGCGAAGAATTTACCGGCAAGCAGCGCGAAGCGGCGGCGTGGCTCATCGGCATAGACCGGCACGGCACCCTCGACTGCAATTCCCGGGCGGGTGACGACCGCGATTGCCCCTGCAGCGATGGCGGCAGGAATGAAATCTTCGCCATTGAAGCGCGCCCCGCGAAAGGCACCGAAGATAGTGCCGGGCGCAACCTTGCGGTGGTCGATGGCGAACCCCGTCACCTCTGCCCCGCCATCGTTGAGCGCATCGCTGCCGAGGAGCGTCGCGAGTTGCATCAATGCTCGACCTTGGCTTTCCAGATCAGGGGCGTCAGTTCGCTATTATCGATGTCACGGCGGGCGTCGGGAAAGATGCCGAGCATCGGGCCGATCCGGGCAATCGTGCGCCCGACGGCGGGCGCAACGGTCCAGGCGGCGGTCCGTTGGCCGCGACTGATCGCCGATCCCTTGGGCTCGTCGAGCATGCCGATCACGACGTAGCGCGGTGCGTCCATGGGAAACGCCGCAGCAAAGGTGGCGACGATGGAATGCCTGGCATAGCCGCCCTCGCTCGCCTTTTCCGCGGTACCGGTTTTGCCGCCGATCCGCAGGCCGTCGACATTGGCGCTACGCCCTGTGCCGTCGGTGACGATCAGGCGGAGCAGCTGGCGCATGCGGTCGCTGGTTGCCTGTGTGAAGACGCGGCTGCCCTTCGGCGCATTGCGCGGATCGATCTTGATGAGGGTCGACGGACGCCAGATGCCCCCGTTGACCAGTGCGGCATAGGCCGTCGCCAGATGGAGCGGCGTCACCGCCATGCCATGACCGTAGCCGATCGTCATAACGGTCGTCCGACCCCAGTAAACCGGCCAGATCGGACCCGCACGCTCCTTGAGTTCGATGTCGGGCCGAGCATCGAAATGCAGCCGCCTGAACATCGATGCTGTTCGCGCCTCCCCCAGTTCGTCCGCAATCCGCGCCGTAACGATATTGGACGAGTGCACGAGCATTTCCGGCACATTGTACCAGCGCCCCGCTGGCTCGTCGTCGTGGATGGTGTAGCCGCCCACTTTCATCGGTGCCGTCGCGTCATAGCGTTTGGTCATCGATGTCACGACGCCCGTGTCCATCGCGTTGGCAACCGTGATCGGCTTGAACGTCGAACCCAGTTCGTAGACGCTCTGCGTCATCGAATTGCGCCATTGTGCGTCGTCTTTGTTCCCTTGCGGTTTGTTGGGATTGAAGACGGGCAGCGAGACCATCGCGACGACTTCGCCGGTATGGACGTCAAGCACAATGCCGCCAGCGCCGACCGCCTGCTGGTCGACCATGGTCGCGTAGAGTTCGCTTTCCATCGCCGCCTGCACGCGCGCATCGATCGACAGCGCCACCGACTTGCCGCGCCCGCCTGTCCCGGCGAGTTCGGTGTTGAGCACCCGCTCCATGCCGGTGACGCCGTGCCCCGACAGATCGGTATAACCCAGCACATGTGCAGCGAGGGTCGTCTGCGGATAGAGCCGCTCGGGCTCGCGGGCATAGGCCATGCCGGGCTCGCCCAGCGCGTTCACTGCAGCGACCAATTCGGGCAGCGCGCGGCGACGCAAATACGTGAAGGGCCGCCGCGATGCCTGGCGCGTGCGGATCATTTCGAGATATTCGGGCGCGGTCTTTTCGGGCATCAGCTGCGCCAGCTTTTCGGCGAGCACTTCGGGCGTGGTCAGCAGGCGATCGGTATGGATGCCGATCGACCAGGCCTCGATCGTGCGTGCCAGCACCTGGCCGTTGCGGTCGAGAATGTCGCCGCGCTGGAGGGCGGAATCGACCAGACGCTTTTGCGCGTCGCCCGAAAACACGCCCATCACCGCGACTTTGCCGATGAGCACCAGCGTCCCTGCCATGAAGAGCAGCATCAACAGCATCAGGCGCTGATGCGCGGTGGAGACCGCGCTGGCCCGCTCGCCGGCATCGCGGGTCCGGGGCGGCTGGGCGACGAGCGTGGTCACGGGCGCTGGCGACGCTCCTCGGCGGCGGTACGGATCAGGTCGCCCATCGTCGAGCGATCGAGGACAACGCGTTCGACCATGGCGACGCGCGCGGGATGGGCAGCTGTCGCGGTCGGTACATAATTGGCATTCTGCAGGCGGGGCGCTGGCCCCGAAATCGGACGGGCAATCTCGGGCGCTGGTCCGGTGATTACAGGCGGCGGCGACGCGGCGGCGAGTACGGCACGCGGCATCGCGTTCGTCGGCGCCGCCGGACCGTCGCCGGCCGTGAGCCCCGCAAGCTGCGATACGTTCTGAAGATATTGACCAGCGCGCGGCGCGGCGAGCGACAGATCCTCGTTGTTCCACTTTTCGAGCTGGCGCTGGCTGGCGCGCGTGCCGAGTTCGGTCTGCAACTGGCGCATGTCGCGGTGGGCGGCGGCGATCCGCAGCTCGACGCCCTCCAGCTTGGCACGCTCGGCAGCGACCTGAAGCGAGATCAGATAGAGACCAGTGGCGGCGGACGCGATGCCCATCACCCATCCGAGCGCACGAAAGCGTTGTGCGATCATGAGATGCCCCTTTCATCGTTGGACCAGGCAGGATTTGCCGTGCGACGGGCGCTGCGCAGCGTGGCGGAGCGGGCACGGGGATTACGGGCGAGCTCGGCCGCACCCGGACGCACCGGCTTTGCCACGGCTTCGAAGGTCGGGGCAGGACCGGTCGTCACTTCGGGCAGATGCCGAGAGCCCGACGGAGTCGCACCGGAGCGACGACGCAGGAACGTCTTGACGATCCGGTCCTCGAGGCTGTGGAACGTCACGACGGCCAGTCGCCCGCCGGGCTTCAGGATGCGTTCGGCGGCAGCCAGCCCATCCTCGAGCTCGCCCAGTTCGCGGTTCACATGCATCCGGATCGCCTGAAAGGTGCGGGTCGCAGGGTCTTTCTTCTCGCCGGGCTTCGACCCGACGGCACGGCGCACCGCGCGCGACAGGTCCATCGTCGTCACCAGCGGCCGGGCATCGACGATTGCGTGGGCAATCCGCCGCGATTTCGGCTCGTCGCCCAGGGCGTAAATAACGTCGGCTATGTCGCCTTCAGATGCGGTGTTCAGATAGTCGGCCGCGTTGGGTCGCGTGCGCTCCATCGTCATATCGAGCGGGCCATCTGCCTGGAACGAGAAACCGCGCTCGGCCCGGTCGATCTGCATCGACGACACGCCGATATCCAGCGTCACGCCGTCTGCCGTCTCGACACGGTCCATGGTCGAAAAGCGGTCAGCGATCAGAGTCAGATTGTCGTGTGGAGTGGCGGCCGCAATGGCATCGGGGTCGCGGTCGAACGCCACGACCTTAGCCCCGTGCGCGAGGATGGCCGCGCTGTAACCGCCTGCGCCATAGGTGCCGTCCACATGAGTTTCGCCGGGCGCGGGGGACAGCGCGCCGACGACTTCGTCGATCAGGACAGGGATATGCGGGGCGTCACTCACTGCACCACGCCCTTTTCCTTCATGGCAAAGGCACAGCGTTTGCGCGTGCCCTCGGGCACATCGGGGTTCGCGAGCAGGCGGTGCGGGTTCCAGATGTGGAAGACGTCGCCGGCTCCGGCAAAGAACGCGAAATCGGTCAGCCCCAGATCGTCGATGACGAAACTGGGCAGGATGAACCGTCCGGCGTCGTCGAACTGAACCTCGTCGATGTTGCCGAAATTGGTAAGCGCGTCGCGGGCGCGGGCGATGTCTTCGCCGCGCTCAAGCGAGCGGGCATGGTCGGTCTCCAGCCGCGCCTTCAGCAATTGCGACCAGGGCTCGTCATAGGCGACCATACACGGCAGCCCGACTTCGTCGCCGATCATCAGCGTGCGGTCGGTGGAATTCTTGAGGAGAGCATCGCGCAGACGCGCCGGGATCGCGAGCCGACCTTTCTTGTCGACCGCCTGCAAAGCGTATCCCTGATACAGATCGCGTTCGCCGCCCAATTGCCGTCCCCATTGGACAAGGCACAAACCAAAGCACTCCCACGCCGGAAAGCAGCCCTCACTGCCCTCCGACTCACCAGGATTGCGTCAGGTGAACCCCGCCCTTGTAAGCTGCAGTGGTATCAAGGGTGTCGCTGGGCGGCAATGGGTAAAACTGGGGAAATTTGGGCAGAACTGTGAAACTTGTGCTAATATCCGCAGGCATACGGCTTATTGTTCTAGTTACGTTCTTTAATAGACAGTATTTTTCCAAGCCCGCGCTTCCCGATTCGGGAAGAGACCGGTGAGTCGTTGCGCCAGGGCGCGACTCGGCACTATTTTTTAGCTGGCGGTTGCTGGGCGGCGGGTTCCGGATTGCCACCGGGCGCCGCGCCGAGTTGGGCCAGCGGCTCCTTGTTCGCCGCCGTGCTATTGTCGGATGTCGGCAATGTCGCAACGACAGGCGGCGGGGCAACGGCGTTTGCGCCCTCGACGGCATTGCGCCGAACGCCCGCCGCAATCGCCGTCGCCAGAATGACCACGAGCAAAACCGCAGCCAGCCCGGTCAAGCCGACACGCAACCGCTGCATCCGCTGGCCCGCGTCCGGCGCGGCGTTAGATTGGATCATCGGGTCAAGGGCGCGGTGATCGGTCATGGGGCTAAGATAAGCGATGTTGCGGGGGTCGCCAAGGGTTAGGGTTTCGTTCGCCCTCTCCCCCCTACCCCGCCAGCCACGGAAACACCGGCAGTCCTTTGCTGCGCAGCCATCCGGCATTGTAGAGCGACGAAAGGTATCGGAACCCGGTGTCGCACAGGATCGTCACGACTGTTTTGCCCGGCCCCAGGTCGCGCGCAAGGTGCATGGCGCCCGCGACGTTGATGCCCGACGAAAGCCCAAGGCACAGCCCTTCGTCGCGGAGCAGGGCAGCAACCTGTTCCAGCCCCTCTTCATCCGAGATGCGGAACTGGGTGTCGATCGGGGCCCCTTCCAGATTCCCGGTTATGCGGCCCTGCCCGATGCCTTCAGCAACCGACGACCCCTCGGCTTTCAGCTCGCCGCACGCATAATAGTTGTAGAGTGCGGCACCGTGCGGGTCGGTCAGGGCGATCCGGATCTTTTCGTCCTTTGCCTTCAGGCCCAGCCCCACGCCCGCGAGCGTCCCGCCGGTGCCGACGGCGCACGTAAATCCATCGATCCGCCCATCGGTCTGCGTCCAGATCTCCTCTGCCGTGCCGCAGATATGCGCACGGCGATTGGCGATATTGTCGAACTGGTTGGCCCACACCGCGTTCGGCGTTTCCTCGGCAATGCGCCGCGACGTGTGGACGAAATGGCCGGGGTTACTGAACGGTGCGGCGGGGACCAGGACCAGTTCCGCGCCCAACGCGCGTAGCGTGTCCATTTTCTCGCGGCTCTGCGTTTCGGGCATGACGATGATCGTCTTGTACCCCTTGGCATTGGCGACGAGCGCGAGGCCAATGCCGGTATTGCCCGCCGTCCCCTCGACGATCGTGCCGCCGGGCTTCAGCGTACCGTTCTTTTCCGCATCCTCGACAATATAGAGTGCGGCTCGGTCCTTCACCGAAGCGCCCGGATTGGCGAACTCGCATTTGCCGAGAATTTCGCAGCCCGTGGCTTCCGAGGGACCGGTCAGCCGAACGAGCGGGGTATTTCCAATCAGGGCGAGAGGGTCGGAGACGATTGTCATAAAAGTGACGTAGCATGGAGCGGACGTCCAGCAAGCCGCAGAAGAAGTGTTGCCTGACAAATCTCTGCTTGACCCAGGACTGTCTGCGCGGCTTCGTGAATGTCCGTGTCCGTACACCTGCCTTCGCTGCGCCAGCTGCGCTATTTCATCGCGCTCGACGAGCATCGTCATTTCGGCCGCGCCGCCGCTGCCTGTTTCGTGACGCAATCGACGCTATCGGCGGGCATTGCCGATCTAGAACGCCTGCTCGGTGTCCAGCTGGTCGAGCGGTCGAAACGGACGGTGCGGCTGACCGATAGTGGCGCTGCGCTGGTCGAGCGTGCCCGCAATCTGGTGCGCGATGCCGCCGAGTTTGCCGAAGCGGCGCAGACCCGCACGGCACCACTGTCGGGGACGCTGCGCCTGGCCGTCATTCCGACGATCGCGCCGTTCGTCCTGCCCACCCTGCTGCCCGCCGTCGCGCGTGACTGGCCGTTGCTGAAACTTGCCGTTCGCGAAACGCCCTCACCGACGGCGTGCGACGGAATTGCCCGCGGAACGGCGGACTGCGCATTGCTTGCGCTGCCGTTTCCATGCGGCGATGTCGAAACGGCCGTCGTGGGTTCGGATGCGCTGATGCTGGCGTTGCCAAACGGCGAAGCGCACGGACCGGTTGCCGCCGCCGACATCGACCCGGCGCGATTGCTGCTGCTGGAAGACGGGCATTGTCTGAAGGATCATGCCCTCGCGGCGTGCGGCCAACCGGCGATGAACGCCGATGCGCGGATGATCGGCACCTCGCTGCACACCTTGGTCCAGATGGTCGCGGGTGGCCTGGGGGTCACGCTGCTCCCCGAAATGGCGGTGCGCGCGGGCATTCTCGATCGCACCGGGGTTGAGGCCGTGTCGATAACCGGTGACGACGCCACGCGGCGGATCGCGCTGGCCTGGCGCCGGGGCAACGCCCGGGCGCCCGAATTCAGGATGTTTGCCGGGACAATCGCCTCCTGCCTTGCCTGATCCTTTATCGGATTAATCGATCACCGGTATCGAAATTACCTGTTTTACCGATAATCGAATCACGTCTATTCGGGGCACTCTTCTTTCCAACCCCAGCTTCGGGAGCGTCTACGCATGTCGATTATCGGTTCCAGCCTCAAACCCTTCACCGCCCAGGCCTATAAGGAAGGCAAGTTCGTAGAGGTGTCGGACACCGACACCCTCGGCAAATGGTCGATCTTCTTCTTCTATCCGGCCGACTTCACGTTCGTGTGTCCGACCGAACTGGAAGACCTGGCCGACCTGTACCCGACGTTCCAGGGTCTCGGCGTCGAAATCTACAGCGTCTCGACCGACACCCATTTCAGCCACAAGGCATGGCACGAAACCTCGCCCGCCATCGGCAAGGTCAACTATTTCATGCTCGGCGACCAATCGGGCACGATCACCAACAACTTCGGCGTGATGCGCGAGGGCCAGGGTCTGGCCGACCGCGCAACCTTCGTCGTCGATCCCGATGGCGTGATCCAGTTCACCGAAATCACGTCGGAAGGCGTCGGCCGCAACGCGACCGAGCTGCTGCGCAAGGTCAAGGCCGCACAGTACGTCCGGGCGCATCCGGGTGAAGTCTGCCCCGCCAAGTGGGAAGAGGGCGAAGAAACCCTCGCCCCGTCGCTCGATCTCGTCGGCAAAATCTAAGAGCCCGACGGGTCGCAAGCGCCCCGGGACCGTTCCCCCCTCCCTTCGGTCCCGGGGCGCCAAGACCGTTCTTTCCCAGTCCAACAGGGTTACCCCCATGCTCGATGCCGCCCTCTCGCAACAATTGTCCGCCTATCTGACCAAGATCGTGATGCCGGTCGAACTGGTCGCGTCGCTCGACGACAGCGCCAAGTCGGCCGAGCTGGCGGGATTGCTCGACGAGATCGCGGCACTGTCGGATAACGTCACGGTCGTCCCGGCCGCGACCGACAAGCGCGCGCCGAGCTTCATGATCCGCCGCGCCGGCACCGACATCGGCGTACGGTTCGCGGGCATTCCGCTGGGTCACGAATTCACGTCGCTGGTGCTCGCCCTGCTGCAAGTCGGCGGCCATCCGTCGAAGGCGACGCAGGACGTCATTGAAGCGGTGCAGGCGCTCGACGGCGACTATCATTTCGAGACCTATTTTTCGCTGTCGTGCCAGAACTGCCCCGATGTCGTGCAGGCGCTCAATCTGATGGCCGTCCTCAACCCGCGCGTCAGCCACACGGCCATCGACGGCGCGCTGTTCCAGGACGAAGTCAAGGACCGCAAGGTTATGGCCGTGCCGTCGATCTTCCTCAACGGCGAGCCTTTCGGGCAAGGACGGATGGACCTCGAAGCCATCGTCGCCAAGCTCGACACCGGCGCGACCGCCAAGGCGGCGGCCAAGATCGCGGCAAAGGGCGTGTTCGACGTGCTGATCGTCGGCGGCGGACCGGCGGGCGCGGCCTCGGCCATCTATGCGGCACGCAAGGGCATCTCGACGGGTATCGTTACCGAACGTTTCGGCGGGCAGGTCCTCGACACGATGGGGATCGAGAATTTCATCTCGGTCCCGCATACCGAGGGGCCCAAGCTGGTCGCCCATCTCGAACAGCATGTGCGCGACTATGACGTCGATATCATGAACCTGCAGAAGGCGACGGCGCTGGTTCCGGCATCGACGCCGGGCGGGTTGCACGAAGTGCGCCTCGACAATGGGGCCTCGCTTAAGACGCGCAGCCTGATCCTGTCGACCGGGGCGCGCTGGCGGCAGCTGGGCGCGATCGGCGAGGACGAGTACCGCAACCGCGGCGTCGCCTATTGCCCGCATTGCGACGGCCCGCTCTACAAGGGCAAGCGCGTCGCCGTTGTCGGTGGCGGCAACAGCGGCGTCGAGGCAGCGATCGACCTTGCCGGCATCGTGGCGCACGTCACGCTGATCGAGTTCGACAGCGCGCTGCGTGCCGACGCCGTGCTTCAGCGTAAATTGGCTAGCCTGCCCAATGTTTCTGTCTTGACCTCTGCGCTGAGCACCGAAGTTCTTGGTGACGGTGAAAAGGTGGTCGGGCTGACCTATCGCGACCGCACGACCGATACCGAACATCGCCTCGATCTCGACGGCATCTTCGTCCAGATCGGCCTCGTGCCGAACACCGAATGGTTGCAGGGTACGCTCGCCTTATCGGAGCGCGGCGAGATCGAAATCGACGCGCGCGGCGAAACCTCGATCCCCGGTATCTTTGCCGCAGGCGACGCGACGACCACGCCGTACAAGCAGATCGTCATCGCAATGGGCGAAGGGTCGAAGGCAGCCCTGTCGGCCTTCGATTACCTTATCCGCCTCGAACCCGTCGCGGCGGACACGGCACAACCGGCGCTCGCTGCCTAGCGACGCCGGACATTGTTGACAGCCTCCGATGGCTTGGTGTATTATTCTTATAATACACCATAGGAGGCCTTCAATGTCCCGCGCTCTGCCCGCCCTGCTGATTGCGGCCACTGCCCTTGTGCTCACCGCGTGCGGCCGAAACGACGGCAACGGATCGGTCGCCATCGACATAAACAGCGAGGCCGATGCGGGCAACGTCTCGATCAGCGTTCCCGGTTTCGACGCAAAGGTGAAGGTGCCGACCGGCATCATGGCGCACGGCGATTTCGATATCGACGGCGTGAAACTCTATCCGGGTGCCACGGTGACGAGGTTCAACCTCAACGTCGACGGCAAATCCAAAGAGGGCAAGGGTTCGGACAATACGGTCATCAAGATGACCTTTGCCGCGCCCGCCGATGTGCCGACCGTGACCGACTGGTACAAGAAACAGTTCGCGGCAAAATCCGTCAACGCGACGCAAACATCGACCGGTTTTGCGGGCAAGTCCGAGGACGGCGACGACTTTACGATTACGCTGACGCCAGGTGCTGCGAGCCAGACTAGGGGCTCCATCGACGTGGTCGACGCCAAATAACTGTCCGACTGCGGGACTTGGGCGACTCAGTAGTTCGTGATATGTTCCCATGATGTCCGACTTCCCGCCCCGCCCTCTGCGCTGGCTGTTCCTCGACCTGAACGCCTATTTCGCGAGCGTCGAGCAACAGGTGCGACCCGAACTGCGCGGAAAACCCGTCATCATTGCGCCTGCAGGTGTCGATACGACGGTTGCCATCGCCGCCAGCTATGAGGCCAAGGCATTCGGCATTTCGACCGGCACCCCGGTGTGGGAGGCGAAGAAGCGCTGTCCCGACCTGAGCATCGTGACGCCGCGCCACGAACTCTACGTCGAATATCACAACCGCATCATTGCCGAGGTCGAGCGCCACATCCCCATCACCAAGGTCTGTTCGATCGACGAGGTCGCCTGCCGCCTGCTCGACAACGAGAACGACGAGGCCAGCGTGAGGGCGCTGGCCGCGCGGATCAAGGCGGGTATCCGCGCGAATGTCGGCGACTGGCTGCGCTGTTCGATCGGGGTCGCGCCAAACCGGCTGCTCGCCAAGCTGGCCTCGGACATGATGAAGCCCGACGGGCTGATCGTGCTGAAGGCCGAGGAGTTGCCGCAGCGCCTGTTCCCCCTCCCCCTCACCGCCATCGCCGGGATCGGGGCCAAGATGAAGGCGCGACTGGCCAAGGGCGGCGTGAACGACATCGAGCAGCTTTGTGCCCGCCCGCCGCGCAAGGCGGGATCGGCGTGGGGCGGCATCGACGGCGACCGCCTGTGGTATGCGCTTCACGGCGTCGACCTGCCCGACAAGCCGACGCAGGAACGCACCATCGGGCACAGCCACGTGCTTGCGCCCAGGAACCGGGGACAGGAGAGTGCGCGTCTGGTCGTACGGCGACTGGTGCTGAAAGCCGCCAGCCGGTTGCGGGCAAAGGAAAAGGCGGCACGACTGCTGATCCTTCATGTTCGGTTCGAGCCTGACGCCAACGGCGTGCGCGGCAAATGGCATACCAGCGTCAAGTTGCCCGCGACCCAGGATTCGTTCCGCATCCTGGCGATCCTCGATGCGCTGTGGCCCGAACTGGTCCGCGTTGCCTGTGCCCGGCCGGGCGGATTCCGGTTGCGGATGGTCGGGGTCACGCTCGCCAACCTGGAGCCGATGACGGGCGAAGGCGGCCAGGGATCGCTGTTCGAACGCCTCGACCCCGATCACGAACTGGCACGGAGCCTGCGCACCGAGGCGTTGAGCCGCGCGATGGACAAGATGAATATCCGCTTCGGCCGCAACGCGGTGATGGTCGGGCCGCAGACCGGCGGCCGGTCCGACCGCATCGGCACCAGCATTGCCTTTGGCCGCATCCCGGATGCGACGGAGTTTTTCGCCTAGCTCAGCACGGCGCCGATATGGTCCAGATCCAGCGATTCGACGAAGCCTGTGTCCTCATATCTGGCTTTCAAAAAGGCGGGATCGATCGGCGCAATTTTTGCCGGCGGCACCTTGTCGCCTTGTCCCGCTGTCCACGCCCCGTGCCAGATGGCTGCCAGAACATGGACGCCATCGGCCATGGCGGCCCCGGTTTTTGCGCCGAATGTATCCCACAGCACCTGGGTAACGGCGCGTGACTTGCCGCCAGGGGTGGAGGCGTAAAGTTCGACCAGATCAGCAGGCGCAATCGCTGCATTCGTCCGCCCCATCAGCTGGACGATGGCGACGGCGGCCTCTTGGCCGGTGGCAATGGCTGGCAGCGGCCCGCCGCCCAGACTTGCCCGAATGGCTGAATAGAGCTCGTCCGCGTGATGATCGACCATGGCGTCTTCGTACGCCGAATGGATGCCTTTGCCGCGTCCATCGGGAAAGCCGTCGTGCAGAAACGAGCAGTGCAAAGGCTGACAGGCATCGCCAACATAATGGGCGACGAGTCCCGCTGCGGCGACAAAATCGACGACATTTTTGTTTTTGGCGGCCGATTTCATGGCATCGAAGAATTGCCAGACCCGAAAAGGCAGCAGGCCGCGCGATCCCGACGTGGCATTGCCGAGCTTGGTATAAAATTTCTGCCAATCGGCGACGGTGACCTTTGTGGGATCCGCGAGGCATTTGCTCAGGATCGTTTGCCCATTGGCAAATGGCTGATCCATGTCGGCGAAATGGGTGGGGTGTTCGGGGCCGACGCGCGGACGGGGATCGCGCCCGCCCTTGATCTGTCTCGCCGTCATTTTCCAGACGACATCGGGCACATCGGCCAGGGGTACGAAACTGCCGGTGGTCTTCGCCTTTTTCACGGCCGCCTCGATATCGGCGGGCGTCAGGCCGTCGATCTCGAAGCTGATCCGGTCACGATTGTCGCGCAACAGCTTGCCGCACTTGTCACCGGCTGCCGCTGGCAGCGCATCGCATGCAAAGGTTGCGATCGAATAATGTCCGGTTTTGCCCCAAAAAGGCTGCGCGCCTCTATTATGGGCGCTAACCAGCTCGACATCGAGCAAACGCAGGATGTTACTGAGACTGGAAGCCAGGGCGAAGGCGAACCCGCCCGGCTTGCCCTGCGCGAGAAACGTCTGCCCGCCCCATTGCATGGCGAGCGGCCGCAGCGTGTCAGCGGGTTGGTCTGCAGGCCCCTGTTTCATGTGCAAATGCCAGATCGTGCCCGAGTCACCCGGCCGGGTCTGATTCTCGCCCGATGGCGCGATCAGGAAATCGGAGACGTCGTCATAGCCGCCGATCGAGCGATGCCGATAGAACAAGGCGCGTATCCGCCCATCCAGTCGCCCCGACGCCGCACCATAGGCTGAAACTTCGGCACCGATCAGCCGCAAGCTGATATTATGGTCGCTCAGATCGGCCAGTGTCCCCACCGAACCGATGCCATAGATGTCCGACGTCCAGTCGTTGACATCGGCCACCTCGATCAGGCCGGCATCGAGCGTCAGCCACGTACGCTGCATGGGCAGATCGGGATATACATCGCTGAACGGCAGCCTGGTCAGTTGGGCCTCGGCAACATGACCGACTTCGACATCGCTTCCGCGTAGAATCGCACTGACCGGCTCGCCACTTGAACCTGCAACGTGCCGATTGGTCAGGGCATAGACGGTGTGTCCGTCGCTCACGAGACAGCCCACACTCCCCAGCCGCCGCGCGCCCTGCCCTTCGCTGACAATCGGAAATCCGCCACCGATTGTGGTGTCGGGCCAATGCCAGTCGGGCAGCAGGGAGGCATCCGGCCCCGCCGGGTCGACCAGGACAACACAAATCGGTACCGAGCGCCCATCCGGCATGTAGATCGTCTTGGGGACGATATCCTGCGGCTGAGGCCCCTTGCCGCCCGCAACGAAGTCCGTATCTTTCTCCCATGTATCGACAAAGACTAGGACACACGGCCAACTATAATCTCGGACACTGCTGTTAAATAATGTTCGTGACTCTTTAGGACCCCTCGATTGCGCAGCGTTCGCCGAGTCGGACTTTTTGTCATCGGGCCACGGATCGCTGTCACGGATCAAGTAAAGCCCGATCGCCGTTCCGACCACATTGGCCTTATGGATGAGATGGAAATGAAAGAGGTCGCGGGCCTGCACCAAGTCCCGCACCGAAAGGCTCGAATAATTACGCTCGGAACCCAGTATCTCTGTCATGGGATATCCTCTGCTTTTTCAAAAACAGTTCGTACCGTCGACTACATTGAACACAATGTTTGTGACATTGTCGTAACAAAAAGCGCTTCGATCAACATATTGATTCCGGCGTCGGGGGGACTCGATGTGCAACAAGGCCTCTTGACGCACCGCAGCATTTTCGCGCAAGCAGAGTACCTATGAACCACCGTATCGCGTTTGCCGCACTTGCGGCTGTCCTTGCCCTCGCTGCGTGCGACCGCAAGCCTGCCCCTCCTGCCGGGTCGACCGATCCCAACTCGGCAAACTTCATCGATCCTGCGGCGACCAAGGCAGAGCTGCCGCCGATGCCCAAATCGTCGAAGTCCTACCGCTGCGATGACCAGAGCGTGGTTGCGGTCCAGCTGTTCCAGGGCGACAAGCAGGCGAATGTGTCGGTCGAAAAGGGCGTGCCGACCGTGCTCAAGGCCGAGGAAGCCGGCAAGCCGTTCGTCGCCGAAGGGTTCGAGCTGACTGTCGCCGGCGACGCGATCACGCTGACCCGTCCCGGCCATCCGAAGCAGAAGTGCACCGGCTAAGCCCCTAGATTCAATAATGCGTGGAAAGGCCGGGTTTGCCCGGCCTTTTTCGTTTCGTGCACGACACATCGCTCGCTAGGCTGGCCCGATGTTCATTGGCCACTACAGCGCCGCCTTCGTCGCGGCAGCATATCCAAAGGCACCCAGGCTGGGCACATTGTTCGTCGCGGCACAGCTTGTGGACATCGCCTTCTTTGCCTTTGTGCCGCTCGGCATCGAACATATGCGCGTCGCGCCCGGCATATCTGCCATGAATCCAATGGACCTGTATGACATGCCGTGGACGCACAGTCTGGTCGGTGCGCTGGCATGGGGCGCCGGGTTTGCGATCCTGCTGCAACGATCGACGCGAAGCTGGGTCACGGCGTTGATCGGCGGCGCGGTGGTGGTGTCGCACTGGATCCTCGACCTCCTCGTCCACATCCCCGACCTCACGATCGCCGGGAGCCCGCCGAAACTGGGACTTGGCCTGTGGAATCATCCGGCGATCGAAATGCCGCTCGAAATCGGATTGCTGCTGGCAAGCGCCCTCCTCTTTGCACGAGCGACACGGCCGACGCGCCACCCATGGGCTTTGCCCGCGCTGCTTGTGACCTTGTTCGTCCTTCAAGCTGTCAACTGGTTCGGTGCGCCACCGGCAAAGGTCGATGCGGGGGTCTGGGGCTTGGCGCTGTTTGCCTATCTGCTTGCGGCCGGACTTGCATGGTGGGTGGCAAGAAACCGCGTCCCTCGCTAGAGGCGCTGGCATGACCGCGATCACCCCCGAAATCGTCGCCGAACACGGCCTGTCCCCCGAAGAATACGAACGCGTCCTGCACGCCATGGGGCGGGAGCCGAACATCACCGAGCTCGGCATTTTTTCGGTCATGTGGTCGGAGCATTGCTCGTACAAATCCAGCCGCCTCCATCTGAAGAAACTGCCGACGACCGGCCCGCAAGTCATCTGCGGCCCCGGCGAGAATGCCGGCGTCATCGACATCGGCGTCGGTCCCGAAGGGAAGCCGCAGGCAGCGATCTTCAAAATGGAATCGCACAACCACCCGAGCTACATCGAGCCCTACCAAGGCGCGGCGACCGGTGTCGGCGGCATCTTGCGCGATGTGTTCACGATGGGCGCGCGGCCGATCGCCAACATGAACGCGCTGCGCTTCGGACGGCCCGATCATCCCAAGATGCGCCACCTGATCGCGGGTGTGGTCCGTGGCATCGGCGGCTATGGCAACTGTGTGGGTGTGCCGACCGTAGGTGGCGAAGTGAACTTCCATGCCGCCTATGACGGCAACATCCTGGTCAACGCGATGACGGTCGGCGTTGCCGACACCGACAAGATTTTCTACTCGGCCGCCTCGGGCGTCGGCAATTCGATCGTCTATGTCGGCAGCAAGACCGGGCGCGACGGCATCCACGGCGCGACGATGGCCAGCGCGGACTTTTCGGAGGACAGCGAAGAGAAGCGTCCGACCGTCCAGGTCGGCGATCCGTTCACCGAAAAGCTGCTGATCGAGGCGTGTCTCGAACTGATGGCCAGCGACGCCATCGTCGCCATTCAGGACATGGGCGCGGCAGGCTTGACCAGCTCGAGCGTCGAAATGGCGTCGAAGGGTGGCGTCGGCATCCGGCTCGACATGGACAAGGTGCCGCAGCGCGAAACCGGCATGACGGCGTACGAAATGATGCTGTCCGAATCGCAGGAACGCATGTTGATGGTGCTGCAGCCGGGCCGCGAGGATTTCGCCGAAGCCATATTCAGGAAGTGGGAACTCGACTTCGCGGTCATCGGCGAAGTGACCGATACGGGGCGGATGGTACTGGTTCATCACGGCGAAACCGTTGCCGACATTCCGCTCGGGCCGCTCGCCGACGATGCGCCGCTGTACGACCGGCCGTGGGTGAAGGCACCGCCGCCTGCCCCGCTGACCGACGAGCCGCAGGGCACCGACATTGCCGGCGACCTGCTGAAGCTGATGGCCAGCCCCGACATTGCGTCGCGGCGCTGGATCTGGGAGCAGTACGACCAGAAAGTCGGGGGCGATACCGTGCAGGCGCCGGGCGGCGATGCCGCGGTCGTGCGTGTCCACGGGACGGACAAGGCACTCGCAATCACGACCGACTGTACGCCGCGCTATTGCTTTGCCGATCCGTACGAAGGCGGGAAGCAGGCGATTGCCGAGGCGTATCGCAATCTGTCGGCGGTCGGCGCGACGCCGCTGGCGGTGACCAACTGCCTGAACTTCGCCAATCCGCAGCGTCCCGAAATCATGGGCCAAATCGTCGGGTGCCTGGAGGGCATGAGCGAAGCGTGCATCGCGCTCGACACGCCGATCGTCAGCGGCAACGTGTCGCTTTACAACGAGAGCAAGGCCACCGGTGGCGGCAGTGCCATCCTGCCCACGCCTGCCATCGGTGCAGTCGGGCTGCTGGCCGACTGGTCGAAATCGGCGACCATTGCGTTCAAGGCGGCGGGCGAGGACGTCGTCCTGATCGGTCATACCAAGGGTCACGTCGGCCAGTCGATCTGGTTGCGTGAAATCCACGGTCGCGAGGAAGGGGCGCCGCCCCCGGTCGACCTCGCCGTCGAGCGCCGCGCCGGCGAACTGATCCGCGACCTGATTGCCGAGGGCCTGGTCACCGCCGTCCACGATTGTTCGGACGGCGGCGCAGCGGTGACCGTCGCCGAAATGGCGCTGGCAGGGAACATCGGCATGACCATGCCGGTCGTGCCCCAAATCCCGAACCCGGCGGCGATCCTGTTCGGCGAGGACCAGGGCCGCTATATCGTCACGGCCCGCGACGGTGCCGCGATCCGCGCCCGGGCGACTGCGGCCAATTTGTTCTCGATCCCCCTCGGCACGACAGGCGGCGACGCGCTGACGTTCGATCTCATCGACCGCGGTGGTCCGCAAGCGCTGTCTCTCACCGACCTGCGTGCGGCGAACGAAGGGTTTTTTCCAGCGCTGATGGATGGTTGACGTGACGGCGGCAGGCTATTCC
This sequence comes from Sphingomonadales bacterium, assembly GCA_038228865.1. GTDB lineage: Bacteria > Pseudomonadota > Alphaproteobacteria > Sphingomonadales > Sphingomonadaceae > Sphingomonas_O. The sequence goes on along the minus strand of JBBROX010000012.1, from coordinate 21,839 downwards.
GGCACGCCGCTCGGCAAGAAGCTCTCGCTGAAGCCCGGGATGCGGGTGTGGTTTGACGCAATGCCCGAAAGCGTTCGCGCCGATATCGATGTTGCCGACCTGATCGAGCTAGACCAGGCTGAAGCTCCGCTCGATGCCACGCATATCTTCGTGACCCAGCGCGCCGATATGGAGGCGACGCTAACGATGCTTCGCCCGCTGCTCGCACCCGCCGGGTTCATCTGGGTCAGTTGGCCCAAGAAGGCGTCCAAAGTACCGACCGACATTACCGAGGACACGATCCGCGCGGTCATTCTGCCCACGACCGACCTGGTCGATGTGAAGGTCTGTGCCGTCGATGCAATATGGTCGGGGCTCAAACTGATGATCCGCAAGTCTGCACGGTGACAGCAACGGAAGCCGACCGCATCGTCACGCTCGATGTCATTCGCGGGATCGCGGTGATGGGCATTTTCTCGGTGAACGTCGTGACCTTCGCCATGCCGTTCGGCGCGTATTTCAATCCGGCGGGCTATGGCGGCTGGCACGGCTATGACTACGCGCTGTGGCTCGCGAACTTCATCCTGGTCGACGGCAAGATGCGCGGTCTGTTCTCGATGCTGTTCGGCGCATCGGCAATGCTGGTGATTGATCGTGCCGAGGCAACGGGACGATCGGCAGCGCGCACGCATTATGCGCGAATGGCGACCCTCTTGTTGCTGGGTATCGCGCATTTCTACCTGCTGTGGTTCGGCGACATCCTGACGCTCTATGCGGTTTGCGGGATGATTCTGTTCGCCATGCGGCGTTGGCCGGTCCATTGGCTGGTCGGGGGCGCGATTGCACTGTTGCTGATCGATCTGGTCGTGATGGGCGGCCTGTCGGCGTTCTTCCTGTCGACAAGTGCCGCCATGGACCGCCCGCTGCAGACCGTCGATGCAGCCGAAAGCTGGCGAAGCCTGAACGAGGGGTTCGGCACGCTCGATGCCAAGGCACTGGCAAAGGATCTGGCGATCCATCGTGCCAGCTGGTGGACGATCGCGCATCACCGGCTCACCGAACAAGTGACCGAGCCGCTCGAGCAGCTCGGGTTCGGGGGAGTCGAGACGCTCGGTTACATGCTCGCCGGCGCCGCCGGGTTTCGGAGCGGCTTCCTGACCGGCGCCTGGGATGCCGCACGCTATCGCCGGATCGCGCTTTGGACGATCCCGCCAGGCATGGCAGCATTTGTGATACTGGCCGCGTGGATGTGGTCGCGCGGATTCGACCCTGGCGTCGTCGCCACCGCGCAATTCTTCGGCGCGGCGCTGCCCCGGTTGGCAATGATCTTTGGCTATGCGGCGCTTATCGCTTTGCTTGCCAAGCAACGGGCATCCTGGACCGAGCGGGTCGCCGCCGTCGGACGATGCGCCTTTTCCAACTATCTGGGGACCAGCATCGTCGCGGGGTTCGTCTTCTATGGCTATGGGCTGGGCCTGTACGGCCATGTGTCGCGTGCCCAGGCCTGGGCCGTCGTACCGCTGTTCTGGCTTGGCATGCTGCTATGGTCGAAGCCGTGGCTGTCGCGTTATCGCTTCGGTCCGTTCGAGTGGCTCTGGCGCAGCCTGTCGCGCGGTCGACAGCAACCGATGCAACGTTGAGACCGCCTCGCAATAATGCACTTGCGAACCGTTCTCATTCTCATTATCTGTTGGCGAATGGTAGTCTGCATCTGCAACGCGATTCGCGAAAAGGACGTCCGGAGCGCCGCGCGTGAAGGATCGTCGGAACCGCGGTGCGCCTACAAGCGGCTCGGCTGCCAGGTACGGTGTGGCCAGTGCCTGCCGTTTGCGCGTGAGATTATCGCCTCGGAACGCGCGATTGCTTGCTAGTCGCAATAGCGCAAAAGCCCTGATTTCCGCCCTTTTCTGGCTGGCATGATGCCTCCGATTGCTCTAAACCTAGTCTCGCAAACAGGGGGGCCGATGCCATGAAGGGCGATCCGAAAGTCATCGAACATCTGAACGTGGCACTTCGCAACGAGCTGACCGCGGTCAACCAATATTGGCTGCATTACCGCCTGCTCGACAATTGGGGTGTCGCGCGGCTGGCCGAATTCGAACGGCATGAATCGATCGACGAGATGAAGCACGCCGACAAACTGGCCGAGCGCATCCTGTTCCTGGATGGCCTACCCAACTTCCAGCTGCTCGGGCGGCTGCGCGTCGGCGAGAATGTCGAGGAAGTGCTGAAGGCCGATCTAGCGCTGGAGGAGGAAGCCCTGCCTCCCTTGCGCGAAGCGATCGTCTATTGCGAAAGCGTCCGCGACTTCGTCAGCCGCGACCTGTTTTCCGAGATCCTCGAAAGCGAGGAGGAACATGTCGATACACTGGAAAAGCAGTTCGACATGATCCGGCAGATGGGAATCGAAAACTACATCCAGCTCCAGTCGAAGCCGACTGAAAGCTAAATTCGTCCGAAACCCTGGTTCGTCACCAGCACCTTTTTTCCGAAACCGCGCCGTTCGACGAGCGGATTGATCTCCGTCTCGAACAGGGCCAGCGTTTCGGTGAATAACGGACGTAGCTTGACGACTTCAGGCACGAATTCATCGGGCGACTGGCGATATTCGACGCACTGGCGGGCAAAGGCCTCGATATTTTCGGCCAAATCGGCGAGCGCTTCGGCACCGAACTGCCGAGCCTCGCCCTTCAGCGTGTGGGCTGGAATGACCAGCGAAACCGCATCGCCGGCGCGCATCGCCGCCTCGATCGCGGTGACCGACTTAACCCCGTCCTCTCGGAAATAGCCGAGAATACGAATGAAGTCCGCCCCCAATTCGGTGCGGGCCTGCTGAAAAATATCCCAATCGATAATCGGTACGTCTGACACGTCATGAACTCCGGCCGAAACGGTCCCACGCTTTGCCGACATGACATTAGGCAACATTGTGTAAAGGCAGTGTTACCGATCCGGCCTTACTGGTTCGAAAATGGATTTTTCGGCGCACGAAAGGTCAGCCGGATCGGCACAGCACCGAATTCGAGCTCACGGCGCAGCCCGTTGACCAGATAGCGGCGATAGCTTTCCGGCAGCTCGTCGACCCGTGTACCAAAGATGACGAAGCTCGGCGGTCGCGACTTGATCTGTGTCGCATAGCGCAGCTTGATGCGCCGCCCACCGGGTGCGGGCGGCGGGTTCGCCTCCAGTGCACGCTCGAACCAGCGGTTGAGACGCCCGGTCGACACGCGGCGGCTCCAGGCTGCCCGCGTTTCGAACGCAACTTTCATCAACGTGTCGAGGCCCCGGCCCGTCGCTGCCGACAATGTCAGCAACGGCACGCCACGCACCTGCGCAAATCCGTCGTCGAGCGCGGCGCGTATACCCTGATACAGTGGCGCGCCGTTCTCAACCGTGTCCCATTTGTTGAGCGCGAAAACCATCGCGCGCCCCTCTTCGTAAATCTGGTCGGCGATGCGCAAATCCTGCGCCTCCAGACCCCGCGTCGCATCGAGCAGGACAACCACGACCTCGGCAAAGTCGATGGCGTTCTTCGTGTCCATCGCCGACAGTTTTTCGAGCTTGTCATCGACCTTCGCGCGTCGCCGCAACCCGGCGGTGTCGATCAGGCGAACAGCACGGGGCCGTTCGTCATCGTGCCATTCCCAATCGATGCTGATCGAATCGCGCGTGATCCCCGCTTCCGGCCCGGTGATCATCCGATCCTCGCCCAGCAGCTTGTTGACCAACGTCGATTTGCCCGCGTTCGGTCGCCCGACGATGGCCAGCTTCAATGGTGCTTCGTCGTCGTCGTAATCGGGGTCGATCAGGTCGGCATCGTCGTCCAGCGGCTGGCCGTCGGGGCCGAGTTCGACCGTGCGCGCGGGTGCGGTCGCAACCGGCTCCGGCTCGGGCATCTTCGCGGCGGCAGCGTCGATCAGCGGCAACAGCGCCTCGAACAGATCGGCCAGCCCCTCGCCATGTTCGGCGCTGAACGGCACAGGCTCGCCGAACCCGAGCGCAAAGCTCTCATAAACGCCCGAATCCCCGGCGCGCCCCTCTGCCTTGTTGGCCATCAGCACGACCGGTGTCGTCGACTGACGCAACCAGCGCGCAATTTCCTCGTCGAGCGGGACAATCCCTGCCCGCGCATCAACAACGAACAGTGCAACATCGGCCATGTCGACCGCTGCCTGCGTCTGCTGGCGCATGCGTCCGGGCAGAGTCGCGGCATCCTCATCCTCGAAACCGGCGGTGTCGACGATGCGGAAATTGAGGCCGAGCAACTCGGCATCGCCCTCTCGCCGGTCGCGAGTCACGCCCGGACGGTCATCGACCAGCGCCACGCGCTTGCCGACCAGCCGGTTGAACAGCGTCGATTTGCCGACGTTGGGCCGACCGATGATGGCGACGGTCGGCTTGGTCATTAACGGAACGCCGAAATCCGGCCCGAATTATCGAGGATGTACAGCGTCGAACCCGCGACTACAGGCTGCAGGAAGACGGGCGCCCCAACCTTCTGCGTGCCCGCAATCTTTCCATCGGCGGGGGAGACATAGGTGACGTCGCCTTCCGAACTGGCAAGGATCAGGCGGTTGCCCGCGAGCACCGGCCCCGTCCAGCTGACGGGTCCGTTCTTGGATTTGTTCTTGCGGTACCGCTGAAGCTGCGACACCCAGCGCACCTTGCCGGTCGCGCGTGCCACGCAGAGCAGCTTGCCTTCGTCGGTCACGACGAACACCCATTCTCCCGCGACCCAGGGCGTCGAGATGCCCGCGATATTCAGTTCCCAGATGCGCTGTCCGGTCACCAGCTCCAGGCTGACCATGCGGCCACCCTGACCGATGGCAAAGACGCGACCGCCGTCGATCACCGGGCTGGCATCGATGTCGCTGAGCGTGGACACCGAAGTATTCACGCTGGTACGCGACAGAGCATCGCCCCACAGGGTCCGGCCATTCTCGTACCGATAGGCGACGAGATCGCCGGAGGAGTAGCCTGAGACCACCGTTGCCTGCGCAATGGCGGGCGCAGCGACGCCGAACACACCGGCCGTCTGGACGGCGGCGGCTTCGCTCCACTGCGTTGCACCATCGGTCGTACTGAGCGCAAAAATCTGGTTGTCCTGGCTCATCGCATAGACACTGCCACTCGCGACCGAAGGGGCACCACGCAACGGACCACCGGGACGCTTTTTCCAGACGATCTTGCCGTCTGCGGCATTGAGCGCCGCGATGTCACCTGCACCGTTGGTTGCATAGAGCATCGAGCCGTCGACACTGACGCCGCCGCCGAACACGATATGGCCCTGCTTCTTGCCCTCGGCGCCGAAATTCGTCGACCAGCGCTGCGCGCCGGTCGCGGTGTCATAAGCGTGGATCGTGGCGGCGGTGTCGATCGCGTACAAGGTCTTGCCGGAAACGACGGGCGCCGCGGCCAGGCGTTCCGATTTGCTGACGCCAGTAATCCTGGCCTCCCAGACGCGCGACGGAGATCCGCCAAGCGCCAGATGGCCCATAGACTTGGCCGCATTGCCACCCGGCTGACCCCAGTCGTCGTTGACAACGGGTTCAGGCAGCAGGACCTGCACGTCGGCAATCGACGGTTCGACGCTCGCGTCGTTCTCGCTGGTCAGGATGGGCACGCGTTCGCCGAGCACGGCGGTCTTTGGCTTGCCGCCCTTGAAGATGCCGCAGCCTCCGAGCGCCAGCACGGCAATGAGGGCAGGCGCGAGTGCCAGCGCGCGTCGATTGGTCTTCGTCATGATCAGTTCCTGCCCTTGTCGCCCGCCGGTGTTACATCGACCCCCAGTACGCTCGCCAGCTGAACGCTACGCGAACGGATCGATTCGGGGACGCCATCGTCCTTGGCCATGGCCGCGAACAACATCCCGGCTTCGCGGTTCTTGTTCATTTTCAGATAGGCGATCGCGGTCATTTCGCCCGCGCTGCCGAACCAGGGCTTCCCCTCGATCGCCAGCAGCTTCAGCCGGTCCACGACCTGTTCGGGCTTCAATGTGTCGAACTCCGAAGCGGTCTGGCGGATCAATGCCACGTCACGGAACGGCTGCGCGACTGAAGCGTCGGTGGCAATCGCCGCATAGGCCGCCGCCGCGCCCTTGAGATCGTTCTTGGCCAGCATGGATGCCGCCAGCGCGAGTTTTGCCGAGGCGCGATAACCGGGAGACTCCGAGGTCGTCAGTGTCTTGAGCTCGTCCTCCGCTTTTTGCGGGCGGTTTTCGCTCAGGTCGTCGAGCGCCAGCGACAGCTTTTCGCCTTCGGTGCCGGCAACGGCATTGCGCTGGTTCTGCCACCACAAATACCCGCCGAACGCGACCAAGGCGGCGCCGATCGCCACAATGACGGCAACGCCCCACCGTTTCCAGAACCGCGCCGCCGTATCGAGGCGGACTTGCTCGTCGACTTCGCGCAGGAATGCTTCGTTGGTCTGCGGCGGGAGCGCCAAGGATCGTCCTTTCGAGGATTTAAGCCGCAGAGCCTTAGCGGCGGCTTTGCCTTGCCGCTAGCCCTGCTCTTATGGCTTCGGTGCGTAGGTCTGGTCCGGCGTGGGAAAGGTCCGTGCACGCACGTCGGCGGCATAGGCTGTTGCCGCCTCGTCAACGAACCCAGCCATGTCGCCATAGCGTTTGACGAACCGCGCCGTGCGCTCGAACAGGCCGAGCATGTCCTCGGTCACCAAGACCTGGCCGTCGCATCTGGCCGAGGCGCCGATGCCAATCGTCACACAAGCAACCGCGGCCGTGATCTCGTCGGCGATCGGCTCGACAACGCCCTCGATCACCATCGCAAACGCACCCGCGGCATCGACGGCTTTGGCATCGTCAACGATCTTGGTGCGCTCCACTTCGGTCCGCCCGCGCGCGCCATAGCCGCCAAGCGTATTCACGGCCTGCGGCGTCAGCCCGACATGCGCCATCACCGGGATGCCGCGCGCCGTCAGGAAAGCGATGGTCGGTGCCATTGCGACGCCCCCTTCGAGCTTGACCGCTGCCGCGCCGGTTTCCTTGAGCAGCCGTGCCGCGCTGTGGAAGGCCTGTTCGGGGGAGGCTTCGTAACTGCCGAACGGCATGTCGATGACGACGACACTGTGATAGCTGCCCCGCACCACTGCAGCGCCGTGGGCGCACATCATCTCCAGCGTCACCGGCACCGTGGACGGAAGGCCGTAAATGACCTGCCCCAACGAATCGCCGACAAGTAGCAGGTCGCAATGCGGATCGAGCAACTGCGCCATACGCACGGTGTAAGCAGTCAGCATCACCACCGGATCAGCAGTTGCTCCCTTGGCTTTACGAGCGCGGATGGCCGGCACGGTCAGCCGTTTCATCGGTACAGGCGTCGGATTCGCGCGGCTGGTTGACGTGTCAAAGGTAAAGGTCGTGGACATCCCTGGAGTCTAGCGGGTCAAACCTTCTTCGTCACCCGACCTTCACGCCCTTCCAGAACGCGATCCGGTCCTTGATCTCTGCTGCTGCAGATTTCGGGTCCGGATAGTACCAGGCTGCCCCGACATTCTCCGCCCCGTCCACGACGATGTTGTGATAATGCGCGGTGCCTTTCCAGGGGCAGGTCGTAAGCGTCGGGTTGTCGGTCAGCAGCGCCGCATCGACGCTGGTCCGCGGAAAATAATGATTACCCTCGACGACTACGGTATCGTTGCTTTCGGCTATCGTAGTGCCATTCCACACTGCCTTGACCATAATACTACCCTCGAAAAGCGGTGACCTCGATCTCGATCTTCATTTCGGGTGTCACGAGGCCAGTTACAACGCAGGTCGATGCAGGACGGATCGTGCCGAACGTCTCGCCCAGCACCGGCCCCACGACATCCCAGTAAGAACCGTCCGCGAGATAATGGGTCGCACGCACCACATCGGTCATTGCAAACCCGCCCTCGGCCAGAGCCTTGGCAATCGTCGCAAGCGCATTGCGCGCTTGGTCGCAGACATCGGCGGGCATCGTCATCGCGGCATAATCATAGCCGGTCGTCCCGGCAACGAAGCACCAGTCGCCCTGCACCACGGCGCGCGAATAGCCGACGACGGCCTCGAACGGCGAGCCTGAGGAGATGAGTTGGCGCGCCATCCCTATCGCCCCCGGGAAGGGCCGCCACGACCACCGCCGCCCGGCCCGCCACCACGCGGCGGATGTTTGGTCTCGACGATCGGCGGCTTACCGGGGCCGCGCGGACGGCGGGGGCCGTCAGTGCGCGGCGTTCGCGGCTCCATCGACGGGGCGCGGACAGGCGGCCCGCCCTTGGCGACGTTATAGCCTTCCTTCAGCAACCGATTGAACGTCGCCCTCGTGCTGTCGCGCACCGCCGCCTGTACTTCCTTGGGCAGGTCGGCGAGCGTCGTGTTCCGGTGCACAGCGCCCAAATCGCGGGCGAGCACGTTGGGCAGACCGCCCGAGGCAGCCTTCCATGCAGTGATGGCGTCGAGGACGGCAGCAACGATGCTGTCCTGCATGATGTCGGTGGCTGACTTTTCCATAGCGTCGCCCAAGCCACGGCGCAGCGTGCGGGTCAAGCATCGTCGGCCGGCAGGGAACGAAAAGGCCGCCCCCACCGAAGCATTAGCGGCCTTCAGACCCAATCACCGATAATTAGTAGCCGCGACGCCAATCACGATCCCGATCCCGGTACCGTTCGTTGTGCCAGCGCCGCTCGCGCCACGCACGTTCGCGCCATTCACGCTCGCGTTCCCAGCGCAGACGACGCTCCCAGCGTTCGCGGGCGCGCCAATCATAAGCCCGGTCGCGGGCATAGCGCCGGTCGTCGCGATAGCCGTATCCATCACCATTGCCGTAATAGGGCGAACCGACGCTCAACGTAACGCTGCCATAGCTCTGCGCCGCAGCGGGCGACGCGAAACCCATCACCGACGAAGCGGCAAGGGCGGCAGCGAACAAAAACTTGCGTACCATTTCCCATCTCCTTTTCGTGGCGAAGACGGCCACGAGGGGACAGGGATAATGCAGCACGTCTGGCACGCGCCTGAACACAGAAGTTATGCGAGGTTCAGGCTGGAAATCCGGCTGCCCAGTCGTCCGGCTTGAAGCCCACGAGCAGTTTTCCATCGCCCTCCACCACCGGACGCTTGATCATCGACGGGTTGGCGATCAGCAGCGCGATCGCCTTCTCGCGGTCGATCCCGGCCTTATCGGCGTCGGGCAATTTCTTGAAGGTCGTCCCCGCACGGTTCAGCAACGGCTCCCACCCGACGATATCCGTCCAGCGGTTCAGCGTCAGCGCATCGATGCCGAGCTTTTTATAATCGTGAAAAGTGTAAGCGACGCCGCGCGCTTCGATCCATATCCGCGCCTTTTTCACGGTATCGCAATTGGGAATGCCGAACAGGGTGAGCGTCATGCCAGTCCTTCCTCGAGCAACAATGCCGGAATGCGTTCCTTGAAAGGGAAAAAGCCCCGTTTGGCATACGGCCAGAACTGCGTGTCCCAGTTCCGGCGAATTTGTGCCAGCGCGATACCCTCATCCGCCAGTGCGTGCGCGAGCGCTGCCAATCTGTCGGCAACTGGGCCCACCGGCGCGTAGGCCATGACGATCTGTCGCGCGCCCGCCGCCTGCGCTGCCGAAATCAGCGTTGCGGTATCCAGCGTATCAATATTCTTTGCAGCACAACCGAAGTAAGCGGTAACCCGCGACGCCGCGTCTGCCATTGCCGTACCGATAAGCGCCCGGGCGCCTTTGCCCCAAAGCAAATTAGGGTCATTGGCGACCACCGCATGCACCGGCCGCAAAGCTCTCGGCAACGCGGTCTCCGAATACATATCCTCGTGCGTCGTCAGCAACATCGCCGGACTGCCGACATCGACCGAGGCAGTTCCTGGTAAGCTGCGGGCCGCTTCGACTGGCGCTTCAATCAACGCGATTGCCTCGGTTGCGAGCCCCACTGGCCTGAACCGCCCTTCGCTAAATCGCGCGATGTTCTCGGCAGTGGCCAGATAGGCCTTGCCTATCGTTTGCAGCCCCGCGACCCAGCGCCACGACAGCGTGTTGCTGGCCGCGTCCGCGTCGAGCAAGTGGCGCAGGAAGAAGTCGGCACCCAGAACCCAGGGCAGCCGCAACGTGAAAATCCAGATCGAGGCGAACCACATTCGCGCGTGGTTGTGCAGATAGCCGGTTTCGACCAGCTCGCGCGCCCAATCGTCGAACCCGTCGATACCCGTCGTACCACCCTCCGCCGCCGCCAGCGCCCGTCCGTCGCGAAAGCTCTGGCGTTGCCGGTCGAGCTCCTCGACATACCGCATCCAGACGCTGGGCCGCATCTCGAGCCACCCCTTCCAATAGGTCCGCCACAGAACTTCCTGGACGAATTTTTCGGCATCAGCGAAGCTGTGCTGGCGAAGGACCTGCGCCACGATTTCCCGCTCGGTGATCAGGCGATAGCGCACATAAGGGGATAGGCGCGACACCGCGCCAGCGGCCGCATGGCCGGGGTCGCTATTGCGCCCGTTGGTGTAGCATCGTCCCGCAAGAGGCGCGAAAGCCGCCAGTCGTTCGAGCCCCGCCTGCCGCGTCGGCAGGAAACCGCTTACTCCCACTCGATTATGCGCCGACACCATAACTATATGATTTTCCTAATCAAAATATTTTTCTGGTTTCACAACGCCGCCGTAGGTGCCGTCAAAAACTCGGGCTGTTGTTTTCATTGGCAAATTTCTGGGCGTTTGGGAAACGCGGGTTTCAGGATCATTCGCTATCATTCGCCCCGTTGGTCGCATTCAGGGAAGCTTCCAAGGTTCGATCGGCCCACAAACTGCGTCTCGAAAATACCGTCACAAGCGCCCTTGGACTCAGGCGGAGCACTTCCGCACACGCCTTCATTGGATCGCTGGTTCCCACACAGTCACAGGATTATCGCGCATCTGAGATGCGCGATAATCCTCCCATCTATCTGGCGGCTTCGCAAACATTCCGACCTCCTTCAGTCCACAAAAGCGGAGGTCATGGTGATCTCAATCTGGGCTTGGGATCTCGGAACAATCAAATGCCTGAGCATCTCAACATCGTTCTGCAGCCCGATCGGATCGAGCCCGTCCGCCGTTCGAATCGCCTGTTTCAGCCAATCACTCATGTGCGGGTGCGCCAGCACCCAAGCGATTCTGGCGTCTGCTACCGCCAGCATGATTTCAGGCTCCTGCCTCACCTCTCTCACCCGTTCCTCCCGGCTCATGGATTGCACTCCCCGCAATGCGCGGGCTCAGCCGCTACGGCTTCGACGGGGCGCTCGACACGCCAACCGCAACCGACACATGACTGCACGCTTGCCCTGATGAGCAGCGTCGGCTCGCCGCACCACGAACATGGCAGGCCTGGAAGGCGTTCGGTCACGGCATATCCAGGCCAACCGCAGGCGGGGCATGGACTTCTGGCGCGCCGGACCAGGTCGATCGTCGCGCGTTTGATGGCGCGCATTCGCCTGGGATTACGGTGCGCACGCATGTCCGTTTCTACAAACGCTGTCCCCGCCTTGGCGATGACCCGGCAAAGCGTCGATGACAGGTCGTCCCACGTTTCCGCATCTTTGATAAGCGCGAGATCATGAGCCGGCTTACCATCACGGCAGCCCATCACGATGACTCCGTGATCCGGAAACCCCACCCTTTGAGCGAAGTCCAAGCCGCCCGCGATATCGGCAGCGACACCATGAGCGAAGTTCGTGTCGGGAGTGGCGTGGTGTCCGACGAGTTCGAGGCAGGAGCTTCGATCGACAAGAACGACGATCTCGCGCTCTAGCGGACAAAACGGAATGTAGGGATGGGGTCCGAAGCTGCCCTCGCTGGCCAACCCGATCCGAAGATCGGGCATCCGCTCGAAAGCCGCCTCAATCTTGGCGCGTGCTGCATCAAGTTGCGATCCAGTCCGCTCGACATTCCGGCTGAACGTGCCGAAGGTGTCCGTGTTCAGCCCGGTCGTGACTTCAAGTCGCAAGCCCAGAAAATGCTCGACAACCGGCGCGACGACTTTTTCCTTGGCGTGCATCGTAACCAGAATCGCACGGTCGCCTCGATAGAGGAGTTCCCTCGCTGTCTCCATCAGAAATAGCCTTCGCGCTTTTTCTGTTCGAGCGAACCGCCCTCTTCACTGTCGCCGATCCGCCCTTGCCGCTCGGAGTTCGCTGCACCGAGTGTTTCGCGAACGATTGAAAAAAGGTCCGCAGCTTGTGACTCGACCGCAGCCGTTACTGGCCAACAGCCGAGCGTTCGAAAACGAACGGAGCGTTCGCTCGTCGTCTCTCCGGCCTTGAAGCGCATTCGGGCTCGATCATCGACCACCAGCCATGCGCCATCGCGCTCGACGACCGGTCGGACGTGCGCAAAATAAGGCGGTGCTAGCGCAATGCGGTGCAGCAGCGCGTAACTCCAGATGTCCGCCTCGGTCCAGTTCGATAGCGGAAACACGCGCGCTGATTGGCCCGCTGCGAGGCGTGTGTTGTAGAGGTGCCAAAGCTCTGGACGTTGCTGCCTTGGATCCCAGCCATGACCGGCACTACGGATGGAAAAGATCCGCTCCTTGGCGCGGGATTTTTCTTCATCGCGACGGGCACCGCCGAAAATGATGTCATAACCACCCTGATCGAGCGCTGCCTTCAAGGGCTCGGTGCGCATGGCTGACGTATAGCGTTCGCCATGATCAAAAGGATTGAGGCCTGCGGCACGCCCTTCCTCATTTGCTCGCACGATCAGATCAAACCCGTGATCGCGCGCAAATTTATCGCGAAACGCCAGCAGCGATCGGAACTCCCAAGTCGAATCGATGTGCAACAAGGGAAAGGGCGGCTTACCGGGGTAGAACGCCCGCAAGGCCAAGTGGGCCATCACAGTGCTGTCCTTGCCTGCCGAAAACAGCATCACCGGATTGCGCGCCTCGGCAAGCGCCTCGCGCAGGATATGGATCGCCTCCGACTCCAGTCGCTCGAGGTGCGATATGCGAGGTGACTGCGCCGCGCTGCTCTTCGTCGGCTTCATCGGTCAGGCCGCCAACTCAGGCATCGCCGATGCAGGTTCTGACTCGATGACCCCCACCCATTCCAGATCGCCCGTGTATCGCCACGCCATCCGCCCCGCATCGTCCAGCGCGAACAGGTAGAGCCAGCGATTGTCGAAAAGCGCCCGCACGTCGGGGTGGCGTTTCAGGATTTCGGTCATCGCCTCGCGCGGCGCTTCGATACAAACGGAAAGCCTGAGGGGCTCATGAACGAAACGTTCGCCGTCATGGACGGACTGCCACGGGAGCCCTGCGCGTAAGGCACCACCATTGCCCTCCACCACGCCGATGCCGCCGACGACGTTGTGCAGGAGCTTGTTGCCGCCCCCGAAAACCGCGGGTGCCACCGTCGATCCGTAGTATTGCAGGCTGATCCAGCTCGCCACGACCACGGGCGCGGTCAGGATCAGTTCCAGGACGCCAAAGTCTTTATCACCCTTCCAGTCATAGTCATGCAGGAAGGCCCGACCCTCGAGACTCTTGCCTATAGTGCGCCGGCGTGGCGCCGCGATGAAGGCCTTGCAGCCTGCCAACGCCCATTCCGGTCGGACCTCGGCCCAGTCGCGACTGCGCTTGACGAGACTTGTCCCGCCCGTCGCACGTGGCAGACGCAACGCCCGCTCACCCCGAGCGATCTTACCCGCAGCGGCGAGCCAGACCCTGACATCATTCAGGTCGGTAGCGCGCGCTGGGGAAATACAGTCTTCGGAATAGAGCATGACCGCGTCGGTCGTCGTGTCGTGCAAGGCAGCGACGAACAGCGTGTCAGAGGGTATGATGATCCCCTTTGGAACCAGGCCAATGCGAACTTCGGGATCGTTAAGCAGACTGGCTAGCAGGCGCGCATTCACCTCGCCCGAATAGCCACCGCAGGCGCCGCAATGCAGCCCGCTGGCATGAGGATTGTTGACGACATTGGCGCCGTGTCCCGCCAGGATCACCAGCCCTGCGAAATTGGTCGTCAACGACATGGCTCGCAGCACGGTCGCCGCCGCCGCTGTCCGAGCCGTCAGGTCAAGCGCCGGATCGGGACGCGGAGCCGGATCGTTCGGCACGGGTGTTGTGCGCAGGCCCAATGCGTCGATCATCAGCTTGCCGAGATAAAGTGGTCCTGTTGCTTCGACGAAAGCAAAGGATGATACGGCGGCCAGCTTGAAGCGGCCCCAGGCCCGCTTCGCCCGTGCCTTGAACCGAGCGCTCTGGTCTGCACCTGCATCGTCCGTTCCGCCGGAACGGGTCGTCAGGCCGGGATTAAGCAGTACGGGCAGACGGTGTTCGCGCACGTCCGAAGCAAACCGGCTGTGCGACGCCGTCAGGCCGAAAAATCCTGCGAAACCCACGGTCTGGATCGCCGGGTTTACGGATTCCAGCGCGCGCCTAAATACCTCTGAGCGCACATCGATGCAAAAGGCAGCCTGCATTACCGGGCGGCCGTCGATCGTCCCGTTTCCAGGTTTGCCAAGCGTTTCAGCCAGCTTGCGTTGCGCCGCGCGTTCCGATGCTTCCTGAAGGATCGCGTCGATGACATGATCGACGGTGGGTGTGACAGGCGAAGCGTGCTTGGCAACGACCGACGCCCAGCGCTCGCCGATCTCCTTTTCATATCGATCAAACAGCGCCGCTTCCCAGATGAGGCGGATCGCCAGAAAGTCGCTCATGGTCGCGTCGGTGCTACCGGCGAGTTCGGCCTGCCAGAGCCGATAGCGGGCATATTGCGCCCAGCCGCCAAGTGTCATGAGCATCTGGTGGAAATAGGTGTGCGCCGCCGACGCCGGAACGCCGATGCGTTTCACGACGCTCGCCACTGCGTCCGCTGCGGCTTCCGGAGCCAGCGATACATGAGTCGCGAAACCCGACAGACCGACAATCTCCGGCGTCAGGTCATGGGTCGCGGCCGCGCGCCAGGCGGCGTAGGCACCTCTGCCGCGGGGCGCAGCCCAGAGCGCTTGCCCCTCGTCTAGATACCCGGCCGCCCAGGCGCCGAAACGCTCGGCGATAATGCCCGGCCAGTCGATCCCGGAAGCTTCCGCCGCAAGGTCCCCGAGCGTTGGTAGGGCACAGGCGGTCGGCATCGCCAACTGCACCGCTGCCTTCAATGCCTCGAGGTTTGGCGGGCGCTGCGCCGGCGGCGTAGCCGCAACAGCGTCCAAAAGATCAGCATCGGCTATGTCCCCATCGGCGATCCTGTCCCGATACCAGCTTCGCGGCATAGTCACCGGGGTTCCAGCCACTCTGGCGAGCCTGGCCGCAACCGTGGCGAGGCTCTCTCGGGTCTGGCCAAGGAATGGATTGACCGCGACGCTCGACGCCAAGGGCCAAGCGGGCGGGATCGACCGAACGGCTTGATCGATGACGATGTCGAGCGTGTCGCGGCCGAATGAAGGCTTTGTATGCATCATGGTCTTTTCCCCAGGAGATCAGGAGGCGTCGCGCATCCGCCAGCCGCCGAGCAGCCGGTCGAAAACCGCGTTGGCATAGAAGCCGTTGGAGAGATGCACGCGCAGCCCAGCGGCGGCGGGGTGGTAGGCCCACAGCGGAAACATCGCCTGGACGACCGCCACAAGGCCGAAACTGATTACCGCAAGGACGATCAGCGCCCATTCTAACGGACCTGGTGACGGTGCAGCCGGCAGCACCCCTGACGTCAGCCAGATCGCGAAGACCTGGAGGGCGAAATAGCTGACTGACGTGGCGACGGCGTAGACGACGGTACGCATGGTCAATGCGCGCGGCGCGGCGTCCGCCAAACCTTGTGCGAGCATATAGGCGACGCCGAAGATTAGGATCGCGCCCAGCGCGATGGCCTGCGGTGACTTGTGCTGAAACCCGAAGCCAAACCCGACGACGGCATAGATCACCAGCGCGAGGAGGAAGGCACGCCCGACGGCACCGGCCTTGGGAATGGCCACCGGACCGGGCCGGCGGTTGGCGGCGATTAGTTCTACAGCGCCGCCGGAAGCGAGGAACGAATGGGCTTTGTAAAGCGAATGGGCCACGATGTGGAGCAAGGCGAGCGGGAACAGCGCCAAGCCGCATTCCAGGATCATGAAGCCCATCTGGGCGACGGTCGACCAGGCGAGCGAAGTCTTTACGGCAGGCTGGGTCAGCATAACCAGCCCGGCGAAAAGTGCGGTGAAGCCCCCGATCAGGACCAACCCGGCCAGCACGCTCGGCGCCAGCAACATGACGTCCGCAAAACGGATGAGCAGGAACCCGCCAGCGTTTATTACACCGGCATGCAGCAGCGCCGAAACCGGCGTTGGGGCCTCCATCACTTCGGTCAGCCAGCCGTGCATGGGAAACTGGGCCGACTTCAAAAGCGCGGCGACCGCCAAAAATCCTGCCGCGGCAATCGCCAGGTCGCCACCGGACCCCGCGCGGGCAGCGCTCAGAATCTGTGCGATATCCGTCGTGCCATAGGCAAATGTTAGCAACACGGCCGAGATTATCAGCGCCATGTCGCCGATCCGCGCAGTGACGAACTTCTTTGCAGCGGCCCTCTTTGCCGCGATCCTTTCCGGATAGAACAGCAGGAGCTTGTGCAAAAACAGGCTCGTCGCGATCCACGCGAGGACGAGCTGAACCACATTGCCCGAGAGCACCAGCAGCAGCACTGCGGCTAGCGTCAGCGACAGCCAGCCGGTAAACGCGCCTTGGCGTGGCTCCCCGTCCAAATAGGTCGCGGTGTAGCGCACCACGACCCAGCCGATGAATGACACTAACAGAAGCATCACGCCGCTGATCGCGTCGAGGTGGATCGAGAACCCTATGCCCCGCGTGCCGATCATGGCGCTGTCCCACGCACCTTGCATAACGAGCATTGCGGCGGAAACGCTTGCGATCCCTAGCGCAAACAAGGCCGAAACTTCGGCCAATCGCTTAGCCATACTGGACCTGCGGCCCGGGCGTAGAAATCCGACGGCCGCACTCAGCAGCAGTGCGAGGGGGGCAGCATAGGGCAACATATCAATCGGCAAAGGTCTTCCCCCCCTACGCATCATGCGGGTCGGAGAAGGGATAACTGTCGCCGCTCAATCGGAAAAATTCATTGTCTATGCTATTTCGTTCTGTTTTATAGAACGATATGAAAAACCTGAATTTCAATCACCTGCGCTATTTCTGGGCGGTCGCGCATGAAGGCAGCCTCACGCGCGCGGCGGAGCGCCTAAACCTCTCGCAGTCGGCACTGTCAGTGCAGATCCAGAAACTCGAACATCAGATGGGGCACCCCCTGTTCGACCGCGTGGGCAAAAGGCTCGTTCTGACCGAAGCCGGGCAGATCACGCTCGACTATGCTGACACGGTCTTCAAGGCCGGCGATGAACTGATGAGCACGCTCGACGGACGTCCCCTCGCGAACCGCCAGGTATTGAGGGTCGGCGCGCTGACGACCCTCTCACGCAACTTCCAGCTTGAGTTTCTGAATCCTCTCGTCGGCCGCGCCGACGTGGAGTTGATTGTGCGCTCCGGAACCATCCGCGACCTGCTGGCGCAGCTCGAAGCCCATTCGATTGACGTGGTTCTCTCCAACAGTGCCGCCCCCAGGGACGCCCGCGCGCCATTCCGCAACCATCTCCTGAATGAGCAGCCGGTCAGTCTGGTGGGGCGGGCGAGGCCGAAAAATAAGCCATTCCGCTTCCCGGACGATTTGCGCAACGAACCTGTGTTGCTCCCCAGCCTCGACAGCGACATCCGGCTGGGGTTCGACCGGCTGCTCGACTTGGCGGGGATCCGCCCGATCATCCTGGCCGAGGTCGATGACATGGCGATGCTGCGTCTGTTGGCCCGTGAACGCGACGGTGTGACTCTGGTCCCACCCATCGTTGTGCGCGACGAACTCGAAACCGGCGTCCTGGTCGAGCACTGCCGCATACCCCAGCTCACTGAAAGCTTCTATGCTATCACTCTCAATCGCCGCTTCCCCAACCAGCTTCTTCGCGAACTGCTTCCAGTCTGAACACGCAGCATGGTTCAGGGACCGGCTGACCCGCCCTTGTGTACGCCATGCTACGCCAGGGCTCTCCTCAGCTCATTCAGCTCTTTACGTCGTCCGGATTCCCGGCACATAGTTCCAGTGTCGGTTCTGGAGACAAATCAAGTCGAGGGAGCGTGAGCAATGGAGCGATTACGCTGCCGACGATCCACGGCTGCGGCTCCCCTCACTCCCACTCGATTGTGCGGCTCCATCATAAGTATCTGTATTTACTAGTCAAAATAATTATTAGGTTTAGAGCTGCCGTTAGGCATACCGTCAAAATTTCAGGCTTCTGAATTCATTGGACACTTTCGGGCTTGTTGGATGTCGCCCGTTTCAAGATCTATCGCGACCTTTCGCATTCCTCGTCGTTTTTGTAACAATTCTAGCGTCGGCACGCGGCTTGCGAAAGCCGCGTAAAATACCGCCAAAAAGGCTATTTGGCCTCTTCGTAGAAATGAAAAACCGTCAGGACATGGAGGCCGGGTCGGTGACGATCGATCTGCTTCCAGGAGGCCGCGAAGCTGCCATCGGCTTTCACTAAACAGTGTCACTCCGTTCGGTCTCGATACGTCGAGGTGAGCCATGGTTTTCTTCTGGCGATGATGTGTCACAAGTCGGTGTCCCAAAGGCCACTTCGGGAATGGACGCAATGCGCCTTTGCGGCCATCGTATTGCTAATATGGCCCGTCGTTGTGCTCGCGATTCTACGATAGAGCAGTCCGAGGGATCGAGGTCGTCTTCAGCATCGGCTCCGGCGGAGGCCGTAGAAAAAGCAGCGCCAGCGCCGTCGCGGCGATCAGTCCAATCCACGGCACGAACCACGCCGCGAACAACGCTACAACGTGCAGGCCGACCGATAGTCTGTAGCGCCGCGTCAGCCCGCTCAGGAAGCTGGGATCGAGCGCAGGATCGGCAAGCCGTCTGGCGTGATGCCAACCCAGCGTCCACGCTCCAGCCGCGACGAGCAAAGCCGCGGCGTAGATCGCGATCGCATCACGCTCGATGGTCTGGCTTGGGTCGAGCAAATGATGCCCCAGCAAGGCGGTTGGAAACGGCAGGAATGAGATCGCCGCGAGCAGCAGCAAGGTCAGCAACGTGAAGCGATGGTCTGTACGTTGGAGCAGCCGGAACAATGCGTGATGGTTGACCCAATAGCAACCGATCAGCGCGAAAGACAGCATGAACGCGAAATAGGACGGCCAACGAACCGCGAGTGCAGCAAGTAGCCCGCCGGAAGCCACGACCTCGGCGTGTTCTGGCACGCGGATCTCCAAGACCAGCAGCGTCATTGCAATCGCGAAGATGCCGTCGGACAGCGCCTCCAACCTGCCCAGACCCTCCGCGCGGAAACGCCTCGAGGATTCGGGGTCAGTGCTTGAGTTGGTCATGGTTGCGCTTGAACAAGTCGATGACCACGGCTATGTCACCGTCGGAGCGGATCGCCGATTGAACCCAGCCGCGATACCATGGAAAGGCTTTGCTTCATTGGCGGCCAGCATCGCCGCGCCGAGCGCTGGGCTGGTCGCGAGGTGCACCGAACCGTCAAGGTGGATGTGGCCCAGTTCCTGCTCCCCGACGTAGAAGTCGATGCCGTCGATCCGTCCGCGATCAACCAGATGCCAGTGCGCGGTCGCCGTCACGCCGGGTAGCGCCGCCACCGCATTTGCCACCGCCCCGATCGCGCCGCCGAGCACCGGAGGCGGAGCCAGCCGACCCTTTGCATTTCGGGGTAAGATCCCAATCGCATGCTCAACCACGGCTCAACACCCCTTCGACGAACGCATCGAGCGTTGTCGTGCCCTGCCGGCGCTCCACGCCGGGCCCGCCTTCGAAGTCCAACCAGCCTGAGTTGAAGCCATCGAGCATTTCGATCCAGTTGGCCACGCTGTCGGCACCAAACCCGAACCCGGCCAGCACTTCGCTCCAGGTGTCGCGCGGCGTCTCCATCGCCTGCACCGGTCGACCAAGTACCCGCGCGGCGGCAAGGGCGATGTCGGTCGGAGCATAATCGACCGGGCCGTGAAGTTCGATCAGCCGACGCCCCGCCTCGCCGTCAAGCATCAGCGCCGCCGCAGTGCTGCCGATATCGGATGCGGCGACCATCGGCAATGAGCGGTCGAGCGGCGCAAGAAAGCTCGGCAATTTGCCCGCATCGCGTGCAACCGCCAGCGCTCCCGCCCAATTCTCCAGGAACCAGGCGGCGCGAAGCGTGGTAAGCGCCCCGACATCGGTTGTCGCTTGTTCGAGAATCGTCGTGGTGGCGATGTTGCCCTGGTCCATCTGGCGTTGCGAGCCGACCGACGACAGCATCACCACCGGTGGTCGCCCCGCCTGGTCGAGCGCCTCGCGTATTGCCGCGATCACTTGGGTGGCGGTCTCGCGCATGTCGCCCGTTTCATAGTCGGGCGGGTTCATCACGAAGACACCGCTGGCCCCGGCAAACGCGCGGGCAAGCCCGTCGGCGTCCCTTACGTCCGCCTCGACGGACTCGACGTCATCTCCAAACAAGTCCCTGGCCTTCGCTGCCGAACGCGCCACTGCGCGCACCGACGCGCCCCGCTCGCGAAGCGTCCGCACCACCGCGCCGCCGACCTGACCGGTCGCTCCCATCACCGCATACATGATATATCTCCTTGAGAGACTTTGTGCCAAAGGTCGCATCATGCGTCTAATGCTGTTATCGCAGGATCATTATGCGCGAGACGGAACTAGCCCAGATTGACCTTAACTTGCTCGTGACTTTGCGCGCTTTGCTTGAGACGCGCAGCGTCGGGCGCACGGCGATACGGCTCAACATGAGCCAGCCTGCGGTCAGCCGCGCGCTTGCCCGGTTACGGTTGGTGTTTGACGATCGCCTTCTGGTTAAAGCCGGTGCCGGGATGCTTGAGACCCCGCGTGCGGCAGCGCTTCTTGAACCGGTGCGCAAGGCCCTTGCTGGTCTTGAAGAGGTGCTCGACGGCGGGCAGCGGTTCGATCCGGAGACGAGCGAGCGCGTGTTCCGTATCGCGTCGACTGATTATGGGGCGTCGGCGGTCCTTCCGTCGCTAATGGCCCGGATAACGGCAATGGCACCATTGGGCGGCATCGAGATCGTACCGATGACCCCCGGCTATTTTCGCGATCTCGGCACCGGCGAGCTCGACCTCGTTCTCTTCACAGGTGGCGGGGCACCGGCGCACCTGGGCTCGGACGACCTGTTCCGCGAGGACTATGTCTGCGTCATCCGGGCCGGACATCCCGTTTTACGCGAAGCGCAGGGCAGCAAAATCTCGTTGGATTCGTATCTCGCCTGGCCACATGTGCTAGTAACCGTTCATGGTGGTCGCACCGGTCTGGTCTGCGATAAACTCAGATCTATCGGTCGGGAGCGGCGGATCGTACTATGGCTCCCCTATTTCGGAGCGGCAGTCGCAGCAACACTCGCTTCCGACCTGATCCTCACCATTCCACGACGCATCGCTGCCAATGCTTCCAAGGCCAGCCAGCTCGTATTTCTTGAACCGCCTGTGGATCTAGACGGGTTTGATTATCGTATGCTCTGGCATCCCCGCAGCGACGATGATGCCGGGCATCGCTGGCTTCGAAGGTCGATGAAAGATGCGTGCGAAGACAGTCACATCTAGCTGGAAGCATCGCGCTCTATCGCAGTCCGCATTCTCAATCGAAAAGTATCGGAAGATAATAGGTGAAGTGGCCGCCGTTTACCGCCAAACACCGCCGTTTCTACTACCCCTCACTCCCACTCGATTATGCGCCATCACCATAACTAACTGGTTTTCCTGATCAAATTATCTTTTTGTGTTTTGATATGCCGCTGCGCGTGCCGTCAAAAAGTCGGGCTGTTGATTTCGTTGAAGAATTTTGGCGCTATCGA
>JBBROX010000011.1:0-106999 GCA_038228865.1 Sphingomonadales bacterium | reverse complement strand
TATGCGCTTCGCGCTATAATGGTACCGTGGGTGGGCTGGCCGGGTGTTTTTTTTGCGTTTTAATTTCTTTGGCGCGACGGCATCGGTCCCCGCGCCAAACGCCCGGTCAAGGTCAATACGAACTGGGGCGGGGTCAACGAGGACAACAGCTTTGGCACCCACGAGTTTATGGGGTTTGTGGAAAAGCTCGGCGCGAAAGCCTTTGTCGCCGTCAATGTCGGCAGCGGCACGCCGGCCGAGACGTCGCAGTGGGTCGAATACATGACGGCCCCTGCCAATACGACGGTTCTCGCCAAGGAACGCGCCCGCAATGGCCGCGCCGCGCCGTGGAAGGTCGACTATCTGGGGGTCGGGAATGAGCTATGGGGATGTGGCGGCAACATGCGGCCCGAACATGCGTCAGACCTGACCAACCAGTTCGGCCAGTTCGCCAAATCCGCGAACGGCCCGATGCTGAAAATCGCCAGCGGCCCCTCTGACGCCAACTACGAGTGGACCGACACGCTGATGCGCCTGTCGGGCAAGAACATCGACGGCCTGTCGCTCCATTATTACACGCGGCCCCGCGAGAAGACGTGGGAGGACAAGGGCGCTGCCCTCGGATTTCCCGAAAGCGAATGGGCCTCGACACTGGCGCACACGATGCAGATGGACGATTACATCACGCGCCATTCGGCGATCATGGACAAATATGATCCGGCCAAGCGCGTCATGCTCGCCGTCGACGAATGGGGCACATGGTACGATACTGCGCCAGGCGCGAACCCCGGATTCCTGCAGCAGCAGAACAGCCTGCGCGATGCCATGGTGGCGGCGCTCAACATCCACATCTTCGCCCGTCACGCCGATCGCGTACGGATGACCGCAATCGCGCAGATGGTGAACGTGTTGCAGGCCATGCTGCTGACCGATGGGCCGCGCATGGTGAAGACGCCGACCTACCACATCTTCGACCTCTATCAGCCGTGGCAGGACGCCACGGTGTTGCCGATGCAGGTCTCCGGGCCGTTCTACGGCGTTGGCGAGTTCGGCCTTGCGGCGGTGCATGCATCGGCCGTGCGCGACACTGCGGGCAAGGTTCATGTCGCGTTGGTCAACGTCGATCCCAACCGCCCGATCCGGGTGCAGGTGACCGTCTCGGGTGTGCAGGCAAGTGCCGCAACGGGCCGCATCCTGACCGCTGCTGCGATGGACGCGCACAACAGCTTTGCGTCGCCGGACGTTGTCGCACCGGCGGCGTTCACCGGGGCGACCATAAGCGGCGATCGTCTGGAGGTGACACTACCTGCCAAGTCGGTGGTCGTACTGCAGTTGCAATGAGGGTGCCGCGACTCCCGCGAAACGCGAAGGCCACATTTCGAACGCTGGCGCTTGCCAGTGCGGCCTTGTTGTCGATGGCATCTGCCGCGCTCGCGCGCGAAGCCCAATTGCGCGATCCCCTCGCAGCTACCGGGCGATGGTCCGCGAACGAACGCGGCCACGCCCCGACGCCACCGATGGGCTGGAACAGCTGGAACGCGTTCTACAGCGATATCGACGAAGAAAAGGTCATGGCGTCGGCGCAAATCCTAGTCGACAGCGGCCTGACACGCATCGGCTATCGCTACGTGAACATCGATGACGGGTGGTGGCGGCGTCGCCGACCGAGCGACAGCAGGATGGAAATCCGTACTGACAAGTTTCCCTCGGCAAAAACGGCCAATGGCACCGATACGAGCTTTCGCCCTTTGACCGATCGCCTGCACGCACTGGGCCTGAAAGCCGGCATTTATTCGGATATCGGGCGCAACTCTTGCGGTCAGATCTACACGCCCAATTTCGCGAACCAGCCCGAAGGGACGCAGGCCGAACGTGAAGTCGGGCTTTACGGGCACGTCGATCAGGACATTCGGCTTTACTTCGCTGAATGGGGCTTCGACCTGATCAAGGTCGACGGTTGTGGCATTCGTGGCCTCGCTGCCGATGCCGACCATGTGCGTAAAGGCGACTATCGCCAGTTCGATCCCCTTATCGATATGAATGCACTGGGACGGACGCAGATTGCGGCGGTAAAAGGCCTTTATGCCGACGTCGGTGATGCGCTCCACCGGCACAATCCCGACGACGATTACATTTACTCGATTTGCCTATGGGGCTCAGCGGATGTGCGGGCCTGGGGCAAGAATCTCGGCAACATGTCACGGACCAGCGACGACATTACGCCGCAATGGTCGCGCATGCTCACCAATCTGGACACGGTTTCGACACGCGCGCTCTATGCGCATCCGGGCAGCTGGAACGACCCCGACATGCTGTTCGTCGGCAGTGGCGATTTCGACGCAGCGCATATGACCGAGGCGCGGTCGCACTTTGCGCTGTGGGCCATAATGAATGCGCCGCTGATCATCGGTTTTGACCTGCGCAGAGCGACGCCCAAACAACTCGCCCTTTTCGGAAATGCGGGGATCGTCGCGCTCAATCAGGACTCAGGCGGGCATCAAGCCGTGCCGGTATACCAGTCGGGCGAACTTCAGATATTTGCCAAGACGCTCAGCAATGGCGACAAAGGCGTCGCCATTTTCAACCGTGGCCTCGTGCCCGTGGACGCCACGCTGACTGCGGATCACCTGAAGTTTCGCGGAGACGGCGACATCGCCCTGACCGATCTGTGGACCGGCGGCAGTCAACGCTTCCGCGGCGACCTGAAACTGCGCGTCGAACCCCGGCAGACATTGGTGTTCCGCGCGCGCGGTGAGCGGCAACTCACCGAGGGCTTTTACCTCTCCGAGCAACCTGGAAACGTGAACCCAGCCGCCGATGGCGTCGTCGTGCCGCAGCATGACCCGGCGATCCACCGATCTATTCCGGGCTGGATCGGCACGAAGGGACCGGGGGAGCATCCGCAATATGGCGGTTGGGGCGGCGCACAGGCCGACCGGTCACCCTTCGGCGAACCCTTGCGCGTGGCGGGTCAGCGCTACGACACGGGCATCGGCGTCCTCGCCAACTCAAGACTCGAGGTTCGTAATCTTGGCTATGCCCGGTTTACGACGTTGACGGGTGTCGATGATGCGGCCGTCGAGCGCAGCGCGCCGGTTGTCTTCGAAGTCTATGGCGACGGCAGGTTGCTCGCCAGATCAGCGCCGAGGCGCTTCGGGCAGGCCGTCGGTACGCTCAGCGCCGATGTGCGTAACGTCAAACTGCTCGAGCTCGTCGCACGCCGTCTCGACAAGCGCGACCCCGGCACACCGCTTCCCGTGGTCTGGGCGAACGCCGCGCTGACCCGCTGAGGTGGATCGATTCAGGCCGCCTCGGCCGCGCAGTAGCGGTTGAGGAAGTCAGCATGCGGGGGCAGCGCGGCGACCGAGCGCGCAACATTGCCCTGCAAATCGCCCAGCGCACGCTTCAACTGGTCGGGCGGCGCAAGACGGGCCAAGGGGTTATGCGCGCGCGGGCGCATGCCCTGTCCCATCAACACCTGCACCCATGAATCGACGCGGAAAAGATCGTCGGAATCCTGGTAAGCGATGGCATTCTGCTCGAACAGCGCCATGCGCTGCGCCAGCGATTGAGGAATCTCCATTTCGCGCATCCGCTGCCAGAACGGCGTGTCGGTGCGCTGCGTCAGGTGATAGTGCAGGATGATAAAGTCGCGGATGTGCTCCATCTCGGCCCGCGCGACGCCATTGTAGCGTTCGGTCAGCGCCGGGGTGATGCCGTCGAACGGGAAGGCATGGATCAGCCGCGTGATACCAATCTTGATCAGATGGATGCTGGTCGATTCGAGCGGCTCGACGAAACCCGACGACAGCCCAAGCGCGATGCAGTTCTTGTTCCACGACTTTTTCCGCCGCCCACTGATGTAGCGAATGAGGCGCGGCTCAGTCACCTGCGCGCCGTCGATGCTGTCGACCAGCTTGGCGCGTGCGTCATCGTCGCTCAGGAATTCGTTGCAATAAACCAAGCCGTTGCCGACGCGGTGCTGCAGCGGAATGCGCCAGCGCCAGCCCGCTTCATGCGCAATCGCGCGCGTATAAGGGAGCGCGGGTCCCGTAGACTCAGTTTGCACCACCCAGGCGCTGTTGGTCGGCAGCCACTGGCTCCAGTCCTCATACCCGGTCTTCAGCGCCTCCTCGGTCAGCAGGCCGCGAAAGCCGGTGCAGTCGATGAACAGGTCGCCTTCAATCCGCTCGCCCGATTCGAGCCGCAACGCCGCGATGAAGCCCGTTTCGGCGTCCTGCTCAACGTTGGCGATCTTCCCCTCGACGCGGCGCACCCCCGCCGACTCCGACAATTGGCGAAGCGCGCGCGCATAGGCGGTGGCGTCGAGGTGATAGGCATAGCTCAGCTGCGCACCGTTCTGCTCGGTCGCGAACCGCCCTTGCTGGGCCGCGAGATACTCGACGCAATAATCACCTACGGGCCCACCAAATCCCTGAGCGGCAGCCTCGAGCCAGTAATGATGAAAGTCGGTTAGTCCCGTCGGCTTGCCGGTTGCTCCGAAGCTGTGAAAATAGCGCTCGCCGACCTGACCCCAATTCTCGAACGAGATGCCCAGTTTGAAACTGGCCCCGTTCGCGCGCATGAAGCTTTGCTCGTCGATACCGAGAAACTTGTGAAACGCGCGGCTGGTCGGGATTGTCGATTCCCCGACGCCAACGGTGCCGATCGCGTCCGATTCGATCAGCGTGATGTCGATCAGGCTTCCCAGATGGCGCACGAGTGCCGCGGCTGCGACCCAACCGGCGGTGCCGCCACCTGCGATCACCACGCGCCTTACGGTTTGTACATCTTGTACTGCTTCACTCATCGCCAGTCCTACCGGTTCATTTTGCGTAATATGTCGGCGCGCAGCCGCCGCGTTGCTAGCGTGTCGAGCGGGCCCAGTGCGCCGCGGGCCTCCGCTGGCAGATGCCCGCCGGCGCGTTCTGCCGAGCCGAAAACGTAATAGTCGAACAGCGCACGCCACGCATCTTTTTCGTTCGCAGGCCGGTCTCGCAGGCTGATCAAGCCATGCAACAACGTAATCATCGGCGTATCGATGAATGCGGGCGTATCGTTCCACCAGTAATTGATCATCGCGTTGAACGCGTCGAGCGCCTCGACCTGATGCCACCAAAGCGCGGGATAAATGAGCGCATCGCCCGGTTCAAGATCGGCGATCTCGCCGACCGCCATTGCCTTGGCAAAGTCGGGAAAGCGGTCGAGATCGGGGTCGGCAATATCGACCATCGTGACGACCTGCCCGGCGGGCGTAGGATCCAGTGGACCAGGATAGAGATTGGCAATCTGATCGGGAGGAAACAAGGTAAAGCGCCGCCGCCCGACCATGCACACCGCGATGTTGTTCGACATGTCGTAATGCGCCGCCGTGGTCGTGCGGTTGCCGATCCAGATGCTGACCAGCGGCGGATGCGCCACGAGCTGCGGATCGGCGAATTCCAGCGCGTCCGATGCCCGCAGCCCCGGCAGATACTGGTCGATATCGGTCGAGCCAATGAAGACCGACGGTGCTAGCGCATCACCGAGCGTGGCCAGCATTCGGTCAAGATAGGCCGAGAACGATCCGCTTTCCCGCGCGAAGTTCAGCGCCGTGCACGTCGCGTCATAACCCCAGCGTCCCTTGATCGACGGGGCGCCGACAAATGCGGTGACCGAACGACCACCATCGAATGATTTCAGCGCGGCGATTGCTGCTTCCGCGCTCTCCAGACCTGCGGCGACCAGAGGCAAATGCCGTCCGATGCCGCGCAGGATCGCTGGACGCCCTTCGGCGATCAGCGCCGCGACTGGCAGGTTGTGCGCGTCGGTTCCCTCGATCACGCGCGTACGGCGAGCGATGGTCGGCATTTGGGTCAGTCGCCTTCGTCCAGCAGCATCTGCTTTCGCGCGATCAGCTGTTGTACATTGCCGAGCGAGGCTGCCGCGAGTGTGGCGAGGCGGAGCAGCCCCGTGCTGTGCAACTGTTCCAGCAACGCGCCCCGCAGGCCGGCAAGCTGGTCGATATCGACCACCAGCACGTCGGGCACGGTATATCTATGATCCTCACGTACATCGATGTTGAGTGTGACTTCGGTGAGCAATCCGGCGTCGTCGAGCGCGGTATAGGCGGCAGGCGCTGTCTCCATGCCCTCGTACAAAAGCCGGAGGACGCCCGTCACATGGTCCAGATACGGCGCATTACCGCCGTGTTCGAGGAACAGGGGCAGGCCCGAGACGTCTCCGACGCGCGGATCGTCCATGTCGACATGGACCATCGGCTCGCCTGTTTCAGCGCCAGCGCTGTCGCGGACGATCCCGATCGAAAAGGGCCCACGCCGGTGGCTGGCAGGGACGTAGCGGCTAAGCCATTGATTATCTTCAAGGAACAGGTTTTCGTCACGATCCAGCCCGAGCACGGCATAGGCCTGGAGCCCGGTTTCGCGCCGGCGGAAGATGATGGCGAACTCGCGCTGCAACTCCTCGAACTCGGCCGGGAAGATCAGCGCCTGATTGGCCTCATCACCGTAGTCTGCACCCACAGCAGGGCGCACGCGCAAATCTGCATGGTCTACATTGTTGATTTGTACGGGATTCATCCGCTCCGGTCCTGTTCCTGCCACTTATGTTAGCGCGATAACGACCAAAATGAAAAAGCCGCTGCACAAAGCGCAGCGGCCCTTTCTTGTGTTCGGCGGGGAGTAGGATTTCCCCCACTCCCGCCCGGGTCAGAAGCGGAACCGCGCGCCGGCCCAGAAGCGCGGCTTCAGCTCCTGCACGAACACCAGATTGGTCTTCGTACGGGCATATTGACGGAACGGCTCGCTCGTCAGGTTAACCGCTTCGAGCGACAGCGAGATCCGCTCGTTGATGTCGTAGCTGATGCTCGCATCCAGCGTGCCGAACTTGTCGGTGAACAGCGGGTTGCGGTTGCCGCCCTGGTTCGTTGCCGCCAGATATTTGTCGCGCCAGTTGTACGAAACACGGGCCGAAATACCGTGCTTTTCATAGATGCCGGTAATGTTGGCACTGTCCCCCAGACCCGTCAGCGCGAAGATGTTGACGTTCGGATTGGCATAGGGGTCGACATTCACGTCGCCGTTCACCTTTGTGTACGACGCCGCGAAGCCCAGACCGGTTTCACCAAAGAAGTGCGTCCAGGCGAATTCGAACCCGTTGATCTTGCCTTCGCGGTTGTTGACCGGGCCGCTGATCGCATAGTTCACGAGCGGATCTGCCGCGTTGCCGGAGAGGTCGATCGACGTCGCAAGAGCATTGTAGAACGCGGTTCCAAGCTCTCCCGTTGCCGGGTCGATACCACCCACGAACGCCGCCGTTGCCGCCGCCTGGTTGCCGCCATTCTGCTGCAGCAACGCGGTATAGGCAAACAGGTTGATGTCGCTGAGTGCCCTTCCCGACGTACGCAGATAGTCGAGTGCGATTCCTGAACGCGACCCCGGCGTACCTGCGCCCGGATCCCTCAGGCCGAACAGGTTGCCATTGGTAATCTGGTTGCCGATGAAGTTGCGCACGGTCTTGTAGAAGAACCCGGCGGAGATGAAGCTCGAAGGCTTGTAATACCATTCTGCCGAGATGTCGAAGTTGTCCGACACCAGCGGCAGCAAGCCGGGGTCATTTCTGGACGCGGGTGCCGGTGCAGCACCCAGAGCCGTCGGGCGGTTAGGTGCGCCTGCCGACACCGATGCGAACAGATTGCCATAATCCGCACGGGCCAGTGTCCGGCTGAACGAAGCGCGTGCAACGACATTCTTGGCGACTTCGATGTTGAAGTCGAGCGACGGCAGCAGATTGCTGTAGCTGGCGTTGCCCGAAACGGTACCGCCGGGAGGACCAAAGCTTACTGCGAAGTCGTTGTCGGACTGCCAAACCAGTGCCGTCGGAACCGACTGCACGCTGACCGAATTGACGGTCGTCTTCTCATACCGGACCCCGATCAGAGCATTGGCACGACGGCCGCCAATTTCGCCGCCCCATGCCAACTGGCCATAAACAGCCCATGTCTTTTCGCCGACCGTATCATCCGTGGCGCCGTTCAGGTTGACCCCGCGACCCGCGATGCCCGAGTTGGCGTAATATGGTGAATAGTAGTTGTTGAGATCGACGGCATTGCCGCGGAAGGCAATGAGCGCCGAACCCTGCGAATTCGGATTGTACCGATCGAACTTACAGGTCAGGCAATAGGTGCTAACCAGATTTGGCGTGCGGGCTTTCACGATACCGGCATCTTCGATGCCCCAGTCACCCAGCATCTGCTGCGTGTTGGACGATGTCGACCGCATCTTTGCATCGACATACTGGCCACCGAAAACAAAGCTGCTGCGCTCGCCGAGATCCCATTTGAACTCGCCGCCGAACTGATTGATCCGTGCTTCCTGCTGCGAGGTAATGACGCGCGCGATCTGCGTGCCGACATCACCGAGGTCGAGCACACCGTTATTGTTGCCGCCACGGCCGCCGTTGGTGGCAGGGTTGTCGTTGATCGTTTCCGACTGCTGCGGGAAGCCGGTCGTGTAGTTGACCGAGTGTGTCGCACGGACCGGCGCACCGATCGAGAAAGTCGTTGCCGACGATCCGTTGGAGTTACCCGGCTTCGTCGTCGATTTCGAGTGGTTCGCATCGAATTTCAGCGACATGCGGTCATTGAAGTTCCACTTCAAATTGCCGCCGACGGCGTAAAGCTCGGTGTTGGTCGCGAAGCTCTGCTGCTCGTAGCCCTTGTCCGCAACGATCGCCTCGGACAGGATGACGGCACTCTGCATCTGCTTGTCGTCGTTGAACGTAACGGCCGTGAACGGACGCTGGAACCAGTTGGTCTGCTCGCTGCGCTGATCGCTCAGCTTGTTGCGCGCATAAAGACCGTCGATGGCAATCTCCAGATTGTCCGTCGGCTTGAACTGGATGACGGCCTGACCGTTGAGGCGCTCGCGGCGGTTTTCGGAGAACTGATAACGGCTGTCGTTCGGGATCTGAACAAAGGCCGTTGTGGGACGGTTCGTGATGACGGTTGTCGGGCGGATGTACGATCCGGCCGTGTTGAGGAAGTCGGCCAGTGGCACGATGTTCCAGTAGTTCGGGTTCGACTGGACCGACGTCGATTCGCGCAGCTGATAGCTGCCGAATACCGACACGCCGAACGTCTCATCCGCGTTCTTGTAGTTCAGGAGGCCCTGCAGTTCCGGCGTGACCTTCTTCAGCTTGGCCTCGGCATCATTGACCGACGTATCGTACAGCGCCTTGGCGCCGATCGAGCCCGAGAAGCCGGACTGTGCGGCATCGAGCGGGCGACGCGTCACGATGTTGATCGCTGCACCAATGCCGCCCGAAGGAATGTCAGCGCGGCCCGTCTTATAGACTTCCAGTCGCGAAACGCCTTCCGAGGCAAGGTTCTGGAAGTCGAACGACCGGCCGGTGCCCGTAGCGAAAGCGTTACCCGTGCTGAGGTCGATACTGGTCGCTGCAATTTGGCGACCATTGACCGTCACCAGGTTGAAACCGCCGCTGAAGCCGCGAACCGAAACCTGCGATCCTTCACCGTTCGAGCGGCTGATCGACACACCAGTAATGCGCTGAAGTGATTCGGCGAGGTTCGTGTCAGGGAACTTGCCGATGTCTTCGGCCGAGATCGCATCGACGACGCCAGCCGAGTTACGCTTGATATCGATGGCGCGGTCGAGACTTGCGCGAATGCCGGTTACGACAATTTCGTCCGTCGCGTCTGACGCAGCCGCAGGTGCCGCTGTCTGTGCCATTGCCCCCACGGGCAGCGCCAATGAAATTCCGATCGCGTAGAACGATGTTGAACGCGTAAGCGCCGACATGGCAGAAAAGCCCCTCATTTTTCTCTCCTAATGTGCCGCGAACTGGTGCCGCAGTTGGTCGCCGAGCCAATCTAATCAGCTCTTATGGTAACGCTACCATAGATCAATGGCATGTCAATATGGGTTTCTGTTTTTTATCGGGTACTTTGCGGGCTTGGGCTCGTGAGAGTATTTCCGCTTTTTTATCAGCTATTTCTTGATTGTGGCCGTAAGCGCGCGGGGCTGCCGTCGATCCGGCCAATCTCAACAATCTCGTGCTCATTCTGTAGGGCGATGCGGCAGTGATGCAGGACGACATGAAGGGCGGATTGATGCGCAGCGATTTTCTAGATGGATGAGAACGAAACCTGGGTTCCGCGCGACGAGGTGCGGCAGGACGTTGTCACGGCCGCGCCGCTGGAGCGGCTGGCTGCGCTGCTCGATTACGATGGCGCACCGTGGACCGCAGGCGAGGTGCCGCCGCTCGCTCATTGGTTTTTCCATTTGCCAGATGCGCGCCAGTCCGCGCTCGGGGCTGACGGTCATCCCCGCACCGGCAGTTTTATGCCGCCCGTCACGCAGCCACGCCGGATGTGGGCGGGCAGCCGTATTACTTTTCCGGGTTCCCTGCACGTCGGCGATGCCATCGAACGCCGGTCATCGATCGCGACTGTTGCCGACAAGGGACACATGACCTTTGTCACCGTGCGGCACGAAATCTCCGCTCGTGGTCACGTCGTCGTCGTCGAGGAGCAGGATCTCGTCTACCTTCCCGCTCGGACGGCGAGCGAGGACGGCTCGGCGAAACCGGTTCCGGTACCCGACCCCACAACCGTCCGGTCGATGATCGCCGACGAGACCCTGCTGCTCCGGTTCTCGGCGCTGACCTTCAACGCCCACCGCATCCATTATGATCTGCCCTATGCGACGAAGGTCGAATATTATCCCGGTCTTGTCGTGCACGGCCCGCTGCTCGCGACATTGCTGATGGATCAAGCCTTGCGCGCCGACCGACCGGCACGGGTAAGTGCTTTTGACTTTCGCGCCCGGTCTCCCGTCATATGCGGCGAGCGATTCGACATCTGTCAGTCGGGCAGCGAGCTGTGGATCCGGAAGGCGGATGGCAGCGTAGCGATGACCGCCAAGATCACGATGGAGTGATCAGCAAGCGTTGTCGATGGTCCGTTTGGCCAGGCGCGAGGTGTCAGCGTTTGCCGTCATCACGTCACGCAACGGCAAACTCGGCACGAACGCGCGCTGTCGAAGAACCGAGCGCAGGAACATCGGGCAAAGCCGAGGGCTGACCCGCGAAGATCGCCGGGAAAGCCGGAAGATCGACCGTTCCCGTCGGCGTGCCTGCCGTTACGCGCCGCAACTGGGCATGACGCGACAGACCGGCGACGTCGTTGACGGCCCCATAGGCAACGCCGGCTTCGCGGAGCCGCGTAATCGCCGTTTCCACATCAAGACCACCGAACACCCGCGCCACCTCTGCATCAAGAGCGGGCCGGTTGGAGACGCGTGAGGCGTTCGACAAAAACCGCGGATCGCGCGCCATCCCACCATCCGCCAGCACGACCTCGCACAGCCGTACCCATTCGCGCTCATTCTGCACCGCGATCACGACGTGCCGCCCGTCCGCACAGGAAAACGCGCCATAGGGGGCGATCGAGGGATGCTTGAGCCCGACGCGCTTCGGCGCCGCACCGCCATAGTCGTAGTGGAGCAACGGCACCGTCATCCAGTCGGCAACCGAATCGAACAGCGAGACGGCGATAGCGCGGCCCTCGCCTGTCGTTGCGCGCGCGATCAGGGCCTCGAGGATCGCGGCGTGGGCGTTCATCCCGCACGCAATGTCGGCGACCGACACGCCGACCCGGCCTGGTTCGGCAGCGCTGCCGGTGATCGAGGCAAGGCCGCTCTCGCACTGGATGAGCAGGTCGTACGCCTTCATGTCGCGCGCCGGGCCCGTCTCGCCATAGCCTGAAATGTCGCAGGTGATCAGGCGCGGATAGCGCACGCGCAGGTCTGCCGAGCCGAAACCGGCGCGGGCCGCAGCCCCGGGGGCAAGATTCTGGATGAAGATATCGGCGCGGGACAACATGCGTTCGACCAATGCTGCGTCGTCGGGCTGCTTGATGTCGAGGACGACCGATTCCTTGCCGCGGTTGAGCCAGACGAAATAGGCGCTCTCGCCGTGGACAACATGGTCGTAGCCGCGCGCGAAATCGCCCTCGGCGCGTTCGATCTTGAGCACGCGCGCCCCGGCTTCGGCGAGCCGCGCAGTAGCGAGCGGGGCGGCGACCGCCTGTTCGAGCGCTACGACCAATATGCCGTCGAGTGCCCCCATCAGAAACTCTTCGGCAGGTTCAGCGCGTGGGTGGCGACATGGCTGAGGATGAGGTTCGTCGAGATCGGCGCGACCTGATAGAGCCGCGTCTCGCGGAATTTGCGCTCGATGTCGTATTCCTCGGCAAAGCCGAAGCCGCCGTGCGTCTGGATGCACATGTCGGCGGCGTACCAGCTCGCTTCCGACGCCAGCATCTTGGCCATGTTTGCTTCGGTCCCGCACGGTTCGCCCGCGTCGAACATCGCGGCGGCCTTATCGACCATCAGCGACGCTGCGCTCACCTGGACATGCGCGCGTGCGATCGGGAACTGGACGCCTTGATTCTCGCCGATCGCGCGCCCGAACACCGACCGGTCCGACGCGTAGGCGGCCGCCCGGTCGATGAAGAATCGCCCGTCGCCGATGCATTCGCTTGCGATCAGGATGCGCTCGGCATTCATCCCCGAGAGGATATACTGAAACCCCTTGCCCTCCTCGCCGATCAGATTGGCGGTGGGAACGCGCAAATCGTCGAAGAACAATTCGGTCGTCGCATGATTCAGCATCGTCCGGATTGGCCGGATCGTGAGGCCGTTGCCGACCGCTTCGCGCATGTCGACCAGCAGCACGCTCATCCCGTCGGACGGCTTCGCGCAGTCCTCGCGCGGCGTCGTGCGGACCAGCAGAACCATCAAATCCGAATGTTCGGCGCGGCTGATCCAGAGTTTCTGGCCCGAGACGACGTACTCGTCGCCATCCTTTCGGGCGAACGTGCGGATACGCGTGGTGTCGGTGCCGCTGGTCGGTTCGGTCACACCGAACGCCTGCAAGCGCAGCTCGCCACTGGCAACACGGGGAAGATATGCTGCCTTCTGCGCCGCCGACCCGTGTTTGAGCAGCGTCCCCATGACATACATCTGCGCATGACACGCGCCGCCATTACAGCCGCTGCGGTGGATTTCCTCGAGAATCGCCGTCGCCGCGCCCAACCCGAGGCCCGATCCGCCATATTCCTCAGGAATCAGCACCGACAGAAACCCCTCGCGGGTCAGCGCTTCGACGAACTCGACCGGATAGGCGCGGTCGCGGTCCTTCGCCTGCCAATAGGGGCCGGGGAATTCGGCGCAGAGGCGGCGGACGGATTGGCGGATTTCGGGGAAGGTTTCGGTGGTCGTCATATCGGCGTGGCTAGCTGTTCTGGGGCATGCGCGAAAGCGGTCTGGGAATTTCCTCTTGCGATCGACGCATTGCACTTGCCGATTTCGGACGCGCACCCGACAGTCGGGCGATGGACCTGAAAGCCGAACTCGACACCGCCCGTGCCATTGCCGCCGAGCAGAGTGCGGCGCTGGCACGGTGCGATCTTTCGGCCACAGACGGCATTGCGGAGAGCGCTGCGACTTCGCCTCCCAGTGCGATGACCGATCCCCAGGATTCTGCCGCGCAGCCGGTTGGCGACCCATGTTGGTGGGGCATCCGCGAAATCGCAGCTGCTTATCGCCGCGGCACCCTCACCCCATCCGCGCTGGTCGAAACCCTCCTCGCCCGGATCGACCGGCTCGACCCGACCCTCCACGCTTTCATCCACCTCGATCGCGACGGCGCGCGCGCGGCTGCCGCTCACCCGCAACTGCCCAGGGGATCGCTTTATGGGATCCCTGTCGGCATCAAGGACGTGATCGACGTCGCGGGGATGGCCACGACCTGCCACTCACGTCTGCGTCTCGATCACATTGCCACCAAAGATGCGCCGGTGGTCGCTCAACTGCGCGCGGCGGGCGCCATCATCATGGGAAAGCTTTCGACGCACGAATTCGCCATCGGCGGCCCGTCTTTCGATTTGCCGTTCCCGCCCGCGCGCAACCCGTGGAATGTCGATCACCATCCGGGTGGGTCGTCGTCGGGGGCAGGGGCAGCCGTTGCGGCCGGGCTGATCCCGCTCGCCATCGGCACGGATACCGCTGGTTCGGTGCGTAATCCGGCGAGCGCATGCGGGATCGTCGGGCTGAAACCGACGCTGGGCGCGCTGTCATGCGACGGCGTGTTTCCGCTCGCCTGGACGCTCGACCATGTCGGCATTTTGGGGCGCAGTGTGGACGATGTTGAACTCGCGTGTTGGGCGCTGGCGGGTGCTGCACCTGTGGGTGACGGGATGCGCGTCGGCCTCGTCCGCCACTTTCATGAAACCGACTTGCCTGCCGACTCAGCCATCACGGCCGCGCTCGACCGGGTCGCGGCGGCGCTGGGCGCCACCGACATCGTGCTGCCCGCGCTCGACCATTTCGTCCTGTGCAACCGGGTCATCCTGCAGAGCGAAGGGATCGCGCTCCATGCCGAGGACCTGCGCGCCCAACCCGAAGCCTTTGCCAAACGCACGCGAAGCGCCCTGCTGCCGGGGATGTTCGTCAGTGCCGAGGACTATATCGACGCGCTTCGCCTTCGGACGCGGCTAACTGCGGCGGTCGATGCCGCCTTTGCCGATGTCGATATCCTGATCACCGCCAGCAGCATGACGCCCGCCTGTCGGATCGACGATGACGCCGAGATCGACCGCACCTATTTGCTGCAGGCGCGCAGCGTGTTCAATGTGACCGGTCATCCGGCGCTGGCGATGATGGCGGGATTATCCGATAGCGGCTTGCCGCTGTCGGTCCAGTTCGCCGCGCGACGCGGTGAGGAAGCGACACTGTTTCGTGCAGCTGCGCGATGGGAAGCCATGATGGGCGGCCCGCAACGACCGCCTGTCGCATAGAGCCGCGGATCCTTTTGGCTGCGATCATCCAAGGCGCGCGCCGCTTCTGCAGCCGGATGGCGACTGAGTAGTTGCCGACTCTTGCAGCTGGATCCCGATCAGGTCAGCTCGACGGGTCATTCGAGGTTGCACGACAATAGGTCGTGCAACTTATCCGGCCGATCTTGGAAGCGTCGTTTCGGAAACATACGGAGATTCGATTTTGGCTGCGTCGCTTGAGTGTCTCATCATCGGCGGCGGGCCAGCCGGGCTGACGGCTGCGATCTATCTCGGCAGGTTCAGGCGGCGGATTGCACTTGTCGATGGTGACTGGAGCCGCGCCGAGTGGATCACGCTTGGCCATAACATCGCAGGCTTTCCAGAAGGGATCGCGGGTCCGGTGTATCGAAACCGTCTGCGCCAGCAAGCGCAGCTTTATGGCTGTTCACCGAAAAGGGGCTATGTTCAGAACCTGAGATTGCGGGGCGAGGGCGGGTTTCTGGCCGAGTTGGAAGGCCAAACGATTGCGGCCCAAACGGTCATCCTCGCGACCGGCGTCGTCGAAAACAAGCCGCCCGTACCCCATCTCGCAGATGCCGTGAAAAGTGGTTTGATCCGAACGTGCCCGATCTGCGATGGATATGAGAGTAGGGACAAGCGGATCGCGGTGCTGGGCAACGGCCCTCATGCGGCCGCAGAGGCGTTGTTCCTGAGAACCTATTCTAGCAAGGTGACATTGCTGCTGGTCACGGCTTCAGCCTTCGCAGCCGATACGATTGAAGCACTCTACCGGGCCGGTATCGACGTTCTGCATATCGGGTCTGGCGCGATCGAGATGCAGGAAAATGGCATCGCTGTCTTTTGCGCCGCCGAAGGGCAGTCGCATAGCTTTGACGTCGTCTACACCGCCTTCGGGACGACCGCCCAGACCGAATTGGCGCAAGCATTGGGCGCGCGAATGGATGCTGCGGGACGGCTTTTCGTCAGCGAACATCAAGAAACCTCGGTCCGCGGCCTCTATGCTGCCGGTGATCTGGTTCGCGGCCTCAACCAGATCAGCGTCGCC
Organism: Sphingomonadales bacterium; assembly: GCA_038228865.1. Classification (GTDB taxonomy): domain Bacteria; phylum Pseudomonadota; class Alphaproteobacteria; order Sphingomonadales; family Sphingomonadaceae; genus Sphingomonas_O. The sequence continues at coordinate 91,097 of JBBROX010000011.1, read as the reverse complement.
ACGGGCGAGGCGGCGATCGCCGCGACCGCTGTCCACAATGCTTTGCCCATGGTTCCTGCCTGAATAACCGATCGCAGCTTCTATGCGGGCATCATTGAGCAGTCCTCGAGGTTCGTAGCGATGTTGACGGCACCAAGATTGGGGAAGCCCTCGAATGAGCCGTTTACACACAGGGAAACTGGGTTGACCTGTTGCTGGGCGCAACTCTCTGCCGCGTGCCATTTTAAGGCTGATCAAATCGCTTTCATCGGGCAGAGTCTGCTGCGAGAATAACGGGCGAGGAACTTAACGGATGAGCGCTGGCGCTGAACTGAAAATGCGGTCCTGGCTGTTCGCGCCGGGCGATAGTGCCAGCAAAATGGCCAAGGCGACGGAAGGGTCGGCCGACATCGTCCTGTTCGATCTCGAGGATGCCGTCGTGCCCGAGAACAAGCCCTTGGCGCGGACGATGGTGCATGATTTTCTCAGGAACCACCCCGACCATCGCCGTCGGCTGTGGGTACGGGTCAATCCGCTCGATGGGCCGTGGACACTGGACGACCTTGCCGCGATTATGCCCGCGAAGCCGGGCGGCATCATGCTGCCTAAGGTCTTTGGCCGCGCCGACGTCGAACGGCTCGACCATTATCTGTCGGCTTTCGAAGCAGCGCATGGCATCGACAGGGGCTCGACGCCCGTGATCGTGCTGGTCACCGAGACAGCGGAAGCCATGTTCCACACCGGCGATTACAAAGGCGCGCCGCGCGTCGTCGCGCTTACCTGGGGGGCCGAGGATCTGGCCGATTGCATCGGCGCGAGTTCGAACCGCAATCCCGATGGCAGCTATGGATTCACCTATGAGTTGGCGCGCAGCTTCTGCCTGTTGGGCGCGGCAACTGCAGGGGTCACAGCCATTGAGACGATCCAGAGCGAGTTCCACGATCTTGAAGGTTTGCGCACGCGCGCCGAACAGGTGCGGCGTGATGGCTACCGGGGGATGCTCGCCATCCATCCGGCACAGGTGGATGTCATCAATGCCGCCTTCACGCCGACAGCGGAGGAAATCGCGGAGGCGCGGGCCATCGTCGACCTGTTCGCGGCGAATCCGGGCGCCGGTGCCATCGGCTACAAGGGCGGGATGCTCGACCGACCGTATCTGTCGCGTGCGCAGGCTTTGCTCGCGCTTGCAGGAACGATTTCTGGACCCGGGGATTGTCACAGCTCAACCCAAGCAGGATAATCATCATGGCCGAACCGGAAACCGCAACCACCGCCACGCCCAAGCAATCCGCAGCCGCTGGCAAGACACAGAGCATGCCGCCGTCCGGCGTTTTCCGGTTCGCGCAAACCGCCGTCAACGCACAGGTCGGGCGCGTGTCGGAGATCCTGAACGGCACCGCTGATTCGATCGACGACCTGCTTGGCGGCAGCAACTCGCCGCTTCCGGATTCGGCAAAGGGCTATGTGACGTCGACATCGGGCAAGCTGCGGGAACTGGCAGATCGTGCCACCGAGGAAGAGGCGAGCAAGCTGCTCCGCAATCTTCAGCAGGCCGCATCGAGCCATCCGGCGGCAACCATGGGACTGGGCGCCGCACTCGGTGCAGCGCTCGGTCTGGCGCTTGCCAAGCTCGGCGGACCGTCACAGCCGAAAACATCATCGGCGACAGCGTCGTCGAAGAAGTAAGCGATCGCTGCCGCCGATGGGCGAGCCGGAACATTTCGGCTAGCGTGTTGTTTTAAACCGATCTTTTTCCAGAGTATAGGAGAAGTAGCATGGCAGATTCGAACACAACGGCGAACGGGAAAGACAAATCCCCCGCCAGAAAACGTGCAGCCCCTCGCGCGTCAGCTGCGAAGCGCACGCCAGCCAAAGCGGGCACTGCCCCCCGCGCTGCGGCCTCGACGGTCCGCAAGACATCGACATCGACATTGAAAGCCTCGAGCACGTTGCCGAAGTGGCTGACCGTCGGTGCTTCTGTCACTGGAGCAGTCTTGGCAGTCGGTGCGACACTGTTCGCCACGCGCAAGGAATGGCTGCCCCGTGCCAAGCAAGTTGGCGAGTGGGTCGAAGATTCGGTCCACGAGCAGCTTGAGAACGTTGCCACGGTGCGGGCAAAGATTGCCTCGCGTCGCGACAACGATGGAGCTGTGACAGCGCCCCGTTTAGAACCCGATGGCGCGGATGCCGCATTCAACGTCGGCGCAGCGGCGCACTGATTTGTAGTTTGGCAGGGGCGGTGGGCGTTCGATCTGCCATTCGGATCATGGCTGACGATTAAACCTCCGACGGGACTATCTCGCGCCGATTTTTTTGGGGCCAAGCCCTAAAGGAGTACTTCCGCCCGCCGTAAAACACTTTGCATGGCAACGTGCGCGGCAGAACGAAGGACTGGTCCCCGACGTTCTGCCAAATCCCGGCCTCCGGAGCGTACCCCACGCGCGCCGGAGGCCATTTTCGTTATGGGAAGTTGAGAACCAGACGCGTTCATTGTGCCTAAAGATTGTTACGGGTACGACGTTAACCAACCATGGCCTATCTCGATCAAACCTCTCCGCTCAGCCCTGTCGAGCATCTCCGCCGTCTTTTCCTGCGCGAAAAATCCGGTGAGCATGCAGGCTCCGGCTCCCCGTCAACGTGGCAACAGACGATATTTGCCGATATTGGCGACTTCCTGTCGTCCAACAATCTCGATCCGACGCCGGATCATTACGATCTGGTCTATCAGTATCGGTCATCGGCCAATGCAAGGCTGAGTGATGCAGTGCGTGTCGAGATCGAAAAGAGCGGCGTGCTGAGCAGTGCGGCAGCAGAGCGGATCTTCGTCGAATGCGCCGGACCCGTTACGTCCGATGCCCTGGCGGAATATACCGCCCGCATCGATGTTCAAATGCAGGGCTTTTCGCGGATCGTCGATCAGACGGGCCGTGATGCCAGTAAATTCTGCGAAGACCTGGAAGGTGCCGCCCATGGCGAGCGGGAGACGTTGCTGAGACTGTCCGCCGAGATGGTCGCACGCACCCGGGTCGCGGAAGCGCAACTGCGCCAGACGAGCACCGAGTTGGCCAGTCTCCGGGAAACGCTGGCGGAGGCGCGGCGCGACGCAGACACCGATCCGTTGACGGAACTGCCCAATCGACGGGCTTTCAAGCGCGAGCTGGAAACCGCGATCGAAGAAAGTCGCCGCAAGAAGAAGCCGTTGTCGCTCGCGTTCTGCGATCTGGATCACTTCAAGCGGATCAACGATGAGTTTGGCCACGAGGCCGGCGACCGCGTGTTGCGCTATGTCGCACGCAAGCTGCGCAACGATTTTTCAAAGATCGGGGTGATCGGACGGTTTGGCGGCGAAGAGTTCGTCGTCATGTTCCCGAATCACAGTTTGAAGGCTGCACACGCCGCGATAGATGTTTGCCGAGAGGAATTGGCCGCGCGTCATCTTTACACGGCGGCGGAAAAAAGCAGTCTCGGATCCGTAACCTTTTCCGCAGGCGTAACGACTATGGTCGACGGTGACGGATCTGCCGAACTGCTGCGGCGCGCCGACGAGGCGCTTTACCGCGGCAAAGCTGCGGGCAGGAACTGCGTTATGTTGGGTTGATTCTTTTACAATTTGCTTGTTTTTCAAATACAAATTGAGGCGCTGACGGGTATTGGGAAGGTGCCAGTTTATTCGTTTTTGTCAGTTGTGAAATCGGTAGTACGGTTATGATCGTTAGGGTTTCGCCGGATGGCTTTGGGCAGTATTCGACAATTACTTTTTTTTGCATTTCTACGAAATATTGCCTAGGTTGCAATGTGCCAAAACGAACCGGCTAAATTATACATGACGCTTGCATTGCTCAAGCATGCCTACATACAGCGCGCAAATGGGGAACGCGCTAAAGCGCAGCTCATCAGGGACGGACGTCATGCAAGAATCTGACAAGCGTACGGCCGATCACGACACGTTGATACGGCACGCGCACACGTTGATGATTGAGGCTTTGCAATTCCTGGATTCGGCTGGCGCACATCAGTCTGCATCGCTGCTCGATCACGCCATTTGCGTCTTGCCTCATGAAGAAGCGGTGACGCTGCCGGTGCGCCAGCAGTCGACCGAATCCAATTGACGATCCGGGGGGGACAGTCGCGACCTAGCGAAAGAGTCCGCCTTCTTTCATTCGTTTGAGAATGCCCGCCGCCCGCATGCTAAAGGCGCCATCTTGCGCGACAATCATGTGGTCATGAACTTCCATGTCGACCGCCGCACATGCAATGACGATGTTCCGGGTGATCGCCAGGTCCGTTGCGCTCGGATAGGCCGACGACGACGGATGATTATGCGCGAGGATGATCGCAGTCGCGCCTAGCAGGATAGCCTGTTTGATGATCTCGCGGGGGTGGGCCTGTACGCTGTTGACTGTGCCAGTCCACATGACCTGATCGGACAGGACCCTGTTACAACCGTCGAGGAAGATGACTCGGAACACCTCGATCTCGAGCGGCAGCATTTCGCGCTTGAGCATTGCGGAAAGGCCATCGGGCGACGTGATCTCCGGTGCAACGGGCAGCTCGGTGTCGTTTGAGCGGCAAAGCGTGTCGGCAATGAGTCCAAAATACTCCGCGACGCACGGTGGAACAGCGACCTCCATCGGGTATTTGCCATCGGCAAAGGCGGTGACGACCGAAGCAATGCTGCCATAATGATCAATCAATTTTTTGCCGAGGGCAGCGGGCTCGTCGACCAATCGGTCCATGAGCCTCGCTAGCAGTTCGTCAGCGGGGCTCCCTGGCTGCGCCGATGCCCTCTGACGGTAGCCAGTACGAGAATTGCCAGTTGCGGATATGCCCAGATACCCTGCGCCACGCCGAGGCCGTGTGAGAGGATGTTCTCGCCAAAGAACGGCGTCAGCAGCGACAGGAATGCTGCCACTTGAAACGACGCGACCGGAATGGGCCAAAAGCGCTTACTCCATAAGGCAACCGTCAGCAGAACGGCCAGAACCGCTGCTTCATTGATCAGCATCGGCAACTGGAGCGCCGTAAAGCTCCGACCGAAAGATCTGAAAATCAGGTAAGTAATGACCGATCCCAGCACGAGCGTGCTGGCAACGATGCGTTCATCCTTCCCGCCTCGCACAAAGATGAAGCCGAGGACGGCAAAGAGCAGCGTGGTATAAATCACTCCGATCATGGAGAGACTCGTCCACGCTGCCCATGGCTCACGTCAACCCCTACGCAGCTTTGTCGCTCACAATTTTCAGCGGATTTGCCGTTGCGGACGGAAGCTTCCACATGTCGCCCGTCGCATACGGCCCCAGACCGATCTGGTCCCGAACTTCGGCGAAGGCCATGTGCGCCGACACCATCTTGGCCCGTGCCTGGTGCAGCGCAGTTAGCGCCTCGCCGGTCAGTGCCAGGGCTTCCTGACCGACAATCGGCGACAGATTGGCCTGGCGGCGCGCCAGCGGCGTAGCAGAGGTGAGTTCGGCTGCGCTGATCAGCGCATCGTCGATGGCATTTTCACAAGCCGCGATTTTCTCGGCGAGAAGTTTTGCGGCGGCTAGGCGGTTATTGAGCATAGTAATCTCCTTCGCGAACAGCACGCCTGCCGCGATGATGGGTTGCAATTACCTAAACAGCCTTCAGAAAATTCGTGACAGCCCTTCGGCCAGTGAGACCACTGCAGCTAGGGACAGCACCGCAAACAGTGCAATTCCGCCGATGCAGACGCCACGGGCGAGCAATGTCATTTCATTCGCTTGTCCGGCCTCCAGCAGAACCGAGTACCAAGGGCGGTTGTTCTTCCATCCGACAAATCCGTCCGCGTAAGCGGCCTGAGCCTGATGCAGCGTCACCGCGCTATCGGCTGCCTGGTTCCGTTCAGCCGCCGACAACTCTGTTTCAGTCGAAGACGCGTCGTTCGGAATATCCGAAGGGTGGTATATCAAATCGCCCCATGTCGTTCCGGGCTGTTCTGAGGTCGGCGCGATCGATGCTGTAAAGAGTCGAGCGGCTTCGAACCTGCTGCTGACGCCCAGAATTGCCTGGACCCGCTTCATACGCTGATCGACGGTATGGGGAGAGATGCCGAGCGTTCGGGCGATCTGTTTCGAGGATTTATATTGGGCGACGAGCGCCAATGCCGCTTTCTGTCCTTCGGACAGTCCGGTCAGCTTGGTTTCAATCTCCATATCCGGTCCAGACATGTGATCCCCGTGTGGCATGCATGCGACGTAACATAAATTTACACTTTCTGCCAGCCCGTCATCGCTCCTGTTGCTGTCGAAAGCAATACAAAGGATGGTTTCAGCATGCAGGCCCTGTTCTGCGACGCAGCATGGTCACGAACGGCGAAAAACACAATGTCCAAATGTTTGGGTTAAATGACCGGGCGAATGGACGCCGACACACCGAACGCCGCGCCGGCAACGTCAGGAAATCGACGGATGGCAGCGGTATCAGCTGCCTTCGCTAAGCAGCGTCAGCATCTCGCGATAGCCATATTCCGACAGGGCAACATACTGCACCCGGAGATCGTGATCGGAGGCATGTCGGACGACGAGCCCTTTGCGAACGAGGCTATTCAGATAGCGAAGTGCAGTCGTCGGCGGTACGCGCGCCGCGATCGCTGCACTTGTCGAGCTCGTCTTCTGACGATCAACGTGCTGGATAAACAGGTCGAGCATCAGGTCCCATGCCGGCTCGCCGAACAGGTCATAGCCGAACACGACTTCGCGACGCTTGCGAATTTCCAGGATGCCGGCCGCTTTGTCGCGAGCTGCCGCAATCTGGCTGTCCAGGGCAGAAAAAGGGCTCCGATGGGCCGCCCCCGTCGCGGTCTTGCCCGATGCGGCGGTCAGCCGGGCCAGTTCGGTGACGGTTAGCCTGATCGGGAGATCGACAACAATATACTGTTCTGCAGTATGACCGGTGTCAGTCGACTGGCTCTTGTTAACCATACTCACCGATATTTTCCCGATCCTGTCGATTGATCTCGTCTACGTGGTGACAGATAATTCGGTCGACGCCTATCGCGCCGAAATCCGTTCAATCCCGTTCCTCAGGGTTCGCTACCTCGTTACGTCACCTTCCGCCCTATCGAGTAGCTACACCATCGGTTGGCATTGTCAGTATCGGGGGCTGGTATACCAATTTACACCATATCAATGCGAAATCGCCGAGGGTCAGTCATGCTTGACCAGGCCGATCTCTGTGCAGCACTTATGTACCAAATCGTGCCATGTCGGTTGAGACAAGAATCGGCGCGTTTGCGTGGGTCGTCCGGAGCCAGACAGCGTTCCGCCTCGCCTGAACTGGGGTCAGGCGAGGCGGAAGCTGTCAGTTTACTGCTTCGTATTAACGGAGCAGGTTCATCACGCCCTGCTGGCTCTGGTTCGCCTGAGCGAGCATTGCCGTCGACGCCTGCGACAGGATCTGCGCAGCGGCGAGCTTGGTCGTTTCGACCGAATAATCGGCATCTTCGATGCGCGACTTCGATTCCGACAGGTTGGTCACGGCCGACGACAGCGTGTTGACGGTCGAGTCCAGACGGTTCTGCACCGCACCCAAGTTGGCACGCTGCGATGCAACCGTGGTGATCGCGGTGTCGATGGCGGTCAGTGCACTCGATGCACCGCTGACGGTCGACAGATCGATGCTGTTCACACCGAGAGCCGCGGCCTGCATATCGCCGATTGCGATCGCGACGTTCTGACCGCTGGCAACACCGGTCTGGATCGAGATGCTGGTGGATGCATTGTTGAGCAGCGCCGTACCGTTGAAAGTGGTGCGCGTAGCAATGTCGCCGATCTGCGAAGTCAGCTGTGTGATTTCGCTCTGCAGGGCGGCGCGGTCGCTCGTGCTGAACGTGCCGTTTGCTCCCTGAACCGCGAGTTCGCGCATACGAACCAGGATGTTCGACGTCTCGGACAGGGCACCTTCCGCAGTCTGTGCGAGTGAGATACCGTCGTTGGCATTACGCGAAGCCTGTTGGAAGCCGCGGACGTTCGCTTCCATGCGGGTCGCAACAGCCAGGCCGGCTGCGTCGTCCTTCGCGCTGTTGATGCGCTTGCCGCTCGACAGGCGCGACATCGCCGTCGAGAGGGCCTTGTCGGCCATACGCGATGAGTCCTGGGCTCGGAGCGCGCTTACGTTCGTATTGATGACAGTCATTTGTCTTCCTTTCTTGGCTGTACCGCCGTGGGGGCAGCCCCGATGATCGGAATGCGGCCTCGAGAGCCTTAACGGCGAGGCAGGCTTAACTTTAATTTCGGTCGTGAAACGGGGCGTCGGCGGTGTCAGAAAGCCGACACGTGGCGGCTCTTTCGACCCCGGTCACGCGAACGTCCACCTGTTTCGCCGCTTGGCACGGCACTTGCTTAGTTGGTCGCATGTCCGATCAGACAACTGGCCAGGTGAAACTATGACCGCGGTAAACCCGACAGCGTTGCTGCAATTGCGCAGCACTATTCTCAGCCAAAATTCGGCCCTGCAGCGGGCTGCCGGAACGCCCGGTGCGCCGGCGGCACCCAGCGGCTTCGGAGATGCGCTCGCCGATGCGGTCAAGGCGGTCAACACGCAACAGAACCAGGCCAGCGAAGCCTCTGCCGCTTATGAGCGAGGAGACACCAACGACATCGTCGGCGTCATGCTCGCGCGCCAGAAAGCCTCGCTCGGCTTCGAGGCCACGCTTCAGGTGCGCAACAAGTTGCTGGGTGCGTACCGCGACATCATGAACATGCCGGTATAACCAGATGAGCGACCTCGTTCCCACAGCCCAGCCGACCGCCAACGCGCTTCCCACGGCGTTCCGTCTGTCATCGATGCGCGACATCGTTGCGCAGCCCGCGGTCTACCGCGCACTGCCGATGATCGGCGGGATGATGGCGCTGCTTCTTGCGGGAGCCGCCTGGTATTCGTTCCAGACGCCGACCCAGCGTTCCGTTTTCGAAGGGCTCGCCGACGCCGACAAGTCTGCCGTTGCGGACGCCCTGCAATCGGCGGGCATCCCCTATGCCATCGACCGGTCGACGGGCGCTGTCACCGTTGGCGAAGACGATCTTCACAAGGCGCGCATGATGCTTGCGGCACAGGGCCTGCCCAAGGCTGCCCCGTCCGGCGACGCGATGCTCGGTGCCCTGCCGATGGGCGCGAGCCGTGCGGTCGAGGGCGAGACGCTGCGCGGCGCGCGCGAAGCCGATCTGGCCCGCACCATCGAGGCCATCGATTCCGTCAAGACCGCCCGCATCCATCTGGCAGTTCCCGAACCCAGCCCGTTCCTGCGCGATCAGTCGGCCCCGGCTGCCTCGGTGATGCTGACGTTGCAGACTGGGCGAACACTTGGCGAAGCGCAGGTCCGGGCGATCGGTCATCTGGTCGCGTCGTCGGTTCCCGGATTGGCGGCCGATCAGGTATCGATCGTCGATCAAAGCGGCGCCTTGCTGTCGCAGCGCGAGTCGCTTGACGACCGCAATCTGGCGCAACAGGCCCAGATCGAGGATCGCGCGCGCCGTGCCGTCGCTTCGCTGCTCGCACCGATGGTCGGCCCCGAGAATTATTCGGTCGAAATCCATGCCGACCTCGACCCGTCGGAAAGCCAGTCGACGCGCGAAACCTATCCCAAGGACGACCGCGCCCTGCGGCGTGAGGAAGGTAACAAGACGTCTGGATCGACATCCGCTGCACCGGCAATCGGCATCCCCGGCGCCCTGTCGAACCAGCCCCCGCTGGCGACGGTGGTCTCCGCTGCACCGGGCGGCAAGATCACCGCACCCGCCCAGGCGCAGGGTCAGGCGCCGTCGGCATCCGGTTCCAGCGATGAAACTTACGCCCGATCTTTTGACGTCGGCCGTGAGATTTCCGTGACGCGCCAGCCGACGGGGCGTCTGCGTCGCCTGTCGGTTGCCGTCGCCATTCGCGATGTCAAAGGGGCCAAGGCTCGTACACCGCAGGATATCGCGGGCATCGAAACGCTGGTGAAGGGTGCTGTTGGCTTCGACGCCACGCGCGGCGATGTGGTCGCCATTGCATCGCGCCCGTTCGCGGAAACCGCGCCGCCCGAAGCCGTCGCTTTCTATGACAAGCCCTGGTTCATGACCGTCGTACGCCAGGTCGGCGCGCTGTTTGCGGCACTCCTTGCGTTCTTCCTGATTGGCCGACCCATTCTGAAAGCACTCCGCAGTCGCGCGGAACGGGGCAAGCAGGAATCCGAGATCGCGACAAATCTACTCGGCGTTGCGGCCAAGCGTCCCGCGATCACCCTCGACATGATCGAGGCCGCGCCGAGCTATGAAGCGCGGGCCAATCTGGTGCGCGATTTCGTCCGGCAGGACTCGGTCAAGGCAGCGAGCGTCGTGCGCGAGCTGATGGCGAACAAAGCCAATGCTTGAGATGCCGATGAACGCCGCATCGTCGACGCCGGTCGACGGCGATGCCGCCGCCGCCATTCTTTTGACACTTCTCGGCGAGGCAGAGGCCGCGGCGATCCTCGGCGCGCTCAATCCGGACGAGGCCCGCCGCATTGGCGTTGCGATGCTTGGCGTTGCCACGGCGAGTTCGGCCGATGTCGAAGCTGCGCTCGAAATGTTTGTCAGTCGCAGCCGGGCGACGACGGGCCTGGCCGTCGGGGATCCGACACCGCGCGTTCGTTCGGTGTTCAAGGCGGCGCTCGGCAATGTGCGCGCTGAGAACATCCTGACCGAAATTGCGCCGCAGACCTCGGCGGGAGCGCTCGAAAAGCTGCGCTGGATGACGACTGAATCGATCGGCGCGGCACTCGCGGGCGAGCATCCGCAGGTCGGCGCACTGATCCTGGCGTGCCTGACGCCGGAAGCAGCGGCGGCCGCGCTGGCGACGTTCGACGAAGAACTGCAAAGCGACCTGATCTATCGCGCGGCGTCGCTGGGCAGCGTCAACGCCGATGCGCTCGTCGAGCTGGAACATCTGCTCGACCGCTACGTCGGGATTTCGACGGCTGGCGCCGCGGTGAAGGTCGGTGGACGCGGCGACGCGGCCAAGATCGTCACCAACCTGCCCAAGGGGATCGACCAGCGCGTACTCAAACGCCTGAAGAAACGCGACAAGATCCTGGGTCAAGAGATCGAAGACGACATGCTCGTGTTCGACGATCTTGCCGTGCTCGATGCCAAGAACATGGGCGCGCTGATGCGTTCGGTGGATACCCAGACGCTCACTCTCGCGCTGCGCGGGGCAGCGCCCGACACGGTCGAGAAAATGCTGGGCTGCCTGTCGGCGCGTGCGGCCGAAACCATCCGCGACGAAATGGCCGAAAGCGCGCCAGCCAAACGCGTCGAAGTCGAAGCGGCGCAGAAGGAAATCGCGTCCGCCGCACGGCGCATGGCCGAAGACGGCGAAATCAACCTGGGCGGAAGCCAGGGCGGCAAGGGCAACGACGACTATGTCTGAGCCCGCCTTCGCCCGTGTCTCCCTTATCGATGCGCGCGCGCCGACCAGCGCGTTCAGCCCGATGCGCGCGCGCGCCGTCGGTTCTGCGCCCGGTTCGTCGGCACCGCGTGCCGAGGGTGCGTCCGATCCGTTCGCGCTCGGCTTTGCCGAAGGTGCACGTGCGGCAACGGAATCCTTTGCCGCTGAGCGTACCGAGCTTCTCGACCTCATTGCTGCCGCCAACGCCTTTCAACCCGAACCTTCCGAAGAACTCGCCGCCATGATCGCGACGACGGTCGAGCGGCTGGTGACCGAGCTGGTCGGCATGATGCCGGTCGAACGCCCGTGGCTGATCGAGCGGATCGACCGGGCCATGTCATGCCTTGGCGAAGCCGACGCCGCGCGCACATTGTGGCTGCACCCCGATGATGCGGCGCTGGTTGCCGATGCCGACCTGCCGCTCGAGGTTCATACCGATCCGACGCTCGAGCGCGGCGCGCTGCGCATCGATTGTTCGCTGGGGTGGATCGAGGACAGCCGTTCGCTTCACCTCGACGCCCTGCGGGCCACGCTCGGCATGGAGGCGCAGTCGTGACCGGCCGCCTGATGAAAAGTGCCACCATGGCGCTCGATACCGCCACCCTTGGCGGCACCGCGCCGCGCCGGATCGGGACGCTTGTCTCGCACGACGGCCAGATGCTCGAGGCCGAGGGGCTTGGTTTGCCCTTGGGCTCGGGCGCTCGCATCGTGTCGCCGTCGGGCGAGAACGTCCACGGCGAAGTCGTCGGCTTTCGCGGCATGCGCAGCCTGATCGTCCCCTTCGATCACGGCGCGGCATTGTCGGTCGGCAGCCGGGTCGAACCCGATGGCGATGCGAGCTACGTCGCCTGCGGTTCGGCGCTGCTCGGCCGCGTGATCGATGCGCATGGCGCACCGCTCGACGGACGCCGTCCGATCACCAGCCGCTTTGCCTGGCCGATCGGTGGTCGCCGTAGCAACCCACTCGACCGCGCCCGCGTCACGCGTCCGATGGATCTGGGCGTCCGCTCGATCAATGCCTTGCTGACGGCGGGCGAGGGACAGCGGATCGCGATCGTCGCCGGCTCCGGCGTCGGCAAGTCGGTACTGATGGGCCAGATGCTGGCCGGCACCGATTGCGATGTCGTCGTCGTCGGCCTGATCGGCGAGCGCAGCCGCGAAGTCAGCGACTTCGTCGAAACCAAATTGACGGGTGCTGCCCGCGAACGTTCGGTCGTGGTCGCGGTCCCGGCGGACCACCCGCCGCTGCTGCGCCTGCGCGCCGCGATGCGCGCCACCGCGATTGCCGAATTCTTCCGGGCCGAGGGCAAGAAGGTCTTCCTCCTGATCGACAGCTTGACGCGCGTCGCGCACGCCCAGCGTGAGATCGGCCTGGCGCTCGGCGAACCGCCGACGATGAAGGGCTATCCGCCGTCGGCGCTGGGTCTGATCCCGCGCCTGGTCGAACGGGCAGGGGCCGACCGGCGGACCGGCGGATCGATTACGGCGGTCTACACCGTGCTTGCCGACGGCGGCGATACCGAGGATCCCGTGGTCGATGCCGCGCGCGCCATCGTCGACGGGCATATCGTCCTGTCGCGCGCCATTTCCGAACAAGGCGTGTTCCCGGCTATCGACGTATCGCGCTCGCTGTCGCGCGTGATGACGGACATCGTCGATGCCGATCATGCGCAGGCTGCGGCGCGTTTCCGCCGCCTCTGGTCCGCCTATGACGAGAACCGCGATCTCGTGCTGATGGGTGCTTATGCGCCCGGCAACGATCCGGTCGTCGACGAGGCGCTGGCGCGGCGCGACATGATGCTCGATTTCCTGCGTCAGGCCCCACATCAACGCGTCGACTACGCCACTTCGCGCGCGGCACTGATTGAAGGGTTCGGCGCATGAGTGCCGCCGCAACCCGCCGTGCCCGCTTGCTGCGCCTGCGCACCATCGAACACCGCGTCGCCGCCGTCCGGCTGGTCGCGGCGGATACGGCCCATGCCGCCGTCGCCAATGTTTCGGATCGCGTCCAGCAGTTGCGCGACGGCATCAGCGTTCCGACGGGCGAAGTCAGCGGTCGCGACCTGCAGAGCCTGACCGAGCTGTGCGAGCGGCTCGATAATGCGCGTATCGGTCTGCGGAAATCGCTCGACGACGCCCGCCAGATCCGCGACGCGCGCGACGCCGAACGGATTGCCGCCCATGTTGCCGAGGAACGCACCGGGCGCGTCCACGCCGATGCCTCGCGCCGCGAAGCCATCGAGCGCGACCTGCGCCTCGCCGCGTCGCGTCCCCCACGGCTCAAGAGTACCGGAGCACGGATATGAATGTGTCATCGCTGTTGTCGGGAACGTCATCGTCGAGCCTGCAATCCGCCGGCCCGTCGGCTGGCCGGTCTTCGCGTTCCAGGTCGTCGGATGCGTTCGATGCCCTGGTCTCGGCCAAGGCGCGCATCGCTGACGAATCCAGCACGTCGCCGCCTTCTGTGCCCGACGAGCAAGACGCATCGAATTCCGCCGAGACTGCGCCGAATGACGTGGCTGGCGTTCCCGCCGCGACGATGGCGATGCTTGCCACGCTCGATCGTTCCGCGACGATGTTGCCGCCGTCGAAAGACGCCACCGACGCGCTCGGCAAGGGTGACAAGCCGGTCGCGACCGACGCAACCACGACAGCCGGTGCCGATAGCGCCGTACCATCGCCACAGGTGGCCGCGTTGATTGCAGCCTTCATGTCGATCGGTCAGGCAACGGCGACAACCGGTGCTCTGCCGGAGGATGCTTCGCAAACGAGCGTCGCGACATCGCTCGCGTCCCCGACATCCAAAGCCGCGCTGCCGACGCCGCCGACAGCGAACGCGCCGATGCCGGCTCTCTTCAACGCCATCGCCGCCGAACTTCGTCCCATGTCCGGTGCAAAGGCCGATCTCGCCGGCGCGGCTATCGATGCCACGTTCAAACCCGCCAAGGATACGACGGACGGGGTATCGGTCGTCGCGCCGACATCGGCCATGATCCGCGACCTCGCATCGGCGATGGCGAATAGCGTCAGTCCGTCGGCCTCTACCGATGGCGTTGCTGTCGATCGGCATCTCGATCTTGCCCGCGGCGACGCCTGGCTGAACGATCTTGCCAACGACATTGCGGCAACGGCCGCGAACGGCGGGCGTCTGAAGTTCGGCCTGGCACCGGAATCGCTCGGTCGGCTCGATGTCGAAATCCGGCAGGGCGCATCCGGGGTCAATGTCCATATGATGACGCGCACCGATACGGCGCGCGATCTCCTGACGGCGGCCCAGCCGCGCATCATCGATGAAATCCGGGCGCAGGGCGTTCGCGTCGCTGGGACCGAAGTTTCGACCGATGCGTCCGGATCTGGGGCGGGGTTCGGCGGCGACCGCGCGGGCAGCACGTCGCATCAGCCCGTCGCACTGCCGATCGAGGCCGCGCTGTCGGCGCCCAACGCCATCTCGTCCGACAACCCTAAAGCCGTCGCCGACGGCCGTTACGCCTGAACCGGAGACCTGCAATGTCCAAGACACCCGACGAAGACGTCCCGCCGAAAAAGAAGGGCGGCGGTGCCAAAAAGCTCGCCATCTACGGCGTGGGCGGTCTCGCGCTCATCGGGGGCGGCATTGGCGCGGGCGTCTATGCGACCGGCTACGGCATGGCCGGGGAGACCAAGCACGAAGATCCGCGCAGGCCCAAGTTGGTCTTGCGTAGCGAACACGCCGCCGACGCGGCCGAGGGCGGTCATGGCGACGACAAGGCCATCCCGCGCCGCGTCGGCACAGTGACGATGGAAAAGGAAGGCGGCGTCATCGATCCGCACAAGTACGAGATTGCCTATTATCCCATCGAACAGAGCTTCACCGCGAATCTGGCGGACGGCAGCGGCTTTGTACAAATCGGGATCAGCGTCGCGACCTATTATGACAGCCGCGTCGGCGACAATCTCGAACGTCAGATGGTGCCGATCCGCTCGGCGATCCTGATGGTCCTGTCCGATCAGCAGGCCGCCGTGTTGTCGACGCCGGAGGGCAAGCAGATGCTCCAGCGCCAGCTGACCAAATCGATCAACGAAGTTTTGCGCGCCAAGGAAGGCTTTGGCGGCATCGACAATGTCTATTTCACCAATCTGGTGGTGCAGTAATGGCGTCCACTGACTCGCCCACGGTCGATCTCGTGCAGCTGGGTGCGGCGGTTCCGACGCGCCCAGACCTGCCGGGACTCACGCGCATCGGTGTCAAGATTGCGCGCGGCCTGTGCGCGGCATTCGCCTCTTCGGGCGGCGCGACCAAAGTGACGGTCGGCGAAATCCGCACCCTGACTTTTGCCGAATGGAAAGCCGAACTGGAGCCCATGGTCGCCGTCGCGCGCTATCGCGAACGGACAATGAAGGGCGGCATGCTGATTTCGGTGCCGTCCCGCCTGCTCGCGACGCTGGTCGACATTTTCTACGGTGGCAGTGGTGCCATCGATCCGGCGCGGATTTCATTCGGCAGCGCGGAACAGCGCCTGTTCGACCGCTTTGCCGGCAAAGCAGCCGATGCCCTGACAGCGGCATGGGCCGATGTCGAAAAGCTCGCCCCGACGGTGATGGGCAGTACGTTCGGCGTCGAGGACGTGGCACTGGCCAAGCCCGACGATGTCGTTGTCGTACAGCAGTTCGGAACGACAGACCCCGAGGCGGGAGAGGGTCGGATCGATCTCGTGTATCCGCTCGCCGCGCTGCGCGGGATGCCGGGACTTCACGAAACCGAGGAGGTCGTTCCCGACGAACCCGATCCGCTTTGGCGGATGCGGATGTCCGACGCGGTCATGCAGGCACGTCTGCCGGTGCGCACCGTCATTGCCCGCCCGACCGTGGCGCTGAGCAAATTGCTCGCACTGGCGCCCGGCGACTTCATTCCCGTGACTCTGCCGCCGCGCGTGCCGGTCACGGTTGCCGGACGCCTGTTGGCACATGGCACCATCGGCGAGGCCAACGGCCGCGCTGCCATCAAGATCGACAAACTCGAACATGGAGCATTCTTCGATGACTGATTTTACCGCCGATATCGCCAACGTCGATGGCACGCCGCGTCCTGACCGTAACCTTGCCTTGCTGGCGGGTGTCTCGGTCCGGGTTTCGGTCGAGGTCGGGTCGGCCGCGATGCGGCTCGCGGATTTGCTGAATCTTGCCGAAGGCAGCGTGGTCGAACTCGACCGGCAGGCCAATGATCTGCTCGACATCATGGCGAATGGCACACTCATTGCAAAGGGAGAGATAGTGACGGTCGACGGCCGTTACGGCGTTCGCGTGGTCGACGTCGTAGCACCGGACGATGCCGCGCTGGGTATCGACCGGAGACATTAATGACCGAGTATTTCCTTCGTTTACTGATACTTGTGCCCCTGGTGGGCGGCCTGGCGTGGGGATCGCTGTGGTTGTGGAAGCGGGTTCAGCTGGGGTTGCCCGCCCACCGCCCTGTCGATCGTCCGGCAGTGATTGTCGATGTTTTGACAATGGGAACGTCGGGAAAGCTCGCGGTCGTCGCCTTTGGCGGCAAAACATTGCTGGTCGCGGCCTCGCGACAGGGAATTTCGCTGATCGCCGAGAGCGACGGGGATTTCATCGATGCGTAACCTCTTACGCGTCGCCATCGTCATTCTGGCCCTCGTTCCCGCCGTCGCACTCGCTCAGGCTGCGGCACCGGTCGTCGCGCCCAGCGGGCTAGAAAGCACGCTGGGCAAAGTTGCAGGCGGTCAGCAATCGCTGTCGCTCTCGCTGCAAATCCTCATCCTGATGAGCCTGCTGACGGTCTTGCCGTCGCTCATCCTGATGATGACCAGCTTCACTCGCATCATCATCGTGCTGTCGATTCTGCGACAGGCGCTCGGCCTGCAGCAGACGCCGCCGAACCAGGTGCTCGTCGGGCTCAGCCTGTTCCTGTCGCTGTTCATCATGGCGCCTGTGCTCAACAAGGTGAACACCGACGCGCTGCAACCCTATAACGCCGGCACGATCACGCTCGAACAAGGTATCTCCAAGGCCGGCGAGCATTTCCACGGCTTCATGGTCGGGCAAACGCGCAAGACCGACCTGGCGATGTTCCAGAAGCTTGCGAAGGTCCCGCCGGTGGCCGCGGCCAAGGACATTCCGTTCACGATCCTCCTCCCCGCGTTCGTGACCAGCGAGCTCAAGACCGCGTTCCAGATCGGCTTTCTGATCTTCCTGCCGTTCCTGGTCATCGACCTCATCATCGCGTCCGCGCTCATGTCGCTCGGCATGATGATGCTGTCACCGACGATCATCTCGATGCCGTTCAAGCTCCTGCTCTTTGTCCTCGTCGATGGCTGGGCACTGACGATGGGCTCGCTCGCCGCCTCGTTCGGAGTCGGGTGATGGAAAGCGATATGTTCATCGACGCAGCGCAACATGCGCTGTGGGTGCTGGCGCTGGGCGCGGCACCGCTGCTGATCCCGACGCTGGTTGTCGGCGTGTTGCTCGGCATGGTCCAGGCCGCAACGTCGATCAACGAAGCGACGCTCAGCTTTGTGCCGAAACTCATCGTCTTCGCTATCTGCTTGGCGCTGTTCGGCGGCGCGATCATGATGCTGATGGTCGACCTTACGCAGGACATGTATGCACGGATTCCGGAACTGGTCCGGTGATCCCGGTAGAACTGGCGGGTATCGAAACACAGCTGCTGATCTGGTTCGTTGCCATGATTCGGCCCGGAGCGGCCTTGCTGGCAGCGCCTGTGTTCGGATCGACAGCCGTTCCGCTGCAGGTGCGGATCATCCTGTCGCTGGCTGTCGGTATTCCGTCGGCCGCCGCGGCCAGTATTGCGCTGCCGGTGGGGGGCATGTTTTCCGTCCCCGGTTTGCTTCTGATCCTTGGCGAGGTCGTTCTCGGCCTGTCGCTCGGCTTTGCGATCCAGATCGGCTTTGCGGCCGCGCTGATCGCGGGCGAGGCCATCGGGAACGCGATGGGCCTGGGGTTCGCATCAATGCAGGATCCCATGTCGGGCCATTCGAGTACAGCCATCGGCCAGATGCTCAACATGCTCGGCACGGCGCTCTTCCTGTCGACCGGCGGGCATCTCGCCCTGATCGACATCGTCATCAGCAGTTTCCGGACGATGCCGCCCGGCAACAGCTGGCTGACGGTGGAGGCCCTGCGCGGCCTCGTCGATTTCGGCGGGCTGATGTTTGCGGCCGGTATGACGGTGGCGCTGCCGGTCGCCTTCGCGCTGATCATGGTCCAGATCGTAATGGGGATGATCACCCGCTCGGCGCCCGCCCTGAACCTGTTCGCGGTCGGCATTCCGGCGACGGTGCTTGCCGGTGTCGTGCTGCTGGCGGCGGCGACGCCGGTGATGGCGGCGGCGCTCGAACACGCGATGCGGCTGGCGCTCGAGCAGGCACAGCAACTGGCAAGGCTCTAGGCGATGTCCGACGCGCCCGACAGCGACCAAAAGACACAGGCCCCATCCGCCAAGCGTAAGCGCGATGCGGCGGAAAAGGGCGACGTCCTCCAGTCGCGCGAACTGGGCACGGCGCTGGTCGTCCTGGCGGGTGCCGGATGGATGGCGATTGCCGGACCCTGGTTCGTCGATGCGATGCGCGCGTTGTTGCAGCAGGGCCTGACCATCGGCCGCGCCGATATCGACGGCTTCGATCCCTGGCCGCGCGCCGTCGGGCTCGGGATGGAATCGGCCGGGCCGCTGGCCGTGCTGTTCGGCGCGACGATCCTGGCGGCGATTGCCGGACCGGCAATGCTCGGGTCGCTCGGCTTTCGCTCCAGCGGTTTTGCCCCAAAGGCGTCGAAGCTCGACCCGCTGGCGGGCATAACGCGCATCTTCGGCGTGCAGGGCCTGGTTGAACTATTGAAATCATTGGCAAAAGTCGTGCTGCTCGGCGGCATCGGCTGGTGGCTGATCTCCGCCCGCCTGCCCACAATGATGGGCCTGTCGTCGATCGACCACCAACGCGCGGCAACCCTGATCGGCGACCAATTCGTCTCGGTAATGCTCTGGATGGCCGGCGGACTCGCCGTCATCGGCATGATCGACGCGCCGATCCAGTTCCTACGGCGCAACACCCGCCTGCGAATGACGCATCACGAGGTCAAGGAAGAGCACAAGGAAAGCGAAGGCTCCCCCGAAACCAAGAATCTGGCGCGCCAGCGGCGACACGAAATCCTCAACAGCTCGGCGCGTCGCGCGGTCGGCGAGGCCACAGTGATCCTGACCAACCCAACGCACTTCGCGGTCGCGCTGCGCTATCGCCCCAACATCGACGCCGTGCCCACAGTTGTCGCGCGGGGCAGGGGGGAGACCGCGCAAGCCATCAAGGCACTGGCGAAGGAGTCGGCAGTACCGCTACTCGAATACCCGCAGCTGACGCGCGCCATCTATTTCACGACCCGCGCGGGGCAGCCCATTGCGAGCGACCTCTATCTGGCAGTCGCGACCATCATGGCGTTCGTGTTCAACATCGACCGCGCCATGGCCGAAGGGGTCGCCCAGCCCGCCGTCGCCGTACCGCCCGAGAAGGCATTCGACGAAAGCGGCCGAAAAATCACGCCGCCCAAACGCTAAAGCTTTCGCGCAATTCGCCGTTTTGATGAGGGAAGGACAGCGCACATGGTTTCGTCGATCGCCTATTCTCTCGGCTATGGTTCGGGCATCGACGTGTCGAAGCTCGTCACCGACCTCGCGGCGGCATCGCGCGATCCGAAAGTCGCGCTGTTCGACACGCGTGAAAAGGCCGTGCAGTCGAGCATCAGCGCGGTTGCCCAGGCCCGGTCCGATCTGGAAGGATTCGCGACGTCGCTCGCCAATCTCGTGGCAGGCGGTACCCTGCAGAGCCAGCCCAACGTTTCCGACACCTCGATCCTCGATGCCAAGGCGCGGGTGGGTGCCAGCATGGCAAGTTTTTCGGGAGCCATTGAAGTCACACAACTCGCCCGCGGGCAAACGCTTGCGTCGGGCTTTGTCACGGCAGCGACCAATCCGATCGGGCAGGGGACGCTGACCCTGACGGTCGGATCGACGCCCTATACGGTGACGATAGGCAGCGGCAACGACAGCCTGAACGGCCTTGCCGCTGCGATCAACGGTGCGGGCAGCGGCGTGACGGCGAGTGTCGTCAACGACACTTCCGGCGCGCGTCTCGTCCTGAAGGGGCCGTCAGGGACAGCATCTTCCTTTAGCCTGTCGAGCAGCGATCCCGGCCTGACGGACTTCACCTATCCCGGTTCGATGACGCAGGTTCAATCCGCCCTGAATGCCGAATTCAAGGTCGACGGCCTCGCCTATTCGCGCCCGTCCAATTCGATTGACGATGTCGTGCCGGGGGTGATCCTTACACTCAAGAAAGTCGCGGTCGGCAATCCGGTGCCGATCAGCGTCACCCGCGCAGGCGACACCCTGAAATCGACGATTGCCGACTTTGTTTCGGTGTTCAACGAGTTGAAGGGACACATTGCCGACGCCCGCACGGCGACCCGTGGCGATCAGGCGATGCGCACTCTCGACCGCCAGATTTCGCAGCTGGTCTCGCAATCGGTAACGACGGGTTCTCCGTCCAGTCTTTCGTCCATCGGCGTAAAAACCAACCGGGATGGCACGATTACGTTCGACGAGGCAGTTTTCAACGCGGCCTACGCCGCCAATCCGGATGCCGTCGAGGCCATCTTCTCGCCGACACGCGATGCGACGCATACCGCCGCCACCGACCCTGGGATCGGCGGAGCGCTGTCGGCGCTGAAGACGGCGGCGACCGCTACCAACGGAACGTTGGCCAGCCTATCGACCCGCCTCGCCAACCAGGCAAAGTCGCTGGCCAGCGATCGCGCCCGGATGGAAGCCCGCGAAACCGCCTATAAGGACCGGCTCGACAAGCAGTTTGGGGGCATCGATAGCCGTGTCGGCGCGCTGAAGGCGACGCAGAGCTATCTTGATCAGCAGATTAAGGTCTGGACGCAGAGCAAATGAGTTCGGTCGCCAGTCTCAGTTCGCGCAGTCGTTCGCCGACCTCCCGGTATCAGCAAGTCGATCTCGTCAGTCGGGTCGAAGGTTCAACGCCGCATGCGCTAGTCTCCATGCTTTACGCCGAACTGTCGGTTGCACTGGATGTCATGGCGCGCGCTGCCGAAACCGACGACGTGAACCGTCGGCTGCAACAACACGAACGCGCCAGCACGATCCTGCACACGCTGGAGGCCGGTCTCGACCGGGTGAAGGGTGGCGATCTCGCAACATCGCTCGCCGGAATCTATCGACAGATGCGCCGTCGGCTGCTGGCCGCACGCAGTGGCGACATGGCCGCGATCCGGGAAGTGCGTGACGGCGTTGGCAGTCTTGCGGAGGCATGGGGCCGGATTACGGTCTAGAATATAGACCCTGTTTCCCCGGTGGGGATAGGGAAACAGGGCCTAACCGTTTACGCCGTACTTGCGCATTTTCTCGATCAGCGTCGTGCGCTTGAGCGTCAGCATCCGCGCCGCTTCCGACACGACGCCATTGGCCA
Source organism: Sphingomonadales bacterium (assembly GCA_038228865.1). Classification (GTDB taxonomy): domain Bacteria; phylum Pseudomonadota; class Alphaproteobacteria; order Sphingomonadales; family Sphingomonadaceae; genus Sphingomonas_O. The sequence continues at coordinate 69,195 of JBBROX010000011.1, read as the reverse complement.
TGTCGAGCGCCATCTGGATGCGTTCCAGTTCCATCGTTTCCAGCAAATCCTTCAGGTTGATCGGGGCGCTGACGGCACCTGGCGGAGGCGTCACGACCTTCGCTTCGGGGCGGACCTGTGCGATATAGGTGATGTTCGACACCGGAGTGACGCCGAGCAGCTGATCGACATGGTCGGCGTTCAGCGTTTCACCGGCGAAGAGCACACGGCCGCGCTCGATGACGTTGCGGAGTTCGCGGACATTACCGTTCCAGCGGTGCGCCTGAAGACGCTCCATCGCTGCCGCATCGAAGCGTACGCGACCGACAGAACCCATCTTGTCCTGAAAATACTCGATCAGGTCGGGAATATCGTCGGGGCGCTCGGCCAGCGCTGGCGTTTTTACAGGCAAGACACCGAGTCGAAAATAAAGATCCTCGCGAAACCGTCCCGCGTCGATTGCCGCATGCACATCGTGGTGGGTGGCCGATATGATGCGGACATCGACGGGGACGGCGGCGCCGCCACCGACACGGTGAACGACGCCATCTTCGAGAACGCGCAGCAGTTTGACCTGCATGTCGAAGCGCATGTCGCCGATTTCGTCGAGGAACAGGGTGCCGCCGTTCGCTTCTTCGAAGCGTCCGATTCGGCGGCCGGCGGCCCCGGTGAAGGAGCCTTTCTCATGGCCGAAGAGTTCGGATTCGATCAGCTCGGGCGGGATCGCGCCGCAGTTGATCGCAACAAAGGGTTTGTCGGCACGGTCGCTGGTCGCGTGGATAGCGCGTGCAACGGCTTCCTTACCCGATCCAGAAGGACCGGTAACAAGGACGGGGGCGCTGGATGGACCGACGCGGGCGACGATGCTGCGCAGGTGCGCCATCGCTGCGCTACTGCCGACGATGCGGGCATCCGATGCCGTTCGATCGACGCGACGGTCGACGATGCTCTTGGCGGATCGGCTGCGGATGATTGCTTCGGCCATGTGGTCCCCCCGAACGTGCCCTTTGCACAGGGGTTCAATCGGCCCCGGGTGGTTAACGACCGTAAACCATTATTCTCAATCTGGTGGTAACCATTGCCGAAAGGGCGTTCTTGGCCCACTCAACCGGTGAAGTCGGGGCGGGCGTCGCTCCAGGTCAGCGTGATAGAAATGCGCCGATTACTAGGGCTTAGGCGGTTTTTACGGTCATAGGGTTCGCGATCCGCCACCCCCTCGATCCGAACAATCCGAAATGGTTGTATCTGTTGCAGCATCAGCATTCTGCGCGTTGTTTCGGCACGTGCAGCCGACAATCGCCAGTTGTTCATGGTCGGATCGCGCGTCCACGCCGCTGAATCTGTGTGGCCGCGAATGGTAATGCCGTTGGGCAGGTCTCGCGCTACCTCACCGACTTCGCGCACCAGCGCCAGGGCCTGCGGCGTCATCTGGTCCGTACCGCTGGCGAACATCGAATAATCCGCGTTGTCGACCAGATCGATGCGCAGACCGTCGCGCGTTTCGGTAAAACGCACGCTGCCCGCAAGGCTCTTCAAGCTGTTGCTCCGCTGCATCTTGATCGCCAGCGCACGCTGCAGGGCGTTGAACCTGGCGACGTCGCTCTGGCGGCCGGACGCTTCCTTGGGGCCGCCCTTGGCATCGCGCGGAATCGTCATCGACCGCGTGCCGGTTTGCCCTGCGCGATTGGGATATTTGTCGACGGACGTGATCGAATCGCCCCCGAATAGGCCACTGCCTCCGGCGCTGTCGCCCTTGCTAGTAACCAGCGTCGGAGCGAAATAATCGGCGAGCGCCTTGCGCTGCTTCTCCGTCGTTGCGCCCAGTAGCCACATCAACAGAAAAAACGCCATCATCGCGGTCACGAAATCGGCATAGGCGACCTTCCAGGCGCCGCCGTGGTGGCCGGCATGCGGTGCCTCGATGATCTTCTTGACAATGATCGGGCGGACCTGGTTCGACCCCCGGCTCATCGTGCGGCCCTCATGCCATCGAACACGTCTGAAAAGCTCGGCTGGTTATGGTGCGCGATGCCTGACCGTGCGGCCTCGATCACCAGCGGCTGGGGATGGCCGTGCAGCGAGGCGATGATGATCTGTTTCACCACGTGATAGATAGCCGCGTCTTCCTCGATCGCGCTCTTCGCCCGTACTGCAAAGGGACCAACCATACCGTAGGACAGCAACACACCCAGAAACGTGCCAACGAGCGCGGAACCGATCATGCCGCCCAGCACCGCTGGCGGCTTGTCGATCGACCCCATCGTTTTGACGACGCCGAGTACAGCGGCGACAATGCCCAGCGCGGGCAGCGCGTCGGACAGGTTCTGAAGCGAGTCTGCCGGGCGGATGGCGTGGTGGTGGTGAGTCTTGACGGTATTGTCCATCACGTCCTCGACCGCGTGGGGGTCGAGTGTGCCCGACGATACGACGACCAAGCGCAGCGCATCGGTGATGAGGTGGATCAGCGTCTGGTCCTTCATCAGCTTGGGATATTCGGTGAAGATTGCCGAGGACTTCGGGTCCTCGATATGCGGCTCGACCGCAACCGGGCCGTCCGTGCGCAACATCTTCATCAGACGGGAAGTCAGGAAGATCGCGTCGAGATAATCCTGCTTCTTGTATTTAGGCCCTTTGAAGACTGTGCCCATTGCGCCAGCAAGAGATTTGAGTTCGGCACCCGAATTGCCGATGATCAGCGCGCCGAGCGCGGCGCCCCCGATGATAAGCATTTCATGGGGCATGGCCTCCAGCACCGGTGCAAGGTTCCCGCCGGTGAATGCAAATCCGCCGAAAACCAAAGCGATAAGAACAACGAGGCCGATTACCGGAAACATGCAGAACCCACCTCTTTGCTCCCCACATCGTGCGGAGGCCTCTTACGGTTAACGGCGAAGCGACCCGAAAATTGAGGCCGAAAAATCAAAGATTTCAGTTCAGAATATCGAACAGCGTCCGGCGATTGATCCGCGCAAAAGCGGCCTGTGCCGCTTCGAGAGTCAGCTGCTGCGCGTTGAGCTGGGCAATCGCCGAGGTCAGGTCGGTATCTTCAAGGCCCGAACGCTCGGCGGCCATATCGATCCCGGTCGACGAATTGCGGTCGATCAACTTGTCAATTCGCGCCGCACGCACGCCCTGGTTGCCCGCTGCGTCGGAGGTGTGATCGATGGCGGTGCTGATACGGTCCAAGGCAGCGCCGATGGTCGTCGCATTGCCGCTTTCCAGCGCAGCAGCGGCATCGGTCAGATCCTGGGTGAGCGGAACGCCACTCCGCTCGAAGATGTTGGCGGCGCTGTCCACGGGTGCGAGCACGACACCGTTGGCGACCCTGAATTGCGTCGGCGCGCCCGTCGAGAACAGCGGCTGATCGAGCGAGGACTTCGTTGCGCGCAGCTCGGCAACGTCGGCGGCAATGCCGCGCAACTCCTGCGCATACGTCGCGCGATCGGCGGCCGTTGCTGTGCTGCTAGCCCCTGCGATCACGAGTTCGCGGGCACGAGTCATGTGATCGGAAAGGGCACCCAGCGCGGTGTCGGCCTGCGACGCGAGCGACGCGCCGAGCGACAGGTTGCCGCTGTACGTGGTGTTGTCCGACTGGGCGCGGTTGATGGTGGCGACACGGGCCGCAGCCACGGGATCGTCGGACGCAATCTGGATGCGTTTTTTGGTCGAGATCGAAATCTGCGTGCGCGAGATATCCTGGCCCAGCTTGGACTGGCGCGCGATTTCGCTGGTCATCCGGTTGCCGGTGGCGCTGATCGTCATCGTCTGTCTCGCTCTCAAATCACGTCAAGAATGGACTGCATCGTCTCTCGCGCCACCTGTATGATGCGCGCGGATGCATCATAGGCTTGCTGGTAACGGATCAGGTCGGCGGCTTCGCGATCAAGATCAACGCCGCTCAGGTCGTTGCGGGCAGTGGCCGCGCCGTCGCGCCGGGTGCCGGCGACGCTGTCCTGCGCGCGGGCACTTGCGACCGACTGGCTCTGCTGCGCGGTGAGGGCCGCCCAGTTGGCCTCGCCCCCGTTCGCGCCGCGGAGGTTGCCGAAGGCGAGCGCGTTGCCGTTGGAACTGGAGGCATCCGCCGCGGCGACATCTCCCACCGTAAGCGAGACGGCAGCGATGCTTGCGGCACCGCTTCCTGTGAACAACGCAACACCGGGGTTGCCGGTCGAATCCCGCCCGGCGGCGTGTTGCGTGTTGACGGCAGCAGCAAACGTGTTCGCCAGTGTGTCGAGGGCGCTGCGCTGCGTCGCGATATGGTCGGCGGCATCAATCTGTCCCGACAGTGTCCCGCTCTGCGGCGCGACGGCAAAGCTCCCGCTCGGCAGGGTGGCCGAAAGTGTCAGTCGCCCATCGGCGGCAGTCGTCACGGCAATGGTGGCCTGGTCGGTTCCCGACAGCAGTGTGCCGCCCGGCAACGTCAGTGTCGCCGCTCCACGACCGTCAAAAGCCACGGTGACCGGCAGCGCTGAAGAAATCGAGTCGATCAGGCGGTCGCGCTCGTCGAGGAGCGTCGCCTGATTGGTCGACCCGTCGCGGGCACGACGCAGCCCATCATTGACCCTGGCAAGCGCTGTCGTGTCGGTGTTGAGCTGTGCGACGGTCATGCCGGCGCTGCCCGCCACACTGTCCGACGCACGCGTCAGACCGTCCGCTGTCCGGCGAAAGGTCGTGGCGACATCATCGACCGACTGCAGGAAGGCGCTACGCCGCGTGACGCTGGCGGGATCCGCTGCGAGTTCGTCTGCCCGGTTGAACAGGGCTGTCATCGCCTTGCCGACACCCGCGCCACCGTCATCGAGCGCCGTTTCGGCGGCCGACAAGCCGCTCAGACGTGCGCCCGACCGGCCGGCATCGCTGGCGGCTGCGCGTGAGTCCTCGATCAGCCAAGGATCGACGGCACGGGTGACGCCCGTTGCCGAAACGCCATTGGCTGTGACCTGATTGCGGTAAAAGATCGAGCTGTCGATTCCGGGCTGTTCGGTGAGCACGGCTGTGCGCCGCACGAAGCCCGCCGTCTGCGCGTTCGAGATGTTGTCGCCGATCGTCGACAGCGCCCGCGAATAACCGCGTACGCCCGCCGCGCCTAGGCCCAGAAGGTCGCTCATTTCTTCGCATCCAGTTGACGTTCGACGAGTCCGGCAATGCCGAACGCGCCCATTTTGGCCATCGAGTCAGCAGTGTGCGCGTCGGCCATTTCGCGGAAATTGTCGGTCGCGGACGAACCGAAGATGTCGTCGGCCAACTTTCCCTTGCGCATCGTGGCGATCATCTCGCGCAGAAAAACCGCCTCGAACCGCTGGGCAGCGCTTTTCAGCTCAGGCTTGGCAGCCGTTGTTGCCCGCGGTGCCGCGAGTGACGCGGATGTCGGGGCGGAGATCGGAGCAGCGCTCATATCACCACCAGTTCGCCTTGGAGCGCGCCGGCTTGTTTCAGCGCCTCGAGGATGGCGACAAGGTCGCCGGGGGCCGCCCCGATCCGGTTGATCGCGGCAACGATATCGGCAAGCGATGCGCCGCGCATGATGAAGGCCGGGGTCGCACTTTCCTCGACGGCGATCTGGCTCGACGGTTCGATCGCGGTCTGACCTTTGCTGAACGGAGCGGGCTGGATGACCTTGGGCTTTTCGTCGATTCGCACTGTCAGCTTGCCGTGGGTGACGGCGGCCGGGAGGATGCGGACCATGCCATTGATGACGACAGTGCCGGTGCGCGCGTTGATGATGACGCGCGCGGGCGGGGTCGCGGGATTGACGTCTATATTCTCGATCCGGCTCATCATCGCCGTGCGCGCTTCGCCGCCCTCAGGAGCGGCGATGACGATCGAGACGCCGTCCATCGCGCGCGCCAGTGGCGCGCCGAGCGACGTGTTGATCGCGGCGGCGACGATGCGGGCATTGGTCAGGTCGGGGGTCGCCAGATTGAAGGTGAGTTGCGTACCGAGCGTGAAGCCGGTGTCGACCGCGCGCTCGACCGTGGCTCCACCGCCGATACGGCCCGCCGACGGGATGTTGACGGAAACTTTCGAACCGTCAGCGGCGTCGATACCCAGGCCGCCGACAACAAGGTTGCCTTGGGCCATCGCATAGATCTGGCCATTGGCACCATAAAGTGGCGCCATGACCAAAGTACCGCCGCGCAGCGATTTGGACTTGCCCATTGCCGAAACGGTGACGTCGAGCTTTTGACCCGGCTTGGCGAACGCCGGCAGTTCGGCGGTCAGCATAACCGCGGCGGCGTTCTTCAACGACGGATTGACGCCAGCGGGCAGATTGAGCCCAAAGCGGGAGACCGCGCCTTTCATGGCGAGCGTCGAGTAGTCGAGGCTGTCGTCGCCGGTCCCGTTGAGCCCGACCACGATGCCGTAACCGGTCAGCTGGTTGACGCGCAGCCCTTCGAACGCGCCCATATCTTTGATGCGTTCAGCGTGGAGCGGTGTCGCGACGAGCGCGAGCAGCAGAAGCAGTTTGCGCATCAGAACGGACTCACCATCGAGAAAAACCGCTGCAGCCAGCCCTGACGGCTGGCCCGGGCGATCTCGCCCTTGCCGGTGTAGGAAATCCGCGCATCGGCGATGCGGGTCGATGAAATACGGTTGTCGGGGCCGATATCTGCCGCGCGGACGATGCCCGACAGCTGGACGTGTTCGTCGCCGCGATTGAGCGTCAGCGCCTTTTCGCCGCGGATCAGCATCGTTCCATTGGTTCTGACAGCAATCACGGTCACACTGACTTCTCCACTCAGCGCGTTGGATTGTTGCGCTTCGCCCTTTCCTTTGAACGACGAAGTTCCGCCCATATTTACATCGCCGCTGCTGAACAGGGCGAGCGGACCCGTTGTCGGGGGGCTCAGACCGACGTTTCCATCGCGCCCCGTCGTCGCCGAGTTGGATTTGGTGGCCTGCATCCGTTCGACCAGAACCACGGTCAGAACGTCGCCGATCTGTGCGGCGCGCGCGCCGGATGTCAGCGGCGAATAACCGGCGCTGAAGATCGCGCCGGGCGTCGCCGGGGCGGGCGCTTCCACCGGAAAGGCGGGGGCGTAGTCCTCGACCGGCTTGTCCCTCTTCTTGGCCAGCGCGGGGCTGGCAAGCAGAAGGCCGATCAGGACCGCGCGACTAAAGCTGCTGGTTGGCATTGCGCAGCATTTCATCGGTGGCCTGGATCATCTTTGAATTCACCTCATAGGCACGCTGGGTCTCGATCATATCGACCAGCTCTTCGACCACATTGACGTTCGATGCCTCGAGCACGCCCGACTTGACCGCACCGCGTCCCTCGGTACCGGGCGCGCCGACTTGCGGTGTGCCTGATGCGGCGGTTTCGGTGAGCAGGTTGTTGCCGATCGACAAAAGGCCGGCACCATTGACGAAGCGTGCCGTCTCGATCTTGCCGATTTCGGTGGGGGCAGCCTGACCATCGACGGTTGCCGAGACGGTGCCATCGGCACCGATGGTGATCGACGTCGTGTTGGCCGGCACCTGAATTTCGGGCTGCAGCGGCATCCCGTCGCCGGTGACAATCTTGCCTTCGGCGGAAAGGCTGAAGTTGCCAGCACGGGTATAGCCGGTGCGACCGTCGGGCATCTGGATCTGGAAATAGCCGTCGCCCTGGATCGCCATGTCGAGCGTATTGCCCGTCGTTGCTAGCGTTCCCTGCGTGTCGATGCGCGCCGTCCCGTTGATCGACACGCCGGTGCCCAGGTTAAGGCCGACTGCATATTTGTTCTCTGCCGAGGACGCAGCACCGGGCTGTGTGATCAGCTGATAGGCCAACGTCGAGAAATTCGCGCGGTCGCGCTTGAATCCGGTCGTGTTCACGTTCGCCAGATTGTTGGCGATTACCTGCATCCGCATATTCTGTGCGTCGAGGCCGGTCCGTGCGACGTGTAGGGCACCATTGCTCATTGTCGGTTTCCTGTTTTCGTATCTGTTAAATCGGGCGGTTAATCGGGAAGCCGCATCAGGTCGGCGGTCGCGGTATCGTTTTCGCGGGCGTCGGCGATCAGCTTCAACTGGTTGTCCCACGACCGGCTGGCCTCGATCATGTCGACCAAGGCCTGGGTCGTGCTGACGTTCGATCCTTCGAGGTGACCACTCTTCACGCGCGCCGCGGGCGCATCGGGCAGGATGCCGCCGCCGCGGACATAGAACAGGTTGTCGAGCCCCTTGACCGTTTCGGTCCCCTTGGAACTGACGAGTTTCAGCTGGTCGACTTCCTGCGGCTGCGACGCATCGCCGCCGGCGGGGACGATGCTGATCCTGCCCTGCGCGTCGATCGAGATGCTGTCGGCGGGGGGCAGGGTGATCGGGCCGCCCGATCCCATGACCGGGCGACCGTCGCCGGTCGTCAGCAGGCCGGTCGAAGTCACCGTGAAATCGCCGCGCCGGGTGTAGGCTTCCTCACCCTCCTCGGACTGGACAACGAACATCGCGTCGCCCTCTGCCGCCACGTCGAGCGGGCGACCGGTGGCGGCGACCGTGCCCGCCTGCATGTCGGCGGCAAGCACTTCCTCTGACGACGGCGCGCGCGATTCTGCCATACCGCCTTGCAGCCACAAGGCCTGCACCTCGGCCATGTCGGCGCGAAACCCGGGCGTCTCCGCATTGGCGATATTGTTCGCCGTGGCGGTCTGACGCGACTGGGCGGACCGCATGGCCGATAGGCTGGTGTAGATGAGACGGTCCATGGCAGAAGTCCCCGGGGTTCAGCTCAGCGGATGGCGAAGATTGCCTGGGTCATGTTTCCGGCGGTTTCGATCGCCTTCGCATTCGCCTGGAAATTGCGCTGTGCCGCGATCAGTGAAACGAGTTCTTCGGTCACATCGACGTTGGCTCGTTCGAGCGAACCCGAACGGACGGCGCCCAGAGAGCCCGTGCCAGCACCACCGATGGTCGGCGTGCCGCTATCGCCAGTGGACTGAAAATGCGCGTCGCCGATCGGGCGCAATCCTTCGACAGCCGTAAAGGTCGCCATCGCGACCTTGCCAAGCTTCTGGTTCGACCCGTCAGCGAAAGTAGCGACAACGAGGCCGTCGAGGCTGATCGAGACGTTCGACAGCGCGACCGCCGGATTGGTCGGCGACGACATCGGCAGAACGAAGTCCGTCATACTGGCAAACGCCGTCGACGTAATCGTGCCGTTTGCGTCGACCGGCAAAAGCTTCAGCTTCGACCCTGTCGTGTCGACGACATTGTTGTTTGCGTCCACGGCGAACGAGCCGTTGCGTGTATAGCTGATGTCGTTGCGCGGTGGCGCGCCCTGGACAACGAAGAAACCTTCACCAGAGATGCCAAGATCGAGCGTCTTGTCTGTCCCTTCGAGCGTTCCCTGCGAGAACTGCTGCCTGACGGTGTTCAGATGCGTTCCGTACCCGGCGACCATTTTTGTCGTCTGGGTAGGCGCGCTCGAAAACAGGTCGCCGAACTCGGCGCGGCTTTTCTTGAAGCCGGTTGATCCGACGTTGGCGATATTGTTCGAAATGACCGACAGGTCGAGCTGGGCGGCCTTGAGGCCCGAAAGCGAAGTGTAGAACGACATGGATCGTCTCCTGGGGAAATCGGTTTGAGGTTCAGCCCGCGGTGGGCGTTTGCGTCGTGGCGATCGACTTGGTCAGCGCCTGGAGCAGCGCCGTCTGATCGGAGATCTGTGTGGCGATGGATTTCAGCGACACGTTCATTTCCGCGATGCCTGACGACGACGTCATCTGCGCCATCTGGGCGACCATCTGTGCATTGTCGGTCGGGGCGAACGGATCCTGCTGTTTCAGCTGTTCGGTCATCAGTTTCAGAAAATCCGTCGCGCCAAGTTCCGATTGCGAGCGCGATTTGGCTGCGGTTGCCGTAGCAACCGTTGAAATGCCGACGGGAAGTGTTGTCATTGACCTATCCTCAATGTGTCGAGTGTGAGTGATTTTGCGGTTTGCAAAACCTGGACGTTGTTCTGGTACTGGCGCGATGTCTCGATCATCTCGACGAGTTCGGCAGCACTATCGACGGCGGCTTCCCACACATCGCCATTGGCGTCGGCCAGCGGATGATTGGGGTCGTGCCGTTTCGTCGGGTTCGCCGTCGACTGCGTGATGCGGTCGACGGCGACGGTCGCCTGCCCGTCGGCACCAGTGACGGCGCGGAAGACAGGTTTAAGCGACCGAAAGGCTTGGGCTTCACTCCCTGCAACCGACCCGGCATTGGCCAGGTTCGATGCGGTCGTGTTGAGGCGAACGAGCTGTGCCGCCATCGCGCGTCCGCTGATATCGAAGATTGACATCGGTTTGTTGTTGACCTGTCCCATGGTCACTCGCCCTTCAGCGCACGCGACAAGGTCGAGATGCGGCCGGTAAGGAACGAGAGCGTGGTGCGGTAGGCGATTGCATTCTCCGCGAACGCTGTCTGTTCGGTTGACAGTTCGACGGTGTTGCCGTCGAGCGAGGTTTGCAGCGGCACGCGGTACTTGGTCGCAGCAGTGATGTCCTGATCGGATTCGGCGCGACGCAGGGCGTCGCCAAAATCCATGTCACGCGCCTTGTAGTTGGGCGTCGATGCGTTTGCGATGTTCGAGGCAAGCATGGACATGCGCTGGGCGCGCAGCCCGAGTGCGGTACCGTGAATGCCGAACAGGTCGGTGGCAGCCATACGAACCTCCATCGACGGCTCACCATGAGCGCGTCACCGGAAGATAAGCAAACTGCGTGCCAATCCCTGAAAACGGGCCGTACTTGTGCCAGCCGCGTGTCGGTGTCGGTTATTCGACAGGCGAAATGCCCTACGTGGGCGAACGACCGCATTTGCATGGCTGGCACGCGAATTGCTGGACGAGTCCCGACTTTATGGAGACCACCATGCGCCGTTTTATCGTTCCTGTGCTTCTACAGGTCAGTATCCTCGCTGCCACGACTCCGGCCTGGGCTGTCCAGCCCGTGCTCGAGGACCTCGATGCGCTTGACGCGCGCGTTGCTGTGTTTCTGGGCGGGACACCGGCCGATGCAGGCCAACGGGCACAACCGGTCGATCGTCGCCTGCGCATGGTGAAGTGTCCCGAAGGCGTCGCTTTTGATCCGCCCGCTGCAGGGACGGTCACGGCCTATTGCGCATCGAGGGGCTGGCGTCTTCGCGTGCAGCTCTTGGGGACGGCTGCGGCGCAACCGGCTGAAATCGTTATCCGCCGTGGCGATTCCGTCGAACTCGCTTATGTTGGTTCAGGCTTTGATGTCGTAACCAGCGCCATTGCGCTCGACGACGGCCGCGCCGGCGGCGTGGTGCGTGTCAAGACGCTGACAGGCACCTCCTCGGTAACCGCCAGAGTTCGCGGGCCCGGCGCGGTCGCAATCGGCGATTAAATAAGCTGAAACGGCTGCCGTTACCTCCTTCGTGGTGCCTGTCGAGTTTCCGTCAGGCCAGTACGAAGGAGCAGAACGATGATCGATCCTGTCCGAACGGGTCCGGTCTCAGCGATTGTAGCTACTGCGGCAAAAGGCACCGATGTGTCCCTATCGACGCCGCAGCAGGGTCGCGTGCGAAAACCTCTCGACGCTGCGCCAGGGGTGACTCTGCCTCGTCTGCTCAATCTGGTGGCGGACCTGGCGAGTTCGGGCCCACCGCTTGACTACGCCAAGATCGCTCAGGTGCGCCGCGCAATCGCAGACGGCAGCTACAAGATCGACGCCGATGCTTTGGCCAAGGCCATCGTGAGTTTTGACCCGAAAGACTAGACGCATGACTGAAACCGACATCGAAGGCGTTATTGCGGCACAAGCGGCGCTGATCGCGGCACTCGATGCTGGCGATGTCGCGGCGATCGAGGGAACGACGACAACTCTGTCGCGCCTGCTATTGGCCATACGATCGAGTGGTGCACCCGCTGGGGTTCGCCATGACCGCGTCGATCATGCGCTGCGACAGACCGATGCGGCGCGCGCTCGCGTCAATTATCTGGCCGACCGCAACCGTCAAAGACTCGACCGTTTGGCCGAGCGGCGCGGCGCGCGACGGCCCTCGACCTACAATTCTACAGGCCGTTTCGCGGTTTTCGGAGGCTGATGCCCGGTTGGCACGCCCTTTGCTGAGCAGCTTCCGTAACCACGCGGAATGCTCATGCCCATAGTTTCAACCACGACTGCCAACGAACCTCGCATCCGGGCCGCCATTGCGCAGGCCGCGAACAACGCAGGGGTCGATTTCGGCTATTTGTACAATCAGGCCAAGGTCGAAAGCAGCCTCGATCCGCAGGCGAAGGCGCGGACATCGAGTGCCGCTGGCCTCTTTCAGTTCACCAAACAGACCTGGCTGCAGGTCGTCAAGGCGCATGGCAGCGATCATGGCGCGGGCTGGGCAGCCAATGCCATCGAGCAAAACGGCTCGGGCCTGAATGTTGCCGACCCACAGATGCGTACGGCTATCGACAACCTGCGCTACGATCCCGAATTCGCCTCGGCGATGGCGGCAGAGTCCGCTTCCGATAACCGGGGGCAGCTTGAGGCGGGGTTGGGCCGCAGTGCCGAACCGGTCGATCTCTATCTCGCGCATTTCCTCGGCAGCACCGGGGCGGTCAATTTCCTGGCGGCGCACGACGCCAACCCAGATGCCGAAGCCGCACCGTTGTTTCCTGCCGCTGCCGCTGCGAACCGGGCCGTTTTCTACGGCCCCGATGGCGCACCGCGCAGCCTGCGGGACATCCGCGCAAACTTTGCGGCCAAGTTGAATGGCGTTCCGTCAACGACTGGCGGCACCACTTCCTGGACGCAGACCCGGCGTTCGGTCGCGGAGTCGAGCGATCGCGCGCCGATGCAGCTGGCCTCGATCGAACCTCTGCCCCGGAACCTCTCACTCGATTTTGCTGCTCGCGCCTACCAGCGTCTTTCGGGGCTCGGCGCATGAACCGAATGCTCAACATGAAGGTCTGGGGCGAAGTGATCCGCGGCGGCGTATTGCCGTTCGCCATCCTCTCGCTTGTTGTCCTGATGATCGTGCCGGTGCCGACGTTCATTCTGGACGCCGGATTCATCGCCAATATCATGCTGTCGCTCGCGGTCCTGATGATTGCCCTCAACGCGGCAAAGCCCCTCGACTTTTCGGCATTTCCGACCGTCTTGCTCCTCGCCACCCTGTTCCGGCTCGCGCTCAACGTCGCGTCGACGCGGGTGGTGCTGGTCGACGGTCACACGGGCGCGAATGCGGCGGGCCATGTCATCGAGGCGTTCGGCCACTTCCTGATCGGCGGCGATTACATAGTCGGCCTGCTCGTCTTTGCCGTGCTGATGATCATTAATCTGGTCGTGATTACCAAGGGCGCGGGGCGCGTCTCGGAAGTGTCGGCGCGCTTCACCCTCGATGCCTTGCCCGGCAAGCAGATGGCGGTCGATGCCGATCTCAACGCCGGTCTCATCACGCCCGACGAAGCCAAGGCCCGCCGTCAGGAAGTCGCCACCGAAGCCGATTTCTACGGGTCGATGGACGGTGCCTCCAAGTTCGTGAAGGGCGATGCCGTTGCCGGTATCCTGATCCTGTTCGTCAACATCTTTGGCGGCCTGATCCTGGGCGTCGTCAGCCACAGCATGGGCCTTGGCGAAGCCGCCAAGACGTACATCATGCTCGCCATCGGCGACGCGCTGGTCGCGCAGGTTCCGGCCCTGTTGCTCTCGATTGCGGCGGCGGCGATTGTCACCCGCGTTGCGTCGCCGCTCGACCTTTCAGGCCAGATCGGCTCGCAATTCGGATCGGCTCGAGCCTGGGGGCCGGTTGCGGCGATCATGGCCATCCTCGCCGTGCTGCCCGGCATGCCGCACCTGCTGCTCATGGCCGGCGCGGCGATTGCTGGCACGATCTGCTGGCGCCTGATGAAGCGTGACCGCGCGGCCAAGGCGCTTGTGCCGATGCCTGCTGCCGAAGCGCCGCGTGAGATCGGCTGGGCCGATGTCGGCGAGTCCGCGCCGATCGTCCTCGAAATCGGCTATGCGCTGATTGGCCTGATCGACGAGCGCAAGGGTGCGCCGCTGATGGCGCGCATCACCGGCCTCCGTCGTCAGCTGTCCCGCGAACTCGGTTTCGTCCTGCCGCTCGTCAAGGTGAAGGACAATCTGGCGCTCGGCGGCAACGAGTATCGCATCGTCGTCTGCGGCGTGACCGTGGGCGAGGACGAAATCTGGCCCGATGATCTGCTGGCGCTTGATGCGGGCGATTGCCTGCCCGGCGTCGAGGGGCGCCGTGTCCGCGACCCGAGTTTCGGCCTCGAGGCGCTCTGGATCCCGCCCGAAAGACGTGCCGATGCGGTCGTCGCCGGCTACACCGTCGTCGATGCGCCCACCGTGGTCGCAACGCATCTGAACAGCTTGCTGACGGCCGCCGCCGCCGAACTCTTCGGCCTCGACGAGACACAGGCGCTGCTCGACGCGCTCAAGGAAAATTGCCCGCAACTCGCCGGTGGGCTCAGCCCGCAACCTTATCCGCTAGCTGCCGTCGCCGGTGTCTGCCGAGCGCTGCTCGCCGAGCGTGTGCCGTTGCGCGATTTCCGCCGCGTTGCCGAGGCAATGGTCGAGTTGGCACCACAGGGCCTGCCGCAGTCGGCACTGGTCGAGGCGATCCGCCAGCGTCTCGGGTCGCTGCTGGTCCAGTCGCTTGTGCCGCTGCGCATGCCGCTGCCGATCGTCACGTTCGACGGCGGGCTGGAGCAGTTGCTCGTCCAGGCAGTTCGTACCGGACCCGAAGCGATGTGGCCGTTCGAACCGCAGCTTGCCAACCGCCTGCTCGCGGCGCTTTCGGCCACGACCCAGCCATTCACGGCCGAGGCGCGCGCCTTTGCCATCGTGACCGCACCGACTTGCCGCGCCGCCGTATCGCGCCTGATTCGCACGCAAATTTCCGACGTGCCGGTGCTGTCCTTCCTCGAAATCCCGCCCGCTCGAGCCGTCGATGTCCTCGCGGTCGTCGGCGCTGACGACGGCAACGCTTCTCACCGGGCGCTGCCGACCCCCAATTTTCATGCTGGAGACCAAGTATGACCTATGCCGCCGTCAGGAAGCGTGCGCTGCGCAATGCCGATGACATCGACACGCTGATCCACGCGCACCTGCAGCTCGTCCGCCGTCTTGCCTGGCACGTTCACGGTCGGGTGTCGTCGGCTGCCGAGCTGGAGGAACTGATCCAGGCGGGCATGGTCGCGCTGGTTGAGGCCGCGCGCGCTTTCGAGGATCGCGGGTTCGAATTTTCGACCTACGCGTCGGTGCGCATCAAAGGCGCGATGATCGATCATTTGCGGCGCGGATCGGGGCAGTCGCGCGGGGCATCGTCGGCGCGGCGCGCGATCGAGGCGGCACGCCGGGCCGTCGAATCGACGCGGGCTGGCCCCGCCACTGCGCCCGACATCGCCGCGCACATGGGCGTTCCGCTGGACACCTATTTTCGCATGGAAAGCGAGACGCGGACAGGATCGCTCGAACCGCTCGACGATGTCTATGCCGACGACAACATGACATTTTCCGATGACATGCAGCAGACCGATGATGTGCTCGACCGGGCGACCGGTGAAGCCCGACTTCGCGATGCGCTTGCGCTGCTCGACGAGCGCAGCCAGTTGGTCCTTCAACTCTATTTCTTCGAAGAAATGAACCTGGAAGAAATCGGCCAGGTCATGGATGTGGGGGCTGCGCGCGTTTGCCAGATCAAGAAAGCCGCCCTGTCCAAACTCCGCGACGGGTGTGGATCGTCCGAAATGTTCTGGGCGCTCGACGCCTGATCTCTCTTTGCCGCACTTAGAAACGGTGCTTGCAACATAGCCTGAAAGGCGCTCTTCCCCCTGCTCGAGGATAGGGAGAGATCGCCATATGACGGGTCCGCTGACGGGCATTCGGATCATCGAATTTGCGGGGATCGGCCCCGGGCCGTTCGCTGCCATGATGCTGGCCGATCACGGCGCAGAGGTTGTCCGCATCGAACGGCCCGGCGGGCGGCTGGACCCGCGTGACGCGCTGTCGCGTAACCGCAAGTCGATCGTCCTGAACACGAAGACCGCAGAGGGGCTGGCGGTTGCTCGTGACCTGTGCCGGACTGCCGATGCACTGATCGAGGGGTATCGGCCCGGCGTCATGGAACGGTTGGGTCTCGGTCCCGACGTATTGCTCGCCGACAATCCGCGGCTCGTTTACGGCCGGATGACCGGGTGGGGTCAGCATGGTCCCTATGCGCAGGCAGCGGGACACGACATCAACTATATCGCGCTGTCGGGTGTGCTGCACACCATCGGGCGGGCAGGGGAGCGGCCCGTGCCGCCGGTCAACTACGTCGGCGATTTCGGTGGCGGCGCGATGATGCTGGGGTTCGGGATGCTAAGCGCGATCCTGGCGGTGAAGATGGGCGGACCGGGACAAGTCATCGATTGCGCGATGACCGACGGCTCGGCGCTGCTTGCCGGCATGAGCTGGCACATGCTGGCCGTCGGGATAAACCGCGACGAGCCCGGCGTGAACATGCTCGACGGCGGTGCTCCCTTCTATGACACCTATGAATGTGCGGATAGGAAATGGGTATCGGTCGGTTCGATCGAGCCCCAATTCTATGCGCTGCTGCGCCAGCACGCAGGCGTTGCCGACGACCCGGCCTTCGACGCGCAGCACGATCGCGCAGCCTGGCCGAAGTTGAAGGCGCGGCTCGCGACGATTTTTCGGACCCGGACTCGTGACGAATGGTCTGCGGTGATGGAGATGACCGACGTCTGTTTCGCGCCGGTCCTGTCGATGGCCGAAGCGCCGCAGCATCCGCACAATGTGGCGCGCGAGACGTTCGTCGAGATCGGCGGCGCGATCCAGCCTGCGCCAGCGCCGCGCTATTCCGCGACCAAGACCGCCACCCCTTTTCCGGCACCGAAGGCCGGCGCCGATACGGTGTCGATCCTCGCAAGTCTGGGGTATGACAAAGGACGGATCGAGGCGCTAAAGGCGGCAGGCGCTTTCGGCTAGGCTTTACCTTGTCGCCGGTCCACGGCATGGACGCGGGCATGACCGATACCCCGCCAGACCGCCTTGCGGCTCACCCGTCCTCGCCGTTCCATCAGGCCGAGCTGCTCGAACGCGGCATCGGTGTCCGCTTCAAGGGCACCGAGCGTAATGATGTCGACGAATATTGCGTATCCGAAGGCTGGATCCGCGTCGCGCTGGGCAAGAAGGTCGACCGCAAGGGCGCGGCGCTGACGCTGAAGCTGACGGGTCCGGTCGAAGTGTGGTTCCGCGACGTCGGTGCCGATGCAGCGACTAGCGCGCCTGACGAGCCTCAAGCATCGCCAGCCGGATAACGTCGCTGCCCAGCCGCAGGCCGCGCGAGGGCGCTTTGCCGACATCCAACGTCTCGACGCTCGCATAGGACAGGCGCGGCGCCACGCGCATCCGCATTTGTGCACTGGCAAGTTGGAGCGTCGGTTCGGCGAACTTCGGCGTGCCGACAGGATAGATGAACCCGTCGACGGGCCAGGCCGTGGTCCCCAGATCGGCAATCGGCGCGTACCAGACCCGGACCTGACTCCAGTCGTTGTTTTCGGACACGTCACGGATCAGGACATCGCGCTCGATCTGGCCGCGCGTACCGTTGATCGGCGACCAGTTGGCGTGGGTGACTGCGACCTCGCGGTCACCGAGAACGCGTGTCACCGTCGCGACATGGCCGAGCCGCATCGGGCCGCTGGGCGTGAATGACATCACGGCGCCGACCTTGGGGCGATTGCCGCGGGCATAGCGCCCCTCGGCCTGGCTCCACCAGGTCCAGGCGTCACCGCGGATTTCGATGCCGGAGAATTCGCGGGCGAAACGCGCGCATTGCCAGTATGGCTCCTGCGCGAGCGTCGGCGCGGCCGCCATAAGGGCAATCGATGCGATCAAAAATCTCGAACGGCGCACAGCGGTCTACCCCCGTAGATAACGGTTCCTTGGCTACCGTCAGAAGGTTAATGCGGCGTTTGCGATTTCGGGGGGCAGCACGCGATGTGGCGGATTGAAGCGGTACTCACCGGAAAAATCACACGGCTCACCGATAACGGCGATATGAGCGCGATTGCCAAGATGGCTGTGGACGGGCCGCGAACCGTCGCTTTTCTGGGGATTGAGGGCGATGCGCAAGCCGACCTGACGGTTCACGGCGGACCGGAAAAGGCAATCCACCATTATCCCCGCGATCATTACCCTTGGTGGCGGGAGCGGCTGCCGGGTTGCGATGTCCTCTCACGGACCGGCGCGTTCGGCGAGAACATCTCGACCAGCGGGTTGATCGAGCGTGACGTCTGTATCGGCGACCGGTTTCGCCTCGGCACTGCGCTGGTCGAGGTTTATCAGGGGCGGCAGCCATGCTGGAAACAGGCGCATCGCCTCGACAGCAAGGGCGTCGTGGCGACAATGGTCAAAAGCGGGCGGAGCGGGTGGTATTACCGTGTGATCGAAGAAGGCAGTGTCGCGCCCGGCGATACGCTGGTGCGGGCCGAACGCCGCCATTCCGAATGGAGTGTCGAACGGGTCACGGGAATCGTCATCGCCGGCCGCGAGCGCGACCCGCTCGTGCTGAGCGCGTTGGCGGCTTTGCCCGAACTGGCCGACGGATGGCGGGCGCGGGCCGCCCAACTGGCCGCCAAAAGTTAGCAAAGTTTAGCCCATCGTACATGCGAATACGGTCGCCGTACCGAAGCTGAAAACGCGAAAGGTCACACGAAAGTCACACCCAAACGCATTCCGGCGGATCGATCCAACGGCGATCCCGAGACATGCTCACGAGGTCAAAGAGCACAGCCGAATCGGCCTGCTTGCAAGGCAGTCAGGACTGGCAAATGTAGGACAGCGCATTGTGCGTGTTCGGGCATTTTTGTCCGCCACTGTGGCGAAACGGCATCCATCAGGTCTGGCAGTTCAGGGCGTCAGGTCCTTCGCCATGTGTCGTTCGAGATACCATTGGCGGATCATCGCCTGGGTGCAGCCGGTCTGGCCGTTGCTGCCGATTGCCGAGCAGCTGTTGGGACGCGTTATGCGCTGCGCGTCTTCGAGTCCCTGGACGCGCGACGCCCAGGACGCCGACGACCCGCTCTCCACGCGCGGTGGCGCGCGGAATCGTTTGGGAATGCGGTAGCGCTCGCCCTCCGGCTCGCGGGCGCAGACGATGATGTCCTCTCCGCGGGGCTTAGGGCAGGGGTCATTGCCATAGACCGTCGTTGTGGTCGTGACCGGCGGCGAAGCGGTGTCCGCTAGCGCCGGGATGGGCAGCAGAGCCGTTAGGAGTGGCGGAACGAGAAACTTGAATCGGTTCATGTGTGTCCGAACATCGTGTGTCGATGATGGATGCAAGCTGAACCGGACGCGACTAGGCTGGCCGGACGGCGAATGTCCTTGCGCCAAGTGATGTCATACTATCCCGCCGCGCCAATGACTAGTCGATTGCCGGATAAAGATATTACGGCTACAAGTCATAATAATGAATATTTTGAAAGACTTGTAATGCGACGATCAACACCCGATCTCAGCTGGGCCCTATTCTGGGCTTACGAAAGATTTCGTCATGCATGACATCGTCGATACCGCCGTCGCTGCGGGCTCGTTCAACACGCTCGTTGCTGCCGTCACTGCTGCAGGGTTGGTCGAAACGCTGAAGGGTGAAGGCCCGTTCACCGTTTTCGCGCCGTCGGACGATGCGTTTGCCAAGCTCCCGGCTGGCACGGTTGACGAACTGGTCAAGCCTGAGAACAAAGACAAGCTTACCAAGATCCTGACTCTGCACGTGCTGCCGGGCAAGGTTATGGCCGCCGACGTCGCCGGTCAGAAGATGGAGCCTGTTTCGGTTTCGGGCGAAGCGCTTCATGTCGATGGCACCGACGGCGTCGTCGTCAGCGGCGCGACGGTCACTTCGGCCGACATCGAATGCACCAATGGTGTCATTCATGTCATCGACACGGTCATCATGCCCAAGGACTGATCGTTCGCGATCGTCGATGCGTAGGGGGCGGCTCGCAAGGGCCGCCCCCTTTCGCTCAGGCTTTCGCTTTGAGCGTATCCGCCACCGCGAACCCGTGCTTCTCGAGCCCTGCGACGATCTTCTTCGCGCCTTCCAGGTCGCCCCAGAACATCGGGCCGCCGCGATAGACTGGCCAACCATAGCCGTAGATCCAGACGACATCGATGTCCGACGCGCGCTGGGCCTTGCCTTCCTCCAGGATCAGATAGCCTTCGTTGACCATCGGGTAGAGGGTGCGTTCGACGATTTCCTCGTCGCTGATCTCGCGCTTCGGCAGGTTCGATTTGGCGGCAAATTCGTCGATGATCTTCTGCGTTTCGGCGCTGGGCGTCGGGTTGCGCTTCTCGTCGTAATCATAATAGCCCTTGCCGGTCTTTTGCCCCCAGCGGCCGATGGCGGCGAGCGCGTCGCGGACGTTTTCGATGCGGGTCGGGTCGCGGTGCCAGCCGATGTCGACGCCGGCGAGGTCGGCCATCTGGAACGGGCCCATCGGCATGCCGAAATCGACATGGACCTTGTCGATCTGTTGCGGGGTTGCCCCTTCCATCAGCAGCTTGTTGGCCTCGACCTGGCGCGGCATCAGCATGCGGTTACCGATAAAGCCGTGGCAGACGCCCGCGACCACCGCGACCTTGCCGATCTTCTTGGCAATGCCCATCGCGGTCATCAGCGCGTCGGGCGCGGTCTTTTCGCCGCGCACGACCTCAAGCAGCTTCATGACGTTGGCGGGTGAGAAGAAGTGCATGCCGAGCACGTCCTGCGGGCGTGATGTCGACGCCGCGATTTCGTCGATGTCGAGGTAGGACGTGTTCGACGCCAGAATCGCGCCGGGCTTGGCGATCTTGTCGAGCTTGCCGAAAATGTCCTTCTTGATCTCCATCTGCTCGAACACCGCCTCGATGATGAGGTCGCAATCGGCGAGATCTTCGAGGGACAGTGTCGGCTTCAGCGCGGCCATGGCGGCTTCGACCTGTTCAGGCTTCATGCGGCCCTTGGCCGCAGTCGCCTCATAATTTTTGCGGATGAGGCCGGTACCCTTGTCGAGCGCTTCCTGCTTCATTTCGACGATGGTGACGGGGATTCCCGCCGACAGGAAGTTCATAGAAATACCGCCGCCCATCGTGCCGGCACCAATGATACCGACGCGGTTGATGGTGCGGGGCTGCACGTCGGCGCCGATGCCGTCGATCTTCTGCGCCTGTCGTTCGGCAAAGAAGATGTGGCGCTGCGCGGCGGACTGGGTGCCGAACATCAGCTTCATGAACTGTTCGCGCTCGAACGCGATGCCCTCGTCGAACGGCAGGCGGGTTGCCGCCTCGACGCAGGCGATGTTGGCGGCCGGCGCATCGAAGCCGCGAAACTTGCGGGCGTTGGCCTTGGCATAGGCTTCGATGCTCGCGACATCGCCCTTCACTGGCAGGTCGCGGCTGGGACGTGGACCCTTGGCAATGCATTCGCGGGCGAAGGCAATGGCGTCGGCGGCAAGGGTATCCTCGCCCGCGAGCTTGTCGATCAGGCCCACCTCGAGGGCTTTTTTCGCGCCGATCGGGGCACCACCTGCGCAGAGTTCGACAGCGGTTTCGATACCCGCCACGCGCGGCAGGCGCTGCGTGCCGCCTGCGCCTGGGAGCAGGCCGAGCTTGACTTCGGGTGTACCGATCTTGGCACTCGGGACAGCAATCCGGTAATGGCAGCCGAGCGTGACTTCGCAGCCGCCGCCCAGCGCCGTTCCGTGGATCGCAGCGATGACGGGCTTGGGTGAGGCCTCGATCGCGTCGATGACGACATTGAGCATCGGTTCGACCGGCGGCTTGGTGAATTCGGTAATATCGGCCCCGGCAAAGAAGGTACGTCCGTCGCAACGGATGACGACGGCCTTGATGCTGTCGTCGGCGAGTGCCTCTTTCAGCCCCTTGTCGAGGCCGATGCGCACCGCCGCGCCGAGCGCGTTCACGGGCGGGTTGTTGCTGACGATGACGAGGACGTCGCCGTGACGCTCGGTGGTGATGGGGCTGTCGGTCATGTTTCTCTCTCCGAAAGGATCAGCCCACCAGGGCCGAATAAAGCATGGTCTTGATTTCGCGGCGCACGGGGTAGGCGCTCGACGGCATCAACTGGGTCATGAAGATCATGATCACGTCGTCGACCGGATCAACGAAGAACGCGGTCGAGAACATGCCGCCCCAGTAGAATTCGCCCGTATTGCAATGCGTCATCGTGGCGGTCGCATCGATAACGGTGCCAAAGCCGAGGCCGAAGCCGATCCCGGCGTTGTCGGATTCGCTGAACAGCGACTTCGACATCTGGGTCAGGTCGCCGCCGCCAGGCAAGTGGTTGCTGGCCATGAGCCTGAGGGTGTGCGGTGCGACGATGCGCGCACCGTCCAGCTCGCCGCCGTTGAGCAGCATCCGGGCGAATCGGTGATAATCGGCGAGCGTTGAGGTCAGCCCACCGCCGCCCGAATAGTATCCGGGCTTGCGGCTCCAGGCCGAGGATGCGCCGGAGTCATACAGCTTCATGCGGTTGACCGGATCCCACACGTAGCAATCGGGCAGGCGGTGGACTTGCTCTGCCGACACGTCGAACTGGGTATCGACCATGCCCAACGGCCCGAAAATATGCTCGGCGAAATAGGCAGCGAGGGTCTGGCCCGACAGCCGCTCGACGATCGCGCCAAGCACGTCGGTGGAAACCGAATAATTCCATGCGGTGCCGGGGTCGAACTCGATGGGAAGCGA
Organism: Sphingomonadales bacterium; assembly: GCA_038228865.1. Taxonomy (GTDB): domain Bacteria; phylum Pseudomonadota; class Alphaproteobacteria; order Sphingomonadales; family Sphingomonadaceae; genus Sphingomonas_O. The sequence continues at coordinate 46,510 of JBBROX010000011.1, read as the reverse complement.
GGACAGCTGGTCGATGAACACGTCGATCGATTCGGTGTCCATGCGTTCGAAGCCGAGCTTGCGATAGGCAGCATCGATGTTGCTGCGTTCCTGAAAACTGTAGGTCAGGCCCGAAGTGTGACGCAGTAGGTCGATCATGCGGATGGGCGTCGCGGGCGGGCGCGTGACGAAGGGCGTATTGCCGCCGCCGCTGACGAAGACGCCGGTTTTGCCGAATTCGGGCAGCACCTTGGTGATCGGGTCGGACAGCGCGATCTTGCCCTGTTCGACCAATTGCATGAAGGCGATCGACGTGACGGGCTTGGTCATCGACGCGATACGGAAAATGGCGTCGGTCTTGAGCGGCTCGCCGGGGCGGGCGTCGCCCATCACCGACAGATGCGCGATTTCGTCGCCGCGCCCGATCAGTAACGCCGCGTGCGGAAACCGGCCGCCGTCGATGTATTTCGCCTTCAGATGCGCGTCGATCCGCGCGAGGCGATCAGGATCGAAACCGAGTTCGGTCGGGTCGGACAGGGTGGAGAGCGTCATCGCGGCATGTCACCGAAGGCCGGCAGGGTGGCGAGGATCGCTTCGGCCTTCGCGAACAGGGCCGGATCGATGACCAGCCCGCTCGCCTTGGCATTGTCGGTGACTTGCTCGGGGCGGCTCGCGCCGACAATGGCCGCGGCGACATTCGGTTCGCGTAGCACCCATGCCAGCGCGAATTGGGCGAGGGTGCAGCCCGCGTCCTCGGCGAGCGGGACCAGCTTTGCGACCGCTTCCAACACCGGCGCTTCGAGGAATCGCCCGATGAACCCGCCCATGGAGTCGCTCGTCGCGCGGCTGCCTTCGGGAACCGGTGCGCCGGGCTTGTACTTGCCGGTCAAGACACCCTGCGCGAGCGGGGACCAGACGATTTGAGAAATGCTGTTGGCGGCGGACAGTGGAATGACCTTGGCCTCGGGCCGCCGCCACAGCATCGAATATTGCGGCTGCGAGGAGACGAACTTGACGGTGTCCGGCACTGCCAAGGCGTCTTCGATATTTTTCGGCGACCATTCGGAAAAGCCGATGGCGCGTGCCTTGCCGCTCCGCACGACTTCGCTCAGCGCGTCCATTGTTTCGGCAATCGGCGTTTCGGGGTCGTAACGATGGCACTGATAGAGATCGATATAGTCGGTCTGGAGGCGGGACAGGCTGGCATCGACCTGTTTCAGCACCTGCGCGCGTGACAGCCCCTTGTCGGTGTCGGACATGGGGAAGAACAGCTTGGTGGCCATCACATAGCTATCGCGCGGACGGCCTTTCAGGGCCTCGCCCAGAAACGTCTCTGCAGCGCCGCGCCCGTAAATGTTCGCGGTGTCGATGAAGTTGATCCCCTCATCGAATGCACGATCAAGGCAGGCCCTGGCGGAATCCGCCTCGACACCGACGCCATAGGTCAGCCAGCTGCCGAGGCAGATTTCGGAGACCGAAATGCCGCTGTCACCGAGTTGCCGATATTTCATGCGGCCGTCTTTCCTGTTTCCTGCCGCGTCACGGGATGGGAGGTGGATAGCCCGCCGTCAACGACGATGGCCTGCCCGTTGACGTAGCTCGACGCGTCGGACGCGAGGAACAGCGCGGTCTGGGCGATCTCGATGGGCTGCCCGGCACGACGCAGCGGGTTGAGGCGGCCGATCTTTTCCTCGACGCCCTTTTCGCGTGCATATTCGAAGGCGCGTTCGGTCATGCCGGTTTCGATGAGGCCAGGGCAGATCGCGTTGACCCGCACGCTGGTTCCCGACAGCTGCTGCGCACTGGTCATGACCAGGTTGATGACACCTGCCTTCGATGCCGAATAGGCTGGACCGCCCGCGCCCGAGCGCAATCCGGCCACCGACGCCGTGCAGATGATCGATCCTGACCCGCGCTTCATGATTTCCTGCGAGGCATGCTTGATCAGCAGGAAGGGACCGATGAGATTCACCTGCAATATCTGCTGCCAGTCCTCCTCGGTCTGATCGAAAATGCCGGGCAACCCGCCTGAAACGCCGGCATTGGCATAAGCGATGTCGAGCCCGCCGTAGGACGTCCGCGCGGTCTGGACGAGGTTCTTGACGTCCGCTTCCTTGCCCGCGTTCATCTGCAGCGCAGTGACTTCGCCGCCCTCGGCACGAATGGCCTTGGCGGTTTCGTGCACACCTTCGCTCTTGTCGCCGATCACGAGTTTTGCGCCTTCGCTCGCGAACAGAAGCGCGGTGGCGCGCCCGATTCCCGATCCGGCGCCGGTGATGACGGCGACTTTGCCCTGCAGCTTCATACGACTACCCCTCCGTCGATCACCATTGTCTGACCGGTCATGAAACTCGACGCATCCGAAGCCAGATAGACGGCGGCCCCAGCGATCTCGTGCGGTTCGCCGATCCGACCGAGACAGGCACTGGACGTCGAATGCTTGAGATTTTCGGGATTTTCCCAAAGGCCGCGGGCGAAATCGGTTTTGACCAGCCCCGGCGCGATACAGTTAATGCGGACATTGTGCGGGCCGAACTCGCGCGCGAGGTTGCGGGCCATCGCCAGATCGGCGGCTTTGGTAATTCCGTAGACGCCGATGATCGGGGTGCCGCGCAAGCCGCCGATGGACGAAATCAGGATGATCGATCCCGATTTGCGCTCGATCATTTCGGGCGCGACCATCTGGATCAGCCAGTGCTGCGCCACGACATTATTGTCCAGCGTCTTGCGGAACTGTTCGTCCGTGATCGTTGCCATCGGGCCGTAGTGCGGATTCGATGCCGCGTTGCAGACAAGAACGTCGATCCTGCCGAACGCGGTGCGCCCGGCATCCACCATCGCCTGAAGCGATTCCTTCGACGACAGGCTCGAGGTGACTGCGATCGCCGCACCAGGATGCTTCGCGTTGATCGCGGCGGCGACCGCCTCGCACGGTTCCAGATTGCGGCTTGTGATGACGACCTTCGCACCGTGATCGGCCAACTCGTGCGCAATGGCCTCCCCGATCCCGCGCGACGATCCGGTGACGATGGCGACTTTACCGGTCATATCGAACTGGTTCATGTCAGGCTCCTGCTTTTTGGGCGAAACCCCAAGCCGCCTCGGCAAGTCGGGGGACGCGGGTTGCCATTTCAGCGGCATGGGCGGACGAAGCAGTGCCGTCGATCACACGCTTCTTGATGCCCTGCACGATGCCGGCGAGCCGGAAGAGGTTATAGGCGAAATACCAGTTCAGGTCGGGAATGCCGTCGCGGTCTGTCGCGGCGCAGTACCGAGCGGCTGCTTCCTCAAGCGTCGGGATGCCGGTTTCGGGGCCGGTCATGCCCTGGACGCCCGAGCGTCCCTCCGGCTCGGTGACCCAGTTCATGAGGAGATAGGCGACATCGGCGAGCGGATCGCCGAGCGTGGAGAGTTCCCAGTCGAGGACCGCGATGACGCGCGGTTCGGCGGCGTCGAAGATCATGTTGTCGATGCGGAAATCGCCGTGGACGATGCTGGTCCGCGTCTGCGGCGGCACGGTGCGGGCGAGATAATCGATGAGCGCTTCCATATCCGGCATGTGTTCGGTTTCGGAGGCGCGATATTGCTTGGTCCAGCGACCGACCTGGCGTTCGAAATAGTTGCCGGGTTTCCCGTAACTACCTAGACCTGCGGCCTCGTAGTCGACCGAATGCAGCGCCGCGAGCGTGTCGATCATCGCGTGATAGGTCGCCGTGCGTTGTGGCGGCGTCAGGCCGGGCAGGCCGCCATCCCACAGGGTACGTCCCTCGACCATGGCCATGACGTAGAACCATGACCCGAGCACGCTGTCGTCGGTGCACAGGCCATAGGGCCGCGCAACCGGAAAGCCGGTCGGGTGAAGCCCCGCGATCACCGCGAACTCGCGATCGACGGCATGGGCGCTGGGCAGCAGCGGACCGAAAGGCTTGCGGCGAAGAACATACGCACCCGACGGGCTTTCGAGGCGATAGGTCGGGTTCGATTGCCCGCCCGCAAATTTGCGGGCGGTGACGGGGCCGGAGAATCCCTCGACATTAGTGTCCATCCATGCGGCGAGTTTCACCTCGTCGAGGATGTCAGCTCCGGTGGCTTCGATAGTCCCGGAAAAGGCGGTGGTTGCGTCCATCAGTCGAACACCACCACCGTGCGCACGCTGTCGCCCTTGCGCAGATCGTCGAACGCATCGTTGATCGCGTTAAGCGGCACACGCTTCGCGATGATCGTGTCGAGGTCGAGCACGCCGCGCAGGTAGAAATCGACCAAGCGCGGAATATCGACCGGGAACCGGTTGCCTCCCATGAATCCTCCTTGCAGGCGTTTGCTGCCCAAAAGATCGAGCGCGCTTAAGCCCACCTTGTGGTCGAGCGGCATCATGCCGAGAATCGTGGCCGTGCCGCCGCGTCGCAGTGTCTTGACGGCGAGCTCGGCCGACGCCGGTCGCCCGACGGCTTCGATCGCATGATGCACACCGCCCTTGGTCATCTCGGTGATCTGCTTGCCTGCATCGTCGTCGTTCGTATCGATGACGTCGGTTGCGCCAAGCTTCAGGGCCAGCGCGCGCTTTTCGGCGACCGGGTCGCAAGCAATGATCCGCCCGGCACCTGCAATCTTTGCAGCATTGACCGCCGCCAGACCGATGCCGCCGCAGCCGATAACGGCAACGCTTTCGCCCGGCGCGACATCGGCCGAATGGAACACCGCGCCGGCGCCGGTGACCACGGCGCAGCCAAGAATGGCGGCGCGGTCGAGTGGCATGTCGGGGTCGATGCGGACGCAGGCATGTTCGTGGACCAGCATCATTTCGGCATAGGCCGACAGGTTCAGCATCTGCGCAATCGGCGATCCATCATCCGCACGCGACAGTCTGGGCGTTTCGCCCTTGCCGCGCCTGGTATCTGCGCCGAGGCACAGCGACATTCGGCCCGTAACACAAAACTCACACTGACCGCAGAAGGCGGACAGGCAGGTCACAACCGCGTCGCCGACCTTGACCGTGCGTACTTCGCTGCCGACCGCCTCGACGATCCCCGCGGCTTCATGTCCGGGGATGCAGGGCGTCGCGTGCGGATAGGCACCATCGACGAAATGCAGGTCGCTGCGGCATACGCCGCAGGCAACGGTGCGGATGAGCACCTCATGCGCCAGCGGCTTGTCGACGCGGACGTCCTCGATGGTCAGCGGCGTCTTTGCCGCGCTCAGCACGGCTGCCTTCAACGCGACACTCCGATATCGCCCGAAGACATGCCCGTGTCGCGGGGCGGCGCATATTTGCCGAACTCGATGCGCGCGATGCTGCGATTGTGGACTTCGTCGGGTCCATCTGCGAGGCGCAGTGTGCGCTGCCCGGCGTACATCGAGGCGAGGCCCGCATCGGCCGACACCCCCGCGCCGCCGAACGCCTGGATCGCATCGTCGATGATGCGCAGCGCCATGTTGGGCGCGGCCACCTTGATCATCGCGATCTCGGCCTGCGCGGCCTTATTGCCCGCCTTGTCCATCATGTCGGCGGCCTTCAGGCACAGGAGCCGACACATTTCGATGTCGATGCGCGCGGCGGCGACGCGCTGTTCCCAGACACTGTGTTCCGAAATGCGCTTGCCGAAGGCGACGCGCGTCGTGAGGCGCTTGACCATCTTTTCGAGCGCGACTTCGGCGACACCGATGGTGCGCATGCAGTGATGGATGCGGCCCGGGCCGAGGCGGCCCTGCGCGATTTCGAACCCACGGCCTTCACCCAGCAACATGTTCGATGCCGGGATACGCACGTCCTTGAGCTCGATTTCCATATGGCCGTGCGGCGCGTCGTCATAGCCGAAGACCGGCAAATGGCGCAGGATGTTCACGCCCGGCGCGTCAAGTTCCATCAGCACCATCGACTGTTGCGAATGGCGCTGTGCCTCGAAATCGGTCTTGCCCATGACAATCGCAATCTTGCAGCGCGGGTCGCCCGCGCCCGACGACCACCATTTAACGCCGTTGATGACATACTCGTCGCCCTCGCGGCGGATCGCCGTTTCGATGTTGGTCGCGTCGGACGAGGCGACGGCGGGCTCGGTCATCAGGAAGGCGGAGCGGATCTCGCCTTCCATCAACGGTTTCAGCCAGCGGTCCTTCTGCTCGCGTGTACCGTAGCGGTAGAGCACTTCCATATTACCGGTGTCGGGGGCGGAGCAGTTGAACGCCTCGCTGCCCCACACGACGCGGCCCATCTCCTCGGCGCACAGCGCGTATTCGAGGTTGGTCAGCCCCGGCCCCACGAACTCGAAACTGTCGTCGACGTGCACGCGGCCCGACGTCGGCGGCATGAACAGGTTCCAGATGCCGGCGGCCTTGGCGCGCGCCTTTTCCTCCTCGACGACCTGCAGGACTTTCCAGCGCGAGCCCTGCGCCTGCTGGTCGTAATAGTCCTGCTGGCGGGGGACAACGTGCTGCGCCATGAACTCGCGAACGCGGTCGCGCCAATAACGCTGCCGCTCGGTCAGGTCGAAGTCCATGCGCTCTCTCCCAAGAATATGTCGCGTGTTGACGTTTGCGTAAAGCCTATGGCGCGCCGACTCCGCGCTTGGCTAGCCCTTTTGCGCCGACGCTACGGCAAGTGCGGCGATCCGCGCATTATGTTCCGCTTCGCCGAACGGGAAGCGGAGAAAGATCGCCGCTGAAACTGCCGAAATGACCAGAGTCGCGATAATGAAAAACAGGGTCAGTCGGTCGAGGGCGGCAACATCGACCTGTCCGGGCACGGCCTTTTCGGGGAATTGTGCAGCCGCCAGGATCAGGCCGGTCAGGAAGATGCCGAGACCCGATGCGCACTTCTGCATGAACAGCGCGCCGGCAAAGAACAGCCCCTCCTCACGGCGTCCGGTCTTTTCCTCCGACGCCTCAACCACGTCGGACATCATTGATGCGCCAACAATCGTCGAGCCCACGCCGCAGGCCGTGCCGATGGTGTTGAGAATGAGAAAGGTCGGCAGTAGTGCGACCGAACCCGTTTCCGGAAACAGGCCCAGCAGGCGCAGCGTGTAGCTTGACACGGTGAAGATGGCCGACACAAGCATGAGCAGCGCGGCGGCGCGGACTTTGCCCAGCGCCCTGGCAATTGGCGCGACCACCAGAAAAATCACAACGACGCCCGAGAACAGCGCAAGCGCATAGATCAGCAGCGCCCCAGTCTTGAACTGCCAGACATAGTTGAGGTTGTAGGTGGACATGGCAAAGCCGATGCCTTGGTTCGTGTAACCGAAAATCCCCGCTAGCATCAGAATGAGGAAAGCGCGGTTGGAAAGCGTTTCGCCTGCCGCTTTCAGGGTCGCGCCGACCGACTGCGCGGCGATCCGCTTTGCAGGCGGATGCGCGAGCCGTTTGTGCGTGCCGAGCGCCGAAATCAGCACGGTGGCGGCCATTGCGATGGCGCCGAACAGGGCAAATGCCTGGTACCCCGGAGCAGCGAGCGGACCCGACAGGGATCCTCGTGGCGGGGACAGGAACCACCCATAGGCCAGCATCAGCATCGCAAGACCGCCGATCCAGCCAAATAGATAGCGATAGCGCAGCACCGAAGTACGTTCGTGATAATCTGGCGTTAGCTCGGGTGCCATCGCGAGCGAGGGCACTTCGTTGGTGGCAATGGCCGCGCGGGTCAGGACGGCGGTGACCAGCAACCAGCCGAGAATGGTCGCCTGCGACCCCTGTGGTGGATGCCAAAGCAACAGCCAGCTCAGGCCGATCGGCAGGGCGGACGCATAAAGCCAGGGATGTCGCCGTCCCCAGCGCGTGTGCGTCCGATCGCTGAGTGCGCCGATCACCGGGTCGATCATGGCATCGAACACCAGTGCAATCGCGATGACGGTGCCCACCGTTCCTGCGGGCAGCCCGACGACCTGGTTGTAGTATAGCAGCAGGAACACGGAAAACCCGTTGTCTTTGATGCCATAAGCAATCGCGCCGATGCCGTAATTGATCTTTGTCACGAACGGAACGCGGACATCGATACTCATGCGGCGATGCTCAGGCGCTCGACTCCGGCCATCGGTTTCCTCTCGTATCCCAGCAGTGAGGATGGGTGGCACCCGGCATTCGGTCAACCGAGATAATCTGCCGCTACGGCAAGCGGGCGCCGTACAAAGCTGCTTGCCGTAAACGTAAAGCAGGCATAGCGTGCCGCAGAAATCAGTCATTCTTGGGAGAGAGTCGTGTCCGATCTGGAAACCTTCCGCGCCGAAACGCGGGCTTGGCTGGAGGCGAACTGTCCACCCGAAATGCGCGAGCCGGTGCGCGACGAAAGCGATGCCTGCTGGGGCGGGCGGAATCCGACCTTCAAAAGCCCTGCGCAGAAGCAGTGGATGGACGTCATGGCGGCCAAGGGCTGGACCGTACCCGACTGGCCGAAGGCTTACGGTGGTGCTGGCTTGACGCCCGAGGAGTCAAAAATCCTGCGGCAAGAAATGCAGTCGCTCAAATGCCGCTCGCCGCTGTCGAGCTTCGGCATCTGGATGCTCGGGCCGGCGCTGCTCAAGTTCGGAACCGAGGAGCAGAAGGTCCATTACCTCAACCAGATCGCGCGCGGTGAAGTCCGCTGGTGCCAGGGCTATTCGGAGCCGGGATCGGGCAGCGACCTGGTTTCGATGCAGACCTTCGGCGAAGACAAGGGCGACCATTGGGTGGTCAACGGCCAGAAGATCTGGACGAGCTACGCCGACAAGGCCGACTGGATTTTCTGCCTCGTCCGCACCGACAAGACGAACAAGTACCAGGGCATCAGCTTCCTGCTGTTCGACATGATGACGCCCGGCGTGACGACCAAGCCGATCCTGCTGATCAGCGGCAATTCGCCGTTCTGTGAAACCTTCTTCGACAATGTCGTGGTCCCCAAGGAGCAGATCGTCGGCGAAGTGAACCGTGGCTGGGACGTGGCGAAATATCTGTTGGGCCATGAGCGCGAGATGATTTCGGGCGGAGGTCTCGGCACCGACATGATGTCGATCGGTGCCCAGTATAAGAGCGTTGCCGAAGCGGAGCCGGTGTTGCGCGCCGACATGGCGGACTTCGATGTCGAAGTGATGGCCTTCCGCGCGATGAGCGAGAAATTCGTCGACGAGGCCAAGGCGGGCCGTGCGCACCCTGCGCAGCCGAACATGATGAAATATGTCGGGACCGAGCTGAACAAGCGTCGCAACGAATTGATCATGGCGGCGGGCGGCTCAGACGCCCTCGAATGGGATAGCGCAGACTCGCGCGGCGGCGCCAAGGCGCGGACCTGGCTGCGAACCAAGGCCAATAGCATCGAAGGCGGGACGTCCGAGGTCATGCTCGGCGTGGTCGCCAAGCGCATCCTGGATTTGCCGGGGGCTTAAGGGCCGCCCAAAGAAATGCCGACACCCTGACTTCGTTTCAGGGCCCACGCTTTCACAGGCATTCACCGCTCATCTTGAGCGGTGAATGCTGCAACAAGACCAGCATGACGGCCCGTTGGGCCGCAGGCGCGAGGATATAAAATGCCGCTCTACCTGACCGAAGATCAATCGATGCTCCGTGACACGGCCAAGCCGTTCATCGCCGACTCCGCCCCCGTCAAGCATCTCCGCACCCTGCGCGACACCAATGATGCGACGGGGTTCAGCCGCGACCTGTGGAGCCAGTTCGCCGAAATGGGCTTTACCGGCATCATGGTGCCCGAGGCAAACGGCGGGATGGGCATGGGCCATGTCGAGGCGGGGATCGTGCTTGAGGAAATCGGGCGTAACCTGACGCCATCGCCGTTCCTGACCACGGCGGTTGCCGCCGTCGAGGCGTTGAAGGCGAGCGGGCGGCTGAGCGAGGAGTGGTTGCCAAAGATCGCGAGCGGCGCGGCCATCGTGGCCCTTGCCGTCGACGAGGGAGCCAAGCATCGGCCCGAGGCGACGGCGCTGAAGGCGGAGCGCTCGGGCAATGGTTTCAAGCTGTCCGGTATCAAGACATTCGTGCTGAACGGCCATGTCGCCGACATGACTATCGTCGTCGCGCGCACGGCGGGTGGATCCGGCGAGCGCGACGGATTGACCTTGTTCGCGGTGCCCAAAGATGCCGGTCAGACGGCTGACCCGCGCCGCCTGGTGGACTCCTCGCTGGCGTCGCATTTGACGTTCGATGGTGTCGAAGTCGATGCCGATGCCGTGATCGGCGAGGTCGATGGCGGCTGGGACGTGCTGACGAAGCTGCTCGACGCAGGCCGTGTCGGCGCCGCCGCCGAGATGGTTGGCGTAGGTGCTGCCGCGATGGACATGACCGTCGACTACCTCAAGCAGCGCAAGCAGTTCGGCAAGCTGATCGGCGAATTCCAGGCGCTGCAGCACCGCGCCGCGCACCTTTATGGCGAAATGGAAGTCGCGCGCGCGACGGTGCTCAAGGCACAGCAACTGCTCGACGCGGGCGATCCACGTGCCGAAATCGCGGTTGCCGTCGCCAAGGCCAAGACCGGCAAGGCCGTGCGCCTGTCGGTCCAGGAAGGGGTGCAGATGCACGGCGGCATCGGCATGACCGACGAATACGACATCGGCCTGTATATGAAGCGCGACCGCGCGCTCGAAGAGTTTTTCGGCGATGCGCGCTTCCATGCCGAACGTTTGGCGCGGATGAGCGGGTACTGAGGATGAGCCTCGATCCGGAAACTTTCGAAGCCCTGATCGACATGGTTCGGCGCTTCGTCAGCGAACGGCTGCGGCCCAATGAGGCTGCGGTCGCCGAGGCCGATGCGATCCCCGCCGATCTTGTTGCTGAAATGAAGGCGATGGGCCTGTTCGGCCTGTCGATCGAGCCCGAATATGGCGGCCTGGGTCTCTCGATGCTCGAAGAAATCAAAGTTGCCATTGAGCTGGGCAAGACTTCGCCCGCGATGCGATCCTCGTTCGGGACCAATGTCGGCATCGGATCGCAGGGCCTCGTGATGGCGGGGACACCTGAGCAAAAGGCGCAGTGGCTGCCGAAAATCGCGAGCGGCGAGGTCATCACGAGCTTCGCGCTGACCGAACCCGATATCGGATCCGACAGCGCGAACGTGAAAACGCGTGCAGTCCGCGATGGCAACCAGTGGAAGCTCAGTGGCACCAAACGATACATCACCAACGCCGACAAGGCGTCGCTGTTTACCGTGATGGCGCGGACCGGCGAGGAGGGCGCGCGCGGCGTTTCGGCGTTTCTTGTGACGGCGAATTCTCCGGGACTGACCATCGGCACACCCGAAAAGAAAATGGGCCAGCATGGCGCGCATGTCTGCGACGTCGTTTTCGACAATGTGCCGGTGCCGCCGGAAAATATGCTGGGTGCCGAGGGCGAGGGGTTCAAGGTGGCGATGCGCGTGCTCGACCGCGGGCGGCTGCATATCTCGGCGGTCTGCGTCGGGGCGGCGGAACGCCTGATCGCGGACTCGGTCGCCTATGCCAATGAGCGTATTCAGGGCGGCAAGCCGATAGCCCAGCATCAGCTGATCCAGGGCATGATCGCCGACATGAAAACCGAATGCCTGGCGGCCAGGGCGCTGGTGCTGCAGACCGCCGCTGCCAAGGACGCAGGAGAGAATGTCGTCATGGAAGCTGCGGCGGCAAAGTATTTCGCGTCCGAAATGGTCGGCAGGGTCGCGGATAAGGCAGTCCAGATCTTCGGCGGTGCGGGCTATATCGCCGATTACGGGATCGAGCGGTTCTACCGCGACGTCCGGCTGTTCCGGATCTACGAAGGGACCAGCCAGATTCAGCAACTGATCATCGCCCGCGAGACGTTGAAGCGCGGGGGTTAGTATAGGCCCTCGCCCCCTTTCAGGGGAGAGGGTTGGGAGAGGGGCAGTCTCGTCACACGAACAATGGGCCGGTAACGAGAGACTTCCCCTCTCCCCGGCCCTCTCCCCCGAAAAGGGGAGACGGAGCGTTGGATGAACATCGACAAACTTTTCCGGCTCGACGGTCGCGTCGCGCTGATCACCGGCGGATCGCGCAACATCGGTTCATGGATTGCCGAGGCGTTCATCGCCCAGGGCGCAAAAGTGTATATTTCGGCGCGCAAGGCCGACGCGTGTTTCGCCATGGCCGAAAAGCTGGGGCCGAACTGTATCGCGTTGCCGCAGGACGTCTCGACGGTCGCGGGCTGTCAGGCGCTCGCTGCGCAATTCGCCGAGCGTGAGCCCAATCTAGATATCCTCGTGAACAATGCCGGTGCCGCGTGGGGCGCGCCCTTTGCCGAGTTCCCGGAAAAAGGGTGGGACAAGGTCATGGACCTGAATGTCAAATCGCCGTTCTTCTTGACGCAGGCGCTGTTCGAACAGCTAAAGGCAGCGGCATCGGATGACCAGCCCGCCAAGGTGATCAATATCACCTCGATCGACGGCCAGCGGCTCAACCCGTGGGAGCACTACAGCTATCAGGCGTCGAAGGCGGCGCTGATCATGCTGACAAAAAAGATGGCCGCACACCTCATCCCACACAATATCGTGGTCCAATCGCTGGCACCGGGGGCCTTTGCGTCCGAGATGAACCAGGCGGCGCGCGACCATGCCGACGAGGTCGGCAAGTCGATCCCCGCCAAACGGATCGGCCGGCCCGAGGACATTGCGGCGGGTGCCGTTTATCTGGCGTCCCGCGCTGGGGACTATGTCATCGGGCATACCCTCAATGTCGACGGCGGCCTTGTCAGTGCGGAGCTTCAGGCGTCGATCGACGCCTAGCGGACGACAAGGAATTTCAGGTTCGCGCTCGCGATCGGCTTGGTCTCGTCTTCCTGCCAGGCGGTGGCGACGACATTGGCGATGCGCCGCCCAAGCCGTTCGATGTGCGCCGAGGCGTGAGCGTTTTCAAGTCTGCCGCCGCGCATGAAATCGACGGTGATCGAGATCGGCTTGACCCGCACGCCGTCTTCCAGCGCGTCCATCACCGTGACCCAGGCGGCATAGTCGAGCAGGCCCGAAATCGCGCCGCCGTGCAGGAAACCAGGCCGCCCGGTTACGCCCTCGCCGGGGGGCATGGTGACCACGGCACGGCCGCTGTTATGCGACAAGGTCAGGCCCAGCGTGCGCGCATAGGGCGATGTGAAATCAGGCATCGGTGAACATGTACATGCCGGCGACATGCGCGAGCGGGCGGGCAGGGTCGCCGTCATGTGCCTCGCCGCGAACGAAAGCGATGCTCTTGGTGACCTTGTAGCACTCGCCGCGCCCATAGACGGTTTTGCCCGGCTCGGCAGGGCGCAGATAATCGACGCGCAGGTCGAGCGTTGCCTGCGGGCGGAATTTCTTCGTCGTCAGCCAGACCGAAATGCTGGTCGCCGAATCCATCATCGTGATGATCGGGCCCGATGCGATGATGCCCGTCTCCGCGTCCCCGATCAGGTCATCGCGGTAGGGCAGGCGCAGTTCGCACCAGTTGTCGCCGTGCGCACTGTATTCGGTGCCGATCAGGCCGTTATGATTGTGGCCCGTCATCATCTGGATCAATCGGGCAGGGTCGAAATCAGCGCTCATGCCATGGCTCTAAGCACGGCTTTACGTTTGCGTAAAGCGAGGCGTACGCTAATGTCTGCGGCAGGAGAGAGCCATGCATCCATTTCGTCACGCCGCCGCTACACCGGACAAGGCGGCGGTCATCGTCGCCGAAACCGGCGCAGTCTTGACCTATGCCGAGCTGAACGATGCGTCGAACCAGGTCGCGCAGTTCTTTCGCGCGCGGGGCCTGATGCCAGAGGCGCGCGTCGCCTTTTTCCTGACCAATGTGCCCTATTATTACGCACTCGTCTGGGGCGCGCAGCGCGCGGGACTGCGGTTCGTAGCGGTGTCGTCGAAACTCACTGCGCCCGAGGTCGACTATATCCTGAACGACAGTGGTGCCGAAATGCTCGTTGCCGGGGCCGATCTGGCCAGTATCGCGACCGCTTTGGCTGCCCCCTGCGCGCGGTTCAGCCTCGGCGGGACGATGCCCGGGTTCACGCCGTGGGAAGACGCCGTTGCGGCCATGCCCGCGACACCGATCTCCGATGAAACCGCTGGCGCGTCGATGCTCTATTCAAGCGGGACGACGGGGCGGCCCAAGGGCATCCGCCTGCCGACGCCGACCGACCCTGCGATCGACGCAATGAATCCGCTGACGATGCTGGCGGCGGGATTTTTCGGGCTGGGCGCGCACAGCATTTATCTTTCGACCGCGCCACTTTACCACGCCGCACCGCTCGCCTGGACAATGGTCGTGCAGAAGCTCGGCGGGACGGTCGTGCTGATGACGAAGTTCGATCCCGAGGCCGCACTGGGCTTCATCGATCAATACAAATGCAACGCCGGTCAGTTCGTGCCGACGCATTTCGTACGGATGCTGAAATTGCCCGGGGAGGTTCGTGCCAGGTACGACGTGTCGTCAATGCAGGTTGCGATCCACGCCGCCGCGCCATGCCCGGTGCCGGTCAAGAAAGCGATGATCGACTGGTGGGGGCCCGTGATCGACGAATATTATGCGGGCACCGAAGGCAATGGCTTCACCGCGATCAAGGCGGCGCAGTGGCTCGAACGGCCGGGTTCGGTCGGGCGGGCAATGGGGGAAACGACGCTGCACATCTGCGACGAGGACGGCAATGAACTGCCGGCGCGCGTGGAGGGGACGGTCTATTTCAACAGCTCGCGACCCTTCGAATACCACAATGACCCCGTCCGCACGGCGGAAACGCGCAACAAGCACGGCTGGACGACGCTGGGCGATGTCGGCTGGGTCGATGAAGACGGCTATCTGTTCCTGACCGACCGCAAAAGTTTCATGATCATTTCGGGCGGCGTGAACATCTACCCGCAGGAGATCGAGAATTTGCTGGTCGGACATCCCAAGGTTGCCGACGTGGCCGTCGTCGGGGCACCTCACGACGATTTGGGCGAGCAGGTCGTCGCAGTCGTCCAGCCGTCGGACATGGCCGACGCCGGCGACGATCTTGCGGCGGAATTGACGGCGTATTGCCGCCAGAATCTGTCGGGCGTGAAGACGCCGCGACGTATCGATTTCATGGCTGAACTGCCGCGCCACGATACCGGCAAGCTCTATAAACGCCTGATTAGGGACGCATATTGGGCGAAAGAAAGTTCCAGGGAGAACGCCAATGTCTGACCGCGTTTCCGTCACTGTCACCGACCAGATCGCGGATGTGCGCCTGACCCGGGCCGACAAGATGAATGCCATCGACCCCGCAATGTTTCTCGACATCGGCGCGGCCATCGATGCGCTGGCAGGTCGCAAGGATGTGCGCTGCGTCGTACTCTCTGGCGAGGGCAAGGCATTTTGCGCCGGCCTCGACATGGCCAGCATGGCATCCGGCGGGTCGGGTCTTTCCACACTCGAACGCAATACGCAGGGGTCGATCCCGCAACAGCATGTCACCTGGGGCTGGCGCAACCTGCCGATGCCGGTGATCGCGGCCGTGCACGGTGTCGCCTTCGGCGGCGGGTTCCAGATCATGTCCGGCGCGGACATCCGCATCGCCGCACCGGGGACGCGCTTTGCGATCCGTGAGGGTTACTGGGGACTGGTCCCCGACATGGCGGGCTTTCCGATCTGGCGCGGACTGGTGCGCGACGATGTGCTGCGCGAGCTGGTCTACACGGCGCGTGAATTCGACGCGGCGGAGGCGCTGCACCACGGATTCATCACGCGCATCGCTGACAATCCCCATGCGGTGGCGATGGCGTTGGCCGTGGCAATTGCCGCGGGTAGCCCGCACGCGATCCGCGGGGCCAAGCGTCTGTGCAACATGGCGCACGATGCCGATCCGCTGACGATGCTGAAGGCCGAAACCGACGAGCAAGTCGCGGTAATCGGCAAGCCCAACATGATGGAGGCCGTCGCCGCCAACATGGGGAAACGCGCGGCGGTGTTTGTCGACTAGCCGACCCGAGCCGCATCAAACTTGGCGCGGAATTCGTCGGGGAACACCGTTGGCCCCTGCTCGTCGGTGTAAACCAGCGTCGTGTCGCACGTCGCGACGCATACGCCCTGCTGGAAGGCGCACGACAGGATCGTCCACGACCGGTTGCCAAAATGGCCGATGCCGCTCGCGATCGTCACGTTGTGCGGATGGTGCGCTTCGGCCAGATAGTTAAGCGAGACTGCCGCGATCAGCCAGCGGATGCCGGGTCCCCTGCGATGCAGTTCAAGCGACCGATTGAACCGCCCGCGCCCCTCCTCGAACAGCCCCGCCATCGAGACATTGTTGATATGGCCGAGCAGGTCGAGATCGGCCCAGCGGGTCGGGATGTCAGTTGTGAAGGGATAGGCGCTCGCATCGAGCCGCCACGGTTCGGGTCGGGACATGGCGGTCGCGTGGCAGATGCGGCGGCGGGGTGCAAGAGTGGCCAAAGCACCCCTAGGCTATTGCTGCCGCGCCATCCTATTCTTGGTCCGCATAGGCCTTCACCAGATCGTATAGAAAATCGCGGGAGAGGTACGCTGACCGCACGGCGTGGCGCTCGTTCAGCCCATGGGCACCGTTGCCGTCGGGATCTCCCCACGGTCCAGGAATGCCATAGGTCGGAATACCGACCGGCGCGAGGTAGGTGGCGTCGGTTGCGCCCGTTGACATGCCTGGCAGGAAGGGTACGCCCGGGAAGTAGCGCGCGACAAGCCGCTCGGCCGGGCCGACAATCTTGGGGTCGAGCGGCGGCGGCACCGCGATGGGGCGCAACCGCCCAACCATCGTCACGCTCATCTTCGGATCGCCAATTGCCTGGATCAGCGCCGCGCGCGTCGTGTCGGCATTCTCGCCCGGAATGATCCGGCAATTGATTGTTGCCTTGGCCCGTTGCGGCAATGCGTTTGCGGCGTGTCCGCCCTCCAGCATCGTGGCGACACACGTCGTTCGCAGCGTCGAATTGAAGGTCCGGTCGGCCGAGACAATTACTTCGGCCTCCTTGTCGGTCGGGTTGGCGGCGAGGCGCGCCATCGCCGCACCGATTGCGTCGCCGCGCGACGGGCCGGCCTTCGCAAAGAACGCACGTGTGGTGTCATTGAATCTGAGAGGAAACTTGTAGGCGCGCACGCGAAGCAAGGCGTCGGACAGCTCATAGATCGCGTTGTCGTCTATGGGGATGGAGCTATGGCCACCGGGGTTGGTCGCCTGCAGCTCGAAACTCCGGTTCGATTTCTCGCCGATCTGCATTGTCTGGCTGAGAAGCTTGCCATGCCCATCGGTGTCGCCGCCACCGCCTTCGTTGAGCGCGAAAGCGGCAGAGATCAGCTCGGGCTTGTTCTCGGCGAGCCATTGCGCCCCGTTCATGCGCGCGCCCGACTCCTCTCCGCAGGTAAGGGCCAGCTTGATCGTACGCTTCGGCCGGTATCCTTCGGTCTTGTAGCGGATCAACATATCGATCCAGATCGCATCCAGCACTTTCATGTCGGACGTGCCGCGCCCGTAGAAATAGCCACCTTCTTCGATAAATTTGAACGGGTCGCGTTCCCAATCCTCGCGCCGGGCATTGACGACGTCGAGGTGCCCGAGCAGCAGCATGGGCTTGGCGGTTCGCGACGACCCGGGCATCACCACGACCAAACCACCATCGAGCGGCAGTTTTTCATCCTTGAACAACGTCAGCTGGTTTTCTGCAAAACCTGCAGCCGAGAACCGCGCCGCAAGCTTTTCGGCAAGAGCAGTGCAACTTCCGGTCGCAACCGAGGTGTCGGTTTCGACCAGTTCCTTGTAGAGGTCGCGGAATGCCAGCTGATCCTTGCGCGGTGCCGGCTCGTCGGCGCGGACCACGGCGGGAACTAGCGAGAGTGCGGCAGCTATTGCGATCATCGTCTTCATCGTCGATCACTCTTGTAAAGGCTCAGGGGCTAAGCGGCGGCAGGGCTTCGGTCAAATTTCAGAACATGGTACGACGCGCAACTTGCCGCCCTGAGCCCTCCAATGCCCGCCAACCCCGTTGACCCCCACCGATTCCCCCGTTATGGGCCCGCCTTCGCGGACGGCCTTGGCTTTCCTCGATAAAGCATACGCTTGAACATTACCGATGCGTGTGAGGACCGGAACGGGGGCGGCAGGCCTCCTTTCACGGTCCTTTGCGTCATTTACGTTTCGCCTTCGGGCTCGCGTGCATCGGTAGAGTAACCGCCGGAATTTGCCGGTAACATAAAGGTGAAGGGCTTCATGCCGACGATCAACCAGCTGGTCCGCAAGGGCCGCGAACCGCAGAAGGCCAAGTCTAAGGTCCCTGCGATGGAAGCAAACCCCCAGAAGCGGGGCGTTTGCACGCGCGTTTACACCACGACCCCGAAGAAGCCGAACTCGGCGCTGCGCAAGGTGGCCAAGATCCGCCTGACCAACCAGCGCGAAGTCATCAGCTATATCCCGGGCGAGGGGCACAATTTGCAGGAGCACTCGGTCGTGCTGATCCGTGGGGGCCGCGTTCGCGATCTTCCCGGTGTTCGCTACCACGTGCTGCGCGGCGTGCTCGACACACAGGGTGTGAAGGATCGCAAGCAGTCGCGGTCGAAGTACGGCGCCAAGCGTCCGAAGTAAGCCACTTAGTAAGCCCCGGACATGTTCCGGACCAGCTGAAGATACGCAAGGAATTTGAAATGGCTCGTCGTCGTCGTCCTGAAAAGCGGGTTATCCTGCCGGATCCCCGCTTCGGTGATATCACCCTGTCGAAGTTCATGAACAACCTGATGCTCGACGGTAAGAAGTCGGTTGCAGAAGGCATTGTTTACGGTGCGATGGAAACCATCGAAACGCGCGCCAAGCGTGAGCCGATTGGTGTGTTCCATGACGCGCTGAACAATGTGAAGCCTGGCATCGAAGTCCGTTCGCGTCGCGTCGGCGGTGCCACCTATCAGGTGCCGGTGGAAGTGCGGGCCGAGCGTTCGCAGGCGCTGGCTATCCGCTGGCTCATCTCGGCCGCGCGCAACCGCAGCGAAACCACGATGGCCGCGCGCCTGTCGGGCGAGCTGATGGATGCCGCCAACAACCGCGGCAATGCTGTCAAGAAACGCGAAGACACCCACCGGATGGCCGAAGCCAACCGCGCCTTCTCGCACTACCGCTGGTAAACACTATATACGGGTCGGCCGGATTGTCCGGCCTCCCAATTCTTTGAGGAAAAAGTCATGGCCCGCAGCCATCCGCTTAGCATGTATCGCAATATCGGCATCATGGCGCACATCGACGCCGGCAAGACGACGACGACCGAGCGGATCCTCTATTACACCGGCAAATCCTACAAGATCGGCGAAGTGCATGAAGGCACCGCGACGATGGACTGGATGGAGCAGGAGCAAGAGCGCGGGATCACGATCACCAGCGCGGCCACGACCTGTTTCTGGAACGACCACCGCATCAACATCATCGACACGCCCGGGCACGTCGACTTCACCATTGAGGTCGAGCGCAGTTTGCGCGTGCTCGACGGCGCGATCACCTGTTTCGACGGGGTCGCCGGTGTCGAGCCGCAGTCGGAAACCGTGTGGCGTCAGGCCGACAAGTACAGCGTTCCGCGCATGTGCTTCATCAACAAGCTCGACCGTACGGGTGCGAACTTCGAGATGTGCGTCGAGATGATCAAAGAGCGCCTGGGCGCGCGTCCGGCTGTGCTGTATCTGCCGATCGGCATCGAAGGCGGGTTCAAGGGCCTGGTCGATCTGGTCGAAAACCGTGCGATCATCTGGCTCGAAGAGTCGCTGGGCGCGAAGTTCGAATATCAGGAAATTCCAGACGATCTGAAGGCCTCCGCCGCCAAGGCACGGAGCGAGCTGATCGAGATGGCCGTCGAGCAGGACGACGACATCATGGAGGCCTATCTCGAAGGCACCGAACCCGATGTCGCGACGCTGAAGGCGTTGATCCGCAAGGGTACGCTGGGGTCCGCATTCGTGCCGATCCTGTGCGGCTCGGCGTTCAAGAACAAGGGCGTCCAGCCCCTGCTCGACGCCGTTGTCGATTACCTGCCGTCGCCGCTCGACGTTCCCGCCATCAATGGCCTGAAGCTCGACGGCGTGACCGAAGATTCGCGTGCGGCCAGCGATGACGCGCCGTTCTCGGCATTGGCGTTCAAGATCATGAACGATCCGTTCGTCGGCACCCTGACCTTTGCCCGCATCTATTCGGGCAAGCTGGAAACCGCCTCGTCGGTCCAGAACTCGGTCAAGGACAAGAAGGAAAAGGTCGGCCGCATGCTGCTGATGCATGCCAACGACCGCGAAGATATTCAGGTCGCCTATGCCGGCGACATCGTGGCGCTCGCGGGTCTGAAGGACACGACGACGGGCGACACGTTGTGTTCGCAGGCCGACCCGATCATCCTGGAGCGGATGGAATTCCCCGATCCCGTGATCGAAGTTTCCGTCGAACCCAAGACCAAGGCCGACCAGGAAAAGATGGGTGTCGCGCTCAACCGTCTTGCGCGCGAAGATCCGTCGTTCCGCGTGTCTACCGATCACGAATCGGGCCAGACCATCCTGAAGGGGATGGGCGAGCTTCACCTCGAGATCATGGTCGATCGCATGAAGCGCGAGTTCAAGGTCGAGGCCAACGTCGGCGCACCGCAGGTCGCCTATCGCGAATATCTCGCGAAGAAGGTCGACATCGATTACACCCACAAGAAGCAGTCGGGTGGATCGGGTCAGTTCGGTCGCGTGAAGTTCACGGTCACGCCGGGCGAGCGCGGTTCGGGCATCATCTTCAGCGATGACGTCAAGGGCGGTAACATTCCGAAGGAATATATCCCGTCGGTCGAAAAGGGCATGCGCGAGACCGCTGCGTCGGGTTCGCTGATCGGCTTCCCGATCATCGATTTCGAAATCTCGCTGTATGACGGCGCGTATCACGACGTCGACTCGTCGGCGCTGGCGTTCGAAATCTGTGCCCGTGCCGCGATGCGCGAAGCGGCGCAGAAGGCGGGCATCAAGCTGCTTGAGCCGATCATGAAGGTGGAGGTCGTTACTCCGGAAGATTATCTGGGCGACGTCATCGGCGACATGAACTCACGCCGCGGGCAGATCCAGGGCACCGATTCGCGCGGCAACGCACAAACGGTCGAGGCCATGGTCCCGCTCGCCAACATGTTCGGTTACGTGAATACTTTGCGTTCGTTCACTCAGGGTCGCGCGCAATATTCGATGCAATTCTCGCATTATGACGAGGTTCCAGCGAACGTGGCCGAAGAGGTCAAGGCGAAGCTGGCGTAATCATAATTTTGTCACTATGGGGACCGCCGCACGCGGTTCTCCCCGCAACGATTTAGACCACGAAGGTAGGAAAAATGGCGAAAGCAAAGTTCGAGCGGACGAAGCCGCACTGCAACATCGGCACCATCGGTCACGTCGACCATGGCAAGACCTCGCTGACCGCAGCGATCACCAAGGTGCTGGCCGAAACCGGCGGTGCCACGTTCACCAGCTATGCCAACATCGACAAGGCGCCCGAAGAGCGCGCCCGCGGCATCACCATTTCGACCGCGCACGTCGAATATGAAACCGCCGACCGCCACTATGCGCACGTCGATTGCCCGGGCCACGCCGATTATGTGAAGAACATGATCACGGGTGCCGCGCAGATGGACGGTGGTATCCTCGTCGTGTCCGCAACCGACGGCCCGATGCCCCAGACCCGCGAGCACATCCTGCTCGCCCGTCAGGTCGGCGTGCCGCAGCTGGTCGTGTTCATGAACAAGGTCGATCTGGTCGACGATGCCGAAATCCTCGAGCTCGTCGAAATGGAAATCCGTGAGCTTCTGTCGAAGTATGATTTCGACGGCGACAACATTCCGATCATCCAGGGTTCGGCGACGTGTGCGTTGAACGACACCAACCCGACGCTCGGCCATGACGCCGTGCTGAAGCTGATGCAGGCTGTCGACAGCTGGATCCCGCAGCCTGCGCGTCCGCTCGACCTGCCCTTCCTGATGCCGATCGAGGACGTGTTCTCGATCTCGGGTCGCGGTACGGTTGTGACCGGTCGCGTCGAGCAGGGAATCGTCAAGGTTGGCGAGGAAGTCGAAATCGTCGGCCTCAAGGACACCAAGAAGACGGTCTGCACCGGCGTCGAAATGTTCCGCAAGCTGCTCGATCAGGGTCAGGCCGGCGACAACATCGGCGCGCTTATCCGTGGCGTCGGTCGTGAAGAAGTCGAGCGCGGGCAGGTTCTCTGCAAGCCCGGCTCGATCAAGCCGCACACCGAGTTCACCTCGGAAGTCTACGTCCTGTCGAAGGACGAGGGTGGCCGTCACACGCCGTTCTTTGCGAACTATCGTCCGCAGTTCTACTTCCGCACCACCGACGTGACCGGCGAAGTCATTCTTCCGGCCGGCACCGAAATGGTGATGCCGGGCGACAACGTGCAGCTGGGCGTCAAGCTCATCGCGCCGATCGCGATGGAGCAGGGTCTGCGCTTCTCGATCCGTGAAGGCGGTCGTACCGTCGGCTCAGGGGTTGTCGCTTCGATCACGAAGTAGTAGTAACGAATCAGAGCCGCCCGGTTGTCTTGAAGCAGCCGGGCGGCTCGACTTATTTTTAGCCCGCGAAAGCGGGTTGGCTCTTTCGCATCGGTGAGATCATGGAAACGCAGAATATCCGTATTCGTCTGAAGGCATTCGACCATCGTGTGCTCGACCAGGCGACCGGCGACATCGCCGACACTGCCAAGCGCACTGGCGCTCTCATCCGTGGTCCCATTCCGTTGCCGACGCGCATCGAGAAGTTCACGGTCAACCGCGGCCCGCACGTCGACAAGAAGTCGCGCGAGCAGTTCGAGGTTCGCACCTACAAGCGGCTGCTCGACATCGTGCAGCCGACGCCGCAGACGGTCGATGCTTTGATGAAGCTCGATCTTGCCGCTGGCGTTGACGTAGAGATCAAATTGGCCTGAGGCCAATTCGGCTTTTGACCCCCGCAAAGCGGGGGTGGCTTGTTGACTACGTCAACGGGCTGGCCTAATGGCCCGCCTCCGCAGCAGTCGGTTCACCGATTCGCCGCGAACGAGATAAGGGATACCGCCGGGCTTGCCCGGGCCGCGTCCCCGTCCTCCCCCGCTTCGGCAAGGGGAAAAGCCCGGACGGGGCACGTTTCGATATTTGGGCAAGCCAAGCGCGCGGGAAGCGATTTTCCGTGCGCCTCTGACGTAAGGAGAATGCCGGTGAGAACCGGAGTTATTGCAAAGAAAATGGGGATGACCCGTTTGTTCCAGGACGATGGGCGCCATGTGCCTGTCACCGTCCTGGCACTCGAGAACAATCAGGTCGTGGCGCACAAGACCGCGGATCGTGACGGCTATGTCGCGGTTCAGCTGGGTGCTGGCACGGCCAAGGCCAAGAACGTCGCCAAGCCGCAGCGCGGCCATTTCGGTAAGGCCGAAGTGGAGCCGAAAGCGCGTCTGGTTGAATTCCGGGTGTCGGAAGATGCCCTGATCGATGTCGGCGCGGAAATCGCCGCCGACCATTTCGTTGCAGGTCAGCTCGTCGACGTATCGGGCCATACGCAGGGCAAGGGTTTCCAGGGCGGTATGAAGCGCTGGAACTTCGGTGGCCTGCGCGCCACCCACGGCGTTTCGGTTTCGCACCGTTCGCTCGGTTCGACCGGCCAGCGCCAGGACCCCGGCAAGGTGTTCAAGGGCAAGAAGATGGCCGGTCACATGGGTGACAAAGAGCGCACCCAACAGAACCTGGAAATCGTGTCGACCGACGTCGCGCGCGGACTTCTGTTCGTGAAGGGTTCGGTTCCCGGTCACAAGGGTACCTGGCTGACGGTCAAGGATTCGGTGAAGGTCGCGCGTCACGCCGATGCGCCGTATCCCGCGTCGCTGCGCCGCAAGGAGCATGACGAAGAAGCCACCACTGCCGAAGTCGAGGCCGGTGCCGTCCACGAGATGGAGCCGTTGCCCGGTGACGACGCAGTCGCTGCAGGCGTCATCGCGTCGGACGAGGCGGGCGCAGGTCAGGTCGATGCTCAGCTCGATCCGGGCGCCAACTCGAGCCAGGAAGGCTGATCATGAAGCTCCCGATCTCAACCTTCGAAGGTGCCGGTAAGGCGACCATCGAACTCAACGACGACGTGTTTGGAGTCGAGCCGCGTGCGGACATCCTGCACCGGGTCGTCACCTGGCAGCTTGAAAAGCGTCGTGCGACTGCACGTCCGACCCGAGAGCGCGCCGACGTTGCCCGTACCGGCAAGAAGTTCGGCAACCAGAAGGGTGGCGGTACTGCCCGTCACGGTAACCGTCGCGGCCCGACGTTTATCGGCGGTGGTAAGGCCCACGGTGCCCGTCTGCGTGACTTCAACCCGAGCCTGAACAAGAAGGTTCGTGCGATGGGCCTGAAGATGGCGCTGTCGAGCAAGGCACGCGACGGCAAGCTGATCGTTATGGACAGCCTGACAATCGCCGACGGCAAGACCAAGGCGCTGGCTTCGAGCTTCGCCAGCTGGAACGCGACCCGCGCGCTCGTCATCGACGGCGACACGGTCGACACCAGCTTCGCGCACGCTTCGGCGAACCTGCACATGATCAATGTGCTGCCCGCCGTTGGCGCCAACGTCTATGACATCCTGAAGGCCGACACGCTGGTTCTGACCCGCGCGGCCGTCGAAAAGCTGGAGGCACGGTTCAATGGCTAAGGCGCCAGCAGCCAAGGCAGTCGAGTTGCGTCATTATGACGTGATCGTCGCGCCCTACATCACCGAAAAAGCAACGATGGTCAGCGAGCACAACGCGGTTGTGTTCAAGGTCGCGAACTCGGCCACCAAGCCGCAGATCAAGGCCGCGGTCGAGGCGCTGTTCAGCGTGAACGTGCTGAACGTGAACACCATCGTTCAAAAGGGTAAGACCAAGAAGTGGAAGGGCGCGCCCTACACCCGGTCCGACTTCAAGAAGGCAATCGTTCGTCTGGCCGAAGGCCAGTCGATCGACGTGACCACGGGAATTTAAGCCATGGCACTTAAGCATTATAACCCGACCAGCCCCGCACGCCGCGGCCTGATCCTCGTCGACAAATCGTCGCTGTGGAAGGGCAAGCCCGTCAAGGCGCTGACCGAAGGCAAGCACAAGACCGGCGGCCGCAACAACAAGGGCCATGTGACCAGCCGCGGCATCGCGGGCGGCCACAAGCAGAGCTACCGCTTCATCGACTTCAAGCGTCGCAACTGGGACGTCGAAGGCACGATCGAGCGTCTGGAATACGATCCCAACCGCACCGCCTTCATCGCACTGGTGAACTATGGCACCGATGCCGAGGGCAAAGTCGACCAGCGTTACATCATCGCGCCGCAGCGTCTGGCCGTCGGTGACAAGGTGATCGCCGGCAAGAAGACCGACGTGAAGCCGGGCAACGCGATGGAGCTGGGCCAGATGCCCGTCGGCACCATCGTCCACAACGTCGAGATGAAGCCCGGCAAGGGTGCCCAGATCGCCCGTTCGGCCGGCACCTACGTGCAGGTCGTGGGTCGCGACCGCGGCATGGTCATCGTTCGCCTGAATTCGGGCGAGCAGCGCTACATCCATGCGACCTGCATGGCGACGGTGGGCGCGGTGTCGAACCCCGACAACGCCAACACTAACCTCGCCAAGGCCGGTCGCAACCGCTGGAAGGGCATTCGCCCACTAACCCGCGGTGTTGCCAAAAACCCGGTCGACCATCCGCACGGCGGTGGTGAAGGCCGGACCTCGGGCGGCCGTCACCCGGTTACGCCGTGGGGCAAGCCGACCAAGGGCGCGCGTACACGTCACAACAAATCGACCGACAAGATGATCATCCGGTCGCGTCACGCCAAGAAGAAGAGGTAGTCATGGCCCGCTCAGTCTGGAAAGGTCCGTTCGTCGACCTGCATCTGCTGAAAAAGGCAGAGACCGCACAGGACACCAATACGCGTGCGCCGATCAAGACCTGGTCGCGTCGCTCGACGATCCTGCCGCAGTTCGTCGGCCTGACCTTCAGTGTCTACAACGGACGCAAGTTCGTTCCCGTCTCGGTCAACGAGGACATGGTCGGCATGAAGCTCGGCGAGTTCGCGCCGACACGCTACTTCCCGGGCCACGCCGCCGACAAGAAGGGCAAGCGCTGATGTCCAAGCCTAAATCCCCCCGTCGCGTCGCCGATAACGAGGCGCTGGCGACATCGACCGCGATCCGCGGCTCGGCACAGAAGCTGGGTCTCGTTGCTGCGCTCATCCGCAACCGCAAGGCGGGCGATGCGATGAACATCCTTCAGTTCTCGACCAAGTCGATGGCTGTCGATGTCCGCAAGTGCCTGGCCTCGGCGATCGCCAATGCCGAGAACAACCACAACCTCGACGTCGACGCGCTCGTCGTCACCGAGGCGAGTGTCGGCAAGGGCCTCAGCATGAAGCGCTTTGCCACTCGCGCGCGTGGTCGATCGGCCCGCATCGTGAAGCCGTTCAGCCGTTTGCGCGTCGTCGTGCGCGAAGTTCAGGATCAGGAAGCCTAATATGGGTCAGAAATCCAACCCGATCGGGCTCCGGCTCCAGATCAACCGGACGTGGGACAGCCGCTGGTATGCGGAAGGTGCCGACTATGGTCGTCTGCTGCTCGAAGACCTGAAAATCCGTACGTTCATCTTCAAGTCGATGCCGCAGGCCGCGATTTCGAAGGTCGTCATCGAGCGTCCCGCCAAGCTGTGCCGCATTTCGATCTACGCAGCTCGCCCCGGTGTCATCATCGGCAAAAAGGGCGCGGATATCGAAAAGCTGCGCAAGACGATCGGTTCGATGACGTCGTCGGACGTCTCGCTGAACATCGTTGAGATCCGCAAGCCCGAGATCGACGCCAAGCTGGTCGCGCAGGGCGTTGCCGATCAGCTCGAGCGTCGTATCGCCTTCCGTCGCGCCATGAAGCGTGCGGTTCAGTCGGCGCTGCGTCTGGGTGCCGAGGGTATCCGGATCACCTGTGCCGGTCGTTTGGGTGGCGCGGAAATCGCGCGGACCGAATGGTACCGCGAGGGCCGTGTGCCGCTGCACACGCTGCGCGCGCACGTCGACTATGCCTGGCATGAAGCACACACCGCCTATGGCGTGTGCGGCATCAAGGTGTGGATTTTCAAGGGCGAGATCCTGGGTCACGACCCGCTCTCGCAGGAGCGGCTGATGATGGAAGCGCAGACTTCCGGCGTCCGTCCGCAGTCCGACCGTCGCTGATAGGCTGATCAGAAATGCTGCAACCTAAAAAGACCAAATTCCGCAAGGCCTTCAAGGGTCGGATCAAGGGCGACGCCAAGGGCGGCACGGACCTGAACTTCGGTTCGTACGGTCTGAAGGCGCTTGAGCCGGATCGTCTGACCGCGCGTCAGATCGAAGCTGCTCGCCGTGCGATCACGCGTCACATCCGCCGTCAGGGTCGGTTGTGGATCCGCGTGTTCCCGGACGTGCCAGTTTCGTCCAAGCCTGCCGAAGTCCGCATGGGCAAGGGCAAGGGTGCGCCGGAATATTGGGCCGCGCGCGTCAAGCCCGGTCGTATTTTGTTCGAACTGGACGGCGTTCCGGGTCCGATTGCGGCCGTCGCGTTCAGCCGTGCCATGGAAAAGCTGCCGATCAAGACCAAGGTCGTAGCCCGTCTCGGCGACTTTTCGCATCTGGGAGCCAAATAAGATGGCCAAGATTGCCGATCTTCGCGTCAAGACCGACGACGAGCTGCTGGGTCAGTTGACCGAGCTGAAGCGCGAGGCGTTCAACCTCCGTTTCCAGGCAGCGACCAATCAGCTAGAAAAGCCGAGCCGTGTTCGCGAGGTGCGTCGCACCATCGCGCAGATCAAGACGCTCCAGACCGCGCGCGACGCGGCTGCGGCGAAGTAAGGATAGCAGAGCGATGCCAAAGCGCGTTCTCACCGGCGTCATTGTCTCAGACAAGGGCGAAAAGACCGTGGTGGTCAATGTCGAGCGGAAGGTGAAGCACCCTCTGTACGGGAAGATCATTCGTCGGTCGAAGAAGTATCACGCCCATGACGAGGCGAATGCGTTCAAGCTGGGCCAGACCGTCCGCATCGAAGAGTGCGCGCCGATCAGCAAGCTGAAGACATGGAAAGTTATCGATGGTGGCGGCGTGGCCGACACCGGGGTCGAGGATAACGCATAATGATCCAGATGCAGTCCAACCTCGACGTCGCAGACAACAGCGGCGCGAAGCGAGTCCAGTGCATCAAGGTGCTGGGCGGATCGAAGCGGCGCTTTGCCGGCGTCGGCGACGTAATCGTCGTGTCGATCAAGGAAGCCGCACCCCGTGGTAAGGTGAAGAAGGGCGACGTGCACCGTGCCGTCATCGTTCGCACCGCCAAGGACATTCATCGTGCCGATGGCTCGACGATCCGCTTCGACGGCAATGCCGCGGTGCTGGTCAACAAGAATTAGGAGCCGATCGGCACCCGTATCTTCGGGCCGGTGTGCCGCGAGCTTCGCGCGAAAAACTACATGAAGATCATTTCGCTCGCGCCGGAGGTGCTGTGATGTCGGCACTGAAGATCAAGAAAGGCGACAAGGTCGTCGTCCTGTCCGGCAAGGACAAGGGCAAGCATGGCGAAGTGACCAAGTCGATCCCCAAGGATGGCAAGGTCATCGTGTCGGGCGTCAACATTGCCACGCGTCACCGCAAGGCGAGCCAGGAAAACCCGCAGGGTGGCCTCGATAAGTTCGAAGCACCGATGCACGTGTCGAAGGTTGCCCTCGAGGATCCGAAGACGGGCAAGCCAACGCGCGTCCGTTTCGAAGTTCGTGATGGCAAAAAAGTTCGGGTCGCTGTGCGGTCCGGGGAGCTGATCAATGGCTGAGTCCAAATACAAGCCGCGCATGCAGAAGCTCTATGAAGAGCGTTACATCAAGGCGATGACCGAGAAGTTCGGTTACACGAACCCGATGCAGGTTCCGCGTCTCGACAAGATCGTCCTGAACATGGGCGTGGGCGATGCGACGCAGGACAAGAAGCGCGTCGATTCGGCAGCTGCCGAGATGGAGGCGATTGCGGGCCAGAAGCCAGTGATCACCAAGGCGAAGACCTCGATCGCGCAGTTCAAGCTGCGTGAAGGCATGCCGATCGGCTGTAAGGTCACGCTGCGTCGCGAGCGGATGTACGAATTCCTCGACCGGTTCATCACGATCGCGCTGCCGCGCGTTCGCGATTTCCGTGGGCTGAACCCCAAGAGCTTCGATGGTCGTGGCAATTATGCCTGCGGCATCAAGGAACAGCTGAT
This sequence comes from Sphingomonadales bacterium, assembly GCA_038228865.1. Taxonomy (GTDB): domain Bacteria; phylum Pseudomonadota; class Alphaproteobacteria; order Sphingomonadales; family Sphingomonadaceae; genus Sphingomonas_O. The sequence goes on along the minus strand of JBBROX010000011.1, from coordinate 17,373 downwards.
CTTCCCTGAGATCAGCTACGACAAAGTCGACGTCACCCGCGGGATGGACGTTATCGTCGCGACGACGGCACGGACCGATGACGAAGCGCGTGAGCTGCTTCGGTTGTTCGGATTTCCTTTCCCAATCGTCGAAGAAGCGACCGAACAGAAGAAGGCGGCCTGAGCGATGGCAAAGAAGAGCTCGATCAACAAGAACGAGAAGCGCAAGGCGATGGTGAAGCAGTATGCTCACAAGTTCGCGGCACTTCGCGCGATTGCCGATGACAACAGTGCCGATGACACGGACCGCCTGATGGCGCGTCTGAAGATGTCGGCGCTGCCGCGTAACGCCAATCCGACGCGCGTGCGCAACCGGTGCGAAATCACCGGTCGTCCCCGCGCTTATTATCGCAAGTTCCGGCTCTGCCGTATTCAGCTGCGTGATCTTGCCAACAAAGGCATGATCCCCGGCGTCACGAAGTCGAGCTGGTAAGGGTTTAGACATGGCATTGACCGATCCCCTGGGTGATATGCTCACCCGCATCCGTAATGGGCTGCAGGCAAAGAAGGACAGCGTCCTGACGCCGTCGTCGAAGCTGCGCGTTCGCGTGCTCGACGTGCTCCAGCGCGAGGGTTACATCCGTGGCTACACTTCGGAAGAAGTCGCCGGCCACGCGGGTATCCGTATCGAGCTGAAGTATTTCGAGGGCCAGCCCGCGATCCGTCACGTGGCGCGCGTCTCGAAGCCGGGTCGCCGCGTCTATTCGGGCAGCAAGGAATTGCCGCGCGTTCGCAACGGCCTCGGCATCACGATCGTGTCCACGCCGCGCGGCGTGCTCTCCGACGCGGAAGCGCGCGAGCACAATGTCGGCGGCGAAGTCCTGGCGGAGGTATTCTGATGAGCCGTATCGGGAAAAAGCCCGTTCCTGTTCCCGCCGGTGTCACGGCGACGATGGACGGCGGCGTCATCTCGGTGAAGGGGCCCAAGGGCACCCTGACGCTGACGATGCGCGACGAGATCAGCTATGGAATCGAAGACGGCAGCATTTCGGTGCAGCCGGCCAACGCGACCAAGGCGGCCCGGGCATTCTGGGGCATGCAGCGGACGTTGGTGCAGAACCTGGTCACCGGCGTGACCGAGGGCTTTACCAAGACGCTCGAGATCACCGGCGTCGGCTACCGTGCCAATGCACAGGGCAACAAGCTCAAGCTGCAGCTCGGTTACTCGCATGACGTCGATATCGACGTGCCGAGCGATCTGGACGTCAAGACGCCCGACCAGACCACGGTCATCATCACGGGCAACGACAAGCAGAGGGTCGGTCAGCTCGCAGCTGAAATCCGCCGCTGGCGCAAGCCCGAGCCGTACAAGGGCAAGGGTATCAAATACCGCGGCGAGTTCATCTTCCGCAAAGAGGGTAAGAAGAAGTAATGGCCAAGCTCGATCCTTTTGCGAAGCGCCGCCAACGCGTGCGCACCAAGCTGCGCGCCAAGGGCACGACCCGTCCGCGCCTGTCGGTGCACCGTTCGGGCCGTCATATCTACGCCCAGATCATCGACGATACGGCGGGCACGACTGTTGCTGCGGCTTCGTCGCTGGAGAAGGACGCCCGGGCCAAGACCGGTGCGACTGTCGATGCGGCAACTGCCGTCGGCAAGGTCGTCGCCGAGCGTGCGAAGGCCGCTGGCATCACCAGCGTCGTGTTCGATCGTGGCGGTTTTCTGTTCCATGGCCGCGTGAAAGCGGTGGCCGAGGGTGCCCGCGAAGGCGGATTGGAGTTCTAAATGGCTGACGAAACCGAAATCACCGCGGCTCCCGAAGCCGATATTGCGGCAGCACCCACCGATGCACCGGGCCGTGGCGGTCCGGGCGGCGGACGCGGCGCCCCTCGTGGCGGTCGCGGCGGCAACAGCGGCCCCGGCGGTAATCGCGGTCGTAACGACGGCAACCGTGCACGCCGCGATGGCGGCGGTCCGCGCGACGATGGTGGCGAAGAGCTGATTGAAAAGCTCGTCCACATCAACCGCGTCTCGAAGACGGTGAAGGGCGGCAAGCGCTTCGGCTTTGCAGCACTTGTCGTCGTCGGCGACGGCAAGGGTCGTGCAGGCTTTGGTCATGGCAAGGCGCGCGAAGTGCCCGAAGCCATTTCGAAGGCGACGGCAGCGGCCAAGAAGAAGATGATCCGCGTGCCTCTGCGCGACGGTCGTACCCTGCATCATGACGGCAACGGCCACTTCGGTGCCGGTCGAGTGACGTTGCGCTCAGCACCGCAGGGAACCGGCATCATCGCGGGTGGCCCGATGCGCGCCATCTTCGAATCGCTGGGTGTCGCAGATGTGGTGACCAAGTCGGTCGGCACGTCGAACCCGTACAACATGATCCGGGCAACCTTCGAAGCGCTGGTCGAGCAGACCTCGCCAAAGTCGGTTGCACAGCGTCGTGGCAAAAAGATCGCCGACCTGTTGGGTCGCGGCGGTTCGCAGACGGCGGAAGCCGACGCTGCGGCAATTGCAGAGTAAGCTGACATGGCAACCATCAAGATCAAGCAGACGGGTTCGCCCATCCGCCGCACAGCCGACCAGCGCGCAACGCTCGTCGGTCTGGGCCTCAACAAGATGCACAAGGTTTCGGAACTGCAGGACAGCCCCGAAGTCCGTGGCATGATCCGCAAGGTGCGGCACATGGTCGAGGTGCAGGGGTAACCCTGAACCTCTTCATCAATTGGCGCGACAAAAGCGAAAGCGAGTGCAATGAAACTGAACGAAATCAAAGACAACGCGGGTGCCCGTAAAAGCCGTATGCGCGTGGCGCGCGGCATCGGTTCGGGCAAGGGCAAGACCGCCGGTCGCGGCCAGAAGGGCCAGACCAGCCGTTCGGGCGTCAGCATTAACGGCTTCGAGGGCGGTCAGATGCCGCTCCACATGCGTCTGCCGAAGCGTGGCTTCAACAACATCTTTGCCAAGGACTATGCCGAGGCCAATCTGGGCATGATCCAGAAGCTGGTCGATGGTGGCACTAAGTTCGACGGCGTGATCGACCATGCCGCGCTGCAGGCCGTCGGCCTCGCGCGCGGCGGCACGGACGGCGTCCGCCTGCTGGGCAAGGGTGCGTTCTCGGCCAAGCTGACGTTCAAGGTTGCCGGCGTGTCGAAGGGCGCGCGCGAAGCCATCGAAGCCGCTGGCGGTTCGGTCGAAGTGATCGAAGTCGTCGCCGCAGCCGACAAGGCCAAGGCCAAGCATCGCACCGTCCAGAAGGCGAAGGCCGCGGACAAGGAAGCGAAGAAAGCTGCCGCCAAAGCCTGATTTCATACCGGGCGGTTAGACATCGCGTCTTGCCGCCCTATATGACGCGCTGAGCTTTCGAGCTGAAGTATCAGGAACACACGCACTCATGGCATCCGCAGCCGACCGCATGGCCAGCAACATCAGCCTCGGCAAATTTGCCCAGGCCACCGAGCTCCGCAAACGCCTGTGGTTCACGCTCGGTACGTTGATCGTCTTCCGTTTCCTCAGCCATGTGCCGCTGCCCGGTGTCGATCCGCGCGCACTGGCGACGTTGTACAACACGACGCGCGGTGGCGTGCTCGACTTTTTTAACAATTTCTCGGGCGGTGCGCTTGAGCGCATGAGCGTGATTGCGCTCGGCGTGATGCCCTATATCACCGCCTCCATCGTGGTTCAGCTCGCGACGTCGCTGTCGCCACAGCTCGCTGCGATCAAGAAAGAGGGCGAGAGCGGGCGCAAGCGGCTCAACCAGTACACGCGCTACGGCACGGTGTTCCTGACCGCGATTCAGGGATGGTTTATTGCCGTCGGCCTCGAAAACTGGGGTGCGGCACAGGGCATTTCTGCGGTCATCGAACCGGGTCTGCTGTTCCGCATCACCTGCGTCGTTTCGCTCATCGGCGGCACGATGTTCCTGATGTGGCTGGGCGAGCAGATCACCAGCCGGGGTATCGGTAACGGCGTGTCGCTGATCATCATGGCGGGCATCGTCAGCCAGCTGCCGCGCGCGGTCGTCAACCTGTTCGAAGGGGCGCGGACGGGCACGATGAACCCGCTGCTGATCCTCGTCATGCTGGTGCTCGCCGTCGGGCTGATCGCGGGCATATGTTTCATGGAGCGGGCGCAGCGCCGGGTGCTGATCCAGTATCCCAAGCGCCAGACCGCGCGCGGGATGATGCAGGGCGACAAGAGCTTCCTGCCGCTCAAGATCAACACGTCGGGTGTTATTCCGCCGATCTTTGCGTCCTCGCTGCTGCTGATGCCGCTGACCGTGGCGCAGTTCGCGGGCAAGAGTGTCGCGGGCGAAAGCGCCTGGGGCGACATCATGCTGCAGGTGACCTCCGCGCTCCAGCACGGGTCGCCGCTGTACATGGCACTCTATGGTGCAGGCATCATCTTCTTCAGCTTCTTCTACACCGCCGTGGTCTTCAATCCGGAGGAAACGGCCGAGAACCTGAAGAAATATGGCGGTTTCGTGCCGGGTATCCGCCCGGGCAAGACGACCGAGATTTATCTCGACTATGTGCTGACGCGGATCACCGTGATCGGCGCTGCCTATCTGACCTTTATCTGTCTGGTCCCTGAATTCGCGATTTCGCAGATGGGGATCACCAGCCTGGCGCTGGGCGGGACCAGCTTGCTGATCGTCGTCAACGTGACGATGGACACGGTCACGCAGATCCAGAGCCATCTGCTGGCGCATCAATATGGCGACCTGATCAAGAAGTCGAAGTTGAAGGGCGCACGGAACCGCTAACAGGCGGACCGTTTTATCTAGGGGAGGGCGACCGCATGAATATCATCCTGCTGGGGCCGCCTGGAGCGGGAAAAGGCACGCAGGCGGCGCGCCTGGTGGCCGAACACGACATGGTCCAGTTGTCGACCGGCGACATCCTGCGCGCGGCCGTCAAGGCCGGGACCGACGTGGGCAAGATGGCCGACGAGATCATGAAGGCAGGCAAGCTGTTCCCCGACGAATTGATGGCCCAGATCCTCGGCGAACATCTGGACGAGATCGACCCGGCAAAGGGCGTGATCTTCGACGGGTATCCGCGCACGGCGCGTCAGGCCGAATTGCTCGACGAACTGCTGGCGGCGCGCAAGCGTACACTCGACCATGTCATCGAACTCGAAGTCGATGAAGATGCGCTGATCGACCGGATTACCGGGCGCTATACCTGCGCCAAATGCGGCACTGGTTATCACGATCGCTATGCCAAGCCGAAGGTCGATGGCGTGTGCGACACATGCGGCTCGACCGAGTTCAAGCGCCGTCCCGACGACAATGCCGAAACGGTACGGACCCGCATGGCCGAATATCGGGCCAAGACCGCGCCGATCCTGCCGATCTATGAAGCCCGGGGCCTGCTGGCACGGATTGATGGCATGGCCGATATCGGTCACGTGAGCGCGGCCATCGAGAAGATTCTCGCTACCGTTTAGTACCTCTTCACGCCCGGCACATTCCTGCTAGCTTGTGGGCATCGCCCCGACTCAAGAGGGCGGCAGGGTCTGCGCACACCAGCTGCAGGGGGCGATGTCATGGCCGTACACGACCACGTGGATCTGAATACGTTTGTCGAGGGCGTAAAGAAGCGCAATCCGGGGCAGCCCGAGTTTGTCCAGGCAGTGACCGAGGTTGCCGAGGACATTTTCGACTTCATGGCCGACAAGGAAAAATATCATAGCGCGCAGATTTTGCGCCGGATCGCGGAGCCCGACCGGGTGATCTCGTTCCGCGTTTGCTGGCAGGACGACAAAGGCAATATCCGCGTCCAGCGCGGGTGGCGCGTCCAGAACAACAACGCGATCGGACCATATAAGGGCGGCATACGCTTTCACCCGAGCGTGACCGAAAGCGTGCTGAAATTCCTGGCGTTCGAACAGACGTTCAAGAACGCGTTGACCGGCCTGCCGATGGGCGGTGGCAAGGGCGGATCGAACTTCAATCCGAAGGGCAAGTCCGACGGTGAAGTCATGCGTTTCTGTCAGTCACTGATGACCGAACTCTACCGACATATTGGTGCCGATGTGGACGTCCCCGCAGGCGACATCGGCGTCGGCGGGCGCGAAATCGGCTATATGTTCGGCCAGTACAAACGCATCACGGGTGAGTTCACCGGCGTGCTGACCGGTAAGGGCCTGGAATACGGCGGATCGCTGATCCGGACCGAAGCGACGGGCTATGGCGCGGTCTATTTCCTCGCCAACATGCTCAAGACCAAAGGGCAGGACCTCGTCGGAAAGACCGCCGTCATTTCGGGATCGGGCAATGTCGCCACCCATGCGGCCGAGAAAGTCGTACAACTGGGGGGTAAGGTGGTGACGCTCAGCGACAGCGAGGGCTTCATCCACGACCCCGCCGGCCTCGACCAGGAAAAGATCAACTGGGTCAAAACGCTGAAGACCGTCCGACGCGGGCGGATCAAGGAATATCTCGAAGCGTTCCCGGGTTCGACCTTTACGCCAGGTAAGACGCCTTGGGCTGTGCCATGCGACGTCGCACTCCCCTGTGCAACCCAGAACGAATTGCTGGGCGAGGACGCGAAGCTGCTGATCGCCAACGGTTGTATGGCGGTCAGCGAAGGCGCGAACATGCCGACCGATCTTGCGGGTGTGCATGTGTTCAAGGATGCCAAAATCCTGTTCGCGCCGGGTAAAGCTGCCAATGCGGGCGGGGTTGCGGTTTCGGGTCTCGAAATGAGCCAGAACTCGGCACGCATTTCGTGGAAGGAGGACCAGCTTCAGCAGCTGCTCCTCGATATCATGGAGGGTATCCACGGCCGCTGTCTGGAATATGGGACCGACGCGACCGGGCATTGCGATTATGTGAAGGGCGCGAACATCGCCGGATTCAAGAAAGTTGCCGATGCGATGCTGGCGTACGGGGTGGTTTAACCGCGCATTTTTTCGGTGCGACTCGCTTGACAGCTTGATGCACCAACCGTATCGACGCTGTCTTCCCGCAGCCCGTTTACCGGCAGTGCTTTTGCACGCGCCGTGTTTTCGTCGTTTTCGGGAATAACGCTTTGAGATGGGGTGGCTTGCCAGACACCCTGTGGAGCTGGGAGAATTTTTAATGGCACGTATTGCGGGAGTTAATATTCCCACCAACAAGCGCGTTCATATTGCGCTGACCTACATCCACGGCATTGGGAATACCAAGGCCAAGGAAATTACGACGAAGCTGGGCATTGCCGAATCGGCGCGCGTCCAGGACCTGACCGATCAGGAAGTGCTTCAGATCCGCGAAGCGATCGATGCGGGCTACACCGTCGAGGGCGATCTGCGCCGCACTGTGTCGCAGAACATCAAGCGCCTGATGGACCTGGCCTGCTACCGCGGTCTCCGTCATCGCAAGGGCCTTCCGGTCCGCGGACAGCGCACGCACACCAACGCGCGCACCCGCAAGGGTAAGGCCAAACCGATTGCCGGCAAGAAAAAATAAGCAGCGCCTTTAACGGCCGCAGCTTTCGTCAGATTAGGACAGCATAAAAATGGCACGCGAACCCCAGCGCATTAAAAAGCGCGAACGCAAAAACATCACCTCCGGCGTCGCGCATGTGAACGCCAGTTTCAACAACACGATGATCACGATCACCGACGCGCAGGGCAACACGATCAGCTGGTCGAGCGCCGGCATGATGGGCTTCAAGGGATCGCGTAAGTCGACTCCTTATGCTGCGCAGGTTGCTGCCGAAGACGCCGGCAAGAAGGCGTCCGAACACGGCGTCCGCACGCTCGAGGTCGAGGTCAAGGGCCCCGGTTCGGGCCGTGAGTCGGCGCTCCGCGCGCTTCAGGCCGTCGGCTTCAACATCACGAGCATCCGCGACGTGACGTCGATCCCGCACAATGGCGTGCGCCCCTCAAAGCGTCGGCGCGTCTGATTTTGGACGCATTCATGCTCGCTGAGGGCAATATTTCTGAGTCTCTGGCTGACCCGCTGACGAGCGGATCGCCCAACCCCAAGGGGAAAACCGTGGCCGTAAACTCCAAAAACTGGCAGGAACTGAAGAAGCCCGTCGCGCTCGAAAAGAAGCCGTCGGGTGATGCAAAGCGCCGTGCGACGTTCGTCGCCGAGCCGTTGGAGCGCGGCTTCGGCCTGACGCTGGGCAACGCACTGCGCCGCGTGCTGCTGTCGTCGCTGCAGGGTGCGGCCGTCACCAGCATCAAGATCGAAAACGTTCTGCACGAGTTCAGCTCGCTGGCGGGCGTTCGTGAAGATGTCACCGACATCGTGCTGAACGTGAAGCAGATCGCGCTGCGCATGCAGGGCGAGGGGCCGAAGCGCCTGCAGCTTTCGGCGACCGGCCCGGCCGACGTCACCGCCGGCATGATCGCGATGTCGGGCGACATCGAGGTGATGAACCCCGATCTGCTGATCTGTCACCTCGACGAAGGCGCGACGCTCAACATGGAGCTGACTGCCGACACGGGGAAGGGCTATGTTGCCGCCGCGTCCAACCGCCCGGCCGATGCGCCGATCGGCCTGGTCCCGGTCGACGCGCTCTATTCGCCGGTCAAGCAAGTCGCGTACAAGGTGGAAAACACCCGCGTCGGACAGGAGCTCGACTATGACAAGCTGACGCTGACGATCGAGACCGACGGCACGATCACGCCCGATGACGCGGTAGCCTATGCCGCGCGCATCCTGCAGGATCAGCTGAGCCTGTTCGTCCACTTCGACGACAGCGCGTCGGTCAGCCAGTCGCCGATCATCGGCATGGCGGCCCCGGCTTCGGGTATGGGCGGCAGCGGTCCGGTCAGCGAGAGCGACACCAACCAGCTCAACCGTTACCTGCTCAAGAAGGTCGACGAACTGGAACTGTCGGTGCGCAGCGCAAACTGCCTGAAGAACGACAACATTATTTATATCGGCGATCTGGTCGGCAAGAGCGAAGCAGAAATGCTTCGCACGCCGAACTTCGGTCGCAAGTCCTTGAACGAAATCAAGGAAGTGCTGTCGAGCATGGGGCTCCGTTTGGGCATGGACATCCCCGGATGGCCGCCGGAGAACATCGAGGACATGGCGAAGAAGCTCGAAGCGGAGCTGATGGGCTAAAGGCCCATCGGCGCAATCGAGCGAGCCGGCCTAAAAGACAGGGCGCGTTACCGACTGGTAACGCGCCCTTTCTGTTTGGATGGAGCCGAGCCCGGACGAGCTCGGCCCGAGCCGACGACGGCGCGGGCTTTGCCCGCGTCCCCTCTATTCGCCGATCAAACCGGTTTTGCGCCCGGTGTCCCGCATTTTGCGAACTTGCCACCGGCCTTGCAGCGCACCGGCGCTTTGGCATGGGCAGGGGGGCATTTGATGAACTTGCCCTTGGCATCCTTGCACGGTGCGGCAAGAGCAGGTGCGGTCATCAGGCCGAGGGCGGCAGTGGCGGCGAGCAAAAAGCGCATGATTCATTCCTGTTCAGCTAACGCTCCCTTCCTGCGGGGGCGCGATCGGAAAACGCTCCCCGACGGGTGAACGCCCGATGAATGCGGACGGCCCTCCGGTACCGGACATGCCCTACTTGCGCTCTGGTAGTGCGAGGCTCGAACCGTATTACCTAAACAGCGCGAATAACACGTCCGGGCGCGGCGATTTCGAGTGCACGCTGCATCGCTTGGTACCAGCCGTTCGCGGTATCAAAAAATTGACCCTTAAGCGCTTCGCAGGCGGATTGCTTCGAATCGTAAAACTCCCGGTCATCAGCTAGTCTAGCGATCGCCTCATAATAGAGTTCGAGATTGTCGGGCTCGATGGCGATGGCGGCTGGAGACAGATAATCAAGCGCCGGGCACACCATCGAGGCAACGAGCGGACGATCGCTGAGAATGGCTTCGGAACAAGTCATCTCGAAACCGGCCTCGAAATCCGACCGCGTCGGGACGATCGAGGCGTGGCATTCGCTCATGATCGCTCGGATCTTGTCCGGGCCGCAGTGACCGTGGCAGATAACGGCGGACGCAAGGCCGAGCGATTTTATGCGGGCGTCAAGGGCTGTGTCCTCGGAGCCTGCGCCGCAGGTGTGGAAAACAAAATTGCCAGGCCGTTCACGTTCTAGGCGATCGGCCAGGGCAACAATATCGTATATGCCCTTGTTCGCCTCCAGACGGCCCATGAAGATGGTCGAAAACGGCCAGCGCGCGAGGTCCAGCGGGCTGGGGATTCCAGCAAATTGCGCTGGATCGTAACTCGGCAAATGGTCGATCAGCACCGGCCTGGTCTTTCTACGCCCCAATAGACTGGTTGCCTGATGGCGTATATCGGCCGATGTGCTCAAAATGGCATCCATAGCTCGCAAAATGAGGGTTCCGTTGAGCCACGAAAATGCTCGAATCTTCATATCGGGCTGCCGGAATTTCGGCCACAAAACGCAATGATATGACGCGATGAAGCGCACCCCGATGAGGCGCAACGGCGCCATCGTCCACCAGTAATTCTGGTTGCCGGTCAGGACGAATATGTCGGGTCGGTAGGCAAACACTTTGACCAGTACGCTGAAATGCCAAATCAGCATGGCGAGATGATAACGGATACCACGGCCGGCCGGCAGCGGACGGTTGAGCAGTTTGAACCTGCCGTCAGTCATCTCATAGTTTTCGGTTCCGAACCACGTCACGACCTGCGCTTGCGCATCGATTGCGTTCATCAGACGCAGGAACAGCTTCATGTAGTTCGTTCCGAAATAGTCGGAACGCCCCTCATGCATTTCGGACAGAAACCGCGGTACATCGGCTGGGCCGCTCAAATAGCTGACCTTAAGGGATGGGCTGCAATCGCTCATTTCTAACCATACGCGCCATTTTTAGTCTTAATCCAAGTTTATCGGCCCAACGGTTCGCGAGCCGACCGACAGCTGGGCAGATCGACGCAACGCGCGTTGGCCGAGGCTCGGCTCTCGAGAATTCGATGATCAACACTCAAAATTTGGAAATTGCAGCTTCGAAGAGGCCATAACGCGTAACGGCCTATAGGGCGAGCACAAGCCGAGATCGAATTTGCCGACGATCAAAACGAACGCTTGGTTCCCACCAATCCCGCGATTTCACATAGACAACCTACCCTCAATCCGTCAGCGCGATGGTGCTTGCTCGTTACCGATTGAATAACTCTAACCATGCTATTCACCATTCCATGACAGCCATTGACGATAGCACGGCGACCGGGGCCGCAACCGCCGGGGCGGCGCCGGGTTCATCGATCGCCTTTTACTTTCCGGCCGGTGATTTCGCCGAAGCGGTGCGGCGGTATCGGTCGGGGCGGGCGCAGGATTATGGCACGCATGATGAGGTCGCCAAGCTGTTGGGGCGATTGGAGGCGGACGGTTACCGTGTCACCGTTCACTCGGTCGTTACCCCCCAAGTGTCCGAGGAGCGCATCGGCGCGCTGACCTTTCGCAACCTGGGTGCCGGGAATTTCACCGACGACACGGCGCCGCTGGCCGCTTTTGCCCGCGACACCAGCGACATGGCGATTGTTCATTTTCCGCACATCGGTCTGTTGCGAGCAGCGGCGTCGTCGTCCGCCCGCGTGTTCGCCGTTTTGGCGATCACCTACAACCGGGGTTTCCTGCGCGGTTTTCTGGAGCAACGGCGCATCGTCCGCGCGCTGAATGCGCCGGGAATCGAACTGATCGCCAACCACTGCATGCCGTCGACGCGCAAGCTACGCGACATGGGCGTCCGGAGCGACCGGCTGTGCGCGTGGGACATTCCTCATACGCGCAGTCCGGCGGACGACGAACCGAAGCAGCTGCCGGAGAGCGGCCCCTATACAATGGCCTATGTCGGGTCGGTCATCGAGACGAAGGGGGTGCTCGACCTGGTGCAGGCGATTGCAATGCTGAAGAAGGCTGGGCGACAGGTGTCACTACAGGTTGCCGGAAGCGGTGAGACCGAGCGGGTCAAGGCGTTGGCGCTTGCGCTCGATGTCGGCGATCGCGTAGCGGTGCTGGGTCAGATTCCAAATGATCGTGTTTTCGAGCTGTTCCGGACATCGACGATCGCGGCGATCCCGAGCCACCACGCCTTTCCGGAAGGATTTCCCTTGACCATGTTCGAGGCGATTGCCTCGCGAACGCCGATCCTGTGCAGCGATCATCCGGTGTTCGTGGATTTGCGCGGAGTCGCCGACGGCGTGACGACCGTGCCGGAAAAGGATCCAGCGGCGATTGCCGATGCCGTTGCGGCCCTGCTCGACGATCCGGCGCGCTATGCGGCGATGTCGGCCAATGCCGATGCCCTGTGGAAGGTGGCGACGGGCGCCGCCGACTGGGGCATGTTGATCCATCGCTGGGTAACCGAGGGAAGCGGGTCCGACTGGATCAAAGAACGGACACTGGCGGCCTCGGGGAAATGAAGCTCCCCAGTCTTGCCCTTTTGACCCGCACCGGCTGGGCGGTCGGATCGGTTGCCTACACGCAAGTGCTGCGGTTCGGCGCGAATGTGATCATGGCACGGCTGGTCGCTCCCGAAGTTTTCGGGGTCATGGCGATCATCAACTCGCTCCGCACGGGCGCGGAACTCCTTTCCGACGTGGGGATCGGCCAGAACATTGTCGCGAGCCGGCGGGGTGAGGAGTCGGCCTTTCTCAACACTGCCTGGACCATGCAGATCGTGCGCGGCATCATCATTGCGGTCGTGCTGGCGATCGGATCGATCCCGCTGTCCCACATTTATCCGCATGGCGAGATCGGACCGATGATCGCGCTGTCTTCGCTGGTCCTGATCATCGCGGGCGCGCAATCGGTCGGCAAGTTCGTGGCCCAGAAGCGCAAGAATATTCGTCGGCTGGCGTTGCTCGAAATGGTCGTGTCGACCCTGTCGATCGTGATCCAGATTGCGCTGGTGTGGAAATGGCCGACGCCATGGGCGCTGATATGGGGCGCGATTATCTCGACGATCATCGGCGGCGCGGCGAGCTTTCTGGCCAGCCCCGACGTGCGCCTGCGGTTCGCGTTCGACCGATCGGCCGCGCGCGAGATTTTCGGATTCGGCAAGTGGGTGTTCCTGACTTCGCTCGTCTATTTCGGCGCCACCAATTTCGACCGCCTTTATCTGGGCACCGCGATCACGCTGGGCGCGCTTGGCGTCTACAGTGTGGCGCGCTCGCTCTCGGAGGCGCTCGGCGTCCTGATATTGCGGGCGGGCGACATGATCGTCTTTCCCGCCGTCGCCGGGATCAGCGACCGGACGACGCTGAGGGGCAGGCTGGCTTTCAACCGGCTGCCGCTGCTGATCGTGGTCGCGCTGGCTGTCGCGCTGCTGGTGTCCACGTCGGACCTGATCATCGCGACCCTGTACAACGCCAAATATCAGAATGCGGCCTATATGCTGCCGCTTCTCTCGCTCGGCCTGTGGTTCACGGTGTTGGCGACGATTGGCGAATCGACGATGCTGGGAATCGCCAAGCCGATGTACAGTGCGATCGCGAACGGGATGAAACTGGCCTGGCTGGTCGTGTTCGTGCCACTGGGCGCGGCGACATTCGGCCCGGTCGGCGCGGTCGTCGCAGTCGCGTCCTCGGACCTGGCGCGCTATACGGGCGCGTCGGTTGGCCTGCGGATCGAAAAGCTGTCGCTGTTCTGGCAGGATGCGCTCGGCACGATCCTGCTGATCGTGGGTATCGTCGGTTTCCGCGAAGCACTCTATTTGATCGGCCTGGCGAGCGATTTCCCGACCTGGGTGCGCGGTCTGGTGCATATGGCGATGGCGTAGTCATCGGAATATTGGACAGGGCCGGTTGGTTCGTCCGAACGCACGGAAGATTGGTGTCGGCAATGACGGCGCTGATGCTCGAGGCGTCAGGCTCGGAGCCGTAGGTCAGGTCTTTCTACCGACGGGATCTTTGCTGCGCCGCACAAATTTTCTTTGTGGGTCGGGGGCATGCGCGCTACCGTCATCAGATGAACCTGTGGCGCATCTCCTATATCAGCGTGGCGGTTGCACCCGCTGATGCCATCGATGCCGTCATCGCCGATATTTGCGCGGTGGCGCAGGCGCGCAATGCCGCGCTCGACATCACCGGGATGCTGACCTTCAAGAGCGGTCGCTTCGCGCAGGTGATCGAGGGGCAGGAAGCTGCGCTGCGCACGCTGATGGCAGCGATCGAACGCGATCCGCGGCATCACACCCTGAAAATTGTGGCCGACGGGCCGATCGAGCTGCGGCGTTACAGCGCCTGGCGGATGACGTATTGCGACCCGTATGAATTCGTCCGCGATCAGCTCGACACGGTGTTGGAACAGACCGCGCTGATGGGGCGGATGGTCAGCGACCGGATTCACTAGGCGGGTCTGCGCACCCGCATCCATCCTGCCCGCGCCATCTCGATAAATTCCAGTCGCGCGGGGTGTCGGACGACGAACAGCATTGCGGCCCAGCAAAGGCATCCGCCCAACGCGGTGGCGGCCATCAGCGGGAAGCCGAGGTTTATCGGTGCGCGTCCGCCGGCGTAGACCAGCGCCAGCGGGGCAACGGTGGCGAAGGTGCAGGCGAGACTCTGGGCATAGATGCGCATCATGTCGCCCCAGCGGAACGCAATAAGGCGGCGCATGAACCCGGCGTAAACCACGAACCACAGTACGGCGTAGAGAAGGCGCGAGGCGGCGGCAGCCTCGACACTCACCATCGCGGCGGCGATCATCAGGCCCATCGAGATCGCGGTGTCGATGAGGTTGAAGACCAGCAGCGTGCGCATCCGCCCCAGCACGATGGGGACATCCATGTGCAGCGGCAGCGCGGTGAACGGGATCTCGCTAAGCGCGATCAGGATCAGGAGCGGCGCGACCCCCGCCCAGACCGGACCATAGAGCAGGTCGACGACAGGGACGGCGGCCGCAGCAAGGAAGGCCATCGCGGGCCAGGTCGTCACGCTATAGGCGGAGACCACGCGCAGGTAGGCGGGGGCGAATGCCTCTCCCCGGTCGCGCATCCGGGCGAAGGCGGGAAAGAACACGCCACCGATGGCTCCCGAGACAAGCTGGCGAAGCTGCCCTGACAGGCCGACAGCGCGACCATAAAGGCCGACCGCGACGAAATCGATCAGCCGCCCGATGATGAGTTCGGGCGTGCGCATGCCGAGTGCGCCACTGAGGATGAGCAGCGACGAGCCGGAGCCGAACTTCAGGATGGGGGCGAGGCCATCGAGCTTCAGTGGCAGGCGCGGATGCTCGCCGCACATCCAGATGCCGAGCAAGGCGCGGACGGCGGCCTGCGCGACGGTGCCGAGCGCGAGCGACATCGCCGACCAGCCACTTGCCGCAGCGCCGATGGTCACGGCGGCCATCGCGAACGCCGCGCCGGTGTTGACGACGAACAGCCCCCGGAAATCGAGGCGGCGCTGCAGGAGCGCGGCAGGCACGATGCCGAAGGGGACGAGTAGATAGGACGCGGCAATGACGCTGAGAATCGGGAAGAGCGCTGGATCCTTGTAGAATTGCGCGATCGGCCAGGCGAGCGCACCGATCAGCGCGCCGATGGCGAGTGCGATGACGATCGAGACCGAAAAGCAGCGGCGCAGCTTGTCGTTGTCGAGGTCGGCCTCCCCTGAGATGTAGCGGCCGATGCCGAAATCTTGGAAAGCCGCGACCATCATCGCGGCGGCAAGCGCAGTCCCGAACAGGCCGACTTCGCCCGGCGTCAGGAAGAACCGCGAGATGACGACCGACGTCGCGAACTGCGCCGCGAACACGACATATTGCCCCGCCATGCCCCAGACGGCGGCGGTCCGGACGCTGGGCGTTGTGCTCATGGAATCAGCAGTACCGCCGCGAGCCGCAGCGCTCGCATCGGCTCGCCCAGCGTAACTAGCCGCAGAACCGTGCGCCACAGCCCGTCGGTTGGTCCGCCATTGCGGACGTGTTCGAGCATCAGGTCGAATCCCTCCCCACGGAGCGCGGCGGGCGTATAGACGCTGCCGAGCGCGACCTTTTCCCGCACTGCCTGATACACGCCAGCACGGCCGAACACGGTGTCGAGCTCGCTCATCGGGGGCAGAGTGTCGAGATCCGCGGTCGGATCGGGCCGTCCGGCGATTCGCTCCACATGCGCTTCCCACGCAATCGCGGCGCCGATCTTCTGCACATAGGCGTGGCGGTTGCTGACCTGCGTGTCGCTCTGGCGATACAGCAGCAGACGGTCGGGGAGGTTGGCCATACGGACATGTTCCGACAGGCGGAGCCACAGGTCGTAGTCCTCGCAATGCCGGTAGGCGCGGTGATAGCCGCCGACCGCGCGCACCGCATCGCGCCGCATGACGACCGAGGGGTGACAGAGCGGCGGGCCGTTCTTGAGGTCGGCCAGCACGTCTTCCGGCGATGTCACGTTGTCGAACTTGTCCGTGGTCGGCTTGCCGCTCTCGTCGATGCAGGTGCAGCCGGTGCCCAGGATGCCGATGTTGGGATGCGCATCGAGAAAGGAGACCTGGCGCGCGAAGCGTTCGGGCAGCGCAATGTCGTCACCGTCCATCCGCGCGATCAGGGGCGCATGCGCTTCCTCGATGATACGGTTCAGGCTGACAATCAGGCCAGCGTTGGGCTGGCAGATCAGTCTGATTCGCGAATCGCCACGGGCGAATCGCTCGATGATCGCCGCCGATTCGTCGGTCGATCCATCGTCGACGATCAGAAATTCGAAATCGGTGAAGGTCTGCGCGACGATGCTCTCGATCGCGTGGGCGAGGTAGGGCGCATTGTTATAGACGCTCATGGCGACCGTTATGCGGGGGGTAACCATATGCGCTGCAGCCCAGTTTTCCGCGTGATCCGGGAGGTCGCGCGCACTCGATTGCCGCCATAACGGACAGGGGTGAAAAAGGCTTTACCGACCGCGTACTGGCCTTGGGCAGGGGCGCCGCACCAGTTTGTGATGTTTTTCCTACAGAAAGCTGTTGACGGGAAAAAACTCGCCTCATATAGGAACCCTCGTCGCGGCGCTGAGCCACTTCGGCCTTCCTCTCCGGAGCGAAGGGCGTGAAGTTTCAGAGTTGCTTCTGCATTAACACAGACGCCCGGTCACCCCGGTAAAACGGGGTAAGACTAGGCGTCGGTGTTTTGCGCTCTTTGACATTGTCGGTTTAGATGAAGGGACATGTGGGCGGCGGCTCCGGGTCCGACGGTTTTAAGGCGTCGGGTGCTCGGTTAAATTAGTCGTTACTCACAAGTCCTTCACGTATCCATACGTAATTGATTTGTGCAGGAACGGCTCCTTGAAATGAGCTGACTTGCCTTCGGGAATTCCACCTGAGGCTTGTCGGAACATCAAACTTGAGAGTTTGATCCTGGCTCAGAACGAACGCTGGCGGCATGCCTAACACATGCAAGTCGAACGAGACCTTCGGGTCTAGTGGCGCACGGGTGCGTAACGCGTGGGAATCTGCCCTTGGGTCCGGAATAACAG
>JBBROX010000010.1:0-108816 GCA_038228865.1 Sphingomonadales bacterium | reverse complement strand
CCTTGGTAAGGCTGAGGTCGTGAGTTCAATCCTCACCGGCAGCACCATCTTTTCCCCTGTTATTCAGGGGTGTCATTATCGATTCTGAAACAATGCGGTCATGAAGACCGCCTAACCGCACGTGATCGCACAGATTTCGACGAACCGAACCTCGGCGATCGACCATTCAAAGGGAAATTCCATTTCATGAAGTACGCGCGTATCAAGTCGATGCGGCACGCCGCTATTGCGGCCGTCGCCCTCATGCCTGCTGCAGCCTGGGCCGCCCCGGTCGATGACGCTGGCGACACGATCATCGTGACCGCGCAACGACGCGCCGAGGACACGATGGCAGTGCCAGTGTCGGTTTCGGTGCTGAAGAGCGACGTACTGCGCGACTATCAGGCCGGCGGTGCCGACACGCTGCTGTCGCTGTCGGGCAAAGTGCCGAGTCTGTATGTCGAATCGACGACGGGCCGCATCTTCCCCCGTTTCTACATTCGCGGTCTGGGTAACATCGACTTCTACCTTGGTGCGTCGCAGCCCGTGTCGATCATCCAGGATGACGTCGTCGAAGAGCATGTCGTGCTGAAATCGAACCCCGCCTATGACATCGCGCAGGTCGAGGTGCTGAAAGGACCACAGGGGTCGCTGTTCGGGCGCAACACGACTGCCGGTATCGTCAAATTCGACAGCGCGTAGCCGACCGCCAACTTCGCGGGGCAAGCCTCGGCAAGCTATGGCCGGTTCAACAGCGTCAACGTCGATGCCGGTGTCGGCGGACCGCTGACGAGCGACGGTCGCATCGCCTTTCGCTTGTCCGGACTCTACCAGCACCGCGATAACTGGATCAGCAATGTCTATGCCGGGCCGTCTGACGACGGCACCGTACCTGGCAAGGACGTGATGGGCGGATATGACGAGCGCGACGTGCGGTTGCAGCTGCTCGCCGAGCCGAACGATGCGCTGAGCGTACGCTTGTCGGGGCATTATCGCGATTATCGCGGAACCGCGTCGATCTTTTATCGCGGGTCGATCGTGCCCGGCGTGCGGCAGTCGTCGTCGACGCTCAACCGCGCGATCGTTTCCTATGACGAAGCGCAAAACAATCCGCAGGCGTACAAGACCGGCGGTACCTCGCTGAAGATCGATTATGATTTCGGCGGCGTGACGCTGACCTCGATTTCGGCTTGGGAGCATGCCTCGGGCTTCAGCCGTGGTGATACCGACGGCGGTGCAGCGGCAGATTTCGGCGGCGTCGCCCCCAACATTTGCGCCGTCGGCTGCGGTGAATCGCAGGGACGCCTGCGCGGTCTGGACCAATTGAGCCAGGAAATCCGGCTCGCCAGCCCCAATACCGGCCCCTTCAAATGGCAGGTCGGCGGCATCTATTTCGACTCACGCGACAATACCGAATTCGACCAGCGCGCCTTTTTCCTGACCAGCAATGTGCTCGGCACGACGCCAAACCCGAACAACTGGGTGCTGTTGCGCAACGTCAACACGTCTTGGGCGGTATTCGGTCAGGCCAGCTATCAGCTGACCGAGAAGTTGACCGCAACCGGCGGTGTCCGCCTGACGCGCGACAGCAAGGAGACCACCCTGCTGAAGACGGCGAACACGATTGCCAACGTCTCGACATTTAGCGGAGCAACCAACGTCAAGCTGAGCGACACGCGGCCGAGCTGGGACGCGAGCCTGTTATACCGCGCCAGCCCGGAGCTGAGCCTGTATGCACGGGCTGCACGCGGCTTTCGCGGACCGACGATCCAAGGGCGATCTGCAGTATTCAACTCGCCGTTCACGACCGCTGGTTCGGAAACGAACACAAGTTTCGAGGCGGGGCTGAAGAGCGCGCTGCTCGACAATACGGTCCATTTCAACCTGACGGGATTTTACTACAACGTCGATAACATCCAGCTCAACGGCAACGACAGCAACGGCAATGGCGTGCTGTTCAATGCAAAGAAGGCCCGTGGGTACGGGCTGGAGGCGGATTTCGACGCGCGGCCGGCACCCAATCTGCGCTTCAACATCGGGTTCAGCCTGCTGAACACCGAGATCCAGGATCCCAATGTCTATGCGCAGGCGGGGGCCGCAGGCGGCGTGTTATCGCAGACGGTACTCAATCCGACTGTGCGCGTCGGCAACAATTACTTCGCGCAGATCGACGGGAATTCGCTGCCCAATGCGCCCACGTACAACCTGAACCTCTCCGGGCGGTACGACCTGCCGGTCGGCAACGGTGGCGGGAAGTTCTTCATTGGGGCCGATTTCAACATGCAGGGCCGCATCAGCTACGTCCTGTACAAGACCGTTGAATACACATCGAATGGCAACCTCGAACTCGGCATGAAGGCGGGGTACAGTTTTGGACCGTATGAAGTCGCGGTATTCGTGCGCAACCTGACCAACGAACAGAATCTGATCGGCGTGATCGACACGTCGAACTATCGGGCGGGCATCTACAACGACCCCCGCGTGTTCGGCCTCACGGTCAGCGGTTCGTTCCGTTAAGGTAGTGGCCCTCTTCGCCGACCGGGCGAAGAGGGCCACGCCGGTTGTCTAGGCGGCGACAGGCACAAGGCCTAGGCGCGCGATCTCGATCTTCGGACAGCGGTCCATCACGACCTTAAGGCCCGCCGCTTCGGCGCGGGCGGCGGCGGCTTCGTCGATGACGCCCAATTGCATCCAGACGGCTTTCGCGCCTGCCGCTATCGCCTGGTCCACAACGTGCCCTGCGTCCACGCTGCGCCGAAAGATGTCGACCATATCGATGGGGTCGCCGATTTCGGACAGTTCGCGCCAGACGAACTCGCCGTGGATATGTTCGCCAGTAATCGACGGGTTGACCGGCAGGACGCGGTAACCGTGATCCTGCAGGAACTTCATGACGCGGTAGCTGGGTCGGTCAGGACTGTCCGATGCGCCGACCATGGCTATCACGCGCACCGAGGAGAGTAGGTCGGCGATCTCGGCATCGGTGGTCAGTGGCATGTCAGTTATCCTTCAGCCAGTCGGCAACCTTGGTCGCAATATCGGCGAACGCTTTTGCCTGCGTGCTGTTCCCGGCGGCCGGTGGGTCGCCTGCGTCCGACGCCGTGCGGATTGCGATGTCGAGCGGAATGCGGCCGAGGAACGGTAGCTTCATCGTGCCTGCCGCCGCCTGTGCGCCGCCGGCGCCGAACGGGTCGCTGACTTCGCCGCAATGCGGGCATTCATAGCCGCTCATGTTTTCGACCATGCCGATCAGCGGCACGCCCGACTGGTTGAACAGGTCGATGGCACGAGTCGCATCGATCAGGGCCAGATCTTGCGGGGTCGAAACGATCACCGCGCCCACTGGCTTGTGTTTCGAGATCATCGACAGCTGCACGTCGCCGGTGCCGGGCGGCAGGTCGACGATCAGGATGTCCGCCGCGCCCCAGTCTGCATCGATGATCTGGCCCAGCGCATTGCCGGCCATCGGCCCGCGCCAAGCCACAGCCTGTCCGGGTTCGACTAGATGACCGATAGACAGCATCGGAATACCGAAGCGCGTGGGCACAGGTTCAAGCTTGCCGTCTTTTGCCGTCGGTTTGGCACCCTCGGTCGCCATCAGGCGCGGCTGCGACGGGCCGTAGATGTCGGCGTCGATCAGGCCGACCTTGTATCCCATGCGGGACAGGGCAATGGCGAGATTGGCCGACAGCGTCGACTTGCCGACGCCGCCCTTGCCGCTGGCGACGGCGACCAGACGGCGACCAATGCGCTGGCTGGTCAGCGCG
Organism: Sphingomonadales bacterium; assembly: GCA_038228865.1. GTDB lineage: Bacteria > Pseudomonadota > Alphaproteobacteria > Sphingomonadales > Sphingomonadaceae > Sphingomonas_O. Next base: position 105,070 of record JBBROX010000010.1, on the reverse strand, counting down.
ACCCGCACCGACGTAACGCCGGGGACGGCCGCCAGTGCCGCCTCTACGGCCGCCTTCAGATCGTCGCGCGCCGGACCGCCCAGACCCGTCACGTCAAGGATCAGGCTGGCTCGCCCATCGGCAAGGCGAGGCGGCCCCGCGCGACCCTGAGCGGCGGGGAGGGCGGCAAGCGCCGCAGTGAGCTTCTGGGTGAGCATTTGAACATCGGTCATACCCCCCCTGTAATTCGCCGCACCCCACCCTATAAAGAGGGTATGAAAACAATTGCTGAGATGCGCGCGGGCCTCATCGCGACGCTGAACGAGGGCGGCGGCCCCTGGGGTGGACGTAGCGGCGGCGGTAACGGCGGCGGCGGCGGGAATGGGGGTTCCGGTGGGGGCGGACCACGCAATCCCTGGAATCAACCGCCCGACGGCGACCGGCCCGGCGGGTCGAGCGGATCGTCTGCGCTCGACGAATTGCTGAAACGCGCGCGCGGCGTGCGCGGCCAGATGCCCGAGGGCGGTAATCCGGTGCGCTGGATCGGCTATGGTGCGCTCGCGCTGCTGGTTCTCTGGGTCGCGCTGACCAGCATCCACCAGATCAACCCCGCCGAGCGCGGCGTCGTGACACGGCTTGGCCGGTATTCGCATACACTCAGTCCCGGCGTCAGCATGACGCTGCCCGCGCCGTTCGACCGGGTGCAGACGATCGACGTGTCGAGCCTGCAGACGATCGACATTCCTGGCGGCACCGGCGAGCGGCTGGTCCTCACCGGCGACCAGAACATCATCGACCTGGAATATTCCATCGGATGGAAGATCCGGGACCCTGAACTGTTCCTGTTCCAGTCGGTCGATCCCCAGACCACGATCAAGAGTGTCGCCGAAAGTGCGATGCGTGCCGCGATCGCCAACATGCCGCTGAATTCCGCGATCGGTTCAGGGCGCAACGACATCGAGGCCGAAGTCCGCCAACAGATGCAGTCTATCCTCGACGGCTATCAAACTGGCGTTTCGATACAGCGGGTGACCATCAAGCAGACCGACCCGCCTGAGGCCGTCGTCGATGCGTTCAAGGAAGTGACCGCCGCAGGTTCCAACGCACAGACGTCGGTCAACAACGCCCGGACCTATGCGCAGCAGATCATTGCCAAGGCGCAGGGCGACGCTGGCGCGTTCGACCGGGTCTATGCCCAGTACAAGCTGGCCCCCGAAGTCACCCGCCGTCGCATGTATTACGAGACGATGGAGCGCGTCCTGTCGAAGGTGGACAAGACCATCGTCGAAGCGCCGGGCGTAACGCCGTACCTGCCCTTGCGCGAGCTCAAGCGACCGCCCGCCGAGCCCGCCACCGGAGCAGCCCAATGAACTTGATCGAGCGTTTTATGCGCAATCCCGTGCTTTTCGGCATTCTGGCCGTTGCCGCGCTGCTTATCGTCACCAACACGGTCCGGATCGTCCCCGAGACTCAGCAAGGCGTGGTGCTGCGCTTCGGTGAGCCGGTGGCACTCGTGAACCGCTATCAGGCTAACCAGCCGTTCGGATCGGCAGGCGCAGGACTACTCGCCATCCTGCCGTTTTCCGATTCGATCATTTGGATCGATAAACGGGTCAGGGATGTCGACATGGCAGGGCAGCAAGTGCTGTCGACCGACCAGTACCGGCTGAACGTCGATGCGTTCGCCCGCTATCGCATCGTCAATCCACTGCAGATGTACATCTCGGCCCGCACCGAAGACCGCGTTGCCGACCAGCTTGCGCCTATCCTCGGTTCGGTCGTCCGCAATGAGCTGGGCAAGCGACAGTTTGCCGAACTGCTCAGCCCCGAGCGCGGTGAGATCATGCAGAACATCCGCAAGGCGCTCGACGTACAGGCTCGCCAATACGGTGCCGAAATCGTCGATGTCCGCATCAAGAAGACCGACCCGCCGGAAGGCGCGCCGCTCGACGCCGCCTATGCGCGGATGAAGAGCGCCCGCTATCAGGAAGCGCGCACGATCGAAGCGCAGGGGTTGAAGCAGGCGCAGATCATCCGGGCCGATGCCGATGCCGAAGCTGCAGGCATTTATGCCGCTGCGTATGGAAAGGATCCGAAATTCTACGATTTCTACCGCGCGATGCAGTCCTACGAACGGACATTCGGTGCCGACGGCAGCAAGCCTGAAGGGCAGTCGTCTATCATCCTGTCACCGAGCAACGATTATTTGCGCGAATTCCGCGGAGGAAATCGTTAATCCGTTTGATGGCTATTCAATCAGCGTTCAGCCGACGCGTGCCATCGCCCACGGCGAAGCCGCGATCCGGAACCATGAGGAAGACAACACGTGCGTAACGTCTATGCCCTGACTACTGCCCTGCTGATCGGCGGCACCGCTGCGACGATGGCGTTCCAGACGCCGTCTGCAGCGCAGACCGCGCAGAACGAGCCCGGCGCGATCTCCGTCCCTGCCCCGCGTTCCGGTGCCCCGATGAGCTTTGCCGATATGGTGGCAAAGCTGCAGCCGGCAGTCGTCAACATCTCGACCACGCAAAAGGTCACCGTGAGCACCAATCCGTTCGCCGGCACGCCTTTCGGCAATCTGTTCGGTGACCAGGGCGGTGGCGAGGGTGGCGGCACGGTTACGCGCCAGGGCCAGTCGCTGGGGTCCGGATTCATCATTTCGTCCGACGGCTATATCGTCACCAATAACCACGTGATTTCGGCCGGAACCAAGACTGCGGTCGTCGAATCGATAACCGTCATTCTGATCGACCGCAAAGAATACAAGGCACGTGTCGTCGGTCGTGATGCCGCATCCGACATCGCTGTGCTGAAGATTGATGCAACCGGCCTGCCCTTTGTCCGCTTCGGCGATTCGGCACAGGCGCGCGTCGGGGACTGGGTCGTCGCCATCGGCAATCCGTTCGGCATCGGGTCGTCGGTAACCGCGGGCATCGTCTCCGCGCTGCACCGTGTTACCGGACAGGGTGGGGCCTATGACCGCTTCATCCAGACCGATGCGTCGATCAACCAGGGCAATTCGGGCGGCCCGATGTTCGACATGAACGGCAACGTCATCGGCATCAATTCGCAAATCTACACGCCGACCGGCGGCAACGTCGGCATCGGCTTCGCGATCCCCGCCGAACAGGCCAAGCCGATCGTCGATCAGCTTCGCGGCGGTGCGAAGATCAAGCGCGGCTATCTGGGCATTCAGCTTCAGCCGATGAGCCCGGAAATCTATGAATCGCTGGGGCTGCCCAAGGATCGCGGCGAGTTAGTCGCACGCGTCGAGCCAGGCGAAGGCGCGGCACGCGCCGGTATCCTGCAGGGCGATGTCATTACGCGCGTCAACAACCGTGAAGTGAATCCCGACCAGACCCTGTCGTTCATCGTGGCCAACCTGCCGATCGGATCGCGTATCCCGATCGAGCTGATCCGTAACGGTCAAAAGATGACGGTCACCGCGATGCTGGGCGAACGTCCATCGGACGAAAAGCTGGCGGCGATCGCAGGCGGCGGCGACGGTGCCGACGCCGTACCGCAGGACGACAAGACCACGCAAAAGGCAACGCGTGACACGCTTGGCTTCTCGGTCACGCCGATGACGGCGGATATCGCGCGCGCACTCGGTCTGCCGGCGCCGGTCAAGGGTGTCGTGATCACGTCGATCGACCAGAGCAGCGATGCCGGCCAAAAGGGCCTGCAGCGCGGCGACATCATCACCGCCGTAAACCAGCGTCCGGTGGCAACCGCCGCCGAGATTGCTACCGCTGCCGCTGCCGCGAAAGCTGCCGGTCGTCCGAGCGTTCTGTTGAGCGTTCAGCGCGGCAATACACCATCGCGCTATGTGCCGGTACGGTTCAACGACGCACAATAGTTCGTTACATTAAGCGTTCTTTCGGGTCGCATCCGATTAGGCTAGACCCCTGTCGAAGAAATTCGGCAGGGGTTTTGCGTTATGGCGGGTGAGGGTATTTTTATCGGTGCAGCGAGCGGCGGCGCACAGCCGCAGATGCTCAATCTCAAGCGCGCTAACCGCCACGGCCTGATCGCGGGCGCAACCGGCACCGGCAAGACCGTCACCCTGCAAGGTATCGTCGAGGGATTTTCTGCCATCGGCGTCCCCTGTTTCGTCGCCGACGTAAAGGGCGATCTGTCGGGCCTTGCGATGGCGGGATCGCCCACCGGCAAGCTCCACGACACTTTCGCCGCCCGCGCCGCCGACATTGGTGACACCGCCTGGGCCTACAAGGACAATCCGGTCCAGTTCTGGGATCTGTTCGGCGAACAGGGCCACCCGATCCGCACCACCGTCAGCGAAATGGGCCCGTTGCTGCTCGCGCGGCTGATGGACCTGAACGAAGTGCAGGAAGGCGTGCTTACGATCGCCTTTCATGTCGCCGACAAGGACGGGCTGCTGCTGCTCGACCTCGACGATTTGCAGGCGATGCTGGCGGAATGCGCCAATCAGGCCGACGCACTGACCGTTACCTATGGTAATGTGTCCAAACAGTCGGTCGGCACGATCCAGCGGTCACTCCTCCAGCTCCGCAGCCAGGGTGGCGAACACTTCTTCGGCGAGCCGGCGCTCGACATCGGCGACTTGATCAAGCTCGACGACAGCGGACGCGGGGTGGTGAACATCTTGGCCGCCGACAAGCTGATGGCGAGCCCCAAGCTCTATTCGACATTCCTGTTGTGGCTGCTCAGCGAATTGTTCGAAACGCTTCCCGAGGTGGGCGATCCCGACAAACCCAAATTGTGCTTCTTCTTCGACGAAGCGCACCTACTGTTCAACGACGCGCCCAAGGCGCTGCTGGAAAAGATCGAACAGGTCGTCCGCCTGATCCGGTCGAAGGGCGTAGGCGTCTATTTCATCACGCAGAACCCGATCGACATTCCCGATACCGTCGCAGGGCAGCTGAACAACCGCGTGCAGCACAAGCTTAACGCCTTTACCCCGCGCGATCAGGCAGCGGTCAAGGCGGCCGCGGAGACGTTCCGCGCCAATCCCGGGGTCGATGTCGCGACAGTCATCACCGAGCTGAAAATTGGTGAGGCTCTGGTGTCGCTGCTCCAGCCCGACGGTTCGCCGACGCCGGTCGAGCGCACCCTGATCAAGCCGCCCGCCAGCCGCGTCGGGCCGCTCGACGCCAAGGAGCGCGGCGTAATGATCGCGACCGACGCCATCGGCGACAAATACGACACGCTGATCGACCGGCAGTCGGCCGAGGAAATTCTCGCAGCCAAATCGAGCGAGGCCGCCGCAGCTGCCGCCCAGGCCAAGGCATCGGACGAAGCCGCCAAGGCTGCCGCCGCGCAGGCCAAGACCGACGCGATTGCCGCGAAAGAAGCGGCGCGCCAGCAGATGGCCGCACAGAAGGAAGCCGACCGTCAGGCCGCGATTGCCGCGAAGGAAGCGGCCAAGCCGACGATGATGGACAAGGTCATCCAGTCCGCAACGCGTTCAGCTTCGACGAGCGTCGGTCGCGCGGTTGCGAATGAAGTCACCAAGGCGGTCTTCGGTAGTGGACGCAGCAGCTCGGGCGGCATTGCCGGGTCGCTGGTGCGCGGCATCCTGGGCGGATTATTTAAGCGCTAATCGCCGCACCCAGCGGGTGGGAGGACTATGTCCGCCGCTGGGCCGGGCCCGCTATGTGGCCGATGGCGAACTGGATGCGGAAGACACGGATGCCCTGATGGCAGCCGTAGGGAAAGCAACCGACCCGAATTTCGCGGTGCGCCTGACGCAGGGCGAAGGTCGGCTCGACAATCCAAAGACCGGCAAATTCGAGGAATTCATTTTACAAATTCTGTAAGCAACGGCCGCCCAGCGATCCTGCAAAACGTCCCAATTCAAGACAAATTGCGATCAATCCCCAAAACGACCAGACCGTCACGCAAGTGACATGGACCGATGGTTAATGCGCCGTTCATAGTCATAAAGGGGTTAATCATGAAGTTTCGTCTCGTCTCGCTGGCAGCGCTGGCGCTCGCCGCCGCCCCGGCGCAGGCCGCCGTCACTTTTACGGGTAGCTTTGCGGTCGGCGGCAGTTCGACCGACCTCTCGGGCCTTTCACCCGCGTTCGGCGGCAATCGCCTCAGCTTCGGCTCAGACCTGCACTATGACGCAGCGACTGACCTCTTTTATGGCATTACCGATCGTGGGCCTGGTGGCGGTCTGATCAGCTTTGCCCCGCGCGTTAATGTGTTCAAGCTCGTCACCGATGCGACAACCAACGCGATTTCGGGCTTCCAGCTCCAGAACACGATCGTGTTCAAGCAGAATGGGCTCAACTTCGACGGGCTCAACCCCGGCCTCCTTAACGGCAATCCAGCCGTACTTGGCCGGTCATTCGATCCCGAGGGCTTCGTCCGTTTGCCGAATGGGAACATGCTCGTTTCGGACGAATATGGTCCCTCGGTCTTCGAATTCGATTCGATTGGCAATTTCGTCCGCAGCTTCGCCGCGCCCGACAATCTGTTACCCAAAAAGGCAGATGGCACCGTCGACTATGTCGTAGGCCGCAACAATCCGCCGGGAACGCCCGACGGCATTGTCAACGGACGCCAGGACAATCGCGGCTATGAAGGGCTGACCGTTTCTCCCGACGGCACCAAGGCCTATGCGATCCTGCAGGATCCGCTCGTCAACGAAGGAGCGCAAAACGACGGCCGCCGCAGCCAGAACCTGCGCATTGTCGAATATGATATCGCGACAGGCACCGCGACCAAGCAATACATCTATCAACTCGAATCGATCGCCGACATCAATAGCCGGATCCCGGGCACTGCGAACGATTTCGGCGCGACCGCACAGGGCCGCAACATTGGCGTCTCGTCGATTACCGCACTCGCGGACGGTTCGTTCCTGATCATCGAGCGCGACAATCGCGGCCTTGGCGTCGATGATCCAACGGGGGCCAACCCGATCGGTGCCAAGCGCGTCTATCGTATCCGGCTCGACGGCGCGACCGACGTTTCGAACGTCAGCCTGGCCGGGACCAACACCCTTCCCAATGGCGTCACGCCGGTTTCGAAGACGCTCTACCTCGATGTTCAGGCAGCGCTAAGCGCGGCCGGCGTTAACAGCTTCGAAAAGCTGGAAGGATTGAGCTTTGGACGCATACTGGCCGATGGCTCGCTGTCGATGTTCCTCGTTACCGACAACGACTTTTCGGTGACGCAGTCCGGCACAGGGGTGCAGTTCGACGTTTGCACGAGCGGCCCCGGAGGCACGACCGCTCAGGTTGCTCTCGGCAGCGCCTGCCCTACGGGCATGTCGCTGATCCCGTCGATGATCTATGGCTTCAAGGTGACGGGCGCCGATGCCGTCGGCGTGCTTCCCGTGCCCGAACCAGCAACCTGGGCGATGATGATTGCCGGCTTCGGTCTCATCGGCACTACGTTGCGGCGGCGGAAAGTCGCTCGCTTCGCTTGAGCACACAGTGAATGCACTGCCGTCCGCACCGGGTGAGCGGCAGTGCATTTGCCTGGCTGATTACCGATTCCGCCTAGCCGCATCGAAGTGACGGACGAGGCTGGGTCCGGCGCCTAGTTCCCAAAAAAATGGGCCGCAATGTCCTTGGCAATTCGTGCCGGGCGCAACGTCTGCGCGTCGATGCAGCACCAGCTCGATTTGACTTCGGCGAGCAATTCGTCGCCGCGCTGGATCAGCGTCGAATAAAAGGCACGGACGCCCTCGACCTTTTCGAGCACGACGGTCGCCATAACCTCGTCGTTGAGGAACGCGGGTTTGCGATAAGTAATTTCGTGCTTCAGCGCGACCCACAGATGCTCTGCGACGGCTTGGGGCGGCGCGAGTTTCTGCCAGTGCGCGACGACGGCATCCTGCACCCAGTTCAGATAGCGCGCGTTGTTGACGTGGCCCATGAAGTCGATGTCGGCAGGTTGGATATGAATCGGATAGTCGAGAGTGCGGGACATGCCTAACTACTTACACCGATGTCATTAATTTAGCCACAACAGTCTCAACCCCTGCCACGATACCCCGGCACATCCTGCGGCGGCAGCCACAGCCCGGCGGGCGGTTCGCCCGATTGCCAGAATACATCGATGGGAATGCCGCCGCGCGGATACCAATAGCCGCCGATGCGCAGCCAGTGCGGCGCCATCTCGGCGAACAGCCGCTGGCCAATGCCGACCGTGCAATCCTCGTGAAACGCGGCGTGGTTGCGAAAGCTGCCCAGAAACAGTTTCAGCGATTTCGATTCGACGATCGTCGCATCCGGCGCATAATCGATGACGAGATGGGCGAAATCGGGCTGGCCGGTCACCGGGCACAGCGATGTGAACTCAGGCACGGCAAAGCGTACCAGATACGGCGTGCCGGGCCGCGGGTTAGGAACATAATCGAGCGCCGCTTCCTCCGGAGAGCCGGGAAGCGCGCTGTTCTGGCCAAGATATTTTGGGGTCATGCACGTTCTATAGGGCGGCAAAATAAGTCTGACGATTCCCAACGGTAACCTTTGGGCAGGCTGCGACGTAACAGGGCGATGCCGGCACGCTTGACTTCCCGACCAACTACCCATGTGTTGCCCGGCATGATCGCCCGATTCCTGATGCGGCTCGCGCTTGTTTCGCTTGCCTTTGGCAACGCTGCAATGGCGCGGGGCATGCCGATGGATGGGACGATGGCCTGTACGACTGGTGCGGCGTGCTGCCCTGACGGCGGTGGCGGGATCTCGCAGTCAGAGTGCGTGACCTGTTGCGCCCTCACGCCGACTCCGCTCGTCATACAAGTCGCATCCGAAATCGAGCCAGTAACAGCCCGCGGAGCCGCCCCGACGATATTGGTTCAGCGCGAAGTCCGTCCGCTCGATCCTCCACCACGACCTCTTGGCCAGACCGAAATTCAATCTGAACAACCAAGGAAATCAATATGAAGACGATTATCAAAGCCGCTGTCGCCGTGTTCGGGCTTGCAGCAACGACGGCCCATGCGGCGGTCCCCGGACTGCTGGTTTCGGCCGTCGATGGGTGCTGTGCGATCGGCGCAGCATGCTGCGCCGCCGGTTGTACCTGCTGCTGATCTAGCAGCGTAAAGGGGCGCGTGCGGTGGCAACACCGTGCGCGCCTTTTTTTCGAGTTGCGAACGGTCGATCCTTGGCGCACGGCCAGCCGCAGCACCATGGGGGACAGACGTATGCGCGGACTGAAAATGTTGTTGCTGGCGAGCCTTTTGACCACGCCGCTTCAGGCGTTCGCGCAAGAAAAGCCCGTCCCCGACAAACCGGCCGAGAAAGCAGCGGACATCCCACCTCCGGTCGTGTCGATCACCAAGCATACCGGGAATTTCGGCGGCGTGAGTGTCGCCTACACGGCAATCGCGCGCGAAACCTATCTGAAGGGTGAGGATGGGACACCCAAGGCCAGCATCTATTCGACCGCCTACATCAAGGACGGCAACGACCCGACGCGGCCGATCACCTTCCTGTTCAACGGCGGGCCCGGATCGGGGTCGTTGTGGCTGCACATGGGAGCGTTCGGACCGAAACGGGTCGCGATCCCCAGCGACGCGCGCGACGATGGCGCGCCGCCCTACCCCATTGTCGCCAATCCCGATTCGCTGCTCGACGTGACAGATATCGTGTTCATCGATCCGGTCGGCACCGGGTTCAGCCGCGCGCTGGGCAAGACCGAGGCCAAAACCTATTGGGGCGTGACCGCTGATGCGAAATCCATCAGCGAGTTCATCCGCCTGTGGCTGAGCGAAAACGGCCGCTGGAACAGCCCCAAATTCCTGGGCGGCGAAAGCTATGGCACCACGCGGTCAGCCGCGGTCGCGAACGAGCTGGAGGGCAGCTACAACGATGTTTCGCTGAACGGCATCATCCTGATCTCGACGATCCTCGATTTCGGCGCGCAGGCAGAAGTGCCCGGCAACGAAATGCCCTATGTCATCAACCTGCCGACGATGGCGACGACGGCCTGGTACCATAACAAGGTACCGAACAAGCCCGTCGATGTCGCAACCTTTGCGGCCGAAGCGCGCGCCTTTGCCAGTGGCGACTATCTGCTCGCCCTAATGAAGGGGAACCGGCTGGGTGCCGAAGAGCGTGCCGCGATTCGGACGAAACTGTCGCGCTACACCGGCCTGTCCGAAAACTACCTCGACAAGGCCGACCTGCGCGTCCTGCCGGGGCGGTTCTACAAGGAGTTGCTGCGCGACCAGCGGCTGACGGTCGGACGGCTCGATACGCGCTATACTGGTGTCGATCTCGACGCAGCGGGTGAAGAACCCGACAACGATCCGTCTTTCTACGGCATCGATGGCGGCTATACCGCCGCGTTCAACGCCTATGCGCGCGCCGATCTCGGCTTCAAGACCGACCGCCAGTACGTCACGATCGGCGGCGTCAGCAACTGGGACTGGAAACTGGGCGGCCGCGGGGGGCGCGACAGCGAAGTCTATATGAGTGTCGCCCCCTATATCGGCCGCGAGCTGCGCGAAAACAGCGGCGTTCGCGTGTTCGTGGGCGCGGCCTGGTATGATTTCGCCACGCCCTTCTACGGCGCTGAATATGCACTCAGCCGCATGGGCATCCCCGCCGACCGGGTGCAGTTCCATTACTACGACGCCGGACACATGATGTACGTCCGGGATCAGGACCGCACCAAACTCAGCAGCGACATCCGGGCGTTCATCAAGAGTCGGTGACACAAACCCTGATTCCCGTTCTCGGCGATCAGCTTTCTTTCGGGCTGTCGTCGCTGAAAGATGCCGATCCGGCGACCAGCGTCATCCTGATGATGGAGGTCGCCGACGAGACGACCTATGTCCGCCATCACAAGCGCAAGATCGCCTACATCCTGTCGGCGATGCGCCACCATGCCGAGGCGTTGCGGGCGGACGGCTGGCAGGTCGATTATGTCCGGTTGGACGATGCCGACAACACCGGCAGTTTCACCGGCGAGATCGCTCGCGCCGTGGATCGGCACGCACCCGCCCGGATTATCGTCACCGAAGCAGGCGAGTGGCGGGTGCAGGCGATGCTCGATGCGTGGGAAACGCTGTTCGGTGTTCCCGTCGACATCTGCCCCGACACGCGCTTCGTCTGCGACCATGCGACGTTCGAAGCGTGGACGGCGGGGAAGAAGCAGCTGCGCATGGAGTATTTCTACCGCGAGATGCGCCGCGCAACCGCCCTGCTGATGGACGGCAAGGACCCCGTCGGCGGCCAGTGGAATTTCGATCACGACAATCGCAAGCCCGCCAAGGCCGATTTGTTCGTGCCGCAGCGCGCCGTTTTTGCGCCGGATGCGATCACACAGGATGTGTTGGCACTGGTCGCCGACCGTTTCGCAGATCATCCCGGCAGCCTCGACGGGTTCGACTTTGCGGTGACGGCGGCGCAGGCGCAGGAAGCGAAGGCAATCTTCCTGCGCAACGCCCTGCCCCGCTTCGGCGATTATCAGGACGCGATGGTCACGGGGCAGCCCTATCTGTGGCACGCGCACCTGTCCCCCTACATCAATTCCGGCCTGCTCGATCCGGTCGACCTCTGTCGCGCTGTCGAGGCAGAGTATCTTGCCGGTAGGGCACCTCTGAATGCCGCTGAGGGGTTTATCCGCCAGATCATCGGCTGGCGCGAATATGTGCGTGGGATCTATTGGTGGACCGGTCCGGACTATATCGAGCGCAACTTTCTGAACGCCACGCGTCCGTTGCCTGACTTTTACTGGACCGGCGGAACCGACATGCATTGCCTGAGCCAGGCGATCAGCCAGACGCTCGACCTGGCCTATGCGCACCATATCCAGCGGCTGATGATCACCGGCAATTTCGCGCTGCTGATCGGGGCCGATCCCAGCGAAGTTCATCGCTGGTATCTGGAAGTTTATGCCGATGCCTATGAGTGGGTCGAACTGCCCAACACGCTGGGGATGAGCCAGTTTGCCGATGGCGGGCTGCTGGCGTCGAAACCCTATGCGTCGTCGGGGGCGTATATCGACCGGATGTCGGATTACTGCAGTGGGTGCCGTTACGACGTGAAGCAGCGCACCGGCCCCGATGCCTGTCCGTTCAACGCGCTCTATTGGGATTTCCTCGCGCGCAACGAGGATAAGCTCGGGCGTAACCAGCGGCTTGCCATGCCTTATCGCAATTGGGCGAAGATGGACTCGGCGACCCGGACCGCATTGCGCACGCAGGCAGCAACTTTTCTCGACAGTCTCGACGGCGCGCCCAAGGGTGACTAGGGACGAATCACGTATAAACGGAGAGAGCTATGGACGCGCTTGTTTCGACCGAATGGCTGGCAGGAGAACTCGGGGCACCCGACCTGCGCGTGGTCGATGCGACATGGTTTCTGGACGCCAGCCGTGACGCCGCGAGCGAATATGAGGCCGAACATATCCCCGGTGCGGTGTTCATGGATCTCGCCGCGCTCGCCGACGACAAGACCGAATTGCCGATGATGCTGCCCAGCGCGGAGAAATTCGCCAGCCGCATGCAGTCGTTGGGCCTTGGCGATGGCAGCCGTATCGTCCTGTACGACAATTCACCGCAGCATACGTCGGCGCGGGCATGGTGGATGCTGCACCTGTTCGGTGCGCATGCCGTTGCGATCCTCGACGGTGGCCTGGCCAAGTGGAAGGCCGAAGGGCGCGATGTCGCGACCGGTAAGGAAAAGCTGCGCCACCGCCATTTTACCGTGTGGAAGGACACCGGCTTTATCCGCACGCTCGACCAGATGAAGGAACTGCTCGACAGCAAGGGCGAACAAATCGTCGATGCGCGCAGTGCGCCGCGCTTCGAGGGGCGCGAAGCCGAGCCGCGGCTGGGCGTGAACCCGGGCCATATGCCGGGCGCCAAGAACCTGCCGATGGACGCGCTGTTCAACGACGACAGCACCTACAAGTCGAAAGAGGGGCTGAAGGCCGCGTTCGAGGCCGCTGGTGTCGACCCGACCCAGCCGATTGCCGCTACCTGTGGCTCGGGCATTACGGCGGCGACGGTTGCGTTCGCCGCGCATCTGCTCGGCAATGACAAGGTCGCGGTCTATGACGGCTCGTGGAGCGAATGGGGCGCACTTCCCGACACGCCCAAGGCCATTGGCGCGGCGTGAGTAAGGACGGGGAAACCCGCCCCGCCACCACAATCGTTCAGGGCGGCCGTCGCCCCGAATGGACCGGCCACGTCGTCAACGCGCCCGTCTGGCGAGCGTCGACGATCCTCTATCCAAACACCGCGGCACTGAAAGAGGGATTGAAGACCAATGCCGACGGTCAGTGGTTCTACGGCCGGCGCGGCACGCCGACGCAATGGTCGTTGGCTGACGCACTGACGGCGCTCGAACCCGGCGCTGTCGGGACAATGCTGTATCCTTCGGGGGCGGCAGCCGTTTCGGGTGCGCTGCTCAGCGTGCTGCACCCCGGCGATCACTTGCTGATGACCGACAGCGCGTACGATCCGACGCGGCGGTTGTGCGATGCCTATCTCAAGCCGCGCGGGATCGAGACGAGCTATTACGACCCGACCATTGGCAGCGGCATCGTGGCATTGGTCCAGCCCAATACCCGGGCGATCTTCATGGAATCGCCGGGAAGCCTGACCTTCGAGGTGCAGGATGTTCCCGCGATCGTAGCTGTGGCGAAGGCGCACGGGCTGATCACGCTGATCGACAACACCTGGGCGACGCCGCTGTACCTGCCCGCGATCGGCATGGGGATCGACCTGTCGATCGTTGCCTGCACCAAATACATCGTCGGCCATTCGGACGCGATGCTGGGATCGGTGACCAGCAGCGCCGCGACCTGGGACGCACTGCGCCTGACAGCACAGGTGCTGGGCCAGTGCGTCAGCCCCGACGATGCCTTTCTCGCGGCGCGCGGCCTGCGCACGCTCGATGTCCGGCTGGCCCGCCACCGAGATTCGGCACTGGAGATCGCGCACTGGCTGAAGGCCCAGCCCAAAGTTGCGCGGGTCCTGCACCCCGCGCTGCCTGATTTCCCCAGCCACGAACTCTTTGCCCGCGACTTCAAAGGCTCGACCGGGCTGTTCGGGTTCACACTGGCCGGAGGCGATGCCAACCGGCTGGTCGATGCCCTGAAATACTTTGGCATCGGCTACAGCTGGGGCGGGTACGAGAGCCTGGCTTTGCCGACCGATCCGGCGCGCTGCCGCAGCGCGGTGCCGTGGACGGACGGTACCGTAATCCGCCTGCAGATCGGGCTGGAGGATGTCCGCGACCTGATCGACGATTTGGCGCAAGCAATCGCGCTCTTGTAACAATGTTGCCAAACTGTTGCTGAATCGCAACATAGATTGGCTCAATTGTATCAAAATATATAAATTTTGATTGTGCGGTGCACCATAGCGCGTCAAATAGCATTTCGATGACGACGCCGCCCCGGGATTTCCCGAGAGGCATGGGCGCGCATCGAAGCAGGTGGGACGGCCCGGGGCACATCAGCCCGTCAAGACAAAGGGAAGTCCATGCGCATTATTCTCGGCTGCCTCAGCAGCGTCATCGCCCTCGCGGCAGCCACGCCTGCCCTCGCCGACGAAGCCCCCGCCGAAACGCCGGCGATCACCATCAATGGCACGGCCACGCTCGTGTCGGACTACCGGTTCCGCGGCGTGTCGCAGACCGACAAGAATTTCGCCGTTCAGGGGTCGCTGACCTTCACGCACGAATCCGGATTTTACGTCTCGGTCTGGGGTTCGTCGGTCGATAGCTATGTGACCGCCTCGCTGGCTGGCCACCAGGAAATCGATATCATCGGCGGGTTCAAAAAGACCGTCGGCGGCACCACCTTCGACATCGGGGCGCTGTATTACTTCTATCCCAAGACGAAGTTCGCGGGTGACGTGTCCAGTTCGGACTTCATCGAGCCCTATCTCGCCATTTCGCACACGTTCGGGCCGGTGACCGCCAAGGGCACCGTCAACTGGGCGCCGAAGCAAAAGGCGCTGTCGCTCGATCAGGTGGGGCCGTCGAAGTCGAACGTCTACCTTGCGGGCGACCTCTCGGCGGCGATCCCCGGCACGCCGATTAGCCTGTCGGCGCACCTCGGCCATAACTTTGGCCCGAGTTGGCTCGCGACCGATTCGACCGGCAAAAAGGAATATTCGGATTGGGGTCTGGGTGCCTCGGTTACGTGGAAGGCCCTGACGCTCGGCGTACAGTACGTGGGTACGGACGCCAAGTTCGTGTCGCTCAGCGGCAGCAACGTCTCCAAGGGCGGTATCGTCGGCAGCATCGGCGTCAGCTTCTAACCCACGAAAAGGCCGCCCCGACGAACATCGGGACGGCCCTTCATGATCGGTAACGAAAGCCCGCTTTCCGCCCGGCGGAGAGGGGGTTTTCTTTTAGTTCGGCGTGGTCGCTCGTGCGCCCTGGCCTTCGCTCGCGGGGGCAGCCACGACGTCGC
This sequence comes from Sphingomonadales bacterium, assembly GCA_038228865.1. Lineage (GTDB taxonomy): Bacteria > Pseudomonadota > Alphaproteobacteria > Sphingomonadales > Sphingomonadaceae > Sphingomonas_O. The sequence continues at coordinate 89,707 of JBBROX010000010.1, read as the reverse complement.
GCGTCGCCGCACCCTTGTCGGCGACAACCGTGCTCGGATCGCCGGCGGTCGAACGGATACCCGGATCGGCACGCGCGACACCGGCGGCATCGAGTGCACCCTTTTCAGAGAGACTCCGGTCGGCCGGACCACCGAACATCGCCTGCAGGGCGAGCGTGGACGAATCGGCCTCCTGCGGTCGCGGGGCACCCGGCACCGGCGGACGCAGCGCGAAATCGGGCGGCACGACCAAAGGCGCGGCACGCGCCACGGCCAGCGCATCGGGGCCGTTGCGGCCACCGAACACGCCACGGTTGCGACCGCACCCGGCGAGCGTCGTCGACAGCGCGGTGGCGATCAGGAGAACGGGAACAAACTTACGCATCGAGCTTAACATCTTCGGCTGCCTTCGGCTTGTCCCGCACGAACAGCGCGCGGGACAGGAGGATAAGAACGCCGATGGTTATAGCGGCATCGGCGATGTTGAACACCAGAAACGGGCGGAACGCGCCGAAATGCAGATCGGCAAAGTCGACGACATGCCCGAACCGTACCCGATCGAGAATATTCCCGAGCGCGCCGCCGAGGATAACGCCGAGCCCGAGCACATCCTGCCGGTTTTTTTCGCGCCATAGCCAGATCGCGACGACACTGGCGATGAGCGCCGTGAGCGCGATCAGCGCATAGCTCGCGCGGTAACACTGTGTCGCGACTTCGGGCGGCATCCCGAAGGATGTACAGTTCGGATTGCCGAAAATGCCAAGCGATACGCCCCAGTTTTCGACCCACGTAAATTTGAAGATCGGCAGCAGCTCCATCTCCCCGCCTCGCAAACCGAGCGGCCCGATGATGAACCATTTGCTCAACTGATCGAGCGCGAAGATGATGGCGGCAAGGGCGAGGCCGAAAATGCGATTGGGGGTCACGCCACCACCTCGGTACAGCGGTCGCACAGCGCGCCGTCCTCGGTCACTTCGGGCAGGTGCCGCCAGCAGCGGCCGCATTTCTCGAAAGTCGTCAAATGCACGATAGCGACAGGTCCGTGTTCGACCGTCGAAGTGCCCACGTCGGCGACGATGAAGAGTTCGGCGAGTTCTTCGCTGGTCAGCGTAGGTCGGTCTTGGACATCGCTAATGCCGAGCGTGACGCTAGCTTGCAGGCTGGAACCCAGTGTCTTTTCACGACGCAGCGGCTCGATCTCGGCACTGACCATCAGCCTCAAATCGCGAAGGCGCGTCCATTGTTCGTTGAGCGAAGGATCCACCCAACCCGCATCAACCTCCGGCCACTCCAACAAATGCACTGACCCCGCCTCGGGATACCGCGTCCCCCATACTTCCTCCGCCGTGAACACCAGCACGGGGGCCGCGTACCGCACCAGCGCGTGGAACAGCGTGTCGAGCACCGTCCGGTACGCCCGCCGCTTCAGCGCGGTCGGGGCGTCGCAGTACAGCGAGTCCTTGCGGATATCGAAGAAGAACGCCGACAAATCGTTGTTGGCGAAATCGCTCAACAACCGCGTGTAGGTGTTGAAGTCGAAATCATCGACCGCCACGCGCAGCTTCGCATCCATGTCCGCCAGCAGGTGCAGCACATACCGCTCCAGCTCGGGCATCTCGGCCACCGGCACGCGCTCGCTCTCATCGAACCCGTCGAGCGCCCCCAGCAAATACCGGAACGTATTGCGCAACTTGCGGTACTGGTCCGCCACGCCGCTCAGGATTTCCTTCCCGATGCGGTGGTCCTCGGTGAAGTCCACCGACAGCGCCCACAGCCGCAGGATGTCCGCGCCGTAATCGCGCATCAGGTCGAGCGGGTTGATGGTGTTGCCCAGCGACTTGGACATTTTCATGCCCTTCTGGTCCATCGTGAACCCGTGGGTCAGCACCGCGTCATAAGGCGCCCGGCCGCGCGTGCCGCAGCTTTCGAGCAAGGACGACTGGAACCAGCCGCGATGCTGGTCGGACCCCTCAAGATACAGATCCGCCGGCCAGCGCATGTCGGGCCATTTGCCGCTTTCGAGCACGAACGCGTGGGTGCAGCCGCTGTCGAACCAGACGTCGAGGATGTCGGTGACCTGTTCGTAATCGGCGATGTCGTAATCGGGACCAAGCAGCGCGGGCGCGGCATCGGCGCTCCACCCGTCGACGCCAGCCACGCGGATGGCCTCGACGATCCGCGCGTTGACGGCGGGGTCGGTGAGGTACTGGTTGGTCCCCTTCTTCACGAACAGCGTGATCGGCACGCCCCAGGCGCGCTGGCGGCTGATCACCCAGTCGGGGCGCCCCTCGACCATCGACCCGATGCGGTTGCGGCCCTTTTCGGGGACGAAGCGCGTGGCGGCGATGGCGGCGAGGGCGGTTTCGCGGAGGGTTTGCGAAGAACCCGCTTGTCCTGAGCTTGTCGAAGGACGGTCATCGCGCGTCGCTTGGAGTTCAACGCCCGTGGCCCGCCCTTCGACAGGCTCAGGACTAGCGGTGTTGTCGTGCAGCGCCTGATCCACCGGAATAAACCACTGCGGCGTCGCGCGGAAAATCACCTTCGCCTTCGACCGCCAGCTGTGCGGATAGCTGTGCTTATAATCCGCACTCGCCGCGAGCAGCGCACCCGCCGCGCGAAGATCTTCGCAGATCGGGCCGTCGGGCGCGGTGAACTTGGCGTTGATGACGCTGCCCTGCCCGCCGAGCCAGGCCCAGTCGGCGCGATATTTCCCATCACCCTCGACCGCGAACACCGGATCGATGCCGTTCGCCTTGCACAGGTCGAAATCGTCCTCGCCATGGTCGGGCGCCATATGAACGAGACCGGTACCCTGTTCGGTCGTGACGAAATCGCCGGGCAGGAACGGGCGGGGCTTGGCAAAGAACCCGCCGAGATGGTGCATCGGGTGACGGGCGATGGTCCCGGCGAGCTGTGATCCTTTCACGCTGACGATGGCTTCGTCGTTTTCACTGCCATCCCAGCAATAATCTGGCTCGAAAATGACCTCCGTGCCAAACTCGCTCAGATCGACTGACTTGAGAACTTTCGCCACTCGAGCGCAAAATGCTGGCGCCAACTCGCGGGCGATCAACATTGGCCGCGACGGAACGGCCCCGTTCAGTGCCTTAGAAAGCTGCGCGTTTGCAGCCTCCACCTTTGCAGAGTGGGCCATTTTAAATTCGACCATCGCGTTGAGCAAAACATACTCAACCTCCGGCCCATAAGCCAAAGCCTGGTTGACCGGGATCGTCCACGGCGTCGTCGTCCAGATTACCGCATGCGCGCCGACCAGTTCGGGGATGGGCGATTCCACAATCTCAAACGCCACATCGATCTGCGTCGAGACGATGTCCTCATATTCGACCTCGGCCTCGGCCAGCGCGGTCTTTTCAACCGGGGACCACATCACCGGCTTCGCGCCGCGATAGAGCTGGCCGCTGGTGGCGAACTTCATCAGTTCCTGAACGATCGTCGCCTCGGCGTCGAAATCCATCGTCAGATAGGGATTGTCCCAGTCGCCGTTGATGCCCAGCCGCTTGAGCTGTTCGCGCTGCGTATCGACCCACCCTTGCGCATAGGCGCGGCATTCGGCGCGGAACTCGGGCGCGGGTACTTCGTCCTTGTTCAGTTTCTTCTTGCGGTACGCCTCTTCGACTTTCCATTCGATGGGCAAGCCGTGGCAATCCCAGCCGGGCACATAAGGCGCGTCCTTGCCCCGCAAATTCTGGGTCCGGCACACCATGTCCTTCAGGATATGGTTGAGCGCATGGCCGATATGCATGTCGCCGTTGGCGTACGGCGGACCGTCGTGGAGGATGAACTTCTCGCGACCCGCACGCGCGGCGCGCAGTTGCTGGTACGCCCCGTCCGCCTGCCACTTGGCCAGAATGCCCGGCTCCTTTTGCGGAAGGCCGGCTTTCATGGGGAAATCGGTCTTCGGCAGGAAGACGGTGTCGCGATAGTCGCGGGTCGTTTCTGGGGTGTCGGTCATGTTGAGAGGGCGCTTAGAGGCTTGGGAACATAATTCCAACCGTCGCCCCGGACTTGATCCGGGGCTTGGCTTCTTCTGGCTCGGCTGTGAAGAAAAAAGCCTAGGCCCGGATCAAGTCCGGGCAGACGACCCGAGAATTGCGCGCGCCTCGTCGCAATCGCTGTCCATCTGCGCGGTCAGCGCATCGAGACTGTCGAACTTCGCCTCGGGCCGGATAAAGCTGTGCAACTCCACCTCAATCTGCTGCCCGTACAGATCGCCCGAAAAGTCGAAAAAATACGGCTCCAGCAATTCCTTGGGCGGGTCGAAGGTCGGGCGGATGCCCAGATTCGCCGCGCCATCCAGCACCGTCCCGTCGGCCAACCGCCCGCGCACCGCGTAGATGCCGTAACGCGGGCGCATATAGTCGGCCATGTCGATGTTCGCCGTGGGGTAACCGATCGTGCGCCCCACTTTGTCGCCGTGCTGGACGATACCCTGAATGGCAAAGGGCCGCGTCATCAACTGCGTCGCGCTGGCACAATCACCGACCTTCAGCGCCTCGCGGATGCGGCTCGATGAGACGGCCGCACCATCGCTGCCGACCGGCCCCACGGTCTCGACGGTCAGGCCGAGCGTACTTCCGAGGTCGGCCAGCATCGCGACCGTCCCGCGACGTCCCTGCCCGAAGATATAGTCCTCGCCGGTTACCACGCCTGCTGCGCCCAACCGCGCGACCAGGCGGTCGGTGACGAAATCCTCCGCACTGACGCCAGCGAGTTCGGCATCGAAGCGGAACACCAGCATTGCGTCCGCTCCGGCTTCGGCAAAGAGGTGCTGGCGCTGGTCGAGGCTGGTCAGGCGGAACGGCGGCAGATCGGGTTTGAAATACCGGACCGGATGCGGATCGAATGTCGCCACGATGGCGGGCCGCCCCATTGCCCTGGCCATCTCGACCGCGCGCCCGACGACGGCCTGATGCCCGCGATGAAATCCGTCGAAATTGCCGAGCGCGACGACGCCGCCGCGCAAGGCCCCTTCGACACTTTCATCCCCGCCCATGCGTTGCATGCCGTGCGCCTATAAAGAAAGCGGGGCCGCGACAATGGTCGCGACCCCGCAGATCGGCGCTTTTCAGGGAAGAGAGCGCGCCGAGGAGAGTGTGAGGAAGATCAGGCCTTGGCCTTCGCGTTGCACTTGGCGAGCGCGGCTTCGTCGAAGGCAGTCGTGCCGACGGTGAAGCTTTCGATCTTGCCGAATTTCTTGGCGGTCTGTTCGCACACGATGGCGGGACGCGAGGTCGCCTTGCCGGTCGTGCATCCCGCAGCGCCGCAATTCCACAGCGTTTCGCCGACGATGACGCTGTCATTGAGCGTGATCTTTGCGACCGGGACAACGCGATATGTCGGCGTCTGTGCCGAGGCGGGGGCCGAAACGCCAAGCGTGAAGGCGGCGGCAGCGAGAGAAATCAATGCGGTGGAGCGGATCATGGGGGAGGCCCTTTCATTTCCAGTTGCGAATCACTACCTAGTCGAATAGGTTGCGAGTTGCAACATAAAACTTATGCGGCACTGCAATAACTTTTCGGTGTTGTATGACAGTGGAATTACGATAGGTTTCAACGCAGGATGGGACATCTGAAAGAGAATCTGAGCGAGCTCGCCGATTGCGCCCTGCCGGCTGCACTGGAGGCGATGGGCGAACGCTGGTCGTTCCTGATCCTGCGCGCCGCGTACAACGGCCTGCACCATTTCGAGGAATTTCAGGCAACGCTGGGCATCGCCCGCAACATCCTGGCCAACCGGCTGGGGCGGCTTGTCGATCACGGCATATTGTCGCGCGAAGCGATGGCCGAGGACCGGCGCAAGGTCGAATACCGCCTCACCCAAAAGGGCGCGGAACTGCTGCCGGCAATGCTGGCGCTGCGCCAGTGGGGCGAGCGATGGGAATCGGGCATTCCCTCGACGCCCGTTCTGGTCGATCTGCGCGACCATCAACCGATCCGGCAGATCGCGATCCTGTCGCACGACGGCCGCGAGCTGGCGCTGCACGATCTGTGCTGGGCGCATGCCGAGGATATTACGCCGCTGGAGGCGGTTAAATTGAAGGCTGTGGCGTAGCGCGGGCACGAATTAGCGGAGCTAATTCGACCACGAGCAAGCCCGGCCGACGGCTGAAAGCCGTTCGACGACGTGGCTTTGCCACGACGGGACTGTCTTTAGATTTGCATCGACCCGGCAAAGCCGTGTCGTCGGTCCTCGCGAGCGAGGCCAGCCGAACGGTAGCGTCTGCAGGAATAGCTCCGCTATTCCAGCGCGCTATCCGTCGTAATCAGCACCAAGGTTCTGATTCCGCGGCGGTGCCGCCGCCGTCAACCGCAGCGCTTCCGCCGACTGGCTCAGCGAGCCCATTTCGTCGATGGCATCGTCGTCGTCGACCTGAACCTTTTGCAGGTTACCGATCAGCGTTTCCTTCAGCTCGACGGGCATCACCGTTTCTTCGGCGATTTCACGCAGCGCGACGACCGGATTTTTATCGCGGTCGCGGTCGACGGTGAGCTCCGCCCCGCCCGAAATCTGCCGTGCACGCTGCGCGGCAAGCAGGACGAGATCGAAACGGTTGGGAATCTTGTCGACGCAATCTTCGACTGTGACGCGCGCCATCGGCTGAAATCCTCAAAGCTCTAGGTGATGCAGGAAAGCGCGTGCGCCTAGCAGTGGCGCGCCCGAAACGCAACCTTGCCAGACGACGCGCGAGCGGCGACAGCAAGCGGGTGACGATCCGCTGCACTGTCGACGGCAACGCGCTGACCGTGCTGACGCGCGGCGAGGAGCGCCTGAGCGCCCTGATTACGCTGATCGAGGGCGCGCGGACGTCGTTGCGGCTGCTCTATTACATTTTTGCGCACGACACGTCGGGCCTGCGCGTCCGCGAAGCCATGATCGACGCGGCGAATCGCGGGGTCGCGGTCAGCCTGATCGTCGACGGGTTCGGTAGCGACACGGTGGGCGACGATGACTTTCTGCACCCCTTGAAGGAGGCGGGGGTGAGGGTCTGTGCCTTCATTCCGCGCTGGGGGCGGCGTTATCTGTTGCGCAATCACCAGAAACTGGCGCTGGCGGACGAGCGTCGGGCGTTGATCGGTGGCTTTAACATCGCCGACGGCTATTTCGCCGATGCGGATACGGGCGGCGGTGAAACCGCGTGGCGCGATCTGGGCTTGCGAATCGAGGGGCCGGCAGCGGCCCAATTGACCGGGTATTTCGATACCCTGTTCGACTGGACAGGCACGCCGAAGCCCAGAATGCGCGACCTCCGCAATGCTCTGGGTCGCTGGAGCAATCCTACGGGCGCCATCCGCTGGCTGCACGGCGGACCGCTGCGCCGTCTGTCGCCGTGGCTGCGCGCGATGCGCGATGATTTGATGCGCGCGAAGGATGCGTCGCTGGTCGCCGCCTATTTCGCGCCAACGTTGCGGTTCACGCGGCTGATCGACCGCATTGCGAAGCGCGGGCACGCCCGCGTGCTGACGGCCGGAAAGACCGACAATGCTGCCACGATCGGCGCAGCGCGCTTCACTTTTCCCGGGCTGTTGCGCAAGGGTACGCGCGTTTTCGAGTATATGCCGTGCCGCCTGCATACGAAGCTCTACATCATCGATAACATCGTCCACATCGGCAGTGCCAATTTCGATCCGCGGAGCCTGTTCCTGAACCTGGAAATCATGCTGCGGATCGAGGATGCCGAATTTGCCGGGGCAATGCGCGCCTATGTCGACGGCGAGATCGCCGATGCGCGCGAGCGGCGGCTGGACGAGTTCAGCGGCATCGCCAGCATCCCGGACCGTATCCGCAATGCCCTGTGCTATTTTCTGGTGGCGGTCCTCGATCCCAGTGTCACGCGGCGGCTGCACATGGGTATCGACTAGCAGGCCCGTGCGGGCCTATCCGCCATCGATGCCCTCGCTCATTCCCTCAAAGATCGAACGCGATTTTGTGTTGCTGTTCATGGTCATGCTCGTGATCGGCGCGGGGAACACCGCGCTGCAATCGGTCATGCCCGCGATCGGGCGCTCGCTGAAGATTCCCGACAGCGTGATCGCCGTCGCTTTTTCGGTGTCGGCCCTCGTCTGGGTGATGGCCGCGCCGTTCTGGGCGCGAAAGTCCGACCATACCGGGCGACGGCGGATGGTGCTGACCGGGCTGGCGGGCTTTTCGGTCTCGGTCCTACTTTGCGCGCTGTCGCTGACGGCGGGCATCTATGGGCTGATCGGACCGATTGCGACGATCGCCGCCTTTGTCGGCGCGCGCATGATCTATGGCCTGTTCGGAGCCGCCGCGCCGCCGGCAGCACAGGCGATTCTCGCCTCGCGAACCACGCGCGAGGAACGGACCAAGGCACTGACCATGCTCGCCTCCGCATTCGGCCTCGGCACGATCCTGGGGCCTGCGCTTGCGCCCTTCTTTGTCCTGCCCGGAGTCGGACTGGCGGGGCCTGCCTATTTCTTTGCGTTCACGGGCTTCGTCGTGCTGGCGGTGACCGTGGCACGGCTGCCCAATGATATGCCCGGCGTAGTCGCGCGCGGGGCGGCGAGCAGTTATCCGTCGATCGGCGGGAACCTGACCGGTGCCAGTGTGACAGCGGCGGTTGCCGAACCCTCGACGCGCACGTTGAAGCTGACCGATTCGCGGATCTGGCCATGGATGCTAGTCGGGCTGGTGATGGGTCATGCGCAGGCGATGGCCGGACAGGCGATGGGATTTCTGGTGCTCGACCGACTGGGTGTCGATCCGGTTCTGGGGCAACAATCGATCGGCCTCGTGTTGATGACGGGCGCGTTTGCGGCGCTGCTGGTGCAATGGGGCCTGATCCCGCTGCTCAACATGTCGCCACGCACGTTGGTCATTGTCGGGCTGGTGCTGGGATCTGCCGGGTGCCTGATGATCAGCGCGTCGAACACTCTATACGGGCTGGCGGTCTCTTTTGCCCTGACTTCTGCCGGTTTCGGCTTTGTCCGACCGGGCTATACGGCGGGGTCGTCGCTGGCGGTGGGCCCCGAATTGCAGGGAGCAGTGGCGGGGCGGGTCACGTCGATCAACGGCGCATCGTACATTCTGGGGCCGTCGATCGGCATAGGAATGTATGAAATCTGGCGCCCCATGCCGTATCTGTTTGCCGCGGCGCTGACGCTTGGCTTGTTGGTCTACGCGATCATACGGATCGACAAGCGCGACACTTGAACCGGGCCCGATCCGATGGCGGACCATCGGGCGATAAAAAAGGGGCCGGTCGTTGCCGACCGGCCCTTGAAAGTTTTTAGGAGAGGATGCCTGAAAGGCCTGTTCTATGTGCAGTGCAGCATAATTCTTCGCAAGTGCGAAAAGAATAATCAAGGTTGCGTTGATTGCATCTTGCAACTGCGCCCCACCTGAGGCTCAATGAATCTGGTGCAGCGCGGCAATCCTGCGCGGTAGGAAATACGAGGAAAAGCGACGATGCGTCGTCTGCCATCGCTGTCAGGAGTCGAAGCCTTTGTTGCGGTTGCCCGCACCGGATCGGTGAAAGCGGCGGCCGAAGAACTGTCGCTGTCGTCGCCGGCGCTCAGCCGACGGCTGCAATCGCTCGAACGCTTTATCGGCAAACCGTTGTTCGAACGTCGGCATCACGCCCTCGTCATGAACGGCGACGGCGACCGGTTGCTTGCGCTGGTTGCCCCCGCCATCGACCAATTGTCGGACGCCATAGAAACGGTTGCCGGTCATGGCGGCATCATGCGCCTGCGACTCGGTGTCCTGCCGCTTTTCGCTTCGCAGCGATTGATGCCGCGCCTGCCCGAGCTGCGCGCAGCACAGCCCGCGCTGCACCTCGACATCGATACCGGTGCCCATGCAACATCGCGATTGGGTGACGGAATCGATGCAGCGATCGTCCTCGCGCGCGAAATCGATCCGGCACTCTATGCGCGTCGCCTCGATCGCAACGAGGTGTTTGCCATCGCGGCCCGCAATCTGCAGGTGGGCGGCAAGCCTCTGACCGAACCCGCGCAATTGGCCGATCTGACCGTATTTCTGCATCGCGACATGCCCGAGACTTTCGAGGAATGGCGCAAGGCCGTCGGGATGCCGCACATGGAGCCAGCCGCAACCGACCTGTTCGATTCGGGACAATTGATCCTCGATGCGGCGGCTCAAGGGTTGGGCGTTGCCTTCATGCATGGCAGCCATTTGTCCGACGCGCAGGACGACCGCCTGACCCGCGTGTTCGATGTCGAGGTCGAAAGCCCATATAGCTACTGGTTCGTCTGCCGCCCCCGCGCGCTCGAGACACGGCCGGTCAAGCTGTTCCATGATTGGCTGGTCGGGGCGATGGCGTAGGGCAGCCACGTCCGCCCGGTGAGGACCAAGCGGCGCGAGTTCACAACGCGTCGCCGGGACGGCCTTGGCCAAAACGAGTATTGACGGCGCGGCTTCGCCGCGCCGCAATTCAGGTGATCAGGCTACAGTCGCCTTGACGATCTTGCCCGGCGTGCGCGGCGGCTCTCCCTTGGGCAATGCATCCACGGCATCCATGCCCGAGGTGACTTCGCCCCAGACGGTGTACTGCCCGTCGAGGAAGGTCGCATCGTCGAGGCAGATGAAGAACTGGCTGTTCGCGGTGTTCGGCTGGTTGGTGCGCGCCATCGAACACACGCCGCGGACATGACGCTCGCGGCTGAACTCGGCCTTCAGGTCGGGCAGTTTCGATCCGGACATGCCTGTGCCGGTCGGATCGCCGCCCTGCGCCATGAAGCCCGGAATGACCCGGTGGAACACGACGCCGTCGTAAAACCCTTCGTTGGCCAGCGTCGTAATTCGCTCGACATGGCCGGGGGCGAGGTCGGGGCGCAGCTTGATCGTTACTTCGCCGGTGTCGAGCGTCAGGGTCAGCGTGTCGGCCATTTGATATCCTCTTTCGATTTCGCGGCTGCCTTTACGCAGCCTTTGCAAGCCCCGCCAGCCCATATTCCGCCGCGATCAAGGCATAGCTGCGTACCCGCGCGGCGTGGTCGGGCAGGATGTTGACCAGCATCAGTTCGTCCGCGCCATAAAGCTGCGCAACCTCGTCAAGCTGTGCATGCACCTCTGCCGGCGTACCAAGCGTTGTCCGCCGACGGCGTGCACCCGTCCCGTTCTCCCTAGCCCAGGCCTCGGCCCGCTCGACCGACGGTACCGCGATCAGTTCGCCGCGAATCAGATGCGCGAACATCATCGCCGCCGGCAGCGCGAGCCGTTCGGCCTCGGCATGGGTCGACGCCGCGATCGTCCAGGTTGCAACCATGACATGCGGCGCCGCGATGCGGCCGGGCTTGAACCGCGACCGATAGACATTGGCCAGCGGCACGCCGTCCGAATTGATGAAGTCGGCAATACAATATGGCAATCCAGCCTCGGCCGCCCAGATCGCCGAATCCTGCGAACTGCCGAGCAGCCAGACCTCCGGCACGCCGCCGCCGGTCGGCAGCGTATCCTGCAAGGCCGTAAACGGGTGGTCGGCGGGCATCGTGCCGTCGAGATAGGCGATGGTTTCCGCCAGGTTGTTGGGAAAATCGTCGACCGGCATCCGCCGCGTCCGGTCGCGCTGCAACGCAAAGGCCGTACGCTGGTCGCTGCCCGGTGCGCGGCCCAGCCCCAGGTCGATCCGGTCGGGCGCGAGCGCAGCAAGCAGGGCGAATGTTTCCGCCACCTTGAACGGCGAATAATGCGGCAGCATGATCCCGCCCGATCCGACCCGAATGCGCGACGTCGCCAGCGCCACCGGCCCGATCAACGCCTCCGGCGCGGCCCCGGCAAGGCCCGGCGAGGCGTGATGTTCGGCCAGCCAGTAACGATCATAGCCCAGCGCATCGGCATGGCGCGCCAGATCGAGCGTATTGGCGAGAGCATCGGCAGCGGTGCTGCCCTCTGCAATCGGGGACTGGTCGAGCACGGATAGGCGATAGGACATGACCATAATCTAGTGACGCACACGGCGATTGCGACCCCGGCCTTGACGCCAGCGCCAAAAGTCGCAGACGGGCGGCGGTCCCTGAGTGAATTTCCCGCCTAAAAGGAGGTCATAGCGATGAGCGAAACCGATCTCCGAACCGACACCAGAGGCGATGCGGCCCCCGAAACCCGGATGGATGAGGATGACCGGCTGAGGCCTGATTTCGTCCGTGAGGTCATCGCACGGGTCGAAGCAGGCGATGACGAGGGCGCGCGCGATCTGGTTTCGCCGCTGCACCCGGCCGATCTCGCCGACTTGTTCGAACTTGCACCCGAGGATCGGCGCGGCGCCATGGCGGCGGCGCTGGGCGATCTGCTCGACGGCGATGTGCTCGCCGAAATGAACGATCACGTCCGCGAGGGCATGATCGACGCGCTCGACGCCAGTCAGGTCGCCGAAATTGCCTCCGAACTCGATACCGACGATGCGGTCGCGATCATCGAGGACATGGACGACGCCGATCAGGCCGCCGTCCTGCGCGCGCTCGACCCCGACGACCGTGCCGCCATCGAAGCTGCCCTCTCCTATCCCGAGGAATCCGCCGGTCGCCTGATGCAGCGCGAGCTGATCGCGGTGCCCGAGCATTGGTCGGTCGGCCAGACCATCGATTATCTGCGCGACAATGCCGATCTGACCACCGATTTCTGGGAAATCTTTGTCGTCGATCCCGGCCACAAGCCCATCGGCACCTGCCAGCTGTCGTGGATTCTGCGCACGCCGCGCGAAATCGCCATCGCCGATGTGATGAAGCGCGAACAGACGCTGATCCCGGTGGACATGGATCAGGAAGAAGTGGCGCTGCGCTTCCAGAAATACGCGCTCATTTCCGCTGCCGTGACCGATACAGACGGCCGGCTGGCGGGTATGATCACCGTCGATGATATCGTCCACGTCATCCAGCAGGAAGCCGGCGAAGATATTCTGCGTCTGTCCGGTGCGGGCGATGGCGACATCAACCAGCCGATCCTGCTCACGGTGCGGACGCGCCTGACGTGGCTGGTGGTCAACCTCGGTACCGCTATTCTCGCGGCGTCTGTCGTGGGGCTGTTTCAGGGCGAGATCGCCAAATTCGCGCTTCTTGCCGTGCTGATGCCGATCGTGTCGGGGATGGGCGGCAATGCGGGCACGCAAACGCTGGCTGTCGTCGTCCGCGCGCTGGCCACGAATCAGCTGACAAGCTCCAATACCCGCCGGATGATCGTGCGCGAATTTCGGATCGCGCTTGCGAACGGGACCGCGCTGGGAGCGATGATCGGTGTGTCGGTGGCCATCATTTTCGCCAATCCGATGCTCGGGCTGGTGATCGGCTCGGCGATGGTGATCAATAACCTGGTTGCCGGACTCGCGGGAATCCTCGTTCCGCTTGCGCTGGAAAAGTTCGAGATCGATCCCGCGGTGTCGTCGGCGGTCTTCGTGACGATGATGACCGATGTCATGGGTTTCTTCAGCTTCCTGGGCCTCGCGTCGCTCGCAGGATTGGCAGGTTAGTGCTCCACTTGACGAAGGTGGCGTTCGGGGCGACGTCGATCGACGAAATGCTGGGCTGGTGGGCAAATCGCGGGCCGGAAGCACGGCTCACGACGCGGTACCGGCCGAAGCGCGCCGACGAGTTGATCGGTGGGTCGCTGTTCTGGATCCTCAAGCATCAGCTGATCGCCCGCACCGAAATCCTGCGGTTCGAGGAAGCGGAGGGCGGCAAGACCAATATCGTGGTCAGCACGGGCATTGTCCGCGTGCGGCCCATTCCCCGCCGCGCGCATCAGGGGTGGCGATATCTGGAGGCGGCCGACGCGCCCGCCGATCTTGCGTCGGGGGACGGCGCAGGCGAACTGCCCGCCGAAATGGTCGGCGAACTGTCGAAATTAGGGTTGATCTGATCCGCAGCGCACACTGCCGCTACCAGTGTTCGTTACGGTGCACGCGGGTTTGCCCAGCACTGTAACAGTGCCGGGGCCCGTCATCGTCACATTGACCGCGCGTTTGACCGAGAGCGTGACCGCACCTGCGCTCTCGCTAGTCAGCTTGGCATCGGCGGCAACCAGTTTGCCCGCATCGAAACGACCGCCACCGCGCGCAACGGCGGTCAGCGTGCCGACGGTTCCGGCAACCGTCAGCGTACCCGACCCAAAGGTGCCAAGCTCAACGCGATCGGCCATAACATTGGCGATCGCCAACGACCCCGAACCCTCGAGCGAAGCGGCAACCCGCTGCCCCTTCAAGCGCTCCACTGTGACCGTGGCCGGACCCGTGACCCACACATAGGCAAGCAGCGGTACCGTGATCCGGATGGTTGCCGCGGGCGGAACCTGCCCCGGATAGCCGCCCCAGCTGGAACGGTTGCGCCGTATGTTGAGCTGGCGCCCCTGCACCTCGACGCTGGTCACGTCGATCGCGGCCGGCGTGCCGATGACTTTTGCACTGGTGGCGGTCCCGGTGCGAACCTCGACGGTGAACCCACCCTCGACCCGCAATCGGTCGAAATCGGTGACCGACAGCGAACGTTCGGCGGCAAACACGGGTGACGCGACGCCCAGCGCCGCGAGGACGAATAACTTCATTGACCGAGCATGGCCGCAGGATTCGTTACAGGCAAGCTGTCCCGTATAAGGCGCCAATCCGGCAGTCGAAACGCCACCAGCTGTACTATTTCTACAATACAGCTGGCGGGTTTCGGATGCGGGCGGCGTCAGGCCGCCTTGTTGTAGATGGCCGCCGATGCGCGCAGGATTTCGAGCAGTTTCTCGAGAGCCTTGGGCTCGTCGAGCTGCTCCATCGCGGCAAGTTCGCGCGCCAGGCGCGAGGCAGCCGCTTCGAAAATCTGGCGCTCGGAATAGCTCTGCTCGGGCTGGTCGTCGGCACGGAACAGGTCGCGGACCACTTCGGCAATCGACACAAGGTCACCCGAGTTGATCTTGGCTTCATATTCCTGCGCCCGGCGCGACCACATGGTGCGCTTGACCTTGGGCTTGCCCTTCAAGGTTGCGAGCGCCTCGCGCATCGTTTTGTCCGACGACAATTTGCGCATGCCGACGCTTTCGGCCTTGTTGGTCGGAACGCGGAGCGTCATGCGCTCTTTTTCGAAACGCAGGACGTAGAGTTCGAGCGCCATACCGGCGATCTCGGATTTCTGCAGTTCCACGACACGGCCCACGCCGTGCTTGGGATAAACGACGTAATCGCCAACATCGAAGATGAGCGCAGGTGCTGCAGCCATTTTATTCCTTTCCAGCGGACTGTCAGGTCGCAAGACGGCTTCGCAGACCGCAGCGGTGCGGTACGGTCAAAGCGGCGGTGCGGGACAGATCCGGTTGTGCACTCCACGCGGACACAGAAGCACGTCCGCCTGATAGAAAATGCTTTTAACAGATTCGCAACAAAATTACCAGTGGTTGTAATAGTTCGTGATTATGGAGCCGCGATCGAGGGCCCCGGTGCCATTTCGGGACACAAATTGCCGCGGAATATCCCGGTCAGTCGCCCTGACCGGGTTCAGCCGAGAAATGCGCTTCGAATTTTCCTTCGACGCCCTTGAATTCGTCGGCATCCTCGGGCGCGGGGCGGCTACGCGTGATGTTGGGCCATTGCGCGGAGAAGGTATTGTTGAGTTCCAGCCATTTTTCGAGGCCGTTTTCCGTGTCGGGCAGGATCGCCTCGGCCGGGCATTCGGGCTCGCACACGCCGCAGTCGATGCATTCGCTCGGGTTGATGACGAGCATGTTCTCGCCTTCGTAAAAGCAATCGACCGGGCACACCTCGACGCAGTCCATGTACTTGCACTTGATACAGGCGTCGGTGACGACATAGGTCATTGCAGTCGGTGCTCCCAAACGAATTGCGGCTCGCGTTAGTTTTGCGCGTCCACGCCGTCAATCATGTCGGTGTAACAGGCGCGCGCCTCGTCCGGCGGACCGCGCCGAACGGGCAAGGCCGCTATCCGGACGACGCGCACATCGCCGCGATGCGTCGCAAAGGTCAGAACTTGACCGACGCGGACCAGGGTTGCCGGCTTGCTGACAGAGCGCCCGTCGAGGCGCAAGTGACCGCTTTCGACAAGGCGCTGCGCGAAACTGCGCGATGCGGACAGCCGCGCGAACCACAGGAAACGGTCGAGCCGCATCGCGCCCTCACCCAAGACGCAATGTCTCCAGCGCGGCAAAGGCATTGGGTTTGAGCGGCTTTGCAACGCGCGGCGCTTTCGGGCGCGTGCCCCAGGCCCACTGCCCGTCAGTGCCGGGGCGGAAGCCGAGCGCGGTCAGGATCGCTACAAAAGTGGCACCGTCGATCCCGAACGACGTTGCCAGCGCGGCATCCGGGACAAAGGCATCGCGCGCGCTGCGCAGGTCGTGGGTCGCCCGCGCGATCCGTTCGACAAGGTCGATCCGCACGAGCGTGCCGCCGAACGTACGATAGCCACGCGCCGACATGCCCTTGCCCGTCGTCGCCCCCGGCTTGAGCGTGTCGGCAACCGGCGCCCCGGCCCTTACGGCATCGAGCGCGTTCGCCCAGAACAGGGCGCCGGGTTTGAGCAGGCGCGCATCATAGACGTCGAGCGTCCCGATCGTCAGACCCGAACGTGTCAGGGCGCGGCGCAGGTCGCTGCCCAACCCGCCGAGCGCACTTTCGATTTCGGCACGCAGCACAATGCCGCCGCCTGCGATCAGGGGCGCCAGTATCGCGCGGGTCGCAGCGGGCGTCTTCGGTGACGCGCGCGCCGCCTCCATATCGCGCAACGGACTGAGATAGCGGGCGAGCTGGCCGTCGAGCCACTGGGCCAAACGCGCAGCAACCTTTGCGCGGTCCGGGGCTTCGAGGGCATCCAGCGCACGGCCGAGGCGTATGTCAGGGGTCAATGCGCGCCCCTGCGCGAGCGTCGCGACATCATGCTCGCGCCATTGCACCACAAGCGGGCTGCGCGTCCCGTCGACGCGAAGTTCGGCATCGGGTGCGGCAACGAGCGCCGCAGCACGGCGGGCGCGTTCGGCGACCAGATAGCGTTCGGCGGCAGCAATGAGCCGCTTGCGGTCGATGCCCCGCGCGGCCGGATCGACGCTGAACGCAAAACCGTCGAGCCGACCGATGGGTTCGTTTTCGACGGTGACACTGCCATCCGCATCGACCACCACATCGAGCAGTCCGATATCGCCGCCGACCTGACGCATCAGAACCGACGTGCGGCGGTCGACGAAGCGTTCGGTGAGGCGCGCATGGAGGGCATCGGACAAGCGCTCCTCGACTGCCTCGGTGCGCAGGGCCCAATGGGCGGGATCGGCAAGCCAGTCCGAGCGATGCGCGATATAAGCCCATGTCCGCACACCGGCGATCCGCCCGCCCAGTGTCTCGACATCTCCGTCCGGGCGGTCGAGGCGCTGCAGTTCGTCGGCGAACCACGCCACGGGCACATGGCCGGCCCCTTCGCTCAGATGCCGGAACAGCCGGCCGACGAGGCGCGCGTGATGTTCGGCACCCACCTTGCGGAAATCGGGCACGCCGCACGCCGCCCACAGCCGCGCGACCATCTGGCCGCGCGCGCGGCCGCGCACATCGGGATCCTCGGAAAGTCGTTTCAGCACGGCGAGATCGACCGACTGCGGCGCCGTACGCAGTTTTTCGTGGTGCGGCGGGGTTTCGAGGCTGTCGATCAGCGCATCGAGCGACGACGTGTCCGGCGCACCTTCGCGCCAATAGAGATGTTCGAGTTTGGGGAAACGGTGTTCCTCGATCGCCTCGATCTCTTCAGGGCGGAAAGCGGACGGACCGACTTCCGACCCCAAGGACCCGAAGGTGCCGTCGCGCTGATGCCGCCCGGCACGCCCAGCGATCTGCGCCATTTCCGCGACCGTCAGGCGGCGCTGGCGATAGCCGTCGAACTTGGTCAGACTGGCGAATGCGACATGGCCGATGTCCATGTTCAGCCCCATGCCGATGGCGTCGGTCGCGACCAGATAATCGACCTCGCCCGCCTGATACATCGCGACCTGCGCGTTGCGTGTGCGGGGGGACAGCGCGCCCATGACGACCGCCGCCCCGCCGCGCGTCCGGCGCAGCATTTCGGCGACGGCGTAAACCTCTTCCGCACTGAACGCGACGATGGCGCTGCGCTTGGGAATGCGCGACAGTTTCTTCGCCCCGGCATAGCTGAGCGTCGAAAAGCGCGGACGGCGGATAATCTCCGCCTCCGGCACCAGGGCGCGCACCATCGGCGCGAGTGCCGCTGACCCCAGGATCATCGTTTCCTCGCGCCCGCGCACCCGCAACAGACGGTCGGTGAAAACATGGCCGCGCTCGGGATCGGCGCCCAGTTGCGCTTCGTCCAGCGCGGTGAAGGCGACATCGCGATCAACCGGCATCGATTCCGCCGTGCACAGCAGCCAGCGCGCACCTGGCGGCAGGATTTTCTCCTCGCCGGTCAGCAAGCCGACTTCCTTCGGCCCCTTCAACGCGACCACGCGGTCGTAGACTTCGCGCGCGAGCAAGCGCAGCGGGAACCCCATCATGCCAGAGGAATGAGCACACAATCGCTCGATCGCGAGATGCGTCTTGCCGGTGTTGGTCGGTCCCAGAACAGCCGTTACAGAGGCACGCGATTGCGACATCGACCCTACATCGTGCGGGAGCCGTGCATACGCAACACTACAAATTTGTTCCGGATCTGCCCGACCATCCGCCGCCCAAAGGTCACCGTTCGCCGCAACTGCCCCCAGGCTAAGCATTTGTTAGTTTGACTTTAACCCTGTCCGTCCACAACGATTGCAACCGGGCGGTCGCATGAAGCACGACCGGGCGGATTATTCTCTGGGCAGGGCGGGCTGGATTGTTTCAGCAGAACGATATCGGGTTTGGTGGCGGGGGTGCAGCGTTGCTGTCGCTCGACCGCGCGATCCCCGACGCTTCCCGTCCTTTTGGCAGCATCCCGTTCGGGCGCGCCGGCCTTCCTAAACCCGGCACCTCGCGGTTCAGCATCGATGTCCTGCCCGATCTGGGCGTCGACATCGGCAGCAAGCAGTGGTGGCGCGGTCTCGCGGGCTGTCTGGCGCTGTGCACCCTAACCATTGCGCTGGCGCCCGGTTTGCGCCCGATTCCCGTTGCCGACACCACGCCTTTGTCCCCCACCGCCTGGGAAGAGAGCCGCGCACAGAGCATCGCGCCGCTTGCCTGGGGGGGCGACAGTGGCCGCCGCATGGCCGCGACCGACGCGGTCCAACCACTGACCGACACGCCCGAACGACCGCAGATCGACCTAACCGCGACCTTGGGCGAGGGCGACGGCCTGGGTCGGGCGCTCCAGCGTGCCGGGGTCGGCGGTGCAGAGGCATCGCGCGTTGCCACCATGTTGTCCGATGTCGTGGACCCCGACGAGGTTGCCCCCGGCACGGCACTCAACATCGTGCTCGGTCGTCGCGCCAGCAAGACCGATGCCCGTCCGCTGCAATCGCTGTCGCTACGCGCGCGGTTCGACATGCGTGTGGAATTCGAGCGCCTGGGCACCGAATTGACCATGCGGCGCATCCCTGTTGCCATCGACCGGACGCCGTTGCGCGTGGACGGCGTCGTCGGCAGCGGACTGTATGTGGCCGCGCGCGCCGCCGGGGCGCCGCCGAGCGCCATTCAGACCTACATCCGCGCACTCGCGCCCAAGGTATCGATGGACGATATCGAGGCCAACGACCGTTTCTCGATGGTCGTCGAACAGGCGCGCGCCGCCACCGGCGAAGTCCAGTACGGCAAATTGCTTTATATCGGCCTTGAACGCGGAAGCCGCGCCACGCGCATGATCCCCTGGGCCGTCGACGGCCAGACCGGCTGGTTCGATTCGGCCGGGGTCGGCCAATCACGCGGCGGCTTTGCCATGCCGGTTGCGGGTGCCCGCAAGACCAGCGGCTTTGGCTGGCGGATGCATCCGCTGCTGGGCTATTCGCGGATGCATCAGGGCACCGATTACGGCGCTGCGTACGGCACGCCGATCCGCGCGGTGAGCGACGGTGTCGTCAGCTTTGCCGGATGGCACGGCGGACATGGCAATATGGTCAAGTTGAACCATGCGGGTGGCATCGGCAGCGGCTATGCGCACATGAGCCGCATCGCCGTCGCGCCGGGGACCCGGGTCAGCCAGGGCCAGGTGATCGGCTATGTGGGTTCCACAGGCCTGTCGACCGGACCGCACCTGCATTTCGAAGTCTATCGCAGCGGCGAGGCGGTCAATCCATCGCAGGTCAGCTTTGCCTCCACCCCGCTGCTGACCGGCGCGGCCTTGGCGGCATTCAATGCACGCCTCCACGCGATGGCATCGTTCCGCCCTGGCAAGACACAGATCGCGTCACGCTGACGCGTCGGGGGGAACCTCCCGCCCCTTGAATCCCTGCGCAATCACGTACCATTCGGACGAATCCTTGCGGCTGGCGGGCGGCTTGGCGTGTTTGACATGGGTAAAATTGCGTTTGAGTTCGGCCACCAAAGCGCTGTCAGCCCCGCCCGCGAATACCTTTGCCACGAACGCGCCGCCGGGACGCAGCACCTGAACCGCGAATTCGGTCGCCGCCTCGACCAGACCCATCGTGCGCAGCGCGTCCGTCGGCGTATGGCCCGTCGTGTTCGCCGCCATGTCCGACAGCACCAGGTCAGGCGCGGCCCCCAGTGCGTCCATCAGAAATTCGGGTGCCGAATCGAGCATGAAGTCCATCTGAAGCAGATCCACCCCGTCGATGGGGTCGACCGGCAACAGGTCGATGCCGACGATCCGTGCCTTCGGCGCCGCTTTGCGGACGACCTGCGCCCAGCCGCCGGGCGCCACGCCCAGATCGATAACATGGCGAGCGCCCTTCAACAGGGCGAATCGCTCGTCCAGTTCGATCAGCTTATAAGCCGACCGGCTGCGGTACCCTTCTGCATGGGCGCGCTTTACATAGGGGTCATTGAGCTGGCGTTCGAGCCAGCGGTTCGACTGGGCGGTGCGCCCGCGCGACGTCTTGACCCGCGTGCGTCCGCCGCTGCCGCCCCTGCTCATCGCACCTGTCCCATCAGCGACCGTAATATGCCCTCGCGGATGCCGCGGTCGGCGACGCCCACGCGTTCGGCCGGCCACAGGTCCAGGATCGCCTCCAGAATCGCGCACCCGGCAACGACCAGATCGGCACGCTCGCCGCCGATGCATGGCACTTGCGCGCGTTCTGTGATCGACATCGCCGCCAGATCGCGACTGATCCGACGCATGTCCGCGACAGGGACAAGGAGCCCATCGACCGCCCGACGCTCGTAGCTCGGCAGTTTCAGAAATACGCTGGCCAGCGTGGTCACGGTGCCGCTGGTCCCAAGCAAGCGCAAAGGCCCCTCGGTGGGCAATTGTACGGTGCCCAGTGCGTCAGCCACACGCGCCCGCATCCGGTCATAGGCAGCGATTCGCTCCGCACGGTTGCCCACGCCCTGAGGTTCGCTTTCGGCCAGCGAAACCACGCCCCAGGGCACGCTGATCCAGTCGGCGATCTGCGGCGGTCCGTGACCGGGCAGCAATTCGACCAGTTCGGTCGATCCGCCGCCGATGTCGAAGATCAGCGCCGGTCCGTCTCCAGGCTCAAGCAGCGCATGGCAACCCGCGACCGCCAGCCGCGCCTCCTCACCCGGATCGATGATGTCGAGCGCGATCCCGGTTTCACGGTAGACCCGGTCGACGAATTCGCGGCCATTCTCGGCGCGGCGGCAAGCCTCGGTCGCGACCGCGCGCGACAGATGCACGCCCCGCCGCACAAGCTTGTCAGCGCAGATCGACAGCGCCGACAGCGCGCGATCGATAGCGGCATCGCTGAGCCGTCCCGACGCCGCAAGCCCCTCGCCGAGCCGCACGATTCTCGAAAACGCGTCCACGATAACGAACCCGTCGGCACTCGGCCGGGCGATCAGCAGACGGCAATTGTTGGTGCCGAGGTCGAGCGCGGCGTAGGTACGCCGCAGCTGCCCTTGGCGGGCGCGCCCCTCAACCGGGGCATCGGGACCGTCGTGGTCGGCCATCGCAATCGTCTGCCCATATCGCTGCGGCCAAAGACATGCCGCAGAACTTGGATACAGGTGTAACCGCGCGGGCGGGCGGCGGCAACTATGGCCGCGATCCGTTGACTTCGGCCCGTCTTCTGCCCTATGCGCGCCGCTCGCTGCTGCCCTGTCGTCTAATGGTAAGACAACGGTTTCTGATACCGTTTATCGAGGTTCGAATCCTCGCGGGGCATCCAGCGTTACCCGGAAGCACCCGTTAGCTGGTCACGCGACAGCCGCGCGTCCGGGCAATTCCGCGCAGGAAGCCGCGGCGGGCAATACCCGCATCGACCGCGGCGTCCCATTCGCGCTGGGCATTGGCCGCGCCGGATACTTCGCGGATGACACCACGAAACGGGATCAAGCTCTGGACCACGCCTTTGGCGACCTTGCCGGCGTTCAGGCCCTTGCGTTCCTCAGGCGAATCGAAATCGGGGCCGAGCTCTGCAGTAAGTGCACCGATAGCGTTGTTGATGGCCCCGCAGTTGCCCAGACCCGTCGTCGAATAGGGGTCGCCGCGCGCGAGTTCGAGGATCTCGGGAATACGCTTTTTCTTAATGTTGACGTCCTGCAGCGGGGTGGTTGCGACGTCGCCGACCACCTGTCCCGTTGTCTGTTTTTGCTGGGCGATAGCGGGGGTTGCCGCCACCAAAAGTCCGAGCATCAAAATGCGCATGTCGTTTCCCTGTTTGATAGATGATCGCCCTAAACGTATCGGCAGCGCAATGGGTCCCTGTCACATGCTGTCTTGTTACCGGGCGACGACACGCTAGCAGGAATGCCGTGTCGATCACTCGCCTCTCGTTGACCGATTTCCGATCCTATGCGGACCAGGCGATTGCGCCGGGGCCGGGGTTCGTTGTCCTGACGGGAGAAAACGGCGCGGGCAAGACGAATGTGCTGGAGGCGATTTCGCTGCTGGCCCCGGGGCGGGGATTACGCGCAGCAGCGCTGGGCGAAATCGCCCGACGCGAAGGCCCGGGGGGCTTCGGCATTGGCGCGCGTCTGGGCGAGATCGAACTCGGTACCGGCACTTTGGCCGATGCACCGGAACGACGGATCGTGCGCATCAACGGGGCGACCGCAAGCGCGACGGCGTTGGGCGACTGGGTGTCGTTGATCTGGCTAACCCCGGCCCAAGACCGGCTGTTCGGCGAAAGCGCGGGCGCGCGGCGACGCTTTCTCGACCGGCTGGTGCTGGCGCTCGATCCGACGCACGCGCATGATTCGACCCGGTATGAAGCGGCCATGCGACAGCGTAACCGGCTGCTCGCCGACGAACGGCCCGATGCAGACTGGCTGACCGCGCTCGAAGCGGCGATGGCCGTGCACGGGGCGGCAATCGCCGAACGGCGCGCGGCGCTGGTATCGGCGCTGACGCTGCGATTGGCCAACGCGCCCGCCGGTCCCTTTGCGCGTGCCGGGCTGTCGCTCGACGGCTTTGTCGCGAACAGCAATTTCGTACGCGAACTGGCACAGGGTCGCGCGCGCGATGCCGCCGCCGGGCGCACGTTGGCCGGTCCGCAACGGCAGGACATGGTCGTGACGCACCTCGACAAGGGGATTGCGGCGGGGTCGAGTTCGACCGGCGAACAAAAGGCGCTGCTGATCGGGATCATCCTTGCCCACGCCGAACTTGTCGCCGAGGCGCAGGGGCGGCGACCGATCCTGCTGCTCGACGAAGTTGCCGCACACCTGGACCCGTCACGCCGTGTCGCGCTGTTCGAGCGGCTGGCGGCGGGCGGCGGGCAGGTTTGGCTGACCGGGACTGAACCGCAGCCGTTCGAGGCGATTTCCGATGCCGCGACGTGGCTGACGGTGACAGCCGGGCAGATCGCTATCGCTTAGGTGCCCGGTACGGCGTAAAATCACCAAGGACGCAGAAGGGGCCGGAGATGCCGCCCACGCGCGAAATCAGCCGGACCACGTCGCCGCGGCACAGCTGACTGCCACTACGAACGTCATTGACGAAGATGGGATCGGGATCGAACGCGCGGCATCCTTTCGCGTTGTTGACATAGGTCAGACGACGACTGGTCCGATACAGGATCGCTTCATCGAACACCTTCGCACTGCGCGCGTCATCGAGCGAAATGCAGGTCCGCGGCTTTTCGGCGACCTTGCCAGCCAGCTCTTTCGCCAGATCGGCGCTGTCGTCGCGGCCCGGTGGCATGCTGGCACACGATGCCGCCAGCACGAGCAACGGCAGCGCCGCAAAGATCCGCATCACAGAAAATTGTTCGGCCATATCATCGTCCGCCACATATGCGCGACCGGGGAACCATCGAAGCCCAGCCCTTGTTCCGGCTGGCGGAAACACCGCCCGATGACATCGAGCAGCGGTTCGATCGGCGGCGTTGTCGCGTCTTCGAAGAAGTAGATATCATAAAGCGTGACAAGGCGCGCGGTCATATACCAGCTGTGATTGCGCGCCTCCTCGGCCTCGCGGCGGATGTATTCGGGCGGAACATAGTCGGGACCGAAGAACTTCACATAGCTGTCGGGGTACGCGTACCCCACCGACGGGTCGGCGAAATAGCGCAGCGCCTGATGTTTTTCGACGGCCCAGGCGATTTCTTCATCGACATAGGGCGCGATCATCTGCGCACCCCAATAGCCATGATCGGCGCGGATGAAGCACAGGTTCGAGACGTCGTGGAGCAGGCAGGCCATCACGACCTTGTCCTCATGCCCGTCCGCCGCCGCGCGAGTCGCACTCGAAAGCAGGTGGCGGATCGTGATGTCGGACCCGCGCCGCTCGAAGAAATCGACCAGCGACGGGCGCTCGGGCATTTTGGGCAATGCAGGATTGTCGCCCATCATGAAGACGGTGCCGGGTTTCAACCGACCGAGCAGCTCGGCCTCATTATTGGGAACGCCAGTGCCGGTCGTCGAAATCGGCTGCGGCATGATCAGATATTCGTCGGGTCCGCACATCGCCGTCAGCCCCGGAAGGCGTCTTTGGCGGCGCGGCGTTCGGCAAGCTGTTCGACCGATGCGGCGCGCATGAAGGGGTTGGTCGCCTTTTCGAGCGCGATAGTCGTCGGAACCGTTGCCTCGCCGCGTAGACGCGCCGCATCAACATCGGCCATGCGGACGATCAGCGCCGCATTGTCGGGCTCTGCGACCAGCGCGTAGCGGCCATTGCTCTGCGTATATTCGTGCGCGCAATAGACTGTCGTCGCGTCGGGCAATTCTGCCAGCCGCGCCATGTTATCGAACATCTGCGCCGCCGTCCCCTCGAACAGCCGCCCGCAGCCCATCGCGAACAGCGTGTCGCCGACGAAGGCAGCAGCCTCATTCGCGAAATAATAGGCGATGTGGCCCGATGTGTGCGCGGGTACATCCATCACGGTTGCGGCAACCTCGCCCAGACGTACGGCGTCCCCACCCTTCACCAGCACATCGAGCGTCGGGATGCGTTCGGCCTCCGCCGCGGGACCAGTGATCGTACAGCCGGTCTTCGCCTTGATCTCGGCATTCCCGCCTGTGTGGTCGGGGTGCCAGTGCGTGTTCCAGATATCGGTGATCCGCCACCCGCGTGCGTCGGCCTCGGCCAGGACCGGTGCAGCCACGGCCGGATCGACAACCATGGTCGCGCCGCTTGCCGGTTCGTGGACCAGCCAGACGTAATTGTCGCTGAGGACGGGGATGCGGATGATTTCAAGCGGCATCGCGTTTCCCTTCCCCGGATTGATCGACGACGAGTTCGCGAACGTGCAACCGATCGATCGTCAAATCGCCGATCGCCGCGCGGCGGACCGACAGACGACCGATCACGAGCCGACCAACCGCCAGCGCGCCCACGGCAAAAGCACCCAAGGCAAAGGCACCGACCGCGATAGTGCCGAGCGCCGAAGCGCCCGTGGCGACAGCCCCGCTCGCCCGCGCGCCAGCGCTGTCGGTGCCGGTCCTGTGCAGCGGCTTTGCGCGGGGGGCGACGCGACCGCGTCGCTCCAACATCACCAATGCCCCGTGTTCGGCATCGACGCCCAAGGCTCGGCAGGCGCCAGACTTCCGTCCTGCAGCAGCTCGACCGAGATGTTGTCGGGAGAACGCACGAACGCCATGTGGCCGTCGCGCGGCGGACGGTTGATCGTGACGCCTGCGTCCATCAAGCGCTGGCAGGTTTCGTAAATATTCTCGACCCGATAGGCGAGATGCCCGAAATTGCGCCCTTCCCCATAGCCGCTCTCGTCCCAGTTGTGGGTAAGTTCTACCTGCGCGTCCTCGTCGCCGGGGGCGGCCAGGAAGATGAGCGTGAACCGCCCAGCCGGATTGTCGAACCGCTTGATTTCCTTGAGCCCGAGCAGCTCGAAAAAGCGAATCGTGGCGGACGGGTCCGACACGCGGATCATGGTGTGAAGATATTTCATAGGATTGTTCTAGGGCTTCGTGACGTGACCTGGAAGACGGAACTTGAAATTCGCAAAGTCGTTGAGCGCGGATAAGGAGAATCCGCCGTGTCCGACTTCCTGACTGCCGAAAAGACAATCGCCCCGACGACCGAAGAGCCCGGCCTGCCCGGCAGTGAAGCACGGCTGGACCCCAAACCCGACTGGGAACCGCGCTATGCTGGCAGCGGTCGGCTGGCGGGCAAGGTCGCGCTGATCACCGGGGCAGATTCGGGGATCGGACGCGCGGTCGCGGTCCTGTTCGCGCGCGAGGGGGCAGACATCGCCATTGCTTACCTGAACGAGCATGAGGATGCAGAGGAGACGCGCCGCATCGTGGAAGCAGAGGGGCGCAACACCGTCCTGATGGCCGGCGACTTGGGCGATCCAGACTTTGCCCGAACCGTGGTCGAACACACCGTCGCCGAACTGGGCGCGCTCGACATTCTGGTCAACAATGCTGGCGAGCAGCATCCCGACAAGGACATCCGCGACATCACGCCGCAGCAGCTGCAGCGGACGTTCCAGACGAACATCTTTTCGATGTTCTACCTGACGCAGGCGGCGCTCGATCACCTCGACCCGTGATCGGCGATCATCAATTGCACCAGTATCACGATGTATACCGGCGAGCCCGAATTGCTCGACTATTCGGCAACCAAGGGGGCGATCACGGCGTTCACCCGGTCGCTGTCCGAAAATCTGGTCAGCAAGGGTATCCGCGTCAATGCCGTCGCGCCGGGGCCGATCTGGACGCCGTTGAACCCGTCGGGGGGCGCGTCACCTGAAAAGCTCAAGACATTCGGCGAAGATACGCCGATGGGCCGACCGGGCCAGCCCAATGAAGTCGCGCCCGCCTTCCTTTTCCTCGCCTGCGAGGATTCGAGCTATATGTCGGGCCAGGTGCTGCATCCCAACGGTGGGACGATTGTGAACGGTTAGGCGTCAACGGCTAGGGTTTGGCGGCCGGTCCCAATTGCGAGAGGGCGCCTGCTGCGGCTTTGCCCGCCGGACTGTCGGGCGCTATCTTGACCGCCGTTAGCCACGCGGTCCGGGCCACGGCGTCTTTGCCGGACAGGATCGCGATGTTGCCAGCCTCGAGAGCGACCTGGGCGTCGTCGGGCGAGCGGGTCTGCGCCTCGGCAATATCGGTTGTTGCCCGGACCAGGTCGCCCGATTGGCGTGCCAGCGTAGCCGACAGCAGCCAGGCGAGCGGATCGGCGGGGACCAGCTTCAGCGCCGCATCGATGTCCTCGCGCGCACCCTTCTTGTCGCCAGCGCCGAAGCGCGCGCGCGACCGGTCGAGAAAGATTTCGCCGAGGTCGGCGCCCGCCGCCTGTCCCCGGACCAGCGCCGCATCGAAGGCCGTGCGTGCCCGCGCCGGGTCGCCGGCGGCGAGCGCGGCGTTACCGGCCTGAACCCACAGGTTGCCGGATCGCCCGTCGCCTTTGTTATCGGCATCGCGTGCCGCCGCCTCGAACGCGGTCGTCGCGGGTAGCCAGCGTTTCTGCGATACAAAGGCCAGCGCCTCGCAATGTCGCGCCGCCGCTCCGCCGCCGCTCAGCCGCCACGTTCCGGCCTGCTCGATCGCCCGCGCTGGGTCGCTCTCGGCCAGCGCCGCACATGCCTCGAACCGTTGCTGCTCGACGCTGGGGGCTGGCGTAGCGGCAGGTTCGGCCGCGAGAAGGAGGAGAGCGATCATGTTTTAATCCGTTCGGGCTGAGCCGGTCGAAGCTTGTCCTTCTCTTGGCTCAGCAAGAAGGACAGCCCTTCGACAAGCTCAGGGCGAGCGGGTGATTGCCTCAATGGTCGCGATCAACAAGGTGATATCCTGCGGCCGGGACAGGCGGTGATCGCCGTCCTTGACCAGCACCACCTGAACGTCCGCCGAACGCAGGCGATCGGCAAGACGCAGCGATTGCCGCCACGGCACATCATTGTCGCATTGGCCCTGAAGCAGGCGCACCGGCATATCGAGCGCGATCTCACTGCCGAGCAACAGGCTGCGCTGCCCCGATTCCCAAAAGCCGCGTGTCGTGACCAGCGGCGGACCATAGTCCGATGGCTCCGAGATTTGGCCGTCGCGGGCGAGTGCGGCCCTCTGCGCGTCGTCGAAACCCCATTCGGTGAAATCGGGCGCCGCCGCGATGCCGACCAGCGCCGCAATCCGTTCGGGCTGTGCCAATGCGGCGAGCAACATGATCCACCCGCCCATCGACGAGCCGACCAGCAGCACCGGCTCCTCGACACTGTCGATCACCGCCAGCGCATCGTCGCGCCAGTCCTCCAGCGTGAAATCTTCGAATGCCCCGGCGCTCTCCCCGCATCCGCGGTAGTCGAACCGCACGAACGCGCGGCCGGTTTCGGCAGCCCATTCGTCGAGAGCAAGCACTTTTGACCCCGCCATGTCGGAGGCGTAGCCGGCCAGGAAGATGACGGTGGGGCCGCGACCCTCACGGCGGCGGACCGCAATGCCGTCATCGATCGACCCGCAATTCATGCCCATCGACGAAAGAACCCGTCGAAAATCAGTGCTCGTCCGAGCGTCCGATTACCCGATTGAACCCGGCTCATCGGGACGATGGCTTTTGTCGCTATGGCAGATGTCAGCAAGGTCGGCCCACAATCGTTGATCGAGAGCCGAAACATAGCGGCCGTTCCGGTCAACCGACATTGAAAATTTCTGTTGGCGGTCAATCGAAACCGGATGGCTGGAAACGAATGCCGCCATGGCGCTGGGTCGACCATCCTCGCCTTCATCACCTGCCGCAAGGCGCGAAAAAAAAGCCGCGGTATCGGCAGGTGAAATTTTCGCTCGACGCAACGCATCGATGGCGTAGGCATCCGCCGCCGCTTCGGCTTCGCGCGAATGGCTGGCCGACATAAACATATTGAGCCCGCTTCCCATGTCGCTCCCCATACCGCCAAGCACCAGCCGAAGGGCAAGCTGGCGCACCAGCGACTGCGATGTATCGCGGTGGACGATATGGCCAATCTCATGCGCGAGGACACCTGCAAGTTCGTCCGGAGATTCGGCCTGCTGGAGCAGGCCGTCGAAAATCACGATCTCTCCCCCGGGCAGCGCAACGGCGTTGACCAGCGGCAGGCGTACAACGCGGATGTGGACCCTGTCGGTCGGTGCAGACAGGCGCTGGGCAAGCCGCGCCATTGCCTGCTCACCCCCAGCACCCCGGCATTCGCTCTGCGCCAATTCGCTGACCATGCCGCGCCCCAGACGCTGTTCCCAGCCGATCGGAATGCGCACGGCGATCCAATCTGACGCACTCAAGGCGCCCGCCATGACGGACAGTGACAACGTGAGTGCCGTCGCAAGGGCAGGCCCGAAGCCCAGACGGTCTATCCAGCCGCCATATCTGAGCGGACTTGGCAGTCGCCCGGCAATATCGTCTGGAACATCGCCCTCGATGCCAATCTGCCAACCCGGATGACCCGCGAGGCCGAACACTCGTGCACCGCCGCGGGGGGCTCGCGCGACAAGATCGCGCCAGAGGTAATGGACAGGTTCGCGGTCACTTGACGACAAATCAAAGCCGTCTTGGGTTGGGATGAGGGTAACATCGTGCCTGGCCCCCGTTTCCCCATCATAATGCCATGCGGACAGCGCCTCCATCAGATTGCGCCCATTTCGAGCGCATCGAGCAGGCCTTCACCCTGAACGACCGACTTCGTCCTGGATCGTCGCAGTCCATCTATATCGATGTCGCCGAAAGCTTCGAGATGATCGACGAAGAACCGCCACCGCCGATAGCGGATGGCCGCCCCGGTCAAACCACGCGCAATGGCAAAGGCAAAACCGACGCCCACAATCGCCAGCAAGCTCGACGTCAGGACGGACCTGAAGCCGGAGTCGGCGGTCAGGAGTCCCAGCGGTACGAGGATGACGAGATAGCCGACGACCGAAAGCAGGACGTTTCCGACGTAAAGACCGACCCAATGTCGGCTCCAGGCATCGAACTGAAAAGACAGGCCTCCGATGCTCAAATTGTCGCAGAGTTCGCGGGTGAGAGAGCCAAAGTAATAGAGCGCCGCGAAGGGCCAAATGAAAACGAGCGCGATGACGACGATGATGCTGTATAGAAAAATGACCGTTTGATTGGTTTGATCGTACCAGCTGATAAACATGCCACGCGCATAGATTGACGCAATAAACATCATCGGAATGCCGATCAGCACCAATGGCAAAACATAGATGACCAAATAAGGCGAGATTAGCCGCAACCAGCGCGGCGTTGCCTCGAAACGGTGTTGGCCAAAGCTCATTGCATTCCACCTTTGGCGCATGAGCGTAACCGTCGCCCAGGGCACCATGAGCCCCAGGGGAAGATAGCCAAGCAGGCTCTTCCAGAACGAGGTCGTCGCATAGCGAACGCCCTGATCGTCGCTGCCACCGTGAATGCCATGCCAACAGGTACGGCTTAGCCGATACCGAAGACCTCGAATCTGCGCGAGGCCCGCCACAAATAGAATAAATAGCAATATAAAGCCGGATACGATGAAAGCGACCTGCCGGTCCTCATAGAACAATACGCCCTGGACGATCATCAGAAGGACGGCGAGGGGAATGGCAAAAATGACCGCAACGACCAAGAACCCGATAAATAATTCGCGACCGTTACCCGTCCACTCAAGCGCGTCATCGATGAATTCAGTGCGACTCCAAAGGTAGCGTCGCTCGCGCGCGGTCGCCCAGAAACGATACAAGCCCAGCGTGACGACCGTCAGCAGGAGATTTGTGACTGCAATACCCGCATATTCGCGCCAATCGCCGACAAAACAAAACGCACTCTCATTGTTGTAGTTTGCCACCCGATGCCCCCATCCGAAGTGGCTATGCAAATATCAGATCACCCATTCGACCGAAAGCATTTCCATCGTCGCATCGCGTTTTGCGCCGCGTTTTTCGACCATGATCGTGTGCAGGCGGCGGATCGTGTCGCTGCCGGCGGTTTCATAGACATTGGGGAGCACGGCGTGGATCATTGCCTTGATCCCGCCGCCGATCATTGCCGTACCAAAGCTGCCCGCGACGCGGAAATGTTCCCAATAACTCTCACCGACAGTGCGCGGGTGCGACAGGAAGACACGGTCAAGAACTTTGGCGATCATTTTTGAAACACTCCTTAGCTGACGCCGCCCGGCTCGCCTTCACGCGGAACCGGGTGGGCAGTGCCATGTGTCGAGGATGGGGCGTGCACCGTATCGATGCTGCCCAGCGGCTGGGGTTTGTCGAGCTGCCCCTCCCATTTCGCCACGACCGCCGTCGCGACCGCATTGCCGACGACGTTGGTGCCCGTCCGCCCCATGTCGAGGAACTGGTCGACGGCGAGGATAAGGACAAGGCCGGCTTCGGGCAGGCCGAACTGTGCCATCGTCCCGGCAATCACGACGAGCGAGGCGCGCGGCACGGCTGCCATCCCCTTCGATGTCAGCATCAGCGTCAGCAGCATCGTGATTTCCTGACCCGTGGTCAGGTTGATCCCGTAAAGTTGCGCGATGAAGATCGACGCGAACGTCATGTACATCATCGACCCGTCGAGGTTGAACGAATAGCCGAGCGGCAGCACAAAGCTGGAGATGCGGTTCGGTACCCCGAACTTATCGAGCGCCTCCAGGGTGCGCGGATAGGCCGCCTCCGATGAGGCGGTCGAGAAGGCCAGCAGGATGGGATCGCGGATGTAGCGGATGAGCTGGACGATCCGCGGGCCGATGACGAGGAATCCGGCGAACAGCAGCGCGATCCACAGGACGCCGAGGCCGAGATAGAAGCTGCCGATGAACTTGCCGAATGTCAGCAAGACTTCGAGCCCGTTGACCGCAATCGCCTTGGCCATCGCGGCGAACACGGCCAGCGGCGACACGCGCATGACATAGTTCGTGACGACCAGCATCACCTCGACCAGCGCATCGACGCCTTTGACGATAGGCGCGGCCTTTTCGCCCACGGCCGTCATGGCAACGCCGAAGAACACCGAGAAAATGACGATCTGAAGCATGGTCGTGTTGGCCATCGCTTCGAAGATCGATTTCGGGACCATTTCGGTGATCGTCGTAAACATGTCGACGTGTTTGGCGTCGATCCCCGAACTGCCCACCGCCTTGGCGAGATCGAGCCCCGAATTCACGCCCGGCTGGAGCGTGTTGACCATCACCATTCCAAGCGTCAACGAAACCAGCGTCGCGCCGATGAACCAGGTCATCGTCTTGGCGCCGACCCGCCCGAGCGATGCCGAGTCGCCCATGTGAACGATCCCGGCGACAAGCGTTGCGAAAACCAGGGGCGCGACGATCATCTTGATCAGCCGCAGGAAGATGTCGGTGATCATCTTGAACCATTTGACCGCCTCGGTCACGGCCTCGGGCGTCATCGTCTCGTGCATCACCGTGCCGACGAGGATACCCAGGACCAGCCCGATCATGATGTAGAGAGTCAGGCGGTTGGCCAAGCGAAGTCCCCTTTGCGCTAACTTAGGCGGAAGCGAGGCTTGCCAGCAACCCGGCGGCGAAATCGGACAAGGTGTCGTCGCGCGCGCCCATGACGACAATGCGGTCGTGGGGCCGCGCCAGTGCGAGCAACCGTTCGCCGCACGCCTCGCGGCTGGCGATATGTTCGGCCTGTTCGCCGATCGCCTCGACCAGCGATTCACTGCCGACCGCCCGGTCCACGGTCCCACCGAAATAGGCGGGATCGCTGACGATCAGCCGGTCGCCTTCGTTCAGATTCGCGCGGAACGCATAGGCCAGTTCGCGGCCCATCTGTTTGAGCGGGCCATAGCCGTGCGGCTGAAAATACACGAGCAAGCGTCCGGGAAAAGCGTGGAGCGCCGACAGGGTGGCGGCAATCTTGTCCGGGTTATGGCCAAAATCGTCGATAACTGTCACACCATTCGCGGTACCCAGCACATCCATGCGGCGCCTGAGGCCTGTGAAAGTCGCAAGTGCGGCAGCGGCATCGGCCAGCGGCACGCCGACCGACATGGCAGCCCCAATCGCTGCAAGCGCATTCGCGACATTGTGGCGGCCGGGAATGGCGAGCGACACGCGCGTTTCACCGAGCGTGAAATCCACGCCATCGGGTCGCTCCTCTAGGTCGGTTGCGCGCAGATCGGCAGCGGATGCAAGACCGAAACTCAACGTGCCCTTGGCGAGCGCAGCGGCCTCGGCATTGTCGACATTAATCACCGATTTTTCGGCGCGCGCCACGAATTCGCCGAACAGAGCACGCAATTCCTCCAACGACTTGTGATCGACGGCAACATTGTTGAGCACGGCGATCATAGGCATGTAGAGCGCAATCGACCCGTCGCTCTCATCGACTTCGCTGACGAAAACGTCTCCGGCCCCAACGCGCGCGCCGGTGCCGTAATTCTTCATGATCGCCCCGTTCATGATCGTGGGATCGCGGCCCGCTTGGTCGAGGATCCAGCCGATCATCCCGGTGACGGTCGATTTGCCGCTGGTGCCGCCGACCGCGATGCTCAACGGTGCCGCATTGAACAGTTGGGCCAGCAATTCGGCACGGGTCATCCGCGCGCAGCCGAGTTCGGTCGCACGGACGATATCGGGCACGGTCGCCTCGATCGCCGCCGACGCGACGACGATCTGGTCTGCCGAGACGATGCCACTGCCGTCCTGTGCGAACAGGGCGATGCCTTGGGCGGCGAGCCCCTCAAACTTGGTCCCCAGCCGCCCCTGGTCGAGCGACCGGTCGGAACCCGCTACTTTCGCGCCTTGCGCCGCCACGATCTGGGCGAGCGGCATCATGCCGCTGCCGCCGATGCCCACAAAGAAATAGGATTTGCCCACGCGGTCGCTATCGTGACTAAACCGCAGGGGAGCAAGATGCGCATCGCCGTTGTCGCACCGTCCAATACCGTTTCACCGCAAATCCCGGCGCGGGTCGCCGCATTGACGCGCGAACGATATGGCGATGATGCGCCCGAGATCGTCTTTCACCCGCAGTGCTTCCTGTCGGAGGGGCATTTCGCCGGACCCGATGCCGCGCGCGCCGATGCGGTCGTCGAGGTTGCCAACGATCCGGACTTCGACGCCGTCTGGTTCGGTCGCGGCGGCTATGGCGCCAACCGCATCGCCGAACGCGCGATCACGTGCATGGACGATGTGGCGCGGACCAAGGTCTTTTTGGGCTACAGCGATGGCGGATTCCTGTTGGCGGGGTTGCTCGCAGGCGGCATCGGTCGCCCGGTTCATGGCCCCATGCCGAGCGACATCGTGCGCGAGAGTGGCGAGGCGGCGGTCGCGCGGTCGCTCGATTTTCTGATGTCGCCTTTCTCTGCCGAGCAGCCGCAGGTCGCGTTCAACCTGACGGTGCTGTCGAACCTGCTCGGCACGCCGATCGAACCCGATCTGGCGGGCCGCGTACTGATGATCGAGGAAGTCGACGAAGAAATGTACCGCATCGACCGCACGCTGTTTCATGTCACGTCGAGCGCGAATGTGCGCCGCTCTGCCGGGATCATGCTCGGCCGCTGTTCACCGATCCCGCCCAATACACCCGATTTCGGCATGGATGAGGAGGCGGTCGTGCGGCACTGGTGCGACGTGGCTGGCATCCGCTGGCTGGGTCGCGCCGATATCGGCCACGACGCCGCGAACATGGTTGTGCCGTTCGCCTGAACGACCGTCGTTAGGACAATTCTTACTTTCCTGACTTAAACGCCGCATGACCATTTCGGCGGGGGCGCGGGCATGACAAAGGCGATTTTCTCAATCATCTCGGCAGTTGTACTGTTGCTGACCGGCGCCTGCGCCAAAGAAGGTACGGTCTACGA
Organism: Sphingomonadales bacterium; assembly: GCA_038228865.1. GTDB lineage: Bacteria > Pseudomonadota > Alphaproteobacteria > Sphingomonadales > Sphingomonadaceae > Sphingomonas_O. The sequence goes on along the minus strand of JBBROX010000010.1, from coordinate 54,527 downwards.
CGCACCGATCGACAAGGTTTACGAAAAGCTGACCGAACTCGACCTGGGCAAGGGGCATGAATCGGCCGTGTTCCGCTACAACGACTCATCGCCGCCAACCGACGCAAAGCCCAATGAGTCGGTCAGCTGGTTCATGGGCAAGAACGGCAAAGGCACGGCAGTTATAGCGCATCTGAACGACGAGGGCGGCGGCAAGACCCGGGTGTTCGTCGAAGTGCAGACGCCCGACATGGGCCAGATGGCGATGTTCAAGGGGTTTGCGAGCAACATGATCCGCGAGCGGATCGCGTCCTACCTCGAGGAACGCCCTTACAACGACCAGAAATTCGTCGATGCGATGTACGGCGGCAATGCCAGCCTGGTCCCCAAGGAAATGCGTGAGGCTGGGACGTCGGCGCTGAAGATGGAAGCCGACATGCAGCGTGACATGAAGGAAATGGAGGAAAACGCGCCCGCAGAAGATAGCTCGAGCGTATCGCGCAGCGACGTTCGTGCCGGCGCGCCAATGGTCGACACCTCCAAATACAACCACTAACGGTCAAGAGAGCCGCCGCTTCCCGAAGGCGAACACGCCATCGGGAAGGGTACGCAAAGCAACTACTCGTCCGGGGGGTGGACGCCTTAAAAACGCCCCACCCCCAACGTGGTTCCGTACGTTACACAAATTCGTCATTGCACCAGGGATGGCCCTGACCGATGGCGATGGCATGGAACTGCCTGGACGCACCTTTATCGCCCGCCACGGGGAAACCGTGTTCAATGCCGCCCGCCGGATGCAGGGTGACCTGTTGCATACGCCGCTGACGCGCGCGGGCTTCGCGCAAGCCGAGGCCATGGGTGAGGGATTGCTGAAAGTCCTCGGCGAAGGCGATCCGATCGCGCTTTGGTCGTCGCCGACGGGCCGGGCATTGCAAACACTGGCCGTCATCGCCGAGCATCTCGGAGAAGATTGGCATGCGGCACGCACTGACGCCCGGCTCGCCGAAATCGGCATGGGGGGATGGGACGGCCTTCCGTACGCCGAAATCGAAGCCGAACATGGGGAAATTTTCGACCCTCGGCTCGGTCTTTTCGTCAAGGCCGCGCCCGACGGCGAAACCTATGCCGCTGTTGCCGACCGCTTGCGCCAGTGGATTGGTGAACAGACTGTTGCCGAAGATCGCCTCGTCGTCATACACGGTGTATCGAGCCAGATTTTGCGCGGGCTGCTGACCGGTGGCAATGCCCATCCCGCATGCGGCACAATCGTCGCCCCGCGCGTGCCACAAGGTTCGATCGTCCTGTTCGAAAACGGAGCCGAAAAAGTCGTCGTGCGAGGAGGCGGGCATAATTAGCGCTGCCAAACGAACCTTAGTCGCCGCTCTCGCGCTGATAGCCGCGCCAGTCGACGCGCGTACGGCGCTGGGGAGTTTTGAAAACTGGTCGGCATTCCGCGACGAAAGCCCCGTCCGCTGTTTCGCTATTGCCGAGCCAGTCCGCGGGGGCGGCGGAAAGTGGCGACCCTTTGCAACCGTTTCGACCTGGCCGCAGTCGGGCGTGCGGGGGCAATTCTATGTGCGGCTCAGCCGTGCGCTGCGTGTCGGTGCGCCGGTGACGCTCAGCATGGACGACCGGCGCTTTAGTCTGGTCGCTGGCGGCGCGGACGCGTGGGCCCCCGATCCTCGCACCGACGCTGCCATCGTCGCCGCCATGCGCAGCGCCCGTGCAATGAGCGTCGCAAGCGTCGCCGCGACCGGCGGCGGCTTTGCCGAAACCTATGTGCTGAAGGGTGCCGCAACCGCCATCGACGCCGCTGCGCTTGGCTGCGCGCGCCGGTAAGACTACAGGGGCCCGATGACGCCCCTTATGTCCAGCCCAGGAAACATCGATCCGGTCCCCGTCGCACGCCCGGCGGAACCGCGTCCCGATGGCAAGGTCGACCTTGTCGGCCTGAGCAAGGCCGAGATGCGCGACGCGCTGACCACTGCCGGTCTAGACGCCAAGGGTTCGAAGTTGCGCGCCAAGCAGATCTGGCATTGGGTCTATAACCGCGGCGTTACCGATTTCGCGCTGATGACCGACATCGCGCGTACGCAGCAGCCGTGGCTCACTGAACGGTTCGTTATCGGGCGGCCCGAAATCGTCGAGGCGCAGGTTTCGACCGATGGCACGCGCAAATGGCTGCTCCGCACGCCGGATGCGCAGGATTTCGAGATGGTGTTCATTCCCGACGCCGATCGGGGAACACTATGCGTGTCGAGCCAGGTCGGCTGCACGCTCAACTGCCGTTTCTGCCACACCGGCACGATGCGGCTGGTCCGTAACCTGACGGCAGGCGAGATCGTTGGCCAAGTGATGCTTGCGCGCGATGCACTTGGCGAATGGCCCTCGACGCAGGATGGGCGTCTGCTGACCAACATCGTGATGATGGGCATGGGCGAGCCGCTGTATAACTTCGACGCGGTGCGCGACGCGCTGAAGATCGTGATGGACGGCGACGGGCTGGCGCTCGGCAAGCGGCGGATCACGCTATCGACCTCGGGCGTGGTGCCGATGATGGCGCGGGCGGGGGAGGAGATAGGCGTCAATCTCGCTGTATCGTTGCATGCGGTGACCAAGGACGTGCGCGACGAGCTCGTGCCCCTCAACCGCAAATACGGCATCGAGGAATTGCTGCAGGCGTGCGCGGATTATCCGGGCGCCAACAACGCGCGGCGGATCACGTTCGAATATGTGATGCTGCGCGACAAGAACGACAGCGACGCCGACGCGCATGAACTCGTCCGCCTGATCCGCAAGTACAAGCTGCCCGCCAAGGTCAATCTGATCCCGTTCAACCCCTGGCCGGGCGCAGCCTACGACACCTCGACGCCCGAGCGCATCAAGTCGTTCAGCAACATCGTGTTCGATGCAGGGATTTCAGCCCCGGTGCGCACCCCGCGCGGGCGCGACATCGATGCGGCCTGTGGCCAGTTGAAGACGGCCAGCGAGAAAAAGTCACGGGCGGAACTCGACCGGCTGGCGGAGGAAAAGCAGGCGGCTCTTGGTTGAGTGGCAGGGCATTTCCCTCGCCGCTGCAGCAGGCCTTGTCGGCGGCGCGATGAACGCGCTCGCGGGTGGTGGCACGTTTGCCACAATGCCTGCGCTGATTGCGCTTGGCCTGCCCTCGCCGGTCGCAAACGCCACCAGCAATGTCGCCTTGCAACCGGGCGCCATGGCGGCGGCATGGGGGTTTCGCGAGGGGCTGGAGCCGCTGGGCGGCGTTTCGGTACGGACGCTATCCATTCTGACCTTTGCGGGCGGGCTGGTGGGCAGCCTGTTGCTCGTGGTCACCCCAACGCGGACATTCGATGTCGTCATTCCCTGGCTGTTGCTGATTGCCTTCCTTGCCATCGCGTTCGGCAAGCAGGCGGCGGACGCACTGCGCAAGCGCGTCACCATCGGGATGCCCACCCTGCTCGTCGCACAAAGCCTGCTTGGTCTCTACGGCGGCTATTTCGGCGGCGGCGTCGGCATCATGACGACCGCGACCTACGGCTTGCTGGCGGGGCTGCCGCCGTATCGCCTGATGGCGCCGCGCACATTGATGCTGGCCATCGCCAACACGGCGGCCGCCATCGTCTTCATCGGGTTCGGGATGGTGCGCTGGCGGGTCTGCGTGCCGATGCTGGCCGGGGCAATTGTCGGCGGGTGGCTGGGGGCGAAAGCCGGTAACAAGCTGCCCCACTCAGCGATCCGCATCTGGACGCTCGGCGTGACGGCGGCGACCACCATCGTATTTTTTATCCGCGCGTACGCGTAACCTTTTCCCGCTTTACGGCGAACGGTTCATGGGCGATGCTGTGGGCAGCGCCACCAGGGGGCATGTCGATGATCGAAGCGACGACGGTAACGGGCGGCGAACTGGTCAAGCGGCACCGGATTTCGACGCGCATCTGGCATTGGATCAATGCGGTCGCGATTTTCGTCATGCTGATGTCGGGCCTGATGATCTCGAACGCCCACCCGCGTCTCTATTGGGGCCAGTATGGCGCCAATTTCGACCAACCATGGCTCGACCTGCACAATTACTTGCCCGGCGGGCATTTCCCGGGGTGGATCACCATCCCCTCGACCTACAATCTCGCGCTCTCGCGGCACTGGCACCTAGCCTTTGCCTGGGTCTTCGCTTTCGGGTTCCTGACCTATCTGATCATCAGCTTGCTCAACAGGCACATTGCGCGCGACCTGAGCCTCAAGAAAGGCGAGCTCGCGCCGAAGCATCTGATCGAGGAAGTGGTTCATCACGCGCAGCTCAAATTCCCGACCGGGGCCGCCGCGCTCAATTACAATACACTGCAGAAGCTGACCTATATCGTCGTCCTGTTCGGCCTGTTCCCGCTCGTCATCCTGACCGGCATGTGCCTGTCGCCGGGACTCTCTCCGCTTACTGGCTGGGCGATCGACCTGTTGGGCGGCCGCGCGACCGCGCGGTCGGTGCATTTCCTGTGCGCGATGGGCATCGGCACGTTCATCGTCGTCCACTTGCTGCTGGTCGTGCTCGCCGGGCCCTACAATGAAATCCGTTCGATGATCACCGGCAAGTTCCGGGTCCCGCACGATCGCGCGCCGAAGGTGGCACCTGAGCATATTCCCGAACTCGCAGGAGAACCGGCATGAGTGCGATCCTCACGCCCAATCTTCTGACAAGGCGCGCCCTTGTCGGGAGCATGGCGGTTGGCGGCGGGCTCCTGCTGTCGGGCTGTGACAAACTTGGCCAGAGCGAACAGTTTCGCGAAGTGCTCAAGCTGGGTGAAGACGCGAATTACGTCGTCCATCGCAGCCTTCAGGACCGTATGGCGCTCGCGAAGGAATTCGCGCCGAACCAGCGCTCACCGATCTTCCGCTCGAACGGCACGCGATTGCCCGTCGGCGATGCCTATGCGCGCCATATCGCCACCGAATTCCGCGACTGGACCTTGGTTGTCGACGGGCTGGTGACGAAGCCCCAGATCCTGCCGATCAATCAGGTCCGCGCGATGCCCGCACGGACGCAGATCACGCGCCACGACTGCGTCGAGGGGTGGAGCGCGATTGCCAAATGGACTGGCGTGCCGGTCAAGCTGCTTCTCGACCAAGCGGGCTTGCGGCCCGAGGCACGCTACATCGTCTTTCACTGCGCCGACGCCAATGACGGGTCGCCTTATTACGAGAGCTTCGACCTCCTCGACGCCTACCACCCGCAGACGATCCTCGCGTGGAACCTCAACGACCAGGCACTGCCGGTCATGAATGGTGCACCGCTGCGTCTGCGCGTCGAGCGGCAGCTCGGCTACAAGCAGGCAAAATATGTCCAGCGGATCGAAGCCGTCGCCAGCTTAAAGGGCGTATATGGCGGAAAAGGTGGATTCTGGGAGGATGGCGCGGGATACGAATGGTACGCTGGCGCGTAGTTGATCAACAGTCTTTTGGAAGTCACTGAATGTCATTGCTCGATTCGTTCCTATCGAACACCATTCACCACGGTACCCTGACCCTCACCACCCACGACGGCAAAACATCCCGCTTCGGTACGCCAACCGAGGGGTTCCCCGATATCGCGATCCGCCTTGCCGACAGTCGCGTCGCACGGGACATCGCGCTGCGTCCCGAACTGGGCGGCGGCGAGGCCTATATGGACCACCGGCTCATCGTTGAGAACGACGACATTATGGGCCTGCTCAGCCTGTTGCGCCTCAACAACCGCTGGGAAGAGGGCAAGGGCATCAATGACGCGCGCTGGACCAGCCGCGTCTGGGGCGCGATTGCAGGCAAGCTCGACCGGTGGAACTGGAACGCCAAGTCGAAGCGCAACGTGGCGCATCACTACGACCTCGACGACCGGCTCTACGATCTCTTCCTCGACGAGAACCGGCAGTACAGCTGCGGCTATTTCACCGACCCGGCCAACTCACTCGACCAAGCGCAGCGCGACAAGATGGCGCATATCGCCGCGAAGCTCGACCTGCGCCCCGGCATGCGCGTGCTCGACATCGGGTCGGGCTGGGGCGGGATGGCGTTTTACCTGAATCAGCATTTCGACGTCTATGTCGTCGGGATCACGCTGAGCGAGGAACAGATCAAATATGCTCGTGCCGATGCCGTGAGGCGCGGCGTCGCCGACCGGGTGACGTTCGAGCTGGTCGATTACCGCGATGTTACCGGCCAGTTCGACCGGATCGTATCGGTCGGCATGTTCGAGCACGTCGGCCCGCCGCATTACCGCGCCTTCTTCCGCAAATGTCGGGAGTTGCTGACCGAAGAGGGCGTCATGCTGCTGCACACCATCGGGCGGATGGGCTGGCCGGGCACGACGGATGCCTGGGCGTCGAAGTATATCTTCCCTGGCGGCTATGCGCCCGCTTTGAGCGAAATCACCGACGGCAGCGAGCGGCAGAATCTGATCCAGACCGACTGCGAGACCTGGCGCCTGCACTATGCCTATACGCTGCGCCACTGGTACGCACGGGTGATGGCAAAGCGCGCCGAGATCGAGGCTATCTACGACGCCCGCTTCTTTCGCATGTGGCAATTCTATCTGGCGGGCTGCACCAGTGCGTTCGAACATGGCGTCCTGTGCGTCTACCAGCTGCAATATGCCAAGGAGCGCCGCGTGTTGCCCCTGACCCGCGACTATATGGCGGCGGCGGAGGCGAAACTGCGCGCCTCTGCCTGACCGGCAGATGTCAGCTTACCTTCGCGCGCCACGCGTCGCGTTGCGCCTTGCGTTCTTCGGGGGTCAGCTTGCCGTCCTTGTTCGTGTCGGCCGCGTCGAAGCGTTCGAGTGCCTTTTTGACCGCATCGGAAATGACGATTCCTTTCCCGTCACCTTCGGCCATGATCATCCCGTCGCGACCGCCCATGAACATCATGCGGGTATGTTCGCGCATCATCGGCATCCTGCCCATTGCAGGCGGCGGCGCGACGCCGTCGGGGCCCGGGGGCGCGAGCGGTGGCGGCGGCGGCATCATGCCGTCGGGGCCGTTGGAGCGCTCGAGGTGCACAATCTGCCGATCGCCGCGCTTGGCATGCCAGGCGTCGAATTCGGCGCGGCTGATGCTGCCATTCTTGTCGGTGTCCATCGCCGCGAACATGTCGCCGGCGCGCGCGTCCATGCGGGCCTTGGCGAACGTCGTCATCTCGTCGCGGGTAACGGTGCCGTCCTTGTTGGCGTCGAGCTTGCCGAGCCGCTCCCTGACGCTCGCCTCGACCTCGGCGCGCGTGGCGGGCCCTTCCGCCATTTGCGCCAGCGCCGGCAACGTCAGGCCTGCTGCTACCGACACCATTAGAATCTGCCAGACTTTCATCGCTTGTCTCCAGCCCTGACCAACAAACCTGAAGTTTTTCGCGTCTGATGCATTTACGGAAGTTGAACGGATCGCTTATCGTTCGCAAAAGGGGTGAGCGCGGGACGTGACAAGCGGATTGGAAGCTGCGGGCGACGCTATGACCGGCATGGTTGTCGGGCGCGCGTTCGAACCATCGCATGGCGAAGGCCGCCATGCGGCTCACGGTGCCTGCCTGAATTGCAAAGCGCCTTTGTACGGCAATCATTGCGACAACTGCGGTCAGGCCGCGCATGTGCATCGTTCGCTGGTGGCGATCGGGCACGACATCCTGCACGGGGTGTTTCACTTCGAGGGCAAGATCTGGCGCACCTTGCCGATGCTGTTCTGGCGGCCGGGCGATCTGACCCGGCGATATATTCATGGCGAACGGGCGAGGTTCGTCTCCCCGCTCGCACTGTTCCTGTTCAGCGTTTTCCTGATGTTCGCGGTCGTCGATGGTCTGGCGGGAGAGGCCCGGATGCCGACCGATACCGTGCAGGCCAGCCTGAAGAACAAATCGCTCACCCAACTCGATGAGGGGCTGAAATATGAACGAGCGCGCAAGACCGCACTGGATGCACGGATAAAGGCAGCAGAATCGGCGGACGCAGATACCGAAACATTGGAAAGACAGCGCGATGCCGTCGAAACCGAGATCGATCATATCGAAACCGCGCAGGACGTGCTGAAGGGTAAGAAATGGACGGTTACCGATGCCCGGACCGGCTTTGCCAAATTCGATGCCGCTATCGACAAGGCGAACGAGAACCCCGACCTGTTTCTCTACAAGCTACAATCGAGTGCCTATAAATACAGCTGGGCGCTGATCCCTCTTTCGACGCCGTTCGTCTGGCTGCTATTTTTCTGGCGGCGGCAATTTAAGCTCTATGATCATGCAATCTTCGTGATCTACTCGCTCTGCTTCATGCTTCTGATGGTCGCCGCCCTGACGGCTCTAGGATATTTTGGCGCGGGTGCGCCATTGGTACCGCTGCTCGCCGTTTTCGTACCGCCCCTGCATACCTACCGCCAGCTGAGAGGCGCCTATGGCAGTAGCCGAATCGGCGCGGCACTGCGGACGATGTTGATCATGGTCTTCGGCATTGTGGTGCTGACGCTGTTCGTCATGCTGCTGGTGGCCAAGGGCGCGATGGGCTGACGCAGGTCAGACTCTTTCCGCGAGCGCTGCGACCGTCACCTGTTCCAGCACAGCGAGATCGATGTCGGACAAGCGCTTGATGTAGAGACAGCCCTTGCCGGTCGTGTGTTTGCCGAGCTTGGCAAGAATGTCGGGATTGTTATGGACACCCATCCCGTACATCACGGTCTTGCCCATGCGCGGACTGAACCCGACGCGGCAAATCTCTCCTTCGCGTCCGGATTCGTAACGATAATGGTGCATCCCGAAGCCAATGATCGACGGACCCCACATTTTCGGCGGTTCGCCAGATAGCCGCGACAGCATTTCGATCAGCGCCTCGGCATCGGTGCGCTGCCCCTCATCGGCAACGCCCGCGATAAACGCAGCCACATCGGCATCGGTTTCCACGGTCTTGTTGGCGGCCATCCTTCCCTCCCCGAGTCGGCGACCCTATGAGGCCACCACGAATCACGGGAGTTGCCAAGTGCCGGGAAACGACAAGACTGCCATCAACAAGGTCGTGCTCGCCTATTCGGGCGGCCTCGACACCAGCGTCATCCTGAAATGGCTGCAGCAGACCTATAATTGCGAGGTGGTGACCTTCACCGCCGATCTGGGCCAGGGCGAAGAACTGGAGCCCGCGCGCGCCAAAGCGCAGCTGATGGGCGTGAAGCCCGAGCATATCTTCATCGACGACCTGCGCGAGGAATTCGTCCGCGACTACGTCTTCCCGATGATGCGCGCCAATGCGCTGTACGAGGGACTGTACCTGCTCGGCACCAGCATCGCGCGCCCGCTGATCGCCAAACGTCAGATCGAAATCGCGAAGATGGTCGGCGCCGACGCGGTCAGCCACGGCGCAACCGGCAAGGGTAACGACCAGGTCCGCTTCGAACTCGGCTATTACGCGCTGTCGCCCGACATCAAGATTATCGCGCCCTGGCGCGAATGGGACCTGACCAGCCGCACCGCCCTGATCGCATTCGCCGAACAGCACCAGATTCCGGTGCCCAAGGACAAGCGCGGCGAAAGCCCGTTCTCGACCGATGCGAACATGCTGCACACCTCGTCCGAGGGCAAAGTGCTCGAGGATCCGTGGGACGAGGTGCCCGATTACGTTTACTCGCGCACCGTCAATCCCGAGGACGCCCCCGACACCCCGGAAGTCATCACGGTCGATTTCGAGCGCGGCGATGCGGTCGCCATCAACGGCGAGGGAATGTCGCCCGCGACGGTTCTGGAGACGCTCAACGAATATGGGCGGCGGCACGGCATCGGGCGGCTCGATCTGGTCGAGAACCGTTTCGTCGGCATGAAGTCGCGCGGCATGTACGAAACGCCGGGTGGCACGATCCTGCACCTCGCGCATCGCGGCATCGAGCAGCTGACGCTCGATCGGGGGGCGGCGCACCTGAAGGACGAACTCGCCCCGCGCTATGCCGAGCTGATCTATAACGGCTTCTGGTTCAGCCCCGAGCGCGAGATGCTGCAGGCCGCGATCGACCATTCGCAGACGAAGGTCGGCGGCACCGTGCGGCTGAAGCTCTACAAGGGCAGCGTCATCGTGACCGGCCGTAAATCGCCGAACTCGCTCTATTCGGAAAAGGTCGTGACGTTCGAGGACGACGCCGGCGCGTACGACCAGCGCGATGCGGAGGGATTTATCAAACTCAACGCGCTAAGGCTGCGTCTGTTGGGGCGGCGCGACCGCTAACGCCGGAGCGACATTTTGGGGGCAGGCAAGATCGACTGGTGGAACCGCCGCAGCGTGCTCGCTGCGTGCGTTTTGCTGGTGCTTGTCCCGCTGATCTACCCGCCCATTCCGCCGCTCGTCGATCTGCCCGGCCATATGGGACGTTATGCCGTCCAGCTCGACCCGGCACCATTTGCGCGGTGGTTTGCGTTTCGCTGGCAGTTGATCGGCAATCTCGGGGTCGACCTGTTGATCGAGCCGATGGGGCGACTTTTCGGGGTCGAGCTGGGTGCCAAGCTGATCGTCATGACCATCCCCGCGCTGGCGGCCACCGGTCTGCTGTGGATCGCCCGCGAGGTCCATGGGCGGGTGCCGCCAACCGTTTTCTTCGCGCTGCCGCTGGTCTGGGGACACCCGTTCGTTTTCGGCTTCGTCAATTTCTCGCTGGCGATGGCACTGGCCTTGCTCGCCTTCGCGCTGTGGTTGCGGATGGCGCGCATGGGGCGTGCCGCGTGGCGACCGCTCGTTTTCCTGCCGCTCGCCTGCGTCGTGTGGACAGCGCATACGTTCGGCTGGGGTCTGCTGGGACTGTTGTGCTTTTCGGCCGAGCTGATCCGCCAGCGCGATCTCGGCAAATCCTGGCTGGCGGCGGGGGTTGCGTCGGCGCTTGCCTGCCTGCCGATGGCGCTGCCACTGGTGCCCATGCTGGTGTGGCGATCGAAAGCGACCGACATGACCGGCGACTGGTTCGACTGGGGGACCAAGTCGCTGTGGGTCCTGACGACGCTGCGCGACCGCTGGCAGGCGTTTGATCTCGCCTCGCTCGCCGTCGTCGTCGGTGTGATTTTCGTCGCGCTTCGTCATCCTGCGCTGACCTTTTCCCGCAACCTGGCGACCAGCGCGCTCGTCCTGCTGGCAGTCTACATCCTGCTGCCGCGGATCATCTTCGGTTCGGCCTATGCCGACATGCGGCTGACGCCCTATATTTTCGCCGTCGCGCTGGTCGCGATCCGCCCCAGGTCCCAGGCATCGGCGAAGTTCCTTGGCACGCTCGCTTCGATCGGCCTTGCCGTCTTTGCCGGACGCATCGCCGCGCATACGGCCAGCACCGCCATCGCCTCGGCACGCTACGACCGCGCTTTGGTCGCGCTCGACCAGCTACCGCACGGCGCGCGCGTCGCCACCTTCACCCAGCGGACCTGCGGCATCGAATGGTCGACCAACCGGATGGAACATCTGGCGGCACTGGTGATCATCCGGAGACAGGGATTTTCGAACGACCAGTGGGACGTGTCGGGCGCCAATCTGATGACGGTCACCAAGAAGGACGCGCCAGGATTTGCTTTCGATCCCTCGCAACTTGTTGTGCCGAAGAAATGCGGTCGAAACTCGGCATGGCGGACGCCGGATGAGGCGCTGGCCAAGCTCCCGCGCACGGCGTTCGATTATGTCTGGTTGATCGACCCGCCGCGCTACGACGTGCGCCTGACCTCGGGTATGACGCCGGTGTGGCGCGACGGCACCGACGTGCTTTACCGGATCGATCGATGACGGCGAGCTGGTGGCAATCGCGGTGGGCGATCGCAATGGCGATGATCGCCTCGACGATCCCGCTGTGGTTCGTGCATTTGCCACCCCTGATCGACCTCCTCGCGCACATGGGCCGTTATCACATTCAGCTGAGCATCCACGACAATCCGGTGTTGCAGGCGAACTGGGCGTTCAAGTGGCAGGTGCTCGGCAATCTCGGCGGCGACCTGTTGATGGAGCCGCTGGGCCACCTGTTCGGCGTCGAACGCGGGACGATCATTCTGGGCGCGCTGCTGCCGCCGCTGATGATCTGGGGCATGGTCCGGCTCGCCCGCGCCGTGCACGGGGCTGTCCCGGCCAGTGTCTGGGCCGCCTTCCCGTTCGCAATGGCCTATCCGTGGCACTACGGGCTGGTGAATTACTGGCTGGGGAGCGCGCTGGCGCTGCATGCCGCGGCTTGGTGGTATCGGCGCTGGCCGGGCGAACGTGGGGCAGCCGCCAGCCTGCGCGACGCACTGTTGCTCGGCCTCGTCGCGCTCGGCCTGTGGGTGGTGCACATCTATGGCTGGGCAATCTTTTGCGTTCTGGTCGGTGCGCGTGCGCTCGGAGCCGTGCCGTGGCGACGCTGGATCGCGGTCGCGCCGCAGTTGCTCCCTGTTACCGCCCCCATCGTGCCGATGGTCCTGCTCGCTTATGGCGCGCGCGGGAGCCAGGAGACCTATGGCTGGTTCATCTGGGCTCGAAAGCTGGGCGCGCTGATCTTCACCTTGCGCGACCAATGGCAGCCGCTCGATATTGCCTCGCTCGCACTGGCCGCGACGCTGATCTACGCGGCGCTGCGGTCGAAGCAGATGCGGTTCGACCGCACGCTCGGGGTGGCAGCCTTGATCCTGCTGGTGTCGGTTGCGATCATCCCGTTTCAGGCGCTGGGTTCGGCCTTTGCCGACGGGCGACTATGGCCGCTTGTCTTCATCGTCGCGCTACTCGCGATGCGGTTTGACCAGGGATATCAGGGAAAGGCACCGGCCTGGCTCGCCCTCGGGGCAGCGACCGTGTTCGCCGTGCGGCTGGCGGTCACGACTGTCGGTTTTCAGGCCTATGACGCCGCCTATGCGCATCATTTGCAGGCGCTGGACAAGGTCGAGCGCGGTGCGAAGATCGCGGTTTTCCTAGAATTTCCGTGCGATGTCGCGTGGCGGCGACCGCGCCTCGACCATCTCGACGGCCTGGCGATCGTCCGCCGCGATGCCTTTACCAACGCGCAATGGGACGTACCGGGTGCCCAATTGCTGGCACCGCTCGGCGCCGTCGGCACGCGCTACAATGCCGATCCTTCACAGTTGGTGCGGCGGCGCGACTGTCCGGCGGACCTGCGGCCGGTGCTTGCTTATAAGATCGCCCGCTTTCCGCGCGACCGGTTCGGCTATGTCTGGGTGCTCGGTTTCGATCCGGTAACCCTTCCGCGCTATGCGGGGCTGACCCCGCTGTTTGCGGATGACAGGACCATCCTGTACCGGATCGAGAAATGACCGTGCCGCAACTTTCGATTGTCGTTCCTTGCTACAACGAGGCTGCGTGCCTCGCGACGCTGCATGCGCGGCTGGGCGCGGCGGCGCAGGCCGTGGTCGGCGAGGATTACGAGATCGTCCTGATCAACGACGGGTCACGCGATGCGAGCTGGTCGATCATGGCGAGCCTTGCAGAGACCGATCCGCACCTCGTCGCGCTCGACTTGTCGCGCAACCACGGGCACCAGCTGGCGCTGACTGCAGGCCTCGATCTGTGTCGGGGACAACACATCTTCATCGTCGACGCGGACCTTCAGGATCCGCCCGAACTACTCGGCCCGATGATGGAAACGCTGGTGCGCGAAGGGGCCGATGTCGTATACGGCGTGCGCACCGAACGCGTCGGCGAGACCGCGTTCAAGCGCGCCACGGCCGCTGCCTTCTACCGCCTGCTGAAAAGCGCGACCGACGTCGATATCCCTCTGGATGCGGGCGATTTCCGCCTGATGACCCGGCGCGCGCTCGATGTGTTTCTCGCCATGCCCGAGCAGGCGCGGTTCGTGCGCGGGATGGTCGCGTGGGGCGGGTTCCGGCAGGTGCCGTTCGCCTACACCCGCGAAGCGCGCTTTGCAGGCGAGACCAAATATCCGCTGTCGAAAATGGTCCGCTTTGCGCTCGACGCGCTGACCGGTTTTTCGACGGCCCCCTTGCGCCTTGCCAGCCATGCCGGGCTGTGGCTCGCCTTCGGGTCGTTGCTGCTCGTCGTCTATATCTTCGCGTCGTGGATCACGGGCGAGACTATCGCGGGCTGGACCTCGCTGATGCTGGTCGTGGTCGTCCTCGGCGCGATCCAGATGTTCGTGCTGGGCATGATCGGCGAGTATATCGGGCGACTGTATACGCAGGCCAAGAACCGGCCGCTCTACATCGTCCAGAATATCGCGGGTGGGCGTGTGGCGGAGGCGACGCTGGGGATTGATGCGTCGGAAAAGTCGCCCGATTAAACGGCTCAGCGGTCGGTCGGGCTCGCTTCGGTCACATTCTGCATGGACTGCTCCGTTTCGGCTTGAAGATCGGCAGCGTGCTTTTTGAGTGCAGCGGGCAGCGACGGCGGGGCAGTATCTTTCGGCCAAGGGTTCATCCGCACGCATTGACCGCTGTTGTTGCCGCATTGCCGAACTTCGCCGGTTTGCGTGTCGACTACGACGATGATTTGCCCGTCGTCGGCTAACGCCGCGCGATCACCCTCATTTGCCGAGGTTTCGATCTTGCGCTGCTCCCACAATCTGTCTGCAGGATAGGTACCGATACCGCTGAAGCGACCCCGCGAACCGGTCCCATCGGAATCTACGGCCATCGACTTGTTGCAACCGGCGATGGTCAGGAGAAAAAGTGGCGAAAGCCAGATCGATCTCGACATTCTGCCCTCCTAGAATTGTGGCAAGAATGTGGCCGACTATCCCGTAAGCGTCAACTGCCCCCGTAAGTCCACTTCCGGTGCATCCAGAAAGTAGCGAGCGGGGTTAGGACGATATTCGGCACGATCGGCCACCAGGTCGGCCCGTGCAGATATTTGACCAGCAGCCACACAAAGAACGAATTCATCGCAAAGCCGAACAGGTTCACCGCGATGAACCGTGTGCCCATCTGTGCGTGGTTCTCGCGCTCGCCGTGCCCGGCAAAGCTGATCCAGCCGTGCGCGAAATAGCCGACGATGACGCCGATGACGAAAGCGATACCGATCGAGACGTTCGGATCGATCCCGAACCATTCGACGCCCAGATAATAGATCGCCTGCCCCCCGGCAGTGATCAGCCCACCGACGATGGCATAGCGGATAAGCTGCCAGAACGCGGCGCGGGCAGCCGCGTCGCGGGGAAGCCAGCGATCGATGAACATCAGCCCCCGGCGCGTCCGCGCAATCGCGCCTCGACGCTGGCCTTGACCATCGCGACGGGCTTGACCAACCCGGTCGGGATCAGGCGCACCATCGCGCGGCGGGCATTCCAGGCGAAATCGCCACCGATGTCGAGCGCGCGACCGTCCTCGACTCGGGCGCCAAGGATTGAGTCCGACAGGCGCTTTTGCCCCGCCGCATTCGCGTAGAGAAAACTGTTGTAGCGGTACCAGCCCTTGACCTGTTTCTGGCCGGCAAGGCGCGGGCGGAGCCAGTCGAACGCCGCATAACCGCGCGCACCGAACAATTGCCGCCAATATTCGGGCGGCTGTTCGTTGACGTGGTGCTCGCCGCCCTGATGCGGGACGGCAGCGGAAAACAGGACGACGTCGCCGTGGCGGGTCAGCGTTTCGACGAAGGTAGCGGCCTTGGCATGCGGCAGATGCTCGGCGACTTCGAGGCTCTGAACCAGATCGAACTTGCGCCCGAGGTCGAGCGGCAGCGACAGATCGGCGGCGCGAAAATTGACCGCCGGGATCACGAGCTGGTCGGGCTTCACATAATCGCCATCGACCGCCAGCACGTCGGCGACGCCCGCCGCCATCCATTCCGATGCCCAGGCCCCGTGGCCCGCGCCGACATCCAGCAGGCTGTCGACGCTCATTTCGGCGAGCAACAAAGGGGCGACAGTGCGCGCCGATGCGCGGCTGCCATCGTCGATATAGTCGTAGAAATCGGTGTTGTAGACGTGTTCGGTCATGGTTCGGTCCGCATGTGTGCCGGGCGCTATGCAGCGGCACCGGTAAAGATTATGCGCCCTGTCGTCGAGAAATAAGGAACACGGGCGCAACAATGGACGACGCGGAAGCACAGCAGCGGTTTGCCGACCTGCTCGACCGGCACTGGCGCGCCGTGGTTACGCTGGTCTGGATCGTCGCTGCCACCACGATGGTCTGGTACCGCTGGAACATGATCCGGTGGTTCTCGCTGCCCGACACCGACGACAATATGCGCATGTCGCAGGTCCGCGCGCTGCTCAACGGGCAAGGCTGGTACGATTTGCGCCAGTACAAGATGAACCCGCCGGAGGGGTTCAACATGCACTGGAGCCGGCTGGTCGACCTGCCGATTGCGGCGCTGGACCTGATCGCGCGCCTTTTCGTCTCCGGTCCGGCCGCCGAACGCTTTGCCGCCGCGGCTGCACCGATGCTGCCGCTGTGGGTGACGCTGATCGCGCTCGCGCTCGCCGCGCGGCGGCTGATCGCGCCCAGCGCCGGGCTGCTCGCCGCTGCGTTCGTGCCCGTCTGTTGCGGGGCAGCGCTGTGGATGTTCATGCCGATGCGCATCGATCACCATAACTGGCAGCTGACGTTCCTGGTGCTCAGCATCGCCGGCATTGCCGATCCGAATGCGCGGCGTGGGGGGATTACCGCGGGCTTGGCGAGTGCGGCCTCGCTGGTGATTGGTCTCGAGCTGCTGCCGTTTCTCGTCATCGTCGGCGCGGCCACGGTGCTGCGCTGGGTGTGGCAGCCGGAGGACCGGAACCGGCTATCGGCCTATGGCCTGTCGCTCGCGGTCGGGTGTGCCGCCGGCTATCTGGCGTTCGCCTCGTACGACAATGCCGTGCCGCGATGCGACGTGCTGTCGCCGGTGTATCTCGGGACGATGGTCGCCGCCGGATGGCTGGCGTGGTTGTTACCCCAACTGAAGCGGGGCGACTGGAGGCTGCGGCTGGGTGCGGCAGCTGCAGGCGGGATCCTGCTGATCGTCGGGTTTGCGCTGCTGGCCCCGCAATGCCTGGGGCGACCGGAGCAGGTCTCGCCCGAACTTTACGACAAATGGCTGAAAAACATCAACGAGTTCAAACCGCTGTACACCAAGGACTGGCAGGTGATGCTCGCCACACTCGCCCTGCCGGTGGCGGGCGTGATCGGGGCGATCTTTGCTACGTTGCGCGCACGCGGCACCCCCAAATTCGCGGTCTGGGCACCGATTGCGCTGATCAGCCTGACGTCGACGCTATTGCTGCTGTGGCAGACGCGCATGGGGGCGGCGGCGCAGCTGACCGCCGTGCCGGGCGCGACCGCGCTGACCTGGATTGCCGTCCCGGCGCTCCGGCGCAGCACGTCGGTGCTGACCCGGACCATCGGTGTCGTCGTAGCGTTTCTGCTGTTCTCTGGCCTCGGTGTCCAGATCGTGCTGGGCCAGATCCCGGGCAATAAACCTACCGCGCGCGGCAAAGCGATCGACCGGGCCAACAGCCGCTGCCCGACAATGCCCGCGATGCGCCCGATCGCGGCGCTGCCCGCGACGACGATTTTCACTTTCGTCGATCTTGGGCCCCGTCTGATCACGATCACGCATCACAAGGCGATTGCCGGGCCCTATCACCGCAACGGCGACGCCATCCTTGACGTGCATCACGCCTTTGACGGGACGCCGGAGAACGCGCACGCCATTATAAAGCGCCACGGCGCGACGCTGTTGATGACGTGCCCCAACATGAGCGAATCGACGGTCTATCGCGCGCGGTCGCCCAAGGGATTCTATTCGCAGCTAGCGACAGGCAAAAAGTTCGACTGGCTGGAGCCGGTGCCGCTGCCCAAGGGGTCGCCGCTGTTGCTGTGGCGCGTGAAGTAGAACTTAGAGGAAGCTCGCTTTCACCCCGTCGATCACGAACTGCGCCGCCAGCGCCGCCAGGATCACACCCAGCACGCGCGTGATCATCGCTTCGACCCGGTTCCCGAACAGCTTCATCAGCGGTCCCGCCAGCAACAGCGAGATCATCGTCAGCAGCAAGGTCGCCGCCAGCGCGCCCAGCACGACGCCGCGTTCGGACCAGCCATCGGCGCGCGAGGTCAGCAGCATGGCCGATGCGATCGACCCCGGCCCCGCGATCATCGGGATGCCCATCGGAAAGATCGAGATGTCGTCGTGTTCCTGCGCCATCACTTCCTGCGCGCGAGTTTCGCGGCGCTCGGTGCGCTTTTCGAACACCATGTCGAGCGCGATCAGGAACAGCATGATCCCGCCTGCGATACGGAACGCGTCGAGGCTGACATGGAGTGCGCCCAGAAATGCTTTCCCGCCGAGTGCGAACGCAAACAGGATGAGCGCCGCCACCATTGTCGAACGCAACGCCATTGTACGGCGGTGCGTGGCCGGCGTGCCGTTGGTGAGACTGGCAAAGATGGGCGCACACCCCGGCGGATCGATCACCACGAAAAACGTGACGAAGGCGGAAACGAAAAGCTCGATCATTTCAGGCCAACGGTTTCATAAACGACCAGCTTCCACCCGGCCTGCCCGCGCCATTGCCAGACGCGCAGGTCGTGCGCCCCCGGCTTTCCACCGACCAACGCGCGCGATGCCCAGGCCAAAGTCCAGTCGTCCGAATGCCCCGACGCAATCGCTACGCCAAACATCGTTTTCGGCAGCGCCGAAGGGCCGCGCACCGGCATCGCGTCCTCGGTCTGAACCAGCACGTCGGCAGCGGCACTGACCGCGAAAGCCGCTGCGCCATCGACCCCGACCCGTGCCGCGATCCCGGCAGCGATTTTGTCATAGGCGGCCTCACGCGCTGCCGTGCCCGATTGGGCCGTGTCGGTGCAAACCGGGGCGAGAACCGCCGGCGCGTTGCCCGCCGCGACCAATTTCGGTGTCGAGCGGCCATGATCGAGCATCCAGCGATAGCCCGAGGCCGTCCGTTTCCAGATCGTCGAAAATGTTCCCTGCCCGCCGGATGCCGCCCGCACCCACGGCCCGGTCGACAAGCCCAGCGTCCCGTCGCACGACGGCGCAATCGTCCCCGGCCACCACATCACTGGTACCAAAGGCTCACTGGCGTCTTTCAGGGCGACGGCGACCGGTTGCACTTCGGGAACGAACATGATCGCGTCGGGCGCCGCGGCCATGCGAAATGCCTTCCACTGCCCCTCGACCTGCGCGCGGCGCGCAAAGGCACGCTCGGCATCGGCGATCTGGACCGGCACAGTTGGCGGCAAGATCGCAGAGGCGAGCGTCGCAAGTGCGAACAGCATCATTGCCCGGTGGCCTGCGCCTGACGACGCTGGGCTGAGGTCAGGGTGTTGGCGAGCAGACACGCAATCGTCATCGGGCCGACCCCGCCCGGCACCGGCGTGATCGCGCCCGCATGGGCCGCGACCTCGTCGAATGCCACATCGCCGACAAGCTTGCCGTCGACCCGGTTGATCCCAACATCGATCACCGTTGCACCGGGCTTGATCCAGTCGCCCCGGATCATCTCCGGCCGCCCGACTGCCGCCACGACAATGTCGGCCCGGTGGCATATCGCAGGAAGATCACGCGAGCGTGAATGGGCAATGGTCACCGTGGCGTTCGCGGCGAGCAGCAACTGCGCCATCGGCTTGCCGACGATATTCGAGCGGCCCACCACGACCGCGTCCAGTCCCGACAGATCGCCCAACGTATCCTTCAGCAGCATCAGGCACCCGAGCGGCGTGCAGGGAACGAAACCTTCGAGCCCGCTCGCCAGACGACCCGCATTGACCGGGTGGAATCCGTCGACATCCTTGTCCGGGTCGATGGTCGCGATCACGGCATTGGTATCGATATGATCGGGCAACGGCAGCTGGACGAGGATGCCGTCCACCGTCGGATCGTCGTTCAACTGGCGGACGAGCGCCAGCAGTGCATCCTGCGTCGTATCCGCGGTCAAACGATGTTCGAAGCTCGCCATCCCGGCCTCACGGCACGCCTTGCCCTTCGACCGGACATAGACCGCGCTCGCGGGGTCTTCGCCGACGAGGACGACCGCCAATCCCGGAGCACGCGCCAGCTTCGCCACGCCTGCCCCGATACGGTCGCGCAATGCCTGAGCGTGCGCTTTTCCGTCGATCAACGTCGCGGTCATGCGGGCGCGTAGGTGATCTGGTTACGCAACACGATGTCGAGAATCTGAATGCCGATCAACACGACGATCGGCGACAGGTCGAGCGCGCCGAAGTCGGGCATCACCCGGCGGATCGGCCGATAGAGCGGCTCGGTGATCCGGTCGAGCGTCTGCCACACGTTGCGAACGAAATCATTGTGTGTGTTGATGACGTTGAACGCAATCAGCCACGATAGCACGGCCTGGATGATAATGATCCACCACACGATGGTGAGCAGATACAGGGCAATCTGGATAACGGTGTTCATTGATGGGTTCCGGCGTCGTGGCGGCTGTGCGTCAGATAGCGACGCGCGCCCTATTTGTGAACCAGCGTCCCCGCGCCGCTCGCGGTGAATATTTCGACGAGCATGACGTGCGGCAC
This sequence comes from Sphingomonadales bacterium, assembly GCA_038228865.1. Classification (GTDB taxonomy): domain Bacteria; phylum Pseudomonadota; class Alphaproteobacteria; order Sphingomonadales; family Sphingomonadaceae; genus Sphingomonas_O. Next base: position 34,136 of record JBBROX010000010.1, on the reverse strand, counting down.
CCGCCCGTCGAGAATGACCGCCGCATCGACGCCGCCCTCGACCGCCATCACGCAGGTTTCCAGCTTTGGAATCATCCCGCCCGTCACCGTGCCATCGGCGCGCAGCTCCTCGATCCTGGCCGGATCGAGATCGGTCAGCAGCTCACCCGACTTGTCGAGCACACCCGCGACATCGGTGAGCAGGAACAGCCGCGATGCGCCTAGCGCGGCAGCAATCGCGCCGGCCATCGTATCGGCGTTGATGTTGTAGGTCTGGCCGCTGGCATCGGGGGCAATTGGCGCGATGACGGGGATGACGCCCGACGCCGACAGTGTGTCGATGATCGTGCGGTCGACCTTCACCGGCTCTCCGACAAAACCCAGATCGACATTGCGTTCGATGCCGCGATTGGGGTCGGCGGGGCGCGAGACTTTCTCGGCGATCACAAGGCCCGCATCCTTGCCCGACAGGCCGACGGCGCGCCCGTCCTCTGCCGCGATCCATCCGACGATCTGCTTGTTGATCGCGCCCAGTACCATTTCCGCGACGTCGGCCGTTTCCTTGTCGGTCACGCGCAGGCCGCCAACGAATTCGCTGACCACGCCCAGCTTTTTGAGCATGGCACCGATCTGCGGGCCGCCGCCATGAACGACCACCGGGTTGATGCCGACTGCTTTTAGAAGAACGATATCCTCGGCGAAATCCTCCGCCGCTGCCGGATCGCCCATGGCGTGGCCGCCGTATTTCACGACGAAGGTCTGCCCGGCGTAGCGCTGTAGATAGGGCAACGCCTCGACCAGCGTTTCCGCCTTGGTGAGCAGGGTAATGTCGGGGTCGTGACGGCTCATGCAGCAGCATCCAGTTTGCGGCCGATGCGAACGACCAGGGCGATCACCAGCGGCACGACCAGTACCGACAGCACGATCTTGGCGAGCATTTGCCCCAGCATCAGGTCCCAAATCGGGCGGACATTGTAAAAGGAGACGGTGATGAAAATCAGCGTATCGACGATCTGCGACAACACCGCCGCGACGATGCCGCGCACCTCGGCGAAACGGCCGGTCGCATCGGCCAGCCGCGCAAAAATCCAGACATTGAGCGACACCGACACGCCATAGGCAAGCACGCCCGCGGCCATCATCCGGCCGCTCTGCCCGACGATGATTGGAAAGGCATCCTTGGCGGGCGGATACATCCCCGGATCGGTCGGCAACTGCAGCACGAAGAAGGCAAGCGCGATCGCCACCAGCAAGGGTGCAAAACCATAAGCGACCAACCGGTTCGCCACGGCCTTGCCATGCAACTGCGCGACACCGCTCGACACGGCGATCAGGGTCAGGAACGGAAAAATCCCCGCCTCGACGGCCAGCGGCCCAAGTGCCACCTGTTTGGCCCCCAGGAAACCGCCGAGCGGCACCATGCCGCCATAGAAAATCGCAAAAACGAACAGCGAACGCGGGATGCTGCCCGGGTTTGTGAGGGTGGCGTTGTCCATCGCGCGGTTGCTACTTGCTTTTGCCCGCAACGCAACAGCATCGTGCTCACAGAAAAACCTAGGGGGTCAAGTGAACAGAATCCTGATCGGCGTCGCGGGCATCGCGGTCATTCTCGCGATTGCGGTGGCGCTGTCCTCGAACCGGCGGGCGATCCGGCTGCGTGTCGTGGGCGCGGCGTTCGCGTTGCAGGCGACGCTTGCGGTCCTTGTTCTCTATGTCCCCGCCGGAAAGGCCGCGATCGAGGGCATGGCGACCGGCGTCAGCGCACTGCTCGGCTATGCCAATGCAGGCACGCGGCTGATCTTCGGCAATCTGGCGACCGACCCGACGTTCGGCAGTGCCTTCGCGTTTTCGGCGTTGCCGGTCATCGTGTTCTTCGCATCGCTGGTCGCGGTGCTCTATCACCTCGGCATCATGCAGTTCGTGATCCGCTGGGTTGGTGGCGGCATCGAGAAAGTCATTGGCGTGTCGAAGGTCGAGGCGCTGTGTGCAGCGGCCAACATCTTTGTCGGGCAGAGCGAATCGCCGCTGGTGATCCGGCCCTATCTCGCCAGCTTGACCCCATCGCAGCTGTTCTCGGTCATGTCGGTCGGGATGGCGGGCGTCGCGGGGACCATTCTCGCTGCCTATGCGGCGCTGCTCGGCCCCGCTTCGCTGCCCTATCTGCTGGCCGCGTCGTTCATGGCGGCGCCCGGCGGCCTCTTGATGGCCAAGATCATCATGCCCGACGATCCGAAACTGGCGAGCGAAGTCCTCGATGAAAAGGACGGGCTGGCGGTCGCACCGATCGACCCGGAGGACCAACCTGCCAACCTGATCATGGCCGCCGCGATGGGCGCACAGACCGGCGTGAAGATCGCGGTGGCGGTCGCCGCGATGGTGCTGGCGTTCGTGGCGCTCGTGGCGCTCGCCAATGGATTGCTGGGCGCCGTTGGTGGCTGGTTCGGGTACCCGGGCCTGAGTTTCCAGATGATTTTGGGAACCATCTTGTCGCCGCTGATGTACCTGCTCAATATTCCGGCGAACGAGACAGCGGCGGCGGGCGGTCTGCTCGGTACCAAGGTCGTGCTCAATGAGTTCGTCGCCTTTATCGACCTCGGCCAGTTGAAGGGCCTGTCGCCGCGCACGGTCGCGGTCGTTACTTTTGCGCTGTGCGGTTTCGCCAATTTTTCGTCGATCGCGATCCAGATGGCCTCGACCGGCAGCCTTGCCCCCAACCAGCGTCCGATGATCGCGAAACTCGGGTTGAAAGCACTGGCGGCAGGCAGTCTGGCGAACCTGATGTCGGCGGCGCTCGCGGGGTTGTTGATCCCGGCTTAGATTTGGACCTTCGTACGCCCGAACCAGCCCGATTTCGGCGCACCCGATTTTAGTACGCCCGTCCTGAACCGCCGCGCGGCGAAGCGGATGATGATCACCACCCACAGCCCCTGCCAGCCGAGCGCGAGCAGATGCGGCCACAGCGCGCTTTCCTGCGCGGCGCGCGCGATCATCGTCAGCGGCGATGTGAGCGGGAAGACCGCCGCCAGCAGGCCGAGCGGCGTGTCGAGGTCGTTTACGACCGACGACGACGCCCCGAAGATGGCAATTTGCGCCATGGTGATCGGCATCGACAGCGTCTGGACGTCGCGCACCGTCGCCGCCTGACTCCCGATGCCGAGAAACAGCCCGCCGAGAATCATGTAGTTGGTGACATAATAGGCCGCCCCCAAAGCGATGAACAACGGCCAACCGGTGCCGGGCTGGGGCATCGTCGCGCCTTGGAACGCCGCCACGATTCCACCCGTAAGCAGCAAGCCCCAGACCGTTATACCGGTGAGCGATACACCCAGCATCGCCATCAGCTTCCCCAGGAAAATCGCATCGACCGGGACAGCCGCGGCCAGCACCTCGATCACCTTGTTCGATTTTTCCTCGACAAGGTTCGACAACAACATGCCCGCCAGCAATATCGTCAAGACGAACAATATGGTCTGCGCGCCGCGCGCCAGAACATAGCGGCTGGCGGAAGACTTGCCCGCCACCGGATCGACCGTCGAAAACCCGATCTCGATGGGGGGACGAGAAGTACCGAGCCGGGCCAGCGTCTGATTGGCGACGGTGTCTTCCATCACGAGGCGGACCATCGGCGACAGTGCGTCGACCTGTTTGCGCGATCCGGTGATGTGGGGCGCCTTGGGCCAGCCAGTCACGACAAGCGCGATGTTACGCTTCGGATCGGAGAGCAGCGCCTGTGTCTGGGCATCGCCAGAGGCGTTCGGGACGACGAACTGAAATGTTGGCAGGTCGTCGATGCGGTTGTTGAGCCGGTCGAACGAGGTCTTCAGCGGTGTCTGATCGGCCGCGCCAACGACCATGACAATGATCGGCTGCAACGCGACGCCATCGGTTTGCGCCCCGACCTTGCCCAGCCCGACACCGGCGAGTGCGGCAATTAACGGCCCCAGCAGGAACAGCAGAAACGAGCGCGACCAGACGGTGGCGACATAGTCGCGCCGCGCGATGACAGCGGCGGCGGCGAACAGGCGGCTGGTCCGGCTCGCGATCATGCTCATAACGCGGTTTCCTTGGGCGTAGGTTCCTCAAGCGCGGCAGCGGCCTCGGCCCCGGCAATCGCGACAAAAGCATCGTGCAGTCCGGGGCGTTCGATCGACAGGCTGTCGATCCCGGCATTGCCATCGACAAGCGCCTTCAGCAGCGGCTCGATGCCCGAGGTTGGCAGTTCGAAGCGCCAGTCGGGTCCGGTGCCTGCATCGGCCGGCAGTGCCGCACGCCACGGCCCGTCGCTCGCGCGCGTCCGCAGACGGACAACCGGGCGCAGGCGGTTGCGTGCTTCGTCGACGGCACCTTCAAAGCGCACCTTGCCACCCGCAATGATCGCAATGCGCTCGCACAATCGCTCGGCATGGGCGATGACATGCGTCGAGAACAGGATCGTTGCCCCCGCCGCGGCCTGTCCCCGGATCAGCGTTTCGAGGCGGCCCTGGTTGAGCGCGTCGAGCCCGGAAAAGGGTTCGTCAAGCACGATGACTTTGGGCTTATGGATCAGCGTGCCAAGCAATTGGACCGTCTGTGCCATGCCCTTCGACAGCGTTCGAACTGTCTTTTTGGCGGCATGGCCGAGGTTATGTTCCTCAAGCAGCGCGTCGGCGCGCTTGCGGCCTTCCGCCAGGGGCAACCCGCGCAGTGCGCCCATGAAGGCAATCGCTTCGCGCGCGGACATCGACGGATAGAGCCCCCGCTCTTCGGGCAGATAGCCGACCAGGGGTGCGGCTTCGAGCGGACGTTCATGGCCCAGCACATGGCGATGCCCGGCATCGGGATCGATAATCCCGAGCAGCATCCGCAGGGTCGTGGTCTTCCCCGCGCCATTGGGCCCGAGAACGCCGTAGATGCTGCCTGCCGGCACACTCAGGTCGATGCCGTCGACCGCGCGTGTGGACCCGAAATTCTTGACGAGGCCAAAGGCTTCGATGGCGGGGGACGCTGTCATGGGCCGTCCCATAGCCGCAGCAGACCACTCTTGTCGAAGCACTGTTCTTCCCTTGCCATGAAGCGGCTAAGCCGTCGCAAGTGACTAGCGAAGAATCTCTCACCAAAGCCCTAAAGACCGAAGCATTGCGGCTGGGCTTTGCCACCTGCGGAATCGCGAGGGCAGACGCGCATGACGGGCGCGGGGCGCTATCCGAATGGCTGGACGCCGGGCACCATGGCACGATGGAGTGGATGGAGACACGCGCCGATCAGCGTGCCGACCCGCAGGCGCTATGGCCCGAGGCGCAGTCGGTGATCGCGCTCGGCATGAGCTATGCCCCGGCCGAGGACCCGCTGCGACTCGCGGACGAACCCGGTGTCGCGCGGATTTCAGTCTATGCACAGGGGGCAGATTATCATGACGTCGTGAAGCGCAACCTGAAGGCGCTCGCGCGCTGGCTGGTCGAACGCGCGGGCGGCGAATTGAAGGTCTTCGTCGATACCGCGCCCGTCATGGAAAAGCCGCTGGGCGCGGCGGCGGGAATCGGCTGGCAGGGCAAACACACCAACTTGGTCTCCACCGAACACGGCAGCTGGCTGTTCCTCGGCTGCATCATGACGACGCTCGAACTCGAACCAGATGAGCACCATACGGACCGCTGCGGCAGCTGCGATGCGTGCCAGCGTGCCTGCCCGACCGACGCCTTCCCCGCGCCCTACCGCCTCGATGCACGGCGGTGCATTTCGTACCTGACCATTGAACACAAGGGGCCGATCCCGCACGAATTCCGCCGCGCGATGGGTAATCGCATCTATGGCTGCGACGATTGTCTGGCGGTCTGTCCTTGGAACAAATTCGCGGCCAGCGCGCAGGCCAACGCGGCGTTCGTGGCGCGGGCGGAACTTGCCGCGCCGGAACTTTCCGATCTGCTCGCACTCGACGATGCGGGGTTCCGCGCGGTGTTTGCCGGATCGCCAATCAAACGCATCGGCCGCGACCGCATGGTCCGTAACGCCTGCATTGCGGCGGGGAACAGCGGCGATGCGGCGCTGATGCCGGTTCTGGAACGGCTGGCCAGCGACACCAGCGAGATTGTTGCCGAAGCAGCGGCTTGGGCACTTACCGAACTCAGCGCGCCTCTTTCCGCCGCGTGAGCGCCGCGACGCAGCTGGCGCGGTCAATGTCCCGCCCGTCGGGCTGGCGCGCGTCGACATAGGTTACTTCGCCCTCCGCCCCGCTGCGTGGCGGGTAGAGATACGCATCGAGGATACAGATCGGCCCCGCGAACTGAAGTCGCCGTGCGCCCTGTGCCTCGCGCACGTCCTGATCCGCTTCGCCGAACAAGGCGACCAGCCCGCGCGCCGTCTGCCCCAACACGCGGTCGAGGCCGGTCTTGATCATCGGCGGACTGCGGGTGAGTGCCACCGGCGGGGCCGGCGCGGGAGCACTGGTCGCACATCCCGAAAGCGCCGACGCGATGCCACCCACCAGCAATGTCCGCATCATCGTCACCATCCGGCCAAGCCTATCGAAGCCCTGCCCTTCCCCTTTGCGCTCGACGAAGTAAAGGGCGGCACTTCGATCAACCTCGGCATGGCGGTTCGTTTGCGCGCCGGACCGAACCACAGACTATGGGGACCCGAATGACCACCACTTACGACGTTGTCGCCATCGGCAATGCCATCGTCGATGTGCTTGCCAGCACCGACGAGGCGTTTCTGGCGAGCGAGGGCCTGGCCAAGGGGTCGATGCAGTTGATCGATGCCGAACGCGCCGTCGAACTTTATGGCCGCATGGGTCCGGCGCGCGAGATTTCGGGCGGCTCGGCGGCGAATTCGCTCGCCGGCCTGGCGGCGCTTGGTGCCAAATGCGCGTTTATCGGTCAGGTTGCCGACGACCAGCTCGGCGACGTTTTCACCCATGATATGCGCGCGACCGGCATCGTCTTCGATGTGCCGCCATGCCCCGCACCTCCCCCGACCGCGCGCTGCCTGATCCTGGTCGCGCCCGACGGCGAACGCACGATGAATACGTCGCTGGCGGCTGCGCACCTTTTGCCCGAAAGTGCCATCGACGCGACGATGATCGCCGGTGCCCGCTATCTGCTGATCGAAGGTTATTTGTGGGACCCGCCGCAGCCGCGTGCCGCGATCCGCAAGGCGATGGCGATTGCCAAGGAATCGGGCTGTAAGATCGTGTTCGCCCTGTCCGCGCTCTACCTGATGGACCTTTACCGCGACGATTTTCACGCCCTGATCAATGACGGCATCATCGACACGCTGTTCTGCAACGAGGAAGAGGTCGCCGCGCTGATGCAGACGGATGACCTCGAGGCGGCGATTGCTCAACTGTCCGCCAAAGTTGCGACCTTGGTCATTACCCGCTCCGAAAACGGGGCCATGGCTGTGCAAAACGGCGTGCGTGCCGAAGTTCCCGCCGAACCGGTCGCCAAAGTGGTCGATACGACCGGCGCCGGCGATACCTTTACCTCGGGCTTCCTCGCCGGGCAGCTTCAAGGGCGCTCGCTCGCCGACAGCCTGACCATGGGCGCGGTCTGTGCGGCGGAATGCATCGGCCACTACGGTCCGCGCCCCGAGGCGAACTTGCGCGCGCTGGTCGACGCGCGATTGGGTTAAAGCCCAACCGCGCGATCTATCCGGTCAGGGTTGAACCCCGACCGGCGCCACATATTCGCCCATATCCGGGCCCGGCATTTCGTCGAGGTCCTGCTGCAACCGGCTGAAGTGGATGCCGTAGGCGAAATAGACCACAACGGCACCGACCGTGTAATAGGCGAAGAACCACAGCACGCGGGACTCAATCGCGGTGATCAGGTAAATGCACGACAGGATGCCGAGGATCGGGATCACGGGCCCGAACGGGACGCGGAAGCCACGCGGCAGATCGGGGGCCGTGATGCGCAGCCAGCTAACCGTCAGACAGACGATGGCAAAGGCGGCAAGCGTTCCGACCGACGTCATGTCGCCCAGCGTGTTGATATCGAAGAAGCCCGCCGCAACCGCGACCAGCAACCCCACGACCAGCGTATTGATCCACGGCGTCTGAAAGCGCGGGTGCACCTTGGCAAAGACGCGCGGCAACAGGCCGTCACGCGCCATCGTGTAGAAGATGCGGGTCTGGCCGTACATCAGCACCAGCACGACCGAGGTCAGGCCGATGATCGCGCCCGCCTTGATGATCCCAGCGAACCACGCCCATTGGGGCCCCATGCTGTCGACTGCCACGGCGACCGGATCGGGTACGTTGAGCGACTTGTAGTTGACCATCAAGGTCAGCACGGCCGCGACCAGCATGTAAAGCACGGTGCACACGACCAGCGACCCAATGATGCCGAACGGCATGTCCTTTTTGGGGTCCTTGGCTTCCTGTCCTGCGGTCGAGACTGCCTCGAACCCGATATAGGCAAAGAAGACGATTGAGGCGGCGCGCATGATGCCGCCGACGCCGAAATGCCCCTCGCCCGCTTCGGCTGGGGGAATGAATGGTGTCCAGTTGGCGGCGATGCGCGCGGGCAGATCGTTCAGCACGGTATAGCCGCAGATCACGATGAACGCGACGATCACCGATACCTTGATGGCAACGATCGCGTTGTTGACCTTGGCGCTTTCCGACACGCCGACGACCAGCAGGATCGAAAGAACGGCGCAAATCAGGAAGGCTGGCAGGTTGAAATCAGTGAAGACAGGCATGCCGTCGACGATGACCTGGGCCCCGTCCTTCATCAGGGGATAGCCCGCAGGTCCGGTAAACTCAGGCGGAATGACCAGCCCGAAATCCTTGAGCAGGCTGACCACATAGCCCGACCAGCCGACGGCGACGACCGACGCCGCCAGCCCGTATTCGAGCAGCAGCAGCGATCCCATGATCCACGCCGCGAACTCGCCGAGCGTGGTGTAGCTGTAGGTATAGGCAGAGCCCGAAACCGGCAGAGTCGAGGAGAGTTCGGCATAGCAGAGACCGGCAAATGCGCAGACGATGCCGGCGACGACGAAAGCCAGCAACACGGCGGGTCCGGCATGCAGCGCAGCGGCATTGCCCGTCCGCACAAAAATGCCCGCGCCAATAATGCAGCCGACGCCGAGCAGCAGCAGGTTCCACGAACCGAGGGTCCGCTTCAGTTCGCTCGTCTGTGTCTCGCGCTGAACCTGGGCCAGAGTCTTTCGACCCCACATGCGCGAAAAAAAGTCCGGTTTCGGACGAGTTGCCATCGAATATCCCCTTTGCCGCCGGTTTGTGCGGCAGAATTGCGTGAAGCGACCGAGCCTAACCCGCTTTCGCCAAGGCGCAAGCGCCTAACGCGGGAGCATTGCGCCGAATTGCGCGCCCCCGAAGATGTGGACGTGCAAGTGCGGCACTTCCTGATGTCCGTGCTGGCCGACATTGGCGAGCAGCCGATAACCCGGCGCAGCCAGCCCCGTCTTGCGCGCGACATGGCCGACAGCTCGGATGAAACCCGCGACTTCGGTATCCGACGCCTTGGCGGTGAAATCATCCCACGACACATACGACCCCTTGGGGATCACCAGGATATGGACCGGCGCCTGCGGAGCGATGTCGTGGAAGGCGAGCGCGAAATCGTCCTCGTAAACGGTGCGGTTGGGAATCGCGCCGCGCAGGATTTTCGCGAAGATGTTCTGGTCGTCATAGGGCAGGGTGGCGTCGATCGGCATTATCCGTCCTTCCGTGCGGCCTTTTCCGCGATCCCCGACACACCTTCGCGCCGGTCGAGTTCAGCGAGCACGTCTGAGAACTGCACCCCGCGCGCTTCGAGCAGAACGAGCAGGTGGAACAGCAGGTCGGCGGCCTCTGTGATCAGCTCGGCCGCGTCGCCAGACAGCGCGGCAACGACAGTCTCGATCGCCTCTTCGCCCAGCTTGCGTGCGGCCAGTGGACCGCCCGCTGCCAGCAATTTGGCGACATAGGAGGACGCCGGGTCGGCCCCACGGCGGGCGGCAATGGTGGCAGCGAGGGTGGTCAACGTGTCGGTCACCCGCCCGTTAAGCGGCGACGGGCATCGAAGGTCAAGCCTTCAGCTAAACCTGCGTGTCGTCGGGGCGGCCATCATCCCGCGGCGCGCGTCGTGAGGCATGGCGACCCACGATCAGTCCGACGACCGCGATCACGAACAGTGCGGCATCGCCGGGTTCGGGAATCTTGATGCTGGTGCCCGATGCCAGCGCGGGAGACGCAGACAGCGCGATCAGGATGGCAACGACAAGGCGCGTGAACACGGGACGGCTCCGGGGACTGAACAGGATTGCCGTCGCACAGCGACCCGTCCCGAAACAGGCTGATTCCCGGACGCATTGGACCCGAAACGGGACAGTTTACAAAGGTTTACGAACCGCAATTCCCGCCGCCGCCAGCGCACGGTGCGCGTCCCCGATGCTCGCCTCGCCGAAGTGGAAGATCGACGCGGCCAACACGGCATCGGCGTGGCCGTCTCGCACGCCCGCGACGAGGTGATCGAGATTGCCCACGCCACCCGACGCGATCAAGGGCACCGCAACCGCGTCCGCAATGGTGCGGGTCAGATCGAGGTCGTAGCCGATTTTGGTCCCATCACGGTCCATCGAGGTCACAAGAAGTTCGCCTGCCCCCAGTTCGACCAGCCGGATTGCATGACTAATCGCGTCGATCCCCGTTGCGCGGCGGCCGCCGTGCGTGAAGACTTCCCAATGGTCCTCCACGCGCCGCGCATCGACCGACGCGACGACGCACTGGCTGCCGAAGCGCGCGGCAATGTCGGCGACCAGTTCGGGCCGCGCGACAGCAGCAGAATTGACCGCGACCTTGTCTGCGCCTGCCAGCAAAAGCGCGCGGGCATCGTCGGCACTCCGCACCCCGCCGCCGACGGTCAGCGGCATGAAGCACACCTCTGCCGTGCGCCTCACAACGTCGATGATCGTCTCGCGCCCCTCGTGACTGGCACCGATGTCGAGGAAACATAGTTCGTCCGCGCCCGCGGCGTCATAGGCGCGCGCCGCCTCGACCGGGTCGCCCGCATCGCGCAGTTCGACGAAGTTGACGCCTTTGACGACACGCCCATTCTGCACATCGAGGCAGGGGATGACTCGAACGCGGACTGTCACGCCGCCGCCACCGCCAGCGCCGCCGCCAGATCGAGCCGGCCGTCGTAGAGCCCGCGGCCCGTGATTACGCCTTCGATCCCGTCCTTGGCGAACAGCGCCAGCATCCGGATGTCGGCAATACCGGCCACACCGCCCGACGCAATGACCGGGATTTCGGTCGCGCGCGCCAGATCGACGGTCGCCTGCACGTTGCAGCCTTTCAGCATGCCGTCGCGGCCGACATCGGTGAACAGCAGAGCCGCGACGCCGACGTCCTCAAAGCGGCGGGCCATATCGAGCACCGACACTTCGGACACCTCAGCCCAGCCCTCCGTCGCGACAAACCCGTCGCGGGCATCGACGCCGACGACGACGCCGCCGGGGAACGCCATCGCGGCATCGCGGACCAGTTGCGGATCGGTGAGCGCCGCCGTGCCGATGATGATCCGAGCGACACCGCGCTCGAACCAGCCCTCGACGGCCGCCATCGTGCGGATACCGCCGCCGACTTGCACATGACCGGGAAACGTCGCGACGATGGACGCCACCGCTTCGCCGTTGACCGCGCGTCCCGCGAACGCCCCGTCGAGATCGACGACATGCAGATGTTGCGCGCCGGCGTCTGCAAACAGCATTGCCTGCGCGGCAGGATCGTCACCGTACACCGTGGCACGGTCCATATCCCCCTCGGCGAGACGCACGACCTGGCCGCCCTTAAGGTCGATGGCAGGGAAGACGATGAGGGTCATTTATTCCCCTTTACGGCCGCCATTTCAGGAACCTTTTGAGTGTCGCGATGCCATAGGCCTGGCTCTTTTCCGGATGGAACTGCACGCCGACCATATTGTCGCGTCCGATCGCCGCCACGACGCTGCCGCCATGTTCGGTCGTAGCGATCACACCCTCCCCCGTGAAGGCATAGCCATGCAGGAAATACGCCTCGCCCTCTTCGATCAGCGGGTGCGCAGCCGCAGGGACCACGTCGTTCCAGCCCATGTGTGGAATCTTCAGGCCCGGCGGCACCGCCATTGGCGCGACCGCCCCGCGAACCCAGCCAAGCCCGTTGGTCACGCCATGCTCATGCCCCTCGTCGGCCATGAGTTGCATCCCCACGCAAATGCCGAGGAAGGGCCGACCGCCCTCGATCACGCTCTGCGTCAAGGCATCAACCATGCCGGGGATTGCCGAGAGCGCCCCCATGCAATGCGCAAACGCTCCGACACCGGGGAGGACAATCCGCTTTGCAGAAAGTACTTCCGCAGGGTCCGCCGTTACCGCGATGTCACTCGCTCCAGCAGCTTTCAGGGCGTTCCGCACCGACTGGAGATTGCCCGCGCCGTAATCGATCAGCGCAACACCACTCACAGCACGCCTTTGGTCGACGGGATGCTGTCGGCCTTGCGCGGGTCGATCTCGACAGCTTCGCGCAGCGCGCGTGCCAACCCCTTGAACGCGCTTTCGGCGATATGATGGTTGTTCGAGCCGTAGAGCGTCTCGACGTGCAGCGTCAGCCCAGCTGTCTGTGCGAGGGAATGAAAGAAATGTTCGAACATCTCCGTGTCCATCTCGCCGAGCCGCTTTTGCGAGAATTCGGCTTTCCAGACGAGAAAAGGCCTTCCGGAAATATCGAGCGCGACGCGGGTCAACGTCTCGTCCATCGGGCTCAGCGCATCGGCATAGCGGCGGATTCCGCGCTTTTCCCCAAGCGCCTGCGCAATCGCTTCGCCGATGGCCAGTCCGGTGTCCTCGACCGTGTGATGCTGGTCGATATGCAGGTCGCCGACCGTCCTGACATCGAGGTCGATCAACGAATGGCGCGACAGCTGTTCGAGCATATGGTCGAAAAAGCCGATACCGGTCGAAATCGAATAGCTGCCCGTCCCGTCGAGGTCGACGCGCACGTCGATCGAAGTTTCCGCCGTTGCGCGATGAACCGTGCCTGTCCGCATGATGGCTCGCCTATAGCCCGCTTGCCGTAACGCGCAACGCGTCTTGACCGTTTGCCGCGCGACGTCCACCAAGCCCCTCGATGACCGACGAACAGCCCGACAGCCTGATTCCCTATGACGAGATCGTGCAGGAGGCGCTGCGCGCCGTGATCGGTCGTGTGCTGGGGCAGATCGGCCATTCGGACATGCTGCCCGGCAACCATCATTTCTACATCACGTTCAAGACGGGTGCGGCGGGTGTCGACATCCCGTCGCACCTGACCGCCCGCTTCCCCGATGAAATGACGATTGTGCTCCAGAACAAGTTCTGGGATTTGAAGGTGCACGACGATGCTTTTGAGGTTGGGCTAACCTTCAATGGCATCCCTGCGCGGCTGTACATACCGTTCGCGGCGGTCACCGCCTTCGTCGATCCGGCGGTCGATTTCGCGTTGCAGTTCCAGGCGTCGGGCGACGGCGAAGGTCCGGCCGAACACGACGCCGCGCATAATGACGGCCCGATTGCCGAGCCCATCGAGGACGGATCGAACGTCGTCGCGGTGGATTTCAAACGGAAGAAATGACACCGGGAGGGCGCATGACCACCCGCGCCGAAACCGACAGCTTCGGCTCCATCGAGGTCCCCGCCATCGCCTATTGGGGCGCGCAGACGCAGCGGAGCATCGCGAATTTCCCGTTCGGCGACCGCGAGCAGATGCCCATCGAGATTATCCATGCGCTCGCCCTCGTCAAACAGGCGGCGGCGCGGGTGAATCGGCGGCACGGGCTGGACGCGAAACTCGCCGACGCCATAGAGACGGCAGCGGCGGCGGTCGCGGCGGGCAAGCACGACGACCAGTTTCCGCTCGTCATCTGGCAGACCGGCAGCGGCACCCAGAGCAACATGAACATCAATGAGGTGATCGCCGGGATCGCCAACGAGGCGCTGGCGGGTACACGCGGCGGCAAGGCGCCGGTGCATCCCAATGATCACGTGAACATGTCGCAATCGTCGAACGACAGTTTCCCGACCGCACTGCACATCGCCGCCGTTCGTGCCGTGACAGCAAACCTTCTTCCTGCGCTCGACGTGTTGCGCGACGCGCTGACCGCCAAAAGCACTGCGTGGCAGGACATCGTCAAGATCGGGCGGACCCATCTGCAGGACGCGACGCCAATGACGCTGGGGCAGGAGTTTTCCGGCTATGTCGCGCAATTGCAGGCATGCCGGACGCGCATCGATGCGGCGCTCGACGATTGCCTCGAGCTTGCTCAGGGCGGCACGGCAGTCGGCACGGGCTTGAATGCACCGGCGGGTTTTGCCGCCGATATGGCATGCGAGATCGCGGCACTGACCCTCTTGCCTTTCCGCCCTGCCCCCAACCCGTTCGCGGCGCTCGCCGGCAATGATGCGCTCGTCCAACTGTCGGGCAGTCTCAACACGCTGGCAGTGGCACTGACCAAGATTGCCAATGACATTCGCCTGCTCGGCAGCGGTCCGCGGTCGGGCCTCGGTGAACTTTCTTTACCCGAAAACGAACCCGGCAGCTCGATCATGCCCGGCAAGGTCAATCCGACCCAGTGCGAGATGCTGACGATGGTCGCGGCGCAAGTGATGGGCAATCATGTCGCGGTGACGGTCGGCGGGATGCAGGGGCATTTCGAACTCAACGTGTTCAAGCCGCTGATCGGCGCGAACGTGCTGCGTTCGATCGATTTGCTGAGCATTGGGATGACCAGCTTTGCCGCACGATGCGTCGAGGGGATCGAGCCCAACCTTGCGCGCATCGCCGAGCTGCTGGACCGTTCCCTGATGCTGGTGACCGCGCTCGCGCCCGAGATCGGGTACGACAATGCCGCGAAGATCGCGAAACAGGCGCATCATGACGGCACCACTCTGCGCGAGGCGGCGCTGGCGCTCGGGCTGGTCGATGCGGCGACGTTCGACCGGCTGGTCAGGCCCGAGGCCATGGTCGGTTCGCAGGCGGAACCTTTCGCGCGCTAGTGCGCTTTTGCGACATACAGCGAGGGAGTTTCAGTAGATGTTGAGCACAGTAATCGGCGCCGCCCTGGGCAGCGCCATCGACGGCGCAGACGGTGACGACAGCACCATCGACGGTGCGTTGGGCGGCGCGGCCGCCGCAATGGCCATTCGCACGATTGTACCGCTGGCACTCACCTATGCGACCGGATGGTTGGTCCTTCGCGGCATCGGTCGTGCGCGCGATGCGGTGTTCGGCGATCACAAAGAAGCGGCTTAAACGAGCTGCCGCTTTGACCGCAATCAGCGGGAAGCATGTCGACGAATATGACGCCATGAGTCGGCTTCCAGCCAAGGAAGCCGATGATGATCCGTTATCTACTGCCCGCATTTGCGACGATCTGCGTTGTTACACCGGCGCTCGCGGAGCCCATGCAAGTTGATCCTGACAAGATCGTCTGGCAACGCACGAATCCTGACGGCACCAAATTTGCGTTGCTGGAAGGGGTTCGTGACATGGCCGGTGTTCCCTTCAGCTATGCGTTCTTCATTCCGGCGGGCGTGTGGGATGGGGCGCACAGCCATGCCGCAACGGCACGTGTCTTCATCGCGCGCGGGACGCTGAAGCTCGGTTATGGCGACCGGATCGACAAGAAAAAGGCGAGGGCGTTTCGGTCGGGCAGTTATCTCGTCGTCCCGGCGGGCGCGCGGCACTTTGACGGCGCAGATGTCGATACGATTATCATCGGTGTCGCGACCGGTCCCTGGTCGACCGATTATGTCGAAACATCGTCGAAACCATCAGCAGGCACTTTGCCGCAAGCAAAGCACAACTAGCATGCGCGGGCTTGTGTTCGGCTAGCAGGAACCTAGACTTGCTGGCGGGGCAGCGAAGGAGGTCGTGATGAACGGACCGGCGCGCGTGCTACTTTGCTTGGCGATCGCCTCGTTGTTCGGGTGTGGCGACGAATCATCCGCGCCGCCGGTTCAGGTGAACCGTCCGCCCGTTTTCTCGTCGGCGACGAGCACCAATGTCCCCGAAAATACCGCCGGAACAATCTATACGGCAGCCGCGACGGATCCCGACGGAAATGCGCTGACCTATAGCATCAGCAGCGGGTCCGACGCCGCGCGGTTTGCGATCACACCGGCGGGGTCGCTCAGCTTCGTTGTCACACCGGATTTCGAAAACCCGACCGATACGGATGGCAACAACATCTATCTGCTCCAGTTGCGTGTGTCCGATGGGACGGCCTCAGCCACGCTGGATATCTCTGTCACCGTTACCGACCGTGTCGATGGTGCTTTCCGCGTCCGCCGCGTGACAACAGGCTTTGTCCAGCCGCTGTACCTGACTGCCGTTCCCGATGGATCGGGCCGTGTTTTCGTCGTGGAACAGGGCGGGCGCATCCGTATCCTCAATCCCGCGACCGGCACCATCGCTGCGACACCGTTCCTCGATGTGTCGACCACCATTGCTTCGGGCGGGGAGCAGGGACTGCTCGGCTTCGTACCCGCAACCGATTTCGCCACGACCGGCCGTTTCTACATCTATGTGACCAATCCTGCGGGCAATATCGAGGTGCGGCGCTACAGCACAGTCGCAGGCAATCGCGATGCCGGCGACCCGGCGAGCGGGAACGTCATCCTCACCATCCCGCACCCCAGTTTCACCAACCACAACGGCGGCTGGATCGATTTCGGCGGCGATGGCTTCCTTTACATTGCCGTCGGCGACGGTGGCGGCGGGGGCGATCCGTCGGACAATGCCCAGAACCGCAATGTCCTGCTCGGCAAGCTGTTGCGCATCGATGTCCGCACGGATGCCTTCCCGAACGACGCGACGCGCGACTATGCGATTCCTGCTGCCAATCCGTTCAGCGGCGGCGGCGGTGCGCCCGAAATCTATGCCTATGGCCTGCGCAATCCATTCCGCAATGCGTTCGACCGAACGACAGGCAATCTGTATCTCGGCGACGTCGGGCAAGGCGCGATCGAGGAGATCGACCTCATTCCGTCGGGGCAAGGCGGGTTGAATTTCGGCTGGGCGCGGTTGGAGGGGACGCAAACCTACAACGGTGTCGCGCCAGCCGGAGTAACGCCACCCGTCGCCCAATATGCGCATGGATCGGGGCCATTGCAGGGCAATTCGATAACCGGCGGCTATGTCTATCGCGGGCCGGTCGAATCCTTGCAGGGCCAGTACATCTTCGGCGATTTCGTGGGAGCAAAGCTCTGGAGCGTTCCCGTGGCCAATCTGGTCCAGGGAAGCACCCTCGCATCCAGCGCTTTCACCATCCGCACGGCCGATTTCGTGCCCACGGCCGGGGCTATCGGCAACATCTCCAGTTTCGGCGAGGATGCCGCCCGCAACCTGTACATTGTCGATTACGATGGCGAGATTTTCGTGATCGAACCCGCATGACGGCCAAGCCCGTGCGTTGACGTACCGTGCATGCGGCGGCATGAGCGGTCATGCCCGCGACCCTGCCGTTCACGCGCCGTGGACTCCTTTTCGTCCTTTCCTCGCCTTCGGGAGCGGGGAAATCGACGATTGCGCGCAAGCTGCTCGCGTCGGATGACAATTTGGCGATGTCGGTTTCGGCGACGACGCGACCGATGCGGCCGGGCGAGGTCGACGGGGTCGATTATCATTTCGTCACGCTCGACCGCTTCCGCGAAATGGTCGCCGACCACGAGTTCCTCGAATGGGCGCACGTCTTCGGCCATCGCTATGGAACGCCGCGCGCGCCGGTCGAGACGATGCTCGCCAAGGGCTGCGACGTGCTGTTCGACATCGACTGGCAGGGCGCGCAGCAACTGTTCCAGCAGGCGGGCGGCGACGTCGTGCGAACCTTCATCTTTCCGCCGTCGCTCGAAGAACTCGAACGCCGCCTGCGCTCGCGCGGGACCGACAGCGACGAAGTGATCGAGGCGCGCATGGCCCGCGCGGCGAACGAAATCAGCCACTGGGACGGATACGACTATGTCCTGGTGAATGACGATGTCGAGCGGTGTTTCCACGATGTGGCATCGATCCTCGAGTCGGAACGGCTGAAGCGCAGCCGCCAGACGAGCCTGATCGGATTTGTCCGCAGTTTGACGCGCCACGGCTAGGGGCTAGTCTCCCCGCAATCAGGGGAGACATGTCATGTTCCGCATCCTTATTGGCAGCATCGTTGCCGGCCTCATCCAGTTCGTCGTCGGCGCTATTGCCTGGGTGTCCCCACTCGGCAGCCTGGCGTTCAAGAATCTGGGCGATGTTCAGACCGCGCAAGTCCAGTCCGCCCTCGCCAGCGGTCTGACTGCAACGGGCAGTGGCACCTATTTCATTCCCTCGCCCGAAACGGCGGCTGGAACCGTGCTCTTCGGCAAAGGGCCGGTTGCGCTCATCCATTACAATACGAACGGATTTGCGGCGGCTTTCTCCGGTCCGGCTTTAATAACCGGACTCGTTATGTCGGTGGTGACAATGCTGCTCGTCGGGCTTGCGGTGCAGCGCCTACCCGATTTTAGCAGCAGGATGCGGACGACTGGGCTGTTTGCGGTCGCGACCGTCCTGTATTTCGTGATCTCGCTGCCGGTCTATAACTTCTACATGCCCTGGGCATGGTGGGTGTTCCTGGGTACGCAGGAATTCGTGGCGTTCGCCCTCGGCGCGTTCGTGCTGCTGCGCTTCTTCATGCCGCGCGAAGCAGCGCCAGCATTCGCGCCGAATTGACGAAATCTGCACGGCGCAGTGCGCGCGCGTCGGCCGCCATCCATTCCTCACCCCAGAGCTCGGCCTGCCACAGCTCGTCGAGGTGGGTCGCATCGAACGCGGCGTCAGCAGTAATCGCAGCTTCGGCGAGCATAAGGGCCACCACCAGCGACCCGCCGATGGTGACGACAGGCGAGAGGGCGGCCAGTTCGAACGGACTGCGCGCCGCGATCGCCGTGGCGAGCCGGGCAAGCGTTTCGGGTGGCTGCGCACGGTGCACGATCCCGGCCGTCACCACGAATGCGATGTCGTAGCGAGCGCCCGCCCAATCGAGCAACGGATCCCAAATCTGCGCCTGACGTGTGGCGAGTTCAGGAGGATTCTCGGCGCGGTAGCAGAGCAGGTCGGTCTCGCCGTAGCTGGCAATACCGGCGGCAAATACCGCCGTGTCCGGGGCAATTTTATCGATAGCGGCATTGGCATAGCCGGTCAGTGGCATCGCACGCGGATCGATCTCCTCCCCCACCGCCCGCCATTCGTCGGCCACGGCTTCGGCCAGCGCCGGTGTCGGCAGCACCAATGGGTCGCGCGCCGGTGTCCGCACCGGACGCCCGTCGAGCAGGATCGCGCCTGCCTTGACCGTGACGTCCTTCCAGAAGCGCTTCACCCTTCGCGCCGCCAGCGCCGGATCAGGATCATCGGAACAATCATCACGTCGACAATCGCGACAACGACAAGCGCGCCGCCTACAATCTCCGCCGGTTCGATCCAGCGTTTGGCAATGATCGAAATCCCGACGAACGCGAGCACAACACCGCCGAAGCGCAGCAGGGCGAGCGTGAAGAACCGTTTACGGGCCAGATCCTCGGTCATGCGTCCTCCAACAGGCCGATCAGGTCGGCTGGACGCCGGGCAATGGCATGAGCTCCGGCGCGGACCAGGTCGGCGGTCTCGTGATAGCCCCAGGCAACGCCGACCGCTCGCGACCCCGCGTTCAGCGCCATCGCGATGTCGAAGCTGGTATCGCCGATTACCACAGTCGTCGCGGGTTCTGCGCCGGCCTCTGCCATCGCAGTCGCCACCATCGATGGATGCGGCTTCGACGGGTGACGATCGGCGGTCTGCAGCGTCACGAAATGCCCCGTCAGCCCGTGGTGGTCGAGTGCGAGCGCCAGGCCACGATCCGACTTGCCCGTCGCCACGCCCAGCAACCAGCCGTCATCGACCAGCGTCGTCAGAACATCGGCAATGCCATCGAACAGGGGTTCGTCGACGAGCCCGTTCGTGCGCAGCGTATGGAACGCCTGCTTATAGTCTGCCGCGACGTGTGCGTGGAGTTCGGGATCGGTTTCCGGCAACAGCACGGCTACTGCCTCGACCAGACTCAGGCCGACAATGCGGCGGATTTGCGCGCGCGTCGGCGCGGCAATCCCCGATCGTGCAAAGGCATCCTCCATCGCCACGCAAATATTCGACTGGCTGTCGATCAGCGTCCCATCGCAGTCAAAGACGGCAAGACGGTTCACGATGCCATTGTCCGAGCCAGCGCAACATCGCCGAGCGCCGCAATCACGCCCGCGCGGTCGGCGGCACTCTTGTTCTGGCTGAGCTTGCGGTTGCCCCGGATCGCAGTCACGCGCAGTTCGAAACAGCGCAAGGCCGACAGCATCCGGTCGCGATGGGCATCCTCGACCTTGGCCATCGTCCAGGGCTGTTTGGGAAGAAGACGTTCCTCGTGCAGCGCCGATAGCGCGTCGATCTGATCGATCAGCGCGGCACGGTCGAGTTCGGCGCAGACGCCTTCGATCTCGACCGAGATATAGTTCCACGTCGGCACCTGATTGTGCGGATCGGCGTACCAGTCGGGGCTGACATAGCCGTTAGGTCCCATCGCACTCGCGATCACAGCTGCGCCGTCCAAGTGCGCCGCGATCCGGTTGCCGCGTGCCAGATGAAACCGGAAATGCCCGTCCGGCGTCGGTATGACGGGCGCATGGGCGACCATCGAGCCATCCGAGGTCATTGCAAACAGATGGACGACGCCGATCTCGACCACGGTCGCCCGCAAAGCCGCCGCGTCATCGATCCGGAATTTCGGGTTGGGATGCACGGCTGCTCTACTACGGCCTTGCCTGCCCGCGAGAGCGGCGTTCGCCCTTGCGTTCCTTCCGCGCGGCCTTGGCAATGTTGGCGACCAGACGCCGCTTGCCCTCGGCGGTCTCCGAGAACTTGACCTCGTCGAGCGGCAGCGCGTCGCCGTGGGCGATAGTGAACCCCAGATCGATCATGGTGGCTGCAAAATGTTCGGGCAGATCGGCGCGCACGTCGATTTGTCCGCTATCGGGGTGATCGACACGGATGCGGCGCGCATGAAGGTGCATCTTGCGGCTGATCGTGCCGGTCAGGAACGCTTCCTTGCCGCCATATTTGCCGTCCCCGACAATGGGGTGACCGATTGCGGCCATATGGACGCGGAGCTGATGGGTGCGCCCGGTGTGCGGCTGAAGCTCGACCCAGGCTGCACGATTGCCGACGCGGTCGACGACGCGGTAGCGGGTGCGTGCGGGCGACCCTTCTTTCTCGTCGACATGCATCTTTTCGCCGCCGGTGCCGGGCTGCTTGCCTATCGGCAGGTCAATCCAGCCGTCGTTGACCTCGGGAATACCGACGACAATCGCCCAATACACTTTGCGCGCGGTACGACTGGAGAACGCTTTGGCAAAATGTGCCGCCGCGCGCGATGAGCGGGCAACAAGCAGGGCACCGCTGGTATCCTTGTCGAGCCTGTGCACGAGCTTTGGCCGTCCCTCGGCCTCGAACATCAGGGCATCGAGCAGTCCGTCGACATGTTCGGTCGTACCGGTCCCGCCCTGTGTGGCGAGACCCGGCGGCTTGTTGAGCACCAGCGCCGCCGCATCGCGGTGGATGACGAGGCTTTGGGCGAATTCGGTCTGGTCGGCGCTCAATGGGTTGGCGATACGTTTGGGTTTCGGCGCGCGCTCGGTCTGCGCAGCGGCATCGGCCGGTGGGACGCGGATGACCTGGCCCGTCACGACCCGGTCGCCCGGCGTCGCGCGCGCACCGTCGAGGCGCAGTTGCCCCGTCCGCGCCCAGCGCGAGACGATGTTGAAATTCGCCTCGGGCAGATGGCGCTGAAACCAACGGTCGAGCCGGATTCCGTCGTCGTCGAACCCGACGGTGAACTGGCGGACGCTTTCGGAAGCCTTGCTCATGCGCTGCGCACCACGACCAGACCGAGACCGGTCAGCGCCACCGCGCCGATCATCGAGGCTGCGACATAGGCGAAGGCCGGAACCATCTGGCCCCGTTCGATCATCAGCCAGGTTTCAAGACCGAACGCCGAAAAGGTGGTGAACCCACCGAGCACACCGACGCCCAGCAGCAGCCGCGCCTGCTCGCCGCCGCTGCTGGTGCGGGCAAGCAGGCCGACGAGGACACCCATCAACAGCCCGCCAATCAAATTGATCGCGAGCGTTCCCCACGGAAAGCCCGGTCCGAGCGCACGCATGAAGGCGCCACTCACCAGGAAGCGCGCGCCTGCGCCGAGCGCGCCGCCGATCATTACTGCAAAAAGTCCGTTCATGCCGTCCGCCGTAGCGCGGCTGGCGTCTCGGGGCTAGCGGCCCCGGTTGGTCAGCAAGTCGACGCTGCTCCCGCCCGCCGTTGCACCGCCGATGCTGGCGATGAAGGCGGCCCCGTCGGCAGAGCGACGTGCCTTGACGATCGTCGTATTGCCGTCGCGCGCTTCGGTCACAGTAAAACCATCCGACGTCGCCTTGCGGCGAAAGGTGTCGACCATGGTCGTCGGCGCCAAAGTTGCGGAAAAAGCAACGAGGCGCAGCCCGCAATCCTGGCTGTCACTCCCGGCGGCTTCGCTGACCGTTGCGCCGGTCGGCAACGCGAGCTCTTCGGGCAAGCGGTACGACCATCTAACCGTGTATGACACGGCAAAGCTGCAGCCGACAAAGGACTTGGCATTTTGCTCGGCAATCGTGCGTGCGGCCCGAGCGGCAAGCGTCGGCAACGCATCGCCGCGCCGCGGATCGGGTTCACCCGGTGGTGCCAGCACCTGCATCGGTTGGGGCGCCGGGCGCAGCGAATCGGTATCTGACCGCCCTTCAATCTGGGGATCGGTCATGATCGGATCAGCCAGCGCCGACGTTACCGCCGGATCGACATCCTCCGCTGTCGTATTGGCCGGTGGCGACCCGCAGGCCGCAAGGCTCAATCCTGCAAGGAAAACAAGGTTACGCAGCGCCGTCATCGGGTCGCTTTAACGCCAGCTGGTCAAGAAGGCGTTAGTGCCCGACGTTTCAGAGAATGGCGCTGATCTGGTCCAGCGTCAGTGGTTCGCCGAACGCAATGCCGGCATGACCTTCGCGTACCCAGGCGACGCGTCCGGACACACGGCCGAGACCCGCCATATCGACCGTCACCGGCCGACCTGGCACGAACCGCGCATCGATCTCGACCATAAGGCCGTGCGCCGAAACGTTATGGACCGTGACGGCAAATGCACGCCCCGGACCGGCCTCGATCATGGCGGCCGCGCTCATATCCGTCCGTCGCGACCGGCGATCGTCCATCATCGCCAGCTTCAGATTGCCCTCACCCACAGTCGATCTCCCCAAAATGATCGGGAGTTGGGCGTAGCCAAAAAAAATGAACAAATTCGAAAAGGTCGAATGCCGATTAGAGGCGCTCAAGCATTATGGGCAAACCATCTCGTGGCTGCGGAATCGGCCAGGCCTGCCATTTTTCGCCCGATCCAGCCGGCAACACGATGCGATGGCTGCGGAGCATGTGCCACAGCAGAATCTTCACCTGCATATAGGCAAAATGCAGGCCGAGGCACATGTGCGCGCCGCCGCCGAACGGGCTCCACGCATATTTGTGGCGACCGCGCGATTCGTCGGGCGCAAAACGCATCGGGTCGAACCGGTCGGGCTCGGGCCAATGTTCCGGCATATGATGCACGAAATGGGTGTTGATCCCGACGAAGGTGCCCGCCGGGAACTTGTGCCCGCGGAACTCGAAGTCCTTGATGGCCCGGCGCGGGATCGAGGGCACCGGGGCCATCATCCGCATCGATTCCTTGAACGCAAATTCGGTCAGCACGAGGTCGCCCAACCGGTCGTAAGGCAAGTCGTCGCCATTCACGCCCAGCCCCTCCATCTCTTCGCGCAGCTTGTCCTGCCATTCGGGATTGCGACCGAGCATCATCAGGAGCGCCGTCGCCGACGATGTGATTGTGTCGTGCGCCGCCATCATCAGGAAATTCATGTGATCGACGATTTCATCGACGCTCAATTGCGAGCCGTCCTCATGTGTCGCGCGGCAGATCTGCGAGAACATGTCGTCAGCGGTACCGGCACGGCGTTTTGGAACCTCCCGCCCGAAATAGTCGACCAGGTACTTCCGTCCCGCGACCCCGCGGCCCATCGCGGTGCCTGGAATCGGGAAGCGCACCACTGCAATGGTCGCCTGGACCATATCGACAAACGCCTTGTTGATCTTTGCCGCGTCCGGCCCGAACGGGATGCCGAGGAACGACGTCGCCGCCAGATCGAGCGTCAGTTCCTTGATCGCCGGATAGAAATCGAACGTCTTGCCGGGCCAGCTCGCAACCCGCGCCCGGATCCCTTCGTTCAGCGCGTCGGCGTAGAGCTTCATCGGTTCGGGCTTGAAGGCGACCGAAAGCGTACGGCGGTGAACGCGGTGCTTTTCGAAATCCATCAGCATCAGGCCGCGCGGGAACAGCAGGTTGAGCATCGGACCCCAGCCTTGTTCCGATGAGAACACCTTGTCGCGATCGAACAGGACCAGCTCGTTCGCGTCCGGTCCGAGCAACGTCACATTCCGACCGCCAAAGCTTTTGTGCCGATAGACAGGGCCGTACTTCGCATACATTTCGCGGACATAGCCAGGCGGGTCGGCAAGCAGTTTCAAGGTCGTGCCAAGGATCGGCATCCAGCCGTCTTCACCCGGAATATGGTCGAGGGTGCGCGCCGGATTCATCGGCAGCCAGTGTGGGTTCGCTTCAAATCGGTCGGCGCGGGCCATCGGCATTCCTCTTATTTACATGCGTATAAGTAAGCATTGTTACGCGTCTAGCGCCAGTGGGCCCATTCCCCCACATCGTTCGTTGTTTCGACTGGTAAATGTCTCCGGCCTGCCAGCCGTTAACGATAACGATGCAAACCATGCGAAACGAGCCGGCGCAAAAGGACGTACGGACGGCCGAGCGCCGTCCGGTGGGAATCCGCGCCCAGCTTCGCGAGATGGGTGGCGGGCGACTGGCGGTCGACGTGCAGGATTTGTCGACCACCGGCTTCCGCATCGATAGCATCTATCGCATCGGTGTCGGCGCAACCGTGTTCCTCACTATTCCGACCTTTGCCGCGATGGAGGCCGCCGTCGTGTGGACGCACAAATCGGGCTATGGATGCCAGTTCGTCCAACCGCTGCACCCGGCCGTATTCGACATGATTTCCAAACGGTACGGCTGATACGGCGGTGAGCCGTCGGTCGCGGTGCGCGATTTTAAGCGCAGGCCGACCGATTCCTGTGTAAGCCGCTGTGGGGCATCCAGCTCCGTTCAGGAACGCATCATGGCCAAGAGCCAGAAGAAGTCGAGCAAGGAAGTGCGCAAGCCCAAGGCCGAAAAGGCGCCCAAGCCCAATGCGTCCAACCCGTCGTCCAAGCCCGGATCGGTCGGGATCGTGACGATCAAGTAAGACCAACAACAGCGTGCCGGGGGGATGATGGCGAGCGATAACGACGACTATGTCTATGACGAGGCGAGCGGCGAATGGCTGCCCGCCGGCGATGGCGCGTCGGCAGGCGCTGCCGACACCGTCGAAGTGCGCGACGCGGTCGGCAACCTGCTGGCCGACGGCGATCAGGTGACGCTGATCAAGGATTTGACCGTCAAGGGCGCAGGCCAGACGCTGAAGCGCGGAACCCTCATCAAATCGATCCGCCTGACCGGCGACCCGCAAGAGATCGACTGCCGCTACGAAGGGATCAAGGGGCTGGTCCTTCGCGCCGAATTCGTCCGCAAACGGTGACCGGCGTCGAAGCGACCGACGAGGCGCCCGGCCTCGCCGCACGTCTGCTGCGCCGCCTGCTGGTCGCGCTGTACAAACGCGGCGGCTGGACGTCGGTTGGGACCGTGCCGACGCCGCAGCGCTTCGTGCTGATCGCGGTGCCGCACACCAGCAATTGGGATTTCCCCAATTTTCTGGGCGTGACGCAGGCGCTGGGCATCCGCACCCATTTCATGGCGAAGGCATCGCTGTTTCGCTGGCCGATGGGCGGGTTCATGCGGCAGGTCGGCGGCGTCCGCCTCGACCGTGCAACGGCCAAGGACACCGTGCAGCAGATGATCGACGAGTTCGCCCGGCGCGACGACTTCGTCCTGACCATCGCGCCGGAGGGGACGCGCGGCGCCGTCAGCAAATGGCGCACAGGTTTCTACCAGATCGCGCTGGGCGCGGGCGTCCCCATCGTCTGCGGCTTCATGGACTATCCGACCCGCACGTCGGGACTGGGCCCGGTCATCGTGCCGACGGGCGACTATGAAGCCGACATGGCCCCGGCGTTCGCCTTTTATCGCAGCATCACCGGCAAGCATCCCGAACGGAGCATGCAGGGTTAACACGATCTTAGCATCCGCCGCCTAACCGCCGAGGTCGCAGACGACGGGGATCGGCACGTGGCGACAGAGACCGGGCAGCTTGGCGGATTGCGGCAACGCCTGTCGCGCATTGCCGCCCCCTTTCCTGACGATGCCCCCGCGGCTGTCCGCCCCGCGCTCATCCAGCTTCAGTATGAACGCCTCCATGCGCTGACACCGCTGCTCTGCCTGACGATTGCCGCCAACACGCTCGCTATGGCACTGGCGGTCATGGGCGATCTACCCATCTGGCAACAGGCGATTCCGCCCGTCATCCTGCTCGCCGTGACGCTCTATTATCTAGCACGGTGGAAACCGCTGCGCGCGCCGATCAATCCCGGGAAAGGCTATCGGCGGCTGCAGAAATCGGTGTTCATTGCCGGCGGGCTCGGCCTTGTCTCGGGCATCTGGACGGTCAATGCGTTTCGCGAGACCGAGCAATATTACTGCGTCGTCGCTCCGGTCTTCCTCGCACTGTCGGCCCTTGTCAGCGCCAACTGCCTAGCGAGCGTGCCGCGCGCGGCGACGGCCGCGATGGCAACTGGGATGGCCCCGATCGTCATCCGCATGCTGGTGTTCGACAATCTGGGCATCCGCACGATGGCGGTGATGCTCGTCCTGATCGCGGCGCTCCAGCACCGGCTGGTGCAGGCCAAGTTCCGCGAGACGGTGAAGATGCTGACCCTGCAGCACGAGATCGTCCAGCTGGCCGAGGCCGATGCACTGACGGGCCTCGCCAACCGCCGCGCCTTTACTGCGCGGCTTGCCACGCAGCTTGCTGCCGGCGCGCCAGTCACATTGGCGATGATCGACCTCGACGGGTTCAAGCAGGCAAACGACACCCACGGCCATCACGCCGGCGACGCGGTGCTGGTCGGGGTTGCCCGGCGCATGAGGACGGTTGCCGCCGACGTGCCGTGCATCGCGCGGCTGGGGGGAGACGAGTTCGCGCTGGTGTTCGACGGGCGAGGCGATGTCACCGACCGGATCGAGGCGGTGCGCGCGCTCATCGCACTGCCGCATAGCATCGACGACGCCATCGTGTCCGTTTCTGCGAGCATCGGCGTGGCGCATAGCCCCGGCGACGGGACAAGCGTGTCGGCCCTGATGAAGGCCGCCGACCGTGCGCTCTACGCCGAAAAGGGTCGCGGGCGGCGGATCGGGGGCCGCCGGGTCGCCTAGACTTTACCGCGCACGGCACGCCAGCCCGCAACGACGAACCCGATCAGGACCAGCCCCTGAACCACAGCGAACGGCGGTTCGGTACCCGTCGGGGCGAAGCCGTTGAGGAACGGCACTTTCTGGAACGCCTGCACGACCAGCACGAAACAGTTGAGGTAAAGCGCGATGATCGCGGTCACGGTATAGACCGGCCGCCAGATACGCTCGCGCCCCAACACCAGTGCGAACACCGCCACCGCAAGCAGCACGGTCGAAACGATCCCCACCGCGACCGCCGGCGTGATGCCGGGTAGCGGAAACAGGAACCCGGTCAGCGTCGTCAGGATGGTGGTCACCAGAAAGACACTATTAACCCCGCCGACCCACCGCCCGCGCAGATAGGCGGCGAGCCAGACCAGTCCGGCAAGGATGGCGATCAGGCTGATGATGGTGTGCAGTTTGGTAAAGGCAGCGAGTGACAGGCCCAGCATCATGTGCGTTCCCCCGGTTCGTTACGGGGTGGTGTAACAGGGACGGCGGACCAAAGCGATTGTGACGCTTGCACGCGGTACCGCAATCGTGTTGCAGCACCGGCCATGACTCTGTTGTCCGATCCCGTCGCCCTCGGCCTCGCTTGCCTTGCGGTCGTGATCCTCGGGCTCGCCAAGGGCGGCTTTTCCGGCGTGGGCGCGCTGGCGACGCCGTTGCTCGCGCTCGCGATACCGCCTGCCACCGCGGCGGCGCTGCTGCTCCCCGTCTTGCTGGTGCAGGACGTCGTCAGCGTCTGGGCGTTTCGCAAGACATGGAACGGGTGGATCGTGGCGTGGATGTTGCCGGGCGCGGCCGTCGGGGTGGCGGCGGGTTCGCTGTTTTCGGCGCGGGTCGATGAGGGGAAGCTGTTGCTGGCGCTGGGCGTCATTACCCTGGCGTTCGGCCTGTACCGGCTGTGGATCGAGCGCGGCGGCCGGATCGTGGCGGCCAGCAACTCGCCCGGCTGGGTCGGCAGCCTGTTCGGCGTGGCGATGGGCGCGACCAGCCAGATCGCCCATGCCGGCGGCCCCCCGTTCCAGATGTGGGTGACGCCGCGCCGCCTGCAACATGAGACGTTCGTCGGGACCAGCTCGGTCACCTTCGCCGCGGTCAACTGGATGAAAGTGCCCAGCTATCTCGCGCTGGGGACGCTGAACCACGAGACGCTGGTCGCCGCCGCGCTGCTCCTGCCGCTGGCCATCGCCAGCACCCTCATCGCGGTACGCCTGATCCGCCGCCTCGACGCCGCACGGTTCTACACGATCATCTACTGGTTGATGGTGGCACTGGGCGCAAAGCTCATCTGGGACGGGGTGGTCTAGGCGGCGCCTGCGCCTCGGCCATCAGTTGCGAAGGGAACGGGTCGACCAGCTTGCGCGCGTCGGCCCAGTCGGCGGTCAGCCAGCGGTCGTAGTCCCACGGGTTCAGGATCACCGGCATCGATTTGTCGTGGACGCGGCCGACCAGCGGATTGGGGACGCAGGTGAGAAAGGCAAAGCTCGGCACTTCGCTGTCGCGCCAGATCCCGGCAAAGGCGAACACCGGTTCGGACGGCAAGGTGAACCAGTGCTGCGTGCGCATCCCCTTAACGCCGCCCCATTCCATGAAGCTGGTGACGGGGACCAGGCAGCGGAATTCGGTATGGCGCAAGGTGCCGACCCAGAACGGCGAATCGAGATTGCGGACATTATGGACCGGCCGCCCGCCCTCTGCCGCGATCTTCGGCGGGGGCGGCACGCCCCAGACACGGGGGACGAGGCGACGCGCCTCTTTCCCCTGCACGACGACGGGCGCGAACTTGCCGGGCGCGACATAATCGCCGGGCCAGGGGTCGAGGCCGGGATCGGCGTCGAACGACGCCGCGATCTGATTGGCCGGGACATCGAGGCGGTAGAGCAGGCACATCGCATCGGTTTCCGTGGCCCCGAAGGGCGCGTCAAGGGCAGGCATCTCGAGCGGAAGTTCACACTACGTCCCCCCTATATGTGTGAACTTCCGGGCGGCGCGGTGTGCCTGTCGTCGTCCCAATCGTCTTCATCGGGCAGCGGGCCATCGATCTTGTCGAGGGCGCGGGCCAGTGACTTGCCGGGATCGGCACTCGGGAAGAAGTGCATCCCCGACCGGACATGCGCAAAGCGGATGTCGAGGTGGCGCAGCAGGAACTGGGTCAGCCGTTCGTCATAGCGCCGCCGCTCACCGATCTTTTCGCCCTGAAAGAACACCGGCGTGGCCACACCGTGCATCGCGCGCGCAAAGGCCAGTTCGGACAGGCGGTGCATGGCGTAGTCGAGCGCAACGCCCCAGGCCATGCGAAACGCCCTGGCATCGGCACGGCGGCGCAGCGCATAGGCGGAGGACGGCGACATGCCGACGGCCCGCGCCGCCTCTGCCACGCAGCCGCTTTCCGCGAGCGCGTGGAGAAATTGTCGCTGGGTGTGCGGCGACCACCCGTCATGCCGCGCACGCCGCGCGACGGGTTCATAGTCGATCAGGGGGTGGGACGGGACCGAGGCGGCGCACGACGCGGCGTCGGTGGCGGGCGGGGGGAGTGAGTCGCTCATCGAACAGGATGATGCAGATTGCGCGCATGTAGGAAAGGTATTTGTTTTTGGTTTGTTCTTTATTGAGTGGGTCAGCTGAGTGGTATCCGTCAGGGTGCTGGGGCTGATTAAGGGTCAACCATAACCCAATCCGCAATCTCTCCGCAATTTAGGCAGCGCCAATGTCCTCAGCTGCCATTTCATTTAGAGCGCGGTATGAATTAACGTAAAGCTGCAAACGCTGTATGGCATCCGATACAAGTTCACGCATCTCGTGTGCGCTCAGTTCAGTTTGATACCGAAGGAAAGCCCCAAGACTTGTAAGGGCTTCGTCAATGTGCTCCAATTCTAATTCTACAAGCTCTGTCAGGTCGTCGTGTCTGCTTTTGTGTGTAAGTTCGTGCGCCACGGCGCACCTCATGGAGAGACTTGCATTTGGGTCTGCAATTGCGACTCCCGGATAAACATCGGGCCCAATTATGATTTCGTGATTAACATCGCCTTCACCGACAGGAACAAATAATGTACGACTCGTAGCTTCATATCTAATATTTGCTTCTCGATCAAAACTATAGAACGTCGACACGACCTTCTGAACTTCACGCTCAGTTAATGGTCTAGTGTTTCTCCCAGCCTGAAGGGAGCCGAATCCACTAGGCATTATTACGACTCACGATCCAATTTATATTAAACTGTGCCTCTTCTGCCTGAACAATATGTCGAAGTATTCTTCCAGCAGCCGATCTCGTTGCACCGTTATTCACCTGCGAAGATCCACTGCCGCTAGAATTTGGTTTCAGAATTCCGGCAGTGGTCCACATCGGATTACGCTTGGAGAAAAGATCTCCAGCCCAATTCTTGTCGACGTAATTCTTCTCGCTAGAGAGGCGCCTTAACCGATCAGCCCAATATGAATTAGCTTTCGACGTACCCAACCGCGTCAGAGAATTCACATAATCACGCATCAGCGCAGCGTATCCGTGCATTATTACCGCTGAGTCGACTAGCGACCGGTCCCGAACAGATTTGCGAGAGTTTATGTCAAGAACGCCCAACTCAGGTCGAACGTCTGCTAACATGTCATAAAAGCCCGCTGCTATTATCGCTAACCCGTCCACCTCCGATTCGTCAATGTCTCCATCCGGTACCAGAGACTTGCTCATCTCTCTCAAAGTGGATAAGGTAATAACCTGTGCATTCTTTGAAGTTAGCCGGTCGGTGACCCGATTTACGTTTCCTTTAAGAGCCGCAGAATTGCTAACAATTTGCTTGGCCAACAGAGAAAGAGCGTCTTGAGTCGTGAGGTCAAAGGCCTTCGATTTTGCTGTCTGTCGAGGGCGCTGGTTTTTGTCAAAAAAGAAGTCTCCTTCATTTTGACGTGACAAGAAATAGAGGTCAACTTTAAACTGTTTGTCAAGGCTAAACTCAGGATAGTCTAATGGATTATCTCTATAAATCCGGCATGCCTTTAATAAGCCTTGATGTCGATGGTGTGAGTCCGGAAGGTAAATCTTTCCAGAGTATATATGAAAATCTCCATCTTCATTACAATGACCCTCGAATTTTCCGGGCCTAAGATTCCAGACCAATGGACTAAGGAAAAGCTGTTTATCGTGCAGTAACTTATCAGCTATATCATCCGAGTTCTCAGACACAAATATATAAACATTCGGGTCGGGATACCCTGACGCGAGAGACAACTCTGTTGGCGCGGAGCTATGCTCAGGCTTTACTCCTCTCTGTACATCTTGGTCCGTCCAAAGTAGGTTCGATTCGGCGGCAGCTAAAACCTCTCTAGCGGTAATTGTAAATGTGCCCAGCATGTCCACGCCACTACCGGTCCACTGAATATCTGGGCACACGAACCTACCGGTTAGGGGTTTTCCGTTTGCTGACTTTGGGGCAGCCGGTAAAAAACCCTCAGGCCGAGACATATTTACTCTCCTAAAAGATCGCTGAACGAAGCTGACGCTATGGGCTATCAAAGTAAAGGCTGGAGGTCCGTTTACCCAATTCGCACCGAACTATTCGTTAGGGCGTGTCAGGTGATACCCGGCGAGCATTAGCTTTTTGATCGTTACCCGGTAGTCGCGTTCCCCACCAACGCCACAAACGCCGCCTCGTCCACCATCTCCCCCTGCCGCATGTCGATTGCGCGGCGGGTGCCGCCGTCGAGGCTGGCGTTGAACACGCCCGCAGGATCAGGCAGCTTTGCGCCGTCCATGAAGGTCAGCTTCACCTTGTCCTTGTACACCTCGCCCGTGCACAGGATGCGGCCCGCGCCCCTGGAATCCTTGACCGACCAGACCGGTACGCCCGCCGGGTTGCCGGGTTTGCGCCACTTGATCGATTCCTCGACGTCCGGAATCGCCTGACGGATCAGCGCACGCAGCCGCGCCAGCGTTTCGCCGCGCCAGTCGGCCAGCCCGGCGATCTTCGCGTCGATTTCGGCGGCGGCATCGTCGGCCATGCGCTGTTCCCCCTCAGTCGTGGTCGCGGTCAGGCCCGCCGCAGTTGGTGCGCCCGCAATAACAGATATCCCGAAAGGCCGACCGCCACGCCGGGCACCGAACCCAAGGCAATGAACCACAGCCCGTGGCGTATGCCGACGGCGTGGCGTTCATACAGAATCCAGGCCGACAGGATGACCCAGCAAGCGAGAACATCGGCGGAATAACCGCTCGAATAAGGATTCACGAAGCCAGCCGCCAGGGCACCGACAATATCGGGATTGGCGATCAGCGGCGGGATGCACCAATAGGCGAACAGCACGGTAAAAACCGATGCGGCAGCGATAATGGTGGTTTTGAACAGTGGTTCAATCATGCTCCCTGTCCCCGGCGCCCATATAGAGTTCGCGCCCCGTTTCCTCATAGACTTCGCTCATCAGGGCCATGCCCTTTTCGGCTTCATCGGCGGCGATAAACGCTTCGGCATCCTGATTCTGGAGCTTCGCGAACTCGCGCACTTCCTGGCTGATCTTCATCGAACAGAATTTCGGGCCGCACATGCTGCAGAAATGCGCGGTCTTGGCGCCTTCTGCGGGGAGCGTCTGGTCGTGGTATTGCTCCGCGGTGTCGGGATCGAGCGACAGGTTGAACTGGTCGCGCCAGCGGAACTCGAACCTTGCACGGCTGAGCGCGTCGTCGCGGAGACGCGCAGCCGGGTGGCCCTTGGCCAGATCGGCGGCGTGCGCGGCGAGCTTGTAGGTGACGACGCCGACCTTCACATCGTCGCGGTCGGGCAGGCCCAGATGCTCCTTGGGGGTCACGTAACAGAGCATCGCGCAGCCGTACCAGCCGATCATCGCCGCGCCGATGCCGCTGGTGATATGGTCGTAACCGGGCGCGATGTCGGTGGTGAGCGGCCCGAGGGTGTAGAAGGGCGCCTCGCCGCAGCTTTCGAGCTGCTTTTCCATGTTCACCTTGATCTTGTGCATGGGGACGTGGCCCGGCCCCTCGATCATCACCTGCACGTCCTGTGCCCAGGCGCGCTTGGTAAGTTCGCCCAGCGTGTAGAGTTCCGCAAACTGCGCCTCGTCATTGGCGTCGGCGATGCTGCCGGGGCGCAGGCCGTCGCCCAGGCTGTAGGCGACGTCATAGGCCTTCATGATCTCGGTAATCTCGTCGAAGCGTTCGTAGAGGAAGCTCTCCTTGTGGTGCGCGAGGCACCATTTCGCCATGATGCTGCCGCCGCGCGACACGATGCCGGTGACACGCTTGGCCGCGAGCGGGACATAGGGCAGGCGGACGCCCGCGTGGATGGTGAAGTAATCGACGCCCTGTTCGGCCTGTTCGATGAGGGTGTCGCGAAAGATGTCCCAGGTCAGGTCCTCGGCGACACCGCCGACTTTCTCCAGCGCCTGATAGATCGGCACGGTGCCGATGGGGACGGGCGAATTGCGGACGATCCATTCGCGGGTGTCGTGGATGTTGCGGCCGGTCGACAGGTCCATGACGGTGTCCGCGCCCCAGCGGATTGACCAGACCATCTTGTCGACTACGTTGGCGACGTCGGATGCGACGGCGCTGTTGCCGATGTTGGCGTTGATCTT
>JBBROX010000009.1:0-112744 GCA_038228865.1 Sphingomonadales bacterium | reverse complement strand
CGGTTGGCGGTCAGGTGGATGAAGGCCAGGCGCACACCGGCATGCACAGTAAAGTAGTCCACACCCTGCTCGGCTTGCTCAATCAACGTGTCGCGGAAGATGGCCCAGGTCAGGTCTTCGGCCACGCCGCCAACCTTCTCGAGCGCCTGATAAATCGGCACCGTGCCAATCGGCACCGGGCTGTTGCGCACGATCCATTCGCGGGTGTCGTGGATGTTGCGGCCGGTGGAAAGGTCCATGACCGTGTCTGCGCCCCAGCGGATTGACCAGACCATCTTGTCGACTTCGTTGGCGACGTCGGATGCGACGGCGCTGTTGCCGATGTTGGCGTTGATCTTGACCAGGAAATTGCGGCCGATCACCATCGGTTCGGATTCGGGGTGGTTGATGTTCGAGGGGATGATCGCGCGGCCGCGCGCGACTTCGCTGCGGACAAATTCCGGCGTCACGTGATCGGGGATTTCGGCACCGAATGACTCGCCGTCGCGGATATGGTTCGCAATGGCATCGCGGCCGATGTTCTCGCGGATCGCGACATATTCCATTTCGGGCGTGATGATGCCGCGCCGGGCGTAGTGCATCTGGCTGACGTTCATGCCGGGTTTGGCGCGCAGGACGGTGCGGCGGACGTTGGGAAAGGGGTCGACGCCGCCGCTGCGGTCGGGGCCGAGCTGGCCGTTGTCCTCTGGGCGGACTTCGCGCTGCGCCACTTCCTCGACGTCGCCGCGCCCGCGAATCCAGTCGCGGCGCAATTCGGCCAGCCCCTTGTTGATGTCGATGACGGTATTGGGGTCGGTGTAGGGGCCGCTGGTGTCGTAGACGTTGAGCGAAGGTTCGCCCGACGACGGCTCCAGATCGATGGCGCGCATCGCGACGTTCAGCGGGCCGACGTGGATCTTGCGCGATCCCCGGATGGGGCCGGTGGTGACTTTGGGTGCGGTGGGTGCTGAGTAATCGGCCATGTGCGCTCTCCTTGGACGGATTGAGCGCGGTGGTTTGACGTAACACCGCTCCCTTCCTCCGCCCGTGCTAACGGGATCAGGTTCGCGGGTCAGAGCGTCAGCTCAATCTCAGCTGCTCAGGCGCAGCCCCCCGGGGAATGGTGTCAGTCTAGGCAGGTCGCGGGACGGGGTCCAGCTAAACCACCTTGCGCCCGGTGAAGAGCTGAATCAGGCCCACAACAAGCGCCACGACGAGCAGAATGTGAATTAGCCCCGCGCCGATGTGGAGCGTGAAGCCCAACAGCCACAGCACGAGCAGAATGACGACGATGGTCCACAACATGGCAATTCTCCCTTTGCCGTCCGATCGTCAGGTGTAACGATCGAAACGGCCATCGGGTCCATGCAGGCGCGTCAGAGCATGTATTTGACACGGATACCTTCTTCGACGCGGGCATTCGTCACCGGGAATTGCGCGGCGGCAAAGCTGGGCGGGCCGAAGCGGATGACGGGATTGCGCGAAAAGCCGAAGCCTTCGCGCGGAATGCCGAACGCGGTGTCGAGCTTGTTGTTGCTGTTCTCGTCGTGAATCAGCGCAATCGCGTAGGCGCCGGTCGGCAGTCCGTCGAAGCGGATGTTGCCCGCTTGCGCCACCGGTACGGTCAGGCGGCGGGCGCTCGGGTCCTTGTCACAGCGGGAGAACATGTCGGCGCGCGTGGTCATGCACACCAGAATCTGGCCCCTGCCCGAGCGCAGGCCGCTGACATCGGCAGCGACGCTACCCGGTGCTGCCGCGCCGCTCAGCGATGCGAATATCGCCAAAGCTGCCAAGCCCCTTGTCGGTGCCGCAGAGGCGATCCCAGAATCGAAAGTAAAGGCCATAATTCCCCCGATATTCCGCATGGTGCCGTTGGTGATGCGTTGCCGTTATCAGCCAATTTCCTAACGGCCCGTTAACCAGCGCGCGCGGAAACACCTCCCACCCCATATGATTGGTGACGCCCATGACTGTCATGATCGACAGCACGACCCCGAGCGCCCCTACCTGAATCGGAATTATAAAGACCAGCGCCGGAATGACAACCGCGCCGGTCAGCGCCTCCCACGGATGGAAGCTCATCGCGGCCCAGGCGGTCGGCGGGCGGCTGGCGTGGTGGACGGCGTGCGCGACCTTGAACAGGCGCGGCGTGTGCATCCAGCGATGGGTCCAGTAGAACCAGGTGTCATGCGCGAACAGGTAGAGCAGGACGGAAACCGGCAGGTACCAGAGCGGATAGGCAGCGGCGTCATTATAGATTTGCGTCCAGCCCCGGTTCTGCCAGCCCCAGGCGACGATGCCCGCCGGAATGCCGTAGATGGCAGCCGATGCCAGCGACCAGCGAATCTCGCGGCCGATCTGGGCATCGAGGCCGGTGTAGAGCGCTGGGTAGCGCAGCTTCGTCGCCCAGGCGAACGCCCCGCTGGCGATCAGATAACGCACGCCGACGATCACCGTCATGGCAAGCGCGGAGAGGATAATGGCCGTCATATCCGCGCTTCTAGCGAGGGCGCATCCATCGGCATAGTGGGATCAGGAGACGACAAATCCAGCGAACTGCGCGCGATCTGCTGGCGACAGCATAGCTTCGAACGCGTCGGGATGGATGAATTCCTCGGCAAACCACGGATAGCGTCCCCCGTCGAACGCACTGCGCAACCAGTCGAGCGTTGCCCGCACCTCGGCCTTGCGGGCGGCATCGGGGTGGTGGACCAGAAACACTTCACGCTTGAATTTGATCCCGATATCGATCGGTAGCGGCGAGACGCCGATAGCGCGCGCGTAGGTCGGCAGAAAACCGATCCCGGCCCCGCGCGATACCGCCCAGTAATGCGCCGACGATGTGTTGGTCTGGATCGCGATGACCGGCCCCACCGCACCCGGATCGATGTGCTGAGCCAGCATGTCGGTCGCGATCTGGTCGGCCTGTTGCCAGACCAGCTGATGGTTGCCGGCATCGGCAATCGACGTCGGTTTGCCGTGACGCGCCAGATAGGATTCCGACGCGAACGGCATGACATGAACACAGGCGATGCGTTCGACAACCATGCCGGGGCTGGCCGGCCGGGACAGCTGGATCGCCACATCGGTATCGCGGAACAGCACCTCTGTCGGGCTCATGTCGCAATTCAGCTCGACCCGGATATCGGGATGTTCATCCCGAAACTCGACGAGGCGCGGCATCAGCCAGAACGTCCCGATCCCTTCGGTAACGGTGATGCGCACGTCACACGGTGACCGGTGCGCAGCGGGCAGCTGCACCCGCTTTGCACTGCGCCCCAGCGCCTGCATCTGGCGCGCAATGGCAACCAGTTCATACCCCTCCTGGGTCAGGCGGACGCCCTCGACACTGCGAACCAGAAGCGGCGTCCCGAACTGCAGCTCCAGCCGGTCTACTTTGGCGCGCATCGTGTTGAGTGCCACCCCGGCCAGCGTTGCCGCCGAGCGAAAACTGCCGGCATCCGCCAGCGCCAGCAACAGACGCAAATTGTCCCACGCGAGTCGGTCGAGCGGAGAACGTGTCCGTAACGGACCGGTTTTGCCACGCGATTTCGGCTTGTTGCGGCTAACCCGGGTCACGTCCGATCCCATCAATAATTTCTCCAAGCCGTTGAATAATCGGCAAGTGAAGGTGGTAAAATGAACTGTGGTGAGTCGCTAGCGCCCAGACGGGCTACTTACAAGAGTGTAGATTTCACCGAACGCTTCGACAAGCTGCTGCAACGACGCGGACATCGCAGTCTTGTGTCGTCGCGCGCGGTATCAAGCGACGAGGCGCGGTTTCTTGCACGCAAGTTGCGCCATGCCGTCGGCGAGACGGCAGACGATGCCGCGCTCTTGCGGGTACTGGCGCATAACCCACAGGTCATTCGCCTTGCCGAACGCGACGACGGCGGCGAACCGGGCTTCGTTGCCTATCTTCCCCTGAATACCGCGGGTTATGCCGCATTGGTCGAGGGGCGATTGTCGCGCCGGACGCCCGAGACCGATCATCTGTGCCGCCCCGGCGAAACACCAACCGCGCTGTACATGTGGTGCGTCTACGCGCCGGGGAACTTCATTCCGGCGATTGCCGCCATTGCGGCCCATTTCGAGGAAATCGCTCCAGGAGGCGTGCCCCTGTTCACCAGCGCTGCCACTGCGCCCGCCGCGCGGTTGTTCGCCTCGCTGGGTTTCGTATCCGCTACGGATCATTTTCCTCGGATCGAACCCGATATCCTTGTCGTCTTTGCCAAGGACAGTCCTCCGCAAGCGGTGGCGGCTCCGGTCGAGACCGCTTCGCCACCCAAGACCGTGACCCGCGTCGCGCGGAACATCGACGACACACTGAAGGTCTTCGCGATCCGGTCCGCCACCTATATCGCCGATCAGGCCTGTCCCTACGACGAGGAGTTCGACGGCAACGACTTCTGCGCCGCGCACATTCTGGGTGAGATCGACGGGGAACCGGCGGGGTGTATCCGCATCCGGTTCTTCGCCGATTTCGTCAAGTTCGAGCGGCTGGCAGTCCGGCCCGAATTCCGCAAATCGAGCCTGGCATTTCGCCTTGTCCGCGCCGCCATCGACTATGCGCGGGCCAAGGGGTTCCGGCGCATGTACGGCCATGCCCGACACGACCTCGTGGCGTTCTGGTCACGATTCGGGTTTCGCCCGGTGGTGGGACGTCCGGTGTTCGATTTTTCCGGCGTCGATTATGTCGAGATGGTCGGCGACATCGCCCCGAGTGCGCAGCCGATCGGCCTCAATCATTCACCCTATGAGCTGATCCGGCCCGAAGGCGCGTGGGACACGCCGGGTCCGCTGGACCGGAGTGCGGCGCGCAAGCCATCGTCAGACCAAAAGGCAGCCTGAACAGCGATCAATGCCCGGCCTGCGGCCCGCGCGTCAGGCCCGAAGCTGCCAGTTGCGCATCGATCATCGCGAGCAGGCGGTCGAGCCCAGCCTGGTCCTTCGCCTCGGCCCGTGCGACCAGCACGTCCTGCGTGTTCGAGGCGCGCAGCAGCCACCAGCCGTCGGGCGTGTTGACGCGGGCGCCGTCGGTGCGGTCGATCGTCGCGCCCTCGGCCTCCAGCCGGTCGAGCACTTCGTCGATGACCGCGAACTTGCGGCTCTCGTCGACCTGAAACCGCATCTCCGGGGTATTGACGAGGGCGGGCATCGCATCCTTGAGCGCGGTCAGGCTGCCGCCCTGCGCCGCGACTGCACGCAGCAGCTGGATCGCGGCGAACTGGGCATCGTCGAAGCCGTAGAAGTCGTAATAATCCTTGGCAAAGAAGATGTGCCCGCTCATTTCGCCCGCCAGCGGTGCGCCGGTTTCCTTCATCTTGGTCTTGATCAGGCTGTGGCCGGTTTTCCACATGCACGGCGTCCCGCCGAGTTCCGCGATCTTGTCATAGAGCATCTGCGACGCCTTCACGTCAGCAATGATCCTTGCACCCGGCAGAGCCTCCAGCACCGGCACGGCAAGGATCGATAAGATCTGGTCGCCCCACACGACCCTGCCCTGCCCATCAACCGCGCCGATCCGGTCGCCGTCGCCGTCGAAGGCGAGGCCGAAGTCGAGCTTGTGATCGAAGACGAGCCTTTTGAGGTCGGCGAGGTTCTTTTCCTCGGTTGGGTCGGGATGATGATTGGGGAAGCTACCATCGATCTCGGTAAAGATCGTGAAATGCTCGCCGGGCAGCAGCTTGACGAGCTTTTCGATAACCTCACCGGCGGCGCCATTGCCCGCATCCCAGCCGATGCGGAAGGGGCCGCTGTCGTAGTCGCGAACCAGCCGCGCGACATAATCGTCGAGGATATCGAAACTGCTGACCGTGCCTTCGCCTGTTTCCCAGTCGGCCTCCTCGGCCAGCTTCGCCAGATCCTGGATGTCCGCGCCGTAGAAGGGCGCATGGGCGAGCACCATCTTGAAGCCGTTATACTCCGCCGGGTTGTGGCTGCCGGTGATCTGCACCGCTCCGTCGACCTCGAGAATGGCCTCGGCATAATAAAGCATCGGCGTCGGCCCGAGGCCGACGCGCACCACGTCGATGCCCGATTCGGTCAGGCCGCGCACCAGCTCGGCTTCGAGCGACGGCGACGAAACCCGTCCGTCATAGCCGACTGCGGCCCGCGTACCGCCGTTGCGCCGGATCCGCGTGCCAAACCCGCGTCCGATCGCATAAGCGTCGGCTTCGCCCAATGTCGTGCCGACGACGCCGCGGATGTCATATTCACGTAGGCTGCTGGGGTCGAAGCGATGGCTCATGATGATCCTTGTCAGATGGCAGACCGAACGGCTGCGACGCGGCAGCGGTTCCGTTAGGGCGATAATTGTTACAGTTTCAACATCGTATCACGCGCCATGTTAATCCGCGCGGCGAGTTCGGCATTGCCACCGACGTCGGGGTGGACCTTGGCGATCAGGCGACGGTGCGCTTCATTGACCGCGGCGGCATCCGCGTCGCTGGCAACACCCAGGAAACGTGCAGCCTCGTCGCGTGGCATGAGCGGTTTCGTCGGCTTGATCGTCATCGCCCGGCGCATCAGCCACCAGGCAACGGCCGCCAGCGCGGCAAAGAGGAGCAGCTTTGTCATAGGGCCAACCGCGCCTGTGTGGCGAAATCGGGGAGTGCCAGCCCAGCAATCATCTCGCGCAGTTCCTGTCGCGCGGCGATATGGCTGAGGCCGACGTTCGACATCCCCTCCATATCGAGCAGAGTCAGCCCCTTGGGAAACAGTTCGCGGTAAATGACGCGCTCGCCCAGACCCGGAATGACGCGAAAACCCACCCGTTTCGACAATTCACCCAGCGCCGCGCCCACCCGGCGCATGTTGTGCGCGTCAAGATGCTGGAGCCGGTTGCGCAGCACCACCCAGTCGACCGTGCCGCCATCGGCCTTTGCGCGGACCTTGCGGAGGTCCCAGATCAGCTCGGCATAGAAGCTGGGCTTTTTCACCTTGAATGTATCGGCATCGACCTGCCCAATCAGGTCGAGGTCGACAAAGCTGTCGTTCATGGGCGTGACCAGAGTATCGGCGATGGCAATTGCGGCGCGCGCGAGCGGATCGTCACGCCCGGGCGTATCGACGATCACATAATCGGCACCGTGACCCAGACGCAAAATCTCCTGATCGAGTCCCGCAGGGGTCAGCAGCGACAGCACTGCATGGTTCGCCATCGGGAGCGACAGCCCGCCGCGCCGCATCGTCGCCGCACGATTGTCCAGGTAGCGGGCCAATGTTTTCTGCCGCGTGTCGAGATCGAGCGCGGCGACCCGGTGCCCCGCCGCCGCCAGCGCGATGGCGACGTGGACGGCCGTCGTCGATTTGCCCGTGCCTCCCTTTTCATTGGCGAAAACGATGCGGTGCGCGCGCGTTCCATTCATCACAACGAGTATTGATCCCCAGCACTTGGTTAGACCCACTTGATGGGGCCACTTGATTTGGCGGCGGCGCATCTGCCAAAGGCCCCGCCCGTTCCGATGCGATCGGCCATAGTGAAGGCAGAGTTACCGTGCAAACGATCCGCGAGCTGAACGATCTGCGCGAATGGCGGCGTGCCATTTCGGGAACTGTCGCGCTGGTGCCGACGATGGGCGCGCTCCACGATGGGCATATGGCGCTGGTCGCCGAGGCAAAGGCCAAGGCGGAGCATGTCGTCGCGTCGATCTTCGTCAATCCCAAGCAGTTCGGCCCGAACGAAGATTTGTCGCGCTATCCCCGGCGTGAGGCAGCGGATGCGGCGCTTCTGAAGGAAGCGGGCGTGGCGGTGCTGTGGGCGCCCGATGTCGCGACGATGTACCCGGACGGCTTTGCGACGAATGTCACGGTCGCGGTACTTGGCGACGGCTTGTGCGGTGTGTCGCGCCCCGGCCATTTCGACGGGGTCGCGACAGTCCTGGCGAAGCTGTTCAATCAGGTACGCCCCAACATTGCCGTTTTCGGCGAAAAGGATTGGCAGCAGCTCACCATCGTCCGGCGGATGGCAATCGACCTCGACCTTGGCGTCGATGTCATCGGCCTGCCGACGCAGCGCGATGCCGACGGATTAGCGCTGTCGTCGCGCAATATCTATCTGTCGGACGAGGAGCGACTGGCGGCCCGGATGCTGCCGCGCGCCCTGGGCGAGGCGGCGAATGCCATCGGCAATGGTGCAGAAATCGGCGAAGCGGTTGCCCGTGCGGTAACCACACTCGAAAAAGCAGGGTTCGATGTCGATTATGTTTCGGTGGTCGATGGCAGCCTGAAGATCTTAACCAAAATGGCGGAAAACAGCGGGTCTGCGCGTATTCTGGCGGCGGCAAGGATCGGCACGACGCGGCTGATCGACAACCTTCCCGTGGCACTGCAGAAATAATCTGCATTTCGCGTTAACCATTTGTTTGAACCCTTGCAGCGACAGTTGCAGCCGACACCTCGCAGGACGGGGTTGGCAACTGGGGGTTCGTCCAATGGCAAGCAGCCTGAAGAGCGCGATGTTTCTGATCGAAAGCCGCATGGCAGATGCCGCGCGCGGCGATGCGGATGCCTGTTACGATCTGGGTATCGCCTATTCGAGCGGATCGGGCGGCGTCGACGTCGACCTGGTCCAGGCGCACAAATGGTTCAACCTCGCCGCTCTCAACGGCAACGAACGCGGTCACGAGTGCCGCTCCGAAATCGCCTGGGACATGACCGCCCGCGAAATCGCCGAAGCCCAGCGTCAGGCGCGCGCCTGGCTGGGCGCAACATCGCGACGCGCGGCCTAACTCCCTTTACGAAACGGCGTCATCTCGCCCAGAAACGCCATATTCTGTTCGACCGCACGGCGTTCGCGCACCAGGAAATCGGCGATGGCCGAGCGGAATCCCGCGTTCGGGATATAATGCGCCGACCAGGTCACCACCGGCACATAGCCCCGCGCGAGCTTGTGTTCGCCCTGTGCGCCCGCCTCTACCCGTGACAGGCGGCGCGCGATCGCAACGTCGATCGCCTGATAATAGCACAGTTCGAAATGGAGGAACGGCACTTCCTCCGTACAGCCCCAGTAGCGCCCATAGAGCGTGTCGCCGCCGATCAGGTTGAGCGCGCCCGCAATCGGCACGCCGTTCCGCAACGCAAACATCAACAGCACCCGGTCGCCCATTCGCTCACCAAGCAGCGTGAAGAAGCGCCGCGTCAGATAGGGCCGCCCCCATTTGCGCGCGCCCGTGTCCTGATAAAAGGTCCAGAACGCATCCCAATGCGCCTCGGTAATGTCAGCGCCCGAGACATGGACGATCTCCAGCCCCTCGACCGCATGTGCACGTTCCTTGCGGATCGCCTTGCGCTTGCGCGACGCGAGCGCCCCGAGGAAGTCGTCGAAAGTCGCATAACCGTCGTTGGCCCAGTGGAATTGCGTCCCTTCGCGAATCAGCCAGCCGGCATCGCGGAAGATGTCGAGCTGATCTTCATTAACGAAATTGGCATGCGCGCCCGACATGCCGTGACGGTCGACCAGCGCCTCTGCCCCCGCAATCAACGCGCGCGCGCTCTCGCCGTCGTGCGCCAGCAGACGCGGACCCGGCACGGGAGAGAAGGGCGAGGCGATCACCAGCTTGGGGTAATAACGCCCACCCGCATG
The DNA here is from genome assembly GCA_038228865.1 of Sphingomonadales bacterium. Classification (GTDB taxonomy): domain Bacteria; phylum Pseudomonadota; class Alphaproteobacteria; order Sphingomonadales; family Sphingomonadaceae; genus Sphingomonas_O. The sequence continues at coordinate 103,179 of JBBROX010000009.1, read as the reverse complement.
TTCCCACGCATCGGCCCAGCTGTGGTCGAACACATATTCGCCCTGACTATGGCTTTTGGCATAGGCGGGTGCCGCTGCGGCCAGCACCCCGTCCGCCCCGTCGAGCAGGATCGGCAAGGGTTGCCAGCCGGTGCCTCGGCCGACGCTGCCCGAATCCTCGAGCGCCGACAGGAACGCGTGGCTGACGAAAGGATTGTCCGGTCCGGCGCACGCATCCCATGCCGCCGCGTCGATCCCGATCACGCCGTCGCCGACGCGCAAGGTCACGTTGGGCGGGGGATCGCTGTCGCTCATGCGCGCGATAGTAAGGGAGCCAGCGCTCCCATGTCATCGTAAAACCGGATCAGGCGGGCCTGATTGCGACCACGGCGTCGATTTCGACCATCGCACCCATCGGCAGCACCGGCACGCCGACCGCGCTACGCGCATGGCGGCCTTTGTCGCCGAACAGCGCGACCATCAGCGACGAGGCGCCGTCGGCCACCTTGGGCTGTTCGGTAAAGCGCGGGTCGCTAGACACGAACACGCCCAGCCGCACGATCCGTTCGACCCGGTCGAGATCGCCCAGCGCCGCCTTCAGCTGGGCAACGATCATCAGGCCGCAGGCTTGCGCCGCCGTCTTCCCCACCGCGATGTCGGTGTCCTCGCCCAGCCGGCCCCGCATGACTTCGCCGTCCTTGAACGGCAACTGGCCCGACAAGAACAACAGGCCCCCGGCTTCGACCGTCGGGACATAATCGGCGACAGGCGCTGCCGCCTTGGGCAGTTTCAGGTTAAGGGCCGCAAGGGCTTCTTCGATCTTGCTCATGCGGGGGACAATGCCGGTTGCGGCGAGCGGGTCAAGCGCGAACACCACAGATCCAGCGCCAAAAGCGCCAATCGCCGTGCGTCGATCAAAGGGCCATTCCGGCAAAGCGGTTCTCGATCCATGTGCGCGCCGTTTCCCAGTCGTCGATCCGCGCGTGGGCAGCCGGCGAGGGCGGCGTGATGTCGGCGATCAGCGGCTCGGCAATCATGTGCAAGCGAAACACCTCGGGCGCGTGTTTGGCGACAGAAGCATGGTGGTGGGCAAGGTCGTCGACAAACACCGTGACCTTGGGAGCGAATTCGGCGACCAGCCGCGCGACCGGATCGCCCTTCCCACCCTGATTCGTGACGACGCGGTGGGCGATGCCATGCCCCAGCAATTGGGTGGCGCGTGCCTCGTTGAACTTGTCGCTCAGGTTGGTGAGCACGACAATATCAGCAATCGCGCCCAGCGCCTCAAGAGCTGCCAGCGCGCCGGGGACCAGCGTCTGCCGCGACATTTCGGTTTCGAAAAAGCCGTCGAGCAGCGGCCAGACGTCCTCGCGCTGCAACGCGTCGCCCGATGGGCGCCGTTTGAGCGCGCCTGAGAAATCGCCCCCGACAAGGGAGAAGTCGATGTCGTGAACCTCATCCACCCAATCGCGGAAATGGCCAACCATGTGCAACAACACTTCGTCGCAATCGGTGATCAACAAGGGACGCCGATTGCCCTGAGCCTGTCGAAGGGTCATTTGCCGGCCTCCGAGCCCAGTCTTTGCCGGGCGGCGATCAATTCGATCGGCGCGACGCCCATATGCTTGGCGCAGGCGAAAAGGTCGGGCTCATGCCCTTCCAGAAAACCGAGCACGGCATCGAGGACGGCCGCGTCGCCCGCCCGCGCGCGCAGATCGTCCGCATCGATGCCGGTCAGTGCGACGAAGCGGTCGGCGCGACCCGCGTCCGACAGGACCCAGGCCAGTGCCTGCAGCGCCCAGATTTCGGCGGGATCGTCCGCCGGATTTGTCTCGCGTATCGCCATGGCCTAGTCCGGACCCGTTTCGTTGGTTAAGGTGGACTGCGCGTGGCAAGGAAAGTGCTCGTTGTCGAGGACAACGAACTCAATCTCCGGCTGTTTTGCGACCTGTTGCGCGCGCACGACTGCCTGGTGGAGGGGGTGCGCGACGGGCGCGAGGCGCTCGACACAGCGCGGGCGTTCGTTCCCGACCTGATCGTGATGGACATTCAGATGCCGCATGTGACCGGCCTCGAACTGATCGAAGCCATTCGCGCCGATGTGGAATTGGCCCGTACACCGGTGATGGCCGTCACGGCCTATGCGGGAAAAGCCGACGAGGAACGCGCGCGCGCTGCCGGAGCCGATGCCTACGTGTCGAAACCGATTTCGCTGATGCGATTCGTCGAAGTGGTGGACGGACTGATGAATTCGCGGCTGACGGCCTAAGCGTCGCGGCAAAGCCGTGCTGTCGGTCGGCTTGGCGCCACCGTCCGAACCCACCTTTGCGCTTCGCGCATCGGCACGGACGTCGCCGTGCCTAAGGCAGGTTACTTGATCTTCGTTTCCTTGAACTCGACATGCTTGCGCACGACGGGATCATATTTGCGGAACGACAGCTTTTCGGTCTTGGTCCGGGGATTCTTCTTCGTGACGTAGAAGAAGCCGGTATCCGCCGTGCTGGCGAGCTTGATTTTCACGGTGGTTGGCTTGGCCATGACCGGTGTGCCTTTTGAAGAATATGTTGATCTGGAAAGCGCGCGCCAATGACGGTGTGCGGCGCGAAAGTCAAGCAAGGAAGCCGCGTTAAGGCCGTCTTCACCAATAAGGGCGCACGGTTCACCGATCGAGGGGTGGAACATGGGATTGAACGCCGATACCAAAGCCGTTGTGCGGGCGCAGCTTGCGGACCGCATCGATATGCTCGGCCGCGAATTCTCGCACCTGTCGCAAAGCCGCATCGCCTTTGCCGTCGATGACATCCGCCGCGATGCGCGCAGCGCCCGGCTCGACACGCTGGCCACCCTCGCCAGCGGGTTGGAACGGGCGATGGCCACGTCGGGGGGCACGGCCGTGATCATGCCCTACCTCGAAGCGATGGGCGATGCGCTCGATTGCGACAGCCTGCCTGCCGCGGCGCAGACATCGCTGCTTGCCTCGGTCGGTGTCCGGCTGCACGGCTAACCGCGCCGTTTTTTCATGAACGGCTTCATTCCCGCGCTGGTCGCGATTCTGCTTGCCGAGATCGGCCCGCGCGCATTACTTTATGCCGACGCCGGGCGTCACCGCATGGTCATGCTGGCGATCGTTGTTTTGGTCGTGCTGTCAGGAACAGGGGGCGTTCTGCTCGCCCGCGAACTGACCGAATGGGCCAATGCCCTGATGATCGCAATCGCGCTGCTCTTCGCAGCGGTCGGACAAGTGCAGCGCATCCGCCCGGCGGCCGGAATCATTCCTGTCGTCTCGGCGTTTTGGAGCGGGGGCGTGTTGATTCTCGTCTTTGCGCTGGCGATTCGTTTCGGTCCGGTTGCGGCTATTGGCGGCGGACTGGCGGGGCTGGTCGCGGCAGCCATTCTGACTCGCGCACTCGTCGGGGGCGGCATCCCGTTGCAACCCGTGCGATGGGTCGCCGCCGCCATCCTGGCGCTGGCGAGTGCGTCCATTGCAGTCGGTGCATTGCGGCTCGTCTGAACTGTCACCAGATTGTCGCTGCAACAATGCAGCCTTTTGCGGCATCAATAGTTATGATGACGCAACGAATTTCTGACGAAGGACAGTGACCCATGGCGAAAGCGCCCAAGACCAAGCTGAAAACCCCGACCGATCTGCCGACCAACGCCGTCGCAAGCGTCGCCGATGCCCTGAACGGCATCCTGGCCGACAGCTTCGCCCTGTATTTCAAGACCAAGAATTTTCACTGGCATGTCAGCGGTCCACACTTCCGCGACTATCACCTGCTCTTCGACGATCAGGCCGCGCAGATTTTTGCGACCACCGATCTTATCGCGGAGCGCGTGCGCAAAACCGGCAACACAACCCTGCGCTCGATCGGCGACGTGTCGCGGCACCAGACGCTAAAGGACAACAACGCCGAGCTGGTCCTGCCCGCCGCGATGCTGGCCGAGTTGCGCGACGACAATCTGAGGCTGATCGAATCACTGCGTGTCGCCAAGGATCTGGCCGACGAAGCAAAGGACAACGCGACTTCGGCTGTCATCGACAACTGGACCGACGAGGCCGAACAGCGGGCCTGGTTCCTCTTTGAAGCAGCGCAAGGCGCGTAAGCCGCCAGAGTTGGGTTGCGAAGGCCAGGCAGCGGCGTTAAGGCGCGCGCTCGCTTGGCCGGGTCACCCGTTCCAGGCACCTGCGTCGGTCGGGGAATAGCTCAGCCCGGTAGAGCACTGCCTTCGGGAGGCAGGGGCCGGAGGTTCGAATCCTCTTTCCCCGACCAGCGTGCAGGCCCGAGACGGAATAGCGGAGCTATTCCGCGCCTGTGCCAAGCGCGGCCGGCAGGCCACCGGCCTGACCGACGGCGCGGCTTCGCCGCGACGCTCTCCTAAACTTTTCAGCCTCCTTCCCGCCCCGCGTCAATCGCGTTAGGGCGCTCCCAGAATGCAACGGAGCGACGCATGAAGGATCAACTGGTCACAGTTTTCGGCGGCAGCGGTTTTCTGGGCCGTTACATCGTGCGCGCGTTGCTTGAGCGCGGCGCTCGGGTGCGGGTTGCCGCGCGCAATAGCAGTGACGGCTGGTTCCTCAAAACCCAGGGCAATCTTGGCCAGATCCAGTTCGTATCCGCCGACGTCCGCAAGCCCGACAGCGTTGCGCGGGCGCTGGTCGGCGCGACGGCGGCGGTGAATCTGGTCGGTATCCTGAAAGGCGATTTCGACGCTTTCCATGTCGAGGGCGCGCGCAACGTCGCCGAAGCGGCGACCAAGGCGGGCTGCGGCGCGCTGGTCCAAATATCGGCGATCGGGGCGGACCCGGCCAGCGCCTCGCGCTATGGCAAGTCGAAGGGCGAAGGCGAAGCGGCTGTGCTGGCCGCCTTTCCGACCGCGACCATCCTGCGCCCGTCGATCGTGTTCGGGCGCGAGGACAGCTTCGTGAACCGTTTCGCCGACCTGATCTCGCTGTTGCCCGTCGTGCCGATCATTCGCGGGGCAGCAAAGTTTCAGCCGGTCTATGTCGGCGATGTGGCCGATGCCGTGGTTGCGGCACTGGCCGACCCGGCGGCGCATGGTGGCAAGACATATGAACTGGGCGGGCCGGAAGTCATCTCGATGGCGGGGCTCAATCGCTGGATCGCGTCGGCGACAGGGCGCGCCAAGACGTTCGTCGCGATGCCCGATGCGATTGCGGGCGCGATGGCGTCACTGGTTGGGTGGCTGCCCGGCGCGCCGATGACGCGCGACCAGTGGCTGATGCTGCAATCGGACAATGTCGTCACCGGTACCGACGGACTGAAGGCGCTGGGGGTGGCACCAACACCCATCGAAGCAGTCGCCGAAGGCTGGCTCGTCGTCTATCGCCGCCACGGACGCTTTACCGAAGCGAAAGGCTGAGCTCCCTTGGATATATTGACGGCCATCCTCCTCGGCATTGTCGAGGGTATCACCGAGTTCATTCCGGTATCATCGACCGGGCATCTGATACTCGCGGGCGAATTGCTCGGTTTCCATACCGCGCAGTCGGCGACATTCGACATCGTTATCCAGCTCGGTGCGATCCTGGCCGTGGTCGTGCTTTACTGGCGGCGGTTTACCGATGTCGGTTTGGGCCTGTTGAAGATGGAACCCCGCGCGGTCGCGTTTACCCGCAACGTCGTGCTCGGCTTCCTGCCCGCGCTCGTCATCGGGGCGATAGCGTACAAGGCGATCAAGGCGATGCTTGAGTCGCCGATCATCGTCGCTGTTGCACTGATCGTTGGTGGTGTCGCGATCCTGGCGATCGAACGACTGGTGAAGCCCGCCCCGCAAGGCACGATCGAGGGCATGTCACGGCGCACCGCGCTCGGCATCGGCGTGGTGCAATGCCTGTCGATGGTTCCGGGGGTCAGCCGGTCGGGCGCGACGATCATGGGCGCGCTGTCGCTGGGCGTCGACCGCAAGACCGCGGCCGAGTACAGTTTTTTCCTGGCCATCCCCGTCATGGTCGCGGCCAGCGCCAAGGAATTGTGGGAGGCACGCAAAGGCGTCGAGGTCATCGACTGGAGCCTGATCGGCATCGGCTTCGTCGTGTCGTTCGTCGTCGCGCTGGTGGTGATCAAGGCATTCATCGGCATCGTCAGCAAATACGGGTTTGCGCCTTTCGCGTGGTACCGGATCGCAGCGGGGACCGTCGCGCTGATCTGGCTCCTCAACAGATAGGTCCGATATAGGACTATATATTCCAGCGAATACCCCTATTTCGAGTTAGGCTGAAACAAGCTTGCTATATTAAGTCAGTATAGCTGACCTATAATATTGACTCGGTCTGGAATCGGCTTATCCGCGCCCTTCGGAGGGCATGATGGCCGATAACCCGATGCTAAAGTTCGTCGACCGCGATCAGGCCTACCCGCACAAGCGGCCTGCCCCCGCACGTGCCGAGGATTTTCGCGAGATTGCCGATCGCTATGCCGTGCAGAACGCGGAGGACCAGTCGGCGCGCTGTTCGCAGTGCGGCGTCCCCTATTGCTCGGTGCATTGCCCGCTGCACAATCACATCCCCGACTGGCTGCGACTGACGGCAGAGGGGCGGCTGCGCGAGGCGTACGAGCTGTCGAACGCCACGTCGACCATGCCTGAGATCTGCGGCCGCATCTGTCCGCAGGATCGCCTGTGCGAAGGCAATTGTGTGATCGAATTTTCGGGCCACGGCGCGGTCACCATCGGATCGGTGGAAAAATTCATCACCGATACGGCGTGGGAAGAGGGCTGGGTCGAACCCATCGTGCCGGGTCCGGCGAAGGGTCAGTCGGTCGGCGTCATCGGTGCGGGGCCGGCGGGGCTGACCACCGCCGAGCTGCTGCGCGTGCGCGGGTACGAGGTTCATATCTACGACCGGCACGACCGCGCGGGCGGGCTGCTGACCTATGGCATTCCGGGGTTCAAGCTGGAAAAGCCCGTCGTCATGCGCCGCGTCGAGCGGCTGCGCGACGGCGGCATCGTGTTCCACCACGGGTTCGAGGTCGGCCGCGACGCGACGCTCGACGAACTGCGCCAGCGCCATGACGCGGTGCTGATCGCGACCGGCGTCTACAAGGCGCGCGCGATCAAGATGCCGGGTGTCGGCGCGCCGGGCGTCGTCGAGGCGCTCGATTATCTGACCGCGTCGAACCGCAAGGGGTTCGGCGATGCCGTGCCCGCCTTCGACGAGGGTGACCTCAACGCCGAGGGCAAGAACGTCGTCGTCATCGGCGGCGGTGACACCGCGATGGATTGCGTGCGCACCGCCGTGCGGCAGGGCGCGAAATCGGTGAAGTGCCTGTATCGCCGCGACCGCGTCAACATGCCCGGCTCACAGCGCGAAGTCGCCAATGCCGAGGAAGAAGGCGTCGAGTTCGTCTGGCTGTCCGCGCCCGAGGCGTTCGACGGCAAGGACCAGGTCGCGGGCGTCCGCGTCGCCAAGATGCGCCTCGGCCGACCCGATGCGAGCGGCCGCCGCGCGCCCGAAGCCGATCCCGGCAACGAGTTCCGGCTGGAGGCCGATCTGGTCATCAAGGCACTGGGCTTCGATGCCGAGGATCTGCCGAAACTGTTCGGCAGTGCGGACCTCGGTGTCACGCGCTGGGGCACCGTGCGGATCGACCACAAGAGCATGATGACCTCATTGGACGGCGTGTTCGCCGCCGGCGACATCGTGCGCGGCGCGAGCCTGGTCGTCTGGGCGGTCCGCGACGGACGCGACGTGACCGACCATATGCATGCTTATCTGAAGGCAAAGGCGGCGAGCGAGAGGAAAGCGGCATGAAGCTGGTGATTGCACTTGGTGCGCTGGCCCTCGCTGCGCCATTGTCGGGGCAAGCGGTCGTTGCGGAGACCCGCGCACCCACCGCTGAAATCGACGCTGCGCGGACCGCCGCTGCGCGTCTGGTTGTCGAGCGCCTTTGGCCGCTGGGCACCTATCGCCGGATGATGGACGGCACGATGTCCAAGCTGATGGACGCGATGATGTCCCAGATGATGGGCATGCGCGCCGCCGACATGGTCGGAAGCGCCGGGGAAGCCGGCAAGAAAGCCGCGACCGAAGCAGGTGACCGGACGCTCGGCGAAATGGCAGCGACCGCCGACCCTGCGTTTCGCGAACGCATGAAGATCACGATGGACACGATGATGCACGAGATGATCCCGATCATGGAAAAGATCGAGCCGACCGTGCGCAACAACCTGACCAGCATCTACGCCCGCAAATACTCGGTGACAGAACTCGGCGACATGGCCCGCTTTTTCGCGACGCCCAGCGGGCAGGCCTATGCCAGCAACGCCATGCTTGTCTTCGTCGAGCCCGAGATGATCCAGGGCATGACGGCCTTCACACCCGAGCTGTTGAAGGCGATGCCCGACATCATGAAAAAGGTCGAAGCGGCAACCGCCCATCTGCCGCCCATGCCCAAGAAAGCCGCCAAGCAATGATCGACCAGCGCGAACGCCTTGCCTCCGAGGGGATGTACCGCCCCGACATGGAATCCGATGCGTGCGGCGTCGGCCTGGTCGCCGCGACCGATGGACGCGCGTCGCGCCGGGTTGTCGCGTCGGCGATCGAGGCATTGAAGGCGGTGTGGCATCGTGGTGCCGTCGATGCCGATGGCAAGACCGGCGATGGCGCGGGTATCCACATCGACTTGCCGCTCGCGTTCTTCGACGATGCCATCGTCGGCAGCGGGCACAAGCCGCAGCCGAACCGGCGGCTGGCGGTCGGCATGATCTTTCTGCCACGCACCGACCTGGGCGCGCAGGAATCGTGCCGGACCATCGTCGAGAGCGAGATCATCGATGCGGGCTATGCCATCTATGGCTGGCGGCAGGTGCCGGTCGATATTTCGGTGATCGGCCGCAAGGCGCAGTCGCTGCGCCCCGAGATCGAGCAGATCATGATCGCCGGGCCCGCCCCCGATGCCGCGAGCGTCGAGGAATATGAGAAGAACCTGTATCTGGTCCGCCGCCGGATCGAACGGCGCATCATCGCGGCGCAGATTCAGGGCTTCTACGTCTGTTCGCTGTCGTGTCGCTCAATCGTCTACAAGGGGCTGTTCCTCGCCGAGAGCCTGTCGGTGTTCTACCCGGACCTGACCGACGAGCGGTTCGTGTCGCGCGTCGCGATTTTCCATCAGCGTTATTCGACCAACACCTTCCCGCAATGGTGGCTGGCGCAGCCCTTTCGTGCTCTCGCCCACAATGGCGAGATCAATACGATCCGCGGCAACAAGAACTGGATGCGCGCGCACGAAATCCGGATGGCGAGCCTCGCGTTCGGTGACTCGTCGGACGACATCAAGCCGGTGATCCCGGCAGGTGCCAGCGATACCGCCGCGCTCGATGCCGTGTTCGAGGTCATCTGCCGATCGGGCCGCGACGCGGCAACGGCGAAGACCATGCTGGTCCCCGAGGCGTGGCAGGCGAAGACCGACATGCCGCAGGCGCATAAGGACATGTACGCCTATCTGGCGAGCGTCATGGAGCCGTGGGACGGCCCCGCCGCGCTGGCGATGACCGACGGCCGCTGGGCAGTCGCCGGCATGGATCGCAACGCGTTGCGCCCCTTGCGCTACACGCTGACCAACGACGATTTGCTGATCGTGGGGTCGGAGACCGGCATGGTTGTCGTCCCCGAAGCGACGATCATTGCCAAGGGACGTCTCGGACCGGGGCAGATGATCGCGGTCGACCTGCAAGAGGGCAAGCTGTTCCACGACAGCGAGCTGAAGGACAAGCTCGCCGCCGAAGCGCCCTACGGCGAAATGGTCGGCGATTTCCTGACGCTCGGCGATCTGCCGCCGGTCGAAGACTCGCCCGTGCTGATGACCCGCGCCGAACTGACCCGCCGTCAGGTCGCGGCGGGGATGACCTTGGAGGACATGGAGCTGATCCTGTCGCCGATGGTGGAGGATGCCAAGGAAGCGATCGGCAGCATGGGCGACGACACGCCGCTCGCCGTCATTTCGGACAAGCCGCGCCTGATCCACCAGTTCTTTCGCCAGAATTTCAGTCAGGTGACCAACCCGCCGATCGACAGTTTGCGCGAGCGGCAAGTGATGTCGCTGAAGACGCGGTTCGGGAATCTGGCCAATATTCTCGACCAGGATTCGGGGCGCGACCGGGTGCTGGTGCTCGATACGCCCGTCTTGTCGAACGCCGACTGGGCGCGGCTGAAGGGTCATTTCGGCCCCGTTGCCGCCGAAATCGACTGCACGTTCGAGGCGGACTCCGGCGCCGATGGCCTGCGCGCCGCGATTGCGCGCGTGCGCAGCGAAGCCGAGCAGGCGATCCGCGAGGGACGCAGCGAGCTGTTTCTGACCGACGAGCGCGTGTCCGAACGCCGCGTCGGCATCCAGATGGTCCTTGCCGCCGCGGCGGTACACACGCACCTCGTCCGCAAGGGGCTGCGCAGCTATGCCAGCGTCAATGTGCGATCGTCGGAATGTCTCGATACGCATTATTTCGCCGTCCTGATCGGGGTTGGCGCGACCACCGTGAACGCGCATCTCGCCGAACTGGCGATTGCCGACCGCCATGCGCGCGGCCTGTTCGGCGATCTGCCGCTGGCGAAATCGGTCGACCGCTATGTCTACGCCATTGGCGAGGGACTGCTGAAGATCATGTCGAAAATGGGGATCGCCGTGATCTCCAGCTATCGGGGCGGTTATAATTTCGAGGCGGTGGGGCTGAGCCGCGCGCTGGTCGACGACCTGTTTCCCGGCATGCCCGCCAAGATTTCGGGCGAAGGCTATGCCTCGCTCTACATCAATGCCGCCGAGCGGCACGAGGCGGCGTACGACATGGGCGTCGCGACATTGCCCATCGGCGGATTCTACCGCCAGCGCGCCGGGGGCGAGCCGCACGCCTATTCGGCGCAGCTGATGCATCTGCTGCAGACGGCGGTCGCGACCGACAGCTATTCGACCTATCTGCAATTCGCGCGCGGGATCCGCGACTTGCCGCCGGTGTATCTGCGCGATCTGCTGGAATTCAACTATGCCAAGGAACCGGTCGAAATCGACCGGGTCGAAGCGATCACCGAAATCCGCAAGCGCTTCGTCACTCCCGGCATGTCGCTGGGCGCGCTCAGCCCCGAGGCGCACGAGACGCTGGCGATTGCGATGAACCGCATCGGCGCGAAAGCGGTGTCGGGCGAGGGTGGCGAGGATTCGGCGCGCTTCAAACCCTATCCCAACGGCGATAACGCCAATTCGTCCATCAAGCAGATCGCCAGTGGGCGCTTTGGCGTGACGGCGGAATATCTGGGGGCTGCCGAAGAAATCGAGATCAAGGTCGCACAGGGCGCCAAGCCCGGCGAGGGCGGGCAATTGCCCGGCTTCAAGGTCACCGAACTGATTGCGAAACTGCGGCACTCGACGCCCGGCGTGACACTGATTTCGCCCCCACCGCACCACGACATCTATTCGATCGAGGATCTGGCGCAGCTGATCTACGACCTGAAGCAGATCAATACCCGCGCGCGGGTGTGCGTGAAGCTGGTGTCGTCGGCCGGCATCGGCACGGTTGCGGCGGGCGTGGCCAAGGCGCACGCCGACTGCATCCTGATCGCAGGCCATGTCGGTGGGACAGGTGCCTCGCCCCAGACCAGCATCAAATATGCGGGCACCCCGTGGGAAATGGGCCTGTCCGAGGTCAACCAGGTGCTGACGCTCAACGGCCTGCGGCATCGGGTGAAACTCCGCACCGATGGCGGGCTGAAAACCGGGCGCGACATCGTGATCGCCGCCATTCTGGGTGCGGAAGAATTCGGCATCGGCACGCTCAGCCTCGTCGCGATGGGCTGCATCATGGTGCGGCAATGCCATTCGAACACTTGCCCCGTGGGCATCTGTGTACAGGACGAGCGGCTGCGCAAGAAATTCACCGGCACCCCCGAAAAGGTCATCAACCTGATGACGTTCATCGCCGAGGAGGTTCGCGAAATCCTCGCACGGCTGGGCGTCAAATCGCTGGATGAAGTCATCGGGCGCACAGAACTGCTGCGCCAGGTCAGCCGGGGCGCGGAGCATCTCGACGACCTCGACTTGAACCCGATCCTTGCCAAGGTCGATGCCGACGACGATCAGCGCCGGTTCAACGTGCCGGGCGGGCGCAATCCTGTCCCCGACAGTCTCGATGCGCAAATCCTGCATGACGCGAAACCGGTGTTCGAGCGCCGTGAAAAGATGCAGCTGACCTATACCGTGCGCAACACGCACCGCGCGGTCGGCACGCGGCTGTCGGCGGAGATCACCGCGCTTTACGGCATGTCGGCGCTCAACGATCATCACGTGCAGGTCCGCCTGCGGGGTTCTGCGGGGCAATCGCTCGGCGCGTTCCTGTGCAAGGGGATCACGCTCGAAGTGTTCGGCGATGCGAACGACTATGTCGGCAAGGGCCTGTCCGGGGGGATCATCACCTTGCGCCCGATGGTGTCGTCGCCGCTGGAAACACAGCTTAACACGATCATCGGCAACACGGTGCTCTACGGCGCGACCAGCGGCAAGCTGTTCGCGGCGGGGCAAGCCGGCGAACGCTTTGCCGTGCGCAACTCGGGCGCTGAGGTCGTGGTCGAAGGCTGCGGCGCCAACGGCTGCGAATATATGACCGGCGGTACGGCGGTGATCCTGGGCGAAGTCGGCGAGAATTTCGGCGCGGGCATGTCGGGCGGCATGGCGTTCGTCCTCGACAACGAGGACAATTTCGCCGCGCGGGCGAACGGCGAGACGATCACCTGGAACCGCTTTGCCTCGCTGCACTGGGAAACCAAATGCCGCGCGCTGATCGCCGAACATGCGCTGGCGACCGACAGCAAATGGTCGAACGCGATCCTCGACGATTGGGACCGCTGGCGTGGCCGATTCTGGCAAGTGGTGCCCAAGGAAATGCTGACACGTTTGCCCTGGCCGCTGGACGATGCCGAGCAACTCGTAGCTGCGGAGTGAAGGCTCTCGTCACCGCGGTGCTGCTCGCGCTTGCCCCAACGGCTGCACTTGCGTGGAGCAATCAGGGTCATATGGCGACGGGCGCCATCGCCTATGACACACTAATGGCGACGGATCCCGCCACTGTCGAAAAGATCGTTGCGATCATGGCGCACCATCCCGACCGCGCCCGTTTCGATCGCAGCCTGGCGGGCATGACAGGTACGGTGCGGACGCGTCGCCTGTTCGAAGACATGGCGCGCTGGCCCGACGACATTCGCGAAACGCCCTGGACGCATCCCGAATGGCATTACCATGCCCGGATCGTTGCGGGCTGGCCGGGCGTCATGACCTTTTCGGTCGGGACCGCCGACCAAGCCTATGCCGATAATCTGGCGATCCTGAACGACGCGCGTCGACCAGCTGCAGACCGTGCGATTGCGCTGTGCTGGCTGTTTCACATTGTCGGCGACATGCACGAACCGCTGCACGCCGGACATCGCATGGATTGGCGGTTCCCGCTGACCGATCGGCTCGGCACGATTGCCTATGTGCGGACGGGCAAGGATGCCCCGCCGGTTACATTCCACGACCTGTGGGATGGCGCTCTCGACCGTTCGGGGTCCGAACGTACGGGCGCGGAATGGATCGCAAGGGCGTCGGGCGGCATTGCCGCCAGGGCGACATCCGGGGCCGGCAGCTTCGATCTATGGTTCAGCGAAAGCAGGCTATGGGCATCACGGGACGCCTATGTTGCCGAAACAATGGCTGCGACCCGGGCCGCCGAATCGGCGCCGGTCCTCTCACCGGGGTATGTTACAGGCATGCGCAGACTGGCGATTGTCCGGATTGCCCAGGCCGGACGCCGTCTTGGCGCGCTGATGTCTGCGGAACTGAAGACCAAACCGCGCTAATCGTGGACTCTTCGCGCGGTTACCCGCCGGACGCGGGTTCCACGGCGACGGGGCCGTTTCCGGTCTGACAATAGCGGTTGTTCACAGTGCTATCGCCCTCGGCAGCGCGGGTCAGGATAGCGACGTCGCGGCAATTCCGGCCGCTCTCGATCTGTGTCGCGCCCACCACGACGATCCCCGATGCCGACCCCGTCGCCCAGCTTTGCGCGTCATTAGTGGCAAAGGCGCGGCGTAACGCGGTCGGCACGTCGCGCGCGTCCCCCTGATCGGGCACTGTCCCTGCGCCGGCCGCGACGCTCCGGGAAGGCGGGGCGACGATGTAGCGGGTCTGGACAATCACCCGGGGCGCGGGTTCGGCGACAGGAACCGGTTTCGGGATATCGACCAGCGCGGATGCCGCGACGCTGCGGTTCGGGGCCATGACGCCCGATACAATGGCAATGAGTGCAGCCACGAGACCGGTCAGACCCAATCCCCATCGCACCTGTGCAGGCGTGACACGCAACGCCGTGAGCGGTGTTGTGCGATAGGCAATGTGGACCTCCCGCCGAAGCAGTTCGACTTCCCGTCCGTCGTCGGTCCGCACCAGCCAGCTTTCCGACCGCGCCCGGACGACGGCGCCCGCGTGCCGAACGGGCAGGCCCGGCCACGAGTCATCCACGCGCTGGATTGCGATGTCCCTGTTCTCGCTGTTCACGACTCACCCTCAAACATGGTTAACAACAGAAGACAGTTTGCCGACCGGGGCAAGCATTTGTGACGATAAGGTGACGCGCCCTCTTGGCCTTTGCGCTTTCCGAAGGGCTCGCCTAAGCGTCCAGACCATGTGGCTGATCCACCAATTCCCGCTCTGTCCGTTTTCGCGCAAGGTCCGGCTGTTGCTGGGCGAAAAGGGCGTGGGGTATGAACTGGTGCTCGAAAAGCCGTGGGAACGGCGCGACGAATTCATCGACCTGAACCCGTCGGGGCAGACGCCGGTGATGGTCGAGCAGGAGCGTGGAACCAAGCTCATCCATTCGGTCGCGATCTGCGAATATTTCGAGGAAACGGTCGACAAGGCCAAGATGATTTCGGGTACAGCGACCGATCGCGCCGAAATCCGCCGCCTGACCGCCTGGTTCGACGAACAGTTCCACGGCGCGGTCACTGGTCCGTTGCTGGGCGAACGGATGTACAAGCGCATCGTCCACCGCATGTCGCCCGACACGACGGCGCTGCGCGAGGCGATGAAGGCGGCGAACGAGATGCTCGACTATGTCGACTGGCTGATCGATCACCGCAACTGGCTGGCGGGGTCTGCGCTGAGCATGGCCGATCTGGCCGCAGCCGCACATATTTCGGTCGCGGATTACCTCGGCGGCATCGACTGGCGGGCGCACGAACAGACGCGCAACTGGTACATGGGACTGAAATCGCGACCCAGTTTCCGACCGCTGCTGGCCGAACGCATGGCGGGGATTTCGCCGCCTGCGGATTACGACAAAGTCGACTTCTAGGCCGCGACCACCGTCACGAAATAGTCGAGCGACATGTTGTCGGTCAGTCGTGCCCCCCGCACGGGATCATAGGCGAAACCGGTCGTATCGACCACCTTCAACCCCGCCGCTGCCAGCAATGCCGTCAGTTCGTCTGGCGCAATGAACTTGTCCCAGTCATGGGTGCCGCGCGGAATCTGGCCGAGCCCCTCCCCGACTGTGATCATCGTGAGCCGCGACAGCGGCGTCCGGTTCGGGGTCGACAGGATCATGAGCCCGCCGTCCGCCAACGCGCCCGCCAGCCCCGCAACGAACGCCCCGGGATCGCCGACATGCTCGATCACTTCGAGCGAGGTCACCAGATCGAACCGCTCGCCCGCGACGGCGCCGGTGTCGCCCGCGCGATAATCGATCGACAGGCTGACACTCGCCGCATGAACCCGTGCCGCCGCGATATTCTCCGGCGCCGCATCGACACCTGTTACCGCCGCTCCGAGCCGTGCCAGCGGTTCGCACAGCAGCCCCGCCCCGCAGCCCATGTCGAGCGCGCGCTTGCCCGCTAGCGGACGCCGCGCCGTCTGATCGCAGCCGAAATGGCGGTTGAGCTGCTCACGGATATAGCCGAGCCGCACCGGGTTGAGCCGGTGAAGCATCGCCGAGCTGCCCTTGGGATCCCACCATTCGGCGGCCAGTTTGCCGAAATGGGCGGCTTCAGCGGGGACGATAGTTGCGTTGCTCATGCCCCCTACCTATCAGGACCGACTTTCAAAGCCCAAGGGGGAAATCGCCACAGTCATGGCGCGGATCGTAATGAAATTCGGCGGCACGTCGATGGCGGGGACCGAACGCATCCGCAGTGTCGCCCAGCGCGTGAAGCGCGAAGTCGATGCCGGGAACGAGGTTGCCGTGGTGGTGTCGGCAATGGCTGGCGAAACCGACCGGCTGGTGAATTTTTGCCGCGAGGCGTCGCCGCTCCACGACCCGCGCGAATATGACGTGGTGGTCGCGAGCGGCGAACAGGTGACATCGGGGCTGCTGGCGATTGCGCTGCAGGCGCTGGGCGTGCGGGCACGTAGCTGGCTCGGCTGGCAGATGCCGATCCGCACCGACGACGCCCATGCCAAGGCGCGGATCGAGGACATCGACACGGCGGCTTTGTCCGCCGCGTTGGCGAGCGGCGAAGTCGCGGTCATTCCCGGCTTTCAAGGCATGGGTCCGGGGAACCGGATTTCGACACTGGGGCGCGGTGGCTCCGACACATCGGCGGTGGCGGTGGCCGCCGCCGTCAAGGCCGATCGCTGCGACATCTACACCGATGTCGACGGCGTCTACACCACCGACCCGCGCATTGTGCCCCGTGCGCGCAAATTGAAGCGCGTGACCTATGAAGAAATGCTCGAACTCGCGAGCGTCGGCGCAAAAGTGCTACAGACCCGCTCGGTCGGCCTCGCGATGAAGGAAGGGGTGCGGGTGCAGGTGCTGTCGTCGTTCGACGATCCGCTCGGCAGCCCCGCCGCTGATACTTTGCCCGGCACGATGATCGTCGGCGATGAGGAGTTAGAGAACGATATGGAAAGCCAGCTCATCACCGGCATCGCGCACGACAAGAACGAGGCGAAGATCACGCTGACCAGCGTCCCCGACAAGCCCGGCGCGGTCGCGAACATCTTTGGTCCGCTGGCTGAGGGGTCGATCAACGTCGACATGATTATCCAGAACATCTCGCATGGCACCGGATCGACCGACGTGACGTTCACCGTGCCCGCGTCGGACCTCGCCCGCTCGCTCGATCTGCTCGCCAAGGCCAAGGCCGACATCGGCTTTGACGAGCTGGTCCACGACACGCGCGTCGCCAAGATTTCGGTCGTGGGCGTCGGCATGCGCAGCCACGCCGGCGTCGCGTCGACGATGTTCAAGGCACTGGCGGCGCGCGGCATCAACATTCAGGCGATCACCACGTCGGAAATCAAGGTCAGCGTCCTGATCCACGAGGACGAGACCGAACTCGCGGTCCGCGTGTTGCATACGGCGTACGGGCTGGATGCGGAGGATGCGGCTTAGGTTTCTAACCGAACCCGTTGCAGGCCGCGAACTCTACGCGATGAGCGCTAATCCGGTATTTCACCGTGACCAGCATGCAGCCGCCATCATTAACGACTGGCAGTCCCGAGGAATCTGCATGCCATCGTCGGACTCCAGCGGGTGTCTGCCGCGCTCTATCTAAGGCATCGCGCCTATGCATCTGCCTGACTTCTGCGCGCGTGCAGTCTCGGTCACCGGACTTGTCGCTGATCGAACAGGTCCAACCCTTCGGCATCGGGGCGTCTGGAAGCAAATAAACGGCCGTGACTTCGTCGGACCCGGAGTAAGCGTAGTTCCGTCCGTACGACTGCAATGGCCGGGCTCCGGCTGGTAACTCGAGAGATCGCTCGATCTCGTCCATCAGGGCGACTTGCTTGCGCGTGTCGCCAGGCGATGTCGCGGCCACCAACAGCAGCAATATTAGGGCAGACCAGCAGCGCATGGGAGGATCCCAAACTTTAAGGACCGCGGATACTTGCCCGAAACGGCTTGAAACGGCTACTCGCACCAGATGAATGTTAATGTTTCGAGCGGCGAAAGCCAGCTTCAGCGTCTGATGCAGCGCGGCACCGATTTCCTTGGCTGCGAAACCGCGATCATGTGCGGGGCGATGTCGTGGGTGAGCGAGCGGCACCTGGTGTCGGCCGTCTCGAACGCGGGCGGGTTCGGCCTGATCGCGTGTGGCGCGATGACCGCCGACCTGCTCGATACCGAGATTACCGAAACCAAGAAGCGAACCGACAAGCCGTTCGGCGTCAACCTCAT
The DNA here is from genome assembly GCA_038228865.1 of Sphingomonadales bacterium. Classification (GTDB taxonomy): domain Bacteria; phylum Pseudomonadota; class Alphaproteobacteria; order Sphingomonadales; family Sphingomonadaceae; genus Sphingomonas_O. Next base: position 85,044 of record JBBROX010000009.1, on the reverse strand, counting down.
CACGATGCACCCGCATCTGATGGAACTGATCGCGCTGTGCGGCACGCATGGCATCGGCCATATCGTGCTGGCGGGCGGCCTGCCGCCGCCGGGCGCGCTCGACGCGATCAAGGCGACGGGGGCCAAGGTCATCGCGTTCGCGCCGGCGCTCGTCATGGCGAAGAAGCTGATCCGGTCGGGCGTCGATGCGCTGGTGATCGAAGGGCATGAAGCGGGCGGGCATATCGGCCCGGTCGCCACCTCCGTCCTTGCGCAGGAAATCCTGCCCGAGATCGCGTCGCAAGTGCCGGTGTTCGTCGCAGGCGGCATAGGGCGCGGCGAGACGATTGCGGCCTATCTCGAAATGGGGGCGGCCGGGGTGCAGCTCGGCACCCGATTTGCCTGTGCGACCGAAAGCATCGCGCATCCGGCGTTCAAAAAGGCGTTCTTCCGCGCCAACGCCCGCGACGCGATGCCCAGCGTTCAGATCGACCCGCGCCTGCCAGTCATCCCGGTGCGTGCGCTGAAGAACGCCGGGACCGAGGCGTTCACCGCCAAACAGGTCGAAGTCGCCCGCCTGCTCGACGAGGGCAAGGTCGACATGAACGAGGCGCAGCTGCAGATCGAATATTTCTGGGCCGGGGCCCTGCGTCGCGCCGTCATCGATGGCGACGTCGAGGGTGGCTCGCTGATGGCCGGCCAGTCGGTCGGGATGGTGACGAAGGAAGAACCCGTCGCCGAGATCATCGCCGAACTGATCGCGCAGGCCGAAGGGGCACTGGGGACACGGTAGCAGTTGTTGGACAGCGGGGACGCATCTGCTAGCCCTTCTGTCATGCCAACTGCTGTTGCCTCCGCCCGTGAAATCCTGACCCGCCTCCACGAGGTCATGGCGGCGCGGACGGGTGCGCAGGCCAAGCTCAATCAGGTCGTCAACATTATCGGCGAAGCGATGGGGAGCGAGGTCTGTTCGATCTATCTGCTGCGCGATGGGTTGCTGGAGCTGTTCGCCACGCGCGGGCTGAAGCAGGAAGCGGTTCATGTCACGCGGATGGCGCTGGGCGAAGGACTGGTCGGCACGATCGCGCAGGATGTCGCGACGCTCAACCTCGACGAGGCAACGAGCCACCCCGATTTCGCCTATAAGCCGGAAACCGGCGAAGACCTGTTTCACTCGTTTGCCGGCGTCCCCATCGTGCGGCGCGAAAGTGCCGTCGGCGTGCTTTGCGTGCAGCACGCCGATCCGCGCCGCTATGACGAGGTCGAGATCGAGGCGCTGCAAACGGTGGCGATGGTCCTGTCCGAACTCATCGCCAACGCGGGCCTGGTCGACGAAAGCCAGGCCAACGCGACGCGCGCGCCGCAAGCGCAGGGCCAGCGGTTGTCCGGCCTGAAACTCGTCGAAGGAATGGGCCGGGGATTCGCGGTTTACCACAACCCCCGCATCGTCATCGAACACACCGTTGCCGAGGACACCGAGGCCGAGCGCGCCCGCGTCTATTCCGCCTTTGCCAAGATGCGCGAGCAAATCGACAATATGGCGAGCCAATCCGAATTCGGCGGTGACGGCGAGCACCGCGAAGTGCTCGATACCTACCGCATGTTCGCCTATGACGAGGGCTGGGGTCGGCGCATCAACGAAGCGATCGACAGCGGCCTGACGGCAGAAGCGGCCATCGAACGCGTCCAGCAACGCACGCGCATGCGGATGCGCCAGATCGACGACCCGCTGCTGGCCGACCGGATGCACGATCTGGAGGATCTGGCGAACCGGCTGCTGCGCATTGTGTCGGGCCAGCTGGGCACGGCGGCCAAGGGGGGCCTGCGACAGGATGCCATCCTGATCGCGCGCAATCTGGGCCCGGCCGAACTCCTCGAATATGATCGGCGGCGGCTGAAGGGCGTGCTGCTGGAGGAAGGCTCCCTCACCGCGCACGTGACCATCGTGGCGCGCGCGATGGGCGTACCCGTTCTGGGCCGGGTCAAGGACATTCGCCAGCATATTGTCGAAGGCGACCTGTTGCTGCTCGATGTCGGGCAGGCGAGCGTCGTGTGTCGCCCCACCCCGGCCTTCGAGGAAGCGTTCGAGACGCGGCTGGCAATCGGGCAAAAGCGCCGTGCGCAGTTTCAGGCGCTGCGCGACGTGCCGCCGGTGTCGAAAGACGGGCACCGGGTCACGCTGATGATGAACGCCGGGCTGCGTGACGACGTTGCGGCGCTCGACCCGACCGGCGCGGATGGGATCGGCCTGTTCCGGACGGAGTTCCAGTTTCTGGTGTCAGCGACGATGCCCCAGCGCGAACGCCAGCAGCGGTTGTACAAAGACGTGCTCGATGCTGCGGGCGACAAGCCGGTCATTTTCCGCACCGTCGACATCGGCGGCGACAAGGCGCTGCCCTATCTGCGCGACGAAACCGAGGAGGAAGAGAATCCGGCGATGGGCTGGCGCGCGCTGCGCGTGGCGCTCGAGCGCGGTGCCCTGATGAAAGCGCAGGCCCGCGCGCTGCTGGAGGCGGCAGCCGGCAAAACGCTGAATGTCATGTTCCCGATGGTCAGCGAGCCATGGGAATTCGACGCCGCGCACGCGATTTTCGAGGCGCAGCGGACGTGGCTGGGCGAACGCGGCAAGAAATTGCCGACCACGGTCCGCTACGGTGCGATGCTGGAGGTGCCCGCACTTGCCGAAGTGCTCGACATTCTGCTGCCCAAGCTCGACTTCCTGTCGATCGGCACGAACGACCTGACTCAGTTCCTGTTCGCCGCCGACCGGGCCAACCCGAAACTTGCCGAACGCTATGACTGGCTGAGCCCGGCGATCCTGCGCTTCCTCGCCCGCATTTCGCGCGAATGCGACGCGCACGGCACCCAAGTCGGCGTCTGCGGCGAGATGGGGGGGCGTACGCTGGAGGCAATGGCGCTGATCGGCCTGGGTATCGATCGCTTGTCGATCACGCCGGCAGCCATCGGCCCGGTCAAGGCGATGATCCGGTCGCTCGACGTTGCGGCGCTCCGCGCCACTCTTCCCGGCTTGCTGGCGGCACCGCCTGCCGACATGCGGGTGGCGCTGACCGAATGGGCGCGCAAAGCCGGTGTCGAGCTGGTTTGAGTGGACTTGTGCAAATGATTGCGCAGCCGAGCCAGCCGGTTGACACGGGCGGTACAGACAGTGACACAAGGGATCGGACGGATGCCAAGGTCGCAGGCAGCCACCCGGAGAAATACGAACGTGGTCGATGAGGGCGTGGCAGCCGGCGCAAGAGAAGACGGGGACGAAGGCGGGCTGTTCCCGCAGACCGTCGGCGAACGTCTGCGGGCAACGCGCATCGCCGCCGGGCTCGATCTGAACGACATTGCCGCCAAAACCCGCGTGCCGATGCGCCATCTCGAAGCGATCGAGCGGGGCGATTATTCGGCTCTCCCCTCGATGACCTACGCCATCGGCTTTGCCCGGTCGTTTGCGCGCGCGATTGGTGCCGACGAGACGGCGATCGCGCGTGACCTGCGCGTCGAGCTGGGGCGCACGCCGGTCGAGGACAGTACATACATCCCCTATGAACCGGTTGATCCAGCCCGCGTGCCGTCGCGCCTGCTGGCCTGGACAGCCGCTGCGCTTGCCGTCGTTCTGCTGGTTGGCTATCTCGTCTGGCGTGCAGACTGGCTGGGTGGCGATGCCGCGCCCATACCGCCCGCGCCCGTTGAAGCTGCCCCGGCACCCGTTGCTTCGCCGCCCGTTGCCGCCGCGCCATCGCCAACCGGTCAGGTCGTACTGACGGCGACGGCACCGGTATGGCTGCGCATCTATGACAAGGCGGACAAGGTGCTGCTCCAGAAGGAAATGGCGGCAGGCGAAACCTTTAATGTGCCGCTCGACGCCGACACGCCGATGATCCGCACCGGACGCCCCGAAGTGTTGAAGGTCACCATCGACGGACAGGAAGTCCCTGCCCTCGGTCCACCCGAAATGATGATCCGCGATGTCGGGATCGATGCCAAGGCCCTGACGGCGCGCACCGCGCCGACCGCGACCGCAACGCCGCCCTCATCGGCCCCATCGACGCCGGCACGATCGTCCTCGACACCAGCCGCACCGGTCCGGTCCGCGCCCATTCCGTCCGCACCGACGACATTCACGCCGCTGCGCCCCGACGGAACAACCCCGGTTGCGACACCCGCGCCGAGCGGCGATAATGCGAACTGATAAACGGGGTGGGGCGACAAAGATGATGCTTGTTCGATCGATGACAGCCGCCACGACGGCCTTGGGCCTGGCGCTTGCCGTGGTCGCAACGCCGACGCTTGCCCAGACATCGTCGAACCCGCTCGACCTGCGAGTCGGCAAATTGGAAAAGGAAATGAAAGCGGTGCAGCGCACCGTGTTTCCGCAAGGCGTGCCGGTCCAGCCCGACCTGTCCGCAGCACCGGCGACGACTATACCGTCTGGAACGCCCGCCAGTGCGCCGCTGTCCGACCTGACGACACGGGTCGACACGCTCGAAAAATCGCTGGCGACCGTGACCGGAGCCAGCGAGCAGAACGCCTATCGCCTCAAACAGCTCGAAGAAGCGCTGGCCAAAGTTCAGAGTCGGCTGACCGCGCTCGAGGGTGGCGCGCCTGCAACCGGCAGCCCCGCCGCGACGTCCGGCACAGCGCTGCCCACGGTGACGGCTGCGACGACGACCACGGTCACGGCGCCCGAGCCGAAGCCCGCACCTGCCACCGCAGCGCCGAAGCCGACGGCAACCGCCAAACCGGCGCCCGCAAAGGCCGACCCGGCCCCCGCAAAGGCCGATCCGGCGCGCAAGGCTGCGGTTGCGGCGATCGAAATGCCCGCGACCGGCGATGCAGTGGAGGACGATTACACCTATGGCTTTCGCCTCTACACCGCCAAATTCTATCCCGAAGCACAGGCCAAGCTGAAAGAGTTTACCGCCAAATACCCCGCAACGAACAAGCGCTGGAGCTATGCCCAGAACCTGCTCGGTCGTGCCTATTACGACGAAGGCAAACCGGCACTCGCCAGCGTTGCCTTTTACGACAATTACCAGAAGGCACCGCGCGGCGAGCGGGCGGCGGACAGCCTGACATGGCTCGGCCAGTCGCTGATCAAGCTCAAGAAGACCGCCGATGCCTGCAAGGTTTTCGACGAGTTGAACGATGTCTATGGCACCAAGCTCACCCCCGATCAGAAGGCGCGCGCCGCCAAGGGCCGTGCCGACGCCAAATGCGGCGCCTGACGCGCTGTCTCACGCGCGAATCGAGCGTTTTCGCGGCGACCTGACGACGCTGACCGGCGAAGCTGTCGGCAAAATTGGGCTCGCCGTTTCGGGAGGTCCCGACAGTGTTGCCATGCTCTTGCTTGCCGCCGCTGCCTTCCCCGGACAGGTTGCCGCAGCAACCGTCGATCATCGCCTGCGTCCCGAATCTTTTGATGAAGCGCGCTTCGTTGCTGCCCTTTGCACCGACCTGGGCGTGACGCATGATATCCTGACGGTCGAGATTGTCGCCGGGCGGAATGTTTCCGATGCCGCGCGGACGGCGCGCTATGCGGCGCTGGTGGCGTGGCAGACACATCAGCAGATCGACTGGATCGCGACCGCGCATCACGCCGACGATCAGCTGGAGACGATGATCATGCGTCTCAACCGGGGCGCGGGTGTGGCCGGCCTGTCGGCAATTCGCCGCCGTCACGGCACCATGATCCGCCCTTTGCTGGGCTGGCGACATGCCGAACTGGTGGCGATTGTCGCGGACGCCGGGATCGACGCGGTCGACGACCCCTCGAACCACGACGATCGTTACGACCGGGCCCGGCTGCGCAAGGCGCTTGCCGGTACCGACTGGCTCGATCCGCTGGCCGCCACTCGCAGCGCCGGTTGGCTGGCCGATGCCGACGCTGCGCTCGACTGGGCCGCCAGCCGAATCGAGCCGACGGACGCGGCCATGGCCGACCTGCCCGATGAACTTGCCCGTCGTGTTCTCCACCGGTGTCTGGCCGAAATCGTCCCCGACATCGACCCGCGTGGCGACGCGTTGATGCGGGTGCTGCGCGCCTTGCAGGCGGGCAACAAAACCATGATCGGCGACATCGTTTGCACACCCGGCGCACGCTGGTGTTTCAAGATGGCACCCCCGCGACGTTCATGACTCGCTGTTCCATTGCCATTAACCTCTGAATGCCTATCTTGGTCTTTGAAAGGCACCCCCGACCATGAACGACGACAAGCAGCCGACCGGCAACCCCTGGATGAAAAGCGTAGCCATCTGGGCAGGCATATTGATCGCGCTTGCCGCCTTCGTCATGATTTTCGACGGGCGCACCCGGGCGGCACCGTCCACCGGCATTGCCTATTCGGACTTCCTCGCCAAGGTTGAGGAAGGGTCGGTCAAGGAGGTCAAGATTTCGCCCGACGTGATTTCGGGCACGCTGTCGAACGGCGATTCGTTCAAGACCTATGCCGTTCCCGACACGACGCTGACGCAGCGCCTCACCAAGGCCAATGTCCGCTTCCAGGGCCAGCCCGAGGAAGGCGCGTCGATCTGGCTGATTCTGCTCTATCAGGCGCTGCCGTTCGTGCTGATGATCGGGCTGGCGGTCTTCTTGATGCGCCAGATGCAGAAGAATTCGGGCGGCGGGGCGATGGGTTTCGGCAAGAGCCGTGCCCGCATGCTGACCGCGCGCGAAGGCCGCGTGACGTTCGAGGACGTCGCCGGCATCGACGAGGCGCGCGAGGAATTGCAGGAAATCGTCGATTTCCTGAAAGACCCGACTAAGTTTGCACGTCTCGGCGGCAAGATTCCCAAGGGCGCGCTGCTCGTCGGCTCGCCCGGTACCGGCAAGACCTTGCTCGCCCGCGCGATCGCCGGTGAAGCCGGCGTCCCGTTCTTCACCATTTCGGGGTCGGATTTCGTCGAAATGTTCGTCGGCGTCGGCGCGAGCCGTGTCCGCGACATGTTTGCCGAAGCCAAGAAGAGCGCGCCGTGCATCGTCTTCATCGATGAAATCGATGCCGTCGGTCGTCACCGTGGCGCGGGCCTGGGTAATGGCAACGACGAGCGCGAGCAGACGCTCAACCAGCTGCTCGTCGAGATGGACGGGTTCGAGGCCAACGAGGGCATCATCATCGTCGCCGCGACCAACCGCCCCGACGTGCTCGACCCGGCGCTCCTGCGTCCGGGCCGTTTCGACCGTCAGGTGACCGTGCCGCTGCCCGATATCGAGGGCCGCGAGAAGATCCTGGGCGTCCATGTGAAAAAGCTGCCGCTGGCACCCGACGTCGACATCCGCCGCATCGCGCGCGGGACGCCGGGCTTTTCGGGTGCCGACCTCGCCAACCTCGCCAATGAAGCGGCGCTGCTGGCGGCGCGCCTCGGCAAGCGCCTTGTCGCCATGGCCCAGTTCGAATCGGCCAAGGACAAGGTCATGATGGGCACCGAGTGGAAATCGCTCGTGATGACCGACGACGAGAAAAGGATGACCGCCTATCACGAGTCCGGCCACGCGCTGGTCGCGTTCCACGAGGCGGCATCGGACCCGATCCACAAAGCGACGATCATCCCGCGCGGTCGCGCGTTGGGCATGGTCGTGCGGCTGCCCGAACGCGACAGCTATTCCTACCACCGCGACAAGATGTACGCGAACCTGTCGATCGCCATGGGCGGTCGCGTGGCCGAGGAAATCATCTTCGGCTACGACAAGGTCTCGTCGGGCGCGTCGGGCGACATTCAAATGGCAACCAAGCTCGCCCGCTCGATGGTCACGCAATGGGGCATGTCGGATGCGCTGGGGCCCCTGCAGTACGAAGAGCAGCAGGGCGAAACCTTCCTCGGCTATTCGCAGACCCAGCGTCACAACATCTCGAACGAGACGGCATTGCTGATCGACAACGAGATCAAGCGGTTGGTGGATGAAGCGAACGACCGCGCGAAGTTCATCCTCACGAAGCATGCCGACCAGCTGAACACGCTGGCAGGCGCATTGCTCGAGTATGAAACGCTGACCGGCGAGGAAATCGCGGCGCTGCTCAACGATGGCACGCCGCCCGATCGCAGCGGCAAGGACCAGGCAAAGCCCAACCCGATCTCAGGCGGTTCGTCGGTACCCAGCTCCAAGCGGCCGGGTAGCATCGGGGGCCCGGCGATTCAGGGCGCATGAGGGTCCGCCCTCTCGCCCTGGCGGGCGCGATGCTGATCGTTCCCGCCTTGGCCCATGCGATGACCGTGGCCGAATTTCTGGCCCGAGCCGACGCGCTGAAGGCCAAGGGCATGATGGCGATGATGTCGTCCGATCTGCCGGTCGTGAAGGGCGAAATGCAGGCGGCGACGACGGCCTATCGCATCGATGTCGATGCCGCGCGGGCCAAGGGCCGCACCGATCTCGGCTGTCCGCCGCCGAAGGGTCAGGCAAAGATCAGTTCCGACATGATCATGGCAGATCTCGCCGCCATTCCCAAGGCGGCGCAAGCGCGGACGACCGTGAAGACGGCGCTCTACGACGCCATGCGAAAACGCTACCCCTGCCGCTGATCAGCCGAGCATGCCGAGCGCGAGTAGAGCGATCGCGAACGTACTCAGGACGAGCGTCGATACGACCAACAGGGCAAAGGTACGCCACAACGCGCTGAACCAGCCCAGCTTATAAGCCTGCTTCAACTGGCGGAACATGTGAACGGGGACCAGGAACAGCGCCCAGCCTGTCGACACCCCCAGCGCCGCCAGCAAGGCCATCGCGACCAGCAGAACCATGACGAACGACAGCGAATAGGTCACGAAGATCGCGTGGTCGTAGAGTTTATATTGCCGCCGCCACGCGAAGATCAGCCACATGAACGGCAGCGACAACGGGATCAGCGCCCAGGCGAATTTATACGCCGAGGACTGCAGCTTGTAGAGCAGCAGCTTGGGATTTTTCAGCGCCGCCTTGGCCATCTCGTCGAAGGTGCTGGACCCGGTATGAATGTCCGCGGCACCCGGCAGCGACAGCGCCTCGGGCGAAATGCCATTCATCACCGCGTCCGCGGCGGTGATCGCCTGGACATCACTGCGCGAGCTTTCGATGCGTGCATCGATTGCCTTGGTCGAGGCGCCGGTCCCGACGAGCTTTACCCGCTCGGCCTCCAATCCCGCAAGACGCGCCTTTTCCTTGACGAGTTCGGCTTTCAGATCGGTTGTCTTTACCTGCTCGCCATTGGTCAATGTCGCGCGGTTGACATTGAGCCTGATCGGCCCACCGACGCTCTCGAACGTCGCGAACATCAGGAACACACAGAACAGAAACAGCGCGAGGGGCGATACGAACCGTGCGCGTTCCCCGTGAATATAGCGGCGCGTCAAATGCCCCGGGCGCCATGCCAGAAGCGGCAAGGTGCGCCACACCTTCCCCTCGAAATGGAAAACGCCGTGCGCAATGTCGTGCCACAGGGCCATCAGCGAGCGGTGCAGGTGCGAAGCCTGACCACAAGCGGCGCAATACGGGCCGATCAGCGCCGCGCCGCAGTTCAGACAGGCATGTTCGTGGGTAAGGCCGTCACTGCCGACCGCATCCTCCCCATGACGCGGTTCGACCACCCGCGCGATCACCGCGCCGGTCATGGCATCGCCTGCTGCTTCGAACCCACCGCTCATATGGGGAAGGCTAACACAGGTGTATTACAGCGCAAGCACAGTGCGGCAGGATTTTCCCGTATACGCCACCTGTGCTAGGCGCGCGCGCATGGCCGATGCTGAAGCAACTCCCGACCTGATTCCCGCGATGGCGGCGCGCGCGCGCGTGGCGGCGCGTCGGCTTGCCCGCACGTCGACGGCGGAAAAGGCAGCAGCGCTTCATGCCGCCGCTGCCGCCGTGCGCCGCCATGCGCCCGACATCCTGGCGGCCAACGCCCAGGATGTCGCCATGGCGCGCGCGGGCGGCATGTCGGCGGCGATGCTCGACCGGCTGACGCTCGATGCGGCACGGTTGGAGGGAACAGCCGCCGGCATTGCGGCCGTTGCCGACCTGCGCGATCCGGTCGGCATGGTCATCGACGAGAGTTTCCGCCCCAACGGCCTGAAGCTGACTCGCATCCGGGTGCCGCTCGGCGTCGTCGGCATCATCTTCGAAAGCCGCCCGAACGTGACGGCGGACGCGGGCGCGCTGTGCCTGAAGTCGGGCAATGCCACGATCCTGCGCGGTGGATCCGAAGCAATCCGCACCAACACCGCCATCCATGCCGCGATGATGGAGGGGATCGTTGCCGAAGGGCTGCCCGCCGACGCGATCCAGCTGATTCCGTCGACCGACCGCGCCCATGTCGGCGCGATGCTCGCGGCACACGGCCTGATCGACATCATCATCCCGCGCGGTGGCAAGACGCTGGTCGCGCGCGTCCAGGCCGAGGCGCGCGTGCCGGTGCTCGCCCATCTGGAAGGGCTGAACCACAGCTATATCGACGGCGCAGCCGACCCCGCCAAGGCGCGCGACATCGTGGTCAATGCCAAGATGCGGCGAACGGGCGTGTGCGGATCGACCGAAACGATCCTGATCGACCGTGCCTTTGCCGCCCCCGAAATGATCGTGCGGGCGTTGATCGACGCGGGATGCGAAGTTCGCGGGACGCCCGATGTCGCCGCGCTCGACATGCAGGTCGTTTCGGCATCGCCCGAGGATTGGGACACTGAGTATCTCGACAGCGTCGTATCGATCACGCTCGTGGACGGTGTCGAAGGCGCCATTGCCCATATCGAGCGCCACGGTTCCGACCATACCGACGCGATCATCACCGAAGATGCGGCAACGGCCGAGCATTTCCTGTCAACCGTCGACAGTGCCATCGTGCTTTGGAACGCCTCCACCCAGTTCGCCGATGGCGGCGAGTTCGGGCTGGGCGCGGAAATCGGCATCGCCACGGGGCGCCTGCACGCCCGTGGTCCCGTTGCGCTGGAAGGGCTGACAACGTACAAATGGCAGGTACGCGGCACGGGGCAAGTGCGGCCCTGACCCCCACTGGCCTTCTCGGCGGATCGTTCAATCCGGCGCATCGCGGACATCGGCGATTGAGCCTGGCGGCGATCGATCAACTGGGCCTCGACGAGGTCTGGTGGCTGGTGTCACCGGGCAATCCGTTGAAGCCGGCGGAGGGCATGGCCCCCCTCGACGCGCGCCTCGGCGCGGCACGAGCGATGGCCCGCCGCAGCCGCATTCGCGCGACCGCGATCGAGGCACAACTGGGGACGCGTTATACCGTGGATACCGTCCGCGCGCTGATCCGCCGCTTCCCTGATCGGCAGTTCATCTGGATCATGGGGGCCGATTTAATCGGCGAATTCCACCGTTGGCGCGACTGGCGGAGGCTGGCGGCGCTCGTGCCGATTGCGGTTGTCGTCCGTCCGGGCTATACAGGGATCGTCGGCGCGAGTCCTGCGTCGGCGTGGCTCAGGCGTTTCGTCCGGCACCTGGGCGAGCCGAATGACTGGACGAGGTGGAGACCGCCGACGCTCGTGCTCCTGCATGTCCGTCCCGATCCGACGTCCGCCACGGCGCTCCGCCGGGCTTTGCCCGACTGGCATCGCCGATTTTCTGACCACCCCGCCACCCGCGCCGCACTGAAACGGCGCCTGCCATGAAGGATGTTCTTTGCCCGCGACCGCGCTCCGCCCCGTAGAGAAAGTCGACTCTGTCGATGCCATGCACGAGATGATTCTCGGACAGCTCGACGCAGACCAGGCGGTCGAGACAATCTCGATTCCCCTGGCGGGCAAATCATCGATTGCCGATCACATGGTCATCGCCAGCGGGCGATCGACCCGTCAGGTCGCGTCGATGGCGGCCAAGATCGCCGAGCGGATCAAGACCGAATTCGGACGGCAAGCCCGGATCGAGGGATTGCCCACCGCCGATTGGGTGCTGATCGATGCCGGCGACATCATCGTTCACCTGTTCCGCCCCGAAGTGCGCAGCTTTTACAATCTGGAGCGCATGTGGGCGTTCGGCGATGCGCCGATCCCGCCGACCACGCACTAGTTTAGCCTCTTGAAGCTCCACATCGTCGCGCGCGGCCGCATCGGGCGCGGTCCCGAAGCCGACCTTGTCGCACGCTATGAGAAGCGGATTGTCTGGCCGTTCGCCGTGACCGAACTCCCCGAAACCGGTGGACGCGTTGCCGATACGCTCACCCCCGCCAAAACCGTTGCGCTCGACGAGGGCGGTGAGGCGCTGACTTCAGTTGCCTTTGCCCGATTGCTCGAAGGATGGCGCGACAGCGGGATCCGCGAGGTCCGGTTCCTGATCGGCGCGGCCGACGGGCTGACGCCGGCCGAAAGCGCCAGTGCCGACAAGGTCCTGAGCTTCGGCACGGCGACCTGGCCGCATTTGATGGTCCGCGCGATGCTCTGCGAACAACTCTACCGCGCGACGACGATCATCGCCGGACATCCATATCACCGCGAGGGATGAGCATGAACAGCAATGCCAATCTGACTGCCGACCGACCGACGTTCGTCACGCATCTCGAATGTTCGGAGACCGCCGAGCATTACGAGGCCGACATCGTCCACGGCCTGTCGCGCGCCGGGAAGCCTTTGCTCGTTCGCTACGACCTGCCGGGCGTCGCGGGGGTGCTTACCAAGGCCGCGCTTGCCGAGCGTCCGCGCGACATGTGGCGTTGGCGCGAGTTGCTGCCGGTGCGCAAGACGTCCGACATCGTGTCACTCGGCGAGTGCGAAACGCCGCTGATCGACCTGCCGAAGCTGGGCAAACGCCACGGCGCGCGGGCGCCCATCGTCAAGGACGAAGGGCGCCTGCCGACGGGCTCGTTCAAGGCGCGCGGCCTGGTCATGGCGGTGTCGATGGCCAAGGCGTTCGGCATCAAGCGCATCGCGATGCCGACGAACGGCAACGCCGGGGCTGCGATGGCGGCCTATTGCGCGCACGCCGGGATCGAGGCGTTCGTGTTCGCGCCCGACGACACGCCCGAAATCAACCTGCGCGAGATCGCACTGCAGGGCGCGAAGGTCTGGCGGGTCAACGGCCTGATCGGCGACTGCGGCGCCATTGTCGGCGCAGGCAAGGAACCGATGGGCTGGTTCGACTTTTCGACGCTGAAGGAACCCTACCGGATCGAGGGCAAGAAGACGATGGGGCTGGAACTGGTCGAACAACTCGACTGGCAGGTGCCCAACGTCATTTTTTACCCGACCGGCGGCGGAACTGGTCTGATCGGCATGTGGAAGGCCTTTGCCGAACTCGAAGCCATCGGCCTGATCGGCCCGGAACGCCCGCGCATGGTTGCAGTGCAGGCGTCGGGCTGCGCGCCCATCGTCAGAGCCTTTGAGGCGGGCGAACGCCACGCCGAAAAATGGGAGGACGCCGCGACCGTGGCAGCGGGTATCCGCGTGCCGGGCGCGATCGGCGATTTCCTGATCCTCGACGCGGTGCGCGAATCAGGTGGCTTCGCGATTGCAGTCGGCGACCCCGCGATCATGCAGACACGCGACCGCATTGCTCGTGAAGACGGGCTGCTACTCTGCCCCGAAGGGGCCGCGACGGCTGCGGCATGGGAAGTTGCGGTCGATACGGGCCTGATCGAAGACACCGACCGCTGCGTCCTGTTCAACTGTGCGACGGGGCTGAAATATCCGATGCCGGAAGCGGGCGAAGCACTCGACCGCTTTTCGCCGATTGATTGGCTAAATCTTTCAAAACTAAGCGGCGCAAGCAGCAATCGCTGAACGATGCACCGCCGCTAAGACCCGCCCCTTGCGCTTATAGACGACGATCTGGCGGGTCACGCCGACGTCGGTGATGCGGATCAAGAGCGACTGGGGCTGATTAAGCACGACCCGCTCGCGGACATCGAGCCGGGGGGCGCTTTCGACGTTCAAACGACCACTACGATTTTGGAGCAGACAGGCTCGGACAGCATCAAGACCTTGTGAACTTTCCAGATGTGCAACGCGCTCCGTCGCTACAGCAACAACACGCCGATAGGCCTTACTGGCGCGTGTCGTATCCTCACCGCACCCCCAACTGGCGAGCGCGACGCATGAAACCACCCATGTTGCCGCCAGTTTCAGACCCGCTCCGCCGAACTCACGGCGTCTGCGGCGCGCAATGCCGCGAGGATGCGCGTCAGGTGATGCAGATCGCTGACTTCGAGCGAAACGCGGAAGCTGTGGAAACTTTCGTCGCGGTTTTCGAGTTTCAGGTTGAGGATGTTCGCCTGATGCGTGCCAAAGATGCCCGCCATCACGCCCAGTGCGCCGGGTTCGTTCTTCAGGATCACCAGTAGCTCGGCCACGGCGCCCTCGCTGCCGTCGCCCCAGGCCAGATCGACCCAGTCGGCATCGATCCCCGACGCCAGTACCGGACAGTCGATGGCGTGGACGGCAATCGGCTCGTCGGCGCGACGCAGTCCGACGATCCGGTCGCCCGGGACGGGATGGCAACAGGGCGACAGGACGAAGGCAACGCCCGGCGTCAGTCCCTTGATCGAGATCGCCTCGCGCTGGGCGGGTGCTGCGGCCATGTCGGCACCGGCCGATCCCGGCATCAGCGCCTCCATCACCTGCGCATCGGTGACGGTCCGGCGCGCGATAGCTTCCATCAGCGCGCCTTCATCGACGAGCTTGAGTCGCTTCAACGCGGCTACCATCGCGTCCTTGCCGAGCTGGGCGGGCAGGCGCGTGACGAGTTCGTCGTAGATCTTGCGACCGAGCGCGACACTCTCGCCGCGTTCCTTGTTGCGGACATAGCGGCGGATCGCGGCGCGGGCCTTGCCGGTAACGACGAAGTTAAGCCATGCCGGTTGCGGCTCCTGCGCCTTCGACTTCAGGATTGCGACCTGATCGCCGTTTTCGATGGGGGTGCGCAGCGGCACGACGCGCCCGTTGATCTTGGCCCCCACCGCCTCGTTGCCGAGCTTGGTGTGGACCGCATAGGCGAAATCGACCGGCGTCGCGCCCTTGGGCAGCTGGAACAGTTCACCCTTTGGCGTGAACGCGAAAATGCGATCCTGGTACATCGCCATGCGGGTGTGTTCGAGCAGTTCCTCGGGCGTGTCAGCGTTGTCGAGGATTTCGACCAGATCGCTGATCCAGCGCCCGGGCACGTCGGGGCGTTTCTGACCCTGTTTGTACGTCCAGTGCGCGGCATAGCCATATTCGGCCTGCGCGTGCATTTCGGACGAGCGAATCTGGATTTCGATCCGCATTTTTTCCGAATGGATGACGGCCGTGTGCAGCGAGCGGTATCCGTTGCGCTTTGGCGTTGAAATATAGTCCTTGAACCGACCCGGGACCATCGGCCAGCGTCGGTGGATAACGCCGAGTGCGCGGTAGCAGGCATCTTCGTCGGGGACGATCGCGCGGAACGCCATGACGTCGGACAATTGTTCGAAGCTGATGTGGCGCTCGGCCATTTTCTTCCAGATCGAATACGGATGCTTCTCGCGCCCCGATACATCGGCCTCGATCCCGGCGCGGCTGAGCAGCAGCTTGAGGCCCGAACCAATCCGCGCGATCTGGTCGCCCCCGCCCGAATGGAGTTGTTCGAGGCGCTTGCTGATCGACGCATAGGCATCGGGTTCGAGCTCGCGGAATGCCAGCCCCTGCATCTCGTTCATGAATTCGTACATGCCGATCCGCTCGGCGAGCGGGGCGTAGATATCCATCGTTTCCTTGGCGATGCGTCGCCGCTTCGCTTCGTCCTTGATGAAATGCAGCGTGCGCATGTTGTGCAGCCGATCGGCGAGCTTGACGAGCAGCACCCGGATGTCGTCCGACATGGCGAGCAGGAACTTGCGCAGATTTTCGGCTGCGCGTTCGTTTTCCGACTGTGCCTCGATCTTCGACAGCTTGGTCACGCCGTCGACCATCCGCGCAATGGCAGGACCGAACTTGCGTTCGATTTCCTCGTGTGTGGCCACCGTATCCTCGATCGTGTCGTGCAGGATCGCGGTCACGATCGTCTCGTCGTCGAGGTGAAGGTCGGTCAAAATGCCCGCGACTTCGATGGGGTGCGAGAAATAGGGGTCGCCCGAGGCGCGCTTCTGGCTGCCGTGCGCTGCCATCGAAAACACATAGGCGCGGTTGATCAGCGCCTCGTCGGCATCGGGGTCATAGGATTTGACCCGTTCTACAAGTTCGTACTGGCGCAGCATCGCGTGGCCATGATGGGGGGTGGGTATCGACTATGGCAACCCTTCATTGTGCCGTCGCAGCCACACGTCCCGATCGTTCGAGCTTTCCCCAGCCGACACTCGGCCCGCGCAGTGCCGCGCCGACGGCCTTCAGCACCACCCAATACATCAGCTGGCGATAGATGAATCGCTGCGCCACGAGGAGGTGCGCGGGGTAGCGGCGCTCGCGGGGGTCGAGCCAATACGCGACCGCGCCGCAGGCGATGTCGATGAAGGTGAACGCGACCCAATAGATGCCCATCATCAGAACGTCCGACTGGGTTTGCGCCCAGCCGTGCTGGTGTACCCGGATCGCCGTTTCAACGAGGCTGACGACCAGCGCAAAGTCGATGATCGGCGAAATGACCGCAAAGACGATCTGGAACAGCCATGCCTGGGGCAGACCGACCAGCGCCAGCCCCAGCGGCTTGCGCGTGCGGAAGATGCTGCGGTGTTTCCACAGGCACTGCAGTGTGCCGTAGGACCAGCGGAAGCGCTGCTTGGCGAGCGACCGGAAACTTTCCGGGGCCTCTGTCCAGGCGACGGCATCGACGTCATAGCCGATCCGCCAACCGACGCGCTGGATGGCGATGGTCAGATCCTGATCCTCAGCCAATGTGTCGGTCGGGTAGCCGCCGACCGCATCGAGCGCCGTCCGCCGCCATGCACCCACGGCACCCGGCACGACCGTGATCGCATCGAATTGCGTCAGCGCGCGGCGTTCGAGATTCTGCGCGGTGACATATTCGACCGATTGCCAGCGCGTAACGAGGTTGAAGCGGTTGCCGACCTTTGCATTGCCGGCCACCGCGCCGATTTCGGGATCGGCGAACCAGCGCGCGAGCCGGGCAACCGTATCCTTCTGGAACCGTGTGTCGGCGTCGAGCGCGATGATGACGTCGCCCCTGACCATAGAAAGGCCCTGATTAAGCGCGCGCGCCTTCCCCCCGTTTTCCAGCGTCAGCAGGCGGACGCGGGGCTCGCCCGCAAAGGCTTCGCGCACGACCGCACTGGTCGCATCCTTCGACCCGTCGTCGATGACGAGGATTTCGAGTTCGACATTCTCGCTGGCCAGCACGCGCCGCACCGAATCCACGATCACGCGTTCCTCGTTGAACGCAGGGATCAGCACCGATACGAAACGCATCGGATCGATGGGCGGCGGAATCGCCCGTCCCCGGCCGTATCGGTCGCGCAATGCCAAACCGGCCATCAACAGCGCCCGCGCGATGCCGAGCGCGATCGCGACGAAGAACAGCCATTTGACCAGCCAGAGCACGCCAGCGATGATCAGAAAGATGCCGACGTCGGCCTGCACGGCGCGCAAATCCCACCCCGTAACCGAAGGCATGACCGCGTCGCGCGTCATGCCCGCCAGTTCCGAGATCGGCACCAGCGTATAGCCCTTGGCGCGCAGGCCATCGATGATCGCGGGCAGCGCGGCCACCGTTTGCGACCGGTCGCCGCCGCCATCGTGGAGCAGCACAACCTTGGTCGTGACGTCGTCGGTGCCGGCATCCACCTTTGCCAGCGTGGCGGCGACAATTTTTTGCACGCCCGGCCGTTGCCAATCGTCGGGATCGACGTGCAGCCCGACGTTCAGATAACCCCGCTCCTGCGCAATGAGCGCCGGTTGAAGTTCGTCGGTCGTTGTCGGCTCGGCATCGCCGAAATAGGGCGCACGGAACAATCGCAACGACCGACCGGTGTAAGCCTCGACCAGCCGCTGTGTCGTGTTAAGTTCGAGCCGGATGCCAGTCGCCGATACCTGCGCCATATTGGGGTGGGTATAGCTATGATTGCCGAGCTCGCTGCCGCCCGCAACGATGCGGTTGAGCAGGCCGGGGTTCGACAGCGCATTCTCACCGATGACAAAGAACGTTGCCGGCGCGTGTTTGGCTTCGAGCACGTCGAGGATTTTCGGCGTCCAGGTCGGATCGGGTCCATCGTCGAACGTCAGCGCGATCATGCCTGGGCGATCGCCGCCGCGGCGCACGACGAACGGGGTGGGCAGTTGGGTAAAGCGCAGGTTGCGAATCAACCCCGCCTTGTCGAAATCGACCTGCCGGATGCCGTCGCGCGGCGTCGCTTCGATACGGAGCAGCTCGCCTGCCCCCTGGACGTCGACATTGCCGACCGGGGTAAAGTGCGACAGATCGGGCATGCGTCCGGTCGGCAGGGCCTTTGCCCCCGCCCAATACCCGATGTCTTCGCTCCCGAGGCGCCATAGCGCAAATCCGGCGACGTTTTCGGCTCTGGTTGCGCGCAACTGGTTCCAGGCACTGGCCGCATCGAGCATCCAGATCTCGTGCTTGCTGCCGTTTTCCTCATAAGCGAAATGGCTGTTCCCGCTTACCGGATCAAACAACGGTGTGGTATCGCTGTCGTTGGCCGCCAGCCACGCCTCTTCATCGGTCATGTTGTCGGCTGTGCCGTCGTGCCAGTCATAGGCGTAATTGCCGATAGCGACGATGGCCTTCGACGGGGGCACGTCCTGAAGCACGCGTTTCAGATTGGCGACAAACCAGGATTGAGAAGCGATCGGCCCGGCAACTTCGCCCGGCGCATGCTCGTCGTAGTTCATGAGGAACAATTGATCGGCAACGGTGGCAAAGGCGCGCAAATTCCAGGCTGGATTGTCGAGCGGCACCGCCAGTGTGACCGCCCAGTGCCGGGGGGCAAAGCGCGCGCGGGCTTCCTTGAGAAAGACGAGATAGCTCGTCAGGGCGGAAGGGGGCAGTTCCTCGAGATCGAACACCACGCCGCTGCCGTTCTGACGCAGGACGATCTGTTCGGTCCAGTCGAGCAGCGCGGTGCGTCGGGAGGGGCTGGCGAGGATAGCCGCCATGCCCGCGCCGTCCCATTTGTCGGCAGCCGCGTTCTGGATCATCGGCATGACCCGTGGTGGATCGGTGTTGCGGCGAACGACGGCCTGAAACTGCGGATCGGGATTATAGGACCGCGTCCGTCCGCCGTCGGTCACTGACGCGAGCGCAGGCACCACCCAGTCAATATCGTCGATATGGCGGATCAGCGACGCCCGGCTGTCGGGATCCCACGGCACATAAAAGGCAACCGACAAGGGCTTGGCCGGCGCCGGACCCCCGCGTGTGGGCGGCAGCCATTGGCCCGCACCATGGCGGAGGCGCGAAACCTGCTCGACGAGCGGTCGCGCCTGGCTGCGCTCGCCGACCGGATGAAGCGCGCGGCCGGCAGGAACCGATGCAATCGTCCAGGCAAAACCGATGGCAGCCGCCGCAATCAGGAAGAGGAGCGCCGCCACGGCGCGCTTCGACCACAGGCTGCGCTTGCCAGTCGCATCATAAAATATCGGGCGGTCCATGCCGACCCGCCTAGACCCTGCGACGATTTACCGGAAGTGAATGTAACGGCGACGGATCAATTGGGGAGCACTTGCGCCAGCACCCGGAACACATTGCCGCCCATCACTTTCGCAATATCGGCATCGCTGAACCCGGCGTCGATCAGCGCTTGGGTGATCGCATCGAGCCGCGACGTGTCGAACCGCGCCGCAATCGCGCCGTCGTAATCGCTGCCGAGGCCGACATGATCGATGCCGACTAGATCGCGGACATGGGCGATGGCGCGGACGATTCCGGCGGGCGAGGTGTCGCATACCGCCGCGTCCCAGTAACCGATGCCGACCACGCCGCCGGTCCGCGCAACTCCGCGGATTTCGTCGTCGGTCAGGTTGCGGTTGACCTTGCACGTCGCTTGCACGCCGCCGTGCGACGAGACGACGGGACGCGTTGCCATTCTCAGGACTTCAGCAACGCACTGGTGGCTGCAATGGGCGATATCCACGACCATCCCCTTGGCCTCCATCGCGTGAACGATGTCGACGCCAAACGGGGTGAGGCCGCCTTTTTTGAGGCCGTGCATCGAGCCCGCGACTTCATTGTCGAAAAAGTGCGCGAGGCCCGCCATGCGGAACCCGGCGTCGTAGAGGCGGTCAAGATTGGCGCGTTTGCCCTCGATGTCCTGCAGCCCTTCGACGGAGAGCATGGCGCCAGTCGCTGTTCTTCCAGCTGCACGATCGGCCAGCAACGACGCCAGATCGGCTTTCGTCCGGATCGTGCGCAAATGCCCGTGGGAGCGTGCGGCATAGCGGTCGAGCTTGGTCGAATGCCATAGCGACCGTTCAATCAGGGACCCCCATGTCCGCATCGGCTGGCCCTGCGCGATCGCGAGGAGCGTGATGTTGTCGGTATCGGCTCCATTGGCGTCATAGTTCTGGTTCTTGGGCGTCTTGGTCACCGACGACAGGATCTGCAGCGCGACATGGCCGTCGGTCAGGCGCGGCAGATCGACCTGCCCCCGGTCGCCCCGCGCCAGCAGATCGCGTTTCCACATCAGCGTGTCGGCGTGCATGTCGGCGATCTGCAGTGTCTTGTGGAGCGCGGCCGCCCGCGCCGAGACATGCGGCGGTTGCGGGCCGGTGACGCGGTTCATCGATCGTTCGACGATGGGCGGCAGGAGGCCGAAGAAGACAACGGCGGCCAGGCCCGAGAGCACCGCAAACCAGGCAATCAATCGCTTCATAGCTCTTCCCCAAACCGCAGCCCTGAGCTTGTCGATGGGCGGGCAACACGAACTGGCTTATCAAGCGTGTAACGCCCTTCGACAAGCTCAGGGCTGTGGCTATCTGCCCTGCCCGCTTTCGAAGGTTACGAAGCTATACCCGTCGTGATCTACGCGCGCCGTCTCGGTCCAGATCGCGGGATCGGGGGGCGGCATCGTCACGTCCCCTACGGCCACCTCATGCACCTCCGTCAGTTCCCAACGGCTGGCAAGCGGCTCGAACAGCGCGAACACTTCCGCGCCGCCGATCACAAAAGCCTCTTCGCCTGCCAGCGCTAGCGCAGACCACACATCGTGCGCAACCTCCGCGCCGTCCGCCGACCAGTCGCCGCGCGTGAGCACGATATGCCGCCGCCCCGGCAACAGCCCCGGCAGACTCTCGAACGTTTTCCGGCCCATGATCATGGGCTTGCCCATCGTCAGCGCCTTGAAGCGCTTGAGGTCGGCGGGCAGGTGCCACGGGAGTTTTCCGTCGCGCCCGATCACGCCGTTGTCGGCCCGCGCGACGATCAGCGTGATCAAACCGCCACCTCGCCCTTGATATGCGGGTGCGCCTCATACCCCTCGACGGCGAAGTCCTCATATTCATAGGCGTCGATGCTCGGCGGGCGGCGTTTCAGGACCAGCTTCGGCAACGGATAGGGATCGCGGGTCAGTTGCAGCCGCGCTTGATCCAGATGGTTGGAATAGAGGTGCGTATCGCCGCCGGTCCACACGAACTCGCCGACCTGCAGCCCGCACTGGTCGGCGATCAGGTGGGTCAGCAGCGCGTAGCTGGCGATGTTGAACGGTATGCCCAGAAACGCGTCGCCCGACCGCTGATAGAGCTGCAGCGAGAGCTTGCCGTTCGCGACATATGTCTGGAACAGGCAGTGGCACGGCGCCAGCGCCATCCGGCCGATTTCGCCGGGGTTCCACGCGGTGACGATCTGTCGCCGCGAGGCGGGGTCGCGCTTGATCGTTTCGATCATCGCCGCGAGCTGGTCGATATGCCGCCCGTCGGCGGTTTCCCAGTCGCGCCATTGCTTGCCGTAAATCGGGCCGAGATCACCGTCCTCGCGCGCCCATTCGTCCCAAATGCCGACCTTGCGCTCCTTAAGCCAGTTGTTGTTGGTCTCGCCGCGCAGGAACCACAGCAGCTCGATGAAGATCGAGCGGACGTGCAACTTTTTGGTCGTGACCAGCGGAAACCCGGCGCTCAGGTCGAACCGCATCTGATGGCCGAACACGCTCAATGTGCCAACACCGGTGCGGTCCTGCTGCGGCACGCCGGTGTCCAGAATGCGGCGGAGGAGGTCGTGATAGGCTTGCATCGAACTCCCTAGGCCTCGGCGATCAGCAGTTTGTCGATCTTGCGCCCATCCATATCGACGATTTCGAAGCGGTGGCCGCCGAATTCGAAATGGTCGCCGGTACTGGGCAGACGCCGCAGTTCGGCAAGCGCCAGTCCCGCGACCGTCGCATAGTCGCGATCCTCAGGCAGGGTCAGCCCGATGCGGTCGGCGAGCAGGTCGGCGGCCCACCAGCCCGAGACCAGCAAGCTGCCATCCTCGCGTTCGACCACGGGCGGGTCTTCGTCCTCATTCCGATCCGATACGAAATCGCCAGCAATCGACGAGAGCAGGTCGGCCGGCGTCACGATCCCTTCGAGATGGCCATATTCGTCGTGGACGAGCGCCATCGGCACATCGGCGCGGCGCAACGCCTCCAGCGTGTCCATCGCATCGACCTGATCCGGCACGATGGGCGCCTGTCGCATCAGCGCGCGCAGATCGATTTCGTCGCCCGCGATCAGGGCGCGGACGATATCGCGGGCCTGGACGATGCCGATGACCTTGTCGACCGACCCCTCCGCCACCGGCAGGCGGCTGTGCGGCAGTTCGGCCAGCATCGCGCGCAGGGCATCGTGATCGGCATCGGCGTCGATCCAGTCGACTTCGGTGCGCGGCGTCATGACTTCGCGCACGGGCCGGTCGGCAAGGCGGACGACGCCGGAAATGATCGCGCGCTCGCTTTCCTCGATCACGCCCGATTTCGACGCCTCGGCGACGATCAGGTGCAGTTCCTCCGCGGTGACATGGTCTTCGGATTCGCGCTTCAGCCCGACGATGCGAAACACGAGCGCACTGGTTGAATCGAGCAGCCAGACAAGCGGTCCCGTCGCCTTCGACAGCCACAGCATCGGTCTCGCGATGAGCGCGGCGATCGGTTCGGGCGAGCGCAGCGCGAATTGTTTGGGCACCAATTCGCCGACGATCAGCGAGACATAGGTCGTGATCGCAATGACAACGCCAAACCCGACCTCACCCGAAATATCGCCGTCGAGCCCCAAGCGCGCCAGTCGCTCACCGACAGGGCCGCCGAGACTCGCTCCCGAATAGGCACCGGCCAGAATGCCTATCAGGGTAATCCCGATCTGCACCGTGGAGAGCAGCTTGCCGGGGTCGCTCGACATGGCCAGCGCGACCTGTGCGCCGCCACTGCCCTTACGCGCCATCGCCTCCAGACGCGGCTTGCGTGCCGAGACGATGGCGAGTTCAGACATCGCGAACACCCCGTTGAGGGCAATCAACGCAAAGATGATCGCGACGTCGATCCACGGAAATGGCGAGAGGGGTTGGTCGGGCATGGCCTGTTATGCATAGCAATGCCGCCTTTGTGTGACGGGAGCAAGGATCGGGTTAGCGGCGCGCGACGAAGAACTCCCTCAGCAGGGCGCCAGCCGCCGATTCGCCGACACCGCCCAGCACGTCGGGCCGATGGTGGCACGTGGCCTGCGCGAACACGCGCGCGCCGTGATCGACGCCGCCGCCTTTCGGATCGGGGGCGGCGTAGACAAGCCGCGCGAGGCGGGCATGGGCAATCGCCCCAGCACACATCGCGCACGGCTCCAGCGTCACCCATAGTTCGCAATCGGTCAGCCGGTCGTTGCCGAGCGCGGCGCAGGCACCGCGAATCGCCACGATTTCGGCATGCGCGGTCGGATCGAGATCGCGCCGCGTGCGGTTTGCGCCCTCGCCGACAATTTTTCCGGCATGGACAATCACGGCCCCGACCGGCACTTCGCCAGCGGCTGCCGCCTCGGCAGCAAGGGCCAGCGCGCGCTGCATCGGGGCGGGAAGCGGGAAGCTCATCTGCATCGCTTAGGCCTCGCACGGTTGACGCGGCAAGCCTTTGCCGATATGCGCGCCGCCTTTCCGAACAACACTCAGATTTCAGGATTTACGAGCGATGGCACGCGTTTGCGAACTGACCGGCAAGGGTCGCCAGGTGGGACACAATGTGAGCCACGCCAACAACAAGACGAAGCGGACCTTTCTGCCCAACCTGCAGAACGTGACCCTGCTTTCCGATACGCTGGGCGAAGGCGTCAAGCTGCGCGTTTCGACGAGCGGTCTGCGCACGGTCGAGCATGTCGGGGGTCTCGACAACTGGCTGGCCAAGGCAAGCAACGATCAGCTGAGCCTGAAGGTCCAGCGTCTGAAGCGCAAGATCGCCAAGGCAAAGACCGAAGCGGTCGCCGCAGCCTAATCCGGTTTCGCCGGGGCCGCAGGCTCCGGTGCAGCTTCCCGATCGAGCGCGAATTTGAGCAGGTAGGTTCCCTGCCAGCTCATGAAATTGTCGTCCGAGATCATCCAGATGATCGGGCGCCCGCCCTCGACGGTGACTGCCAGTCCTTCGAAATTGTCGTGCAACGTCGGCGGCGCAAGCTGCGCGATGGGCGCGCCCTGCACCGGTCGGTCGCGACCGAGCGCCGCCGGATCGATGACGACCAGCACCGCCGTAAACTGGTCGGCAATCCCGAAGCGACGGTTCAGCACTAGTATCCGCCCGTCGGGCAGTTGCGCGGCGTCGGTCGGGCTGTAGCCGGATGGCGGCACATAAGAGCGCGCTGTTACCCGCGTCGCCGGGTCTGCGGGATCGCCCGAAAACACCAGCAGCGGGCTTAATGCCATCCCCTGCGGTGCGCGTTCGGCAAAGACGAGTATGCGGCCATCGCTCAGGTGTACCATCGCCTCGGCACCGTATTTCGAATCCCACCCGGCCATCTGTGGGGGTCGCTTGAGCGACAGGGTCCGCGCAAAGTCAGGCGTCACCTTGCACAACCGGTTGTCGGCTTCATAGCCCACCCACCAGCCATCGGCGGCCCGGGTCAGCGACTCGCTGTCGCGTTCGCGCTTGTCCTCCTGCGCGCCGCAGCCGACGGGCAGAGGATCGATGCGTGCCTCGCTAGCCCGCCCGAAACGGGTCAAGCGAAACCGCAACACCGATCCATAGTCGCCGATGGCCGTCACCCGGTCGCCGTCCCCGTCGCCCTCGAGGTGCAGCGCCGACCAACCGCCGAACTGGCTCGAGCGGCTGGCCAGTTTCCAGCCGCCCAACAGGGTCAACCGGCCGGTTCGGGTCCGCCGGGGTTCGTCGGCCTGAAGCGACACTGATGCCGACACGATCGTCACGCGTTCCACAAGCACCGGATTCAATGTCGAGCTGCGTGGTCCCCCGGTCAGGATCAGCAGGAGGGCGCAAAAACCCAGTCGTGCGGACTGGATGAACCAAGAGAAAAGCGTCCGCATCGGCGTGCGTCATAGCGGCTTGACCGCATCAGGAAAGGCGAACGAAGCTGAACCTCGCCTAACATGCCCGTTCAGCAATGCTCCACAGCGACTCGGCTAGATCAGCATCACAGTCAAAGAGTTTGGCAAAAGGAGACCGACGATGAAAAAGATGATCCACACCGCCGTACTGGCGAGCGTCGCGGCCGTCGGCTTTGCGGCCACCCCGGCGATGGCCAATGACGGTTACTATTATGGCGGGCGTGCCGACACGTATCGCGGCTATGACAATCGTGGGTACGACAACCGCAGCTACGATAACCGTGGCTATGACAATCGTCGCTATGACGACCGCGGCTATAACAACGACCGCCGGTACAGCCGGAACTATCAGCAGTGCCGCCGTAACTCGGGCACAACCGGTACCATCCTCGGCGCGATTGCCGGTGGCTTGCTCGGTCGCGAAATTGGCCGTGGCGGCTATCGCAACCAGCCGAGCACGACCGGCCTGATCCTGGGTGCCGGTGCCGGTGCCCTCGCAGGCCGCGCGATCGACAAGAGCGGCAGCTGCGACGGTCGCCGCTAAGCGAGCTTTCCCTCCGGTTGCGTAGGTGAGGGTTAGAGGGGGCCGGTGCGGAAACGCACCGGCCCCCTTTTTGTGTTATGTGGAGTCGGCGCAGGGGCAAAGGGAGCCGATGATGAATCCGAACAAGGCTTTGTGGGAAAAGGGTGATTTCACCAAGCTGGCGGCGTTCATGCGTGAAAGCGGTGACGCGCTGGTGGAATCGCTGAGCGTCGGCCCCGGACTGCGGGTACTCGATCTTGGCTGCGGCGACGGCACCACCGCGCTTCCCGCCGCCATCCGAGGCGCGGACGTTTTGGGCGTCGATATCGCGACCAACCTTGTGGCTGCCGGAAACGCTCGTGCGGCAGAGGCGGGCCTTTCCAATATCCATTTTCAGGAGGGCGATGCGTCCGACCTGCACGCCCTCACCGACGCGTCCTTCGATCTGGTCGTAAGCGTTTTCGGCGCGATGTTTGCCCCGCGCCCCTTCGATGTCGCCCGCGAAATGGTGCGCGTGACCAAGCCCGGCGGGCGCATCGTGATGGGCAACTGGATACCCGGCGATCCGACACTCGTCGCCCAAGTCCTCAAGATCAGCGCCGCCTATACCCCGCCACCGCCCGATGGGTTCGTCAGCCCGATGACCTGGGGGCAGGAAGCGCTTGTCGTCGAGCGGTTCACGGCAGCCGGGGTTCCGGCGACGGCGATCGAATGCCATCCCGAAACCTTCACGTTCCGCTATCCCGGCACGCCGTCAGAGCTGCTTGCTGTATTCCGCCACTGGTACGGCCCGACGATGAACGCGTACGCTGCCGCGGAGGCCGACGGGCGGGCCGAGGCTCTCGATGCCGAGCTCGACGCGCTGTTCAATAGTATGAATCAGGGCGGGGACAGCACGATGATCCCGGCCACATACCTGCGCGTAACGGTAACACTGCCGTAAGGCAGTTTTACCGCTCCAGATCGAACAACCCGGCAAGTTGTTCGACCATGGTACCGCCCAACTGGTCCGCGTCCATGATCGTCACCGCCCGCGCATAGTACCGGGTCACATCGTGGCCGATGCCGATGGCGACGAGTTGCACCGGCGACTTGCTCTCGATCCAGCCGATCACCTGCCGCAAGTGCTTTTCCAGATACGAACCGCTGTTCACGCTGAGCGTCGAATCGTCGACCGGTGCGCCGTCCGAAATGACCATCAGGATCTTACGATCCTCGGGCCGTGCGATCAGGCGGCTGTGCGCCCAGAGCAGCGCCTCGCCATCGATATTCTCCTTGAGCAGCCCTTCGCGCATCATCAGGCCGAGCGAAGTCCGCGCCCTCCGCCACGGCGCGTCGGCCGATTTATAGACGATGTGACGCAGGTCGTTGAGGCGGCCGGGCAATTGCGGCCGACCCGCCTGCAGCCAGTGTTCGCGTGCCTGCCCGCCCTTCCACGCGCGGGTGGTGAAGCCCAGAATCTCGGTCTTCACCCCGCAGCGTTCCAGCGTGCGCGCCATGATGTCGGCGCTGATCGCGGCAATGCTGATAGGCCGCCCGCGCATCGAGCCCGAATTGTCGATCAACAGCGACACGACCGTGTCCTTGAATTCGGTCTCGCGCTCGATCTTGTAGCTGAGCGAATGGGCGGGGGACACGACGACGCGGGCAAGGCGCGCGGCGTCGAGCATCCCCTCTTCCTGGTCGAAGTCCCAGCTGCGCGACTGCTGTGCCATCAGGCGGCGTTGCAACCGGTTGGCGAGTTTAGTCACCGCGCCCTGCAAGGTCAGCAACTGCTGGTCGAGATAGGCGCGCAGGCGGATCAGTTCGTCGGGGTCGCAGAGCTCGTCGGCCGCAATCACTTCGTCGAAATCGGAGGTCCATGCCTTATAGTCGAAGCCCGGCGTCAGGTCGGCAGGTGGACGGTTGGGGCGGACGGGGAGCATCCCCTCTTGCTCGCCATCGCCGCCGTCGGCCTGATCGTCGTCGGCCATCTCCTCGCCTTCGGCCTCACCCTCGCCTTCGCTGTCGTCGCCCTCGGACTGTTCGCCGCGCTGATCGACCTGCCCCTCGCCGCCGTCGTCCTCGTCGGTGTCTGCATCGTCGCCGGAGGAGTCGTCCTCCCCCTCGTCTTCGCTGTCGTCGGGTTTGTCGTCTGCCGTGGCATCGCCCTCGATCAGCGCGAGGTCTTCGAGCAATTTGGTAGCCAGCGTCGCAAACGCGGTCTGGTCATCGAGCACGAGGCCGAGCGCGTCCATGTCCGCGCCGCCTGCGTCCTCGATCCAGTCCCGGACGAGGTCGAGGCCGCCCTCCGTGCCCTTGGGCGGCGCCTCGCCTGTTAGCCGCTCGCGGAGCAACAGAGCAACGGCCGTGGAGAGGGGGACTTCGTCCTTTGCCTTGGCCCGCGAAATCGGGTCCGAGCGCATCCGCATGTCAAGCGCGTGGCCTAGATTGTCGCGCATCCCCGCCATGCCGCGCGACCCCAGCGCCTCGACCCGGACAGTCTCGACCGCATCGAACACGGCGCGCGCGACGACCGGCGCAGGTGCATTGCGGTTGTGAAGGGCAACGTCGTGATGGCGCAGGCGAAGCGCGAAGCCATCGGCAAAGCCCCGTGCCTCGGCCACCTGATCAGCGGGCAGCGCGCGACCGGGCATCGGTACTTTCAAATTCTTGCCCGCCTGCGTCGGCGCGTCGGCAGTATAGGCCAGCTCGACCTCGGGCTCATGCGCAATGGCGCGCGCCGTGCCGGTCAGGACCGCACGGAATGCTTCGAGAGGGGTTTGGTCGGTCATCCGCGCATCGCCCGTTCCAGAATTTCGGACGTTATCGGATAGCCAAATCCGTCCGGGATGCACAACTGCTGTGTGCCGTTGCGATCCTCGATCCACGGCGTGATCTTTTCGACCGGATGGGCAGCGGCGTGCGCCTGCGCCGCCTCGAAACTGTCGAGGGTCGCGAGCCGTTCGAGGTTGCGGCGCGTGGGGAAGATGATCTTGATGTCGCCCGCATCCGCCCGGGCAAGTACCTCGGCTGCGGTTGCCCAGAACAGATGCGTGTTTTCGGTCGCATCGACCCGCGCCACAGCATGGCCGGCTTCCACCCGCGCGAGGTAGAAATGCGTGTCGAAAATGCGGCTTTCCTTGAAGTTCGGACACCAGCGCGCGAAGGGAACCAGCGCGCCCGGATCGAGCGTCAGTCCGTGTGCATCGAGCAACGGACCGAGCGCGGTTCCGTCCGACAGGGCCGTGCGCAGGATTTCGACATCGGCGTCCATACTGATCGCGATTCCCGCCTCTTCGATCGTTTCACGCACAGCGGCGATTCGCGCGGCGGCATCGACCGGGTCGAGGTGCGGGTAGCGCGCCGCCAGCTCGTAGTCGCCCGGATCAACGCGTCCCCCGGGAAAGACCACCGCGCCACCGGCGAACACCATCGCCGTCGATCGCTCGACGAACAGATGCTCCGGCCCATTGGGGCCGTCGCGGAACAGGACGAGTGTGGCGGCGGGGATCGGACTGGACACAATTGTCGCGTAGCGGCCCCGTTGCACGGCGCAAGCCCGCGTGCGACCTTCGCGCAATGGGACTGGTCGAACTGATGGGGGTGGCGTCGAGCGTAAGCCTGCTGGCCGGGTGGCGCATGTACTTGTGCATGTTTGCGGTCGGCCTTGCCATGCGGTTCGGCTGGTTGCAGCTGCCGACGCACCTGCATGCGCTCGACATCCTGGCGAACCCGTGGGTGCTGGGTGCCGCCGCCGTCGGGCTGGTCGCCGAATTCCTGGCCGACAAGGTGATGTGGTTCGACAGCCTGTGGGACGCCGTCCACACCGCCGTGCGCCCGGTCGGCGGGGCTTTGCTAGCGCTGGCAATTATCGACCCGACCGATCCGAAATGGCAGGCGGTTGCGCTGTTGTTGGGCGGCAGCGCGGCGCTGGCATCGCACAGCGCCAAGGCAGGCACGCGCGCGCTGGTCAACGCCAGCCCCGAGCCAATCAGCAATGTTGTCGTCTCGTCGGGCGAGGATGTCGCGACGACCGGCCTGCTGGCGTTGTCGCTCGCCAATCCGGTCGCTGCGATCTTCGTCGCGATTGCGATGGCGGCAGGCACGCTCTACGCGCTGGTCAAGGTTCGCGGGCTTGTCCGCCGCCTGCTGGCCTAGGGGGTTCGATGCGCCGGATTGCCGCGCTATTGCTGATGCTCTCGACGCCGCTTGGGGCCGCGACCGAACGCACGGGCGATGTCGTGGACGGAACGCCAGTGATCGACCGGCTCGACACAAATAACCTGACCGCCGGGCAATTGCACCGTTTCTGGTTTCGCGTATCCGACACCAGCATCGGCCAAGGATGGTATGTCCCGGTGATCGTCGTGAAGGGCGCGAAGCCGGGTCCGCGCCTGTTGCTGACGGCGGGTATCCACGGCGACGAGATGAATGGCATTTCGGTCATTCACCGGCTGTCGGAAAAGGTCGATCCCGCAGCATTGGCGGGCACGCTGGTGATGATTCCCGGTCTCAATACCCCCGGCCTGTTGCACCATACCCGCGAATTCACCCCCGATTCGGGGACCGCCGACAATCTCAACCGGGTAATGCCCGGCGACGTCGAGGCGACCAGCAACGGCAAGCGCTATGCCGGACGACTGTGGTCGCGGCTGATGCGGCCCAATGCCGATACCGCGATCGATCTGCACACGCAGTCGCGCGGCACCGCCTACCCCATCTACGCCTTTGCCGAGACGAAGCGGGCGCGCGAGATGGCGATGCTGGTCGCGCCCGACATCCTGAAGCTCGATCCCGGCGAGAAAGGAACGGTCGAAAACGAGCTGAACCATGACGGCGTGCCGTCTATCACGCTGGAACTCGGGCGACCCGAAGTGTTCGATCCGGTCATGATTGTCCGGGCAATGGACGGCATCGGGCGCGTGATGGCCGATCTGAAAATGATTGCCTCGGCACCCGCCGCGACCGTCACGCCCTTCGTCGCCAACGAGATCAAGCCTGTGCGCACCACGCGTGGCGGCTATACGACGCTGGCTGTCACGCTGGGGCAGGATGTCGACAAGAATCAGCTGATCGCGACCGTCGCCGACCCGTTCGGGCGCACGGTCGAAACGATCCGCGCACCGGTGGCGGGCAAGATCAACACCGTCGCCACCGACCCGACTCGCGAACCGGGCGATATGGTAGTGCGGATCGTCTGGTGGTCGAAGGACCCCAAGTGCAAGGATGGGTGCTGATGCCGGTTCCCTTTTCCGAAGCACAAGTGACCATCGTCGCTGTCGGGCGCTGGCTCGATGGCAAGGGTTGGGCACCCGCGACCGCCGGAAATTATTCGATGCGGCTGGACGACGGGTCGTTCGCGGTCACCGTGTCGGGCAGGCACAAGGGGCGGCTGACACTTGACGATGTGATGCGCGTGGACGCGGCAGGGACTTCGCTCGACGGCAAGAAGCCGTCGGCGGAGACCGCGCTACACCTCGACCTTTATGCACGCTTCCCGGATTGCGGCGCGGTGCTGCACAGCCATTCGCCACAAGCGGTCGGGCTCAGCCGCGCCTTCCCCTATGCCCATGCCTATGATCTGCAGGGGCATGAGATGCTGAAAGTGCTGCCGGGTATCACGACGCACGACACCTCGGTTGCGCTGCACATCGTCGACAACAGTCAGGACATGGCCGAGATCGTCGCGCATATCGGCCCTGTGTTGCTGGAACCAGGCGCTATCCCGGCCTATCTGATCCGGGGCCATGGCCTCTACGGATGGGGCCGCGACATGGCGGAGGCGGAACGCGTGATCGAAGGGATCGAGTGGATGATCGCCGCCGAACTGGCCGAACGGAGTTTCAGGGCGTGAGCAGGCTCGAAATCTTTGCCGAGGACGGCGCGAAGCTGTCTGAAACAACCGATGGCAGCGAGATCGCGACGGCGCTGGACGAAATCGGCGTGACGTTCGAACGCTGGCCGACGCGCGAACTGGCGGCGGACGCGGACAGCGACGCAATCCTCGCCACTTATGCGCCCGAAGTTGAGCAGCTGAAAGCCAAGGGCGGCTATCGCAGCATCGATGCCGTCTCGGTCGTCCCCTATCACCCCGACCGCGCGACGATGCGGACCAAATTCCTGTCCGAACACACCCATGCCGAGGACGAAGTGCGATTCTTCGTGCGCGGTGAGGGGCTGTTTACGCTCCACGCCGCCGGCCGCGTGTGGAACGTGCTGTGTTGCGAAGGCGATTTGATGTCGGTCCCCGCCGGCATGACCCACTGGTTCGACATGGGCGAAGCGCCGAATTTCACCGCGATTCGCATGTTTGTGAACCCCGACGGCTGGGTCGCGGCGTTCACGGGGAGCGATATTGCCGAGCGGTTTCCGCGCTACGAACCCGCATGACCAAAGCGATCCTCACCGACATCGAGGGGACGACCTCGTCCCTCTCGTTCGTCCACGAAACCCTGTTGCCCTATGCCCGCGCCCGCCTGCCCGCGTATGTCGCCGAACATGGCGGCGATCTGGCGCAACTGCTGGCGTGGATGGACGCCGACGCCAAGGTGACCGAGCTCAAGGACATCCAGGGCCGCATCTGGGCCAAGGGCTATGCAGCGGGCGAATTGCGCGGCCATGTCTATCCCGATGCCGCCGAGGCGTTGCGGCGCTGGCACGCCGACGGGTTGACGCTGGCAGTGTTTTCGTCTGGGTCGGTGCCCGCGCAGAAGCTGATTTTCGGACATAGTGACCAGGGCGATCTGTCCCCGCTGTTTTCGGGCTGGTTCGACACGACGACGGGGCCGAAGCGCGAGGCGATGTCCTATGTTCTGATTGCCGACGCGCTCGGCATCTCACCCGCTGACATATTGTTCCTGTCCGACATCGTCGCCGAAACCGATGCGGCGAAAGCGGCGGGGATGAAGGCACTGCTGATCGACCGCGAAAAGGGGCAGGGCGATATCGCGAGCTTTGCGGAGGTGGTGCTGTGAAGCTGAACGGCCAGCATACCCGGTCGATCATGCGCACGGCGGACGGGCGCGGCGCGCGCATTCTCGACCAGCGCAAACTGCCGTGGCACGTCGTCTGGGTCGAGCTGCGCGATGCCGCGACCGCCGCACAGGCGATCCGCGAGATGTGGACGCGCGGCGCGCCGTTGCTGGCGATGACAGGCGCCTATGGCCTGGCGATGGCGCTGGCCGAGGATGCGTCGGACGCGAGCCTCGACGCGAACCACGCCATGCTCAATGAGACGCGGCCGACGGCGGTCAATCTGCGCTGGGCGCTCGATGAGATTGCCGCTGCGGTGCGCCCCTTGCCTGTCGATCAGCGCGCCGATGCGGCATTTGCCCGCGCCGATGCCATCGTCGACGAAGATGTCGGCCTGTCGCGTGCTATCGGCGAGCATGGGCTGGCGCTATTCCGCGAGCTTCACGCGCAACATCCTGATCGCCCGCTCAACATCCTGACGCATTGCAATGCGGGCTGGCTCGCGACCGCCGACTACGGCACCGCGACCGCGCCAATGTATATGGCGCACGACGCCGGACTGCCCCTGCACATCTGGGTCGACGAAACGCGGCCGCGCAATCAGGGTGCGCTGCTGACGGCGTTCGAGCTGTCCGAACATGGCATTCCGCACACGGTCATCGCCGACAATGCCGGCGGTCACTTGATGCAGCGCGGGCAGGTCGATGCGGTTATCGTCGGCACGGATCGCGTCACCGCGAACGGCGACGTCTGCAACAAGATCGGCACGTATCTGAAGGCGCTGGCCGCGCGCGACAATGGTGTGCCCTTCTATGTCGCGCTGCCTTATACGACGTTCGATGCAGCTACGCCCTCGGGCGACTTGATCCCCATCGAGGAACGCAGTGGCGACGAGGTGGCGTGGGTCGAGGGCAAGGGGGGACGGATTCGTGTCACCAACTCGCCCGCCGCAAACCCGGCGTTCGACGTGACACCCGCGCGGCTGGTGACAGGTTACGTCACCGAACGCGGCGTGCTCACGTCGCTCTAGGGCCGTCGCGCCAGCCGCTCCAACGCCGCGTCAAGCGTCGCGTCGGTCTTCGCATGACACAGCCGCACGACATTGGTGACCGGATCACTTTCGTAGAACGCCGACACCGGAATGCTTGCCACGCCGATCGTGTCGACCGCCCAGTCGCACCACGCAGCGTCCGACATTGCAATGCCCGACGCGGTAAGGTCGACGGTGACGAACCACGTCGCTGGACACGGCAGCACCACATAGCCATGCGCCATAAGGCCCGAAATCAGCCGGTCGCGCGACCGCTGGTTGCGCGCGCGCATGTCGTCGAAATAGCGGCGGTCCTTGCCGAGGCCGTAAGCGACACCCGCCTGCAGATTGGGCGGTGTGGTAAACGTTAGGAACTGATGCGCCTTGGCCAGAACGTCGGCGATCGCGGGGGCCGCGCACATCCAGCCGACTTTCCAGCCCGTCAGCGCGAAAATCTTGCCGGCCGAGCCGATCTTGATCGTGCGTTCGCGCATCCCCGGTTCGGTCATCAGCGGGACGTGCACACCGTCGTCGAAGACCAGATGTTCCCAAACCTCGTCACAGATCGCGATGGCATCGTGTGCGATACAGAATTCGGCGAGCAGTTTGCGTTCGCTTGGCGACAGCATCGCCCCCGACGGGTTGAGCGGTGAATTGACGATCACGGCCCGCGTCCGCGCGCTCCCTGCGTCCGCCAGCGCCGCGGCAGTGATCTTCCAGTCCGGCGGCGACAGCGACACCAGCCGCGCGACCCCGCCTGCGCGCTCGACCAAAGGTCGATACGCATCGTACAGCGGCTGAAACATCACCACTTCGTCGCCGGGCGAAACTGTCGCGAGGATGGCGGCCGCCAGCGCTTCGGTCGCGCCCGAGGTAACGATTACCTCTTCGGGTGTCAGGTCGAGCCCCTGATGCGTGGCGTAGTGCTCGGCGATCGCGGTTCGCAGTTCGGGGATGCCGTGCATCGGGGGATACTGGTTCGATCCGGACGTCAGCGCGGTCGTCGCTGCCGCGATCACATCCGCTGGCGCACCGTCGTCGGGAAACCCCTGCCCCAGGTTGATCGCACCGTTCGCGCGCGCGCGCGCCGACATGGTCGCAAAGATCGTCGGCTTCAGCGCGGCATAGAGCGGGTTCATGCGTTCCGACTATGGATGCCAGGGCGCTGGAGCAAGCAGCGCTTGCGTGCGTTCTTTAGCTAGGGCAACGAAATTGCAACCCGTCTGTGTAAAGGGGACCGACATGACCGAACCAACCAAGACGCCCGCCGAAGCCGGGGAAGACGAAAAGCTTGCCGACAAACCGAAGCTGCCGAAGCGCGGGTTTTCGCCCGGCATCGTCACGGCGGCGGCCACGGGTATCGGCTCGGCGGCGCTGCTCGCCGCGCTGCTCTACGCCAACCGCAGCCGCAAACCGAAGAAACCGGAGTCCGAATGACCCTCAAGAAAATCCGCAAGGCCGTCTTTCCCGTAGGCGGCCTCGGCACACGTTTTCTGCCCGCGACCAAGGCCATCCCGAAAGAGATGCTGCCGGTCGTCGACAAACCGCTGATTCAGTACGCGGTCGACGAGGCGCGCGAAGCGGGCATCGAGCAGATGATCTTTGTCACCGGCAGGGGGAAATCCGCAATCGAGGACCATTTCGATATCAGCTACGAGCTGGAATCGACGATGACCGAGCGCGGCAAATCGCTGGACGCCATTGCCTCCACCAGGTTTCAGCCCGGGGAAGTCGCCTATGTCCGGCAGCAGGAAGCGATCGGCCTGGGCCATGCGGTCTGGTGCGCGCGCCACATTATCGGCGACGAACCGTTTGCGATCTTCCTGCCCGACGAACTGATGGTTGGTACGCCCGGATGCATGAAGGCGATGGTCGATGCGTATGAACGGGTCGGCGGCAACATCGTTTGCGGCTATGAAGTGCCCGCCGATCAGACCGACAAATACGGCATCATTACCCCGGGCAAGGTCGACGGTCCGCTGGTCGAAGTAACCGGCCTGGTCGAGAAGCCCAAGCTTGGCACTGCGCCGTCGAACCTGATGATTCCGGGCCGCTACATCCTGCAGCCCGAAGTCATGCGCGTTCTCGAAGGACAGGCGCGGGGGGCAGGCAATGAAATCCAGCTGACCGACGCGATGGCACAGATGATCGGCACCCAGCCGTTCCACGCGTACAAGTTCGGGGGGCAGCGCTTCGATTGCGGCGACAAGGCGGGGTTCATCACCGCGAACATCGCGCTCGCCATCGACCGTGAGGATATCGGCGCGACGGTGAAGGCGTTTATCGCCGCGCTCTGAAGCGCCTTGTCAGGTGAGGGAAAACAGCATCCACCACATAGCGGCACCGATGCTGAGAGCGCCGCTCCAACCGACCAGCGAAACGCAACGCTGCGATGCAGGTCGGGTCGTGGCTAGCTGCTGATCGAGCGCGAGAGTCGTCATGACAAATCCTCCGACGAACGGGTTCTACAACCCGTCGATCTAATACTCTACTGAATTAGTATGATAATCAAGTAGCTATTTCTTGGCTTCCGCATGCTCAAGGCCGCGCCCCGACTCAGTCGTTTCGGGAACTTACCGAACCGGACAATCGTTGTGCGGGCTCATCAACATTATTGGAGCCGACAACATGTCACGGTTTTACCTGACGCTCACAACTGCTGCCGTTTCGACCGCGCTCCTGATATCATCTCCAGCCCTGGCGGCCGGCAAGGCCGACCGCGCGCGCGCGGCCATCGCAGAGGCGACCGGAAAGGTCGACGCGGCCGCCAAAATCGGTACCGGAGGCGAAGCGCCACGTCTGAATGCCGAAGCGGCAGCTATGTTGCGCCAGGCACAGCAGAACTTGGCCAGCGGCCATAAAGAAGAAGCGTTCGACGACGCGAACCGAGCCTCACAGCTTGCCGATACCGCCATCGGTGTATCGCAACGGGCCAAGGTCCAGGCTGAGCAAGCGCAGCGTTCCAACGCCGAAGCGACGGCAGCTGCTGCCCAGCAGGACGCCGCCGCAGCCAACGCCCGTGCCGATGCTGCACAGCAAGCGGCGGCCTCAGCCGCTGCCGATGCAGCCGCTGCCCGTGCCATGCCGCCGGTGGTCATCGCCGCACCGACAAGCACGACTGTTACGACGGCTGAAACCGTGACGACCCCGGTTTCCACTAGGCCGACCACGGTGAAAAAGGCGACAACGAGGCGCGTCGTTCGTCACACTGCCCCGAAGGGCAAAGCCGTCGTCGCGCGCAAAACAACCACAACGACCATTACAACAAACGCACACTAGCCGGTTGCTTCCGGGACGTGCGGACTTACCCCCGCACGTCCTTGGCAACGGCGTCGAGCAGGCCGTTCACGAACCCCTTTTCGCGCGAATCATAGAAGGCATCGGCAACGTCGATGTATTCGTTGATCACCGTTTTCACAGGCACATCGGCGCGCGCGAGCAGTTCGTAGGTAGCGACGCGAAGCAGCGCGCGCATCGGCTTGTCGAGGCGGTCCAGTGACCAGCCGCTCGAGAGGCGCGCGGCAATCGCGGCGTCGAGTTCGGCCTCGCGCGCAATGCTGCCCGTGACGATGTCGTCGAAGAACGCCACTTCGGCTTCATTGTATTCCACGTCCTCGATGGTCGCGCCCAGCCGATGCTGATGGAATTCGTGAAGCAATTGCGCGACCGGCGTCGATTCCATCGAACGCTGATAGCTGGCCTGCACGGCAGCGAGTCGTGCGGCGGAACGGGATTTCGAACGGCTCATCTGATGCGCGCCCTGACCGATGCGGCGTGCGCGGGCAACCCCTCTGCGTCCGCCAGCGTTGCCGCAGCCGGACCGAGGACGGCCATTGAGGCAGGCGTTGCGGCCAGGAAACTCGTCCGTTTCATGAAATCGGTGACCGACAGGCCGCTGGCGAAGCGCGCGCGGCGGCCGGTCGGCAGGACGTGGTTGGGTCCGCCGAGATAGTCGCCGATCGCCTCCGGCGTGTGGCGTCCGAGGAAAACCGAACCGGCATGACGGACGTGCGCAAACAACGCATCAGGGTCAGCGACGGCCAGCTCGAGATGTTCCGGCGCGAGCCGATCGATCAGCGGCGGGGCATCGGACAGGCTGCCGAGCAGAATCACGGCGCCGTACGTGTCCCAGCTGGCCCGCGCCGAGGATTCGGTCGACAGCGTCGGCAACAGCGCCTCTACAGCGGCCACGACCGCACTCGCGAAAGCAGCATTGTCGGTGATCAGGATCGACTGACTGGTCGGATCATGTTCGGCCTGGCTGAGGAGATCCGCGGCGATCCACGACGGATCGTTGTCGGCATCGGCCACCACCAGAATTTCGGACGGCCCCGCGACCATATCGATCCCGACACGACCGTACAACTGGCGCTTGGCCTCCGCGACCCAGGCGTTGCCGGGGCCGACAATCACATCGACGGGGGCAATCCGCGAGGTGCCATAGGCCAGCGCTCCAACCGCCTGTGCACCACCGACACGCCAGATTTCATCGACGCCCGCGATATGCGCGGCGGCGAGGACGGCCTGATTGAGCGCGCCTTTCGGCGTCGGCGTGACCATCGCCAGTCGCTCGACACCAGCGACCTTGGCCGGCAGTGCGTTCATCAGCACCGATGAAGGATAGGCCGCGCGCCCACCCGGAACGTACAGCCCTGCCGCCTCGACCGCTGTCCAACGCGCGCCCATGCGCGTGCCCGTCGCATCGGTCCAGTCGCTGTCGGCAGGTCGCTGTTTCGCGTGATAGGCACGGATGCGGTCGGCCGCGAGGTCGAGCGCAGCGCGTAGATCGGGATCGAGACTTGCGTAGGCTGCAGCGCAATCGTCACGCGAAATCGACCAGCCCTCGGTATCGAGATCGAAACCGTCGAACCGCTGCGTCAGATCGGTCAGCGCGGCGTCGCCTTCGGTCCGCACGCGAACGAGGATGGCGGCGACATCGGACGCAACATCGGCGTCAGCCTCGCGCCGGGCATCCACCAGCGTGGCAAAATCGGCCTCGAAACCGGAATCGGTGGCATTGAGTGTTATCACTTTGCCGCCCACCGGAACGCCTCGACCAGCGGTGTCACGTCATCACGCGTTTTCATCGCCGCGCGGTTGACGATCACGCGCGCCGAGACTTCGGCAATCACCTCGACTTCTACGAGGCCATTGTCCTTCAGCGTCCGGCCCGACGATACCAGATCGACGATGCGGCTCGACAGGCCGAGCGTGGGCGCGAGTTCCATTGCGCCGTTGAGCTTCACGATTTCGGCCTGCACGCCGCGCCGCGCGAAGTGCTTGCGGGTCAGATTGGGGTATTTGGTGGCGACGCGAACATGGCTCCAGCGGGTTGGATCATCATCCAACGCCATGCCCGTGGGTTCGGCGACCGAAATCCGGCAGCGTCCGATGCCCAAATCAACCGGTGCATAGAGTTCGGCATAGTCGAACTCGTCGATGACGTCGGAGCCGACCACGCCGATCTGCGCGGCCCCATGCGCAACGAAGGTCGCGACGTCGAACGCGCGTACGCGGATCAGATCAACGTCGGGCCGGTTGGTCGCAAAACGCAGCCGCCGGTCATCCTCGTCGCCGAAGCCTGCCTCCGGCACCAGGCCAGCGCGTGCCATTACCGGCAACACTTCGGTCAGGATACGCCCCTTTGGCACGGCAATTGTCAGCTTCGCGGTCATCGCGCAGCGCCTATCGCTCGCTGTCCTCCAAGGCAATCGCCGTGCGGCGGTCGAGCCACGGCGTCCAACGTTGCCAGCCGCCATGGAGCGAGAACCATTCCCACAAGGCCGTCGCCAGCAATGAACAGGATGCCGCCATCCCGACGGTCAATGGCTGCCAATGCGCGGTCCAAGCGGTGATCCCCGTGCCCAGCAACAGCATTTCGCCGATAAAGTGCGACAATGGCGGCATCGGGCGGTCGGCGGTCATCCATTTGAATGCCTGATTGCCGATCAGGAACAGCATCGGCCCGCCACAGGCAACGAGTATGAACGGCAATTCGCTGTGCCCGAGCGGATGCGCGAGCGTCATTTCATCGGCCACTGCCGTCACGACGATTCCGGCCACGATCGGCATGTGCAGATAGGTATAGGCGTTGCGGGCGAGCCGACCTGCCTGGGCCTCGTGCTCGATGACTTCGCCGCCGCGCTTCGCACCGGTGTCGAAATAGATCCACCACATGATCGCGCTGCCCAGAAAACTGGTGGCAAAGGCGGTTATGGTCGGGACGTCGGGGGTGAGCCCGGCAAAGGTTGCCCCGGTGACCAGAATCGTCTCACCCAGCGCGATGATGATGAACAGGGCGCAGCGCTCGGCCATGTGGCTGCCCGAAATGTCCCAGTCGGACAGCAATGATTTGCCGAGCAGCGGCGTCCGGAAAAACAGCGATGGCCCGGCGTATTCGATGGCGAGCGCCGCCGCCCACAACAGTAGCCGTTGATCGGCGTCGGCCAGCGCACCCGCCACCCAGAACGGCGCGGCGAGGATAAAATAGAAGCTGATCCGCAGGAAGTTGCGCACGCGCGCCGGATTATGGCCGCGCGACAGCCAGGCGATCCACAGCGTTCGACCGATCTGCATGGCCATATAGGCCCCGGCAAACACCAGACCGCTTGTCCCGAAAGCCTTGGGCAGCGCGGAGGCGAGTGCCAGCCCGCCGAGCATCATCGCCATCAGCAGACCGCGCACCGCGCCGCGCTCGGGATCGAGCCAGTTGGTCGCCCAGCTGGTGTAGATCCACAGCCACCAGACCGCGAGAAACAGGATCAGCGTTTCGAGCGCGCCCTGCACCGTCAGATGACCAACCAGGCTGTGCGACAATTGCGTGATCGCAAAGACAAAGACGAGGTCGAAAAACAGTTCGATCTCGGTCACGCGCGCGCCATCTTCGTCTCCACGGGTACGAAAAAGAGCGCGACGGGTTTCGATGCTCATACCGCTGT
The DNA here is from genome assembly GCA_038228865.1 of Sphingomonadales bacterium. Classification (GTDB taxonomy): domain Bacteria; phylum Pseudomonadota; class Alphaproteobacteria; order Sphingomonadales; family Sphingomonadaceae; genus Sphingomonas_O. The sequence continues at coordinate 44,275 of JBBROX010000009.1, read as the reverse complement.
CGTAAAGGCGAAGATGCGGCAGGAGCAAGCGATGACGTTCGATGAAGCGATGGAGTTTCAGGCCGTGTTTTGCGACGGTGCAGGCGCACCGATTACGGCGCGGGTGTGCCGTGCGCTGGCGGCGGGGCTGGACCGGTCGAGCATTACCGGCGCATGCGTGCTCGACTGGCGGGGCAACTATATCGCCGACGCGCTACCGTTGAGATTGGTCGCTCCGTATCACGCGCTGTTTCGGAGTGGGGAAATCGCAAGCTTCGACACGATCGAGGCGATCCGCGCCGCCACCGCTGCCCATGACAACTGGATCGCGACCTGGCTCGACGGTCCGCCGCAGACCAACGAGCCGGCGCGGTCGGCCACCTTTATGGCGGCATTGCTGGTGCTGGCTAAGCGGTATTCCCTGCCTTTCGAGCTGCTCGAGATCGGGTCGAGTGCAGGGCTGAACCTGTTGATCGACCGGTATCGCTACGATCTGGGCGGCGTCACGGTTGGTCCTGCCGATTCGCCGGTCTTGATCAAGCCGGACTGGCGCGGCGCGCCGCCGCCAGTGGCCGATGTGCGCATCGACCGCGTGCGCGGCGTCGAGATTGCCCCCATCGACGTGGCCGATCCGGCGGCGGCAACGCGGTTGATGGCCTATATCTGGGCCGACGCTCCCGAGCGCACCTCGCGCGTCGGGGCTGCGATACGGATGATCGAGGAAAACCCGATCGATATGGTGCAAGGCGACGCGGCGGATTGGGTCGAGGCGCGGCTTGTCGAGCCGCAGGCGCCGGGCACGACCCGCGTTCTGATGCATAGCATCGTCTGGCAATATCTGCCGCCCGAAACCCAGACGCGCATTACGGCGGCCATGGAATCGGCAGGAGCGGCGGCGACACCCGACCATCCGCTTGCGTGGGTTCGCATGGAAGCCGATGCCGGGCGCAAGGCCATCGAGCTGCATGTTCGTGCATGGCCAAGCATGGACGACACGCGCCTTGCCGGTACGCATCCGCACGGCGCGTGGATCGAGTGGGCCGCATGACCTTCAACCGAACTTTCACCGCCGCACCCGCCGACATCGACGAGCTGGGTCATGTCAACAATGCGGTCTGGGTTCGGTGGGTTCAGGATATGGCCACCGCGCACTGGGCGGCGCAGGCGACGCCTGAACATATCGCCGCGTACATCTGGGTCGTGGTGCGGCACGAAATCGATTATCGTGGCAATTTGAAAGTCGGGGAAAGCGTCGAGGGGCGGACATGGATCGACGGCCCGCCGACCGGCGCGAAGTTCGACCGTCATGTCGCGTTCGTGAAGGACGGCAAGATGCTGGTTCAAGCCAAGACGACGTGGGCGATCATCGACCGGACGACGCAGCGCATCCTGCGGGTGCCGAAGGACGTTACGGCGCGGTTTTTGCCAGAGGCGTAAGCCGCTCATTCGTCGCTACCAGATAATCGACGATCTGCGGCACTGCCGCCGGGTCGATTGGGGCCTTGTACACCTTGGCCATTTTCTCGACTTCCACTTCCCAGACTTTGCGGGTCAGGCGCGGCTGGGTGAGGATCATTGCGGGCGAGTGGCAAGACAAGCAATTGGTCGTCACCACCTCGACGCCCGGGCCATCGGGGAGAGTCGTCGTGTCGTCGGGCAGGGTGATGCTGGTGTTCTGAAACACGAAGTCTGCCTTCGCTTGCCCACAAGCGGCAACGAACAGCGGCAGGGCGAGAATAACTGGCTTCATCCGACGCTCAGCACATGTTCTTCGGCGAAGTTACGGGCATATCCACTTGGGTTCCACGCTTGTTGCAGCGGCTGGGACACGCCCTTAGCGTTTGTGCAACGGATGCGAGCAGAAACAATGCCGCGCTCCTCTGGTATGACGATAGACCATCGACGGAAGCCGTACGCGCCCTCCTCCGGCTCAAGTTCCGCTTGTAGTGTTTTGCCGTCGAGCAGGATTTCGATCTTCGAGACACTGGAATCGCCACCCATTGCGATGCCACGAAGTTTGGAGGGTCCGCCATCGCCATTTTCCGTGACATCGGCTGTCACGAAACTCCGCGGCCCCATCGTCGTCACCGGAACGGTCGGAAAATCCTTGTCGCCGGGCTTCACCGGTACAGTCGGCATCCGGTAGGCCTTGGCCATCCAGAAATTGTCGTCCTCGACGGTCAGCACTTCGATGTCCGACAGCATCTTGACCCAATAGGTCGAGAACCAGCCCGGCACGACGAGGCGCAGCGGGAAGCCGTTGAGCAACGGCATCGCTTCCCCGTTCATTGCAAAGGCCACAATGGTGTCGTCACGGCGAGCAACGTCGATGGGGATCGATTTGGCGAAATGCGGCGCGGCCTCGACCAGCGGCTTGTCCAGTCCCTTGAACCGTACGAATTTCGCGTCGGCCCCAACACCTGCCTTGTCGAGCAGATCACGCAGCCGCACGCCGCGCCATTTGGCGTTCGACATCGCGCCATTCGCCCATTGCGCGCCCGCGACGCGCGGTTCGAACAGGCCGCGCCCGTTGCCCGCGCACTGATTGACGGCCGCGAATTCGATGTGCTCGCCCGCTTTCAGGATTTCGGCGAGCGACAGTGATTGCGGCGCCTTTACCGCGCCATGGATCGCGACGCGATAGCTGACGACGTCGATGCTGATGGGTATATCGCTGTAATGCCAGCGGACGAAATGGCGGTCGTTCGGCGTGATGACGCCCGAATCGAACACCTCGAACGGTGTTTCCAGCAGCGGCGGACGGATGCGCTGGACGATCATCTCGCCCTTTTGCGGGAAGCGCGGGGTCATGGGGCGTTCGCTGGGGCCGCCCGGGAGATGCAAATCGACCAGGCCGTTGGCAGCGGCAATCGCACCGCCTGCGAGGCCTGCGCTTGCGCCAGCGATGAGGGTGCGTCGGTTCACTTGCATCGTGACACTTTATGCGCCGGACATGACAAGCCCGCAATCAAGACTATATCGGCGCGCATGAAGCGCCTCTTTGCCTCTATCCACGACGTGTCTCCGCGCTTCGAGCCGCAGGTCGATGCGCTGTTCGACCGACTGTCGGGCCTGCTGGGCAGCCCCCGCATGGCGATGCTGGTCGTGCCCGATTTCGAGGATGATGCGCCGTTGAGCGCCAATCCCGCCTACGCGGCCAAGCTGCGCGGCTGGGCGAACGCCGGGGTCGAGATGTTTCTCCACGGCTGGTGCCACCGCGACGATGCCAAGGTGCGCGGTTTCATGCAAAAGCACATGACGGCGGGCGCAGGCGAATTCGCGCAGTTGACCCGCGACGAGGCGAACCGCCGTCTGACCGAAGGGCGCAAGGTCGTCGAGGATGCCATTGGGCAGACGGTTGCCGGGTTCATCGCCCCCGCCTGGCTCTATTCGGACGCCGCCAAGGACGCGCTGAAGGACCAGCAATTTGCGCTGGCCGAGGATCATTTGCGCGTCTGGTCGCCGGTGTCGGGCGAGGTCGTGGCAAAAAGCCCGGTCATTACCTGGGCAAGTCGCAGTAAGCCGCGTGTGCTGTCGTCGCTGTATGTCGCCGCCGCCGCGCGTGCCGCACCCTGGGCCTTGAAGGATGCCCGCATCGCCGTGCACCCCGGCGACACAACGGTGCCGGCGCTGCTCGACAGCATCGACGCGACCTACGCCAAGTTCGTGCGCACGCACACGCCGTCGCGTTACGCCGACCTGCTTGCCTGAACGCCCTTTGCGGGTTCTGACCTATCTCCACAGCTTCGAGCCCGGCGGGCTCGAACGCGATGTGCTGCGTTTCAACGGGGCGTGGTCGGCAATGGGGATCGATGCGCAGATTGTCCTTGGGCGCAACGAAGGGGCGCTGGCGGGCGATGCGCCGGATGTACCGTTTCACCTGCTCCAGACCGGCAAGATTTCGACCGCGTCATTCGAGACGTTGTGGATGGTCTGGCACCTGCCGCGATGGGTGCGAAAGCTGCGCCCCGATGTGATTTTCTGCGCGGGCAACAGCTATACGATCGTGGCGGTCGCGCTCCGCCTTATTCTCGGGCGACTCTGCCCACCCATGATTTTTCGGGTGAGCAACGATCTGATCCGTCGCGACATGCCGCAACCGATCCGGGCGATCTATCATGCCTGGCTGCGGCTACAGGCACCCTATTTCGTGCGGATCGTCGGCATGGCCGAGCCCGTCCGCGCCGAAATCCTCACGCAGATGCGCGCCGCGCCGACACAGGTGACAGTGATCGACAATGCCTCGCTGACGATGGCCGAGATCGAACGGCTGGCCCACGCGCGTGCCGCCGTCACGCGCGACCGGCCCGGGCGGCACTATCTGGCGGTCGGGCGGCTTGCCCCGCAGAAGAACTTCGGCCTGCTGGTCGAGGCGTTCGCCCGCATTGTCCAACCCGACGACCGGCTGACCATCGTCGGCGAGGGGACCGAGCGCGGGCGCATCGAACGGCAGATCGCGTCGCTCGGGCTGACCGCACAGGTCATCCTCGCAGGGCACCAAAGCCCGGTCGATCCATGGCTGGCAGCGGCGGACGCGCTTGTCCTGTCGTCCGATTATGAAGGACTGGGGATCGTCGTCATCGAGGCGCTGGCGGCGGGATTGCCGGTCGTCGCCACAGACTGCAGCCCCAATATCGCGCTGTTGCTAGACGATGTCGGGCGGCGAGTGCCGGTCGGCGACGCCAATGCACTGGCGCGTGCGATGTCCGCCATTATCGACGATCCGGTAAACACTGCGGAAATGCGCGCGCGCGCCGAACGCTTCACGGTCGAGGCCAGCGGCCGGGCGTGGCTCAACCTGTTCGAAGAAGTCACGGGATGATGCCGACTTTCATGCATAACATATTGTTGCTATCCGCTGTGCCGAGATTGGGTGCGGTGGAAAGATCCTCATAGCTTTGCAAAACGCCACACCACCTGCCGGAACCAGCCCCGAATCGGGAAATGACGCGGGCGATCCGTTGCCGCTGGCGGTACGCCAGTCACCCCTTTGGCGCTGGGCGACACCTGCGTTGTCGGTGGCTTTGCTAGCCGCGATCGTCTGGCAGCTTTGGCAACAGGGTCTGACGCTGAAATCCGCGATTCCTTCCAATCCGTTCGTGTGGGTGGTCCTGTTTGCCTATTGCATCGCGCCCGTCGTCGCCGACTTTGTCATATACCGCCGGCTGTGGGGCATTCCGTTTGAAGGGTTCGTGGCACTCGCCCGCAAGCAAGTCGGCAACGCGCTGCTCTTTGATCTGCTGGGTGAGGCCTATTTCTACGGATGGGCGCGTAAAAAACTGAATATGGCGACGTCGCCGTTCGGTGCGGTCAAGGATGTAACAATCCTGTCTGCAATGGTCGGCAACGCCTGCACTCTGGTGCTGATGGCGCTCGCCTGGCCCTATTTGGGCAACATCGACCTGGGCGTCGCGGGGACGGCGGTCGCGGCATCGATCGGCCTGATCGTCCTTGTCTCCATCCTCATCGTCATATTCGGCAATCGCCTGTTCAGCCTGTCGAAAGGCGAATTGTGGTGGGTAGCGGGCGTGCACTTGCTGCGCGTTCTGGCGACGACGGGCCTGATCGCGTTGGCGTGGAGCCTGTATGCGCCCGGGATCGCCCTGGGCATCTGGGCATTGCTGGCGACGGCGAAGCTGATGGCGTCGCGGCTGCCGCTGTTCGTCAACACGGAAGTGATTTTTGCAAACATCGTCATCTGGGTCTTGGGCAAGAACGAGATTCAGCAGGTCGTCGGCGTCGTGACGATCCTGATCCTGGCGATAAATCTTGTGGCTGGTGCGGCGCTGGCAATCGGCGACCTGGTAACGGTAAACCGCGCGGCAAAGGAGGCAGAGCGTTGAAGAAGTCGATTATGCTTTCCGCATTGCTGCCGGTGGCTGCAGTTGCACAGGTACCGTCCTCACCATCGCTTGGCATCGCCGAGGGGCGTTGCCGTCCGGGTGAGAGCGGGCCGTCGCTAATCATCACCGTTGCCGGTCTCAAGGACCGGAAAGGCACGGTAAAGGCGGAACTCTATCCCGCGAACGACACCGATTTCTTGCAGGACGACAATATCCTGATTAATCAGGGCAAAACCTTTCGGCGTGTCGTGATGGACGTGCCCGCGACGGGTCCCGTGCAATTATGCCTTCGCGCGCCCGCAGCCGGCGTCTACGGACTGTCGCTGCTGCATGACCGTGACCGGGACCGGCGCTTCAACAAATCCTGGGACGGCGACGGCGTGGGCTTTGGCGCCAACCCATCGGGTCAGGGACCTTTCAAGCCGAAGATCGCGGTGGGCCGGGTTACGGTGAGGAACGATCCGACGCCGGTTACGGTGCGCATGATGTACCGCAACGGCTTGTTGTCCGTTGGTCCGCTGAAGTAAGCATCGCTGATGCGGATCGTCGATGTTGCTGCCTTTTACACACCGTTCGGCGGCGGGGTTAAAACCTACATCGACCGCAAGATGGTGGCGGGGCCGGCGGCGGGTCACGAGATCATTTGCATTGCGCCGGGTCCCGCCAACAAGGTCGAGGAACGCGGCCCCAATGCGCGCCTCATTTATCTGAAAGACCCGCCGTTTCCGCTCGACCGCAAATATCATTATTTCCGCGATGTCGAGGCGCTCTACGCGACGCTTGACGATCTGAAGCCCGACATTGTCGAGGTGTCGTCGCCCTGGCGCAGCGCGCGGCTGGTCGGTGAATGGCCGGGTGCGGCACCACGCACGCTAATCATGCACGCCGATCCTGCCTCGGCTTATGGCTACCGCTGGTTCGGCAGCATAGCATCGCGCGAGACCATCGACCGCGCCGCCAGCATCTATTGGAAGCATCTCCAGCACATCAACAGCCTGTTCGAGGCCACCGTAACGATCGCGGGCGACCACCAGATGAATGCACTGCGTGAAGGCGGGTTGCAGCATCTGAAGCCGATCCCGATGGGCGTCGAACCCGGCCTGTTTTCGCCGACGCTGCGTGACGAGGCGTTTCGGGCCCGCCTGCTCGAACGCTGCGACCTGCCGCCCGATGCCACGCTGTTGCTCGGCGCAGGGCGGCACGGGCCGGAGAAACGCTGGCCGATGGTGATCGAGGCGGTGACGGCAGCAGGGGTCAAGGCCCCGGTTGGTTTCGTGCTTGCCGGCGACGGACGCGACCGGGCCAGAGTCGCCCGCGCTGCGGCGCGCAATCCGCACATCCATCTACTCTCGCCAGTTACCGACCGGCATGAATTCGCCCGGCTGATGGCGAGTTGCGATGCGCTGATCCACGGGTGTGAAGCCGAAGTATTCTGCACTGTGGGCGGCGAGGCGCGGGCGTCGGGCCTGCCGCTCATCATGCCCGATCTGGGCGGCGGGGCCGATCATGCGCGCCTGTCGGAGGGGTGGATTTACAAATCGGCGGACACGGCGTCGCTGGTCGATACCATCCGCGATTTCATTGCTGCTCCCCGCGACCATATCCGCGAACGTGCGCTGTTTCACGCGCAGCATGTCCGCACCATCGACGAGCATTTCGTCGATCTGTTCGCCTATTACGAAACCTTGGTTGGCAAACCACGCACGATTGCGCCGTTGACCGCTACCGTCCGCGATACCGCACCGGTCGTGGCAGCCATCGAGCTGGGCGGTACGAAAATCAACATCGCGGTCGGTGCCCATCCCGACCGGCTGCTCGCCGAGACCGTCATTCCAACGACGACGCCCGCCGAGACATTGCGTTCGGTCGAGGCATTTCTCGACCTGCATCGCGGCAGTTTTTCGGCGATCGGCATTGCCTCGTTCGGGCCGGTCGGCCTCAACCCGACGCGTGCCGACTGGGGCCACATCACCAGCACGACCAAGCCGGGCTGGACCGATACGCCCGTTGCCCCGCGGCTGGCCAAGGCCTTCGGCGTGCCCGTCGCCTTCGATACAGACGTCAACGGTGCGGCACTGGGCGAATATCGCTGGGGCGCACTCCAGGGCGCGTCGGTGGGACTGTATCTGACCGTCGGCACCGGGGTGGGTGGTGGCGTTGTCATCGACGGCAAGCCGTTGCACGGCCTTGTCCACCCCGAAATGGGCCACATTCGGCTGACTCGTCCTGCAGGCGACGATTTCCTCGGCGTTTGCCCGTTTCACGGCGATTGTCTGGAGGGACTGGTTGCAGGTCCGGCGGTGCTGGCGCGGATGGGCAAGACCTTGAGCGATGCTGTCGCCGACGATCCGGGCCGCGCCCAGATACTCGACGATCTGGGCCAGGGCTTGGCGAGCTTTGTTATGACCCTGTCGCCGACAAAAATTGTCATCGGCGGCGGCGTGGCCAAATCGCCCGATTTCCATACTGATGTCGCGGCACGGATGCGGCACTGGCTGGGCGGCTATGTCCGCGCGGACGTGCTCGAAAGCAGCAACTACGTCGTGCCACCGGCACTCGGCGACCGGGCCGGCGTTGCGGGCGGCATCGCGCTTGCGCAGGACTTGCTGGAACGTCAGAGTCGCAAGTCTCGCTAAGGCGACTCGGGTCAAACGATAGGGGAAGACCGCATGGCAATGTTCGGCAAGGCTGACGGGACAACCGGCGGCGCGCGATCCGGCAGCGGTAATCTGAGCTTTATCGGGCGGGAGGTGACGATCACCGGTAATGTCGGCGGATCGGGCAATCTGCACATCGACGGCCGCATCGAAGGCGATGTTGCTGCCGCCAGCTTTATCCTCGGTGCCGAAGGCTATGTGCACGGCAACATTGTTGCCGATTCGGCACAGATTTCAGGCACCGTCGAAGGAACGGTTGCCGCAAAATCGCTGGTGATCGAGGCAACCGCGCGGATCGTTGGCGACCTCAGCTACGACGCCGTCAGCGTCGCGTCCGGCGCGCAGGTCGAAGGGCGCGTGAAACGCCTGACCCGCGACGCCGAACCGTCGTTAAAGCTGATCGCTTCGGAGTAGCGCCGAACTAGCGCCCGCGCGCCACGCACTTGCGCTTCGAGCCTTCGCGATCGATTTCGCGGCCAAGCAGGGCGCCCGCAGCTGCACCACCCAGCGTGCCGAGAGTCCGGTCACCGCGCGTGTCGATCGTCCGACCGACCAGCGCGCCGCCGATGCCGCCGACGATCAGCCCAGTGGTACCGTCGGTGCGGCGGCAATACATGCGACCATCCTTGCCGCGCCACTCCTTGTAAACGCGCTTTGCCTCCGCCGGAGCGGGCGCGATGAATGCCGGGGCGACCAATGCAGTTGCTGCAAGAGCCATAGCAAGATTTCGCATAACATATTCCCTTTTGGTCTGTTGCCTGAATGTCGGCGGTGTAACGGATCGATTATGCGCTTTGTTGCATGAACCCGAAACAACCGGCCTGAATGGCCACGTTCAGCTAAACGCATCCGGGGCACGCGTTCTCCCCGATATCCTCGTTATCCACAGGCAAAACATGGGCCAAGGGGGCTGGAGCGACTCAGAAAAGCGTGACAGCTTTCATCTCACAGCCGGAGTGGAGGGCGGGGGTCAAAGCCCGCGGGAAGCACCGGATGCCTGGGCCGGTAACGGTCGTGGAGCCGAGACGCAAGTCGAAAGCAAAGCGTTCCGACCAGTGCCAGGGGTTGACGAAAGGCGCGAGGCGCAGCGGAATGACGGCGAAAGCCATCGTCACGCAAACCTTTGATAGCCGCGACAACCGGGCGATGCCGCTGTCTTGACGGGGAAGCGAAAGCCGAACCGAAAAGCGAAGGGATCGCAGCACGCCAGGACCTTTCGGGTGCTTGGTCGTCGAAGGAAACCGGTCCTCGGACAGGTTTCAGAAAACGATAGAGCACTGGACAAGATCCGGCGCAGTGGGGGTCGGTGGCAACACCGGCCCCCATTGACTGTTTGGGTGCCGCCCGACTGTTTCACATTCCTGGCGCCCGTCCCCGTTGACCTGCCCGCAACGGGTCCGCATGGGCGTGTCATGCGCTTCTTCTCCGACAACGCCGCCGCCGTTCACCCCGCCGTGCTGGAGGCAATGGCGCAGGCGAATCATGTCGATTCGGCCTATGACGGTGACGCGTTGAGCCAATCGCTCGACGGGGTCTTTTCGGACCTCTTTGAAGCACAGGTCAAGGCGATCTGGGTGTCGAGTGGCACAGCCGCCAATGCGCTTGCGCTGGCTGCGCTCTGCCCGCCGTATCGCGGCATCCTTTGCCACCGCGATTCGCATATCGAGAACGACGAGGCGGGGGCACCGGAATTCTACACTGGGGGCGCGAAGCTCATCCTGGCCGAAGGGCCTGGGGCGAAGTTGTCACCCGAAGGCATCGCGGCACGTATCGATGAGATCGCGGTCGACGTCCACCGCGTCCAGGTCGCTGCCATCTCGATCACCAATGCCTCCGAATATGGGCGCTGCTACTTACCTGCTGAGGTTGCCGCGATCGGCGAGCTGGCCAAAGCGCGCGGGCTGCGTTTCCATATGGACGGCGCGCGCTTTGCCAATGCGGTCGTCCACACCGGCGCATCGCCCGCTGACCTGACCTGGCGCGCGGGCGTTGAGGCGTTGAGTTTCGGCTTTATCAAGAATGGCGGCCTGTCGGCGGAAGTCCTGGTGTGTTTCGACACCACCATTGCCGATGAAATCCGTGTCCGCCGCAAACGTGCCGGGCATCTGGTATCGAAAGGGCGTTATCTAGCCGCGCAGGTGCTGGCGCTGCTCGAAGACGACCGATGGCTGGCCAACGCCCGTGCGGCAAACGCGGGCGCTGCCACACTCGCAGCAGCCGCTGGTGCGCGATTGATCCATCCCGTCGAAGCGAACGAAGTATTTGCCCGGATGACTCCCGCCGAAGCGGCCCGATTGCGGTCACAGGCGTTTGAATTCTACGACTGGGCCGCCGGCGAGGTTCGTTTCGTGGTGTCGTGGGACCAGCCGCAGTCACAGATCGACGCACTGGCTGCGGCGCTCGCCGGCCTGTGAACGAACAATCGATCCTTCACCCGCGCGTCCTTATCCCCTTCATCATCGCGACGCTGATCTGGGGATCGACCTGGTTCGTGATCCGCGATCAGTTGGGCGTGGTACCGCCGACGTGGAGCGTGGCCTACCGGTTCCTGATCGGCAGTGGTGCCATGTTCGCCTGGGCAGCGTGGACGCGCGCGCCGTTGAACATCGGACGCCAGGGACAGACTTTTGCCGCGCTGTTCGGGCTTGCCCAGTTCGTGATGAACTTCAATTTCATCTACCGGGCAGAGGATCACATCACGTCGGGGCTGGTGGCAGTCGTGTTCGCGCTGCTGATCGTGCCAAACGCGATCTTCGGGCGCATATTCCTGAAAACACCCCTGTCGGGGCGCTTCCTGTTGGGCTCGGCCATTGCGCTGGTCGGCGTCGGCCTGTTGATCCTTCAGGAAGTGCGCCGCGACGGGTCTAGCGCCGAAGCCACGCTGCTCGGCACTGTCCTGACGGTGGTCGGGCTGATGTCGGCATCGGTCGCCAACATCATGCAAGGGACGCAGCAGGCGCGGGCCCTGCCGATGGCATCGGTGCTGGCGTGGGGGATGCTGTGGGGCGGGCTGATGAACGTCGTGCTGGGCTTTGCCACCGTCGGGCCGCCGGTCATCGAAACGCGGGCAGTGTACTGGCTGGGTGCCATCTATCTGGGGGTGTTCGCCAGCGCGGTCGCCTTCACCTGCTACTTCGGTGTCATCCGCGCCATCGGTCCGGCGCGTGCTGCCTATTCAGGGGTGCTGACGCCGATTCTGGCGATGCTGCTCTCGACGCTGTTCGAGGATTACCGCTGGACCGCATTGGCCGCAGCGGGAGGCGGCGTGGCGATGGTCGGGCTGCTGGTCGCCCTCAGCGCACCCAGACCTGCCACAAAATCGGGATAGGCCGGCGTCCAGCCAAGGACCCGCTTTGCCTTGCCGTTCGCGACACGGCGGTTCTCGGCATAAAAGGCGCGGGCTTGCGGCGACAGGGTTTCAAGCGACACGAACGATGGCGGGTACACGCCGAGCAAACGCGCCGCTTCTTCCATAACGGCGTTCTGGTCGCAGGGCCGGTCGTCGGCGAGATTGTAGGCCCCGGAGGGCGCGTCGAACCCGGCGATCAAGCCTGCAACGATATCATCGACATGGACACGACTGAACACCTGATCCGGCAGATCGACACGATGGGCTTTTCCGCTTGCCACGCGCTCCAACGCCGAGCGTTCGGGGCCGTAGATGCCCGGCAGGCGAAACACCCGCGCGCCGCGCGCCAGCCACGCCGCATCCTCATCGATCCGCCCGCCGCGCCGTCCGTTCAGCGGCGCGCCTTCATCAACCCATGCCCCCCGCGCGTCGCCATAAACGCCGGTCGAGGACAGATAGCCGAGCCATTTATCACGCAGCAACGGGCCATAGCGATCGAGCAAGCCGGAACCCGGCGGGATCGTACAGACGACGTGCGTTGCCGTGGCAAGCGCTGCGGTTACCGCAGTCACATCGTCGAATCGCAGCGGACTGCCACCGCCCGTTCCGACAATGTCCCAACGCTGTTCGCGAAGCCGGGCAGCCAGACGTGCGCCGGTATAGCCGAGACCGAAAACGAACAGGCGCATCGCACCGAACAACCTTGTTCCCATCGGGGCGAACTCTACCCGCCCCAAACCTCGCCATACACCCGGAGCAAATTGCCCCCCAGAACCTTGTCGATCCGCGCGCCCTTCCAGCCGGCGCGTGATAGCCCGTCGGCAAGATGGCGAAAACGCATATGATCGTCCCATTCGGCGACAATGTTGAAGACATCAGGCCCTTCGCCGGGTGCAGCGATGCCGCGTGCGGTGCGCTCCTCAAAGAATTTCTTCTGCTGCGCTCGCGCCGTATCGTCGATAACGGTCTTATAGAGGATGCCGTCGGTCCCGATCCCGACATGGTCCTCACCGCAGACATTGACCGCGTGGTCCACGTGGCGGACGAGGTCGGCACCAGTCGGTTTTCCGTTCGCAACCAAGAACGGCATCCAGTAGATGCCGACGACCCCGCCCTTATCGGCGCATGCCTTCAGCTCGGCATCCCATTGATTGCGGGGATTATCGTGCAGCGTGCGACATCCGGTATGGCTGATGACCGGCGGCCGCGTTGCCGCCGCCAGCGCCTCGGCAACGGTGCGCTGGCCCGAATGCGACAAGTCCAGCAGCAGCTTTTCTTTTTCGATCCGGGCAATCGTCGCACGGCCGAGCTTCGAGATGCCGCCGTTGCCGGGTTCGAGGCAGCCGTCGCCCGACAGATTTCGCAGGTTGTAAGTCAGCTGCACCGTCCGGACGCCCAGTCCCTTAAGCAAGGTCAACCGGTCCAGCTGCGTGCCGATCAGCGATGTGTCCTGCGTGTTGTAGATCGCGGCGAGCCTGCCGTCGGTTTTGGCCCGGCGGATATCAGCAGCGCTGAGCGCCTTTAAGCAAAGGTCTCCGTTGTCAGCGATGGCCTGATCGAGTTCGGCAATCGACTTGATCGTATTGTCCCAAACGTCCGGTGCGTTACCGACATCGTTGACCGTGAGGCTGCACGCGGTCTGTCCCGACGCGCGAATTTCGGCAGCGGCCCGCGCCGAGAAACGCACGTCCTCGGGCTTTCCATAGCTATCGGTGATTGCGCCCTGCCCGTCGATCACGATTGCCCGGCCGAACGACCTGTCGTCGTAACCCGCGGTAGCGGCACGCGTGCCGGTCGCGGCGAATGCCGCCACCGCAGCACCGCTCGCAATCATCGTCCGCCGGTCGATCATTGCCGTCCCCTTCCTGTTATTCGGCCCCACCAGCCATGGGCGCAAAACTGAGCACTCTATCGCCGGGGCGCTGCGATATTGGCCGGTTCTGTGACCTTCCCGCTCGGCTGTCCAGTCGGGCGCGCTGCCTTCGCCTCAACCTCCGCGAGATGCGCGGCCTTCCAGTTCATCGCCATGCGGATGCGCGTCTTGCCCGACGGGTGGTTGAAGAAGAGGAATTCCTCGACCGGGCCGGGTTCGATCTTTCGGTATTCGCTGAGCGCAAGCGCAGTCGTCGCAAAGCCGTCGGGCTCGCGCGCTGTATTCAGGCCGAACGCATCGGCCTCGCTTTCATTGGTGCGGATCAGCGTATTGGTCGCCGGCGTCAGGAACACGCCGATGATTGCCACGACGATGAAGAAGACCGGGATTGCCGCAGGGTCGGCAACATCGCGCACGCCCCATTTCGCGCCGTACCGCCGGATCAGAGCCGGCACAGCGAGATACGCGACATAGAAGACGATCAGGAAAATCGCGGTGAAGGCGATGATGGATTTCCAGATATGGCCGAGCACGTAATGGCCGAGTTCATGGCCCATGACGGCAGCAGTTTCGGCAGGTGTCGTCCGGTTGAGCAGATTGTCGTTCAGCGAAATGCGGATCGTCGGCCCGAGGCCCGATACGTTGGCCGAAATCTTCTTGCTCTGTTTTGACGCGTCGAAGACGTAGATGTGTTCGGCGGGGACGTTGTTCGCCTTTGCCATCGCCACGATGCGGTCGCGCACCGGCCCGGGCTTCATTTCGGTGTAAGTGTTGAACAGCGGGTTGATGAACACCGGCACGATCATCGAGCCAAAGGCTGTGAATGCCGTCATCGTCAGCGCGCCCCACAACCACCAGCGTTTCGGGCTTTTGCGAATCACGGCGAGGACGATCGTGAACAGGATCGCACTGATGACAATCCCCACGCCCAGGTTCTTGCCCTGGTCGATTAGCCAGTCGCCGAACGACTGGTTCATCAGGTCGTACTGTTTCTCGCGGATAAAGCCGGTGTAGATCGTCCACGGCAGGGCGATCAGCGTACCCGCTATAATATAGGGCACAGCGAACAATGCCGGGGCCAGCCAGCGTGGGGCGAGGCGTTCCGCCCAGTCGCGCCAGCGCCGTGCGAGGCCGAAGTTAAGCTGAATCAACTCGCCGAGGATGGCAACCAGCGCGCCCCACAGGATCAGCCAATAGCCGCCCTCGAAATAGGCGTCGGACTTTGCCCGCGCCGCGCCTTTCAGGGTCGCAAGATAGGCTTGCGTGGCCGCTTCGGGGTCGAAGGCGGTTGCGCCGGCCACCCAGATCATCAGAGTCATCGCTTTCTCCTGTATTACTTAGATAATACAGCAAGGCGCGTGCGGCGCAATGCGGTCATTTATCCGTTGCGCCGTAGCCGTTGTAGAGCGTGCCGAAGAAGTCGCCCTTGTTCCAGCGCGGCCGGTCGGGCGCGTCGGCGAGGTCGCGGGCGATGGTGAGGTTGAGCGCGACGAACCTGGTCCCGGAACTCCACACGAACGGAAGCTTCAAGTCGTCCGATGGCTGGTGATAATGGGTCTTCTGAAATGCCTTGCCGGCGACCGCCCCTTCGCCGCCCGGTCCGGTGACGAGGAAAACCGAGGGGATGCCCTGTTGCACGAAGCGGTAATGGTCGGACCGCGTAAAGATGCCCTGTTCGGGTTCGGGGTCGGGAACCAAGGCGATCCCCATCGACGCCCCAGCGCGTGCCACCGCCGGCCCGATCGACGAGCGTTCGGCGCCGAACGCCACCACATCTTTGAAGTCATAGGTGATGACCGGCATGTCCAGATTGACGTCGGCGACGAGGTTCGCCTTGGGGAACGTGGGGTTATTGGCGAAATAATCCGCGCCGACGAGGCCCTTTTCCTCGGCGGTGACGGCGAGGAACAGGATCGACCGCTTTGGCTTGACGCCCAGATGTTTGAAACCATGCGCGACCTCGATCATCGAGGCGATGCCCATCGCATTGTCCATCGCGCCGTTGCAGATCGCATCGCCGTTGACCTCCGGACAGGGTCCAACATGGTCGAGGTGCGCCGACAGGACGACGACCTGATCCTTGAGCGCGGGGTCGGACCCTTCGAGGAGTCCGGCGATGTTGCTGCTCGGCACACGCGCGATCTCGGATTTCAGCGCGACCCGGGCATTGCCCGGCATCGGCCCCCGTTTGGGGTTTGCACCCTTGCCCTCGGCGGCGTCGAACACAGCCTTGGCACCGCCGGGCATTCCGGCGAACAGTTTTTCGGCCCCCGCCAGGCTGATGGTCGCCAAGCCGGGCGCCGCGCTACCGGCATAATCCGGGGTACCATCGGCATGCGCCCAAGTCGCGCCCAGCGCCTGCCAGTTGCGCGCGCGGCGGGCGAAGGTCGACACTTTCTCGCGCGTTGGCGTATCGACCACAATCGTGCCGATGGCACCGTGCTGAGCGGCCACCAGACGCTTGCCTGCCACATTGCCGTAGTGAGCGCGTTCCTCGGTCGGCAAGGTCGCGGGGGCACCGGCCAGCATGACAACGATCTTCCCTTTGACGTCGAGACCCGCATAATCGTCGCGCTTGAACCCCGGCGCGACCACGCCGAAGCCCACGAAGACCAGTGGTGCATCTTTCACCGTATCGGCCGAAAGCGGGTTGGCGCCGGGCAGATAATCGACCCCGAACTGGAGCTTCGTCGCAGTGCCACCGCGCACCAGCTCGACGCTGCCCTGGTCAGCGACGCGGAAGGTGACGAGCGGGACGGGCTGAATATAGCCGTTTTTGCCCCCGGCCGGCTTCAACCCCAGCGCCTCGAACTGCGATGCCACATATTGCGCGGCGATGTCATATTCGGGCGACCCGGCCTCACGACCCTTCATCTCGTCGCTGGCAAGGAAGCTGACGTGCGAACGCAGCTCGCCCTCCGACGGCTGCCAGCCTTGCGCGGCGAGGGGCGTCGCAAGCGCGAGGAGCGAGATCGTGGTAGCGGTTCGGAACATTCTGTCTCTCCGTTGAAACTTTAGGACTGGCTACCGAGCGCTGAACGCGCGCGCAATGCCCCTCGCAACATGGCGCGACAGTGCTAAAGCAGGGAGATGCTCGATGTACAAACCGCGTCCCCCGTCGCCGCCGACACGCCCCATATCATCCGTCGCGAGGACTATCGTCCGCCCGACTGGCTGGTGCCCGACATTGCGCTCGATTTCGATCTGGCCCCGGCGAAGACGCGGATCGGGGCCACCCTGTCGGTCACCCGCAACGGCGATCATGACCGGCCGCTCGTACTCGACGGCGACGGCCTGACGCCTTTGTCGGTCAAGGTCGACGGACAGGCAATCAACGACTGGCGGATGGATCGCGGCAAGCTGATCATTCCGCTGACCGGCACGACGGCGACGATCGAAACCGACGTCGAGATCGCGCCCGAACGGAACACGCAATTGATGGGGCTCTATGCCTCGGGCGGCCTGCTGTGCACCCAGTGCGAGTCCGAGGGGTTCCGACGGATCACGTTCTTCCCCGACCGGCCCGATGTGCTCAGCCGCTATGCCGTACGGATGACGGCGGACAAGACCGCCTATCCCGTGTTGCTATCGAATGGCGATCATGTCGGCGCGGGCGAAGCCGAAGGAGGACGCCACTGGGCCGAATGGCGCGATCCGCATCCCAAGCCCTGTTACCTGTTCGCGCTGGTCGCGGGCAATCTGAGCGTCAACGCCGATAGCTTCACCACGATGAGCGGACGTAGGGTCGAGCTCGGCATCTGGGTCCGTGCCGCCGATGTGGCCAAGACCGCGCACGCGATGGCGGCGCTCAAGGCATCGATGGCGTGGGACGAGGCGGTCTACGGCCGCGAATACGACCTCGACGTATTCAACATCGTGGCGGTCGACGATTTCAATTTCGGCGCGATGGAGAACAAGGGGCTGAACATCTTCAACAGCCGCTACATCCTCGCCGATCCCGATACCGCAACCGACCTCGACTATGATGGGGTCGCGGGGGTGGTTGCGCACGAATATTTTCATAACTGGTCGGGGAACCGCGTCACCTGCCGCGACTGGTTCCAGCTGTCGCTGAAAGAGGGCTTTACCGTGTTCCGAGATCAGTCGTTCTCGGCGGATCAGGGGTCGGCGGCGGTCAAGCGGATCGAGGATGTGCGCGGCCTTCGCGCCAGCCAGTTCCCCGAGGATTCGGGGCCGCTCGCGCATCCCATCCGCCCCGAATCCTATATGGAAATCGGCAATTTCTATACCGCGACCGTTTATTCGAAGGGCGCGGAGGTCATCCGCATGATGCACACGATGCTGGGCGCGGAACGCTTTCGCGCCGGAACCGACCTGTATTTCGAGCGTCACGACGGACATGCCGCAACCTGTGAGGATTTCGTCCGCGCGATGGAAGACGGCGGCGGGGTCGACCTGACGTCTTTCAGGCGCTGGTACGAGCAGGCGGGAACGCCGAAGCTGAAGGCAGGCGTGCGAATGGAGGGCAACACCGCCGTCCTGACGCTCGAACAGACGGTTCCGGCTACGCCCGGCCAACCCGAGAAGGTACCCATGCCCCTGCCGCTCAAGCTCGCACTGTTCGACCGGGCGACAGGCGACCATCGCGGCGAGACGTTGCACGTTCTGGAAACGGACAGCGAAGAACTGCGCTTCGACGGTTGGACCACGCCGCCCGTCCTGTCGATCAACCGGACGTTTTCCGCCCCCGTCATTGTCGAGACCGACCGAACCCCGGCCGATCTCGCCTTTTTGTCAGCGCATGACGACGATCCGTTCGCGCGGTACGAGGCAATGCAGCAGCTGATGCTCGACACGCTGGTTGCCGATGTATCCGGCAAACCCGTCGACCCTGCTGCCGTGATCGAGGCCGTCGGCGCGACGCTGGCCGATCCCGACCTCGACCCCGCGTTCATCGGCGAAGCCGTGTTGTTGCCGAGCGAAGCTTTCATCGGCGACCAGATGCTGGTCGTCGACCCCGATGCCATCGCCACGTCGCGGGAGAAACTGCGCATCGCTATCGGCAAGGCGCACCTGCCGCGCTGGCGGTCGCTCTATGAGGCGAACGGCGGACGGCCTTTCGAATATTCACCCGCTGCCAAGGGTGCCCGCCGCATCCGCAACGTCGCGCTCGGCTCCATTGCGGCGGCCGATCCGGTGGAAGGGGCAAAGCTCGCCTTCGCGCAGTTCAGCGCGGCGGACAACATGACCGACCGGATGGCGGCACTGATGACGCTGGCGAACGGCGATGCGCCCGAACGCGCGGCCGCGCTCGACATTTTCTACAACCGTTATCGCGGCAATGCGCTGGTCATCGACAAATGGTTTTCGACACAGGCCGTGTCGATGCGATCCGATACGCTGACGGCGGTCGAAGACCTGCTCCGTCATCCCGATTTCGCCTATACGAACCCCAACCGCTTCCGGGCGCTGGTCGGGGCGTTCACCGTCAACCAGCGCGCGTTTCACGGCAGCGGCGGGCGCGGCTACGCGTTTCTGGCCGAGCAGATCCTGACGCTCGATCCGGTTAACCCGCAGACGGCGGCCAAGATGGTCCCCCCGCTCGGGCGCTGGCGGCGGTTCGACGACGCGCGGCAGGCGATGATGCGCGCCGCGCTCGAGCGGATCGTCGCGCAGCCGGGCGTGTCGAAGGACGTGTTCGAACAGGCGTCGAAATCGCTGGTGTGACTTCTTCCCTCTCCCTTAAGGGGAGAGGGTGGCCGAGCGAAGCGAGGTCGGGTGAGGGGTTGGAAATCCGTCCGGTCACCCTGCCGCTTCGCGGCTGTCCCTCTCCCCTGCAGGGAGAGGGAAAAGCTACTTCACCCAGTCCGCGACCTGCGCCGCCACGTCGTTCGCCGCGCGGTTGAGGGCAGCACCCGATTGCGGGGCATCGATTGTCGCGACCGGCGATTTCGCCACGAAGCGACGCGTTTCGACCTTGCCCGCTGCGCGCGACAATTGCGCGTCGAATATGACAACGGCCTGCATGCCACCGGGATCGATGCCGAACCGCTGAAGCTGCCCCGACAGGCGCATCGCCGGGCTCGCGCCGAACTGGCGCGGGTCGAGCACGACTTTGGCGGTCCGTGCGGTCACCGTTTCGGACAGCAACCGCTGGATCGCCCGCGCCGGCGGTTCATTCCAGGCCCCGTCCGCCACATAGGACAGCATCGTCGCGCCATCATAGACCGGGATACGCACAGTCGCGACGGCTGCAGTTGCCGTTGGGGTCAGGATCAGCACGGTGTTGTCGTCGGACGCCTGCCGCACAGTCTCGGTCGGAACCGCAGCAGAGGTCGTGAGTGTCATCAGGGTCTTGGGCGCCTTGCCGCCGAAACTGACG
This sequence comes from Sphingomonadales bacterium, assembly GCA_038228865.1. Classification (GTDB taxonomy): domain Bacteria; phylum Pseudomonadota; class Alphaproteobacteria; order Sphingomonadales; family Sphingomonadaceae; genus Sphingomonas_O. Next base: position 24,231 of record JBBROX010000009.1, on the reverse strand, counting down.
CAGCCACCGAGAGCAAGGAGCGCGGCGACCGCGACGGGAGAGATCGTTGGCCGGCGGATCATTTGCGGTCTCCCTTGGGCTTGTAGTCGGGCAGGCGCGGGCTGCCGATGATACTGCCGGCGCCACCCTGGTCGATCTTGCCGGCAACGGCGGTCAGGCTCTCGGCCATCACGCGCAGGTCGCGGACCAGCTGGCCGATTTCAGGCAAGGTCTGCTTGGAGAAGGCCTGAACACCGGGCTGTGCGTCTTTCAGCGTCGTGTCGAGCGTGTTCATGCTGCGGTTGGCCGAGGCAATCGCGCCACGCAGGTCGGTGATTAGCGGCCCGGCCTGACCGTCCACCGTCTGCGCGAGATTGCCGATCTTTTCCGCCGCCTCGCCTGCCTGCTTCACGGCCACCCGCGTCTCGGCGATGGTCGCGGCGATTTCCGGCCCGCGATCGGCAAGATTGCCCGACAGCCGGTCCACATTGGCGAGAATACCCGAAATCGACTTCTGGTTCTTGTCGTTCAACACCTCGGTCAGTCGCTCGGTCAGCGTTGAAATGCGTTCCAGCAGCTGCGGCGCCGAATTGAGCAGCGCGCCGAGGCCGCCGCGCTTGGTCGGGATAACCGGTACGCCCGCCGGGCCGGGATCGGTAATGGGCGGCGCGCCCTTGATGGCGCCGTCGAGAACGACGGTCGAGGGACCGGTAAAGCTGCCGAGAATCGTCGCGGTGGTCCCCTGAAGAATGGGGGTATCGTTCTTCAGCTCGACGCGGACACGCTTGAATTCGGGGTTGTCCTTCCACAGCTCGATCGCCGTGATCTGTCCCGACGGTACGCCCGAAAAGGTCACGGTTGCGCCCTTCGCCAAGCCCTCGACCGATTGTTTGAAAAAGATGTCGTACGTCTTGGTATGACCGCCCGACACGCCGGACAGCCAGACCAGGAAGAGTGCGATTGCCGCGAGCAAGACAAGGACGACACTGCCCACCAATACCTGGTTCGAACGGGTTTCCATCAGGCGGCACCTTCTTTTTCGGAAGCAATTTTGGCTTTTGCAGACTTGTCTTCGGGCGGTTTGTGCTGGGCAATGGCAGCAGTTGCGGCGCGTCCACGCGGACCGTTGAAATATTCCTGAATCCACGGATGGTCGAGCGCCAACAGTTCGGGGATCGTGCCAACGGCAATGACTTTCTTGTCGGCCAATACCGCCACCCGGTCGCAGATCGCGTAGAGCGTATCGAGGTCGTGCGTAATCAGGAACACGGTCAACCCCATCGTGCGCTGCAGATCGCGGGTCAGTTCGTCGAACGCAGCGGCACCGATGGGATCGAGACCCGCTGTGGGCTCATCCAGAAACAGCAGTTCGGGGTCGAGCGCGAGCGCGCGAGCGAGCCCTGCCCGCTTTCGCATGCCCCCCGACAATTCGGACGGGTATTTGGGACCGGCATCGACCGGCAGGCCGGTCATCACGACCTTGTACCCGGCAATTTCGTCGAGCAGCGACTTGGCCAATCGCGGATAGAATTCGCGCAAGGGAAGCTCGATGTTTTCGGCGACTGTGAGCGTCGAAAATAGCGCGCCCCCCTGAAACAAGATGCCCCATCGTTTGCGGATGTCGAGCGTCTGGTCCTCGTCGCGGTCGAGAATTTGTTCGCCGAACACCTCGATCTCACCGGCCTCGGGAATCTGCAGGCCGATGATCGAGCGCATCAGGACCGACTTGCCCGTCCCCGAGCCGCCGACCACCCCGAGAATCTCGCCGCGCCGCAGGTCGAGGTCGACGCCGTCGTGGACGATTGAGTCGCCGAACCGGTTGACCAGGCCGCGTACGCAGACGACGATTTCCGGATCCTGGGTTTCGCTCATCGCCAGCCGATCGACGTGAAAAAGACCGCGAAGAACGCATCGACGACAATCACGAGGAAAATCGCCTGGACGACCGATGCGGTCGTGCGCAGCCCGACCTGCTCGGCGTTCCCCTCGACCTGCAAGCCCTGGAAACATCCCGACAGCGAGATGATCAGGCCGAAAACCGGCGCCTTGATCAAGCCGATATAAACGTCGGTCATCGGCACGACTTCGCGGATGCGCTGGATATAGGTGACCGGCTGAATGCCGAGCGTGGTCCAGCAGAACAGGCCGCCGCCGATGATCGCCACAATCGACGCATAGAACCCCAGCAACGGCATCATCAGCACGCCCGCCAGAATGCGCGGCAGGACCAAAGCTTCGTTGGGGGAAATGCCGATGGTGCGCATCGCATCGATTTCTTCGGTCAGCTTCATCGTCCCCAATTCGGCGGCGAAAGCCGATCCCGAGCGCCCGGCGACCATGATGGCCGTCATCAGCACACCGAGTTCGCGAAAGGTGATGCGGCCGACGAGGTTGATCGTGAAACTCTCGAACCCGAATTGCTGGAGCTGCACCGCGCCCTGCTGCGCGATGACAAGGCCGATGAGGAAGCTCATCAGGCCGATAATCCCGAACGCCTTCACACCCACGACTTCAAACCGCTGGATCACCGCATCGAGGCGGAAACGGGACGGGTGGCACACGACGTTCCAGAACGCGATGCACACTGCCCCGAAAAAGCCGAGCAACCCCAGCAGCGTCCGTCCGGCAATCTGGGTCGCCCCGCCGATTTCGCCGAGCACGCGGACCAGCGGCAAAACATGGTCCGGGCGCACCTTCATCGGTTTATCGCTGCGCGAGACCTGCTCGATCAGGTGCAGGGTATCGGCGCTGGCGCCGATGATCGTCGCACCGGAATCGCGCGCAAGCCGGTGGACGATCCATGCCCCGATCGTGTCGATCCGTTCGATGCCCGACAGATCAATTTGGGTCAGCGGCTTTTCGACGTTTTCGAGTCTGGTCGGCAAGTCGCCGAGCTGGGCAAGCGTCAGCGATCCGGTAAAGGCCATCGACTGGCCCCCGTCGCGTTCGATTTCGGCAAAGTCGGCCCCTGTGGTCGATGCTGTCATCGAAGCGCGTGATGCGGCATTAATGCTGGCGCGGCAAGACGTTGGGGCGGTAGGTGCAAGGGATGCACGATGCGAAAACCCGCCTGGCGATCTACGATATGGACAAGACCGTCACGCGGCGTCCGACCTACACGCCCTTTCTGCTTCATGCTGCCCGAACGCGCGGCGTCTGGCGCTTGTTCCTTTTGCCGCTCGTTGCCCTCACTCTGGCGCTCTACGCCGCCCGGCTAATCGACCGGGCGAAGCTGAAAGAACTGAACCATGCGCTGTTGATCGGGCGTGCGCTGCCGCCGGCAGAAGCGACAAAACTTGCCGAAAGCTTTGCCGCCGAGACGATGGCAAAGAACATCCTGCCGCAAGCGCAAGCGCGCGTCGATGCGGACAAGGCCGAGGGCTATCGGTTGGTGCTCGCAACCGCTTCCTATGCCTTTTACGCAGGTGCAATCGCCCGTGCGCTCGGTTTCGACGATACGATCGGCACGATGACACGGACCGACACGGCGGGGGCGCTGCTGGCGCGGATCGACGAACAGAATTGCTATGGCACGGCGAAACTCGAAATGGTCGAGGCGTGGATGACGCGACAGGGCCTTGCCCGGAAGGATTGCCACATCCGCTTTTACAGCGATCACGTGTCCGACGCCCCCTGCCTGAACTGGGCGGACGAGGGGTTTGCGACCAATGCCCATGCCCCGCTGGCCGTGCTTGCAGCACAGCGGGGGTGGGCGGTGTTCGACTGGCGCTAAATTGCTCTGAGCGCCTGTCGCATATCCGCGATCAGATCGTCGGCATTCTCGACACCGACCGAAATGCGCACCAGATTGTCGCCGATGCCAAGCGCATCCTTACGCTCCTGCGGCACCGACAAATGGGTCATGGCCGCCGGACAGCTGGCCAGCGTTTCGGTACCCCCCAGGCTGACCGCGAGCTTGGCGATCTTGAGCGCATCGAGAAACGCAAAGGACTCGCGCTCGCCGCCCTTGAGGTACAGCGAGAAGGTCGACCCTGCCCCCGTGCAGTGCCGCGCGTAGATGTCCGCCTGTCGCGATCCGGGTTCCAGAAATCCAAGATAACCGACCGTTTCGACCTGCGGCTGCTCGCGCAGAAACGCGCACACCTTTGCCGCATTCTCCCCCGCCCGGCTCATGCGAAGCTCGAGCGTTTCGAGGCTTCGGAGCAGCATCCATGCTGAATGCGGATCGGTGATCGTGCCGATGGTGTTGCGCATCATCCGCACCGGGTTGATGATCGCTTTCGAGCCGACCGCGCCGCCCGCGACCAAATCGCTATGTCCGCCGGCGTATTTGGTCAGGCTGTAAATGACCATGTCGGCCCCCTGACGCAGCGGCTTTGCCCACAGCGGCCCCAGAAAGGTATTGTCGATCACGATCGGCGGCTTTTCGTCGCCCGTAAACGCGGCATCGCGCGATGCCTTAACGGCCTCGACATCGACAAGCGCGTTGGTCGGGTTGGCGGGGCTTTCGAGATAGACCAGCGCGACATGGCCGAGCGCCTTGGCTTGCGCCATCACCGCATCGATTTCCTCGCGCGTCGCACCCGCCGGGAAGTCGAGCCAGTGCACGCCGAAGCGCCCCAGAATGCGCCCGATCAGCGTTTCAGTCGCGGCATAAAGCGGTGCCGAATGGACGATGACGTCGCCCGGTTTGACCAGCGCCAGCATGACCGTCGCAATCGCCGACATGCCGGATGAGAAGACCAGCGCGTCTTCGGCATCTTCCCAGATGGCCAGGCGGTCTTCGAGAATTTCCTGATTGGGACCGTTAAACCGCGAGTAGACGAGGCCTTCCGACCCGCCCGGTCGTTTGCCGGTCACCCCTTCGAAGAAGCGCTTTCCCGCGGCTGCATTCTCGAACACGAAGGTCGACGTGAGGAAGATCGGCGGCTTCAGCGATCCCTCGGAAAGCGCCGGGTCGAAACCGTACCCCATCATCAATGTTTCGGGCGCGAGCCGGCGGTTGTCGATGGCGAGAATATCGGCCTTGGGTCGGCGACGCTGCGGCGCGCCGGTAAGTTCTGCTTCGTCTTCCATGATGCATCCTTGTGGGCCGAGCGCCCGCCGGACTTAAAAAGTTAGCGGAGCGCGATCAGCGAGATTTGACGACCATAGTCCGGTTCACCTGCCAAAGTCGCGCGCCGAAAACTGTAAAAGCGGTCGACAAGTTCCAATGTATCGAGTGCCGGCGCCTCGACACGACCGACACCTGCCGCCGTCAGCCGGTGCGCGACATAGCCGGACAGGTCGAAGTGCGCATGACCGGGTCGGCCCGCAATAAAGAAACGGTCATTACCGGTATCGACCCTGACGAAGCGGGCGCGAAACCCGTCGTCGACCTCGTAGGACGGTTGCGCGATGCACGGCCCGACGACGGCGGCGATCCGGTCGCGGCGCGCGCCAAGTGTCTCCATCGCAGCAACCGTTGAATCGGCGACGCCTGCGATCGCCCCTTTCCAGCCCGCGTGTGCCGCGCCGATTACGCCTGCCGCCGTGTCGGCCAGCAGGACAGGGGCGCAGTCGGCAGTGAGAATCCCCAGAACAACGCCGGGACGGTCAGTGACCAGCGCATCGGCATGGGGTCGGTCGGCATCAGGCCAGGCCCTCGTGGCGACCACCACCTCGGGCGAATGGACCTGAAACACCGTGACAAGTTGGGCACCGGGCGCAACGGCGTCCACCGCCCGGCGACGGTTTTCGGCAATCGCGGCCGGATCGTCGCCACTGCCCAATCCGACATTCAGCCCTGCAACCAGTCCGGTCGAGACACCGCCGGTCCGCCCCAGAAAGCCGTGGCGCGTATCGACCAACAACGGCGACGTGACGACCTCGATGCTCACGCGAAGCCCGCCGGTTCGGGCCAGCCGCCGCCGGTCAGCGCCATCGCACGGAATAGCGTGCCCATCGCGGCCTCGTCGGTCAGGCGTGCATGGGCCATGCCGATTTCCTCGGCTCGTGCGGGCGCACCCTTGGCCAGCGCTGCGGCGCGGGTCGCAATGCCCAATTGACCGAGAAAATCGCGCTGCGGCGCCGGCCCATGTACCGTCGCCCCGGCGACAGCCCCCGCCGCGCCCAGAACCGCGAAGTCCACATGCGCGCTCAGGTCGACCTCTCCCGGCGCGTCGAACGGGTTGGCAAACCCGTGGCCGCGCACGGCCTGCAGCGTTTCGCCGAGCGCCGGACCATCATAGCCGTAATCGACCATGAGCGCCGCCCCGCCCTGTTTGACGAGGCGCGCAGCCAAATCGCGCACTACCGACACCGACGCAGGCGACGATTCGATCAGGCTTCCCGCAGGCGCATCGCGCAAATGTTCCGGTACAACGGTGTCGGGCACTAGCGGCCCGGCAATCGGCAAGAAGAGCGTGTCCTGACAGGCAACCAGCCGCCGATGCCACCCGCCCGGACTGCGAACGACCTGTTCGATGGGCAGCGCGTCGAAGAATTCATTCGCGACGACAATGAAGGGTGCATCGTCGGGCAGCGTCGAAACGTCGTCGTGCCACTGCGCATCAGCGATGCGCGTGCCCTGTTCGGTGCGCAGCCGGGGTGACGCCTCGACGAAATGTACGCCCGGTCGCAGGCCAGCCGTCGCCATCGTGCGCAGCGCGTCCGCCGCCAGCGTGCCACGCCCGGGGCCCAGCTCGACATAATGGACAACGGGTCGTCCGGCCCGGTCCCAAAGGTCGGCAATCCACGCGCCGATGAGTTCGCCGAACATCTGGCTGATCTCAGGCGCAGTAATGAAATCGCCGGCCGCGCCGATGGCCCGTTGCCGCGCGTAATACTCGTGATTGGCGGCTGCCATGAAACGCGACACCGGCATCGGCCCCGCCAGCGTAATCGCGCGGGCGAGCCGGTCCGCCAGCGTATTGTCAGTCTCGATCACGCGACGCTCGCGGTTCCCGCGACGGGCTCAATACGGGTCCGTCGCCCCTTCGACGTGAACAACAGCCACAGGCCGAACACGAGCACCGGCAGCGATAGCGTTTGTCCCATCGTCAGGCCCCATGACAGATTTTCCAGCCCGGCATCGGGCGCGCGGACACGTTCCAGCGCAAAACGGACGAGCGCGTAATAAGTCAGACCGGCCCCGGCGAGGCGACCGGGATAATAGCGCGCATCGGTCTTCCAAAAGAGCCACCAGAGCAGGATGAACAGGCCGATCCCCTCCAGCCCCGCCTCGTAGAGCTGGCTTGGATGGCGGGCGACTTCGCCCCCGCCGGGAAAGACGATGCCCCAGGGCAGCGTCGTTTCGCGGCCCCACAACTCACCGTTCACGAAATTGGCGATCCGCACGAAAAATTCCCCGAACGGTGTCGCGCAACCGACATAGTCGAGCACCCGCAGGAGCGGCAGCTTGTTCGCCCAAGCAAAATAGAGGACCGCGACGACCAGCCCAATCAGGCCGCCGTGGAACGACATGCCGCCTTCCCACAGCTGCAGAATTTCGATCGGAGTCTTGAGCATGTCGGGCTTGTAGAACAACACATAGCCCAGCCGCCCGCCCAGGATGATGCCGAGCGTCGCATAGAAAATGAAATCGTCGGCATGGCGCTGCGCCATCGGCGCGCCCGGTTGTTTGAGCAGCTTCGACAGATACCACCAGCCGAGGATGATTCCCGCGATGTAGCCCAGGCTGTACCAGCGCAGCGCGAACCAGCCGATCCGGAAAACGACCGGATCGAGTCCCAAATCGGTGAAGCGGATCGCCCCCGACGTTGCTCCTGCCGTTACGGCATTCGCGCTTGTTGCAACAGTGAGGGCAAATTCGTGCAGCAAGGCTTTTCCCTTCGGATTTTCGCCCCCATACAAGGGGGACTGGCGAAGACCAAGGGGAGAGGAAGACCATGCCTTCGGAGCTCGACCTCCGTATCGACCGAGCCATCGCCAACCTGTCGGCGGAGGGCGGTCCCTTACCCCTGACCAGCCACACGCTGAGCTGTGGCGTTACGGTGCCAATGATCGCCGCGGCCCCACCGACGCTGATCGGTTATTTCGCCCATTTCTGCGCCCAGCATGGTGATGCCGACTTCCTTGTCGACGGCGAGGAAAAGCTGAGCTTTGCAACGGTTCACGCCGAAGCCTTAAAGGTCGCCCATGTGCTGGTCGGCGGCTTCGGTGTGCAGACAGGCGACCGCGTTGGCATCGCCATGCGCAACGCGCCGTCGTGGATTGTGCTGTACATGGGCATCCTCATGGCCGGCGGCGTTGCCACGCTGCTCAATGGTTGGTGGCAAGGTGCCGAGCTGTGCGACGGTATATCCGCTGTCGAGGCGAAACTCGTCTTCGCCGATCCGCCGCGCGCCAAACGGCTTGAGGAATGCGGCCGCGAATATCTGTCAGAAGTCGTGCTGGTCGATGTTGCACTGCCGCTAGCCGAAGCACTCGCGCCGGTGCTCGCGCGTGGTGGTGCCGACGCCGCGCTCCCCCAAATCGGTCCCGACGATCTGGCGACGATCCTGTTCACGTCTGGGTCCACGGGACAGTCCAAGGGTGCCTATTCGACCCACCGCGCGGTCGTGCAATCGAGCTTTGGCTATATCGCGCAAGCCCTGATGATGCTGCAGATCGGTACCGAAGATGGCACGATCAAGGAACCGCGTCCGCAGCACGCGGTGCTGATGACGGTCCCGCTGTTCCACGTGACCGGCGAAGTGCCGATGCTGCTGGTCAGCTTTGCCATCGGTCGCAAGATCGTGATGATGCCAAAGTGGAATGCCCTGGAGGCGATGAAGCTGATCGAGCGCGAAAAAATCACCAATTTCACGGGCGTCCCGTTGATGAGCTGGGAGATCCTCAACCATCCCGATCGTGCGAACTACGACCTCTCGACGGTCCAGTCGTTTGCCGCAGGGGGCGCGCCGCGTCCGCCCGAACATGTCCGCCGTCTCAATGACGAGATGCCTGCGCCGCCGGCGCTCGGCTATGGGCTCACCGAAACCAATGCCATCGGCTGCGGTTCGTTTTCGACCAACTATCTCGAAAAGCCCAACTCCACGGGTCGCGCCTATGCCCCGCTCGTGGATCTCGCCATCCTCGACGACGACGGCAACCGCGTTCCCCAGGGCGAACGCGGCGAAGTTTCGATCCGCACCGTCGCCAATTTCAGCGGCTATTGGAACAACCCGACGGCAACCGCAGCGTGTATGACCGCAGACGGGTATTTCCGCAGCGGCGACATCGGCTATCTCGATACCGACGGCTATCTCTTCATCGTCGACCGGAAGAAGGACATTATCATCCGTGGCGGCGAGAACATCAGCTGTCAGGAAGTCGAAGCGGCGATCTACGAACATCCCGCGATCGCCGAGGCGTGCGTCTTTGGCCTGCCCGACGAGCGGCTCGGCGAGATCGTCGGGGCCATCGCACATGTCCACCCCGGCGAGCATCTGAGCGAGGAAGCGTTGCTGTTCTTCCTCGGCGAACGGCTCGCAGCCTTCAAAGTCCCCGCAAGGCTGTGGTTCTCCGACGATTTATTGCCGAAGCTTGGTACCGAGAAGATCGACAAAGTCGGCCTGCGCGCAAAATACCGGGCGATCCACGAGGCTGAGGCGAAGCAGACGGCGTAACGGCTGGGGGATTGGCAGCGCCGCGTCCGCCCCTTAACGCGCCGTCATGCCAACGCCCTCCCTCTCTCGCCGGAATCTGCTGATCGGCGGGGGTGTCGGGGCGGGGCTGATTGTCGGATTTGCCCTATGGCCGCGCGTTTCGGTGCCGGGCCTCAACACGTCCCCCGGCGAACACGCGCTGTCCGGCTTCCTCAAGGTGGGCGAGGACGGGCATGTTACCGTCGTCGTCCCGCAGGTCGAACTGGGCCATGGTGTCTTTACCACCCATGCGCAGATCGTTGCCGACGAACTGGGAGCCGACTGGCGAACGATCGCGGTCGAAACCGCGCAGCCGGGCCGACTTGCCGCCAATACCCTGTTCGCACGCGAGTGGGCGACGGGGATTGCGAGTGCCGCGCCCGCGCGCCTCGTCGATGCCTGGGCGGAACGGCACGATTTCCTCGCGACCGGCGGCTCCACCAGCATTCGCGGGTTCGAGGCGCGGTTGCGCAACGCCGGGGCCACCGCGCGCGCTTTGTTGTGCAAGGCAGCGGCGAAGCGTTGGGATGCCGATTGGGAAGCGTGCGAAACACATGATGGCTTTGTCTGGCACGGCGACGAAAAGATGCGCTTCGGCGAAGTCGCGGCAGAAGCGGCTCGCGTGTCGGTACCGGACAATATCGCGTGGCGCACCGGTACGGAAAACCGGCTGACCGCCCAGGAACTGCCCCGGCTCGACCTGCCCGCCAAAGTCGATGGCAGCATCAATTATGCCGCCGATATCCGCCTGCCCGACATGGTTTATGCCTCGATTGCCGGGGGGCCGATGGGCGATGTCCGGCTGAAAGGGATCAACAAGGCTGCGGCGCAGCGCATCACGGGCGTGCTCGACGTGATCGAGACCGAACGCTGGGTCGCGGTCGTGGCGACCAACTGGTGGACGGCCAACCGGGGCTTGGAGGCATTGTCGGCCCGCTTCGAGATCAAGGGCGATACGGCGGGAGACCGGGCGGTGACGCGCGCGCTGGAAGCAGCGTTTGAGCCCAACGCCGAAGGCGCCGAGCGGCTGTCCGAACTGGGCGACGTCGGCGCGTCGTTTCGCGCGGCGGAGGTGTTTACCCAGAACTACCGTGTCGGCCTGGCCCCTCATGCCGCGGTCGAAACTGCGTCGGCCACGGCCGCGCTCGATGGCGGGACCTTGCAGGTGTGGACAGCGACACAGGTACCGGGCCTGGCCGCCGCGGCCGCCGCGCGGGCGCTGAACATGTCGGCAAGCAATGTCGTCATCCATCCGATGATGGTCGGCGGATCGTTCGGTGCGCGCTTCGAAACCGAGATCGTGGCGCAGGCCGCCATCCTGGCCGACCGGATGAAGCGTCCCGTCCAGCTGATCCGGTCGCGCGACGAGGAGATGCGTCGCGACCGTTTCCGCCCCGCCGCCCACGCCCGCATGGCTGCGCGAACCGCGCCGGACGGGCGGATCGCCGCGTGGTTCGCCCAGATTTCGACCCCGGCGACGCTCCACGAGATGCAGGCCCGCGTTCTAGATGGGGCGGCCGCGCACGAAGCGCTGGCCGGCGCGAAAGGCAAAGCCGAGCCTGCCGCGATCCTCGGCGCGATCCCGCCGTATGACATCCCGGTTCATGCCATCGACCATCATCCGGCCAGCATTGATGTGCCGACCGGCGACTGGCGCGGCCGCGCGGTGGGGGCCAATTGCTTTTTCACCGAATGTTTCATCGACGAGATCGCCCACATGACCGGCGGCGATCCGTTTTCGGTACGGATGGGGATGCTGGGGGTGAACCCGCGTCTCGCCCAATGCCTGACCAAGGTGGCCGCGACCGGCGGCTGGCTGGGCGGTGTGCCGGGATCGAATCAGGGGCTGTCGTGCTGCACGATGGCGGGTGGCCACATCGCGGTGATGGCCGAGGCCCGGCTCGACGGCCCGCGCGTCCGCGTCGACAAGCTGGTGGCGGTGGCCGATGTGGGGCGCGTCATCAATCCGGGCATCGTCCGCGCGCAGATTATCGGTGGCCTGATCTTCGGCATGTCCGCGGCGACTGGCGCACCAGTCGCTGTGAAGCGCGGCCTGGCCGGGCCGGCGCGGTTCGGCGAGCTACGCCTGCCGCGTATGGCCGATTGTCCGCAGATCGAGGTCGAATTGATCATCAGCCGCGATGATCCCGGCGGGGCCAGCGAACTCGCTGTGCCGCCCGTCGCGCCCGCCATCGCCAACGCTCTGTTCGCCGCGACCGGGGTGCGCTACCGGCAATTACCTCTGATTCAGGACCCCTGATGCGCGCTGCACAACTTCCGGGCGACCACCCCATTATTCCGCCGCCCAAGATTGGCGTCCTGCTTGTCAATCTGGGGTCGCCCGAGGCGCCGACTCGCGACGCGGTAAAAGCGTATCTGAAGGAATTCCTGTCCGACCGCCGCGTCGTCGAGCTACCACCGATCCTGTGGCAGATCATCCTGCGCGGTTTCGTGCTCAACACACGGCCGGCGACGACGGCGCATGCCTATCGACAGGTCTGGACCGAGGACGGCGCGCCGCTTGCGGCGATCACGGCCGAACAGGCTCGCGGCCTGTCATTTGGCGATCATGTGATCGTCGATTGGGCGATGCGCTATGGCAAGCCGGCAATTGCCGACCGGGTCAAGGCGCTGAAGGATTCAGGATGCCAGCGCATTCTGATCGCCCCGCTGTATCCGCAATATTCGAGTGCCACGACCGGCACCGTCAACGACAAGGTGTTCGAGGTGCTGCGCGACATGCGCTGGCAACCGGCGTTGCGCACCTTGCCGCCGTGGCACGACGACCCCGCCTATATCGACGCGCTCAAGACGTCGGTGGAGCGCCAGATCGAGGCATTGCCTTTTGCGCCTGAGACCATCGTTGCCAGTTTTCACTCGATGCCGTTGTCCACATTGGAACTGGGCGACCCCTATCACTGCCAGTGCATGAAGACGGCACGATTGCTGTCGAACGCGCTGGGCCGCGAGCTTGTTGTCAGTTTTCAGTCCAAGCTCGGTCGCGCCAAATGGCTTGAGCCCTCGACCGAGGAAACGCTCGCCCGACTGGGGCGCGAAGGCGTGAAATCGGTCGCGGTGGTGACGCCGGGGTTCGTTGCCGACAACCTCGAAACGCTTGAGGAAATCGCGATCCGTGGACGCGAAACGTTCGTCGAGGCTGGCGGAACGGACTTTGCCTCGCTTGAATGTCTCAATGCCTCTCCCGAAAGCATGCATCTGCTACAAATAATCGTCGGCCGCGAACTTGAAGGCTGGCTGACCCGCGTTTAGGCTCACCTCAAATAACGAGAGGATGACTATGGCACGGGTAGCGATCGTAACCGGCGGCACGCGCGGAATCGGTGAGGCGATCAGCCTGGCGCTCAAGGAGATGGGTATCACCGTCGCGGCCAATTACGCCGGGAACGACGACAAAGCCAAAGCCTTCGAGGCGGATACCGGCATTCGCGTATTCAAATGGGACGTCGGCGACCATCAGGCCTGCCTCGACGGCTGCGCAGCGGTCGAAGCCGAACTGGGGCCGGTCGACATCGTCGTCAACAACGCCGGGATCACGCGCGATGGCGTACTCGCGCGGATGAGCTTCGACGACTGGAACGACGTGATGCGCGTCAATCTGGGCGGGTGTTTCAACATGGCGAAGGCAACCTTCGGCGGCATGGTCGCGCGCGGATGGGGCCGGGTGGTCAATATTGGATCGATCAACGGGCAGGCGGGCCAATACGGCCAGGTCAATTACGCCGCCGCCAAATCGGGCATCCACGGCTTTACCAAGGCCCTGGCGCAGGAAGGCGCCAAGAAGGGCGTCACCGTCAACGCGATCGCGCCAGGCTATATCGACACCGACATGGTCGCGGCGGTTCCGCCCGAAGTGCTGGCCAAGATCGTTGCGAAAATCCCGGTCGGGCGGCTGGGCCAGGCCCACGAAATCGCGCGTGGCGTGGCGTTTCTGGTGAGCGAAGACGGTGGATTCGTGACGGGATCGACGCTCTCGCTGAATGGTGGGCAGCACATGTACTGACGGGCGAAGGCGCGGCGATGCCCGCGCCGACGCAGGCCCGCGAAGCGACGCGGGCATCGCCCGGCACGGCCAGCGCCGCCCAAGCCGCGACTGACGACAGCGGCGACTTTGCCGACCGCTCATCCCCGCCTACACTCCCCGAATGCCGCCAATCTACGCCCCGCCCGTCAAACGGTCGATCACCATCGCGGGCCACGAAACCGCGCTGACCCTCGAGCCGATTTTCTGGGAGGCCCTGCGCACCGCCGCTGCTGCCGCAAACCTGCCTCTCAATGCCCTGATTGCACGTATCGATGCCGAACGGATCACGGTGCCCGAGCCGCCCAATCTCGCCAGCGCCGTGCGCTGTTGGCTGTTCGCGCAAACTAAAATTGCGAATGTGTCGCAAGAGCGTTGACTCTGCGAACGACTCTCAATAGCGACAGTTGCGGAGAGGGGTTTCGCATCCATGTCGCGTTCGAGTTTTACCAAGCCAAATCTTCCGGTGTCGTCTCTACCCGCTTTCCTCGCGCTCGGCTGTGTCGGTTTGTTCGCGATCCCCGCGCAAGCCGCAGAAGAACCGGTGGACGACGCTGCCACCATTGTCGTTACCGGCCAGCAGACCCCCGCAGTCCAATCGTCAAAGTCCGTCGCACCATTGATGGAGACACCGCAGACGGTGACCGTGATCAGCGATCAGGTGCTGCGCAAACAGAATCTGCTCACCCTTCGCGACGCGTTGACGACGATCCCGGGGATCACCTTCGGCGCAGGTGAAGGTGGGGGTGGTTATGGCGACTCGATCAACCTGCGCGGCTATTCCGCGAACAACGACATTACCGTCGATGGCGTCCGCGACAGCGCACAATACAGCCGGACCGATCCGTTCAACCTGCAACAGATCGAAATCTATAACGGGGCGAATTCGGTCTACAGCGGGTCGGGTTCGGTTGGCGGCACGATCAACCTGGTGTCGAAGGATCCGCAATCGCGCGACCTGACGATCCTGTCGGGCGCTGTCGGCACCGACGATTATTACCGCGCGACGCTCGACAGCAACTGGCGCCTGTCGCCGGTCGTCGCCGTCCGGTTGAACGCGATGTTCCACCGTAACGATGTACCCGGCCGCGATGTCGAGAAGTTCAAACGCTGGGGCGTAGCGCCGTCGATCACCATCGGTGTGGATTCGCCGACCAGCCTAACGCTGAGCTATGTGCATCAGCGCGACGACAACACGCCGATCTATGGCGTTCCCTATTTCAAGAACCAGATCAACAACGGGCCGCTGCCCGGCGTCGACGACAGCGACTATTTCGGGATCGTCAACCTCGACAAGCAGGAAACGACGATCGACCGACTGAGCGCCAAGTTCCGCCATGAGTTCAGCGAAGGCCTGGTCATCACCAACATGACGCGTTTCCAGCGGGTGAAGCAATACAGCCAGACGAGCGCGCCGCAGGGGACGTTCTGCCTTGCCGGAACCGGCCTTCAGCCGACGACCGCGACACCAACGGCCACGGTCGGGCAAGCCTGTACCGCCACACTGACCAATGTCGTCG
Organism: Sphingomonadales bacterium; assembly: GCA_038228865.1. Lineage (GTDB taxonomy): Bacteria > Pseudomonadota > Alphaproteobacteria > Sphingomonadales > Sphingomonadaceae > Sphingomonas_O. The sequence continues at coordinate 9,103 of JBBROX010000009.1, read as the reverse complement.
ATTCAAGCGGCGTGTTTCGCGCGTCGATTTCCATTCCGGTTGCGCCCGGATTTTTCCAGCCAAACGGTCCGCGCGGCCTTGTCCGCGATCAGGACAACACACTGCTCTACAATCAGACCGACCTGCGCTGGGTTGCGGGCGAAAAGGATGGCATCCGCAACACGCTCGTCGTCGGCGGGGCGTTCAGCCAGGAGGATTATTCGATCACGACCGCGTCGCTGGCACGCGATGCGCTGGGTCAGGCCGTCATCCTACCGCAGATCAGCATCACGAAGCCGGTCACGACCTATACCGGGCCGATCAACTTCACCGTGACGGCGATTTCCAAAAGCGAGACGCGCAATGCCGCGATCTATGCGTTCGACAATCTGGAACTCGGCACAATGTTGGAACTGAACGCCGGCGTTCGCTACGAGAAAAACAAAGCGACGTTCCGGGCCATTCCGTTGCAGGTCGTGCCGCCCGGGACGACGGCGCTGACGCCGCTCACCGCCGCGCCGCAGACAAGCAACGAGAACCTGTTTTCGTACCGCGTCGGCATCGTGTTCAAGCCTGTAAAAAACGTGAACCTCTATGCGGCCTATGCCAATGCGCAGACGCCCTCGTCGGCAACGGTCCGCCTCGGTTGTGGTGTCCTGACGGTGGCGGGCGGAGCCGACCCTTGCGCGACAGCCCCGGAAAAGGCGCGCAGTATCGAGGTAGGCGTGAAGGCCACGCTGTTCGGTCACCTACAAGCAACGGCGGCTTTTTTCCGCAACGAGCGCACCAACTTCCGCGTGGCGTCGAACGATCCGGCACAGGCGGCGGGCCTGCAGGTGCTCGACGGGCGTAGTCGGGTGGACGGCATCGCGCTCGGCCTGTCCGGCAATATCACTTCGGCCTGGTCGGTCTTTGCAAATTACACCTATCTCGACGGATCGGTCCTTCAGTCGGTGTCCAACGCCTGTCTTGCCAGCCCCAGCACGGCCTGCGTCAACAGTGCCACAATTCCCGATCCGCAGCGCGGAGACGAGCTGATCCAGACGCCGAAGCATTCGGGCAGCTTGTTCACGACCTATCAGCTGCCGTTCGGCCTGCAGATCGGGTACGGCCTCAGCTATCAGGGCAGCTTCGCGCTTAATCAGCGCACGCTGCTAGGTCGGACGCAGTATCGCTCCGATGCCTATCTGACCCACCGGGCATTCCTGTCGTATGAAGTGGCGAAGGGCGTGACCGCGCAGGTGAACATCACCAACCTGACCAACGAGCGGTACTACACAGGCATCCGCAACAACATCAACGCAACGTCTGGCGCCATCACGGGGGGCTGGGCGACGCCGGGCGAAGGACGGTCGGCAGTCGCCAGCCTGTTCTACAGCTTCTGATGGCAATGCGACTGCGTTGCATTAGAGAGTTCCAATGCTGATCGCGATTCCTGACCTGCTGATGCCGACGGAGGTCGCGCGGATTCGCGCGACCGTCGATGCCGCCGATTGGGTGGATGGCAATGTGACATCCGGCCATCAGTCCGCGCTTGCCAAGAAGAACGAACAACTGCCCGAGGATTCGGCGGCGGCGCGCGAGGCTGGCGCGACCGTGGTGGCTGCGCTTCAGCGCAGTCCGTTGTTCATTGCGGCGGCCTTGCCCGCGAAGATCTTTCCGCCGCTGTTCAATCGCTATGAGGGGGGCGACAATTTCGGGACGCACGTGGACAACGCCGTTCGCATGCGCGGCACCGACATCCGTGTCCGCAGCGATCTGTCGGCCACGCTCTTTCTGGCCGCTCCTGAAAGCTATGACGGCGGCGAGCTGATTGTCGAGGATCGCTATGGCGCGCAATCGGTCAAGCTGCCCGCCGGGCATATGCTGCTCTATCCGGCGTCGAGCCTACACCGCGTCGAGCCGGTGACGCGGGGTGTCCGTGTCGCCTCGTTCTTCTGGGTGCAGTCGATGATCCGCGACGACGGGGAGCGGCGCATCCTGTTCGATCTCGACAATGCCGTGCGCAGCGTCGCTGCCGGCCGCGGGCAGGACGATCGCGCGGTCATCGAACTGACCGGTGTCTATCACAATCTGCTCCGCCGCTGGGCGGAAGTCTGAAGAGGAAAGCGGTCTTGTTGAACCAGTCCGGCCTGTTTTTCGTGCCCCGCCGCTGGCAAAGCACGGTATTTCTGCGCTGGCTGAAGCGGGTTCACGCCTGGACCGGCTTTTGGGGCGCGCTGTTCTTTCTGCTGATGGGAACCAGCGGATTCCTGCTCAACCACCGGAGCCTGCTGAAGATCGACACCGGCGAACCGGTCGAAGTAGCGTCGGTTGAACTGCCCGTCCTCCCCGGATCGATCGCCAATCCCGATGCGCTCGCCAAATGGGCGAAGAAGACATTATCGCTCCCCGTCAATGCGCGACCACCGCGCGGACCCGAAGGCGGACCCGGCGGCAAGGGCACCGGCGCGCGCTTTATGGGCAAGGATGTGAGGGCGGCGGAAACCTGGACTCAGGCGTTTACCATGCCCGACGCCAAGGTGACCGTGACCTACGTCCCCGGCGCAAACCACGCGACGGCGAAACGCGAGGCCACGGGCTTCCTCGGTACGCTCAAGAACCTGCACAAGGGTGTGGGCCTGCCGATCGCCTGGGTTCTGTTGATCGATACGATTGCGGGCGCACTGGTGACGATGGCGGTGACCGGATTCCTGCTATGGTCGCGCCTGCATGGCACGCGCTTGCTCGCGGGTGTGCTGGTCGGCGGCAGCCTGTTCTGGGCGATTGCTGTGGCCTTCCCGGTGATGGGCTAGACCCGCCCCAACAATACCCGCGCCTGGCCCGCGATCTGCGCGAGCATCGCCGGTGACGGCGCGACGGACACCTTGGCCCGGTCCACCAGATGGCGGAATTCGCGGACGCGCGCGGCGTGGGTTTCGAGCCATGCCGTGACGCGGGCCTTCGGCGACGTCGCATCGCGCGCGAGCCATTCGAGCCGCATCTGCTGAAAATCGCGGCTGAGCCCGGCGACCAGCAGCCGTTCCCACGGATCGACGGGATTGGCGCGCATGGCGGCCCCCTGTGCCCAATCGAGACCCAGTGCCGCCCCCAGGCTGGTAAAGGCATGGGTCAACACGATCGCATCCGTGCCGGACCGCTCGGCCAGTGCCGCCAGCCCCACCGCGCCGTCGAGTTCGGCAAGGCGCACGACGCGTTCCACGATCTTTTTCGGCGCGCCCGCTTCGGTCAGGCGCGTTGCGAAGCCGCGCGCCTGCGTCCGGGTTTCGTCAAGCAGCAGCGTATCGACGCTGGCGTCGAGCTTGGCGACGCCCGGTGTCAGCGCGGCAATCGTATCGCCGATCGAACGGCCCGCCACCGATCCGCGCAATAAATCCGCCATCGCCGCGCGCAGTTCGACCGCAACCTGTTCGAACAACAGCAACCGCGCGCCTTCGCCGATGTCGGCCGCATCGATCATCGACCACAGGCTGCGCGCGTCGAACAGCGCCTCGGCAATGACAAAGGCGGCGGCGATGTCGCCGAGCGAAGCGCCTTCCTCTTCCGCAAGTTCATAGGGATGGATCAGGCCCATCCGGTTGACGATGCGGTTGGCGACCTTTGTCGCGACGATTTCGCCGCGCAGCTGGTGGTGCTCGATGGCCCCGGCGTGCGCTTTGCGCATGCCCGCGGGGAAAGCCGCGAGCAGTTCGGGGACCATCGCCGGATCGGCGGCGAGGTCGGTATGTTCGATGGCATCCTGCAGCGCGAGCTTGGCCGTTGCCAGCACTACCGCCAGCTCTGGTCGGGTCAGCCCATGCCCGTCCTGCGCACGCCGGGCGAGCAGGTCATTCGACGGCAGCCCCTCGACCGCGCGGTCGAGGCGACCGGTGGATTCGAACGTCTCGATCAGGCGAACAAGCGACGGCACGGTGCTTGCGCCACCACGCTCGGCAATCGACAGCGCCAGCGTCTGCAGCCGGTTGTCCTCGAGCACCAGTCCGGCAACCTGATCGGTCATTTTCGCGAGCAAGGTGTTGCGTTTCGGCATGGTCAACGCGTCGGCCGCGACCTCGGCGTTCAACGCGATCTTGATGTTGACCTCGTGATCCGAGCAATCGACGCCCGCCGAATTGTCGATAAAGTCGGTGTTGATCCGGCCGCCCTTCAGCGAGAAAGCGATGCGCGCGGCCTGGGTCACGCCCAGGTTCGCACCCTCGCCGATAGCCTTGGCGCGGACATCTTCGGCATTCACCCGCAACCCGTCATTGGCCGGATCGCCCACCTGTCCGTGGCTTTCGCTCGCGGCCTTTACATAGGTGCCGATGCCACCGAACCAGATCAGGTCGACCTGGCTCTGGAGGATCGCCGAAATCAGCGCCGCCGGTTCCAGTTCGGTGTCGGCGATGTCGAGCGCGGTGCGCACTTCCTTCGTCAGCTTGATCGACTTGGCGCTGCGCGGGAACACGCCGCCGCCCTTCGAAATCAGCTTCGCATTGTAGTCCGCCCACGACGACCGCGGCAGCACGAACATGCGGGCGCGTTCTTCCCAGCTTGTCGCGGGATCGGGATTTGGATCGAGGAAGATGTGGCGGTGGTCGAAGGCCGCGATGATCTTCAGCGTCTTCGACAACAGCATCCCGTTGCCGAAGACATCGCCCGACATATCGCCGCAGCCGACGACGCGGATCGGCCGGCTCTGCACATCGGTGCCCATTTCGGCAAAGTGGCGCTGGACCGAAACCCACGCGCCCTTGGCCGTGATGCCCATCGCCTTGTGGTCGTAACCGACGCTGCCGCCCGACGCGAACGCATCGCCCAGCCAGAAATTATGCTCAATCGCGATGGCATTGGCGACATCGCTGAATGTCGCCGTCCCCTTGTCGGCGGCCACGACGAAATACGGGTCGTCGCCGTCGTGGATGACAACTTGCGGGGGATGCACGACCTTGCCCTCGACGATGTTGTCGGTGACCGACAGCAAGGTGCGGATGAAGATGCGGTAGCTTTCCGTTCCTTCGATCAGCCAGGCGTCGCGGTCGGTCGCAGGATTGGGCAGCATCTTGGGAAAGAAGCCCCCCTTGGCACCCGTCGGCACGATGACCGCGTTCTTCACGCGCTGCGCCTTCATCAGGCCAAGGATTTCGGTCCGGAAATCGTCCCGCCGGTCGGACCAACGGAGACCCCCGCGCGCCACCGGCCCGGCGCGCAAATGAATGCCCTCGACGCGGGGACTGTAGACCCAGATTTCGCGCCACGGCACCGGCGCCGGCAGTCCCGGCACCTTCGCACTGTCGAACTTGAACGCAATCGCGGTCTGGCCGGCGGGCGCGTAGAAATTCGTGCGGAGCGTCGCGCGGACGACCGCGCGGAGCAGGCGCAGCACGCGATCCTCGTCGATGGCGGCAACCTGCGACAGACCGCGCTCGATGGCCCCTTCGGCAGTTTCGCGCAGCGCATCGCGCTTCTTCGTTGCCGGATCATGGAGCGCCGCGAACAGATCGACGACAGCCCGCGCGATATGCGGATGGCGGCGCAATGCCTCAACCACGGTATCGAGACCATAGCTGAGGCCTGTCTGGCGCAAATAGCGGAACATCGCGCGCAACAGGACGACGGCGCGCGGATCGAACCCGGCGGTGACGACAAGATCGTTGAACCGGTCGTTCTCCGACGCCCCTTCCAGAACTGCGGCAATGGCACCCTCGACAACATCTTGCCGGGCAACCAGCGCAGCCGCACTCGCGTCGCCCAGATCGAGCACGAACCGGTGCATATGGCCGAGCGTGCCGCCGCCGATCAGTGTCGACACCTCCTCGACCACCCGAAAGCCGAAATTCTCCAGCGCCGGAACGACATCGGACAGCATGACGGGCGCAAGACTGTAGAGCTTCAGCCGCAGCCGGCCTGTGTCATCAGCGGCATTGCGATAGAGCCGCACCTGCCGGTCGGTCGGCGTCCCGAGCCGCGCAAGGCGGATGATGTCGAGTGCCGCTTCATCCGGTCCTGCGCCGGTCCGGTAGGGCACCGGAAATGCCTCTGCATAGCGCAGCGCCAGCCGCGTCGCGCCAGTGTGGTCGCCCGCCGCAATCAGACTGGCCTCGACCGCCTCGACCCAGCCACGCACCATCGCCACGAGCGCCGCGCGAAGTTTCGCCTCGTCAGGTTCGCGGACCGCCTGTCGCCGGTCGAACGTATACCGGATCAGCGCAACTTCACCGTCGCCCAGATCGATCGACCAGTTGAGCAGATCGCCGTCGGCGTCCGCCGCGATCATCTCCGCAATCGCGACCCGACGCGCCGTGGTCAGCTCGTCGCGCGGCAGCCAGACGAAGGCGAACAAGTGCCGGTCGAGCGCATCGCGGGTCAGCACCAGATCGGCGCGCGGACGGTCCGCGAGCGACATGGCCGTCAACGCCAGGCGTTCGAGCGTCGCCGGATCGATGGCCAGTAACAGATCGTGCGGCAGGTCCGTCAGCGCGTGCGTCAGCGCCTTCCCGGCATGGCCATCGGGCGAGAAGCCGTATTGGACCATCAACGAGGACAGGCGGTCACGCAGCACCGGAATGTTCTGCGGTGCCGCACTGAGCGCGGCACTGGTCCAAAGCCCGGCGTGGATACGGACCCCATCAGGGGCGGGCACGACGACGAGGTCGAGCGGCGCGCGGCGGTGAACGGTCGACAGGAAATTCGACTTGGCGAGCAGCGGCCCGGCGTTCTTGCCCAGCCAAGCTGTCGCCTTGGTCCGCTGTTCGGGCGCGAGCACAGCGTCGCCGATCGATGCAGCAATACCCAGGGCGTCCGTGGTCCCGCCCTTGGCCGGGTAATGCGCCGATCCGAGCAGGGTGAAATTGCGTTCGAGCAACCAGTGCATCAACTTGGCACCTTCGCTCTCGCCCAGCGTTTGGGCGTCGGCGGCGAGCGCCGTTTTCATCGCCGCCCAGTCGGTCACGGCGGCGCGGACATGGCCGAGCGCTGTCGCGATCGCCGCCGACAGGTCGTGCCGCACGCGCGCGTCAGCGCGTTCGGTTTCCATATAGATCAGCGAGGTGCGTGCACCCTTTTCGCCCAGGCCCGCAAAACCGCCCGCAGTGCTCCGCACGACCGACACGATCGGGTGGAGGATGCGGTCGATGGCAAGGCCCTGTGCCGTGATCGCGTCGGCAATCGAATCGACCAGAAACGGCATGTCGTCGTTGGCGACGGCCAGGCGCATGAGGCGGCGGCCCTTTGCATCGGTGCCCGATTCGATTCTGATCGCCGGTGCGTCCCCACGTCGTTCGTCGAGCGCGGCCAGCGCCAGCGCGGCGGCGGCGGTCCGATCCGCCTTCGAAAAGCCATCGGTTTCGCCGGGCAGAGCGCCCGCAACCAGCGCCTTGGCCAGAAGATCGATATTTTTCGGGTCGGGGGAAATCGCGGAATCGGTCGCGCGGGCAGCCATAATGTCGGGCATCCGTATCGTTTTTGTCTCGATGCGTCCCTATGCGCCCCGTAGGTTACGACCTCAAGCGCCGCGCAATTTTATTCCACGATATGCCGCAACGCCCGGTCGAGCATCGGCTTGTCGTCGCTGACGACACCGATGATCGCGACCCGTTCGGTATCGACGCGGCGCGCCACCATGATGACGAATTCGTCGTTGCCCGACAGCGTCAGATAGGCTTGTTCGGGCAGGTTGCGCGCGGCCTGGCGCGTGAAATCGGGCTTGACCGGCTTGTCGACAGGGCGGCGTTCGCGACGATCGGCGGCGACGATCGCCTTCAGGCCACCGGGATAGGTTTCGAGGAACAGCTTCATGCCCCCCGCAGGCAGTTCGCGGCGACGCGCAAACGACAGGGCGGCGGCAAATTCGGTCAGGCGGGTCTTGTCATAGTCGCGACCGAAAATCAGCTTGGCGACCGGTGTCATCGGCGCGCGTTCCTGAACCTTGATCTTTGCGTCCGCCAGCAGGCTGGCATATTCATCGGCGCGCGTTTCGGCGATCAGCGCGAAATCATAGGCACCGGCCAGCGCCTTGTAGAGTGCGGCACGGCCACGCGTATCCGCAGTCAGTGCTGCATCGGCATTGGCGCGGGCGACGTCGAGCCATGCGGCCAGCGTTTCCCCGGCATCGAGAGGCGCGGCCTCCTCGCCGTCTTGATCATACGCGGCGTCTGCATGCAGCTCGTCCCGCTCGCCGTCGACATGCTCCGCCGTCCGGGGCGACGAGGCAGTACCGATAGCGCCAGGTCCGTCGGCCCATACCGGCACCATCGGGCGCGGGGCGGGCCGGGGAGCAACACCGGTGACGCTCTGGGCAACTTCCTGTTGGAGCGCGGCGACGATTTCCGCGTCGGCCACTTCCTTCCAGTTGATCACGCCATAGATGAAATCGATAGTTTCGTCGTCCGACGAGAACGGCAGCAATATGCCGCGGTACATGGTGTTGTTGCCGCGCGTATTGACGAATTCGGCCTCGAACCCGATCGGCGCGCGGTTGGCGATGATCTGAAGATGGTGGTCGGTCAACCGCGACAGCAATGAGCGCGGCGGTACATCGGCGACGCTGGCGACATCCTCCGGCAAATTGCATTCGTGAGACAGGCGTTCGCCCAGCCAGGCAATCCCGGGCGTTTCCCCGGCATGCGTGAAATCGAGCAACACGCTGTGCGGGCCGAAATCGGATAGGTTGTCGAGCTCGAGATCCTCGACTGAGGGATAATTGCGCCCGCCCAGCAGCGAGACCCAGTAGTTATAGGCGCGCACATGCATGCGGCGCTCGTCGGTCCCGATCACGGGCGGCGCTTCGACCGCGGCATCGTTTGCCGACAGGTCCGGCCCCCGATCCGCGCCATCACGGTCGGTCCGTTCCGTGAAGTCGTGCTGCCTGTCCATCGACATGAACCCCCAATCGGCCCTTCAAAAATCTCTGCGCTGGGAAATGGACTTGTTTGGTTACCAAGTCGTTAAGACGTGCCGTGCCGCATCCTTGGCCGCATCCGTGCTTGCAGGGGGCACCCGACGCTGTTAATCGCGCGCCCTTGCCGGCACGCCGCCTTAGCTCAGCTGGTAGAGCATCGCATTCGTAATGCGGGGGTCACAGGTTCGAGTCCTGTAGGCGGCACCAGCCCTTTGACCGGCCCCCACTGAGTGGTCCGTATTGATT
>JBBROX010000008.1:0-126146 GCA_038228865.1 Sphingomonadales bacterium | reverse complement strand
GTGCAGCAGGGTAGCTATGTATGGACGGGATAACCGCTGAAAGCATCTAAGCGGGAAGCCTCCCTCGAGATAAGATTTCATCGAGCCGTGGAAGACCACCACGTTGATAGGCCAGGTGTGGAAGCGCGGTAACGCGTGGAGCTAACTGGTCCTAATTGCTCTGTTCATGCTTGAGAGTCCCACCATCAACGACAGCTCTGGCTGTTGGTTGATGAGGATAATCAATCAGACGCCTTATAATTGGTCATTTTATACTAAAGTGCACGTCGTCGATTTTAAGAACGCCCAAACGCATATTCGCGCCTGCTTCATAGCTTGGTGGCCATAGCGTCTGTGACCCACCCGATCCCATCTCGAACTCGGCCGTGAAACCAGACAGCGCCGATGGTACTGCCGCTCAAGCGTCGGAAGAGTAGGACGTCGCCAGGCTTTGTAGCAGGCGCGCATGTGCATGAGGGTATTCTAATTGAACCCATTCCAATGTTGAAAAGTCTCGGCTGCGAGGCCTCACGCTTTACCTCGGTATCGCGGGATGGAGCAGCCCGGTAGCTCGTCAGGCTCATAACCTGAAGGTCGCAGGTTCAAATCCTGCTCCCGCAACCAGGCCTCGCGAGCAACTTCATCTACACCGCCAAACAGGCTCCGGGTTCCGGGGCCTTTTTTGCGTTCTTATACACCCACAGATTGACTCTTAATCTATCTAGGTAGAATTAAGTGATCATGCGTCGAAATCGTCCCTTGTCGTCCATCGCCACCGATGCCCTTTTGGTCATTGCCGGCGCGCGCGGCGGCTGGACGCATGGCTACGACGTTTGCCGCCGTACGGGAATCAAATCCGGGACGCTTTATCCGTTGCTGATCCGGCTCGAGGCGCAGGGATATCTAGAAGCCGAGTGGCAGGCATCCACCGAGCCCGGACGACCACCCCGTCATGCCTATCGCCTAACCCCAGCGGGACAGCGTTTTGCCGCTTCATTGGTCACGCCAGATGCACCGGCGATGGCCCCCGTGCCAACGGCGCTCGCGTGACTGGGCGGGCGCAACTGACGGGCTTTCTGACGGCAGCGGCCGTGGCTCTTTCACGGCGACTGCTGCCCAACGCCCTGCGATCCTGGGGCCAGGCGATGGAGAACGAAGTGGCCTGCATGGCGCACAGCAATGCAGCGCTACGTTACGCGCTCGGCTTCCTCGGCTTTACGCTCGTCGAGGCCATCAAATTTCATTTTCTGCGCCCTTTTACCTGGCCTCTGGCTGCGGCAGGTCAGGCGCTTTTTCGCCAGGGAGCCGGTCCGATGCCAGTGAAAAATCAGTTATTGAATCGCCCGCAGCGTGTGGCGGCGATCTGCGCGATCGCGGCGACCGGGCTGGGCCTGGTCTACATGACTTTGGCAGGTGCGCCGCTGCGCTATCTGGCGCTGAATGCGGGGGCGCTGGCGATCGGTTTTGCTTCGGTGGGAGCCGCGACCGCGCTCGTGCGCGGTCCCCGACTCAACCTGCGCGCCATTGCTCTCGCGCTCAGTGTCATCCTGCTGCTGACCAGCCTGTTCGGCGCGCGGGTCGAAGGTGCGGCGCGCTGGGTGGCAGTCGGTGGGCTTTTCATCCAGTCGAGCCTGTTGTTCCTGCCTGTCATCACGATCCATTTCGCGCGCAACCGTGATCGATGGTCGATGCTTGCGATCGTGCTGGCGGCGATCGCCATGGCGAATCAGCCCGACCGCGCGATGTCCGGCGCACTGACAGCGGCCATGGTTGCCCTTGCGTTGGTCCGGCGTGAACGCATCGTCCTTGTCGCGCTGGGGGCGGCACTCACTGGCTTCGTGGTCACGCTGATCCGGCCCGACGTGTTACCGGCGATGCCCTTTGTCGACCAGATTCTCTATTCATCGTTCGACGTTCACTTGTTCGCTGGTCTGTCGGTGCTGGGCGGAGCGGCGATCATGATCGTACCGGCAATTGTCGGCGCACTATGTGACGCCGATCACCGCGAAGCCTATGCCGCGTTCGGCGCGGTGTGGTTGGCGATCATCATCGCCGCCGCGCTCGGGAACTATCCGACCCCGGTCGTCGGTTACGGCGGCAGCGCGATTATCGGCTATGTGATTTGCCTGCTCGCCCTGCCAAAATCCGCAACCGCTCGCAGCGCGGGCGATCCGGATCGAGTCGCTGAATCGGCGCCGACCCGGCGGCACGACAGCCTGTTCCTCGCCGCCTAGGCTGCTGTGCTTTAAGCAGGGCCGGCTATCTTGGGCAGAGACAGCACATTGGTGTCACCCCCGTGCAGGCCGCCCGTGATGGCATCGATGATCCGCGCCAGCTTTTTCTCGCTGACACTATGGCGCAGCATCGCCATCATGTCGGGGTTACAGAACGGCTGAATCATCAGGTTGATCAGCGAGACCGCCTGGTCGATGGTCAGTCCGGTAAAGTGCCCGGCGTCTATCAATTCCGCGACTACCATCGCCAGATAATGGTCGGCAAGGTCGACATAGCCACGCACAGTCTCAAAATGCTCGCGGCCCAGCTGCGTATAGCTTTCGAACAGGATCGGGTCCGCATCGAAATTGTCGCGCATCAGGACGAACCGGCGCGCGAAAAAGGCGTAGAGCTTGTCACGTGGCGGCAGGTTGCTGGCGACCACCTCTTCCATGATCCTGATTTTCGGCGCGAACCAGCGTTCGGCGACGGCCTCGTACAGCGCCTCCTTGCTCTCGAAAAAGCGATAGAGATTGCCGGTCGACATGCCCGATGCCGCTGCGACTTCGGCCAATGTCACTGTCGTCGCGCCACGCTGACGAATCAGCGCCTCGACTTCATTGAGCAACTGCGCCCGACCGGCGTCGAGATCGGTCAGGGGACGCGCCATCGTTTCATTCCGTATTGCCTAAGTAAAACAGTTTTAAAGCGATTGGCGAAAATCGTCAATATTGGTAAGTGTGGGCGCGACAATTCTCGCCGTTTGCGCACCTGCCCGATTGCCTCACGCGACGGCGCCGATTAGGCGTCGATCCCGTCGGAGGAGAGCAAAGCCCATGAAGACCCGTGCTGCCGTTGCATTCGAGGCGAAACAGCCGCTGGAAATCGTCGAAGTCGACCTTGAAGGGCCGAAGGCGGGCGAAGTGCTAGTGGAGATTATGGCCACTGGCATTTGCCACACCGATGCTTACACGCTCGACGGGCTGGACTCGGAAGGTATCTTTCCGAGCATCCTGGGCCATGAGGGCGCAGGTATCGTGCGCGAGGTCGGCGCCGGCGTGACCAGTGTCGTACCGGGCGACCACGTCATTCCGCTCTACACGCCCGAGTGTCGCCAGTGTAAATCGTGCCTCAGCGGCAAGACCAATTTGTGCACCGCGATCCGCGCCACACAGGGCAAGGGGTTGATGCCTGACGGGACGTCGCGGTTCAGCTACAAGGGGCAGCCGATCTTCCACTATATGGGTTGCTCGACCTTCTCGAACTTTACCGTCCTCCCCGAGATCGCGGTGGCCAAAATCCGCACCGACGCGCCGTTCAAGACGAGTTGCTATATCGGCTGCGGCGTCACCACCGGTGTGGGCGCTGTCGTGAACACGGCCAAGGTCGCGCCGGGCGATAACGTAATTATCTTCGGCCTGGGCGGGATCGGCCTCAACGTGCTGCAGGGTGCGCGGATGGCGGGCGCGAACATGATCGTCGGCGTCGACATCAACCCCGACCGCGAGGAATGGGGCAAAAAGTTCGGCATGACGCACTTCGTCAATCCGAACACCATTGATGGCGATATCGTTCAGCATCTGGTCGCGCTGACCGACGGCGGCGCAGACTATACGTTCGACTGCACCGGCAACACGACCGTGATGCGGCAAGCGCTCGAGGCATGTCATCGCGGCTGGGGCACCAGCATCATCATCGGGGTCGCCGAGGCCGGTAAGGAAATCAGCACACGCCCGTTCCAATTGGTCACCGGGCGTAACTGGCGCGGCACCGCGTTCGGCGGCGCCAAGGGCCGGACCGACGTGCCCAAGATCGTCGACTGGTACATGAACGGCAAGATTGAGATCGACCCGATGATCACCCACGTGCTTTCACTCGACGAGATCAACAAGGGGTTCGACCTTATGCGTGCAGGAGAGAGCATTCGGAGCGTCGTGGTCTTCTGATGGTGGCCAAGGTCAACCTTGCGGAGAAGCTGGCGAGCTTTTCAGACCACTGGGCACCGCGTATCGTTTCTCGTTACAACGATCATGAGGTCCGTTTGGTGAAGGTTGCGGGCGAATTCGTCTGGCACAAGCACGATGACACCGACGAGCTGTTCCTCGTCATCGCGGGGGAGCTGGATATGGAGTTCCGGGACCGGACTGAGACGCTCCGCCCCGGCGAGATGATCGTGGTGCCGCGCGGTACCGAACATCGCCCCGTGTCGCGCCACGGCGAAACGCATCTGCTGTTGATCGATCCGCGCGACATGCCCAATACCGGTGACGCGGCAACCGCAACGATAGCGGTCGAAATATAACTCGAGGAGGAGAGCAAAATGTACAGTCACATGATGGTGGGCAGCAACGACATAGCCCGGTCGAAGAAGTTCTATGACGCGACATTTGCGGCAATTGGCGGCAAGCCCGGCACGCTCGATCCGAAGGGTCGTCTGATCTATGCGAACAATGGCGGGTTGTTCCTTGTGACGCCTCCGATCGACGGCCAGCCGGCGACCCACGGGAATGGCTGCACCATCGGTCTGGCGATGACCCCGGAACAGGCCGATGCGTGGCATGCTGCCGGTGTGGCGAATGGCGGCACGGCTATCGAGGACGCGCCCGGCGTCCGCGAAGGCGGCGGGATGAAGATGTACCTGGCCTATCTGCGCGATCCCGACGGCAACAAGCTGTGCGCACTGCACCGTATGGCTGCCTGACACGCGCATGACCCTCGAGACCGTTTCCACCGTTTGCAGTCATGGCGGCACGCAGGGCGTGTACCGCCATGCCGCCGTCAGCACTGGCACCGACATGGTGTTTTCGGTGTTCGTGCCGGATCATGACCCCGGCACGAAGCTGCCGGTGGTTTGGTATCTGTCGGGGCTGACCTGCACGCACGCCAATGTCACCGAAAAGGGGGAGTTTCGCGCCGTGTGCGCCGAACTCGGGCTGGTCCTCGTCGCGCCCGACACCTCCCCGCGCGGCGAGGGGGTTGCGAACGACGATGCCTATGACATGGGGCAGGGGGCTGGCTTTTATGTCGATGCAACACAGCCGCCGTGGACGCCGCATTTCCGGATGCGGTCTTACATCGAGGGCGAACTGCCCGCACTGATCGCGGCGAATTTTCCGGTCGACATCGGCGCACAGGGGATCACCGGCCATTCGATGGGCGGGCATGGCGCGCTGACTGTGGCGCTGCGCAATCCTGGGCGGTTCAAGAGCGTCAGTGCCTTTTCACCCATCGTCGCGCCGTCGCAGGTGCCGTGGGGGCAGAAGGCGCTCGGCGGGTATCTCGGCGGCGATCGGGCCTCCTGGCGCGCGCATGACGCTGTGGCGCTGATCGAGGATGGTGCGCGGGTCGCGGACCTGCTCGTCGATCAGGGCGAGGCGGATAATTTTCTGGCCGAACAGCTCCGCCCCGAACTGCTGGCAGCGGCGTGCGCGGCGGCGGGTATCCCGCTGACCTTGCGGATGCAGCCGGGGTATGATCACAGCTATTATTTCATCTCGACCTTCATGGCCGACCATCTGCGCTGGCATGCGGAGCGATTGCGGGGGTGAACGATGAGGAAGCACAAGATATGTTCGGCCAGCGTCGCCAGCGTCTATCCCTTTTACATCGCTAAGGCGGAAAAGAAGGGCCGGACCAAAGCCGAAGTCGATGAGATCCTCCGCTGGCTGACGGGACATAGCGACGAGACATTGGACGCTATGCTGGCGCAGAAAACCAGTTTCGAGAATTTCTTCGCCGCTGCACCCGGCATGAATCCGCTGCGGTCGTTGATCACCGGCACGGTTTGCGGGGTTCGCGTCGAAGATGTCGAGGAACCGACGATGCGCGAGACCCGCTACCTCGACAAACTCGTTGACGAGTTGGCGAAGGGACGCCCGATGGAAAAGATTCTCCGCCGGGTGCCGCAGAACTGAACGACCAACGTGCCGCAACGCGCATGTCCAACCCACGCCTGAAAATCTTCTTCGACGGCGGGTGTCAGCCGAACCCCGGGCGGATGGAGGCGGCGGTGGTGGCGCGCGGAGTTACGCATTTCTTTCGCGATTTGGGGCATGGCACCAACAACGATGCCGAGTGGCTGGCGCTGATCGCGGCGCTGCGCGTGGCGCAGCAGCTGGGGGTCGAGGAGTTCGTGTTGCTGGGCGATGCGGCAACGGTGATCCATCAGGCGAAGGGCGTGTGGAAATGCCGCAGTCCGGCGTTGCAGGCGCATCTGGCGACCTTCGTCGCGATGGGCGGGGTTCGACCCGCGCAGATCAGGAAGGTTGCGCGGTCGCAGAATCTGGCCGGAATTGCGCTACAGCGTGCCCGGAATGGCTATCTCGGCACCGTCGGGACGACTGGCGGCGGCGCGTAGAGGTTTTTCCTGCCGTGCAGTTCGTCGATTTCGACCTGCCGCCTTTCCAGATAGTCCTCGCGGGTCGCGCCATAGGGGCGGCCAGAGTCGTTGTGCAGCGTGTCCAGCTTGGCGTCGCGCTGCGCGCGCTGGTCGAGTTGGCCGAACACGGCGGCGGGGATTGAATAATAGGGCCGGTTGAACGGCTTGCCGAAAGTCAGTGGCACGAGCAGCCGGTCGAGCACCACGCCCACGACGTCGCGCGCCGTGGTGGGCCCGACCAACGGCAGGAACAGGAACGGGCCAGGCTTCACCCCGTAATAGCCCATTGTGTAGGCGAACCCGTTGACGCGGTAGGGCAGGTTGAACGGCTTGCGTTTGGCCATGTCGATCAGGCCCGCCGCGCCGACCGTGGTATTGATCGCAAAGCGGCCGAGCGTTTCGGCGGCTTTGCCGGGTTTCAGCTGCAGCACGAAATTCACGAAAACGACTGGCTCGGTCAGGTTGTTCAAAAAGTTGCGGATGCCGTCGCGGATTGGCCTGGGAACAGCGTTGCGATAGGCGATCGCCGTGGGGCGGATGACAGCGCGATCGGCGGCCTGCACCACCTTGAAACTCGCCAGATTGGCTGCCTGTAGTGGATCGCCGGGAATATGGGGTGCCTCTGCACTGACGACGATATCCGTGGAGGCGGTGTCCGACGGGCCCGCAGGCAGTGGTGGCGTCTCAGCCTGCGCGGCGGGGGCTGGCACGGGAGGTGTGGTTGCGCTTATCGCGCCGACTGGCGCGGTCGTCGTGGCAGGATGTCGGACTTGAACGCCGTCCGATTCCACCGGCGCGCTGGCTATCAACAAAAGACTGAGCATAAGTATTTGCGTAGCTTTCGTTTTCCCGCGTGACAACAAGCGTCACATTACGCCGCGAGGCGGACGACGGCGGCATCGGGTTCGCCGATCGGGCGGAATACCAAAGTCACGGCCTGTGCGCCGACGCGTGCGGCGGGGGGCGGGACGACGATCAGGCTGTCGGGCGCACATTCGAACAGGGCACCACCGAGTGCACGCAACCCCTCGAGCACGGGCGTGACGGGCAGCTGATTTTGCGCGGCGTCGGCCCAAGGGCGATCCATGTCGTCGACCGACTGGATCGCGACCTGTGCGATTTCGGCATGGCTGGCGACTTTGCCGAGCATGATCCCGGCGGTAAACCGGCTTGCGCCGACTGGGACGATCAGGCGATAGAATCCGTCGTGCGTCGGCCATGCCGTCAAGGTGACAGCAGTCTGTTCGTGTGCATCGGCAAGGATCACGGGCACGTCGAGGCCGTTCGCCTGAAAGTCGGGCGCGCGGACATCGAGACCGTGACGGGCCATCCCCAGAAAGGCGAGCGTCAGCGCGGGATCGATGCTTTGCAATTCGGCAGTCGGAAACAGGCGTTCGGACGACAGCGCCGCGCCGACGCCACCACAGCGCAGACCTTCGCGCGCGGCATCTTCGGCGATCAGCTGGTTGGTGTCCCCGGTGCCCAGGTTTACGTCGTGTTTCAGACCGGCGAAGAGCGCGCGTTCGGTGGCATCGGGGAGCAGGAGCAGGCGGGCGAGTGCGCCCACAGCGGTCATGCGGCGACCGTCGCCGTCGTCGAGTGCAGGCGGGCGGTGGAAGCCGCAGCCGCTGTTAGATACGAACGCCACCGCCCCGGCCTGCGCCGCAGTGCGCAGGGCATCGTGTTCGCTGCCGCCGACATGCTTTCTACGCATCGGCTGGCCGTCTTCGCGATAGTCGACGACGGATCCAGCGATCTCAGTGGAGAGCTGTTCGAGGACCGAGACCGAGCGGGTAAGCAGCTGCAGCGCGCGGTCGTCGTAATGCCGCGTGTCGATGAAGCCACGCTTGTCGAGCGTGGTTATATCGTTTTCGCGCATCAACAGATAGCGTCCCGCAACATGGCCACCTGTCCAGCGGCGCAGAACGCGGTCGATGGCATTTTGGACGCTGCCGTTGTAGCCGAGATCGACGAGCATCAGCGTGTCGCCAGGTTCGACTCCGGCATTGCGTGCGATGTGGCGGGCGAGGCGTTCGGCGAAAGCCGCACTTCGCGCGCGGATGCGGGCCAGGTTTTCGGGGGTGCGGATCGCGGCGCGGAACCCCGCGGGGGAGCCGACGGCCTCCTGTCCCTCGGTTGCAGTCAACAGCAGCTGGTCGGCATGGACTTCCCAACGCTCATGGATTTCCTGGCGCAGATAGGTGTCGATGGCGTCGTCGCTGTCGAAGCTGGCGCGGCGGGCGGTGAAGCGGCTGATCGAGATGGCCGCTGCGTTGGTGCCGCCACTCGCTTCGTAGGCGCGCATCGGCAGGAAGCCGTCGCGCATCAGAAACAGCAATTTGACCGGCTTGTCATAATGCGCCGCGAGCATTGCCGCTTCGTCTTGCAACCAACGCGCGAAACCGTTGAATACCGGGCCGAGGACATCATGGCCGAGGGTGAAGGCGGGGTCGCTGTCGGTGCGCAGCGCAATCTGTGCGCGGTGAAGCTGGAGTGCGGCGCGGGTGATGCCGGTCGTCGGATCGATCAGCGCACTGGCGTTGGCCTCCAGCCGCAGGTGCCCTTCGGTTGCGGTGTCGAACTGGCGGAGGTGGATCGCGGGGATTCCCAGCCGCTGCGGCGCGTCGAAATCGGCGATGCGGTTGTCGCCCAGATGCAGCAATGCCGTCGCGGGCAGCGCCATCGCGTCGAGGACGGGCGTGAACAGGCCGCCTGCCTTGCTCCGGCCGTGGACGCACGAACAAAAAATGCGGTCGATCATCGCCGCGACATCGGCTCCGGCGGCGGCTGCGATCAGGGCGCGGAGCTGTGCCTCGGTCAGGTAGGTATCGCTGACGATAATGATGCTCAGCCCGCGTGCACGCGCCGCGCGGATCAACGCGACAGTGGGCGCAAAGGCAAAACAATGGCGTGCTTCCGTCTCCAGCTCGCGCGCGATGGCGGCATCGCGCGTGTCCACGTCGGCGTGCGGCATGAGCCGCGTGTAAATCTCGGTCAGCGTGACTTCGCCTATGTCCTTGCGGTCGGCAGAGCGGCGTCGGCAGCCTGCTTCGGCAGCGACGCGGCGCCCGGTTGCTCCACCCGCAATCGGTAAGTCGGCAAAGACGTCGCGCGGGGCATGGCCGCTGCGCCACAGCAGCGTGTCGAAACAGTCGAGACTGAGCACCCGGACATTGTCGAGAATGTCCGCAGGTAATGTGTCGAGCAGCGTGGCGAGCTCTGCGGGAAGAATCTGGTCTGGCATCCGAACCCCAACGATGCGCGGGCAAGGGGTCGCCCGGCTTCGTCATGGTTAACGGCGGATATTGAAGGAAATTTACTCCGCAGGTTGCGGCGCGCTGGTTCCACCTCGGACACCCGACGCGCCGCCGTTAGTCAGCACCCGGCCGAGCCAGGGGCCGAGGCGCGCCTCGATCCCGACGGCCAGGCTGAACAGCGGCGGGACGATGAGCAGCGTCAGCAGCGTGGAAAGGATCAAGCCGCCGATCACGACGATCCCCATCGGTGCGCGCCAGCTGCCGTCGCCCGAGAAACTGAGTGCGATCGGCAACATGCCCGCGACCATCGCCACTGTCGTCATGACGATTGGCTGGGCCCGTTTGTGTCCGGCATCGACGATGGCGTCGTAGATCGGCACGCCCTTGTTCATTTCCTCGAGCGCGAAATCGACCAGCAGAATCGAGTTCTTTGCAACGATGCCGAGCAGCATCAGCAGGCCGATCAGCACGGGCATCGAAATCGGATTGCCCGTCAGGTGCAGCGCGATCGCACCGCCGAGCGGGGCGAGAATCAGCGAGCCCATGTTCACGAACGGCGGCAGGATGCGCTTGTAGAGTAGAACCAGCACCGCAAAGACCAGCAGCACGCCCGACACGACGGCGACGATGAAGTTGGTCAGCATTTCCTTCATGAACTTGTCGTCGCCGAACGACACGCGCGACACGCCGGTCGGCAGGTTCTTCATGGTCGGAAGCGCATCGATCTCTTTCGACGCGGTGACGACGCCGGGGGCAAAATCCGCCCCGATCGCAACGCGGCGGTTCTGGTTGAAGCGCCGCAGGAGCGACGGCCCCTCGCCGAACGAAATGTCGGCGATGAGTTTCAGTGGGACACTGCTGCCGCTGACCGTCGGCACGGGCAGGTTTTCGATGGTCGACAGGCTGGTCCGGTCGCTGGCGTCGATCATCACCCGTATCGGAATTTGCCGGTCCGACAGCGAGAATTTGGCCGCGTTCTGGTCGATGTCGCCCTGTGTTGCGATGCGGATCGTCTGGCTAAGTGCGGCCGACGTCACACCCATTTCGGCGGCCAGGGCAAGGTGTGGCTTGATGACGATTTCCGGCCGCTGCAGGTCGCCCTCGATCCGGGGTGCGCGGAGCTGCTTCAGCCCACGCATTTCCTCAACCAGCTTGTTTGCGGTAAGGGTCACGAGGGCCGGGTCCGACCCGGCAAGCATGATCGTCACATCGCGGCCCAGCCCCCCATTCTGGCTCTGGAACGTCACACGGGCATCGGGGATGGCGCGTAGTTTGGCCGCGAATTCGCGTTCGAACGCGACGCTGGTCTTGCTGCGATCCTTCTTCAGCGTGATGAAGATGTTGCTTTCGCCGACGTTGACGTCCTCGAACGCCTTGTCGACTTCGGGTGCGGCGTCGAGCAGGCGCGCGACATGGTCGGTGACAGCTTCGGTTTGGGTGAGTGTTGCGCCTGGCGGCATCTGGATCTTGACCTGGCTGAAGTCGCTGTTGACCGTCGGCTGGCCGGTAAACTGCAACGTCCCGAAGGCGACGACGGTCAGGGCAAAGGCAAGCGCCCCGATCCCCATGACCCAAACCCGATGGTCGGCGCGGCGCGCCCAGACTCGCGACCAGCGCGTCTCGCCGCGCAGCGCACCAACGCGGCGCGTGTCGAGCGACCAGTGCAGCAGGCCCATATATCCATCCATCAGCGGCCCTTCACCGTGCGCGGCGTGGCCGTGCGATTTCAGAAAATAGGCGGCGAGCATCGGGGTGATGAGGCGCGCGACGGCGAGGCTGACTAGCACGGCGACGACGATCGTCAGCCCGAACTGCTTGAAGAATTGCCCCGATACGCCCGGCATCAGGCCGACGGGCAGGAAGACCGCGACGATAGCCATCGTGGTTGCCAGAACGGCCAGGCCGATCTCATCGGCGGCATCGATCGAGGCCTGATAGGCGGTCTTGCCCATGCGCATATGCCGGACGATGTTCTCGATTTCGACGATGGCGTCGTCGACCAGAACGCCCGCGACCAGGCTGAGTGCGAGCAAGCTGACGCCGTTCAGTGTAAAGCCCATCAAATCCATAAACCAGAAGGCCGGGATTGCCGACAGCGGAATGGCTACGGCCGAGATCAGCGTCGCGCGCCAATCGCGCAGGAAAACCAGCACGACGAGAACCGCCAGAACCGCCCCCTCCCACATCGCGTCGATGGCGGAGTGATACTGCTGGCGGGTATAATCGACAGTGGTAAACAGCTGGCGGAATTTTACTTTCGGATTTTCCTTTTCGAGCTGGCGGAGCAGGGCAACGCCCTGGTCATAGACCTGCACATCCGACGCGCCCTTCGACTTTGCCATCGCAAAGCTCAGAACCTGTTTGCCATTCATTTTCGAGATGTTGCGCTGCTCGGCATAACTGTCGCGCACGGTGGCAATGTCGGTTAGCTTGATCGTGCGTCCATTGACCGAAATCGTCTTTTCACCGAGCTGCCAGGCACTGCCGGCGTTGCCAAGCACGCGGACCGACTGTTCGGACCCGGCGATTTCGGCGCGTCCGCCGGCCGCGTTCAGGTTGGTCGTGCGTAGTTGGGCATTGACCTGTGACGCGGTGACGCCTTGCGCCTGCATCCGGGCGGGGTCGAGGATGACGCGGATTTCGCGCTTCACGCCGCCCGAGCGCTGTATGCTCGACATGCCCGAAACCGAGACGAGCCGCTTTGCGACGGTGTTGTCGACGAACCAGCTGAGCTCCTCAAGCGTCATGTCGGTTGCTTCGGCCGAGAAATAGGCAATAGGGCCGCCGTCGATGTCGACGCGGCTGACTTGTGGCTCCAGAATGCCGTCGGGCAAGTCGCTTCGGATGTTGGCGAGCGCATCGCGGACATCGTTGACGGCGCGGTCGACCGGGG
This sequence comes from Sphingomonadales bacterium, assembly GCA_038228865.1. GTDB lineage: Bacteria > Pseudomonadota > Alphaproteobacteria > Sphingomonadales > Sphingomonadaceae > Sphingomonas_O. The sequence goes on along the minus strand of JBBROX010000008.1, from coordinate 113,425 downwards.
TCCCAATGGCGAACTGGACCGTCGTGTTGGAGGTGCCTTCCTCGATGTAGGACGACATATCCTCAACGCCATTGATGCCACGCAATGCCGCTTCGACCTTTTGCGTGACCTGCGTTTCCATCTCGGTGGGGGCGGCACCGGGCTGCGAAACCCTGACCTGCGCAGCGGGGAAGCTTATGTCCGGATTGTTGTTCACCTTCATCGACATGAAGGACATGATACCGGCCAGGCTGAGCGCGATGAACAGCACGATGGGCGCAACCGGGTTGCGAATCGCCCAAGCGGAAATATTGCGGAAACTCATCGCGGCACCCTCTTTTGCACCGCTGTATTACTATAGTAACACGGACTTGGGAAGCCCCAATGCGATCAGTCGAGTTCGAGGATGACCTGATCGACGGCCAGGCTTTCACCCTGTGCCGCGCTGATGCTCTTGACCGTGCCGGTTTTCCCCGCGCGCAGGATGTTTTCCATCTTCATGGCTTCGATTACCGCAAGCGGCTGGCCCGCTTCGACCTTGTCCCCGGCGGCAACGTGGAGTGCGGTGAGCAGGCCCGGCATCGGCGACAGCAGGAAGCGCGACAGATCAGGCGGAATCTTCTCGATCATGTGGGCGCTGAGCGGCGCGACATGGGCGGGTAGGACGCGGGCGATGTGCGAGGCGCCGCGGGTTGTAAGCTTGAAGCCGGCGCGCGTGCGCAGGATGCGGACGGCGAGCGGTGCGTCGTCGAGGGTCGCCTCGACGATGCGGTCGCCGGGCGTATATTCGAGCTCGATGTCGAGGTCTTGGCCATCGACGATGATCCCGTCGGTGCTGATCGAGACGTCATGGTTCGCACCCCCGACACGAACCTGCCAGTCGGCGGGCGGGCGGAGCCGCTTGCCCAGCTGCCCGTCCACCCGCCGCGCGCGATCTGCCTCGGCGGTTGCGGCAAAGGCGGCGATGGCGGCGAGCGCGCGGAGCAGTTCGGGGGACGCGGGCGCGCCGTGGAAGCCGTCGGGGTATTCCTCGGCGATAAAGCCGGTCGTGATCTCGCCACTGCGGAAGCGCGGATGCTGCATGATCGCCGAGACGAAATCGATGTTGTGGCTGAGGCCCTCGATCTCGAAACTGTCGAGCGCCGCGACCTGCTTGTCGATCGCCTCGAGGCGCGTCGGCGCCCAGGTGATGAGTTTCGCGATCATCGGGTCGTAAAAGCGGCTGACCTCGCCGCCTTCATAAACGCCTTCGTCAACCCGGACGCCGTTGACGCCGCGTCGACTGTTGCCGTCGCCATCGTCTATCCAGCTCTTTTCGGGCGGGTTGTAGCGAACCAGACGACCGGTCGACGGCAGGAAGCCGCGATAGGCGTCCTCGGCATAGATGCGGTTCTCGATCGCCCATCCGTCGATGCCGATGTCATCCTGCGTCATGGCGAGCCTTTCGCCATAGGCAACGCGGATCATCTGCTCCACAAGGTCGATCTGGGTGATTGCCTCGGTCACCGGATGCTCGACCTGGAGCCGGGTGTTCATTTCGAGGAAGTAGAAGCTCTCGCCCGTCGGGTCCGCGCCCGACACGATCAGTTCGACGGTGCCTGCCGAATAGTAACCCACCGCGCGCGACAGCGCGACACACTGCTCGCCCATCGCCTGCCGCATCTTGGGCGTGACGAACGGTGACGGCGCTTCCTCGACGACCTTCTGGTGGCGGCGCTGGATGCTGCACTCGCGCTCGTTGAGGTAGAGGATGTTGCCGTGCTGGTCGCCGAGAATCTGGATTTCGATATGGCGTGGATTGAGGATAAACTTCTCGATGAAGACGCGGTCGTCGCCGAAGCTGGCGAGGCCCTCGCGCTTGGTGGCCTCGAAACCTTCGCGGACGTCGGCTTCGCTATACGCCAGCCGCATCCCCTTGCCGCCGCCGCCCGCCGATGCCTTCATCATCACCGGATAGCCGATGCCATTTGCGATCTCGACCGCGTGCTCGGTGCTGTCGATCTCGCCGACGAAGCCGGGGACGACGTTGACGCCGGCCTTCAGCGCCAGTTTCTTCGACTCGATCTTGTCGCCCATTGCGGCGATGGCGTTGATCGGCGGGCCGATGAACGCGATGTCGTTATCGGCCAGCGCCTGTGCGAAGCTGGTGCGTTCGGACAGGAAGCCATAGCCGGGATGCACGGCTTGCGCGCCGGTCGCCTTGCACGCGGCGATAATCTTGTCGGCGATTAGATAGCTCTCGGCGGCGGGCGAGGGGCCGATATGCACTGCCTCGTCGGCCATCAGGACATGCGGGGACCGTGCGTCGGCGTCGGAATAAACCGCGACGGTGGCGATGCCCATTTTCTTGGCCGTGCGGATGACCCGGCACGCAATCTCGCCTCGGTTGGCGATCAGGATTTTAGTGAACATGTCAGGGATTCCAGCGACGTCTAATGAAAACAAGGATGCCGACCGCCGTTATAAAAAAAGCGGCCTGCGATCCGGGAAATAGCCAGATGGTCTTCAAGCCCGTCCAACGACAATCGGTGTTACTCGAGAAGGCTGGGCACGGCCCCAGGTACCAAACGAAAAAGTTGAGGAGGCATGACAACGAGCCGACGAGCAAATAGCCAATAGACGCGAATTGTACCCAGTGGGGGATTGGCCTTTGCTCTTTGGGCTTGCTCACGCCGCCGCCACTCGCATCGGCTCCTCGGCCTCCATCGGCTTCAGGTCCAGTTTTGCGAACAGCGCCGCATCCGCGCCGCTGCCGGCGTTGCCGGTGGTGAGCAGCTTGTCGCCGGTGAAGATCGAATTGGCGCCCGCCATGAAACACAGCGCCTGGGTCGCTTCGCTCATGCTTTCGCGACCGGCGGAGAGCCGGACCATGCTCAGCGGCATGGTGATCCGCGCGACTGCAACGGTGCGGACGAACTCGATGTCGTCGATCTTGGCCAGCGGCGTGTCGGCGAGCATGTTGCCGAGCACCGTGCCCTTGACCGGGACCAGCGCGTTGACCGGCACGCTTTCGGGATGTTGCTGCAGGGTGGCGAGCGCGTGGATGAATCCTACGCGATCGCTGCGCGTCTCGCCCATGCCGACGATGCCACCGCAGCAGACGCTGATCCCCGCCGCGCGGACTTCGCTCAGCGTGTCGAGCCGTTCCTGAAAGGTGCGGGTGGTGATGACGTTGCCGTAGTTCTCCGGCGAGGTGTCGATGTTGTGGTTGTAGTAGTCGAGCCCCGCCTCGGCGAGCCGCCGCGCCTGATCGGCGGTCAGCATGCCGAGCGTCATGCAGGTTTCCAGCCCCATCGCGCGGACGCCCGACACCATTTCGACGATCGCGTCCATGTCGCGGTCCTTGGGCTCGCGCCAAGCCGCGCCCATGCAGAAACGTTGGCTGCCCGCGGCCTTTGCCTCGGCGGCGCTGGCAAGGACGGCGTCCACGTTCATCAGCTTTTCGGCCTTGAGGCCGGTCTCGGCGGACGCAGACTGCGAGCAATAGCCGCAATCCTCGGGACAGCCGCCGGTCTTGATCGAGAGCAGAGTGCAGAGTTGTACCTCGCCCGGCGCGTGGTGTGCGCGGTGGACCGTTTGCGCGCGGAAGACCAGGTCGTCGAAGGGAAGGTCGAACAGCGTAGCGATTTCGGCGCGGGTCCAGTCGGTGCGTGGCATCATGTCAGTTGGTCTCTGCAAGCTGGGCGAGTTGTTTGGTGCGGTCGCGCGTCAGATCGGCCCGGCAGGTGGTGACGAGCAGCCCTTCGCCGGTGCCACCGCGCATCTGGTAGCCGACGGCGCTGCAGTGCAGATCGCGAAACGCGATCCATGCACGCTGGGCGCTTCGCAAGATGGCGGTGTAACCGGGTCGCTTGTCCGCCGAATCCTTTGGCCAGTGGCGATCAAAAGATCCCATCGTGCGCATCGTTACTCCATATTGGCGGTTCAGCGCGGCATCGGCTGCGCTCAGGTCGCGGGCCGCGCATGCCTTCATCTCGACATTCGACTGCGCCGCGCTGCAATCCACGCCGCTGGCGGCAGCAACGAGCAAGAGCATCGAAATCATAAGCTTAATGCCTCTCCTTCGGGCGCCATGTTATGCCCCAGCAAGCGCAGCACGTCGGCCGCGCATTCGACGATATTCGACCCCGGGCCATAAATGCCGACTACACCCGCGTCGCGCAGGAATTGATAGTCCTGCGGCGGGATGACGCCGCCAGCGAAAACCTTGATATCGCTGCGGCCGGCTTCGCGGAGCAGGCGGATAAGTTCGGGGATCAGCGTCTTATGCCCGGCGGCAAGGCTCGATGCGCCGATGGCGTCGACATTGCGTTCGAGCGCGAGCGCGAGGGTTTCCTCGGGCGTCTGGAACAGGGGGCCGCTGATGGTGTCGAAACCCATGTCCGCAAAGGCGCTCGCAACCACGTTGGCGCCGCGATCATGCCCGTCCTGACCCATCTTGGCGATCAGCACGCGGGGCTTGTGGCCGAGGCGGCGGGCGGTGGCCTCGACTCCGTCGGTAACGCGCGCCCAAGCGGCGTCGAATTCATGCGCGCTGCCATAGATACCGCGCACCGGCTCCGGCGTGGTGGCGTATCGCCCGAACACCAGCTCCATCGCGTCGGAGATTTCGCCGAGCGTGGCGCGGGCGCGCGCAGCGGTCACGGCGAGTGCGAGCAAGTTTTCGCCGCCCTTTGCCCCCTCGGTCAGCGCCGTGAGTGCCGCCTGACATGCGGTCTCGTCGCGCGCAGCCTTGGTCGACTTGATCCGCGCGACCTGACCCTCGCGGACCTTCACATTATCGACGTCGAGGAAGTCGATGTTGTCGGCGTTTTCGGGCTTGTACTTGTTGACCCCAACGATGACGTCTTCGCCCTTGTCGACGCGCGCCTGTCGTGCGGCGGCGGCTTCCTCGATCAGGCGCTTGGGCATGCCACTGGCGACCGCCTTGGTCATGCCGCCCAGTTCGTCGACTTCAGCGATGATTTTCCACGCCTGGTCGACGAGTTCGCTGGTCAGCGCCTCGACGTAGTAAGACCCGCCGAGCGGATCGACGACCTTGGTGATTCCGGTCTCCTCGGCCAGCACGATCTGCGTATTGCGGGCGATGCGCGCGCTGAACTCGGTCGGGAGCGCGATGGCTTCGTCGAGAGCATTGGTATGCAGGGATTGGGTGCCGCCGAGCACCGCCGCCATTGCCTCGACGGTGGTACGGATGACGTTGTTGTAGGGATCCTGCTCCTGCAGCGACACGCCCGATGTCTGGCAGTGTGTGCGCAGCATTTTCGACCGCTCGTCCTTCGCGCCGAGGCCATCCATAACCCGGTGCCACAGCGTCCGCGCCGCGCGGAGCTTCGCCACTTCCATGAAAAAGTTCATGCCGATGCCGAAGAAGAAGCTGAGGCGGCCAGCGAACGCGTCGATGTCGAGGCCGCTCGCCATCGCGCGCTGGACGTATTCCTTGCCGTCGGCAATCGTGAACGCGAGCTCTTGCACCGCTGTCGCGCCGGCTTCGTGCATATGGTAGCCGCTGATCGAAATGCTGTTGAATTTCGGCATGTTGGCCGAGGTGTATGCAATAATATCCGAAACGATCCGCATGCTCGGTTCGGGCGGATAGATGTAGGTGTTGCGGACCATGAACTCCTTGAGGATGTCGTTCTGGATGGTCCCATCGAGCTGCGCCTGCAGTACCCCCTGTTCCTCGCCCGCGACGATGAAGAACGACAGGATCGGGATAACCGCACCGTTCATCGTCATGCTGACCGACATCTGATCGAGCGGGATCCCGTCGAACAGGATTTTCATGTCCTCGACGCTGTCGATAGCGACGCCCGCCTTGCCGACGTCGCCCACAACGCGCGGGTGGTCGCTGTCATAGCCACGATGCGTGGCGAGATCGAACGCGACGCTTAGCCCCTTCTGCCCGGCGGCAAGGTTGCGGCGGTAGAAGGCGTTGGACTCTTCAGCTGTGGAAAAGCCCGCGTACTGGCGGATCGTCCACGGCCGGCCGGCGTACATGCTTGCCCGCACCCCGCGCGTGAACGGCGCAAAGCCGGGCAGGCCGGGGTCTCCTGCATCGTCCGCCGTGTAGAGCGGCTTGATCGTGAACCCCTCGGGCGTCGCCCAGTCGAGCGACTTGCCCTTCACCTCTTTCGCGGCGAGCGCTTCCCAGTCTTTGCGGTCGGTCATGCGCCCCGGAATACAGGTTTTCGTTTCATAAGGAAGGAGGCTGCGCCCTCCATCGCGTCGGCGCTGCCCCCCGCCGCGCGCTGATTTTCGGCCTCGCGGTGAAGCGCCGCCACATAATCGCCGTCGAGTGCCTCGGCGAGACCTTGCCTCATCAGGGCCAGCGCCATTGTGGGGCCGGCGGCGAGCCGGTGCGCGAGGGCCTGCGCCTCGCTCATCAATCGCCCGTCGGGAACATAGCGATAAATCAGCCCCCAATCGGCTGCCTGCGGGGCGTGAATGCGCTCGCCGAGCAGCATCATTTCGGTCGCGCGCGCCTTGCCGACAAGGCGTGCGAGCATCCATGACGCCCCGCCGTCCGGGACGAGGCCGATGTTGACGAAGGCCTGGAGAAAATAGCCGGTTTCGTCGGCCAGGCAAAAATCGGCCGCAAGAGCGAGGCTGCACCCGATGCCTGCTGCAGGTCCCGCGACCGCGGAAACGATCGGTACGGGCAGCCGCGACAGTTTCAGCATCACCGGGTTGTAGCTCTTCGTGAGCGCCTGAAACGCCCCTTCACCGCCCGACACGCTGCGTTCGCCGCGCGCGGCGATGTCGGCCCCCGAACAAAAGGCGCGGCCCTCGCCGTGGATCAACAGTGCCCGGGCGCCGTCGAGGTTGTCGAGCGCTGCGCCGATCTCGTCGAACATCTGTGGCGGAGCGGCGTTCAAGCGCTCGGGACGGTTGAGCGTGATCGTCAGAACGTCGCCTTCGCGCGCTGTGCGTATCATTTCGTAGGTCATAGGCAGCCTCTCCAAGCATTCCGGTAATGCTGCACTTTACGTTAACGTAAGTCTAGTGGGCGGCTGCGGGTGTTTCCATGATCTCGGTCAGCAGCCCACCCATGTCCTTGGGATGGACGAAGAAGATCAGCGTCCCGTGTGCCCCGATGCGAGGTTCGCCGAGCACTTTCTTGCCCAACGCGATGAACTCGGCGTGCGCGGCGTGGATGTCGGGCACCTCGAAACAAATGTGATGCTGACCACCCGCCGGATTCTTGGCGATGAAGCCGTGAATGGGCGAGTCGGCGCCTAGCGGCTCGATCAGCTCGATTTGCGGGCCATTGGGCGTATCCACAAAGCATACGCGCACCCCCTGCGCGGGCAGGTCGAACGGTTCGTGGATCGTCGTCGCGCCCATGACGTCGCGCCAATGGGCGATGCTGTCGGGGATGGAGGGGGTGGCGACCCCGATATGGTTGAGGCGACCGAGGTTCATGGGCTGGTCCTAAAGCGGAATGTTATCATGCTTCTTCCACGGATTCTCGAGGCTCTTGTTCCGCAGCTTGCGTAACCCCAGCGCGATCCGCCGTCGGGTCGAGTGCGGCATGATGACCTCGTCGATAAACCCCTTGCTGGCCGCCACGAACGGGTTGGCGAAGCGGGCCTCATATTCGGCGGTGCGTTCGGCAATTTCCTCCGGCGTCTTGCCGCGGAAGATGATTTCGACTGCACCCTTCGCGCCCATCACCGCGATTTCGGCGGTCGGCCAGGCGTAGTTGAGGTCGCCGCGCAGGTGCTTCGACGCCATCACGTCGTATGCGCCGCCATAGGCCTTGCGGGTGATGACGGTGATCTTCGGCACGGTCGCCTCGGCATAGGCGAACAACAGTTTCGCGCCGTGCTTGATGATGCCGCTGTGCTCCTGCGCCACGCCCGGCAGGAAGCCCGGCACATCGACGAACGTCAAAATCGGAATCTCGAACGCATCGCAGAAGCGCACGAAGCGCGCGGCCTTCTTCGACGAATTGATGTCGAGGCAGCCGGCGAGCACCATCGGCTGGTTGGCAACGATACCGACGGTGCGTCCCTCGATCCGCGCGAAGCCGATGATGATATTGCCCGCATGCGCAGGTTGCAGCTCGAAGAAGTCGCCTTCGTCCACCGTCTTCCGGATGACTTCGTGCATGTCGTAAGGTTGGTTGGCGCTGTCAGGGATGATCGTGTCGAGGCTGGGCTCGATCCGGTCCCAGTCGTCCGCGGTCGGCCGCTCGGGCACCGGCGACCGGTTGTTCTCGGGCAAAAAGTCCACGAAGTCGCGGGCCGCAAGCAGCGCCTCGATATCGTTGTCGAAGGCCACATCGGCGACCCCCGACTTCGTGGTATGCGTCACGGCACCCCCGAGTTCCTCCTGCGAGACCACTTCATTGGTGACGGTCTTCACTACATCGGGGCCGGTGACAAACATGTACGAACTATCCTTCACCATGAAGATGAAGTCGGTCATTGCCGGCGAATAGACCGCACCGCCTGCGCATGGCCCCATGATAAGGCTCAATTGCGGCACGACGCCGCTGGCCAGCACGTTGCGTTGAAACACTTCGGCATAGCCGCCGAGCGAGGCGACACCTTCCTGAATGCGCGCGCCGCCGCTGTCGTTCAGGCCGATGACCGGTGCACCGACCTTCATCGCCGTGTCCATCACCTTGCAGATCTTCTGCGCATGACGTTCGGACAGCGAGCCGCCGAACACGGTGAAGTCTTGACTGAAAACGAACACGAGACGACCGTTGACCGTGCCGCTTCCCGTGACGACGCCGTCGCCGGGAAATTTCTGGTCGGCCATGCCGAAATCGGCGCAATTGTGCTCGACGAACATGTCGAGTTCTTCGAACGAATCCTCATCGAGCAGAACGTCCAGCCGTTCGCGTGCGGTCAGTCGGCCTTTGGCATGCTGCGCATCAATTCGCTTTTGACCGCCCCCTAGGCGGGCTGCGGCACGACGAAATTCGAGTTGCTCGATGACGTTGGACATGATCGCTCCCTGATGCGCCGTTTGCCTTATCGAGACTGGCAGCGCTGGCAATATCCGAACCGATAGTAGGGATTGCTCCCCGGCTTGTCTCGCAGACGCGCGGGGCCATATCATTCTGCGTGACGGTGGTCCTGTTCCCGGACGTCTCGTCTTGACCGGGAGCACGGACATGGCAACAAACCGTTTCGGCGACAAAGGGCGTGCCGTCCCCAGCGGACGGCTGTCCCGGCTGGGCGTCTTCGGGCGGATGGCGGGCAGTGTCGCGGGCGGAGTCGTGGCCGAAGGCGCGCGACGCCTGGCGGCAGGCGAACGGCCACAGATGAGCGACCTGTTGCTGACCCCGGCCAATGTCACGCGCGTAACCGACCAATTGTCGCAGCTGCGCGGCGCGGCGATGAAGCTCGGCCAGATGATCTCGATGGATGCGGGCGACATCCTGCCGCAGGAACTGACCGACATCCTGTCGCGCCTGCGCAACCAGGCCTACCACATGCCGCCTGCGCAGCTGCAGACCGTGCTGGCTGGACAATGGGGCAAGGACTGGCGCACGCGCTTCGTCCGGTTCGGCGCAAGCCCGATTGCGGCGGCATCGATCGGCCAAGTGCACAAGGCAACGACCCGTGACGGCCGCGAACTCGCGGTCAAAGTGCAATACCCGGGCGTGCGCGAAAGCATCGATGCCGATGTCGACAATGTGGCGACATTGCTGCGCCTGTCGGGCTTGACTCCCAAGAACATCGACGTCGCACCCCTGCTGGCAGAGGCCAAGCGCCAGCTGCATGAGGAAGCGGACTATGTTCGCGAGGGCGCGCAGATGAGCCGGTTCGGCGCGTTGCTAGCAGATTCGCCGCAGTTCGTGGTGCCGCAGATCGACCCGGAGTTTTCCGGCGACCGCGTGCTGGCGATGAGTTTCGTCCCCGGCGTCTCGATCGAGACGCTGGTTGAGGCGCCCCAGGAGGAGCGCGACCGGGTAATGCACGCGCTGATCGAGCTGGTGCTGCGCGAACTGTTCGAATTCGGGCTGATGCAGACCGACCCGAATTTCGCCAATTTCCGGTATCAGCGTGACACGGGGCGGCTGGTGTTACTCGATTTCGGCGCGGTGCGTCCGGTGCAGGAGGCGACCGCACGCGGGTATCACCGGTTGCTGATGGCCGGGCTGGACGCCGACCGTGACGAGGCGCGAGCCGCCGCCGTTGCCGCCGGTTTCCTGAATAGCGTCGCCGCCGACCGCCACGGGGCGATGATCGACCGGATGAGCGATATCGTGATCGCCGAGCTGAACAAGCCGGGGCCGTTCGACTTCGGCGACCGGGCCTTTGTCGGCGTTTTGCGCGACCAGGGCGTCGAAATCGCGGCCGACCGCGAGGCCTGGCATGTCCCGCCTGTCGATACCCTATTCGTCCAGCGCAAGATCAGCGGGACGGCGCTGCTCGCGGCGCGGCTGACAGCGCGTGTCGATGTGCGGGCGATGGTGGCGGGGTATCGTGGTCTTTATGACGTACCGCAGACGATCGGCATCTAGTGCCAGCCCGCTGCCACACGGTGCTTTGCGCCAATTGCGTCGAGCGGCTCGCCTTTAATCTTGGCCTCGAGGGTTGAGCTGTTCATGACAAGCTCTTGGTTGGAAGCGGCTTGACCGACTCCTGCATCAACATTTCCGCGCGGCGAACGGACAGCGTTTTCGGGTTTAGAACAAGGCAGTCAGATTGAGCGAAAGATAATGGGTATTGCCGTTGGCGGGGGCATTGGGGGCGACGCGAAGGAAACGCCCCTTGGCCAGCAGCACACCATTTGCCTCGGCACGAAGAACTTGCGGGATCAGCCAGTACCGCACGCGACCCTCGATCTGGTGGCCGGCGAAACTGCCGGCATTTCCGCTCGGGTCGCGCACGCCGGTCGTCGAAAAGGCGTCCGTCGTCGAGGCGAGCCAGAGCGTGTGGTAACTCAGAAATCCATCGGTACGTTTGTCCGGCGTCACCTCGACGCGCAGCCCCGGCGTTACCAGATTGGCGCGACCGACAGCGTTGTACAGGCCGGCCGGTGCAAAGTCGGCGCGACGCATGCCGAAGAGCGGATCGAAGCGGCTGTAACGCCCCGGCTGCCCCCGATCGCCGCTGGCTGCGTCGAATTCGAGCGATACATGCGGTTTCCAGCCGCGCGAGGCGGTGTAGCCGATCTTGGCATGGAAGAACCAGGCGGCGATATCCAGCGTGGTCGCGCTGATGGCAGCGGTGCTGCTGATGCGGCCGAGCTGGTAAATCCCTTCCAGTTCGTGATCCCATTTGCCGGACGCGGGTTCACGGATCAGCCGCACGTCGATGCTGTCGATATAGCGGTCGCGCGTGGGCCTCCCGATGCCGTCGCGTTCGCCCAAATGGTAGAACGAGAGTTCTGCAGTGGTGGCGCCGATGGCGCGACCCTTGGCAATCAGGCCGCCCCACAACACGGTGTCGAAACTTTCGCGATCAAGCGCGCTGCGGTTGGCGAGCAGCGACGCCCGGTCGTCGGGCAGACGCAGTTGCGGCAGGACGTAGATCAACGTCGCCCTCACCCCGTCACCCGGCGACAGGTCGGCGCGCACACCGGTGAAACCGTTGGTTGTGTTGCGGTAATCGTCCGCCGCCACCAGGCGCCGCGATCCGAGATTGAGGAGGAAGCGCCCAGCCTGCACGGTGGCCGAGGTGCCCGCGCCGAACGGCGCCGCCAGGTCGAGCGCAGCATAGGCCTGCACCGGCTCGAACGTGTTGACCTCGCCTGTCGTTACGGGCGTGCCGGCGTTTCCGTTCCAAACACGGCTATCGTAAACTTCGACGCCCAGCCGGACTGGGCCTGTGTCATATTCGGCGAACAGGGTCGTCCGCAGATTCACCAGTGAATCGTTGGGATTGAAGCCGGCGCGGGGCTGTCCGTCGATGGCCTCGTAACGCAGACGGGTGCTGCCCGAAAGCTTGAGCTCCGGTGGGACGTCGAGCGCTGCGGCCAACGTCGGCGGTGCGGCTGAAGCAACGCCTGGCAACGCCGCGAAGACTGCCATCAAAAGGATGTTCGATGTCCGAATCGGGCGTCCCCTCCCCTTCGTGAATCAGGCCCGACCGTCGGGCGGTCCGTCGGGACAGTCCGCGTTGCCGCTTTTCGAGAGGTCGGCAATGCTCAGACTAACCGTCGTATAGGGTGCGACGTCGTCGGTGATCCAGACATTGCCGCCGATCACCGCGCCGCGCCCGATGGTCACACGGCCCAGGATCGTCGCGCCGGAATAGATCACGACATCGTCCTCGACGATGGGGTGGCGGGCGATCCCTTTGGTCAGGCGACCGTCGGCTTCACTGGGGAAGCTTTTCGCGCCGAGTGTAACGGCCTGATACAAGCGCACGCGGTTGCCGATCACGGCCGTCTCGCCGATCACCACGCCGGTGCCGTGATCAATGAAGAAGCTGTCGCCGATTGTCGCGCCGGGGTGGATATCGATGCCGGTGCGCGAATTGGCGATCTCGGTGATGATCCGCGCGACCAGCGGCGCGCCGAGGCGATAAAGCTCGTGTGCGATACGGTAATGGACGACGGCGATGATGCAGGGATAGCAGAGCAGCACTTCGTCAACGCTGCGCGCCGCCGGATCGCCGAGGTAGGCGGCACGAACGTCGCTGTCGAGCGAAGCGCGCAGCGCCGGGAGCGAGTTGGCGAAGGCGGCGATAATGCCGTTAACCCGGTCCTCGGTTTCCGCGGCGCTGGCCGCGCGGTCGGCATAGATCAGGTTCAGGCGGACCTGCGCGCCGAGTTGCGACAGCGCCTGTTCAAGCGTGGCCTCGACAAAGGCGTCCTCGCTTGCCGGGTTGAGTTCGGGCGGTCCGAGCCGCAGCGGAAACAGGGCGGCGCCCAGCGAGGCGACGATCCGGTCGAGCGCGCGGCGTGAGGGGAAGCCGTGCGTGCCGAGTTCGGCATGGCGCGAATGGGCCGTGCGCCATTGTTCGCGGGCGGCACGTAACCCGCCGATGACCGAGACTATGTCGAGATGGTTGGGGGCCTGCGGTTCGGCGACGACGAGCTTTTCACGGGGCATAATGGTTAATACTTTCGGCCTGATATCCCAAAAGCTAGCCAGCCGGGCCAGTGTTACGCGACACAGGAAATCTGTCGCCAATACGAGACGAAGTTTGTAGCCATTCACGCGTGACCTGGGAATAGTCTATCGAAAGAGTCGGAATTTGACCAAGCAGGCACTGATCGTCCGCCATGTCCCCCGCGAGGGCCTCGCCGGTTATCGCGCGCCGATCGAGGCTGCGGGTTATGCGCTCGACCGGCTCGACGTTTGCGACCCGAAGTTTGCCGACACCGATTTCCTGACGCCCGATCTCGTCATTCTGATGGGCGGACCAATGGGCGTCTACGAAGGGTTCCGGCACCCTTGGATACCGCACGAAATCGAACGCGTGGCCGAGCGGCTGGAGCACGGCCTGCCGACGCTGGGCGTCTGTTTCGGCGCACAGATGATCGCGGCGGCGCTGGGCGCGGACGTCTATGCCGGGCCGCGCCATGAAATCGGCTTCGCGCCGCTGACATTGACCGATGCTGGGCGCAATTCATCGCTGGCGCATTTGGGCGACGTGCCGGTGCTGCACTGGCACGGCGATACCTTCGACCTGCCGCGTGATACCGAATTGCTCGCCTCGACCGACAGCTATCGCCACCAGGGGTTCCGGCGCGGCAACCATTTGCTCGCGCTCCAATTTCACGCCGAGATGGGCGTCGATCCGCGCATCGAGGAATGGATTGCGGAAAGCACGGACAGCCTTGGGCGGCTGAGTGTCTCAGGAGAGGCCCTGCGCGACCATTATGCCGCGCACGGACCGGCGGCCGTGAGTGCGGGTCAGCGCATGATCGCTGACTGGATTGCCCAACTGAACCCCGCGCTGGATGGGAACCCGGTCGCGCAGGCCGATGCGATTTCGCTGTTCGGGCAGATCTAGCAAAAAAAGGCCCGACAAAAGATTGTCGGGCCTGAGGCTACGCCTAGGGAGCATCCATGGGCGAGGAGGAGGAGAAAGGCCCCGATGTGGGGGCCAAAACCTTAGTTCGAATTCGTGACGTTGGCAGCGGCGTTGCCGGTCGCGTTTGCGTCGGCTTCGACGGCGTTGGCGGTGTTCGAGGCGTTCTCGACCACGGCAGACTCGTTCGCGGTCACGTTTTCTTCCGCGACAACGTTTTCGTTGGCAGCGACGTTCGCGCTTTCATCCTTCTTGGCACAGGCGCCGGCGGACAGCGCAAGAGCTGCGATCATCGATACGGCAACGATCTTCTTCATTGGGTAACTCCGTGTTTTTGTGGCCATCGCCGGACGCCCTGTGCATCCGCCCCCTGGGCCTGACACTCAATCTCCACTAAATTGATTGAGATTCAAGTGCGGGAGCGCTTTGGACGCAAAAAGTTTTGCTTGTCGCGCGCTGGCCATAGCGGGGGAGGGGCGTCTAAAGCATGCGGCGATGACGCCAGAGGCAGCACTTCCCGGCCTGAACAACCCGCGCCTGATGACGGCGGCGCTGGCGCTTTATGATAACCGGCTGTCGGACGCCGAGCCGTTGTTGCGGGCGCACCTGAAGGACGATCCGTTCGATGTCTATGCGATCCGCATGATGGCCGAACTGGCGGGGCGGATCGGGCGGTACAGGGATTCCGAACATCTGTTGCGCCGCGCGCTGGAACTGATGCCGTCATTCGGCGCAGCGCGGGCCAATCTAGCGACGGTGCTCTATCGCCAGAACCGCCCGACCGAGGCGATCGCCGAACTCGACCTGGTGTTGGCCGACGAGCCGGAGAATATCGGCCATTCGAATTTGAAGGCCGCCGCCCTGGGCAAGATCGGCGGGTTCGACGAAGCGATCGAGTTGTACCGCGAAGTGCTGGAGCACGCCCCGAAACAGCCGAAAGTTTGGATGAGCTATGGCCATATGCTCAAGACGGTGGGGCGGCAGGCCGAAGGGATCGCCGCCTATCGTCGCGCTCTCGATCTGGTGCCGACGCTGGGCGAGGTATGGTGGAGCCTAGCCAACCTGAAAACCGTGCGCTTCACGGCCGACGACGTGGCGACGATGCAGGCGGCGCTGGCGCGCACCGACATTTCGGACGAGGACCGGTTCCACCTCGATTTCGCGCTGGGCAAGGCGTTCGAGGACGCGAAGGGTTTCGCCGCGTCATTTGCGCATTACCGGGCAGGCAACGCGCTACGGCGGGCGAAGATCGATTATAGCGCAGATGAAAATGCGGCGTTTGTCGACCGCAGTATCGCGCTGTTCACGGCCGATTTCTTTGCCGCCCGGGCAGGGATGGGCAGCGCCTCGCCCGCACCGATTTTCGTCGTCGGCATGCCGCGCGCCGGTTCCACCCTCGTCGAACAGATACTGTCGAGCCACAGTCTGATTGAGGGGACGTCCGAACTGCCCGACATTCCCGCGCTGGCGCGGTGGGGCGGGAATTACCCCGAGCGGCTTGCCGACCTGCCGCCTGAACGCTGGGCCGAACTGGGCGATGAATATGTCACACGGACGCGGGTCCAGCGAAAGACCGACAAGCCGTTCTTCATCGACAAGCTGCCCAACAACTGGGCGCATGTGCCCTTCATCCATCTGATCCTGCCGCATGCCATCGTCATCGACGCGCGGCGGCATCCGCTCGGTTGCTGTTTCTCCAATTTCAAACAGCATTACGCGCACGGGCAGGGGTTCAGTTACGCGCTCGACGACATCGGGCGCTATTACGCCGACTACGTCCGGCTGATGGCGCACGTCGACCGGACCCTGCACGGGCGGGTCCACCGCGTCATCTACGAACGGATGGTCGACGACACGGAGACCGAAGTCCGCGCCCTGCTGAACGCCTGCGGCGTCCCGTTCGAGGAGGGGTGTCTGCGCTTTCACGAGAACGAGCGTGCGGTGCGCACGGCTTCCTCGGAACAGGTTCGCCGCCCGATCTTTCGCGACGGGACGGAGGGGTGGCAGGGGTTCGAACCCTGGCTCGGCCCGCTGAAGTCCGTGCTGGGCGACGTGTTGACCAGGTATCCCGACGCGCCATGCGCATAGTGGCAAAACTGCCACGCATCGCGCACAACTTCGCACTTGCACCGTAATGCGATTGACCCCGACTCCGGTTCGTCACAGCTTCGCAACAAATAAAATCAGGGGGCAATATGACCGCGCGCGTTTCACTTTCGGCACTGCTTTTGGCGACATCGATCCTCGGCAGTGTCCCGGCATTTGCGCAGACGCCGGCGCCCGAAAACGACAGCGACGAAATTATCGTCACCGCGCAGAAGCGCGAGGAAAGCCTGCAGAATGTGCCGATCAGCATCCTGGCGATCGGTACCAAGAAGCTCGATCAGCTGAATGTCGCCAGCTTCAACGACTATGCGGCGCTGTTGCCCAGCGTCAGTTTCCAGGCGGGAACGCCGGGTGCGACGCAGGTCTACATGCGCGGCATCGCCAGCGGCGGCGACGGCAACCACTCCGGGCCGCTGCCCGCTGTCGGCATTTATCTCGACGAGCAGCCGGTCACGACGATCGACGGCGCACTCGATGTCCACATCTATGACATCGCGCGTATCGAATCGCTCGCCGGGCCGCAGGGCACGCTCTACGGCGCGTCGTCCGAAGCGGGCACGATCCGAATCATCACCAACAAGCCATCGACCGCCGGTTTCGAAGGCCGCGTCGATGGCGAGATCAATACGGTCAACAAGGGCGGTGTCGGCGGCAAGCTCGAAGGCATGCTCAACTTTCCGCTGAGCGACAAGGCCGCGCTGCGCGTCGTCGGCTGGTACGAGCGCGATGCGGGCTTTATCGACAATGTGCCGGGCTCACGCACGCTGATTATCCCGACGGGAACCGTTCTGGCCCCCGGCTACACCGGCACTTTCAACAACGCCGCCCAAGTCAAAAAGGACATCAACCAGACCGAAGTCATCGGCGGCCGCGCGGCATTGAAGCTCGATTTCGACGAGAACTGGACGGCGACGGCGACCCTCATGGGGCAGGAGCTGCGGACCAAGGGCCGGTTCAGCGTCGACAACGGACTGCCCGATCTCCAGGTGCAGACCTTCTTCCCCGAAAGGAGCAGCGATCGCTTTACTCAGGGCGCGCTGACCATTCAGGGCAAGGTCGGTAATTGGGACCTGACCTATGCGGGCGCGTATCTCGACCGCAAGACGCATGCCGAAAGCGATTACACCGACTATGCCGAGGCGTATGACTCGCTCTATGCGTCGTCGGGCGGCATCGCCGGCTATTTCGGGTTCGTGAATAACGCCGGCCAGACGATCGATCCGCGTCAGTTGATCGTTGGCGACGACCATTTCACCAAGATCAGCCAGGAACTGCGGGTCGCATCGCCGCAGGAAGACCGGTTCCGCGTTGTCGGCGGCCTGTTCTACCAGCGTCAGACCCACCTTATCCAACAGGACTATCAGGTCGCCAATTTGGCAACCAGCGCGTCTGTAAACGGACGGCCGGGAACATTGTGGCTGACGCTTCAGGACCGCGTGGATCGCGACTATGCCATGTTCGGCGAAGCCAGTTTCGACATCCTGCCCAACCTGACCATAACGGCGGGCGGCCGCGGCTACATCTATGACAATACGCTCGAAGGCTTCAACGGCTTCGGCCTGCCGAGTGCCGTCGGCGGGCCGGGCGTCGGACGATGCTTCCGCGATGCTGCGGGGAATCTCGTTGCCCCGACCGTGCCGGGCGGACCGTGCCCGAATATCGGAACGCAGCTGCTCGATACCAATGGCGTCAAGACGACGACGATCCGGCCGGCGAGCGCCACGGGACAGGGCTTTACGCACAAGCTCAACCTGACCTGGAAGCCGACCCCCGACCTCTTGTTCTATGGCACCTGGTCACGCGGGTTCCGGCCCGGCGGCATCAACCGTCGTCCGGGTCTGGGGCCGTATGGCGCCGACTTCCTCACCAACTATGAATTGGGGTTCAAGACCACACTGCTCGACGGCAAGCTGCGCTTCAATGGCGCGATCTATCAGCAAAACTGGAAAGGCTTCCAGTTTGCGTTCCTGGGTCTGAACAGCCTGACGCAGATTCAGAACGGGCCGAATGCACGTATTCGCGGGGTAGAGGCCGATGTGAACTTCACACCGGTCAGCGGCCTGACGATCGCGGCAGCGGGGGCATATACCGATGCCAAGACTATTACGGCTTTGTGCATCGCGGCAAGCACGCTTCCCGATTGCGGCGGTGCTGCCAACACCACGACGCCGATCGGCACGCGCCTGCCGATCACGCCGCAGTTCAAGGGCAGTGCCAACATCCGCTACACCTGGGACATGGGCAGCTTTGCCCCGTTCATCCAGGGACTGGTCAATCATCAGAGTGGGGCATCGACCGACCTGCGCCCGACGCAGGCAGCACTGCAAGGGCGATTGCCAGCCTTTACGACCGGCAATGTGAGCATTGGCGGCATGATCGGGTCGATCACCGCAGAGCTGTTCGTCCAGAATGTCACCGACGAACGGGGTCAGCTGTCGCGTAGTGTCCGCTGCAGCGTCTGTTACCAGCGCACCTATGCCACGCTGATTACCCCGCGAACCATCGGGTTGAGGTTGGGCGCGAAGTTCTGATCGGATGAGCGGGAGCGAGACCCCTCCCGCGCTTCCCCCTGTATCGCGGCCGTTCGGCGTCTGGACGGCCGCGGCGCTGGTCGTCGGCGGGATGATCGGGTCGGGCATCTTTGTGATGCCCGCGCAGCTTGCGCCCTTTGGCTGGACGAGCATTCCGGCATGGATCGCGGCAATCGGCGGTTCGCTGTTGCTGGCCTATGTGCTGTCCAAGCTGGCTGCCGAGCGACCGGCGGCGACGGGCACGGTGGCCATCGTCGGCGGCGAATTGGGCACGATGGCGGGTGTCCTTGTCGGCTGGGCCTATTGGGTCAGCGTCTGGTCGGCGATTTCAATCATTGCGGTCACGGCGGTGCGCTACTTGGCGGTCTTTGTCCCCGCGCTGGCAGCAACGCCGCTCGCGCTCGCACTCTGGTCGACCGCGCTGGTCTGGCTGCTGACGTTGCTCAATCTCGCGGGCGCGCGTGCGGCGGGGAATTTTCAGGTTGTGACGACCCTGCTCAAATTGCTGCCGCTGATTGCGGTTGTCCTCATCCTCGGCGGCTTTTCGCTGAGCGGTGGGGCACAGTTCACAGCCTATGAGCACGCGTCGTGGAACCCGTCGACGTTCACGAGTGCGATGACGCTCGCCTTTTACGCGATGGTCGGGTTCGAATCGGCCGGGGTCGTCGCCGAGCGTATCCGCGACCCGGGCCGCAACGTGCTGCGCGCGACCATGCTCGGAACCGGTCTGACTGGCCTGCTGTATATCATCGTCTGTTCGGGCATCGTCTTTGCCATGCCGCCAGAGGTGGTCGCCAAGGCATCGGCACCCGTCGCGCTGTTCGTCGAGACGTTTCTGGGGCGTGGGGCCGGGCTGGCGGTGGCGGCGTTCGCGGTCATCGCCGGCGTGGGATGCCTCAATGGCTGGGTGCTGGTCCAGGGCGAGTTGCCGCTGGGCATGGCGCGTGCCGGATTGCTGCCGCGCTGGATGGCGGTGACCAACCGCCACGATGTATCGGTGCGACTGCAGTGCATCGGCAGCCTGTGTGCAACCGCCCTGATCTTGTCCAGCGCAGCGGGGGCAAGCGGGATCGGCGGGCTGCTCGATTTCATGCTCAAGCTGACGACGGGGTCGTCGCTCTTGCTCTATGCCGGGGCGTGCCTTGCGGCCCTTCGCATGGGCAGTGTGCGCATGGTGGCAGGTTTCGGCTTCGCGTTTTGTCTTTGGGCGTTGTGGGGATCGGGCACGGCGGCCCTGCTGGCGGTTGCCCTGATGTTCACCGCGATCCCGCTCTATTGGCTGCGCCCGCGCCTAGCCGAACCACCGGCCTAGCACGCTCCGGTCTTTCAGAATCTCGTGCGCCGCATTGTGCCCCGGCGCGCCGGTCACGCCGCCGCCGGGATGGGTGCCGGCGCCGCACATGTAGAGCCCCTTGATCGGACTGCGATAGTCGCCGTGCCCCAGCACCGGGCGCGCGGCCCACAGCTGGTCGAGGGTCATATGGCCGTGCATGATGTCACCGCCGATCAGCCCGAACTTGCGTTCGAGGTCCCTTGGGCTGTGGATCTGGCGGCCGATGACCGATGCCTTGAAGTTCGGGGCGTGGGCGTTGACGGTGTCGATGATCAGGTCGGCGGCCGCCTCGCGTTCGTCGTCCCATGACCTGCCGTCTGGCAACACGGGCGCGAACTGCTGGCAGAATAGGCTGGCGATATGCATCCCCGGAGGGGCGAGGCTGTCGTCCACTGACGTCGGCAGCTTCATCTCAACAATCGGCTGCTTCGACCAGCCGAACTCGCGGGCGTCGGTGAACGCCTTGTCCATGTAATCGAGTGTGGGCGAGATGATGATGCCGCAGGTGTGATGTTCGGCCTTTTCCTTGCCGGGCAGCACGGTGAAGTCCGGCAGTTCGCTGAGAGCCACGTTCATGCGGAAGGTGCCGGAGCCAGCCTTGAATTGATCCATCCGCCGCGCAAATTCGGGCGGCATGTCGGTTCGGGCGACGAGCTGGCGGAAGAGCAGGGCAGGGCCGGCGTTCGAGGCGACGACCTTTGCCGCGATCTCTTCGCCGCTCTCCAGCACCACGCCAGCGACCTTGCCGCCATCGACCAGCACCTTGACGACGGGTGCTTCCAGGCTGATTTCCACGCCCGCCTCAACGCAGGCCTCGGCCATGTATTGGGTGATTGCGCCCATGCCGCCGACGCTGTGGCCCCACATGCCCTTCTTGCCGTTGATCTCGCCGAATACGTGGTGGAGCAGCACGTAGGCACTGCCCGGCGTATCAGGGCTGGCATAGTTGCCGACTACAGCATCGAAGCCAAAAGCAGCCTTGATATTCTCGTTCTCGTACCAGCCATCGAGGAAGCTGCGCGCCGATTTGACGAACAGGTCCATGACGTCGCGCTGTGCCTCGATCGACATCCCCGCGAGCTTGCGCCCTTGCGATGCGGCGGCAATCAGCGCCTTCAGCCCGCCGCCGGCATTCGGCGGCGTCTTGAGCGACAGATCGCGCAGCACGTCGGCGACGCGTTCCAGCGCTTCCTCATATTGCGGAAAGATGTCAGCGTCCTTCTGGCTGTAACGCGCGAATTCTGCCCGTGTCCGGTCCTCGCCGCCGCCGAGTTTCAGATAGCCTGTTTCATTGGGGAAGAAGTTACTGATCGTCCGCTCGATGATCCGCCAGCCGCGTTCGTGCAGGCGCATGTCCTTGATGACTTTCGGCCGCAGCAGGCTGACGGTGTAGCTCGCGGTCGAATTGCGGAAACCGGGGTGGAAATCCTCGGTCACGCACGCCCCGCCGATGACGTCGCGGCGTTCGAGAACGCGGACTTTCAGCCCTGCACGGGCGAGATAGAAGGCGCAGACAAGGCCGTTGTGGCCGCCGCCGATGATCACGGCATGATAAGTTTTGGTCAAAGTCTTCCCCAGCCCGGCGCAGGCGGTTGCGCCTCCAGCATTTCAGGTACGATGTCGCGCATCCGCTTGGCAAACTGGCGCAGGCACACTTCGCTCTTGCCCAGCGGGCCCTGGCCAAAACTCGCCGAGGCCATGCCCGCCTGGACGCGTTCGACCAAGTTCGAATCCTCGAACGAGACCTGTCGATTGATCCGCCAGTTCAAATAGCGTGCGGCGCGCATTTCGCGCCGGTCGTCAGGGATTGCATAGGCGATTTCGCGGACCATCGTTTCAGTCGGGCTGATGGGCAGGAACTGCATGAAATCCATCTGGTCGGGATAGATGTCGAATGCGGTGTTGGGCCACAGCTTGTAATAGAACCAGACCCGCTGGCGATCCTCGGGTAAATGGCCGACATGCGGAATTAACTGGCGATAGGCGCGCTCTGAGGCGTTTTCGTCGGGCGCAGCGACCAGCGGCCCGCCGAGCCGATCGACCCAATCGCCGGTCGAGACACCATAGTTTTTTGCGCCGAACAGGCGTTTCAATCCCGGATGTGCGACCGGAATGTGCAGGCCGTCTGAGTAATTGTCGCTGATGTTTTTCCAGTTTGCCGGGCGGGGCCGCACGGTGACGCGTCCGATGGCGCGCATATCCTCCAGCCGATAGGGCGCGATTTCGTCCTCGTGTGGGGCCATCATCTCGGCGACGCTGACCGGGGGGCGTTCGACGGCGGCGAAAACGAACCCGCGCCAGACCTCGACCGGATATTCGACCAGGCTGTGCTCGATCGGGTCGAGCACGGGATAGTCGCTGCGCATCGGGGCGCCCGAAAGCCGTCCGTCGAGTTCGTAGACCCAGGCGTGATAGGGGCAGACAAGCTTACGCACACAGCCGTTGTGCCCGTCGAGGATGCGAGCGCCGCGGTGGCGGCAGACGTTGGCAAAGGCGCGCACACTACCGTCGTCGCCGCGTACTGCAACGATCGATTCGCCCATGATCAGCAGCGACTGCCAGTCGCCGGCCTTCGTGATATCGCTGAGATGGCAAATCAGCTGCCATGATTTCAGGAAGATGCGACGCCGCTCCGCCTCGAGCGCGTCGGCGTCGTGATACGCCCAGCCGGGCAAGCCGAAGTCATCCTGCGCTGCAACCGGCGGTTCAGCATTTTCCCTCAGATTCACCAGGCGCATGTCATTCCCATCACGTCTACCGCAAGATTGCGGCGTCCCGTCGCATCCCGCAAGAGTGACGTTTCGAATCGCTTCTGATTTGCAGGCCATAGAGACCGTCGGGCAACGGCTATGTGGCGCAGTTAACCATCTTGTTGCTGCCAAAACCTGCCATTTCGCCCGTGCGGACAATGATTAGCCCCGCTTTACTAGCTCGTCATATATGTTTAACCAAATCACATCATGGAGACTGATGCGCTGATTCAAGCGGTACGGATGAACCATTTGGCTTTGTGTGCGTTTGGGGTTGTGTGCAGTGCAATATTGTGGCATTCGCTCCATGAGATTCGGGAATTGAAAAGGGAGTTGTATTTATGAGCGTTTCCAAGATCGCGACGTCGGCTGTTATGGCTCTGTCGCTCGTCGCTGTTCCGACGCTGGCTTCGGCGGCTCCGGCTGCATCGAAGCTGTCGATCACGGCCCCGACCAGCGCAGTTTCGGCGCGTGCGGGCGCTAAGTCGGTTAACGGCAAGAAGGCCGTTGGTGGCGGTCTCATCATCGCGCTTCTGGCCGGTGCTGCTGTGATTGCCGGTATCGTCATTGCTGCCGATAGCAACAAGTCGGCAACCAGCCGCTAAAACAGCTTAAAGATTGAAAAAGGGCGGCCGTCGGTCGCCCTTTTTTTTGCCTCTGGCTGGGCTGGTTATTATTGAACAATCAAGCATCAGGGAGCTTGCAAAATGCACAGGTCCTCTTTGCGTTGAGGTTGTTCATGACAAACGGTCGGTTTTGTCCGAAAGAAATGAGATGGTGTCCCGCCTGTTAAATGGTTGGAATTTTCGCCTGTCCCCATGGGGTATGCTGATTGCTTACTTGATCCTGGTTTTTTTAACAGGCGGCACCGCACGCCCAGATGTCGCTTCACTAGTGCTGCTCCGGCCAGCATCCGCCATGGTACTCGGCTGGACTCTTTTAGTGATCCGCCGTCACGATTTGCACGAGCTAAAGGTTGTTCCGGCCATTCTGGGTGCATTTGTTTTGCTCACAGTAGTGCATCTCGTTCCTCTTCCCTTTGCTGTTTGGTCGTCCTTGCCAGGGCGTAGCCTGCTAGTCGATGCAGGCTCCGTCGCGGGGATTGGCGAAATCTGGAGGCCGATCACTGTGGTGCCGTGGTCCACTTGGAACACTCTGTTCTCGCTGTTGGTGCCTTTTGCGACCATGGCGCTCGTGGCCAAAGCAGGTCGAAGAATGTGGGAGCCGATGCTGACATGCCTTTTAGCAATCGGTCTTTTCAGCGGCGCACTCGGGTTTCTACAGGCGATATCACCTAACAATATATCTTTGCATTTCTATCAGGACACGGGCCTGTCCTCTTCTGTCGGGGTGTTTTCGAACCGGAACCACCAGGGGGTTTTGCTAGCGTCCTTGTTTCCGATGCTGGCAGCCTTTGCCAGCCAAGATAGCCATTCGGCAGATCAGCGAAAGTTTCGCAAACTATCAGCGGTTGCGATCGGGATATTGTTGATCCCTATGTTGCTGGTAACTGGGTCACGCGCCGGGCTCGTCGCGGGGGTTGTTGGTCTCGTTTCGGTCTCGCTGATCTATCGACCTCACGGTTTCCCTCTGTCGCCAAAGCGCAATGTGCGACGTTCCTTGCTGCCCTATATCTTCGGCACGTCGGTAGTCGTCGCTGTTGTGATGAGCGCGCTGGCCGTTTCACGCGACGAGGCCCTCGTACGGTTCCTGAATTCCGGCGGTGAGAGCGAAGAACGTCTGAAAATCTGGGCAACCCTTCCTCAGATCGTCTACCAATACTGGCCAGTCGGTTCGGGCATCGGCAGCTTCGTCGAAGCATATCAAGTCTACGAACCTTATGACCGGCTGACCTACCTCTATGTCAACCACGCGCATAACGAGCTGATCGAACTCATGATAACCGCGGGCCTGCCGGGGCTCATCTCTGCGGTCATGCCGCTCCTCCTGTGGGTATGGGCTGCGTGGCGAACGTTTCAACTACGGAAGTCGCCGATCCGCAGTGGCGAAGCCGTTTTTGTCCGCCTCGGTTTGACGATTCTTCTAATTCTTGGCCTAGCGAGTCTTGTCGACTACCCACTCCGAACGCCCGCTCTGTCCTCTCTGGCCATTGTTGCGGCAATCTGGATCGAGATTGGGCTTCGCAGGCTACAATCAGGCAATCGATCAGCGGAAGGGCTGGTGCGAAAAGGCTCGGTCGTTTAGGCCCCTTTGAGAGTACCAAGGGTAAAATATGAAAAAGAGTTATGTCACAATCGCGTTGCTGTTGCTTGGTGCGTGCAGCGGACCGCGAGCCCTGGGCGGCGATGCGGGGTTGGTGGTGCAGTCTGGTTCCGCGTTGCCTCCGCCACAGCGAGCGGATTTGATCGCGGAGGATCGCCCCTATCTGATTGGGCCATTCGACAAGCTGCTAATCGATGTTTTCGGTATCGAGGAACTGAGCAAGAAAGAAGTTCAGACCGACGCAAGCGGGCGGATATCGTTCCCTCTGGTTGGAACGGTCGAAGCTGCCGGCAAAACACCCGGCGAGCTGGAAGTCATCCTCGAAGAACGCCTGCGCGGGAGCTTCGTGCGGGATCCGCAGGTTACGGTAAATCTGAAGGAAACGGTAAGCCAGGTCATCACGGTGGATGGGCAGGTCAAGGAGCCGGGTTTATATCCGGTGATCGGAAAAATGACGCTGATGCGAGCTGTGGCAACAGCAAAGGGTGTCGACGAATTTGCAAAATTACAGGACGTAGTAGTTTTCCGAACCGTCGGCGGTCAGCGGATGGCAGCGCTGTACAACTTGCAAGCCATTCGGCGCGGCGCCTACACGGACCCCGAAGTATATGCGAACGATGTAGTCGTGGTTGGCGAATCGCAAGCCCGACGAATTTTTCGCGACATTCTTCAGGCTTCCCCGCTTATCGTAACGCCGATTGTCGCGCTGCTCCAAAGAAGAAACTGAGCGCGTCGCGGTCAGGACCAGATAAGAGGGTCGAAATGTTGCAAATGAATTCATCTAGCAATTTCGGAGCTGGCGATAACTCCGCCAATACCGGAATGCAGAGTCGGCGCGATTTGTTTCCTCCAATGCTGACGCAATATTGGTATGTTGCGACGCGTTGGAAATGGGTAATTGCTGGTATCATAACGTCCTGTCTTGTTTTGGGATTGATCGTATCATTGCTAATGACGCCTCAATATACATCGACGTCGAGAATTGAAATCAGTCGAGATTCAAAGAAAGTAACAAATGTTCAAGCACTGGAAGAAATAGATACTGGGAGAGATCTGGAATTCTATCAAACCCAATATGCTCTATTGTCAGCGAGATCGCTAGCAGAGCGCGTTATGCGGCAGTTCAACCTTGCGGCCGACGATTCATTTTTCAAGGAAAACGGAGTTAATCCATCGGACGGGAGTATGTTCTTTGGGCAATCCTCGGGAGTTCTGACGCCCGAGCAGCGGCAAAAGCGGGAGAAGCTCGTCGTCAAGACGCTGCTAGATCATGTTTCGATCGTCCCGGTCCGCGGATCCAGCTTGGTTGATGTCAGTTATACCAGTGGTTCAGCGGCCTTATCGACAAAGATCGCCAATGCCTGGACTGGGCAGTATATTGCATCGACGCTTGATCGGCGATTTGCCTCAACTGCGGACGCGCGGAAATTCCTGGAGCAACGGCTCTCCGATTTGCGAATTCGTCTTGAGGAGTCAGAGCGGGCGGCCGTCAATTATGCTTCGGCAAAGGGGATCGTTGGCTTAGGCCGCGCGGCAAATGACAGCCGTGATCGCACGTTGGTGTCGACTAATCTCGAAGCATTGAACGAGGCGCTGACAAAAGCCGTGGCTGACCGCATTGCTGCGGAAAGCCAGGCAGCGGTTGGTGGGAGCGGCGCTAACAGCGATGCGCTCAGCAATCAGGCAATTGCCACCTTGCGAGCAAAGCGTGCTGAACTGGCAGCCGAATATGCCAAACTTCTTGTGCAGTTCGAACCCGGTTATCCTGCTGCCCGTGCGATCCAGCAGCAGATCGCCAACCTCGACGCGAGCATTCGGCGCGAAGAACAGCGTGTCCAATCGAGCCGAGGATCTGAATATGCGGCAGCGGCCGGTCGCGAGCAACAGTTGCGTCAGCACGTAGAAGCTTTGAAGGCGCGACTCGACGTCCAGCAGCGCGATAGCATTCAGTACAATATCTTTCAGCGAGAAGCGGACACGAACCGTCAGCTGTATGATGGCTTGTTGCAGCGCTACAAAGAAATTGGGGTGGCCGGGGTCGGGGCAAATAACATTGCCATCGTCGATTTGGCGAAGCCGCCCGAGCGGCCGTCTTCGCCGCGCATTCTCCTTAATCTGGCAATCGCCGCGCTCATAGGCTTGGTACTGGCCGGGGGAACTGCGCTTGTTCTGGAACAGGTTGACGAAGGACTGCGTAATCCAAATGACGTCGGACGTTTGTTGAAATTGCCGTTGCTCGGCAGCGTGTTCGACGTGGGTGACAACGAAGTCCTAGAAATGCTGCAGGACCAGAAATCTGCTTTGTCCGAGGCTTATCTAACCGTTCGGTCGAATCTCGCGTTTTCGACCGACCACGGCATGCCGAAATCGCTAATGATCACCAGTACGCGACCGGCTGAAGGCAAGAGCACAACGAGCCTCGCTATCGCAACTGTGCTTAGCCGGACTGGCAAATCAGTGCTCATCATCGATGCAGACATGCGGTCGCCGTCGGTGCATACTTTTCTCGATCGCCCCAATGTAAAGGGCCTAAGCAATGCCTTGGCCGGTGACGATGATTGGCGATCAATGGTCAACGATACGGCGCTGAAGAACCTGCATCTGCTTCCGGCAGGGCCAATGCCGCCGAGCGCGGCCGAGCTGTTGAGCAGCGACCGCATGCTACGACTGATGGACGAGATGGTCGGCAGTTTCGACCACGTCATCGTTGACTCACCACCCGTGCTTGGCTTGGCGGATGCTCCGTTACTGTCGCGCGCAGTCGAAGGATGTGTGTATGTTGTCGAAGCCGAAGGAGTGGCCGTTCGAGGCATTCAGGCCGCCATCGAGCGTCTGCATTCTGTTCAAGGGCACATTTACGGAATTGTTCTGACAAAACTGACTGGTCGACAGGCCGGCTATGGCTATGGGTACGGCTATGGCTACGGCTATGGAGCCGAAAGCTCAGTGGGCCAGGTCAAGCCGTGAGGACAAACCGGCCCGGCAGCGGGTGGTCGCCTTCATCATTGGCCCGTGGGTTGTTGATTGGCGCCATCACGCTGGCGATGGCCGGTGCCGCTTTTGCCAACGCCATTGTGAACGTGACGCGAACGATCAACCCGGCGCTTGCGCTGGCAATGCCTTACACTGACGCGGTGGCGCTTGCAGCGTCGGCGGATCAGCAGGTTACGGCCGATCCGAGCAAACTAAAGCTTCCAGTCGTCGGACAATTCGCGCGTAATTCATTGATCGGACAGGCGCTCAATCCCCGAGCACTTCGCCTATTGGGCTATGTCGCAGGGGAAAAGGGAGATGTCGCGCTTGCAGGTCGGCTGATTCGCCTGTCCGAACGAGCATCGCGCCGGGAAGTCAGCGCGCAGTTCTGGCTGATAGAGGATTGTGTTGGGCGTGGCGACGTGTCCTGTTCGATCGAACATTACGACATTGCAATGCGTACCGAGCCGACCACCCGCCCGCTTCTGATACCGGTGCTGGCTGGCGCGCTGGACGAGCCGGAAGTTCGCAGGGCGCTGGCCTTGCGCCTACGCCCGAATCCCCAATGGCAGTATGACTTTGTCCACCAGGCAACAGCATCGCTGAAACAGCCTTCGCAGCTGTCGGAAACGCTCATCGCGGCAGGGGGCCTGCCAGGAGATCCGGTTTACCGCCAGCTGGAAACCGATCTGCTGGGCAAGCTCGTCGCCAACAACGAATTTGCGGAAGCACATCGCTATCTTACGTTCCTGTCGGGAGATGCTGCAAAGGATTTCGCGGTCGCTGGCTTCAATCCGTCTTCCGTGGATCCACGTTTTTCGCCGCTTTCTTGGCAAACTATATCTACCTCGAATGCGAGCGCAGAATTCGAGCGTACAGACGGTCGACAGGCTTTTGCGCTGCATCTACTTGTCGGGGCTAGCGAGCGGGCAACGGTAGCGCGCCGGATCGTGTTTCTGGCACCGGGCATCTATCGGCTAAGCGACCGTCAAACCGGGCAACCCTTGACGCGCGATAGCGTTCTGACTTGGTCCCTCAGTTGCGCAGCTACATCCGACCGGCGCATTTTTTGGTCCGCAAGCACGTTGAGAAGCCGGTCAGATATTTCGATCACAGACGCGGCCTGCCCAGCCTACATGCTGGAGCTGAATGCAGCGGCAGGCAGTGGCTCGGAGGGTTTGGACGTCACCGTCACCGATCTCAATTTGCGCCGGATCCGCTGACCTGCGCGGTCGTCAATACGATTCGTGGGCAGATGTGGCCAACATCGCGAAAACAGCCTTCAGACGCTCATCTCGCAGCGTAATGCTCCCCTGACCGAAAACCGCAGCCCATAACGCCAGCGTGCTGTCGTTGGCGATGATCGTCCGGTACCGGGCCATGAGCGCAATCAGGGCTTCTGGTTTCAGCGCGGTCGACGGAACATGGCGGCAGCGAGCCTGCGATAGCGCCGCTGCGGCTTTCGGGCTTGAAAGCAGGTCATCGCGGTTGGTTATGACGTCGCTACCCTGTGGCAAGTTAGTAAGGCGTTCCTCGAGATGCGCAACCTGCGCCATTTCGCTTGTGAAGAAATCGCCAAGCCGGATATGATACAGTGTTTCGCGATCGGCAGAATGCGCAATCGACAAACGCTCGCGCAGGCCATCGACCACCGCCCCGATCAACCTGGGCGGGAAATCGCGATATTGCCGGACATCTTGAAAATAGCCATCCAGCAGCAGCAGGCGCGGCAAGCTTAGCCGTTCGGCGGTCGCTAGTCCGACCCTGCGAAGCACCTTCGGCACACGCAGCGCTGCCACCGCATTGATCAAACCTGAAACCTGTTCCGTGTCGAGCGCTGGCGACCCTTCGAATCCATGGGCGTATCTGCTGTCGTGCACCCGACGCAGGGCGTAATCATGGACGGCCGCCGACAATTCGCCGTACAGCATCTGAAAAAGCTGGTTACCCAGTCCGCCGTGCGTTACGACAACTACTAGGCCGGCTTTGCCAAGGGCGCGTGCCGACGAGGTATGATCGTCGAATTCAAGGGTCATAGTCGTGAATTGCCTGTGATCGGTGTTGCGCAGAAATCGGGGGACCTATCAGGCCGTTCCAATGCGCCGAAACGAATAAATACCGCAGCCATAGTCCAGGTTGGCGGCATCTTTCGGCTCCGCGAGAAGGTGGAGTGCCCCTGCATCGTCAACATAATCGAACCGTTCCAGCAATAGCTTGTCTGGTTCCCAAGCGGGGCATTCCAAGGGATCGAATATGCGGTGGGCATTGAACATCACTTTGGCCCTGCCGATCGGTGACGCAAAATAGAACCTTCCGCCGGGACGAACCAAGTCCGCCATATTAGAAAATGCTGCGAGATGCCCTTTAGGATCGATCGGGTCGTTATACCTGCCAAGTCCAAAATGTTCGATGGCGTGCAGGCATGAAAGCGAGTCCGTCGAAGCGATCATCGACTTGTCGAGCTTCATCAAATCGGCCTGAACAAACGATATTTGCGGGTGCGCATCGATCGAAAGCGGCCGAATGTCCATAACATCGACCTTCCTGAATGCAGCTACATGGGCCACGAATCCGTCAATACGGCTTCCGACATCCAGGTGCCGTTCGGGCTTCGCCTCCGCGACAAAGCCGGCGACCAGCAGGTCCATATGAAAATAGTGCCCCCCGGCGGTGCCGGCATTCTGGCTATAGTCCTCCAGGATCGGAAAATATTCGCTGATTGTTCCGCCCATACTCAGCCATTTCCGCCGGTCAGACAGAAATCGGGAAATCTTGGTGACATGGCGTAGCCGACGGAAGTCCATACCCAGATAAACTACAGCCCTGCCGACAGAATTTGCTATTCGCACCCACACTCTCCGTTCAGATCGAAGGCACATATCTCCGCACCCCCGTAAACGGAAGGGCCGCATACCTCACTGCGCCTCATCGCGACCTAGGATCGATTGCGCGCTGCTGCTATCGATACCAAGCCAGTCCATCCACTTTCGCGGCTCGGTAACCCATAGTAGGAGCTCGTCGATAACTGATAAGTGTTCAGATAAGAGCTTTAACGATTGCCTGTTTCAGATGTCGCACGGTCATGCCTCCCAAAAAAAGCCACCAGAATTGCATATGAGAAGATTTATCGGGCCTTGGCGCGATCGGAAAACGGACGATGATAACGTTGCTGAATCGGTGGGTCGGCTGCGTCCAAGCAACTTTCGGTTGGGTGTCGGTGACGGTGAGAAGCAGATAGCCCCCGAAGGTCGTTGCCAGCCGCTAGAGCTGGAAAATTACATTTCAAACATCTGGCGCGGGTTATGACGTCCGCAGGATATATGGCGACCATGCAGTGACGACCAAAGAAAGTTCTGTGCGCCGCACGATGGAGAACTTCGGACTTTCGGCATTGTCTTCATGGCTGGTTGGTCCACTAGGAGTTCTATATCTCCACAAAATTGGATGGGGGAATAATCCGAATCTGTTGTCAATTATACTAGCCTTCTCAACCTTAGCGCCACTACAGCTCTTACTAAATGAATTCATTGCAACTGTTGTAATAAAAGGGAAATACAAAATTCCACGCATAGACTTATTAGTGATTGCTATTATTGCTAGTGTGGGTGTAGTAGTTTCCATCCGAAGTGCTCGTTACATGGAGTTTGGAATTGAAATCATTATTTTATCGTTATTGACATCGTTGTCGATCATTTTATCTTTCGAAGTGTCTGTGCGTTTTTTTTCAGGTGTGATGTATACCAAGATAAGTCGATTATTTTCATCAATAGTCGGGTCAATACCAGGTTTGTCAATGCTAATAATCTATGTGATTGCTGGTTTATTTCAGCAAGATCGCATAATATTTCTTGCCAGTATTCTCCCCGCATTGGCACAAGGTCTCGTTGTGGTTGTAATTTTACCTCAAACGAAAGCTTTTGAACGAATACCGTCCGATCATGGACCGCTCCCTCGAACGCTGCTATACGGTATGCTGGTCTCGCTGTTTGGAATAGGTATCATAACGTCGATGGTCCGATCGCAGATCGCCGCGATAGATGTGCAATATTCAGCGCTCATATTGATAAGCTTAAACCTATTAGGAACTGTTGTTGTGATGATTAGTCGCTCAATATACCTATCTACAGACAGGGATTATCTAAAATCTACCGGCATAATTACAGTAATACTCGGTTTGGCAAGTTTATTGAGTGTGTCAATCGCCGATTCATTGTCAAAGCTACTATGGGTTGCCACTCTAAGCATGTCAGTAGTTACCATTCTTGCAGTTGGTCGACGCTTAATGTCGACTCGATATAAAGTAACGTTGGACTGATAGAGCTATCAATTGTGCGGACCGCTGGTGAAGATACTTGTACATCATTTGACACGAATTTGACCGTTCCGTGTAAATTGGTCATCGAAGATTTGGCTGGAACAAGACGAGAATTATATTTTGAGTAGTATTGAAAGATTCACCGCGAACATCGTAGGGTCACTAAGAGATATATCTCTGTTAGTTGTGTTATCTGGTTTGGCGTGGTGGTGGGTAAATGATTATTCAATATCCGAGGCGATTGGATTTGATCCTCTACGTTATGAATATTATGCAGAATACGGCCTGCCGAACGCATTTTCCGACTCTTCATCATATAGGTTAGTGCAGTTACTTAGTGTACTTTATAATTATAGTCCTTTCTATATTGGTTATTTAATATTTATTTGGTTTTTATGCCTCGGATTGAGATTTTTTGACTCAAATAAGGTAATTTCTGGCGCGATTTTATCGCCAATAGCTTTCTATTATATTGGACAAACGGGTAAGGACGGTATTGCGGTAATCGCTTGCGTTGGTGCTGCAATGCTTGCAACCTACAGGCAGTTTAATGCAGGTGTGATTGCGTTTTCTCTTATCGTGATTGGGCTATCTCTCTATATACGGCCGGCGGCACTACTCATACTTCCGCTTGTTATGCTCCAGTATAGGCTGGGGACATCGTATGCGATTGTGGCTGCCGTATTGATTGCGGTAGCATTCAATATAAGCATTGATAGCTATGACATCCTTGGTAACTTGGAAAGTCTGACGTCCGACGACGGAGCCGGGCAATCTGCCCAAGTGCTTCGAGCCTACACGTTTGGATATTCGATTGAAGCTATCACTACAAAAATATCGCTTCTATTTATATCGCCGATATTCCAGCCATTACTCGGCGTTGTGAAATTCCTATCAGGATCCCCAAAATTTGTGCTTTATGAGGGCGCAGCCTTTCTTTTATTTGTGGCAAATCTCATTCGTGGAAAGGGGGTTGCGAAGTTCTTGGTCGCATCCATACCATATGTGGTAGTGATTGGAGCAACGTCGCCATTTTATCATTTTAGATATCTCGCTGTTGCGTATCCTGCTGTCTGGGCGTTCTGCCTTTATTCTCCTGGATGGGGATGGAAACTCACTAGTGCATCAAAATCGCCGAGTGCGGTCGATGGCGGTTTGCCCGGCGGTCGGAAATTTGAGATCGGCATATAAATGAAAACGTTCCTAAAAAAGCTATCGCGCACCGGAATTGAGGTAAATTATGCGCTCGACCCCGGACTTAGTTTGTTCGGCATAAATCTCAGTCGATCGCGACACGGGTATGCCGACAGAAGCGCAGTTGCGTTGCAATATTGTCGTCGATTGTCACCCCGCACCGTACTTGATGTGGGTTCGGGTGGTGGACAGCATGCCTCGGCCTTTGCGAGCGACGGTGCCAATGTGACATGCGTTGATTTGGGCACATCAATCTACGCAAAGACATCTCAACCAGTTGAGCGCGTTCGGGTCATCAACACTGATTTCGAGCGTTGGCAAGCGGACCGGCAGTACGATCTAGTCTGGGCGTCACACGTGCTTGAACATCAACGCAACCTCGGACGATTCATCGAACAGCTCATCGCGTGCTGCAGCCCGTCTGGTCATGTAGCAGTTATTGTTCCTACCCCACATCGACGCTTATGGGGCGGTCACCTTACCCTATGGACGCCGGGGCTCCTCGCCTACAATATTGTGCTCGCTGGTGTGGACTTGAGCGACGCCGAACTGGCATATGGATACAGGGAAACCTGGATAGTTTTTCGTCCCACTAAAGTTTCGCTTCCTGAGCTCACATTTGATTCGGGTGACTTGGATCTGCTTTCTCCCTTTCTCCCGAAAGGTTTCAGAGAAAACTCAGAGCCTTGGTTCTAAGCGATGCAGAACAACTCGAACACGTCCATCTCCCTAATCGCTGGTGGGGCTGGATTTATCGGTTCCAATCTCGCCAGCGCGCTCGTCGCGCGCGGACGCAGTGTGGCGATCGTTGACAACCTGTCGAACGGGCGGCGTGCATACCTTGATCGCGATCCGTCGCTTGTCGGTGTCACAGTCATCGAGGCCAACTTGGCCGTGCGGAACGAGTGCCGGGCCGCCTTTGATACCATAGCCGCGCTAGGGACGATCGACGAAGTCTGGCATATGGCTGCCAATTCGGACATTCCGGCGGGCGTCGACGACCCGGATATCGATCATCGCGAT
The DNA here is from genome assembly GCA_038228865.1 of Sphingomonadales bacterium. Classification (GTDB taxonomy): domain Bacteria; phylum Pseudomonadota; class Alphaproteobacteria; order Sphingomonadales; family Sphingomonadaceae; genus Sphingomonas_O. Next base: position 79,049 of record JBBROX010000008.1, on the reverse strand, counting down.
ACTTTCCTGACGACGTTCGAAATTGTCCGTGCGATGGCAGACCACGGGGTGAAGCGCATCCACTTCGCATCTAGTTCGGCCATCTACGGCGATCTTGGCTCGCGCAGTCTTCACGAAAATATCGGGCCGCTGTTTCCGATCTCCAATTACGGCGCAATGAAGCTTGCGTCCGAAGCGCAATTGAGCGCGGCTGCCGAAAAGGGGCTCGATAGAGTAATCCTCTTCAGGTTTCCTAATGTCGTCGGTGTGCCGGCCACGCATGGGGTCATTCTGGACTTCGTTAATAAGCTGGCGAAAGACCCCAGCTGTCTCGACGTCTTGGGGGACGGCTCTCAGCAAAAGGCTTATCTTCATGTCTCGGACCTGATCGACGCCATGCTGCTGGTGGCCGACCAGGAGTCTGAGAAGGTCACGGCGGTGAATATCGGTCCCGTCGATGAAGGCGTGCCCGTTCGCTCTATTGCAGAACAGGTTGTATCCCGGGTTAGCCCTGGCGCCCGCATCGCTTTTGGCGTGGGTAATAAGGGATGGGTTGGCGATGTGCCCAAGTTCGTCTACGCGACGGACCGGATTCAGGCGATGGGTTGGCGACCTGTATTGGGATCCGGTGACGCGATCGTGCGCGCTATTGACGAGATAGCCCGCCAGCAAGGTTTCTAGACAGAGTTGAGAGACGCGCCGATGGACAACAACCGCGCTCCGCGCGTGTCATTCGTGGTGCCGGCATTCAATGAGCCGCCACCCATTCTTGAAGAGAGCCTACGCAGCGTAATGGCGCAGGATTTTCGCGATTTCGAGTGCATTGTTGTAGACGAAAGCCGAGACCCGGCCTCTGTCGCGCAGTGTATCGCACTGTGCGCCAGCGATCCCCGATTCCGGCGATTGGTGCCCGCAGAGCGTATAGGGCTCGCCGCCAGTCTCAACCTGGGGATCGGTGAAGCGCAGGGCGAGTATATTGCCCGCTTCGATTCGGACGATATCTGCGAAACCGACCGGTTGACCCGGCAGCTTGCTGCTCTCGACGCGGATCCGACGATCGATGTTCTCGGCGGCGGCCTGCGAATCATCGACAAGGACGGTGAAACGCTCGCCTTTCGAGACTATCCGGCGGATCATCCAGAGATTGTGAAACGTATGCACATGACGACGACGATCGCGCATCCGACCGCACTGATGCGTACGTCGACCGTACGCGATGCGGGGGGCTATGACGCGAGCTTTCGGTTTTCCGAAGACCTTGATCTATGGCTGCGGCTGATCAACCGAGGTGCGCGTTTTGGTAACATCCAGGGGGCAATCGTCCGATATCGCCAGCAATCGACGCGGCGCAGCGCCGACCACTGGCGCGCAAACCTGCGCGCGCGGCAAAAGAATTTTTCCCGCGAGTCCAGGCTACGCCGCATGATGGGGATCGGCGCCATAGGATTGTGGGTGCACACGCCACCTGTCCTCCAGGAGATCATCTTTGGCGCACTAGTTTTGCGGCGCGCAAGGTCCGCGCGCGCGACAGGGGTGACAAGATGACAAGTTTATCGACTGTTGCCATCCTTGCAGGCGGCATGGGAAGCCGCCTGAAGAGCAGGACGGGCGTGTTGCCCAAACCAATGGCCGCAGTTGCCGGCAAGCCCGTGCTTGAACATCTTATCGCCATGTGCGTCGCACAGGGATTTCCCGACATCGCGCTTCTAGTCCACTACGAACATGACGTAATTTCCGACTATTTCGGTGACGGCAGTCGTTGGGGGGCCAATCTGCGCTACTGCGTCGAGGAGAACCCCAGGGGAACTGCGGGGGCACTGGCCGATGCGCTTCCGGTGTTGGCGGACCGCTTTGTTGTGCTTTACGGTGACACATTTGCCGACTTGAATCTTTTGGATATCTTGGCTTTTCACGACGGGTATGGCGCCGCCGCCACCATGTTCCTGCATCCCAATGACCATCCGGGCGACTCCGATCTTGTGGAGCTGGACACAAATAACCGTGTAACGGCCGTTCACGGCTATCCTCATCCAGATCGCACCTACCGGCGCAATCTGGTTAATGCGGCCTTGTATGTATTTGAAAGGAACCCGCTTGCCAGTGTCCAGATTTCCTTGGGCAGATCGGATATCGCCAAGGACATGATACCGCTTATGATCGGCCACGGATTGACGATCGCCGGATACAGGTCGCCGGAATACATCAAGGACATGGGAACCCCCGCGAGACTTGATAAGGTAGAGCGCGATGTCTCGTCGGGGCTTGTTGCCCGCCTTTCGTCGCGCGCGCCGCGGTCGGCCGTCTTCATCGACCGCGACGGTACGATCAATGTCGATTCGGGGCACGTCAAGTCGCCGGCGGAATTCCAATTATTGCCGGGGGTCGCTGGGGCCATCCGGCAACTCAATCAGGCTGGGCTTTTGGCAGTTTGCATCACGAACCAGCCGGTGCTTGCCCGCGGCGATGTTACTGTTGAAGTGCTCGATCAGATCCATGCGCTGATGGATTTCGAACTCGGCGCTCATCACGCTTATCTGGATCGACTGTATTACTGTCCGCATTATCCCGAACGTGGTTTTCCCGGCGAGGTAGCGGCGTTGAAGGTCGACTGCGATTGTCGAAAGCCTGCAACCGGGATGATCGACACCGCTATCGCCGAAATGAAAATCGCGTGCGAAACATCTTGGCTGATCGGCGACAGCAGTGCCGATATCCTGGCCGGCATTAGGGCGGGTCTGAAGACCATCCTCGTCGAGACTGGCAACGCGGGGCGGGATGGGAAATACATCGCCAAACCTGATTTCCGCGCGCCCGATTTGACGTCTGCGATCGCCATGATCCTCGATCTCGACCGCACGAGAGCACCATGATCGTCTCAAAGACACCGCTTCGCATGAGTTTTGTAGGCGGCGGCAGCGACCTTCCGGCATTTTACCGCGAAGATGGCGGTGCAGTTCTGTCGACGACGATCGACAAGTACATGTATATTGCTGTCAACCGGAAGTTCGACGGGCGTATCCGGGTAAGCTATTCGAAAACTGAGGACGTTGCCCGACGCGAGGACGTCGAGCACCCACTTGTGCGCGAAGCATTGGCGATGCTTGGCATCGATGCGGGTCTCGAAATTGCTTCGCTCGCCGATATTCCGTCCAAAGGGTCGGGCCTTGGATCTTCGAGTTCCTACACGATTGGCCTGTTAAACGCGCTCTATGCCTATCAGCACCGTGCGGTGAGCAAACATGATTTGGCCCGCCAGGCTTGCGAGATCGAAATCGACCGGTGCGGCGAACCTATCGGCAAGCAGGACCAGTATGCGGCCGCGTTCGGGGGCCTCAACCTGATACGCTTTCACCCGGACGAATCGGTGTCCGTCGATCCCGTGATCTGCACGACGGCCACGCTGAAATCGCTCGAACAATCCATCATCGTGTTCTTCACCGGGCGGACGCGCAGTGCATCGCAGATACTAGCGCGACAATCGGAAACACTGAAATCAGAGAGCAGAAAAATTCTGATGCGCCGCATGGTTGAACTGGCACACCTCATGAAAGCCGAGCTCGAGCGGGGAGCAATGGAAGGTCTGGGGACTATTCTCGACGAAAACTGGCGGCTTAAGGTCCAGATGGCGGACGGGATCAGCGACCCGCAGATCGATTCATGGTATCGCATGGCGATGTCCAATGGTGCATATGGGGGAAAATTGTTAGGTGCCGGCAACGGCGGCTTTATGATGTTCATTGCGCCGCCCGAACGGCATGGGGACGTCGCCGCAGCGCTGGCCGATCTTGATCAAGTGCCGTTCATGTTTGATCGGACAGGAGCGCAAATCGTCTATTATCAACCGGATGTCAGGTAGGGTTATGAGTTCAATTCCGTTCAGCGTTGGCAACTATTTCAAGTCGCACGCGGCACTTCACGAAAAGTGCGATGTCGCCACCATCGATGCAGCGATCGCATTGATCGGATCTAAATTCGACAGCAACAAGAAGATCATAACCTGCGGCAACGGTGGCAGCGCCTCGACGGCATCGCATTATATCACCGACTGGAACAAGATGATCAATCTGGCTACCGATCGGCCATTTCGCGGGATCAGCTTGTGCGATAATATCGGCTTAATAACGGCTTTCGGGAACGACATTTCCTATGATGCCGTGTTTTCGGGCCAGCTTGCCGCAATTATGGATCCTGGCGATCTTGTGATTGCTGTCAGTGGCAGTGGAAATTCGCCCAACGTTCTCCGGGCAGTCGAATATGCCAATGCCAACGGCGCAGATACGTTGGCGGTCGTCGGTTATGACGGTGGTAAGCTGATGCCGCTTTGTACTCGGGCGGTCCACGTACCTTCGTTTGACATGCAACTGTGCGAGGACGTCCATTTGATGTTTGGACACATGGTCATGAAGACGTTTTGCCAGTCGGAGATATCCGCGGCCTGACCTGAGACTTGGATGCAGGCGGGCCGGTCAGGGGGATTCGCAGAACAGTGCCGCCTGCCAGACGAACCGGATTGCACCTCCGCTCGTCCAGATTGGGACGATGGATCGGGCATCAGTTTGCCATGAGATGACAGGCGAAGTGCGTAGCAACGTTGGCCGGGCATCGACCCAGTGCGGTGCGGCCGCCAAGCCATGTAGAATAGGCGTCCCGCTGACGATCGGCTGCGTTTCTCCCCGCCGGAAGCTCCTATAGCCTTGGTTGTCCTTAACAATCGTCGTGCCGAAATTGCCGTCTGCTCCCGAAGCCGTAGCTCTGAGGGGTTTGTCGGTATGCATGCCCGCCCAGATCCCATTACCACCAGCTTTGTGGTCGATAGCCCAAGCCCCTTTTGTCGCAACGAAGCGGCTGCCGCTGTAATTGCTCTCGTCTCCGTGTGCCTCGATGTTCAGCCCGCAACTGAGAAATTTCGACGAAACCCTGGTTCCGAGTGCGCGGTCTCGCACGCCGATCGAACAATCGCTTATTTCGCAGTTGACGATAGAGGTTCGCCACGCCGCCTCCATCACATCGATGCCCGCCTCGAGCGTCTGTCGCCCGACCATTTGCACTGCATCGAACAACGTGTCGGTGTTGCCGCGTTCGCTGCTGACCTCGACCATCTTGCGGGCTTCGGGGTGTGACATCAATATGAAACCGCCTCGGAAACGGGCGCTGACGTTCGCGCCTGCCAAACGCACGGCCATCATGCGCGCGCCCTCAAAGTGGAATTGCGTCACGTCAGACTGCGCACCATCTGTCGACGCATATGATACCATTCCCCCGTCGCATTCGATTTTTGCGGCTTTTAGCCACCGGCTGCGGTTGACGATGCAAGTACCCGCGGGATTGTTGATGTAGATGTCCTCAAGGTGCATCTGGCCAGTCTCATCGTCCGGCGCGAGACCCAGAATTAAGGCGTCCCCCGGCACACTGAACGCCTTGAAGCGCCGGATCGAGTAGCTACCAACCCTGTCAATAACGAGGCCGTTCCCGCGATTGTGGAGCGCATCTGTGGCGTCTCCCGAAATGCACAGTCCTTCAATTCCACCGGCTGCAGAATAGGCGCTGTCACCTCTTACTTGGATTGTTGCCGGATCGTTATGATTCTTGAAAACGACTACACCGCCTACTCGTGCAAAGCCCGGATTATATGTAGCGGGCGGCCATGGTGCACCTTCGCCAACCAGCCAACATCGTGGGTGGAGATTGAGTTGCCTCCGGAAGTCGTAGAGCCCCGCGGGCATAAAAAGCATGCCGCCGGCCTTACCGACCGTGTTGGCGATTTCCTCAATCGCCTCGACCAAGAAAGGTACAGATTTCCCTGACTGAATCGCTGAGCGTTGGGCAGCAGTCAGATTGTCAAACACACTGGAAGACGGAAAATGTCGCACCGCGGTGGTGGACTTATCGGCGCCGGCGTCGCTGCCGGTAATAAGCCCGGTACCGGAGGACGCCAGAGCCACGGCACCGAGCGCTGTTCGCCTTGACAGTTCAGCCCCGTTCATTTCGGATCGATCCGTCTGTCATGAGGAGCCTGGGCCCATGCGTTCGATGCCCATCGTTTTCGACTATGTGCGCTCTGAATGATGAAATTGTTTCGCTCCATGTATCCACCATACCATCGCCGAATAGATCGTCATTACCAACGCCAGCAGCAGCAATCCGTATCCTGAAATCAGGCGATCAATAAGGCAGGGTATTAGGACCAGAACCAGATAGACCAGTAGGCCGGCAGGCCAGCCGAAAAAATCCTGGAGATGGTGGTGAAAATGGTCGCGATCAGCGGAGAAGGGGGAGCGCCCGCGGGACCAGCGCGTGAACATCAAGCGCAGCATGTCGACCGCAGGGATGCCAAACATCAAGGCAATTGAGTCGGCCGGAACCTTGCTGCCGGGCATCGTGTAAAGATGTACTGCCAATAATCCGATGAGCGTCGCAAATCCGTAAGCTCCACCATCTCCTAAAAAAAGCAATCCTCTCATGTTAAACGTAAGAAGAATTATCAGTGATAAAAGTATCGATAACAAAATGGGCATGTATGATAACGGAAAATAGCTCATCAATATGATAACCCATCCCGAGGATAGTCCAATCACTAGCCCATTTTTACCATCCGCCATATTTACAGCATTTAACAAAACGAGGAACGCAAACACTGTGACAGCACCACTAAAAATATTAAAACCCATTGGTGGTAAAATAGCACTCCATTTCAAAACCTGAACCACAAGAGAAGGGTTAATAAAGATAACGACACTAAAAACAACCATACCATAAATCAATCTGATTTTAGGGTCGACTTCGCGACAGTCATCGAATATGCCGATTGCAGCAATTACAAAAGTTGCCACAATCGCACTTAACAAAAAAGTTTGTTCATATTCCGAAAAAGATCTAGTTAAAAGTAATAAAAATATAGCCGGTATAATAACAATACACATGACTGATCCACCCATTAGAGGTGTGGAGCTATCATGGATCTTGCGGCCGCCGGGATGATCTAAAGTTCCCAGTACGTTAGATATTTTCCTCGATAAAATACACATTGCGTAAGTGAAAAGGGTCGATAACAATATTATCAAACCTTCAACATCATAAAATATACGAAAAATATAGTTAATACTCATTAGATTTATACTCGGCGACATTTGTTCGGTAGATTTATCAAATCGCTGTGTCGAAGATTGAAATGCGAAGTTCTTTACTCAGCGATATATATGTAAATTACACATCTGTCGCTATACGCCTCTGGACTCGCGCCGATGCATTTTGAGAATGGCAATTTCAAAAACTTTCCTCGGCAGCGGGTGCGCAGGCTTGTCGGCGGCACTTGTAACCAGCGAGCTTTCGAACCATCAGCCAGCGGAGCTATAACGCTCGTTTTCTGATCGATAAAGGTTGTTGTCTGTGGTTCTCTCTCCAATCATTTCCGAGCAGCGCTTCGCCCTTGATACGGTGTCCGATCTAAGTGCGCGTGCTGAAGAACCGGAAATTGTTGACGCCATCCTCGAAGCCGCCGCCGCCTTTGCAGGCGGTGAATTCGCCTCCCTCAACCGCAGCGGTGACACGGTTGGCGCACGGTGGGCCGATGGCAAAGTGACTATGCCCGAAGGCTACAAGGCCGCCTATCGCGCCTATGTCGAGGGAGGCTGGGGATCCCTAGACGCGCCGGATACTTTCGGCGGGCAGGGGCTCGGCTTTGCCATGCAAACCATCGTGTTTGAAGATCTCGGTACGGCGAACATGGCTTTCACGCTTTGCCCGATCCTGTCATCGGGCGCGATCGAGGCGATCCATGCGCATGGATCGCCCGAGCAGCAGGAAATGTATCTGCCCAAACTGGTCAGCGGCGAATGGACGGGGACGATGAACCTCACCGAGCCGCAGGCGGGGTCCGACGTCGGCGCGCTACGCTCCAGCGCGACGCCCAATGCGGACGGCAGCTTTTCGATCAAGGGTACGAAAATCTACATCACGTTCGGCGAGCATGATCTCGTCGATAACATCGTCCATCTCGTCCTCGCCCGCACGCCGGGCGCACCGGCGGGGACGAAGGGGATTTCGCTGTTCCTCGTGCCCAAGTTCCGGCCGGATAGCGACGGCGCGCACACGACCCCAAACGACGTTCGATGTGTCTCGATCGAGCATAAGCTCGGCATCAACGCATCGCCCACCTGCGTGCTGAGTTTCGGCGACAATGACGATTGCCAGGGCTGGCTGATTGGTCCCGAGATGGGCGGGATGCGCGCCATGTTCACGATGATGAACAATGCGCGGCTGAATGTCGGGTCGCAGGGTGTCCAGATTGCCGAGCGCGCGACGCAGGCGGCGGTCGCCTATGCCCGCGACCGGGTGCAGGGCAAGCCGATCATCGAGCATCCCGATGTGCGGCGCATGTTGCTGCGTATGAAGGCGCTGACCCAGGGTGCGCGGGCGCTGCTCTATGCGGCGGCGGCCAATGTCGATGCGGCGCGGACCGGAGATGCCGGGGCCAAAGCGCGGGTCGACCTGCTGACGCCGCTGGTCAAGGCATGGGGAACCGATGTCGGCTGCGAAGTCGCGTCGCTGGGCGTGCAAGTGCACGGCGGCATGGGGTTCATCGAGGAAACCGGTGCGGCCCAGCATTACCGCGATGCCCGGATCGCGCCGATCTATGAAGGCACGAACGGCATCCAGGCGGCCGATCTGGTCGGGCGCAAGCTGACCAGCGACGGTGGCGCCGCGCTGAAGGCGCTGGTCGCCGACGCGCGGTTGGACGGCGCTGGCGAAGCGGCACTGCTGCTGTTGGCCGATTCCGTGGAAAGCACTGCGGACTGGATGCTGACGACGAGCATGGAGGACAGGCTGGCAGGCAGCTATCCGTTCCTCGACATGACGGCAGTGATGGCGGCAGGAGCGCTGATGGCCCGCCAGAACAAGGTTGCGGCGGCGCGGCTGGCAGCGGGGGAGGGCGATCCGGTGTTCCTCAAGGCCAAGTTGGCGACGACCCGGTTCTTCCTCGACCATCTCGCGCCAGAAGCTCTGGGCAAGGCGATGTCGGCGACGGCGGGTGCGGCGGGGCTATACACGCTGACCGCGGATGAACTCGCCGCCTGAGCTGGCAGATTCGAAGATCCAACCGACTCCAACCGACTTGGAATGGTTGCCTCGACCTCGTAACCTCCCGCGCAGCAGCGCGATATTATTGAAGAGGAACACAAATTGACCGGAACCGCGCGAAAGACAGCGCTCATTACAGGTGTAACCGGGCAAGACGGCGCTTATCTCGCGCGACTTCTGCTGGAAAAGGGATATGTCGTACATGGCGTAAAGCGGCGATCTTCGTCGTTTAACACGGCCCGTATCGAGGATATTTATCAGGATCCACATTTCGTCGATGCGCGGTTCAAACTGCACTACGGCGACCTGACCGATTCGACTAATTTGATCCGGATCATCCAGGAGACGCAGCCGGACGAGATCTACAATCTCGCCGCGCAAAGCCATGTGGCGGTGAGTTTCGAAACGCCCGAATACACCGCCAACGCGGATGCGATTGGAACGCTACGCCTCCTGGAAGCAATCCGGATACTGGGTCTCGAAAAGAAGACCCGCTTCTATCAGGCTTCTACGTCCGAGTTGTATGGAATGGTTCAGGAAGTTCCCCAGCGCGAAACCACGCCTTTCTATCCTCGCAGCCCCTATGCCGTTGCGAAACTCTACGGCTACTGGATCGTCGTGAACTATCGCGAAGCATACGGCATGCATGCGTCGAATGGCATTTTGTTCAACCATGAAAGCCCGCTGCGCGGCGAAACATTCGTCACGCGCAAAATCACCCGCGCAGCCGCCGCGATCAGCATGGGGCGCCAGGACAAACTCTATCTCGGCAATATCGATGCCAAACGCGACTGGGGTCATGCGCGCGAGTACGTCCGCGGTATGTGGCTGATGCTTCAGCAGGACATCCCTGACGATTATGTTCTGGCGACCGGAGAGACGACGACGGTCCGCGATTTCGTCAGCTGGGCTTTCGAAGATGTCGGTATCGCCATCGCGTGGCGCGGCGAGGGTGTTGATGAGAAGGGATATGACGCTTCGGGCCGCTGCCTCATCGAGGTCGATCCGCGCTATTTCCGTCCAACCGAAGTCGACCTCCTCATCGGTGACGCAACCAAGGCTCATGAGAAACTGGGTTGGAAGCACGAAACAGCCGTGCGCGATCTCGCCCGGGAAATGGTTCAGGCCGACCTGATCGTCATGCGCGACGCACCAATCGGTAAGGGGGCCTGAATTGGCAATGATATACGACCTCGCCGGCGCGCGTATTTTTGTCGCCGGACACCGCGGCATGGTCGGATCGGCAATCGTTCGCCGTCTTGCGGGAGAGGGATGCGAGATCCTGACCGCCGGACGCGATACGGTTGATCTCCGCGATCAGACGTCGGCGCGCGGCTGGATGGCAGACAATCGCCCTGACATGATAGTGCTGGCGGCGGCAAAGGTCGGTGGCATCTTGGCCAACGACACCTATCCGGCTGATTTTCTCTACGACAATCTGATGATCCAGGCGAACGTGATCGAGGCGGCTCATCGGTGTAACATCGGAAGGATGTTGTTCCTCGGATCGAGCTGTATCTATCCGAAGATGGCGCCGCAGCCACTTGAAGAGACCTCGCTGCTCACCGGGGCGCTTGAGCCAACCAATGAGTGGTACGCGATTGCCAAGATTGCTGGCATCAAGCTGGCGCAGGCATATCGGCGTCAGTTCGGACGCGACTATGTGTCCGCAATGCCGACCAATCTCTACGGGCCCGGAGACAATTACGATCTTGCCGGAAGTCACGTCCTGCCTGCGCTGATCCGCAAGGCGCATGAGGCAAAGGTTGCGGGCGAGACCAAGATGACAATCTGGGGGACCGGCACGCCGCGCCGCGAGTTCCTTCATGTCGACGATCTTGCCGATGCCTGCGTTTTCCTGCTGAAAAGCTATTCCGAAGATATGCACATTAATGTCGGATCGGGCAGCGACCTGACGATTTTTGAGCTGGCAAGGATGGTTGCTGAGGTCGTTGGCTTTTCGGGTGAAGTGGTCTGCGATCCAACCCGCCCCGACGGCACGCCTCGTAAATTGATGGATCCCCGGCGGCTTTCAGCTCTAGGGTGGACACCAAAGATCGCGCTTCGCGAAGGCATCGAGACTGCTTACACCGATTTTCTGAAGCGCTACGGCGTGCGCTGACTTCGTCGCGCGCGCCAACCAAGGAAATAACGCATAGTGCTGTATTTGAGCGCTCAATATCACGCACTTATCGTCTGGATCGGCGACGGGACCGGTCTGCCCGACACCATCTTACACATACACGCAGGAATGGCGGTCTTGCTGATTGCTCGCGTCGTTTCTGGCCGGTCGCTGGGGACGTTGATCCCGCTGAGCATTGTTGCCGCGGCCGAGGCTTTCAACGAGATCATGGATCGCATCCATTTCGGCAGCTGGCGCTGGCCGGATACAACGAGCGACGTCATCAATACGATGTTCTGGCCGACGGTCATCTGCCTGGCTGTGCGGATGCGACCGCTGGTCGCGACGAGGGCGCGTCGGAAAAGAGGTTAGACGTTACCTTGCGGTCGGCATTTGCGACGTCTTATTGGCGGTTCCCCATCGAAGAAACTGCAGCCATGACGACCGAATCCGCCACACTTGCGGCCGGATGCTTCTGGCGAGTCAAGGCCGCATTCGACGGGCTGGCTGGCGTCGAGATTGTCGACAGCGGCTACATCGGCGGGCATCTGGCGAACCCGACTTACCGCGAGGTTTGCGGTGGGGCGACGGGCCATGCAAAGGCCATTCGACTGGTATTCGATCCTGCAGTCATGAGCTCCGACGAAGTGCTCGACATCTTTTTCGAAATCCATGACCCCTCGCCGCTCAACCGGGAACGATGTCGGCACGCAATACCGCTCCGCGGTCCTCCCGCACTCTCTCGAACAGGAAGCTGCGGTGCGGGGCGCGATCACGCGGGCGCAGGTTGAGCACGGCCAACCGGTCGTGACGACCATCGAACCGCTGGCCGACTGGTATGTCGCCGAGGATTATTACCGGGAATATTTCGACCCCGAAGGGGCGAGCAACCCATATTGCCAGATCGTCGTTGCGCCCAAGCTGGCCAAGTTTCGGAAGAAGCATGTGGGTCGGTTGAACGGTGTGACGGTCTGACTTTTCAGGCGTCGCGATAGCTCCGATACCATTTCACGAACTTCGGTAACCCCACCTCCAGCGGTGTTGTCGGCGCATAACCGCGGTCGCGCGCAATCGCGTCGATGTCCGCGTAGGTCGCGGGGACGTCGCCGGGCTGCATCGGCTGGAAATCCTTTATCGCGGTCTTGCCGGTCGCCGCCTCGACGATCTCAATGAAGCGCAGCAATTCTTCGGGGCGGTTGTTGCCGATGTTGTAGATCGTGTGCGGGGCAACGCTGCCGCCGGGTTTGATGGTGCCGTCGGCGGCGGGGGATTGGTCGACGCAGGCCAGAACGCCCGCGACGATGTCGTCGATATAGGTAAAATCGCGGCGCATCTTGCCGTAGTTGAACACTTTAATCGGCTCGCCGTTCAAGATTGCCTCGGTGAACAGCCAAGGTGCCATGTCGGGCCGGCCCCAGGGGCCGTAGACCGTGAAGAAGCGTAAGCCGGTGAGCGGGATGCGGTAGAGATGGGCGTAGGTCTCGCTCATCAATTCGTCGGCCTTTTTGGTGGCGGCGTAGAGCGAGACCGGGTGGTCGACTCGGTCGTCCACGCTGAACGGCATTTTCTCATTCCCGCCATAGACCGACGAGGACGAGGCATAGACCATCGGCGTGCCCGACGCGCGGGCAACCTCCAGCATGTTCAGATGCCCGACGAGATTGGCCTGCACATAGGCCCGCGGGTTTTCGAGGGAGTAGCGGACCCCGGCCTGCGCGCCGAGGTGGACGATGGAGTCGAAGGTCTGCCCCGCAAGCGCAGCATCGAGCGCCTGATTGTCCGCGAAATCGACATGGCGGAACGTGAAGCCGCTCAACCCCGATGTGTCGATGTCAGCGAGCCGTGCCTGTTTCAGTGCCACGAGGTAATAATCGTTGAGATTGTCGATCCCGGTGACGCGGTCGCCGCGCGCCAGCAGAGCGCGGGTCACGGCATGCCCGATGAACCCGGCAGCCCCGGTGACCAGCACATTCATCGATGCCCTCCCGACCCGACCGCCGCGCGTTGCAGCCGGTCGTTGATGGCGATGCCTATGCCGGTATGCGGAATGGGCGCAACGGCAATGCGCGGGGCTTCACTGGCGTCGGCGCGGTGGAGCAGGTCGAAAAGACGCGAAGCGGCCTCGGCAAGGTCGCCCGTAGCGCTGAGCGTTGCGTTGCCGGGTAGATCGCCGAATCCGATGTGCCACTCGTCTGGCTCGGCGGTCGGAGCGTCGATGCGCAACGGTTTCGAAGGCGCGTAATGAGCGGCGAGTTGGCCGGGTGCTTCGATTTTCGATCCTTTGGCGCTCGTTGCGCCGTCGATGACGACCGAGCCCGGGCGCAACAGTCTAACTTGTGCATTCGTGACGGTTACGATTGTCGATTCGATTCCACCCGATGTCGCGCCCTCGTCGATCACCAACGGAATGCGCCCGTCGAGGCTACGCAGGACGTGTTCGGCACGTGTAGGGCTGATCCCGCCGCTGGCGTTGGCACTGGGGGCGGCGAGGGGCTTGCCGGTCGCCACGAGCAGCGCACGCATGGCGCGGTGGGCTGGGACGCGGAGAGCGACGGTTGGCAGGCCGGCGGTCACGCCGCTGGCAAGGCCCGCTTCGAGACGCAGGGGGGCAACGATTGTGAGCGGGCCGGGCCAGTAGGCCTTCGCCAGTGCGAGCTCCTGCGTCGCGAAAACTCCAATCTCGCGGGCATGGTCCAGATCGCGGACATGGACGATCAGCGGATTGAAATCGGGACGCCCCTTGGCGGCATAGATCGCCGCGACCGCGCGGTCCGACGTCGCATCGCCTGCAAGACCGTAAACCGTCTCGGTCGGCACCGCGACGATGCCTCCGTCGGCAATCAGGGCCGCGGCTTCGGCAATCGCGGCTTCGCTGAACGGCAGACAGCGAGTCCGGAGGGTCACGTGGCCCCCCAAATGCCTCGCGTGTCGTAGACGACCTTGCCGGCCCGCTCGTCGGCAGGGACGGATTTGAAGATGTCGTGATCGACCAGCACGATCATCGTTTCGCAGTCCGCGAGCGCCGTGTCGATATCAATGAGTGTCGCACCGGTATCCGCTAGCACTTTCGGCAGGTCGGCGACATGCGGCTCGACGATGGCGATGCGATCGCCGAACCGGGCAGCGAGCGCTTCGGCAACCTTCATCGCGGGGCTTTCGCGGAAGTCGTCGACGTTGGCCTTGAACGCGAGGCCAAGCAGGGCAACGCGACCAGCCTCGGCCTCAATCAACGCCGAGGCGCGGGCAATGACGTGCGCGGTCTTGCCGTCGTTGACGTTGCGCGCGGCGCGGATCAGCGGGGTCAACTCGGGCGCGCTGTGGACGATGAACCACGGGTCGACCGCGATGCAGTGGCCGCCGACGCCGGGGCCTGGCGTGAGGATGTTCACGCGCGGATGGCGGTTGGCGAGCGCAATCACGTCCCACACATCGATGCCGAGCTTGTCAGAAACGAGGCTCAACTCATTGGCAAAGGCGATGTTGACGTCGCGGAACGCGTTTTCGCTGAGCTTGACCATTTCTGCGACCTTGGCCGTCGTCGTGATGCACGCGCCGCGCACGAAGGTGCGGTAGAAGGCCAGCGCCTTGCGCGCGCAGCGCGGGGTGATGCCGCCGATGCAGCGGTCGTTATCGATCAACTCTACCAGGATGCGGCCCGGCAACACGCGCTCGGGGCAATAGGCGATGGCGACGTCGGCGGCCCCGTTCCCGGCATGCGGGAATTTCAGATCGGGGCGCAATTCTTCGAGCGCATCGCGAACCTGTTCGGTGGTCCCGACCGGCGAGGTCGATTCGAGAATGACTATGTCGCCCGCCTTCAGGACGGCCGCGATGCTGCGCGCAGCGGTCAGGACGTAACGCACATCGGGGGCGTGATCGTCGTCGAATGGCGTCGGGACAGCGATCAGGAAAACGTCGCTAGGCTCGATGTGCGTGGCGGCACGCAACAGACCGCGCTGGACGACGCCCTGAACCAGTGCGTCGAGATCGACTTCCTCGATATGTACGCCGCCCGAATTCACGGTGTCGACGACGCTCTGATGGATATCGATACCCAGCACCGCCGCGCCCGACCTTGCGACGACGGCAGCCGTCGGCAAGCCGATATAGCCGAGGCCGAGGACGGCGACTTTGGTCTGGTGCTTGGGGGCCATCGAACGCGCGCTTTCCGGAAGAAGTTACCGCGCGGCCTTACCGCAACTCCGTTGTGCTCAGGTAAACGCGCCGTTCAGTGCGTGTTGTTGCGATAGCTGCCGTCGAGGATGCTGCGCCACCAGCTTTCGTTGTCGAGATACCAGGTAACTGTTGCGGCGAGGCCGGATCGGAAATCGTGTTGAGGGGCATAGCCCAATTCGCCCGCGATCTTGCGTTCGTCGATGGCATAGCGGCGGTCGTGACCCGGCCGATCCGTGACAAACGTCCGCAATTCGTGTGTCGAACCGCCGCGCGCTGCAGGGGCGTCGGGGAATTGAGCTGCCAGCCCCGCATCACGGGCAAAGGCGTTGTCGACCGCATCGCAGATCGCATCGACGACGTGCAGATTGGGCAGCTCATGCCCCCCACCGACGTTATACGTCTCGCCGATCCGCCCACGTTCCAGCACCAGGTCGATACCCATACAGTGGTCGTCGACATGCAGCCAGTCACGCCGGTTCATCCCGTCGCCGTAAATGGGCAGCGGCCGCCCCGATAACGCATTAATAAGGAACAGGGGGATCAGCTTTTCGGGAAACTGATAAGGGCCGTAATTGTTCGAACAATTCGTCGTCGTAACCTGCAAGCCATAGGTGTGGTGATAGGCGCGGACGAGGTGGTCCGACGCGGCCTTCGACGCCGAATAGGGTGAATTCGGTGCGTAGGGCGTCGTTTCGCTAAAGGCGGGATCGTCGAGTTCGAGCGATCCGTAAACTTCGTCCGTCGAGACATGGTGAAACCGGTGGGGCAGACCGCTGCCCGTATCGAGCCAGACGCGTCGTGCTGCCTTCAACAGGCCGTGCGTGCCCAGCACGTTGGTCTCGATAAAGGCGTCGGGGCCGGTGATCGAACGATCGACATGACTCTCTGCGGCGAAATTTACGATGGTGTCGATCGCGTGATCCTGCAGCAGGCGCGTAACCAGATCGCTGTCGCCAATGTCGCCCCTGATCAATGTCACATTGGCGAGACCCGAAAGGTTCTTGCCGTTACCGGCATAGGTCAGAGCGTCGAGGACGATGATCGGCAGATTGCGCGTTGCCGCCGCGCGTCGGCGAACGAAATTGGTACCGATAAACCCGGCACCGCCGGTCACCAGCAACCTAGCCGGCATCGGAAAGCGCGTTCGACATCACGTCGACAGGAACCAGTGGCTCGACCCCTCGATCCCCACCGCCGTCAACCGGTCGCTGGCATAGGCGCCGGTGTCGATGCCGATGCGGTTGGGGCGTTCCTCGACTTCGGCGGAGATCGAATGGCCGTGGACGACCATCACGCCATGATCGCGCGTGTCATCGAGAAAGCGGTCGCGGATCCAGCGCATTTCCGTCGGATCCTGTTCGGGAAGCGGCGTCCCGGGGCGGATGCCAGCGTGGACGAACAAATAGTCGCCGCGGGCATAGCTGTCCTCGAATAGGCGGAGGAAGGCGATGTGATCGGCCGGGACGTGTGCCGCCAGCAGCCCGACCAGCATGTCGAAATCGGCACTGTCATAGGCATAGGGTTTTACCCCGTAACTCAGCAGCGTCTCGCGCCCGCCGATCCGGTGAAACAGCCGGGCCGAGGCGATGTCGCCTTCCCAGGCTTTAATGAAGACCTCTTCATGATTGCCCATGAGGAAGCGGCAGGCGCGTTCGCTGGCGAGTGCCATCGCGCGTTCGATGACGCCGCGTGACTGGTCGCCGCGATCGACGAAATCGCCCAGAAAAACGAGCGTCGTATTCGCGCGCCCCCGCTCAGCCTCGTCGGCTGCAATCAGCGCGAGCAGCGCGTCGAGACAGTCGGCGCGACCGTGAATGTCGCCGATCGCATAGATTCGCTCCCCCGCAGGCAAGGCGTAGGCGCGTTGGGCAGGCTTGGGCTTGCGGGCAAGAAGACGGCCGAGCATTCGGGCTCCTCTAGCCGTTCCGCATGAACTTTACATGGATGAAATTCGCGTCGGCTTCACGCGTCGGCGCGGTCGAGCAACTCTTGGGCGTCAAAGCCCAGACGGTCGATCTGCGCCCGCACCTGGGGCCAGACATGGGTGAGAAAGGTCTTGCGCTCCTGATCGCGCAGGCGCTTTGCTGCCCCTTCGGCGACAAACATGCCGACACCGCGCCGGACCGAGACATAGCCTTCGTCCTGCAGCGTCTGATAGGCCTTGGAGACGGTCAGCGGGTTGGCCCCGTGTTCGGCGGCAAAGGCACGGACCGAGGGAAGCTGTTCCCCCTCGTCGAAATCGCCCGCCAGAATCGCGGCGGCCAACAGGCCACGGAGACGGAGATAGACGGGTGCGGGAGCGGATTCAGCTGCTGTCATGCCGTGCTAATACACCAAGGCGCGCCTAATGTCAGTCCTAAAATCGATCTCAGGACGGGACAGTCCATTCGGTAACGACGGCCGCATAATTTGGGCGGGGGCGCTCATCGAGCGGACGCGATGGGCTGCCGATGAACACGAAGCCTGCAATCCGCTCGCCCGCGTTGCCAAAGGCATTGCGGACCGCCTCGCTATAGGCGGGCCAGCCGGTCAGCCACCCGCCGACGAAACCCGATGCATGGGTGGCAATCAGCAGGTTCATGATCGCGGCTCCGACCGAAAGCTCCTGTTCCCAAAGCGGAATCTTGCTGTCCGCGGCGGGAGCCGACAGTGCCACAACCAGCGTCGGGGCCTGATGCGCAAACTGTTCCATAGCCTCGATTTCGAGGCGACCGGCGTCGGGCTTTTCGGCGCGATAGGCATCGACGATGACCTGGGCGAGTGCGGCGCGCTGACCGGACTGCACGATAACGAACCGCCACGGAGCGAGTTTTCCATGGTCGGGCACACGGATCGCGGCCGACAAGATGGTTTCGAGATGTGCCGCATCGGGGCCGGGCGCGATCATGTCGCGCGGCTTGCCCGACCGGCGAGTCGCGAGGAGGGCGAGGGGTGAGGAGGTGTCGTTGAAGGCGTGGTCGTTCATAAAATCCGTTCGCCCTGAGCTTGTCGAAGGGGTGACCTTGCCCTTAGCCCAGTTCGGGAAGAAGGACAGGCCTTCGATCCCCGTCTCCCCGGGGACAGGCAACTCAGGCTGAACGGTTTGATACTTCTCCTTTCCATCCTTGCGCTCACGCCGCAGCAGGCGGCGATCCGTGCATTGGCGGATCAGGATTTGCGGGTCGCGACGGTCGGGTATCGACTGGCGCGTGCGGCCGCACCCGCATTCTGCCCCGGACAAAATCTCAGTGCCGGTGGCCTCGTGATTCAGGACGCTTCCCAATATGCGGGGCCTGCCCGCAACGATGCGCGCGACGCGCTTGGGCTGGGTGACAGGCCGACGATCGTCGGCATCGTGGCAGGCGGATCGGACGCGCTCAAGGTCGGCGACGTGATCCTGTCCATCGACGGCGTGCCCGTTCCAGTCAAACCGTTGCCGGACCCCTATGCCCGGGTCGCGCAAGTCGAGGATGGTCTCGAGGCATCGCCGGGCGGAGCGGCAACGCTCGAGATTAAGCGCGGTGCGGCGTCGCTCCGAATCGTCGTGTCGCCCACCTCTGGGTGCCGATCGCGGTATCAGATCGTGCGGGGCGGCATCGGATCGACGCAGGCCGATGGGCGCTATGTCCAGATTTCGGACGGGATGTTGGCGCTGACGCCGACCGACGACGCGCTGGCCGCCGTGATGGCGCACGAGCTGTCGCACAATATCCTGCGGCACAACGTCCTGAAAACCGGATCCAAGCAAGCGGAGTATGAGGCCGACGCCCTAAGCGTCCGGCTGGTTGCGCTGGCGGGATATGATCTGGATGCGGTGCTGCCGTTCTGGGAATCCCTGCGCAAACGCGCCGACTACGGCATTTTCGCTGATGGGACGCACCCCGGCTGGCGAAAGCGCATGGCCGCCCTGACAGCAGCGGTTGCCAAGGCAAAAGAAGCGGCTTCACAGTCGCCGAAAGCCCGCTAATCTGCGCGCAACAAAGTTACGCCGCAGCGCACCGGCGTCGATCAAGGGGTCGAATATCTTGAAGAGCATGTCGTTGTGGGTCGAAGCCGACTGGATCATGGCAATCGCGGTCGTTGTCCTGGCCATATTTCTGGCGGTGGGAGTCAAAATTGCGGTCCAGCGCGAGCCGGAGTTCGCCGGGCACCCCAAGGGCCTCTACATGTTGTTCTTTGCCGAAATGTGGGAGCGTTTCTCCTACTACGGCATGCGGGCGATCCTGATCTTCTACCTGACGCAGCATTGGTTGTTCAGCGACGGCAAATCGAACCTGATCTATGGTGCCTATACCGCGCTGGTGTATGTCACACCGGTACTCGGCGGCTATCTCGCCGACCGTTACATCGGCCAGCGCAAGGCCGTGGTGTTCGGCGGCATCCTGATCGCAATCGGCCACGGCATGATGGCAATAGAGGGTGTCGGCGGCCAGAACGACCCGACCATCAACGTCTTCTGGGCAGCACTTGCCTTCATCATCGTCGGGACGGGCTTTTTGAAAGCCAACATCTCGGTCATGGTCGGTCAGCTTTACAAGCTCACCGACGTCCGCCGCGACGGTGCGTACACGATATTTTATATGGGCATCAACGTCGGGGGCGCGATCGGCCCGATCCTTGTTGCGTATCTCGGTCAGACGCTTGGCTGGCAATATGGCTTCGGACTTGCCGGGATCGGCATGGTCGCGGGATTGATCGTCTTTGTGCTCGGAAAGGCTGCACTGAAGGGGGCGGGCGAAGCGCCCGCGCTACTTACCCGGTCGAAGGAAATGCTGATCTATGGCACGGGCCTTGCTTCGATTGCGGTCATCTGGGCGCTCGTCCAGTATCAGGACGTGATCCAGACCCTGTTGATCATCTCGGGCGTCACGCTGCTCGGTTATGTTCTCTATGAAAGCTTCAAACTTCCCAAGGAACCACGCGAGCGCATGTTCGCTATCCTGTTCCTGATCAGCCTCAATCCGCTGTTTTGGGGGCTGTTCGAGCAGGCGGGCGGGTCGATGAACCTGTTCACCGATCGCTTCGTCGATCGTTCCGGCGTGCCGGCCGGCATTTTCCAGTCGATCAATTCGATCTGGATCATCTTGCTTGCGCCTTTGTTCGCCATCCTTTGGCAATGGCTCGGCAGTCGCCAGCGCGAACCCTCGGCTCCCGCGAAATTCGCTCTGGCACTGATGATCATGGGGCTGGCCAATCTCGTGCTCGTCTGGGGAGCGGGGGCCTATGGCGTGGCCGCCCTGACACCGGTCGTGATCGTCTTTGCCTATTACTGTTTCGCCACAATGGCCGAGCTTTGCCTGTCGCCCGTCGGGTTGTCGGCCATGAACCGACTCGCGCCGAAAATTCTCGCCTCGCTCATCATGGGGGCGTGGTTCTACATGACGGCGGTCGGCAATTTCGTCGCGGGCAAGATCGGTGAGGCGACCGGTGGCGGCGAGGGTGGCGCCATGACCAAACAGGGGTTGCTCGACATCTATAACTTGTTCGGCTGGATTTCGATCGGCGTGGGCGTCGTGGTCCTGCTGCTGTCGCCGATCGTCAAGCGATGGATGCATCTCGATACGCTCAAGGATGAGGACACGACTGTGCAGGATTTACGTCCGGAAGAGGGGCTGCGCCCCGTGGGGACAGCGGCATGAAGCGCGCGATCATTGCAGGGACCGCGCTTCTTGCGCTTGCGGCGTGTTCGACGACCCCGGCGGCCAAACCTGAAAGCGCCTCGGCCAAGCCTGCGCCGACCAAGTGGAACGCCGATCCCTACCCCTCGACCTACAAATCCTATCCGGCTGCACCCACGGCGATCCGGGGCGCGACCATCCTCGATGGCGAGGGCGGCAAGATTGAGCGCGGCGTCGTGTTTATGTCGGGCGGCAAGATCACCAGTGTTGGCGGCCCCGATACCCCGATCCCGGCTGACATCGCGGTGTTCGACGGGACCGGGAAATATGTGACGCCGGGCATCATCGACATCCATTCGCACCTTGGCGATTATCCCTCACCCAGCGTCGATGCGCTGAGCGATGGCAATGAAGCGACCGGACCTGTCCGGCCCGAAGTCTGGGCCGAACACAGTGTCTGGCCGCAGGACCCGGGTTTCAGTCGGGCATTGATCAACGGCGGGATTACGTCACTTCAGATATTGCCGGGTTCGGCGAATCTTTTTGGCGGTCGCTCGGTGACGCTCAAGAACGTCTATGCCCGCACCGTGCAGGGCATGAAATTCCCCGGTGCGCCGTACGGCCTGAAAATGGCGTGCGGCGAAAACCCCAAGCGGGTTTACGGCAGCCGCGGGCAGATGCCGCAGACGCGCATGGGTAACATGGCGGTCAATCGCGGCGTCTGGGCAAAGGCAGTCGAATATAAGAAAAAGCTCGACAAGGGTGTCGAGATCACGCGCGATATCGCGATGGACACGCTGGCCGGCGTTCTGGCGGGCGATATCCTCGTCCAGAACCATTGCTATCGCGCCGACGAGATGGCGCAGATGATCGACCTGTCGAAGGAGTTCGGCTATAAGATCACCGCGTTCCACCACGCCGTCGAAAGCTACAAGATCGCCGATTTGCTGAAGGCGAACGGCATTTGTTCGGCGATGTGGGCCGACTGGTATGGGTTCAAGATGGAAAGCTATGACGGCATTCCGGAGAACATCGCACTGGTCCACAATGCAGGGGCGTGCGCGATCGTCCATTCGGACGACGCTAACGGCATTCAGCGCCTGAACCAGGAAGCGGCCAAAGCACTCGCAGCTGGGCGACGGGCGGGCATCGTCATCCCTGAAGAGATCGCCTGGGAATGGCTGAGTTGGAACCCGGCCAAGGCCATGGGGATCGGTGACAAGACCGGGTCACTGAAGGTGGGCAAGATGGCCGACGTCGTGATGTGGAACGGCAATCCGTTCAGCGTCTACACGCGGCCCGAACGTGTCTGGATCGACGGCGCGCTGATGTACGATGCGAATGAACCGAAACGGCGTCCGGTTAGCGATTTCGAGCTGGGACAGCCCGGTGAAGGAGACACGAAGTGAAGGCTCTCCTTCTGGCCACCGCGCTGATCGCCGCGCCCGCCCTCGCCGAAACCGTCGCGATTACCGGCGGCACGCTTGCGATCGGCGATGGGTCGGCGCCCGTGCAGGGCAATGTCGTCGTAAGTGACGGTCGCATTGTTGCGGCGGGAGCGGGCGTCGCGGTGCCAGCGGGCGCGCGTGTCGTCGACGCGACGGGCAAATGGGTGTCGGCCGGGATCGTTGCGGGCTTTTCTCGGCTGGGTCTGGTCGAGGTCGATGCGGTCGATTCGACCAATGATGCGAGTGCGCGGAACACGCTGTTCAACGCGTCGATCGATGTCGCGAACGGGCTGAATTCCGGCGTTCCCGCGATCGCGATCAACCGCGCGCACGGCATTACCCGTGCGCTCGTCGCGCCCGACGCGGCGGGCAGCATGTTTGCCGGACAGGGCGCGGTGATCGACCTGAGCAGCAATGCCAGCGACGTGACCAAAGCGCGCGCGTTTCAGTTCGTCGAATTCGGCGAAACCGGCGCACGGATCGCCGGCGGCAGCCGCCCCGCGAGCCACGCGATGTTCCGCAACATGCTGGCCGAGGCGCGCGATTTCGGGCGCAATCCGGGCGGCTATGACGGGCGCAGCAAGGACGCGATTCTGCTGCGTCGTGATGCCGAGGCGCTGTTACCGGTGATCGACGGACGGATGCCGCTGGTGGTCCATGTCGAGGGTGCGCCGGACATCCTGAAGATCCTCGCGCTGAAATCGGAGTTCCCGAAGATCCGTCTCGTCCTGGCCGGCGCGACCGAGGGCTGGACGGTCGCGCGGCAGATTGCAGCAGCAGGCGTTCCGGTAATCGCGTCGGCGCTGAACGATTTGCCGGCGTCGTTCGAACAACTGGCGGCGACGCAGTCGAATATCGGACGGATGAAGGCTGCGGGGGTGCAGGTTTCGGTCGGCACCATCGATGACGACGACCCGCGCATGCCGATCCGCACAACGCAATATGCCGGCAATCTGGTCGCGCTGACCAAGATTCCGGGTGCGGCGGGCCTTGACTGGGCGAGCGCCTTTGCCGCGATCACCTCGAAACCCGCAGAAGCCTTGGGCATGGGCAGCGAGATCGGGTCGCTGCGGCCGGGACGGCGGGGCGATGTGGTGATCTGGTCGGGCGATCCGCTCGAATTGTCGAGCGGGGTGGAGAAGGTGTGGATTGATGGGGTCGAGCAGAACCTGGTGACGCGCCAGACCCGCTTGCGCGACCGCTATCTGAAGCCACAGGAGGGCGCACTGCCCAAGGCGTACGACCGATGACGCCGCTCATCCTCGCCCTCGCCGCATTTGTCGGCACGCATCTGCTGCTGTCGCACCCGCTGCGCGCGCCGCTCGCGGCACGGCTGGGGGCAGCGGGATTTCAGGGCGTCTATTCGCTCGTGGCGCTGGCGACGATTATCTGCGTGGTCTTCGCGTTCCGCGCCGCGCCCTATGGCGAGCCGCTGTGGAGCGCTGGTGACGGCTTGTGGGCGGTATCGACTGTCCTGATGCTGGCAGCCAGCATCCTGTTGCTCGGGTCATTTGTGCGCAATCCCGCACTGCCCGCGCCGGGCGCCGACAAGCTCGCGCAGCAGCCCGCGCGCGGCGTATTCGCGATTACGCGGCACCCGATGATGTGGAGCTTCGCATTGTGGTCGCTGTCGCACGTCCTGGTCAGCCCACGTCCGGCGGTGATCGTGCTGTGCGCGTTCATTGCCGTCCTCGCGCTGGTGGGGGCGGCGGGGCAGGACGTGAAGAAGGCCGAGCTGATGGGCGATTCCTGGCGCGACTGGTCGTCACGGACGACCTTTTGGCCGTTTGCGGGCCAGGTGTCGGGTCGCATCCCGTGGTCGTTTCCGGGGATGCACGCGCTGGGCGGCGGGCTCGTGGTCTGGCTGGTTGCGACCTGGGCGCATCCGCTGGCGGGCGCGGGCGTGCCAGCCGGGATCTGGCGCTGGTTCTAGGCGCTTCGGTCTAAGCTCAGTTGTCGCAAGCCGAATAGTCGCCCGCGCGGCATGCCGCGACGGACCGACGCCACTGCTTCATATCGCGTTCGTATTGACCGCGGTCACGGGCATAATCGGCGTTCGCCCTCGAAAAATTGTCCGTACTGCTCGCATAGTGCCATCCCAGCTCACCGCGCGCCTCTCGTGCCCGCACCCTGGAGAGTTCGCCGAGATTGAGCTGGCGTGTTGCGGCACTGTCGCGCGCCCGCGCGGCGGGGCTGCGCATCGATGGGTCTCTGGGGTCGTCGGCAAACGCGACTGCGGGAAAGAGCGAAACGGCAAGTGCCACGCCCATGAACCGACCGATTTTCATGCGTTGTTCCCTCCCTAACCGTTGTCAGCAGATAAATCGCCGACAGGTATCCGGCAAACCCCTTGCGATGAAGTTACCTCAACTCGTCGCATTTTTGGGCACTGGTCTAGTTTCATCGTCGCGCGATTGCCCTTCGACCGCCGTTGCCAGCGCCACGTCCATCTGGACATTGCCCAAAGTCCGGAAGATGTCGGGCAATGTCTCGACCGCGACGAGCAACGCCAGCGGCTCGATCGGCGCGCCGATGGCGATGCAGATCGGGGCGCAGGAGGTGAAAAAGCTCACCTGGCCGGGCAGGCTGACCGCGCCCATCGACGTTAGCACCGCGATGATAATCGCAATCGCCCATTGCACTGGTCCCAGCGTCACCCCGAACCAGTTCGCGACATAGAGGGCGACCGCCAGATTCATCGCGGGGCCGGTGACCCGGAGCAGCGCAACCGCCATCGGCAGGACGAGGCCAGCCGTGGATTCGTGGACGCCCAGGTCTTCGGATTTCTTGAGCATCAGCGGCAAGCAGGCGAGCGACGACTGCGTGCTGATCGCCAGCGCCTGAACGGGCGCCACTTCGCGGGCAAAGCGGCCGAGCGGAAGCCGCCCGGAAAACACCGCGACCGGGTAGGCGAACAGCCCGACGACGATGCCGACCGACGAGACGACGACAACATAGTGGAGCAACGCGCCGAACGCCGCCGCGCCCGACCGCGCGCCGACGACATAGGCCAGCGCGAACACGCCGATGGGCGCGAGTTTCAGTACCCATTCGATGACGATCACCAGCGCATCGGCGAGTGCCGCAAAAAAGTTCGTCAACAGCTTGCGCGGTTCCGGCATCAGCCGCGTGATCGCGAACGCCAGCGCCAGCGTGAAGATCATCAGCGGCAGGATGTCGTCCTTCGACGCGGCGGCAATCGGGTTTTTCGGGACGAGCGCGCGGACGATATCGCCGAACGGCGGGACTTCGCCCACTGCCGGGGCGGAGCCGAGCGCCGCCTTCAGCGCAGTGGCGGACTCGGCCGGCATGGGGAACATCGCGAGGAACGTCGGGGTCAGGATCGCGCCCATGATCGCTGAAAAGCTCATCAGCCCCACGATCCACGCCAGGTTTCGCGCCGCCATCCGACCCGCACGGGCCGCTTCCGCCGTCCGCGCGATGCCGGTGACCAGCAGCGCCACCACCAACGGCACGATCGTCATGCGCAGGCCGTTGAGCCAGAGTGTCCCGATGGGGTCGGCAATGTCGGCCAGGGTCTTGGCGGTATCGGGATTGAAATCGGAACTGACGATCCCGAGGATCAGGCCAATTACAAGGGCGAGTAGGATGCGGGTGGCATTGGACATTGGCAGTTGCTAACCCGCGCGCAACCGCTGTCAAAGCGGGAATGATACGGACGTCGCAAGTGGCGAGGGTAAATGGCACGCAAATTCTTCGGCACGGACGGTATTCGCGGTCTCACCAATGTCGCCCCGATGACGCCCGAAATCGCGATGAAGGTCGGGCAGGCAGCAGGCGCATACTTCCTGCGCGGCGACCACCGCCACCGGGTCGTGATCGGCAAGGATACGCGGCTGTCGGGCTATATGGTCGAAAACGCGCTGGTTGCCGGGTTCACCAGCGTTGGCATGGACGTCGTCCAGTTCGGGCCGATCCCCACGCCTGCCGTCGCGATGCTCACCCAGTCGATGCGTGCGGACCTGGGCGTCATGATTTCGGCCAGCCACAATCCCTATGCCGATAACGGGATCAAGCTGTTCGGCCCCGACGGTTACAAGCTGAGCGACGAGGCGGAAGCCGAGATCGAATATCTGCTGACCGTCGAGCCGAAACTCGCGCCCGCCGCCGATATCGGTCGCGCGCGGCGCGTGGAGGATGCGCGTGGACGCTATATTCATTTCGCCAAATCGACCTTCCCCGAACATCTGCGGCTCGACGGGCTGAAAGTCGTCATCGATTGCGCCAATGGCGCCGCCTATCAGGTTGCGCCACTGGCACTGTGGGAACTGGGCGCCGAAATCGTACCGCTGGGCGTCACGCCCGACGGCAAGAATATCAATCGCGGCTGCGGGTCGACCAGTCCGGGCCTGTTGCAGGAAACGGTCGTCGCAAGCGGCGCCGACATCGGCATCGCCCTCGACGGCGACGCCGACCGGCTAATCGTGGTCGATGAAAAGGGTCAGGTTGTCGATGGCGACCAGCTGATGGCGCTGATCGCGACCAGCTGGGCGCGCAGCGGCTTACTGGCGGGGGGTGGGCTGGTCGCAACGGTCATGTCGAACCTGGGGCTGGAACGCTATCTTGCAGGGCAGGGGCTGACCCTCGAGCGCACCGGAGTCGGCGACCGTTATGTCCTCGAACGGATGCGGGCCAAGGGGTTCAACGTCGGCGGCGAACAGTCGGGGCACATCATTCTCACCGATTATGCGACGACCGGCGACGGCCTGATCGCGGCGCTCCAGATTCTGGCCGAACTGGTCACGACGGGCAAACCGGCAAGCGAGCTGCTGCAGCTGTTCGACAAGGTACCGCAATTGCTCAAGAACGTGCGCTTCTCCGGCGGCAAGCCGCTCGAGGATGCGCGGGTCAAGACGGCAATTGCCGAGGCAGAGGCCGAACTGGTCGGGCGCGGGCGTCTGGTGATCCGCCCCTCCGGCACCGAACCGCTGATCCGTGTGATGGCCGAGGGCGACGATGCCGGGCAGGTCGAGCGGCTGGTCGACATGATCTGCGACAGGGTCAAGGAAGCGGCGTAATGCTCGACATGCGGCCCGACTGCGAACGCTGCGGCATGGATCTGCCTGCCGATGCGCCGGGGGCGTTCCTCTGTTCGTTCGAATGCACGTTTTGCGCAGAGTGCGCCGAGATACTCGACGAACGTTGCCCTAATTGTGGTGGCGAACTGACTGACCGGCCGGTGCGCGCGAAGGGGCTGCTTGGGAAGTTCCCGGCATCGACGGAACGCAAGTTCAAGGGGTAAGGCGGGCCCGAAATCAGGGCTGTCCTACAACGCGTTCGTTGTGGCAGGACTCGTTTATGACCTGCCAACACCTTTCCGCCGCGTTGCTGTTGGTGACGGTGTGCGCGTTTGGAAGTTCACAGGGTAAGGGGGGACGTAGTGTGAACTTCCGCCCGAATCGCGCGCTATGACGCCGCGCATTCTGGTCATCGCCGGGTCCGACTCGGGTGGCGGCGCGGGGATTCAGGCGGACATCAAGACCGTCACGATGCTCGGTGG
Source organism: Sphingomonadales bacterium (assembly GCA_038228865.1). Taxonomy (GTDB): domain Bacteria; phylum Pseudomonadota; class Alphaproteobacteria; order Sphingomonadales; family Sphingomonadaceae; genus Sphingomonas_O. Next base: position 51,128 of record JBBROX010000008.1, on the reverse strand, counting down.
TCATGCGATGACCTCGATTACGGCGCTGACGGCGCAGAATACGCTGGGCGTCGATGCGGTGCATCCGATTCCGACCGAGATGGTGATTGCGCAGATGGAAGCGGTGGCGCGCGATATCGGGGTTGATGCGGTCAAGATCGGCATGATCGGGAATGCCGTGACAGCCGGCGCAGTGGCGGACCGGCTCGAAAAATACCGCGCGCCCATCGTCTTTGACCCCGTCATGGTATCGACCAGCGGCGCGACATTGGCCGACGCGGACACCATCGCCAGCTTCGAGCGACTGATGGCGCTTGCCACCGTAACCACGCCGAACCTGCCCGAACTCGAAGCGCTCGGTGGTGAGGCGAAGGCCATCGCCGCGGCACGGGCGCTGCTCATCAAGGGCGGTCATGGTGCGGGCGACGTCCTGATCGACCGCCTTGTGGACGGGACAGGCGAGATCGCAAGCTGGTCCGACACCCGCATCGCGACGACGAGCACGCATGGTACCGGGTGCACTCTGTCTACCGCGATCGCGGTCGGACTAGCGGAGGGTATGGCGCTGCCCGATGCCATCGCCCGCGCCCGCATTTTCGTGCGTCTTGCGTTGCGGGAAGCACCTGGCCTGGGGGCCGGACACGGCCCTATGGGACATCAGAATGTCCGGCTCGACCTCGGCCCCGATCTGCGGCTTAACCAGTTCGTGCTGCCGCACCGGGATTACGTCGCGACGCGCGTTTTCTACCGGACGCTGGGGCTGACCCTGATCGTCGATGCGCCCGAAAACAGCTATGCCCGGTTCGAGGCACCCGGAGGGGCAACACTGTCGATTCACGGCGATGAGGCAGGGGTGAATTTCGAATGCGACGATCTCGACGCGCATATTGCGCGCGCGCTGGCGGCGGGCATCGTGTTCGAAGGACCGGTCGATCAGCCCTGGCTTTGGCGAGAGGCGTGGACGCGCGACCCTTCCGGCAACCGCGTACTGCTCTATCAGGCGGGCGAAAACCGCCGCTATCCGCCGTGGCGCGTCACATGATCGTGGGTGTCGACGAAGCCGGGCGGGGACCGCTCGCGGGGCCGGTCGTCGCGGCCGCAGTCGTGCTGTGCAAGCCGCGTCCGTCGGGGCTCGACGATTCGAAGAAGCTGTCGGGCGCGCGGCGCGCGGAACTTGAGGCGGCGATCAAGCGGCGGTGCCGCTGGGCCGTCGGGATCGCCGATGTCGAGGAAATCGACCGGCTCAAAATCTTCGGCGCGACCATGCTCGCGATGACGCGTGCGGTGCGGGCCTTGAACTGCTGCGACGACATCGTCGAGGTCCGCGTCGATGGTAATCTGACGCCGGCGGGCCGTGTTGAGGACTGGCGCTGGCTGGCGCGAGCCATTGTCGGTGGCGATGCGACCGAGCCGTGCATCTCGGCCGCCAGCATCATTGCGAAGGAACACCGCGATCGTCTCATGCGCGCAGCGGCAGTCGAGCATCCGCATTACGGCTGGTCGACGAACATGGGCTACGGCGCGCCCCAACATCTTCGCGCGCTCGCCGAACATGGTCCAACCGCACTTCACCGCCGCAGTTTCGCACCGGTAGCGAAATATTTTTGCGAAGCGAGTCCAGAAGGTCACACCCCCATTAGTTGAGTCTGTGTGTGAAGTCGGACTCTACATATCGACACAGACTCCTTCTGTTCCGTTTTGGATGTGAGGCGTTCTTCAGACTCATTGTGAACTGCACTCTTGACGGCGGAGTCGTCGGGACTCACTCATGCGACTGGTTAAAAGGGGCAAATCGATGGGGGTACTCGAACGTCTTAAGGTTGCCGCGCCAGTCGCGGACTTGCCGCTCGATACGATCATCATGGATGATTGCATCGCGGCGATGGCGGGACTGCCCGACGGTTGCGTGGACATGATCTTCGCCGATCCGCCTTACAATCTGCAACTCGGCGGCGACCTCTTTCGGCCCGAGGGCGGACGGGTCGATGCGGTCGACAATGACTGGGACAAGTTCGACACGTTCGCCGCCTATGACGCCTTTACCGCCGCCTGGCTGGCGGAGGCGCGGCGTATCCTGAAACCCGACGGGACTTTGTGGGTCATCGGCAGCTACCACAATATCTTCCGCGTCGGGGCGAAGGTGCAGGATCAGGGATATTGGATCCTGAACGACATCGTCTGGCGCAAGGCGAACCCGATGCCCAATTTCAAGGGCACGCGCTTCACGAATGCGCACGAAACGCTGATCTGGGCGGCGCGCAGCGAGAAATCGCGCTACACGTTCAACTACCGCGCGATGAAGACGCTCAACGACGAATTGCAGATGCGGTCGGACTGGAGCCTGCCGATCTGTGGCGGCCAGGAACGGCTGAAGCGCGGCGGGACCAAGGCGCATCCGACGCAGAAGCCCGAGGCGCTGCTGTACCGCGTGCTGCTCGCCGCAACCAAGCCCGGCGATGTGGTGCTCGACCCGTTCTTCGGCACCGGGACGACGGGCGCGGTGGCCAAGCGGCTGGGGCGGCATTTCATCGGCATCGAGCGCGACCCGACCTATTGCGACGTCGCGAACGAGCGCATTGCCGCCGCGCTGCCGCTCGACGAGAGTGTGGTTACGACGATGATGGCCCCGACGGCGGCCACCCGCGTGGCATTCGGGACTCTGGTCGAGACCGGCTTGCTCGCCCCGGGCAGCGAAGTGTTCGATACCAAGCGCCGCTGGGTCGCGAAGGTCCGTGCCGACGGGTCGCTGATGTGCGGGACGGTTGCGGGCACCATCCACAAACTGGGGGCGGCACTTCAGGGCGCGCCGTCGTGCAACGGCTGGACGTTCTGGCACTATGCGGACGGTGGCGAGATCAAACCGATCGACGCGTTGCGCCAGACCTATCTGCTGTCGACGGAGCCTTGATCTATCGGCGGACGGAATCATGGCCTACGCTAACGTCATGACCATCCATCAACTCATCTATATGTCGGAGCCATTCGGGTTCGACGACGGCATGCTCAACGGCATCCTGTCGATCTCGCGCCGCAACAATGCACGCGACGACATTACCGGCGCGCTGGTTTGCCGTCGGGATATTTACCTGCAGTTGCTGGAGGGGCCGGAAGCGGCGGTCGAGGCGGCGTTCGCGCGGATTGTCGGCGACGACCGGCATCTGGCGCTGAAGCGGCTGTCCTCGCAATCGGTGCCCGACCGCATCTTCCCCGAATGGGCTATGCGCGACGACCCTGCCCAATCCTGGCTGTGGAGCGAGGCCGAAGTCGGTGCCGGGGCAGTGCAGGCTGCAAGCGTCCGCGAACTGCATGACGTGTTCTACCGTGTTGCCCGCGAGATCGTCTGACATGCGGGAGTATTTGCGTCCGACCGCATTCATTGACTCACCCGTAGGCTTCGACGGACAATTCATGCGACTGGCGGGCGGCATGTCGTTCTTCTCGGCGTTCGAGGTGATCGGTGTCGCGGGCGGCGCGCGGGTTTCGAAACGGCTGGTGCCGGTCGACGGGATTGAAGCGGTGATTGCGGGCGACGAAGCCGCCGTCGCCATGCTTGCCCGCCTGACCAACCCGCGTGCGCCCCTCGTGCTTGGCGAACGGACGATCCGGCTCGACCAGCCGCAGGTGATGGCCATCCTCAACATGACGCCCGACAGCTTTTCCGATGGCGGCAAACATGTCGGCGATGCCGAAGGGGCAGCGTCCTCCGGCGTGGCGATGGCGGCGGCGGGGGCGGCCATCGTCGATGTCGGTGGCGAATCGACGCGGCCCAGCGCGCCGGTCATCTGGGAAGGCGACGAGATCGCGCGGACGCAGCCGGTCGTCGAGCGACTGGCTCGGGCAGGTGTCGCGGTGAGCATAGACACGCGCAAAGCCGCCGTGATGACGGCTGCGCTGGGCGCGGGCGCGGCACTGGTGAACGATGTGTCGGCGCTCTGCCACGACCCGCAGTCGGTGGCGGTGATGGCCGCGAGCAACTGTCCCATCGTCATCATGCACTCGCCCGACGCCGCCAAGACGCTGCATGAGGGCGGCGTGTACCGCGACCCGCTGATCGAAACCTTCGACTGGCTGGAGGCGCGGATCGTTGCGCTGGAATCGGCGGGCATTGCACGCAGCCGGTTGATCGTCGATCCGGGCATCGGGTTCGGCAAGGGCGTGGCGGAAAATCTGGCGCTGCTCAACGGTCTGGCACTGTTCCACGGCCTCGGCTGTCCGGTACTGCTGGGCGCGAGCCGCAAGCGCTTCATCGGCGCGCTGTCGGGCGAAGCCCCGGTCGAGGCGCGGCTGGGTGGCAGCATCGCGGTCGCGCTGAAAGCCGCCGAACAGGGTGCACAGATCGTGCGGGTGCACGACGTGTCGGAGACGGTCCAAGCATTGAAAGTGTGGCGCGGGTGGCGCGACCAGGGCTTGAGCGGCTAGGCCGCGTCGCTGATCCCGAGCTCCGCCAGCTTCCGATACAGCGTCGACCGCCCGATCCCGAGGCGCCGGGCAACTTCGGTCATGCGGCCGCGGTAGTGGCCGATGGCGAGGCGGATCACATCGGCCTCGATCGCGTCGAGTGCACGCAGATTGCCGTCTGGCAGGTAGAGTGCGACGCCCGCGCCCGACGGTTCGCCGGGGAGAGGCGTGCTGAGCGACTGCGCAGCGATGTGCGGAAAGTCGCTCGCGGTCAGGGCGTCGCCTTCGCACAGCACCGCGGCGCGGAACAGCACGTCGTGGAGCTGGCGGACATTGCCCGGCCAGCCGTAGCTCGCGAGCAGCGCCATCGCCTCGTCGGTAATGCCGAGGTCGCGCAGGCCCGGCTGGCGCGCGATGCGGGCAAGCAGGTGACGGGCGAGGGCAGGCACGTCGCCACGACGTTCGCGCAAGGGCGGAATCGTCAGCTGGACGGCGGCAAGGCGGTAATACAGGTCCTCGCGGAAATGTCCGGCGGCGACCTGTTCGAGCAGCACACGGTTGCTGGCGACGATGATGCGGACATCGACTTCGCGCGGATAACGCGCGCCGGCCGCATGGATTTCGCCCGACTGGAGGACGCGGAGCAGCTTGACCTGCGCGTCCTGCGGCAGTTCGCCGACCTCATCGAGGAAAAGCGTGCCGCCATCGGCATCGATCATCTTGCCGATCTGCTGCCGGAACGCGCCCGCGAAAGCACCCTGTTCATGGCCGAAAAGTTCGGATTCGATCAGGTTGGCGGGAATGGCCCCGCAGTTGACGGTGACCAGCGGGCGTTTCGAGCGTGGGCTGGCAGCATGGATCGCCTCGACGATCACGGCCTTGCCAACGCCCGATTCGCCCTCGACCAGCATCGGCACGCGGGCACGTGCGGCTTTGGCGGCGATTGCCAACGCCGTGCGGAATTTCGGGGCGGACCCGACGATCTCGTCGAAACCCAGCGGTGCAGCGATCTTTTCGGTCAGCGGGCGAAGCTCGCCGCCGCCCCTATCGTTGCCAAGTGCCGCCTCAAGCGCGGCGATCAGCCGGTCGGGCGCGATCGGTTTGACCAAGAAGTCGCTGGCACCTGCGCGCATCGCGCAAACTGCGACATCGACCGAGTTGTCGGCGGTCATCATCAAAATGGGGAGTGCCGGACGCCGGGCGCGTAGTTCACTGATCAGGGGTGCAATATCGTCGAAGCCATCGATCACCACGCAATCGAGCATCATCCCGTCGCGGGTGCCCAGGGTTGCGATGGCGGTTTCGGCATCGCCCGCAACGATCGTGCGCCACCCTGCGCGCGCAGCGAGCGCCGAGACGAGGCGCGCCTGGGCGGGCTCCTCATCGACCAGCATCAGCATTCGGGTGCCGTTGGGCGTCATCTTGTCGCTCTATCCCCGGTAAATCTCTCGAACGACTTTCCATAACGCCGTTGGGTAAAGGGGGACTTAAGGCTGTTCGCGAAACCCTTGACCATATACGGCTCGCGGGTATGGACGGATGCGAGTTCATGCAGGCGAGGGCGAAAAAATGGCCGGACACGGCGACACGAATGGGGAAGCAGGTGCGATGGACATCACAGCGCACCGCGCGTCCTACGACAGTTTTATGGGCTGGTTCAAATGGGGCGCCGTGGTCGCGTTTATCGTGACCGCCATCGTCGTCGTCATTATTTCATGAGTGCGTGGGCCTGATGAAGATCGGCGTCCTAAAAGAAACCGCCGAGGGCGAGCGTCGCGTCGCTGCCAGCGCCGAAACCGTCAAAAAATTCGTGGCGCTTGGCGCGACGGTGGCAGTGGAAACGGGCGCGGGCGTGTCGGCGGCGGTCGATGATGCTGCCTATGAAGCGGCTGGCGCGACCGTCGGAACGCGGGCGGCGACGATCAAGGATGCCGACATCTTGCTCGGTGTGGCAGGGCCGACGCCGGCGAGCCTGAAGGGCGTGAAGTCCGGTGCCTGGCTGGCAGCCGGGCTGAACCCGTTCGGCGAGCGTGCCCGCGTCGACGAATATGCCGCGCTTGGCATTGAGGCGCTGGCGATGGAGTTCATGCCGCGCATCACGCGCGCGCAGTCGATGGACATCTTGTCGTCGCAGTCGAACCTCAGCGGGTATAAAGCCGTACTCGACGCGGCGGGCGAATATGGCAAGGCTTTCCCAATGATGATGACCGCAGCGGGCACAGTGAATGCCGCGCGCGTGTTCGTCATGGGCGTCGGCGTTGCGGGGCTGCAGGCGATTGCGACCGCGCGGCGTCTGGGCGCACAGGTCTCCGCCACCGACGTGCGTTCGGCGACCAAGGAACAGATCGAATCGCTGGGCGCCAAGGCGATCTTCGTCGAGGACGTGAAGGGCATCGAGGGCGAAGGCACGGGCGGCTATGCCACCGAAATGTCTGATGAATACAAGGCGGCGCAGGCGGCGCTGGTGTCGAGCCATATCGCCAAGCAAGATATCGTCATCACCACCGCGCTGATCCCCGGACGGCCCGCGCCGCGCCTGATTTCGGACGCACAGATCGCCAGCATGAAGCCGGGCAGCGTGATCGTCGATCTCGCGGTCGAAAGCGGCGGCAATGTCGAGGGTGCGGTGGCCGGACAGGTCGTCGAGATCCACGGCGTGAAAATCGTCGGCCACAAGAATGTGCCGTCGCGCCTCGCCACCGACGCCAGTGCGCTGTTCAGCCGTAATCTCTACAACTTCCTCAGCGCCTTCTGGGACAAGGAAGCGGGCAAGCCGGTGCTCGACGAAGAAATCGGCAACGCGATCCGCCTGACACAGGGCGGCAAGGTCGTGAACGAGCGGTTGCTCGGCTAACCCAAGGATACCGACGTGGACTTCATCAGCATCCTTTCCATCTTCGTGATGGCCTGTTTCGTCGGCTATTATGTCGTCTGGTCGGTCACGCCTGCGCTGCATACGCCGCTGATGGCGGTGACCAACGCGATTTCCAGCGTCATCATCGTCGGCGCGCTGATCGCGAGTGCCGCGCCGGGTTCGGATGTGTCGAAATACCTCGGGCTGCTCGCGGTGGTGCTGGCCTCGGTCAACATCTTCGGGGGGTTCGCGGTTACGGCGCGGATGTTGGCGATGTACAAGAAGAAGGAACGCTAGGGGCATGGAGCACGTCGCACAGAACCCCTGGGTGGGCCTTGCCTATCTGATCGCGGGCGTCTGCTTCATTCTGGCTTTGCGAGGCCTGTCGTCGCCATCGACGTCGCAGCGCGGCAACCGGCTCGGCATGATCGGCATGGCGATTGCGGTTGGGACGACGCTCGTCACGCATCTGAACGCCACGCTGCCTGAAATTCTGATTGCGGTCGCGATCGGCGCAGTGATCGGGGTCGTGACTGCGCGACGGATCGCCATGACCGACATGCCGCAGCTGGTGGCGGCGTTTCACTCGCTTGTAGGCTTGGCGGCAGTGCTGGTCGCGGCGGCGGCGTATCTCAATCCCGGCGCATTCGGTATTCTGAACGAGATCGGTGAGATCGAGCCGGTCAGCCGGATCGAAATGGGTCTGGGTATCGCCATCGGCGCGATTACCTTCAGCGGATCTGTGATCGCGTTCCTGAAGCTCAACGGCAATATGGGCGGCAAGCCGATCATGTTGCCGGGGCGGCACGTCATCAATCTGGGCGTCCTTGCGGCGATCGTCGGCCTCACCGCCTATTTCACGCAGGATCAGTCGCCGTGGGTGTTCTGGACAATCACGGTCCTCGCCTTCGCCATCGGCTTCCTGCTGATCATCCCGATCGGCGGCGCCGACATGCCGGTCGTGGTATCGATGCTCAACAGCTATTCGGGCTGGGCGGCGGCAGCGATGGGCTTCACGCTGCACAACACCGCAATGATTATCACCGGCGCCCTGGTCGGCTCGTCGGGTGCAATCCTCAGCTACATCATGTGCAAGGCCATGAACCGCAGCTTCATCAGCGTGATCGCGGGCGGCTTTGGCGCGGTGGCGTCGGGCGGCGATGCGGCCAAGGTCGACCGGCCATGGAAGCGCGGATCGGCCGAGGACGCGGCCTATATGATGTCGCAGGCCGACAGCGTGATCATCGTCCCCGGCTACGGCATGGCGGTCGCACAGGCGCAGCACGCGCTGCGCGAGATGGGCGACCTGCTCAAGAAGGAAGGCGTCAGCGTCAAATACGCGATCCATCCGGTTGCGGGGCGCATGCCCGGCCACATGAACGTGCTGCTTGCCGAAGCGAACGTTCCCTATGACGAGGTGTTCGAGCTGGAGGACATCAACAGCGAGTTCGCCCAGGCCGATGTCGCGTTCATCATCGGCGCGAACGACGTGGTGAACCCGGCGGCCAAGACCGACAAATCCTCGCCGATCTATGGCATGCCGGTGTTCGACGTGGACAAGGCCAAGTCTGTGTTTTTCATCAAGCGGTCGATGGGCGGCGTTGGCTATGCCGGCGTCGATAACGACGTGTTCTATATGGACCAGACGATGATGCTTCTCGCTGATGCGAAGAAGATGGTCGAGGATATCAACAAGGCGCTGGCGCACTAGGCGCAGCTGCACCTCGATTTTGCGGCGCTAAGTCGGGCAGCGCAAAGCCAGGCCAGGGTAGCGAAGCTACGACTTACGACACGGCTTTGCGGGCTCGGGTTTTTCTCCTCTCGACACCGGCACTTACCCGCGCTCTAATCTCTCCCATACCGAACGGGGAGAGCTTCACATGACCGACCAACTGAATCGCCGCACCATCCTGAACGCCGGGGTCATCGGCGCGGGCCTCCTCGCTGCGCCGTCCGCTGCGCTCGCTGCTTCGGGTGACGCCGCCAAGCTGATGAAAGCCATCGAGGCGGGCAATGACGCAGCGATCAAGCGCATCCAGGAATGGATCGGGCTCCCCGCCATCGCGGCCGAAAACCGCGATATGCAAAAGGGCGCGGAATATATGGCGGCGCTCGCCCGCGATGCCGGGTTCCAGAAAGCGGAAGTCCTCCAGACGTCGGGCCATCCGGGCGTGTTTGCCACCCTCGATGCCGGCGCGAAGCGGACGATGGGCATCTATTTCATGTACGACGTCAAGCAGTACGACCCCGCAGAATGGTCGTCGCCGCCGCTCGAGGCGCGAATCGTCGACAAGCCCGGCTATGGCAAGGTCATCGTCGGGCGTGGCGCGATCAATCAGAAAGGCCCAGAGGCGACGTTCCTGTCGGCACTCCATGCCTTCCGTGCGTCGGGCACCAAATTGCCGGTCAACCTGGTCCTGATCGCCGAGGGCGAGGAGGAAATTGGATCGCCCAACTTCAAGGAACTGGCGACCAAGCCGCAGGTACTGGCCGCGCTCCGCAAGTGCGAAGGTATCGTCATCCCGTCGGGCTGGCAGGACAAGCAGGGCAATGTCGATGTAAACCTTGGGGCCAAGGGGATCATCGAGCTCGAACTGATTGCCAGCGGCAAGAAATGGGGACGCGGCCCTGCCAAGGACATCCATTCGAGCCTGAAGGCAATGGTCGATTCACCGAGCTGGCGGCTGGTGCAGGCGTTGCAGACCCTGGTCAGCGCCGATGGCAACACGCCCGCCATCGACGGCTGGTTCGAAAACGTCCGGCCGCTGTCGGCGCGCGAGAAGGCGCTGATTGCCGAGAACGCGAAGACCTCGAACGAGGCTGAGATGAAGACGTCGCTGGGCGTGCCCCACTGGATCGACGACCTGCCGTTCCCCGCCGCGCTTGAGCGGCTGGCGTCGCAGCCGACCGTGAACATCGAGGGGCTGGTCGCGGGCTATACCGGTCCCGGCGGCAAGACCGTGCTGCCCGCGCGGGCCGTCGCCAAGATCGACTGTCGCCTGGTCCCCAACCAGACTCGTGCGGAGGCTACGCAAAAAATGCGTGCGCACCTCGACAAGCGCGGGTTCACCGACATTGAGGTCAATGTGTCGGGCGGCTACGACCCGACCGAAACCGCCGAGGACAGCCGCGTCATTCGCGCCGAACTGGCGACCTACAAGCGGGCGGGTGTTGGTGCGACGATGACGCCGCGCCTAGCCGGATCATGGCCGGGGGCGGTGTTCACCGCGCCGCCGGTTTCGATCCCGGCGGGCCAGTTCGGGCTTGGTCATGGTTCGGGTGCACACGCACCGGACGAATATTACGTGATCGAATCGAGCAACCCGAAGGTCGCGAGCCTGCCGCAGGCGACGATGGGATTTGCCGATTTCCTCTATCAAATCGCAGCGATCAGCTAGAATCTCTTCCGGAAACTCAGTTCGATAAACCGTCCGCGCGCGTCGAGATACCCTGGCTGATAGCCGAGCGGCACACTGCCGCTGCCGTCGCGGACGTCGCGGATCGAGTCGAACAGGTTCGAGACGCTCAGGCGGACGCGCGCCCCCTTGAGGAAGGGGACGTCCTCGATCAGCTTTTTCTGGCTGTCGAAGTTGAGGAATGCATTGAGGTTGAGCGTCGCAAGGTCGCCGAACTGTAGGGTCGATGCCGCGGTCGACCCGGTGACGACCGATCCGCTCTGGTAGCTGCCGGTCATGCGGATGCCGATGCCCTTGTTGAACCAGCCTGCATCGAGGTCGAAGCTGTGGCGCGGGCTACCGCCCGAACCGCCGGTCGCGTCGCCGCCGAGCAGGTCTAGGATAGGCAGGCCGGGGCGGATCTGAATCTGATCCTTGAACCGGATGCTGTCGTAGAGCGCCACCGTCCAGCGACCACCCTGCGTCGCGCCATTGCCGAAGCCGCGCCCGAATCCGCCACCCCCGCCGCCACGCGGTCCGCCGCCTGCACGGGGACCGCCTCCACCGCCGCCGGGCGGCCCATCGAGTCCCCCTGGCCCGCGTCCACCCGCAGGCTGGCCGAATTCCTTTTGAAAGGTGAAGCCGACGCGCATCACGTCGCTGGCGGTCGAGGCGAAGTTAACGCTGCGCCCGTCGATGGAAACCAGTCGACCTGTGGTATCGCGCGTCACGCGGCCGGGAAAGGCGGCTTCGATGTCGGGGGTCAGCGTCGGGAAGGACGCGACCGGATTGGTACTGCGATTGCGGAAGAAATCCACACCGACCGTCAGCCCCTTCAGGATCGGCGGCTGATAATTGACCGAGAACTTCGAGTCTCGCTGCACTTCGGTCAGCAGCGCGGGATTGCCGCCGGAGAGGCGGTTGACCAACACGGTCTCACCACGCGTGAAATCGTAAGTAGGCACACCCGGTGTCGTAATCACCGGGTTGCCGAGCGCGCCAATATCGGGCTCGTTCTCGCTGCCCAGCGCACTGGCCAAGATGGTCAGGCCTGCCAACGGCTGCCAGTTCAGGCCATAGCCGAAGCTGGTCAGCCCGCCGAAATCGGACAGGCGGCGATAGGCCAGGTTGGCGTTGATCGACAGCTTGCCGAGCGGCGCCGCGACATCGCGGTCGGCGTTGGCGAGCGGGATGTCGATGCTGACGCGCCCGTTGGCTTCATCACGGGCAAGGTTCGTTCCGATGGATGCTCCGCTGCGGACGGCCTGGCTGCTAAGCCGCGTCGTGGCAAATCCGGCGCGCACAGTCGTGCGGATCGCGCCGGCGGGCAGGTCCATCACCGGTCCCGACAGGGTGTAGATGCCGTTCGACGTATCGGTCTGCGTGCGGGCGGTGTCGCGCGACAGGAACGGGACGGTGCCGGGGAACATTGCCAAATACGGATTGGCGGTACTGCCCGGCGCAGAAACCGCCGCCTGTAGCGCTGCCACATCGACGTCCCGATCGGTCAACGTCGTCGAAATCGACCGGTCGTAATTGCCGGTCAGTGTCCACGTCCATTTCTGCAGATTGCCGTTGACGGTCAGGCCGGCGTGCAACGCGTCAGTCGTGGCGGCACGGGCCAACGCCGGCGTGAACCCGCGCGTAAAAGCTCCGGGTGCACCAACCGGCGAGAAGCTCTGCCCGGCTGGAACGGTGAGTGTGGCCGTGGGAACACCAAGTAGGGCCTGGCTGGTATCGCGTTGCCAGCTGGCGTTGAATGTTGCCGAGACGGTGTCGGTGAGTTTGCGGTTGTACACGCCGTTGAACTTGAGCGTGTCCGACGACGGCAGCAGCGTGCGATACAGGCCCATGTCGTCGAACGGGAATACGTTGGTGCGCTGAATGATATTGCGGTCGCTTTCGAGCACGCGTGAATTGTCGTTATACTGCGCGCCGAGCGTCAACCGCCCGGTCTTGCCAATGCTGACGAGGGTCGCCTCTCCTTCGCCTTCACGTCGTGCGCCTCTGGTTGACCCACCATATTCGAGGTTGGTCGTGACTGCGCGGAAATTGTCCTTAAGGATGAAGTTCACCACCCGCTGATCCGCGGAATAGCCATATTGCAGGGCGACTTCCTCGGGCAAAATCTGTACGCGCTTGATTGCTTCAGGCGGCAAGTCACGCAGTTCGCCAAACCCCGAAATCCGCTGACCGTTCAGCAAGACAACCGGACCGCCGCTGCCGCGCCCGCGCCCGGGGCCAGTCTGCGGCGCTAGTGCCGACAGGAGTTCGGTGATCGATGTGGCACCATAGCTTTCGACGGCTTCCTCGCTGAGTTCCACGACCGGGGGGACATCACTGATCACGCTGCCTGTGAGGCGCGGGGCGGTCACTACGATATCGTCGGCGGCTTCGACGCCCTCAACGGGTGTCGTGGCAGCGCTCGTCGTCGCCTCGGCAGCGAACACGGCGGCCGGGGCGGCGGATATCGCGGCAGCGACGATCAGGATGGGGAAGAAGTGCATGAATCGCCGCATACTCGTTGGCGATGAACCGAACATTGCCGAATCCCGTAACCTTCCGTTACGTCGTTTGATTATCCGTGTCCGTCGTTGTTGGAACCGCCAGGAACGCGTGCGAGAGCTGTTCGGGGGACGACGCATGCGTGACGCGAACTGGCAAGACTATCGAGCGGGCAATGTCGCACCGACAGATATTTGGATTGTCGGAGACGGGCCATGCGTTGACGGGCAGCTAGCAGCCGAGATGGCGGGAATGCGGGTTGCCCGGCGGATGACCTGTGCCGAAGGGAATGCGGCTTTGGATGCCGGATCCGCCGAATTGCCGGTTCTCGTTGAGCTCTCGAAAATGCTATCGACGGACGAGGAGGCGCTGATCGACCGGATAGCGCGGTCCGCAGGCGCGACCGTTGTTGCGGCACCCCTCACCGTTATCGATGCCGTGGCCTCGCGCATGTTCGGAGTGTCCGTGACGATCCTGTGCGAGCCGGAACTGTCCGACCAGATTGCTGCGATCACTTTGGCGCGCGCACCGGTTGGCGGCCGCCTTGCCGAACGCGATGACCGGACAGCGGCCATACGCCTGAGCCGATTGACCTCGGAGGTCGCGCGTATTGCCCAGGTGCTCGCGGGTCTTGCCGATCAGGCTATGGCTGACCCTTCCCGCGCGGTGCCTGCCGGACTGACTGGCTATCGCCCATCACTGGATGGCGTAGGGACAGTCGCCGTTACCGCTAACGATATTCGGACGATGATCCGCTTTCGCCGGCAGCGCGAATCGGTGTTCGGGGACGGGATCTTCGGCGATCCGGTCTGGGACATGATGCTCGATCTGGCGGCGTCACGGCTGGATGGCACGCAGGTTGCCGTATCCAGCTTGTGCATTGCCGCCGCCGTGCCGCCGACCACGGCATTGCGCTGGATTGCCGCGCTGACGGAGGCAGGCACGATCGTGCGCGTACCCGATGCGAACGATCGACGGCGCGTGTTCCTCGAACTTTCGGATGCCGCCGCTGCGGCAGTCCTCGACTTTCTGGGCAGGGCGAAAAGCGCCGGGGCTGCGCTGCTTTGAGCCCTATTCCGGCAGGAAGTCGGGGACCGACAGATAACGTTCGCCGGTGTCGTAGTTGAACCCCAGAACGCGCGACCCCGACGGAAGGTCGGGCAGCTTCTGCGCAATGGCGGCAAGTGTCGCGCCGGACGAAATGCCGACCAGCATCCCCTCCTCGGCGGCGGCACGGCGCGCCATCGCCTTGGCGTCTGCGGGATCGACCTTGATCACGCCGTCGAGCAATTGCGTGTGCAGATTGGCGGGGACGAAACCGGCGCCGATGCCCTGAATGGGATGCGGCCCCGGCTGACCGCCCGAGATGACGGGCGAGAGGGTGGGTTCGACAGCGAAGACTTTCAGGTTTGGCCAGACTTTTTTCAGGGCCTCGGCACAGCCTGTGATATGGCCGCCGGTGCCGACACCTGTGATCATTGCATCGATCGGCGAATCGCCGAAATCGGCCAGGATTTCCTGCGAAGTCGTGCGGACGTGCACCGCGATATTGGCGGGGTTTTCGAACTGTTGCGGCATCCATGCGCCCGGTGTGGTGTCGACGATCTCGATGGCGCGCTCAATGGCGCCCTTCATGCCCTTTTCGCGGGGGGTAAGATCGAAGGTCGCGCCATAGGCCAGCATCAGGCGACGACGCTCGATGCTCATACTTTCCGGCATCACGAGGACCAGCTTGTAGCCCTTGACCGCCGCGACCATCGCCAGACCGATGCCCGTATTTCCCGAGGTGGGCTCGACGATAGTGCCGCCCGGCTTCAGCGCGCCGGACTGTTCCGCATTTTCGATCATGGCGAGCGCGATACGGTCTTTGATCGACCCGCCGGGGTTCGACCGTTCGGACTTGATCCAGACCTCTGCGTCGGGGAACAATTTGCTGACGCGGATATGGGCAGTATTGCCGATTGTCTCGAGGATATTGGCGGCTTTCATGCGGGTCTCTCCTGCAAATCGGCATTGCTCAAAACATTCCCGGGCGGGGCGAATGTGCGGGCCCGCCTGAGTTCGGGGAAGATATAGGCCCAGCCGAGCGCGACCGCTACTGCCGCGACACCGCCGAAAACAACGGCACCGACCGGGCCGAGTAGGGCGGCGGCGATTCCTGACTGGACTTCGCCTAATTCATTGGATGCCGAGATCGCGACGCCCGACACGGCCGAGACGCGCCCGCGCATTGAATCGGGCGTGTGAAGCTGGATCAGGCTCGACCGAACATAGACCGACAGCATGTCACAGGCGCCGAGTCCGGCCAGCGCAGCGAGCGACAGGGGCATCCATGTCGACAGACCGAAGACGGCGGTAAGAACCCCGAAGCCGACGACGGCGGCCAGCATCTTGACGCCGACATTGTACTTCAGCGGTCGTATCGAAAACCATAGCGCGACGACAGCGGCACCGACTGCGACGGCAGTGCGCAGTTCCCCCAGCCCCTGCGGCCCGACGTGCAGGATATCGCGCGCATAAACGGGCAGCAAGGCGGTTGCCCCACCGAGCAGTACCGCGAAGAGATCGAGCGTGATCGCGCCGAGCAGGAACTTGTGCCCGCGCACATAGGTCAGCCCGTCGAGCATCTGCCGGAGCGGGTGGCGCGTCTTGTCGAGCGGCGGGGGGACGATGCGGCGAATGGGTGTGAGTGCCAGGATCGACACGATCAGCGCGCCCGTCGCGAACAGGTAGGGCAATGTCCTGTCGCTGGCGTAAAGGTAGCCGCCAAGTGCGGGGCCGGTGATCGCCGCCGATTGCCAGGCGATCGTGCTCATCGCGATGGCGCGCGGCAGGAGTTCGGGCGGCACGATATTGGGTAAGATCGACGAGCTGGCCGGCCCGATAAACCCGCGTGCCGCACCATGAAGGGCGGCCAGGACGAACAGCAATGGAAGCGTCAGCGTATCGGTCCATGTTGTATACGCAAGGGCGGCTGCGATCAGGAGGTCTACCCCGTTCGCAATCCGCACCACTGTGCGGCGCTCGAACCGGTCGGCGGTCCAGCCGGTAACGGGCGCAAGCAGCAGCAGCGGGACGAACTGGACGAGCCCCAGAACGCCGAGCAAGGCCGCCGCGTCGCGAATGCTCAGCCCGTAGAGCGGGCCACGCGCGATTTCGTAGAGCTGGTAGCCCAGGATCACGACCATGGCGATCGTGCCCCAATTCGCAAAGAAGCGCGCAACCAGGAAGAAGCGGAAATCGGAAATCGACAGCGGAGAAGTGGGGGCAGCGACAGTCACGCCTACCCTTTGGCGGGGCGGGACCATCGCTGCAACACCGCGTCTGCTTCAGACGGCGATAGTCAGGCTTCGTTGATGAAGGCGAGCAGGTCGCGAACCACGTCGTCCTTGTTCGTGACCAGCGTCCCGTGTGCGGCCCCTTCGTATTCGATCAGGCGCGCATGCGGGATTGCCGCAGCGGCTTTCCTGGCGCTGATGTCGATCGGTACGGTCCGGTCGTCGGTGCCGTGCAGGATCAGCGTCGGCAGGTCGAACGCGGGCAGGTCACCCCGGAAATCGGTGGACGAGAAGGCATCGACACATGCCAGTGTCGGCCACAGCCCCGCCATGATCGCCGACTGGAAGAACGCGTCGAGCACGCCCTGGCTCACGGCTTTCTTGATCCAGCCATTGCCATAGAACTGCGGCGCGAAGCCTCGCAGGAATCCGGCGCGGTCGGCGGTGATGTCGGCCTTCATTCCCTCGAATACCTCGGCGGGTGCGCCATCGGGATTATCGGGGGTCTTGAGCATGAAGGGGACGACCGAAGAGATCAGTCCGACCTGCTTCACGTTCGCCTTTTCGTGACGCGAGAGGTAGCGGGCGACTTCGCCGCCGCCCATCGAAAAGCCGACGACCAGAGCGTCCTCGATTTCGGCGGCGTCGATCACATCGGCGAGATCGTCGGCGAAGGTATCGTAATCATACCCTTCCCATGGCTGGTCCGACCGGCCGAAGCCGCGCCGGTCATAGGCGGTGACGCGGTGTCCGGCCCGTGCCAGCGCCAGCGCGACATCGTCCCAGCTGTCGGCATTGAGCGGCCAGCCGTGGATCAACACAATGTCGCGACCGCTGTCGCCCCATTGCTTGACGTAAAGGTCGGTATCGTCGCGGGTGGTGATAAGCGGCATGGGGTGTCTCCTGAAACCGGCTAGGCAACGACCCTGACCGGCAAAAGTTGCGCGCCGAAGACAGTTCGCGATCAGGCCAGCGGCACGACTTCGCCGACCGCCGGGGTCTTGCCGCGCGAGATGATCACACGGTCGCCCACCTTGATCTGCGCGAACAACAGCTTGGCGAACGCCACCGGCACGCCGATGCAGCCATTCGAGCCCCAGCCCCAGCGGACGTTGGACCCGTGCACCGCGACACCGTCGCCGGTGAGGCGCAGATTGTACGGCATCGGCGATTTGAAGATCGACGAGACGTGATCGGCGTCCTTGTCCATGATCGGGAAAGTGCCGAGCGGGGTGGGGGAATCGTTCGCGCCATAGAGGACGACGGCCGTGCCGATCTCTCGCCCGCCGCGGAACACGTGGATCAACTGGGTGGCGATATCGACGGTAACCAGCATCGGCCCGGCGGGGACGCCTTCGTCGTTCCAGATGTAGTCGCCGTGTTCGAAGTTGTCCGGTCGCGGGAGGAAGCTTGCGATGCGATAGCCCGCAGGCTCGGGCGTAGCGACAGGCGCAAGTTTGGTCGCTGGCGGCGCAACAGCGACTGGCCGGGCAACCGGCGCCGCAGTCCGGACCGGGACGGCGAAAGCGGCGAAGATGCCCAATATGCCGAGCAGACCGACACCCAAGAGGGTGTTGCGCGCTGTTTCGGTCGAGACGGTCTTCGCAGGCATTCTTTGGATCGCTCCGCTCACGGGTTGTCGTCTCTTTTACCTCGTCTGCGCTCCGCGAGGGAGAGCCAGTTTTCGCACGTGCCGGGCGGGGACGGTAACCCTATCCGTCAAGGATTGGCTCCGCTCATGGTTCATATCGGATCGTCGCCGAACCAGTCGCGGTCACCGGCATGTAGAGCCCCTGGCCATAGGCGGTTATGCGCCCGTTATCGACCTTGGTCAGGACGGCGGAGAGCAGGAAATCGCCGGTGCGTTTCGACGCCAGCGCCGCGTTCGCCTTGATCAGGACCTTCATGTAATCGCGCTCGAAATTCTCGGTCAGCGCTTCCTGCAAGGTCGCCTGCATGTCCGCCGACAGGGCGACCGCCGCCAGCAGGTTCGTCGCCGGGCTGTCGGTCGTGGCCCCGATCGCCAGATCGCGGACGCGCACGATGCGCGAGCCGGGCTCGTTGACCGGCACTCCGGTCAGCCAGACGATCCCGTTCGGCTTCAGCAGCTTGTTCGGGCTTTCGGCGTGCACCTCGATGCCGACCGCGATCTTGCCGCCGTCGGTGCCATAGATCGTCACCTTGCCGAACCGGACATCGACCTTGCCGATGTCGGGCAGCACGATCCCCTTTTTCGCGAGCTTGCCCAATGCCTTCGACAGGACCGGTTCCAGTTCGGCGTAGGAAGCGATGACCGGCACGAACAGCCGCGTATCGCCGACCGCCGTGCGGTCGAACCGGAGCGGCGGCAACGGGGTGGGGGGATTGGGATCGGGACGCGGCCCGACGAAGGTTTCGGTCAGCGCGGTCGCGGTCAGGAACAGCTGGATATCGCCGCCGACGACACGATACCCGCCAAAGGCAATCGACTGCGGTGTGACGCGCAGCCAGACCGGCGGCTTGCGGGCGTTCAGCTCCAGCGTCGTGAAGCCCTTGCGCCAGGCCCCTTCCGCATCCCTCCGGGCGTTCAGTTTCGACAGTTCGGCGGGCAGGGTGCGTTCGAGATCCGCAATCACCTTTTGCAGGCGCGCGTCGACTTTGCGCGCGAATTTGACCTGCTGGCCCAGCACTTCGGTGCTTGGCACCTGGGTCCAGCTGTAATCGATGTCGACCTTGGCCGTCGGTTGCCAGTTTGCGGTCATGCCCAGCCGCGCGGTGGCGCGGACGCGCGCGGCGGCGGTCGCCGTCTTTTGCTTGATGATATGGCCGATGTCCT
This sequence comes from Sphingomonadales bacterium, assembly GCA_038228865.1. GTDB lineage: Bacteria > Pseudomonadota > Alphaproteobacteria > Sphingomonadales > Sphingomonadaceae > Sphingomonas_O. The sequence goes on along the minus strand of JBBROX010000008.1, from coordinate 31,904 downwards.
TGGCCGCGACCTCGACGTTGACCGGCATCGACAGGGTCAGCACTTCACCCGACCCGCCGACGGTGATCGGCCCGCGCACGGCCGCGCCGACGATGTGGCACGAAATGTCGGGCGTAATCTTCAGCTTGCCCTTGAAGATGCGCTGGGCAGGGATGCAGGCCTTTTTGACTTCGTCGATCTGCCACAGGGTGCGCGGGACGCTGGTGTTGAGCGCGCGTTCCAGCTCGACGATGCGCACGGCAATGGGCACGGCGATCTGCGACGGTTGCTGCACGATGGGCGGGGCCGTGTCGGCGCGCGGTGGGGCGGGCATGACGTTCGTCGAGGTGCATGACGCCGAAAGGCTGGCCAAGAGGACCAGTGCGGCGATCCGCAGGTTCGGTATCGGCTTCATCGGCTATTCCCCTGAAACGCGGGGGTAAACGATTGGTGAGGGCAGTGCCAAGCGGGATTTCGGGTCCGGGCGAAGGTCACGAAGGTCACGGCACGTCTCCGCAAAATTCCGTCCAGCCGTTGGGTTCTGTCGATGAAAAGAGGCGCCCACGTCGCGCCATGTCATGCTTCAGAACCGCGAGCATCAGACGATCGTTGAAGCGAACATGCGTGCCTACCAGCCGACCGCCATAATAATGCGGCACCCGCTCGCCATGAATGGCCCGCGCAAATGCGGCTTCGCGGGTCTGGGCAATCCCTTCGTCTACGGCGCGATCCCAGACGGCGGCAAAGCTGGCGGCATCGGCGCGGCTGCGCAGGCGATAGGCGGATTTGGGCGTCATCCCGACATGCCCCGCCGCCGCTTTCACGCAGCCCCACGCCGCCAGCGCACCGATGAACCCGCGCTGCTTGGCGGGCGTCCATCCGTCATGCCGCGCGGCGACGGGCACGGGATCGAAGGGGATGTCGAAGGCGGGAAGGGCGGGCGACTCGGTCATCGACGAGTCTATGCGGGAGGGGGCGGGTTGTAGGAAAGGGGCATTTTCTTCTCCCCTCCTCTTCAGGGGAGGGGCGGGGGTTGGGGACTGTCAACGAACGCGATGCTTCGGTTCCTGCGGACAGTCCCCACCCCAACCCCTCCCCTGAAGGGGAGGGGCTTCAAGCGCCGCAGCCTGTGCGCGCGACTTGGCCGAAGTGCGGGCGCGGGAGGGGAGAATCTGGTGGCGCGAGTGAGCGCTTGGAGGTCTACCTACGCGGCCCTCAACCGCGTAAACGGTAGTTCCGAAGTCTCCAGCGTCGTCAAGTCGAGCTTCCCCGACGCCCCATCGATGTCGATCCCGACGACATTGCCGTTCGCGCCGTAATCGACGTTCACGCCGTCCGACAATTCGCGCGTTTCGGTTCCCTGCGCATCGCTCAACTCAATGTAGAGGCTGTCGGTCTCGGGATAATAATGCAGCTTCATGTCTCAGTCTCTCGATAGACGCGGTCGAAGAAGGCGTTGTGTACGGTCTCGCCATCCTCCAGCGTCACGACACGCAGGATATAGGATTTGCCGGTTTCCGCCAAATCGACGCGAAGCCAATGGCGGATACGGCCATCGGGCTGAACAATTCGTGCAATCGGGTCAGCCAAGGCGGCCTCGATCCAGTCGAGTTTCAGGTACGCGCGTTTGCGCAGCACCTGCTCCTCGAAATAACGGGTGGTCTTCATCGCCTGCCTCAGCCGGTCGTCACAAAACTGTCCAAAACCCGCTTCCGCCCCGCACTCTCGAACTCGATCTCAAGCTTGTTGCCCTCGATCTCGGCAATCGCGCCGTAGCCGAACTTGGTGTGAAACACGCGCTGGCCCAGCGCTAGGTCATCGCGCCCCTTGTTGCCGAGGCTGATCGCCGGGCCGCGGGCCTCGACGATGCGTTGGGGGGTGGCGGAGAAATTGCCCGCCGCGCGTTGCCAGCCGGGGCCGCGTTGTCCGGCGCGGGTGGCGTTGCTGGCGGCCAGATGTGCGAAGGGGTCGCCTTGCGCGGACCAGTTCGCCTGCCACAGGCTCGCACCGCCCGACATGGTGGTTTCGTGTTCGACATTGTCGGCGGGCAGTTCGGCGACGAAGCGGCTGGGGATGCTGCTGGTCCACTGGCCATAGATGCGGCGGTTGGCGGCGTGGAGTATCGTTGCTTCTCGCCGGGCGCGGGTGATCGCGACATAGGCGAGGCGGCGTTCCTCCTCGAGCGAGTTCAGCCCGCCCTCGTCGAGCGCGCGTTGCGAGGGGAAGACGCCTTCTTCCCAGCCGACGAGGAACACCTTGTCGAATTCCAGACCCTTGGCCGCGTGGATGGTCATGATCGTGACCTTCGCGTCGTCGAGCGCCGCCTCGTTGTCCATCACGAGACTAACGTGTTCGAGGAAGTCGCCGAGCGTCTCGTATTCCTCCATCGCGCGGGCGAGTTCGGTGAGGTTTTCGAGGCGACCGCTGGCCTCGACGGTCTTTTCGGCCTGGAGCGCGGCGGTGTAGCCGCTTTCGTCGAGCATCGTCCGCGCGAGGTCGGCGTGCGGCATGGTGCTTGCCATATCCCTCCAACGGGCAATATCCCCGACCAGATTGCCGAGCGCGCGGCGGGCCTGCGGAGTCAGTTCGTCGGTATCGAGAATGCGCGCAGCGGCGTGAGTGAGCGGGATGCCCTCGGCACGGGCGAGCATCTGAACCTTTGCCACCGCCTTGTCGCCCAGGCCGCGTTTGGGGACGTTGACGATGCGTTCGAAGGCGAGGTCGTCGCTCGGCTGGTTGATGAGGCGCAGATAGGCGAGCGCATCGCGGATTTCGGCGCGTTCGTAGAAGCGGAAACCGCCGACGATGCGGTACGGCATGCCGATGGCGATGAAGCGGTCCTCGAACTCGCGGCTCTGATATTGCGCGCGGATGAGGATGGCGACGCCGTCGAGGCTGTTCGCGGCTCCGGGACCTTGGGCGCGGCCGCGGTGCTGCCACGCCTCGATCTCGTCGCCGACGCGGCGTGCCTCCTCCGGACCGTCCCACACGCCAATGACCTTGACCCGGTCGCCCTGGTCCCTGTCGGTGAACAGTGTCTTGCCGAGGCGGCCGGAATTGTGGGCGATGACGCCGCTGGCGGCGGCGAGGATGTGCGGCGTGCTGCGGTAATTCTGTTCAAGGCGGATAACCTCGGCGCCCGGAAAATCCTTCTCGAATTTCAGGATGTTTTCGACCTGCGCGCCGCGCCAGCTGTAGATCGACTGGTCGTCGTCGCCGACGCAGCAGATGTTCTTGCGTTGCTGCGCGAGCAGCCGGAGCCAGAGGTACTGGCTGGAATTGGTGTCCTGATACTCGTCGACCATGATGTAGCGGAAACGGTTCTGGTAGGTTTCCAGCACATCACGGTGGGTCTTCAGGATCACCAGCATATGGAGCAGCAGGTCGCCGAAATCGCAGGCGTTGAGCGCCTTCAGCCGCGTCTGATACGCCGTGTAGAGCTCGGCCCCACGACCGTTGGCGAAGCGTTCGGATTCGCCCGCGTCGATGTCCGCCGGGATCAGCCCCTTGTTCTTCCACTGGTCGATGAGGCCGCCGAGCGCGCGGCTGGTCCAGCGTTTCTCGTCGAGGTCGGCGGCGACAATGAGCTGTTTCATCACGCGCAGCTGATCGTCGGTGTCGAGGATGGTGAAATTGCTCTGTAGTCCCACGAGTTCGGCGTGGCGGCGGAGCATCTTGGCGGCGATCGCATGGAACGTGCCGAGCCAGGGCATCCCCTCCACCGCGTCGCCGACGAGGCCGCGCACGCGTTCGCGCATTTCGCGGGCGGCCTTGTTGGTGAAGGTGACGCTCAGGATTTCGGACGGGTAGGCCTTGCGCGTGAAGATGAGGTGCGCGAGCCGCGCCGTCAGCGCCGCCGTCTTACCGGTGCCCGCGCCCGCCAGCACGAGGACCGGCCCGTCGGTGGTGAGCACAGCTTCACGCTGCGGCGCATTGAGGCCGCGTAGATAGGGGGGATCGGACTCGTTCGGTTGGGGCAGGGACATCTGCGAACGATTAGGGAACACATTCCCGCGGAGCAACCGCTGCGTGAAAGTTAGGCGTTGCGGCCGATGCGCATGGCTTCGGTTTTTTCGGCGCGGTCGGCCATGGCGGTCCAGGCGGAGGCGGCGCGTTCGCAGCGTTCGCGGACATTGACGAGAACGGCGGCATCGGCATCAGCCTGAGCCTGGGCGGCATGTGAACGATAGAGTTCCAAAGTCGACATGCGGGCTGGCTCCTGAAGATAGAGTAGGAAAAGAAAAGGGGCGGGCACCGGCGCACCGGTACCCGCCCCCGGATCGTGTTAGGCCGACTGAAGGTTTACAGCCGAGGTCTTGCCACGCTTGTCGGTTTCCAGTTCGTACGTGACGCGCTGGTCCTTATCGAGCGTGCGCATACCGGCGCGCTCCACGGCCGAAATGTGAACGAACGCATCGCCCCCGCCGCCTTCCGGCGCGATGAAGCCATAACCCTTGTCCGCATTGAAGAATTTTACAGTTCCGGTAATCATATCGGGCATTCCTTAGTCCGAATTGACGGGCATGGTCCAAACGCGGTCCATCCCGGCGTCGTGAAGCAAGTTTAGGGACAAAGGGGGGCATAAGCGGCCCGATATCCGTCGCAGGCGACGTTCAGCATCGGCAGCACTACAGCATTGCACGCAGAATAGCTAGGGCAGTGGAATCGGGCAGGTTTTGGGGGCGTGGGTGACAGGTACTTTATCGAGTGGGGAGCGCAGCGGCGGCACGGGGCGGATATTGGGTGCCAGCCTCGCAGGGACGGCCGTCGAGTTCTATGATTTCTATATCTACGCGACCGCGGCCTCACTGGTGTTCGGCTCGGCCTTCTTTCCGCCCTCCGCGCCGGGGGTGGGGCTGTTACTGTCGTACGCGACACTGGCGGTGGCGTTCGTCGCCCGGCCGGTGGGGGCGATTGCGTTCGGGCATTTCGGCGACCGCATCGGGCGCAAATCGACGCTGGTCGCGTCGTTGCTCATCATGGGGCTGTCGACGCTCTTCATCGCGTTCCTGCCGACCTATGCCGATATCGGCTGGATCGCGCCCGCGTTGCTGTGCCTGTTGCGGTTCGGGCAGGGTTTTGGCCTCGGCGGAGAATGGTCGGGTGCGGCCTTGCTCGCAGTCGAGAATGCGCCGCCGGGGTGGCGCGGACGGTTCGGGTGTGTGCCGCAACTGGGCGCGCCGGTCGGGTTCATCGCGGCGAACGGGCTGTTCCTGATCCTGGGCCTGATGTTGTCGCCCGACGACTTCAAGGCGTGGGGCTGGCGAGTGCCGTTCGTGCTGTCGATCGTGCTGGTCGGCGTCGGCCTGTGGGTGCGTCTGCGCCTGACCGAGACGCCCGCCTTTGCTGCGGCATTGAAGGAAGCCCCGCCCCCGAAGGTGCCGCTCGCCGAAGTCTTCAGCACGCACGGCGGTGCGGTGGTCGCGGGGACGCTGGGGGCGGTCGCGTGCTTTGCGGTGTTCTATATCTCGACCGCCTTTGCGCTTGGGTATGGCACCGCGACGCTGGGGTACGGGCGGGGGGCGTTCCTGCAGATCCAGCTCGGCGCGATCCTGTTCATGGCGGGCGGCATCGTCGCGGCGGGGTGGCTGTCCGATGTGTGGAGCCCGGCCCGCGTCCTGATGATCGGGTGCGCGGGGGTGCCGGTCGTGGCGGCGCTGATGCCGGTGATGCTGGTCGCGGACGCGCCGGGCGCGGTTTTCGCGTGGCTGGCGCTGGCGCTGGTCGTGATGGGGTTCGTCTATGGGCCGCTGGGGTCGTGGCTCCCCAGCCTCTTCGCTCCGCGCGTGGCGTACACGGGGACGGCGATCGCGTTCAACGTAGGCGGGGTGATCGGGGGCGGCCTGACGCCGCTGATTGCGGCGTGGCTGGCGGGACATGGCGGGCTGGCGATGGTTGCGGTGTATCTTGCGGGGGCCGGGGTGTTGAGCTTGGGGGCGTTGGTGGCGGTGCGGCGTTAGGGGGTAACCCGCAGCACCGTAATCATCGCCTTCCCGTACACCCGCTCGGCTTCGGCCTCGAACCCTTCGACGGTCACCGCTTCTCCCTTAGCGGTTTCGACGGTGACGAGCGCGCCGGGGGCGAACCAGCCGAGGCGGAGGCAACGTTCGAGCGCGACGACGCCGGCACCGCTTCGATAGGGCGGGTCTAGCATGACGAGATCGTAGGGAGCTGCCGCCGGTCCCAAATTCATCACCGATTGCGCGCGGACGTCGCAAAGCGGGGCGGCGCTCAGCTTTGCGATATTCGTCCGCAACGCATCGAGCGCGGCGCCGTCCTGTTCGACGAAGGTGCAATGCCCCGCACCGCGCGACAAAGCTTCAAGGCCGAGCGCGCCGCTCCCGGCAAACAGATCGAGCACGCGCAATCCTTCGAAGCTGCCGAGACGGCTGACCAGCATGGAGAACAGCCCTTCGCGTGTGCGGTCGGCGGTGGGGCGTGTTTCGGTTCCCTTTGGCGGGATCAGCGGACGGCCGCGCCATTTGCCGGAGATGATCCTCATTTTTTGGGGCCCCGGCCGGGTTTGGGCTTGGCTTTGGCCCAGCCGGATTTGTCGATGCGCGGGCGGGGTGGGCGGGGGGGTTCTGTTGTGGTTGCGGCGGGCGGTCGCGCAGGGGCGGCGGGCCGTGACGCGGCCGGCGATCTAGGGCGTTCGACCGGATCGGGCCGGTATTTTGGTACCGGAGCCTTTTGAGCCGCAGACGCGGCTCGCCCCTCACCCCGGCCCTCTCCCCGTTGGGGAGAGGGGGAGGATGGGCGCACGAACTTGCTTGGCGTGATCCGCCAGTGTTTGCGGAGCGCCGTGCCTTTGATGCCCGGCTCCGGCGTCGGTTGCGGTTCGGCGTTGCCGAGCTCTTTCAGGAATTCGACCAGCTCGTGCTGCTTGACTTCCTCGACTTCGCCCGGCGGCAAATCCTCCAGCGCGAAAGGGCCGTATCGCGTGCGGATCAGGCGGCTGACGCGTAGGCCCAGGTGTTCGAGCACGCGGCGGACTTCGCGATTCTTGCCCTCTTTCAGGGTCATTTCGATCCACACATTGGTGCCGGTGCGGCGTTCGAGGTTGGCATCGATCTGGCCGTAGCGGACACCGTCGATCTCGATGCCGTGTATCAGTTCCTCCAGCTGCGCCTGCGTCAGCGGGCCGTAAGCGCGGGCGCGGTAGCTGCGCGGGACGCCGGTAGAGGGCAGTTCGAGGCGGCGTTTCAGCGCCCCGTCGGTGGTCATCAGCAGCAACCCCTCGGTATTCAGATCGAGGCGGCCGACCGGCACGGTGCGCGGCATGTCGGGCGGCAACTTGTCATAGATCGTCGCGCGCCCCTTCATATCGCGTTCGGCGGTCAGCAGCCCGGTGGGCTTATGATAGCGGAACAGCCGCGTCGGCTCGGCGGCGGCAACGGGATTGCCGTCGACGGTGATCCCTTTCAGGCTGGTGACGATCGTCGCGGGGGTTTCGAGCGGCACGCCGTCGATGGCGATGCGGCGCTCCTCGATCATCCGTTCGATCTCTCGCCGGGACGCGACACCGGCGCGGGCGAGGAGCTTTGCAATGCGCTGAGAATCTTTGGGTGAGTTTTTCGGGGGTTCGGCCATTACTGGCCGATACGCGACTCCACCTCGTCGTGAAAGGCACGGATGCCGGTTTCGAGGGTACCGAGGGTCACGCGGTCGATTGCACCCGAGGCCAGGCCCTGCTGGCCGAGCTCTGCGGCGCGGAAATCTTCCTGGCTGAACACCTTGCCGTCGAGCAAATCCCAGCTGCGCTGCCAGTGGGCGCGCGCCTTGTCTGTTGCGGGCGGTTCGGGGATCAGCATGAAGTCCTCGACCAGCGTCCGTCCCTCGTTTTGCGGCATCAGCACCATCAGGTTCACATAGTCGGGGCTGAAAATGACGACGGCGTTGGGGAACAGCGTATAGGTGAAGGTGGCGGTCCTGCGCAGCGCGGGAACATCGTCGATGTCGCCCATTTCCGCCGCGCGGCCGACCACGGACCGCCGATGCGGGCCGACAGTGTCGCCCGAGGTCACCCCATCCTTGAAGAACGGGCCGATGCTGCCCGAATGGAGGCGCAGGACGTGATAGCTTTCGAGGAAAGCGTCATGGATGAGCTTCCAGTTGGCCGCGACATCGTGGGTGCGGCGGGCGAACAGGTGTAGATCGGGAAGGCCGAGTGCGGTGAAATCGTGGCCGAGGGTAAGGGCGTCGGCAAAATCCTCCCCACTTCGGGGAGGATGGGGCAGCACCCAGATCAGCCCGCCCGCCTCGACGCTCGGCAATTCGCGCAGTCCGTAGTCGCCCTTTTCCAGCCCTGGAAATGTCTCCGGCCGCGGCATCGCTTGCAGCGAACCGTCGAGGCGGTAGCTCCAGGCGTGATAGGGGCAGACCAGCAGTTTGGCGCAAACCGCCGCGTCGCCCTCGACCAGCCGTGTGCCACGATGCTGGCAGACGTTGAGGAAAACGTGCGCCTTGCCCGCCGTGTCGCGGGTCAGCAACAGCGGGCGGCCAAAACCGTCGTGGGGCACGGCGCTGCCCGGCGCGAGCAGCGCGGACGGCGCTATGACCTGAGGAAGGGCATCGAGCAGTGCGGCACGTTCGGCAGCGAAGCGATCGGGAGAGGTGTAGGTGCTGGCGTCGACATGCGTGATCCGGCCGGGCGCGCGTTTCACGTCGTCGGCGATTTCCTGCGCAAGGGTACGTTGCCCGAGGGTGAGCGCGTTCAAGTCTCTCTCCGTCCGGGCCAATCTTGTCGAAGCCCTGTTCTTGCTTAGAAGGCTAGGGAAAGGCTGGGCGTTCGACAAGCTCGGGACGTAATATCAGGGACGCGGGACATGACCGAAGCATCGATCGAGATCGGCACGCGCAGCATCGGCGCGGCAATCAAGCCCTATATCGAGCCGGCACCGCTGGCTGCGTTCTTCCTTGGCGTGTCGTCGGGGTTCCCGTTCGCGATGATCGCCGCGACCCTGACCACGCGGCTGGCGCAGGACGGCATCGACAAGAAGACGGTGACCGCGTTCGCGCTGGCGTTTCTGGTATACAATTTCAAATGGCTGTGGGCGTGGATCGTCGACGGTGTGCGGTTGCCGGGGATCGGAGCGCTGGGGCAGCGGGTATCATGGCTGATCGCGGCGGGGCTGCTGGTGATCGCCGCGGTCGTGAATCTCGCGGTTGCCGATCCCAAGTCCGATATCATTTGGACCGCCTATTGCGCGATTTTGGTCGGGGCGGCGGGGGCGACATACGATATCGTGATCGACGCCTACCGCATTGAGTTGCTTGAACCGCACCAGCTGGGCGCGGGCTCTGGCATGTCGCAATACGGATGGCGGATCGGGTCGGCAGGCGCGGCAGCGATCGCGCTGGTCGTCGCGGGCCGTTATGGCTGGACGCTCGGCTATATCGCCTGCGCGGCGCTGGCGCTGCCCGCGATCATCGTCGGGCTGGTGATGGGCGAACCCAAACGCCGGGTCGTCGTCATTGCCAAGCGCGGCGTTAGCGAGGTGTTTGCGTCGATCTGGGGACCGTTCGCCGAGTTCATGCAGCGGCGCGGCGCGATCATCGTGCTGGTGTTCATCCTTGTGCACAAGATCGGCGATACGCTGGCAAACCTGACGTTCCGGCTGTTGTTCAACGACTTGGGGTTCAGCAACGACGAGATTGCGTTCTATGACGTCGGCATCGGGTTCTGGGCCTATCTGATCGGGGTGTTCATCGGCGGCGTGTTGTATGCGCGCATGGGGCTGAAGCGGTCCGTAATGTTGGCCCTGATCCTGATGGCGATATCGAACCTAAGCTTCGCCGCGCTTGCGGCGGCGGGGCACAACAATCTCGGCATGGCGGGGGCCATCGGGTTCGAGAATATCGCCAGCGGATATGGTGGGGTCGTCGTTGTCGCGTACTTCTCTGCGCTCTGCGATCTGCGCTTCACCGCCGCGCAATATGCGCTGATCTCGGCGGCGGCAAGCATCGTCGGGCGGTTCGTGACCGGGACGGGCGCGGGGTCGATGATCGAGGGCATGGGGTATGTGAACTTCTATATTCTGACCACGATCGTCTCGCTGCCGGGCATCGCGATTTATTGGTGGATGATGTACACCGGACTGGTCGACGAGGCGCTGGGTTCTGCGGCGTTGAACGCAGGGGAAGAAGGCGCGTGATCTGGTTTGCTATTCCGATCCTGATTCAGATTGCCTGCGTCGTTCACGTCATTCGTAGCGGGCGTAATCAGGGTTGGATTCTCGCCATTGTCTTCTTTCCTCTGCTCGGCAGTGCGATCTATTTCTTTCTGGAGATTATGCCGACGCTGGGCACCAACCGGCACGTACGCACCGCGCGAGCGAAGGTGGTGTCGATGGTCGATCCCGAACGCGAATTGCGCGCGGCGCGTGAAGCGATGGATGTGGCTGACACAGCCGCGAACCGGATCAGGTTGGCCGACTGTTTCTCTGTGTTGGGGCGCTACCCCGAGGCATTGCCGCTGTATCGAGAAGCGTTGTCGATGGTGCGGGGCGACGATCCGGCAACTCAGGTAAAGCTGGCACGCGCGCTGTTTGAAACGGGATTGGCTGCCGAGGCACTGCCTGTCATCGATGCCGTGGCAAAGGGGGCCAGCCTGGGTGAGTCCGACCGGCGGGCGCTGTTGCGCGCGCAAATCCTGACGCACCTGGGGAGACGCGAAGAGGCGCTGGCCATCTACGCCGACATCGTGACACGCCTGCCGGGCGAGGAGGCGCGTTGCCGCTATGCCGCGCTGCTTATCGAAACGGGCGACCGGGCGGGAGCGAAGAGAATTCTTGAAGAGGCCGAGGGACGAATGAAGCGCCTCGATCGTACTCAGCGTGCAGCCGAGGGTCAGATGTATGATTGGGCGATGCGCGAACTGGCGACCTTAAGGGATTAGTCGGGCAGCGTGCCGTTCAGGCGCAGGACCTCGCCACAAAGGTAAAGTGAGCCGACAATTAGCGTGGGTCCGCTGCGGACGGAAAGGGCAGCTGGGAGTGACTCTGCCGCGCGTCCGCCCCATCGCTCTGCTAGTGCCGCCGGATCATGGCTCTCATGGTCCGGCACCGCCACGAAGGTCAGGCTGAGCGTGTGGGGGGCGAGGGCAGCAAGGATATTTTCGGCGTCCTTGTTGGCGAGGATGCCGACGATGAGGTGCATCGGGTGTTTTTTTGCGAGTTCGCGCGCGAGGACCTGCGCCGCGGCGGGGTTGTGTGCGCCGTCGATCCAGATCGCGCCGTCGCGAGTGAGCGGGCCATCGGGGAGGCGCTGGAAGCGGGCGGGCCATATGGTTGAGGCGATGCCGGAGCGTATGGCATCGTCGGCAATTCCGCACGCGCGGAGCATCTGCGTAGCGAGATTGGCGTTCCGCAACTGGTGTGCGCCCGAGAGGCCGGGTTGGAGCGTGGCATCGATCTGCCAGTCGCGCCCTTCCAGCAACAGAGGCGCGCCTGCCGCTGCCGCGACGGCTTCGATGCGGGCGGCGGCTTCGGGTGCCTGCGCGAGGCAGACGAGCGGCACGCCGGGTTTGGCGATGCCGGCCTTCTCTCCCGCAATTTCGATCAGGGTGTCGCCGAGAAATGCCTGATGGTCGATGCCGACCTGTGCGATGCCGCACACCACCGGGGTCACGACATTGGTCGCATCGAGCCGCCCGCCGAGGCCGACTTCGATCACGCACGCATCGGCAGGAGTGCGGCTGAACGCGAGGAAAGCGGCGGCGGTCGTCGCTTCGAAGAAGCTGGGGCCGATGTCGTGCGCCTCGGCGACGTCGAGGACTTCGGCGAGGAGGGGGGCGAGGGCTTCGTCGTCGATCAGCTTGCCCGCCACCCGGATGCGTTCGTTGAAACGGACGAGGTGGGGGCTTGTGTAAACGTGGACGGTCTTGCCCGCGGCTTCGAGCGCGGCGCGCAGGAAGGCGCAGGTCGAGCCCTTGCCGTTGGTCCCGGCGACGTGGAACACCGGCGGCAGGCGGTCGTGCGGGTTGCCGAAGAGCGCCAGCAGCGCGGTGATGCGTTCGAGGCCGAGAATGTCGCGGCCGGGCGAAAGCTGCGCAAAGCGGTCGAGCTGAGCCTGGACGGCGGCGTCGGTGGAGCGAGCGTGATCGGGCATTAGCTGGGTAAGAAGGTTGGATCGAACAAGGCAGCTACCAATGGCATGAGGCCGATAACGAACGCAAAGATGAACCCCGCCTGCCGCAAGCTTGCTGAATAACCTCGCCTTAGCAACAGCCAGACGAACACAAGTGGAAAGCAATAAATGGCCAAAAAGACGATCCAGTGAAGCGGTCTCGGAATGGGAGGCTCAATTCCGCCCATCATGCCGCTTAAGCCGCCACTTTACCGGCCATCAGATACCCGATCGTCCGCCCCAGCGTCGCCTTTAGCTCGGCCCTCGGCACCACCATGTCGAGCATCCCGTGCTCCAGCAGATATTCCGCGCGCTGGAATCCCTCGGGCAATTTCTCGCGGATCGTGCTTTCGATGACGCGCTGACCCGCAAAGCCGATCAGCGCGCCGGGTTCGGCCATCTGGATGTCGCCGAGCATCGCATAGCTGGCGGTGACGCCGCCGGTGGTCGGGTCGGTCATCACGACGATATAGGGCAGCCCCGCCTCACGCAGCATCGATATGGCGACGGTGGTCTTGGGCATCTGCATCAGCGACAGGATGCCCTCCTGCATGCGCGCGCCGCCGGCGGCGGTCAGAATGATGTAGGGGCAACGCGCGCTGATCGCGGCCTCGACGCCCGCGACGAACGCCGCGCCGACGCCGACGCCCATCGATCCGCCCATGAAGGCGAAGTCCTGCACGGCGAGGATCGCCCGCTGCCCCTCGATATTGCCGCGCGCGGTGACCAGCGCGTCGTACTCGCCGGTTGCGGCACGGGCGGCCTTGATACGGTCGGAATATTTCTTCGAATCGCGGAACTTCAGCGGGTCTTCGGGGACTTTCGGCGCGGTCAGCAGGGTGAAGCCGGGATCGAAAATCTGGTTGAAGCGCGCATGCGGCCCGATGCGTCCGTGATGGCCGCAACTGGGGCAGACCGACAGGTTTTCGGTGTATTCGCGCGCAAACACCATCTGCGAACAACCTGGGCATTTGATCCACAGATTGTCGGGCGTTTCGCGCTTGGCGATGAAGGGGATGCGATTACGGACGCGGTCGAGCCAGCTCATGCAACTTCCTTAGCGTGAACCGCGTCGGCGAGCGAGCGGACATAGGCCTCGACATGCGGCGGCGCGTCCGTGCCGTATTTGCCCACGATCTCGACGATGGCCGAGCCGACGACGACGCCATCGGCGACTTGCGCAATTGCCGCAGCTTGTTCGGGGGTGCGCACGCCGAAACCCACTGCAACCGGGAGGTCGGTTGCGGCCTTCAGCTTCGCAACTGCGCTTTCGATACTGGCCTGCGCGGCCACTTGCAGGCCGGTTATCCCCGCGACCGAGACGTAATAGAGGAACCCGCTCGCGCCCTCGAGGACGGCGGGGAGGCGCGCGGCGTCGGTAGTTGGCGTGGCGAGGCGGATCGGGGCGACGCCGGCGGCGCGCAAGGGCGCGGCGAGTTCGTCCTCCTCGGGCGGCAGGTCGACACAGATCACGCCGTCGACGCCAGCCTTCACGCACTGGTCCGCGAACCACTCGCTGCCCCGGATTGTCATCGGGTTGGCATAGCCCATCAGGACGAGCGGGACCTGCGGGTGGCGCGCGCGGAAATCGGTGGCGAGCTTGAAGATGTCGGCGGTCTTTGTGCCAGCGGCCAGACTCCGAAGGTTCGCGGCCTGGATCGCGGGGCCATCGGCCATCGGATCGGTAAACGGCATGCCGAGCTCAATCACATCCGCCCCACCCGCGACGAGCGCGTCGATGATCTCAGCGGTCGGGCCGTCGCCTGCGGTGACGAAGGTGACGAGCGCGGGGCCGCTGGCAAAGGCGGCTGTGATTCGGCTAGGCGTCACCGGTGTCGCTTCCAATTTTGTCGGTGAAAGTCCCGATGGTGCTGAACATCAGGAACGCGACGACCGTCATCACAATCACATCCACATGCTCAAAGGCCGTAACGTCCAATGCCTTGTTTATTGCAGTCGTTGCAGCAGCGCACGCGGCGCTGGCCGCTCCGAAGATAAGTCCGCGTTTCACATTGAGCCTCAAAGCGCCACCCCCAGCGCATCGGCCACGGTAAAGATGTCCTTGTCCCCCCGCCCACACAGATTGACGACGATGATCTTGTCCTTCGACATCGTCGGCGCGCGTTTGATGACGGCGGCGATGGCATGGCTGGGTTCGAGCGCGGGGATGATCCCCTCCAGACGGCACAGCGTTTTGAACGCCTCCAGGGCCTCCATATCGGTGATGCTGTCGTATTCGACGCGGCCGATTTCCTTCAGCCAGCTGTGTTCCGGCCCGATGCCGGGGTAATCGAGGCCCGCGCTGATCGAATGCGCTTCGGTGATCTGGCCGTCCTCGTCCTGCAACAGGAAGGTCTTGTTGCCGTGGAGAATGCCCGGCGATCCACCGGCGAGGCTGGCCGCATGTTCCTTGTCGAGGCCGTGGCCCGCCGCCTCGATACCAAGCATCGCGACGTCGCTGTCGTCGAGGAAGGGGTGGAACAGGCCGATGGCGTTCGACCCGCCGCCGATGCTGGCGATCAGCAAGTCGGGCAGGCGGCCTTCGCGGCTGAGCATCTGTTCGCGCGCTTCCTTGCCGATGACACTCTGGAAATCGCGGACCATCTCTGGGTACGGATGTGGCCCGGCGGCGGTGCCGATGATGTAGAAGGTGTCCTCGACGTTCGCGACCCAGTGGCGCAGCGCCTCGTTCATCGCATCCTTCAGCGACCGCGAACCCGACGTGACCGGCACGATTTCGGCGCCCAGCAGCTTCATCCGGAACACGTTCGGCGACTGCCGTTCGACGTCCTTTTCGCCCATGAAAATCGTGCAGGGCAGGCCGAAGCGCGCGGCAACGGTGGCGGTGGCAACCCCGTGCTGACCTGCGCCGGTCTCAGCGATGATCTTCGTCTTGCCCATGCGCATCGCGAGCAGGATCTGGCCGATGCAGTTGTTGATCTTGTGCGCGCCGGTGTGGTTCAGCTCGTCGCGTTTGAAATAGATCTTCGCACCGCCAAGTTCTTCCGTGAGCCGCTCGGCGAAGTAGAGCGGGCTGGGGCGGCCGACATAATGTTCGAGCAAGTCGTCGAACTGGGCCGCGAACGCCGGATCGGCCTTGGCGGCGGTGTACGCGCGCTCGAGGTCGAGGATCAGCGGCATCAGCGTTTCGGCGACATAACGGCCGCCAAACTGGCCGAAATGGCCGTTATCGTCGGGTTGGGTGCGCAGGGTGTTGGGGCGGGTTTCAGCGAGTGTCATAGGCTCGCGGCTTTAAGGAACGCGGCAATCTTGTCCACATCCTTCACGCCGGGCGCGGATTCGACGCCGGAGGAGATATCGACCAGCGGCGCCCCGGTAACGCGGATCGCTTCCGCCACGTTGTCGGCATCCAGCCCGCCCGACAGCGCCCAGGGCAGTGGGTGGCGGTGGCCGCTGAGCAACGTCCAGTCGAAGCGCAGGCCATTGCCGCCGGGCAGGTCCGCGCCCTCGGGCGGCTTGGCGTCGTAGAGGATCAGGTCGGCCGCACCCTGGTAACGCGCGGCGGCATCGCGGTCGGCAGCGGTGCGGATTGGGATGGCTTTCCAGACGTTCCGGGCGTGCGTTTTGGCGAGGCGCGCGACGGTTTCTGGCGTTTCGTGGCCGTGGAGTTGCAAGATGTCGAGGCGGACCTGTGACAGGATGCGGTCGAGATCGTCGGCGGTGGGATCGACGAACAGGCCGACGGCTTTGACATGTGCAGGCACGCGCGCGGCCAGCGAAGCAGCGCGATCGGCGGTCAGGTTGCGCGGGCTTTTGGCGAAGAAGACGAATCCGACGTGGCTCGCGCCGTGGCGAATCGCGGCGTCGAGGGTCTCGGGGGTGGAGATGCCGCAGATTTTGGTGGGTGTCATGGGAGCTCTTTAGGGGCTTTAAGGCTTAAAGCGTCGCCTCGATCGCTCGGACCGCTGCATCCGGGTCGCTCGCCTGCGTGATCGGACGACCGACAACCAGAATCGAAGCTCCCGCATCGAGCGCCGCCCGTGGCGTCACAACGCGCTTCTGGTCTCCGACAAGCCCGTCCGCCGGGCGCACACCCGGCACCACAAAAAACCCCTGCGGCCACAGCTTGTGCGCCGCCTTCACTTCGTTGCCCGAGCAGACGACGCCGTCGAGTCCGGCCTCGCGCGCGGCGGCGGTGAGTCGGAGGACTTGATCGTGCGGGCTGCCCGTCACGCCCGCGCTCTCGAGGTCGCTGGCGTCAAGGCTGGTGAGGACGGTGACGCCGACGACTTTGCAGCCCGTCGGCGCGGCGGCTTTTGCGTCCTCCATCATCGCGCGTCCGCCCGCCGCATGGACGGTCAGGATCGCCGGTTCGAGGTGGCCGAGTGCCTGCACGGCCTTCGCCACGGTGTTGGGAATGTCGTGCAGTTTCAGGTCGAGGAAGATCGGTAGGTGGAGCTTCGCCATCTCATGCACGCCGGCGCGGCCGTTGGCGGCGAAGAATTCGAGGCCGAGCTTGATGCCGCCGATGTGGCGGCCGACCCTGGCGGCGATTTCCTTGGCCCGCTCAAGGTCGGGCGTGTCGATGGCGACCCAGATCGGACTCATGCCACACCGGGGGGCGGGGCCATCGGCGTCGCGCCGGGCGGTAGCGTCTCACGCAAATCGGCGGGCGTCGGCAGCGCGCCGGTCTGCTGGCTCAGTGCGCGCTGGGCGCTGTCGAGGCGACGGCGCAGGTTCCATCGGATGATGCGGTTCCAGGTCATCGTCGGCAGCAGCCCGGCCAGAAACGCGACAAGCAGTGCGGTCCACAGCGGCGTATCGATGCCGGTGATGCCGAAGACACCGACCAGGACGCGGATCTGATTGAGCGGGTTCATCGCAAAGATCACGGCGAGGACGAGGACGGCCACCCAGAATATGGTTTTCAGAAACTGCATTTGGCGACGGACCCCGTGTTGCGACGAGGCCTAGTCTAGGCCCGTCGTTCCCGCTTTGCCAGACAGGGCTGCCAGGCGGTTACGAAGCTCTGCAATTGTTTCGGGAATAGCGGTCAGGCGCGGCCCTTCGCGGTCGAGGATCGCGCCGAACGCGGCGCATTTTGCGCGGGCGATGGCGTCTGCGCCCAGGGCCCCTGCGGGCAGGGTGGTGACGACGATGTCGACCAGCCGCTCGGCCCCGTGCAGCCGGCCCCAGAGATAGTCGCTTTCGCGATAAGCGCGGCTGAAGAACGCGCCGAAGCTGTTGAACTGGACGCCTTTCAGCACTGCTGCGCCGCCCGACAGGCTGGTCGCATCCTCGGGCGCGATGCGGTCGACCTTGACCGGATCGAACTCGTCGAAACCCTCGCCCTGCAACAGCGCGAGCGTCGCCACGTCATAGAAGGGAAAGCCCAGATAGGCGAGTAACGGCTGACGGCGATGGGTCCGCAGACACGCGCCGATCGCATCGGCCAGCGCGGCGTCGGTGTGGACATCGAGCGTTGCCAAATCCCAGCGCGCCTCGATCACGTCGAGCAGGGTTTTGGCGTCCGTCGCCTCGATGATGCCCAGAAAATGCGGCGATTCGCGCTCGAGATAGCGGGCGAGGCATTCGAAGACGGTCTTGCGGACGCCTTCATAATCGACCGCCGGACTTTCGTCGGCGAGCACCGCAAGCCGTCGCGAAAGGAAACGCAGGCGGCGTATGCGGTAGCGCAGGTCGAAGCGCCCGAGGTCGCTGCGCATGGCGAGTTCGGCGCGGAGCGCAGCGGGGCCGATACGTTCGGGCGTGACCCGATCGAGTGCCTCGGCGATCCCGGCGCGCACGATCTCGCGATAGGCGACGTACGAATGCCCCGCATCGCGCGCCGCCCGCTCGCCCGCGCGCGACCGCCAGGTGGCGAGACGCGCGGCGGTCGGCCGGTCGAGAAACAGCGTGCGGCCGAACAGATGTTCGACCGAGGTTTCGACATCGGGCCGCAGCGCCTCGACGATCCGCCGGATCCGGTCGATCCGTGCGCTTCGCCCGGCAATCGCCTCCAGATTGTCGCGGATCGGCTGGGTCCGGGGAATGTCCGACAGCGCGCCGAACAGGGTGGTGAAGAACCCCGGCGTCTCGCTGTTGCCCGAAAGGCGGATGCTTTTGTGCCCCGGTTTCGGGTCGATATAGACGAAGCGCCGGTCGATCTCGCGCCGGGCGGGGCGATCGCGCAGCGCATCGATGGCGGGGCGGAACGGCGCGTTGGCGAGCACCGATCCGTCGATCAGCGCGGTCCTCTCCGCCGTTCCGGCCGCCACTTGGCGCGGAAGGACGCGCGCGAGAAAGGCATCGCGCTCGGGCCAGATAACACCCGCCGTTTCGAGCACACGGTCGAGTTCCGCGACGGTGAAGGGCGGGAAAGCTCCTGGAAAGCTGGAAGTTGCACGCGCAGCAAAGACGAGACCGGGTATCTCGCCCAGCTGTGCCATGCTGCCTGGCGCATCGCGAAAACCCAGCGTCAGCCGGTGTTCGGTCTCGTCGATCATCGGCGGCGAATGGATTGGCAGCTGTTCGGGATGGCCGGCGAAATCGGTCACAGTGACGAACAGGTCGAGCGGCTGCTCGTCGGGCAACAAGCGCGGGCCGCGCGGTCCGGCCTCCATCGCGGCGAAGGCGTCGAGAAGCATTCCGTCGAATACCTCACCCCCGAACGGCGGTTCGAACCAGCGCGACCGGACGAAGCGGGTGAGCTTGGCGTAGATCTCGTCGCGGGTCCTGGCGTCGAGCCCGTCGTCCCACTTGTCTCCCTGTCGCCCGGCGAAGGCCCAGGCAATCGGCGACGCCCACAATTTTGACACGCGCGACGGCGCGCGCGCTTGGGGATCGAGCAGCGCATCGACATCCGCCTTGTCGAGCCACAGATCGGTCAACGGATCGAGCGAATGGCCGGTCGCAATGGCCTGAGCCAGAAAGATGCCGTTGATCCCGCCCGCGCTCGCGCCGGCAACGATGTCGGCCAGCACGCGCAACTTGGTTCCCGTGGCAATCTCGATCGAACGCAGTAGATCCACATAGGCCATCTCTACCGGCTCGGAGGGTGTCGTGCCGTCGTAAAACGCGCGGCTGGCGCGGGCGAGGTGCCACACCTCCTTGGTGATCCCGTGCATGTACACCGTCAGGCTGATCCCGCCGTAACAGACGAGCGCCAGACGCAATTCCTTTTCGCGCATGGCCGCAACGCTAGGATTTAACGCAGTTAAATCCAGCCCTAGTTGCGGCCCGGACGGCCTCGCGAAGGCGAGGACCGACGACACGGGCTTGGCCCGGGTTGAGTTGAATGATTTGGAGCAGGTCGCTGCGAATTTGGCGCGGCAACAGGAACGCTTTGATTGTCCGGTCTGCCATGTGCATGGTGCACCCATGGGGATTACGCCGCACGACGCACTCGCACGACCCGCCGTCCCCCGCGACCTTTGCACCGACTGCGGGATTTCGCGGACCGACGATCCGAAACGCTGCGGGCGGGCTTGCCAGTTCATTGCCCCGGACTATCCGTCGATGGAAGCGCAAGTTCACGGACGGGCGCGCGATGCCGCCCTGCCCGACGAGCTGCATTTCGGGCCTTTCCAGCAGATGGTCCGCGCATCGCTGTCCCCGCCCAGCCCCGGCGCGCAATGGACCGGCATCACGACCCGGATTGCCGAGCGGTTGTTGGAGACAGGCACTGTCGATGCCGTGCTGACGATGGCGCCCGACCCGGACGACAAGTGGCGACCGGTGCCGGTGCTGGTGACGAAGCCGGAAGGGATGGCGGCGTGCCGCGGGATGCGGATGGGCTATGCGCCGCTGCTGGCACTGCTCGAACCGGCGCTGGCGGCGGGGCATAGGCGGCTCGCGGTGATCGGTATCCCGTGTCAGGTCCACGCGCTGCGGCGGCTGGAGAAGGAGCTGGGGTTCGAGCGGCTATTCGTTGTCGGCACGCCTTGCTCGGACAATACGACGACCGAACGGTTTCACGAGTTTCTGGCCCTGCTCGCCGACGATCCCGATACGATCACCTATCTGGAGTTCCGTGCGGATTACCGGGTCGAGCTGCGTTTCACCAATGGGCGGGTCAAGACCATCCCGTTTTTGCAGCTGCCGATCTCGAAGCTGCCGGGCGATTTCTTTCCGCTGACCTGCCGGACATGTGTCGATTACACCAATGTGCTGGCCGACATCACGGTCGGCTATATGGGTGGGCAGGGGGAGCAGTGGCTGATCGTCCGCAACGATCGCGGGGCGGAACTCCTCGGATTGCTCGGCGATGAGGTGAGACTGTCCACGCCGGGGAGCAAGGGCAAGCGCGCCGGGGCGGTCAAAGGATTCCTTGCCAATGTCGAACGGGCGGCGGGCGGCCTGCCCCTGCGGTCGATGCCCGACTGGGTGCGGCCGATCGTCGGCTGGCTGATGCCGCGCATCGGCCCGCGCGGGTTGGAGTTCGCACGGACTCGGGTCGAGATGAAAGCAGGTGAGACGGTGATGCACCTGCGTCGCGAAGAACCGCGCCGCATGAAGTACATGGTTCCGGCGCATATATGGGCGTTGGTCGAACCCTATGGCGTGACGCCCGGAGAGGCAGAGCTGCCTGCCGTCCCGGAATAGCACAGCATCCAACGAAATACCCTAGTTAATAAAGCAGGTTAATTAGTTGTGAATCTCCCACGCCCTGTTATCGGGGGCGCTCAGCGGGGATCACACGCCGTCGCGAGTACCAAGCGATGGTCGATGAAAAAGGGTATGTTATGGTTAAGACGATTATTGCAATTGCGGCTCTCGGGCTTGCGCTTCCGGCGCAGGCAGCGGTTACGCTCAACTTCCAGCCCGCCGGCAGCACGCTGCCTTCAGGCTTCAGCGTCATTCAGAATTTCGAGAGCCTCGCGCCGGGCGCATCGCTCGGTACGAGCGCGTCTGTCTTCGCCGCCAGCGGCCCGACAGCTGCACGTCCGGCAGTCGGCAGCACCGGCAATTTCGGCGCCGTCCTGAGCGGTGGCACCTACACGATCAATTTCGCGCCGGCATCGGGCTTTTCGTTCCAGCTCGGATCGCTGGACACGTACAACAGCCTGACGTTGAACTTCGCCAACAGCCCCTCGATCACCTATCTCGGTGGACAGATCATCAACGATCTGACCTTTCCGAGCGGCAACCAGGTCAGCGGCGAAACCAACGGCCGCATCACCTACACCGGCACCGCAGGCGAACTGATCACGGGCGCAACTTTCACGTCGACCGGCAATTCGTTCGAATTCGACGATCTCGCCACGCAGGCCGCCGTTCCCGAGCCGGCAACCTGGGCGATGTTCATCCTGGGCTTCGGCGTGATTGGCACATCGATGCGTCGTCGTACCACCCTTCGCGCGTCGTTCGTCTGAACGACCGCCGTATCTACCGATAGGGAAAGGGCGTCATCGCAATGCGGTGGCGCCCTTTTTCTTTAGTTAGTTGTGAATGATGCTGACGCGTGTACCGGGGTTGGCCGCCTCGGTCGTGACGATTGCATCGAGTTGCTTTGCCAGCGCGGCGACGATGCCGCTGCCCAATCCCGTTGCAGGGGCGGCTTCGCCGACCGGAATGCCGATCCCATTGTCGCTGACCGATAGTGTCCAAGCCGTTCCCTGAGTCTTGTAATCGACGCGGATCGCGCCGCTTCGCGTGCGACCCGGAAAGGCGTGTTTCAGCGCATTGATGACGAGTTCAGTGACGATCAAGCCGAGGCTGACCGAGATTTCGGCGTTGATGGAGCTGTCGTCAGTCGTAACGTCGAGCGTTATCCGGCTGGCGTCCGAAATCATCGACGCGCCGATGCTTTTGCACAGCGCCGTAAAATAGGCGCGAATTTCGACATCGCCGAGCGAGGATGTGGTCAGTTGCTGTTGCAGCGCCGCGATCGACATCACGCGGCTGTGCGCATCGGTCAGATGACCGCGCGCCTCCTCCGACTGCACGCGCCGTGCGCTCTGCATAAGGACGCTGGCGACGATCTGAAGGCTGTTCGCAACGCGGTGCTGCAATTCCTGCAGCAGGATTGCCTTCTCGCGGAGCAGGTCTTCCTTATGTTGCTCGGCGAGGCGCGTATCGGTCACGTCGAGAACCGAAACCAGCAGGTGCGTGTTGAACTTGTCCTCGTACTCCAATTTATGGGCGTTGATGACGAGGCACCGCAGATCCTTCCCGGGCCGTTTCAGCTCAAATTCATAGGCATCGACCTTGGCAAAACCCGACGCCGTTGCATTCAAGAGCGACGCCAGCTGTGGCACGTTCCATTCGCCTTCGCCGAGCGCGGTCAGTTTGTGGCCCGCAACTTTGCCCGGATCGAGTCCGAAGGCATCGCAGAACGAAAGGCTGGCCGCGACCACGACGAGATCGCCGTCGAGCAGCAATAGTGGCGACCCCGACGAATCGATGACCGCCAACATCAAGCTCAGCTTGGCATCGGGGTGCAGGGGCATGTCATTCAACAAGTGGCCAAAGCCTAGGGCAAACCGGAGACTCGCAAAGCGAAAGTCGTTTCCCGGGAGCAAGGTTGTGCGGGGCCATCGCGCACTAGACTGTATAACATACAATATCTGACGTCGTTCCACGAATTCGCGCGTAACGGCGGAATGCTTGCGTTCCCTATTCGTTCGCGCCATACTTGCGTCATGGCCAAGCCCCAGAAGCGCTATGTCTGTCAGGCCTGCGGGTCGGTCGCGTCCAAGTGGGCAGGGCAGTGCGACGATTGTCTCGAATGGAACACGCTCGTCGAGGATGCGGGGGCCATCGTGACACCGTTTTCGGCACGACATAACCTGCAGCATGGCGGCCGCGCGGTGAGTTTGGTCGCGCTCGACAGTCCGACGAAACTGCCCGACCGGATGCCCTCAGGCATCGCCGAGTTCGACCGGGCGCTGGGTGGTGGCTTTGTCGCGGGATCTGCGACCTTGATGAGCGGCGATCCCGGGATCGGGAAATCGACCTTGCTGTTGCAGGCGGCGGCCAAGCTGGCGCTGGCGGGCAAACGCGTCGCCTATGTCTCGGGCGAGGAAGCGGCCGATCAAGTGCGGTTGCGCGCGCAGCGGCTGGGGCTTGGCCATGCGCCGGTTGGCTTGGCGAGTGCGACTTCGGTGCGCGACATCCTCGCAACTTTTCCGGCGGCCCCCGATCTGCTCGTGATCGATTCGATCCAGACGATGCACTCCGACTTGATTGAAGGCGCGGCGGGCACGGTGTCACAGGTGCGCGCCTCGGCGGGCGAACTGATCCGTTTCGCCAAGGAGCGTGGTTCTGCCGTGGTGCTGGTCGGGCATGTAACCAAGGACGGCAGCATCGCGGGACCGCGTGTGCTGGAACATATGGTCGACACCGTGCTGAGCTTCGAAGGCGAGCGATCGCATCAGTACCGCATCCTGCGCGCGATCAAGAACCGCTTTGGCGGCACCGACGAAATTGGCGTGTTCGCGATGGGCGAGGGCGGGTTGGGCGAAGTCGGCAATCCATCGAGCCTGTTCCTGACGACACGCGGTGAGGCCGTGACGGGGACGGCAGTGTTCCCGGCGCTGGAAGGGAGGCGGCCTGTGCTGGTCGAGGTGCAGGCGCTGACCGTGCGGCTGGCGAGCGGGGCCACGCCGCGCCGTGCGGTGGTCGGGTGGGACTCGGGGAGGCTGGCGATGATTCTGGCGGTACTGGAAGCACGGTGCGGGCTGTCGCTGTCCTCGGCCGAGGTGTATCTCAACATCGCGGGCGGGTATCGGCTGACTGATCCGGCGGCGGACCTTGCGGTCGCGGCGGCACTGGTCAGTGCATTTTCGGAGCGACCCATCCCCGCCGACGTCGTCGCCTTCGGTGAAGTCG
This sequence comes from Sphingomonadales bacterium, assembly GCA_038228865.1. Taxonomy (GTDB): domain Bacteria; phylum Pseudomonadota; class Alphaproteobacteria; order Sphingomonadales; family Sphingomonadaceae; genus Sphingomonas_O. The sequence continues at coordinate 8,006 of JBBROX010000008.1, read as the reverse complement.
CGCTGTCGGGCGAAGTGCGCCCGGTTGCACATGGCGGGTTGCGGTTGAAGGAGTCCGCCAAGCTGGGTTTCGAGCGCGCGTGGGTGCCGTCGGGCGTCAAGGGAGACGGAATCGCGACGAGCGGGTTCAAGTCGCTCGGGGCGCTGGTGGATCATGTGCTGGGGAAGGGATAGCGGACCCCCTTGCGCGGCCCTTTCGCGCTCATTAGGGCTGGCCGCCGAGATTAAACACACATGAACGAGAAGGACCCTTCATGAGCGAGACCGCCGACCGGGTGAAGAAGATCGTCGTCGAACACCTCGGTGTCGATGCGGACAAGGTGACCGAAGAGTCGAGCTTCATCGACGATCTGGGCGCGGACAGCCTCGACATCGTCGAGCTCGTCATGGCTTTCGAGGAGGAATTCGGTGTCGAGATTCCCGACGATGCCGCCGAAAAGATTTCGACCGTCAAGGACGCGATCACTTTTATCGATGCCAACAAGGCCTAAGCCTTTTTGCAAAGTTTGTTCAGGGCTTGAACAGGCTCGGCCCGTGCAGGGTCGGGCCTGTTTTGCGTTCTAGGACTTTAACTTAGGGGATTAGGATGCGTCGTGTCGTCGTAACGGGCCTTGGCCTTGTCACACCGCTGGGGGGCGATGTCGAAACCACCTGGGCCAATATCCTGGCGTCAAAGTCGGGCGCGGCGCGGATCACACGATTCGATCCGTCGGACCAGAAATGCACGATTGCGTGCGAGGTCAAGCCTGCCGATCACCCCTATGGCTTCGATCCGAATTTGCGCGTGGACCATAAGGTCCAGCGGCAGGTCGATCCCTTCATCATCTATGGCATCGATGCTGCAGGGCAGGCGCTGGAGGATGCAGGGCTTACCGAGATGGACGAAGCAACGCGGTTTCGCGCCGGCTGTTCGATCGGGTCGGGCATCGGCGGGTTGCCGGGAATCGAAAGCGAGAGCCTGGTCCTCGCCGAGAAGGGGCCGGGGCGAGTGTCGCCGCATTTCGTGCACGGGCGACTGATCAACCTGATCTCGGGCCAGGTCAGCATCAAATACGGGCTGATGGGGCCGAATCATGCGGTCGTGACAGCGTGCTCGACCGGCGCGCACTCGATCGGCGACGCGGCACGGATGATTCGCGACGACGACGCCGACATCATGTTGGCTGGCGGCGCGGAGGCCACCGTTTGCCCGCTCGGCATCGCGGGCTTCGCGCAGGCACGGGCGCTCAATTCGAGCTACAACGACCGTCCCGAGCAGGCGAGCCGCCCTTATGACAAGGACCGTGACGGCTTTGTCATGGGCGAAGGTGCGGGCGTCGTCGTGCTCGAGGAATATGAGCACGCCAAGGCGCGCGGCGCGAAAATCTATGCCGAGGTGGTAGGCTACGGGCTGTCGGGCGACGCCTATCACGTGACCGCCCCGCACCCGGAGGGGTCGGGCGCATTCCGGTCGATGGAAATGGCGCTCAAAAAAGCGGGAATGACCCCGTCCGACATCGACTATATCAATGCGCACGGCACATCGACCATGGCTGATACGATTGAGTTGGGGGCAGTGAAGCGGCTGTTCGGCGATGCAATCGGCACGGTATCGATGAGTTCGACCAAGTCGGCGATCGGACATCTGCTCGGCGGTGCAGGAGCGGTCGAGGCCATCTTCTGCATTCTCGCGATCCGCGACCAGATCGTCCCGCCGACCCTGAACCTCGACAATCCCGACGAGGGGACCGAGGGCGTCGACCTAGTCCCGCATGTCGCGAAGAAGCGGTCGGTGAAGGCAGTTCTGAATAACTCGTTCGGATTCGGCGGCACCAATGCGTCGCTAGTGATGCGGGCGGTCTCGCCTTAGAGGAAGCACATGCGTCGCATCCTCCTGCTCATTACCGTCATCGCTCTCGTCGTTTTTGCCGTAATCCGATGCACTGGCGGCGGGGCACCGCGCGATATGGCGGTGGTCATTCCGTCGGGATCGAGTTTGACGGCGGCGGCCAAGGAGCTCGAAAAGGCCGGCGCAATCCGTTCAGCCGACGCGTTTCTGACCAATGCCAAATTGTTCGGCGCGAAAGACCCGATCAAGCCAGGCGAATACGAAATCAAAAAGGGCATGGACGGCGGGGCGATCCTCTCGCTGCTGCAGTCCGGCAAGGTGCTGCAGCGGTTCGTAACGGTGTACGAGGGGATGCCGTCGATTCTTGTCTACGAACGGCTCTATGCAACGCCGCTGCTAACCGGCGAAATGCCGGTGCCGCTGGAGGGCTCGGTGCTGCCCGACAGTTACGCCTACAGCCGGGGCGAAACGCGCAAAGCGGTGCTCGCGCGGATGCAAAGGGCGATGCAAACCGAGATCGCCAATGCGTGGAAGGCGCGCAAGCCGACGACTGCTGTGACGACGCCCGAGGCGGCGATCGTGCTGGCGTCGATCATCGAAAAGGAAACCGCGCGGGCCGAAGAGCGGCGGCTGGTCGCGGCGGTTTATACCAACCGCCTGAAGCGGGGGATGCCGTTGCAGGCCGATCCGACGACAATCTATCCGATCACGCAGGGCAAGCCGCTGGGACGGCGCATCCTCCGGTCCGAACTCGACAGCGACAATCCGTATAACACCTATCGACACAATGGCCTGCCGCCCGGCCCGATCGCGAATCCGGGCAAGGCATCGATAGCGGCCGCGCTCGATCCGGCTCCGTCGGGCGCACTGTACTTCGTCGCGCAGGGCGACGGCAGCAGCGCGTTCGCCGAGACGCTGGACCAGCACAACGCCAATGTTCAGAAATGGTATGCGCACCGGCGGGCGAAAGGCGAGATGTAGCCGCTTGCTTCTTAGCTCGTTCCTGTCGGCTTACAGTAACAGCCCCGTTTCTTCCGGCAGGCCGGCCATCAGGTTGAGGCTTTGCACCGCTGCGCCGCTGGCACCTTTGCCCAGATTGTCGAGCGCGGCGACCAGGCGGCACTGGCTGCCGTCGGCCCGACCAAAGACGAACAACTCCATGCTGTCGCGACCGGCCAGATGCTCGACCGTCAGGTGCGCTTCGTCCAGAGTGCCGACTCGCACGATCTTCGACCCCTCGTAAAACCACGCGAGCGTGTCGCGCGCCTTCGCGGGATCTACACCGAACAGCGGCACATCGACCAGCATGCCGCGATGCGTCGCCGCGACCGATGGTGCGAACAAGGGCGCGTGGGTAACGCCGCTATAGAGCTGCATTTCCGGGACGTACTTGTGCGCGAGCGTCAACGCATAGGTGCGCCACGCCGTGGGGACAGCGCCGCTTTCGAACTCGGCGATCATCGCCTTGCCGCCGCCAGAATAGCCCGATACCGCGTTGCTGCTGAGACGTGCACCTGCGCCGATCAGGCCACCGCGAACAAGGGGTGCCACAAGGGCGATGAAGCCGGTCGAGTAGCAGCCTGGGTTCGACACCCGCAGTGCATTTGCCACTGTGTCCCGGCCGACCAGCTCGGGAAATCCGAACACCCATCCGGCCGCCGTGCGGTGTGCTGTCGAGGCGTCGATGACGCGGGTGGCAGGATTGTCGATCAGCGCGACGGCTTCGCGTGCGGCATCGTCGGGCAGGCACAGGATGACGACGTCGGCGGCATTCAGCGCATCGCGGCGTGCGTCAACGTCCTTGCGGTGTGCTTCATCGAGCCTGATCAGGTCGAATTCGGGACGACCCGCCAGCCGGGATTCGATCTCAAGACCCGTCGTTCCCGCCGCGCCGTCGATAAAAACGCGGGTCATGACGCGCGTTCCAGCGCGGCGACCGGCACATAGCCGACGGGGCCCGCGTCGCCACGTCCCCATGCCCAATCATTGCCCAGGTCGAGGACGTAGAAGGAGTCTCCGTTCTTCAGTTCGCCGCGGGCATCAGCACCAACATCGGGACGTCGATGGACGATGGAATCGCGCGTTAGGCGGTGTAGCATCGGCTCCACATAATGCTGCGCGAATATACGGTCGGCGACAGCGATTTCGGCGAGGTCGCGACGCACGGCATACCGACCGTGCTCAAGTTCGACCGACGGACCGGTCAGGCGAAACTGCCTACGCGGCGGCGCGGCGGCTTTGGTCACCGCTGACAAGTCGTCCGAATTCGCCAAGAAAATCTGCCCCTGCCTGCGTCTTCGCGACGAAGACATTCCGCCGGTCGTGTTCGTCACGCTGGCGTGCGAGATAGCCCAGCCCGCCCAGCCTGTTCAAGGCGCGTGTCACAACGGGTTTTGACACGTTGAGATCGCGGGCCAAGCCACGCACGGTATGCGGGCCCGGTGTCTCGTAGACGAGCATGAGCAGCGCCATCTGGCGGTTTGTGAGATCGGGCTGCCCGGACCGCACATAGTCCAACAGCGTCGTCATCCAGTCGGTTATCATCGAACGGGGCACAATCGTTTCCTTCCCGCCCGTATCGATGACGGGCGATTTATTCAGGGTGAACGAGCGAAGGCCGGAACGGTTGCGTAAGGGCGATTAGCCGAAGCGTTCCTGCAGCATGGCCCAGACAGCGCGCAGACCAAGTGCCTCGCCGCCTTTGGGGCGTCCGGGCTTTGCCACCGGTCGCCAGGCGAAGGTGTCGAGGTGGAGCCACGGCGTCCCATCCGGCACGAAGCGTTGTAGGAACAGTGCCGCCGTGACCGAGCCGGCGAATCCGCCGTCAGGCGAATTATTGAGGTCGGCAATGTCGGACTTGAGCATGTCGTCATACCCGCCATGCAGCGGCATCCGCCACAGCGGATCGTCGGTGGCGATTCCTGCCGCCAGCACCGATGCGGCCAGATCGTCGTCATTGGCGAAGGTCGCGGGCAGATCGGGACCGAGCGCGACGCGCGCGGCGCCGGTCAGGGTCGCAAAATCGACAATCAGCGCAGGGTCGCTCTCACCGGCTTTGGTCAGGGCGTCGCCAAGCACCAGCCGCCCCTCGGCATCGGTATTGGCGATTTCGACGGTCAGCCCCTTGCGGCTGTTCAGCACATCGCCGGGACGAAAGGCGTTGCCCGCAATCGCGTTTTCGACGGCCGGGATCAGCATATGAAGGCGCACTGGCAGCCGCGCGGCCATCACGAGTTGCGCGAGCGCGAGCGCATGAGCCGCTCCGCCCATGTCCTTTTTCATCAGGCGCATGCCCGACGACGGCTTGATATCGAGGCCGCCGCTGTCGAAGCACACACCCTTGCCGACGATGGCGAGGCGCGGATGCGCGGGATTACCCCATTCGAGCTCGATCAGCCGCGGCGCAAAATCGCGCGTCGCGGCCATGCCGACGGCTTGGATCATCGGATAACCGATTTCGAGGTCGTGACCCTTGGTCACGCTCAATGTGGCGTCATGAGCCTTGGCGAGGCGTGTCGCTTGCGCCTCGAGTTGCGGCGGTCCCATATCGGCGGCGGGCGTGTTGACCAGATCGCGGACAAGGGTGACAGCCTCGGCGAGGCGAACGAACTCCGCGATCCGCGCCGGTTCATTGCTGAGCAGAATGCGCGGTCCGGAGCCCTTGTCGTCCTTTTTGTACCGGTCGAAGCTGTATTGCGCCAGCAGCCACCCTAGTGGGGCAGGACCGGGGGAGCCGGCAGCCAACCGATACGTCCCCTCAGGCAGCGTCTCGGCGAGCTTGGCGAGGCACCAGGATGAGAAATCGTCAACATTGGCAACGACGGTCACGACCGACCAGTCATCTGCGCCGTCGCCCGGAAGGATCGCGCTAGCGTAACCCGTCGGCTTCAGCTTTTGCGCTGCGGCAGCGGCACGTGCCCGGGCGGGCTGCGCGGAGAGCCAAGCGTCGAAGCCACTCTTGTCAATGACGTGGATGGTGCGGGCAGGCTGACCTCGGTCAGGTTGGAGGAGCGCGGCGAAATCGGTCATGCCGGTACCCCATAAAGGTCGTGGTCGTCGGCGTCCTCAATCAGGACGGGGACGATTTCACCCTGCGTCAGGCCGCCTGCATCGCGGAGGAACACGCTGCCGTCGATCTCTGGGGCGTCGGCCTGCGAGCGTCCGGTTGCGCCGCCGTCCGTGTCGACTTCGTCGATGATGACGTCGAGGGTGCGACCGACTTTTGCCGCGAGTTTCTCGGCGCTGATGCGGGCGGTCAGCTCCATCAGGCGGGCATAACGTTCTTCCTTGATCGCTTCGGGGACTGGATCGGGCAGCGCGTTGGCGGCGGCACCCTCGACGGGTTCGAAGCGGAAGGCACCGACGCGGTCGAGTTGTGCTTCGGCCACCCAGTCCATCAGATACTGGAAATCGGCCTCGGTCTCACCGGGGAAACCGACGACGAACGTCGAGCGGATAGCGATGTCGGGGCAGATCGTGCGCCAGCGGTGGATACGTTCGAGTACTTTGGCCTCGTTCGCAGGCCGCTTCATGGCGCGCAGAACGTTCGGCGCGGCATGCTGGAACGGGATGTCGAGATAGGGCGTCACCAGCCCCTCGGCCATCAGGGGGATGATCTGATCGACGTGCGGGTAGGGATAGACATAGTGGAGGCGCACCCAGGCTCCCAGGCTGCCGAGTTCGCGCGCCAGATCGGTCATGTGCGCGCGGACTTCGCGGCCGTGCCAGTCGCGTGATTGGTGCTTTATATCAACACCATATGCCGACGTGTCCTGCGAGATCACCAGCAGCTCGCGCGTCCCCGCCGCAACCAGCTTTTCGGCTTCGCGCAGGATCGCGTCGGGGCGGCGGCTGACGAGGTCGCCGCGAATGCTGGGGATGATGCAGAACGAACAGCGGTGGTTGCAGCCCTCCGAAATCTTCAGATAGCTGTAATGGCGCGGGGTCAGCTTCAGGCCGCTGTCGGGGACCAGATTGAGGAAGGCGTTCGGCGGCATCGGGGCCGCTTCGTGGACTGCGCCCACGACCGCCTCATACTGATGCGCGCCGCTGATCGCGAGCACCTTCGGAAAGCGGGCGCGGATCATTTCCGCTTCTTGCCCCAGGCACCCGGTCACGATGACGCGACCGTTCTCGGCGAGCGCCTCACCGATGGCCTCCAGCGACTCCTCCTTGGCGGAATCGAGAAAGCCGCAGGTGTTGACCAGCACGACATCGGCCCCGGCATAGTCGGGCGACAGCCCGTAACCGTCGGCGCGCAGCTTGGTCAGGATGCGTTCGCTGTCGACCAGAGCCTTGGGACAGCCGAGCGAAACTATGCCGACTTTGGGGGGGGTGGGAAGAATGGTTGCCATGAAGGGCAGGGCGCATAGCGGGAAAGCGGTGGTGGCGCTAGAGTTGTGGCCAATGCGGAATGGTGGGCGCTGACGGGCTCGAACCGCCGACCCTCTCGGTGTAAACGAGATGCTCTACCAACTGAGCTAAGCGCCCGCGCGGATGCCTCTGCCGTAAAGTTCGACGTCGTTCAACCCGTCCCCGATGGCGTCCAACCTGTCGCGCGGGCGCCGTGGATCGTTACGGCGGTGTCATATTTCATAAACAAAAATGGTTAACAGTGGTACCAACGCCGAACTTTTGGGGCGGGCTCAATTTCTGCAGACTAAAATGCTGCGTTCATACATCGCCGCCGTTGCACCGATCGCGGTCCTGATTGGCACGCCTGCTTTGGCCGATACCTACACGAAGGCAAATTTCTCCGCGGGAATTTTCGGCGGAAACGCCAACGTTTCCTCACCGTTCAACACCAATGGCTTCTTTCAGGGGCAGACGTTCACCGGCAGTTTCGTCTCTGACAACCAGCTTGTCCCGGCGGGCGGCACCGGTTTCGTCAACGTCTTTGCGTCGTCCTATCCTGACGTCGCAAATATCTCCGCCGCCGATTTGTTCACATTTAACTTCGGCTCACTGACCTTTACGGCAACCGATCCGCAGCTTTTTGCCGTCCAGTACAACAATGGAGCTTTCAACGGCTTTTTCTATCAGAATGATTTCGCATTTCAGGGCGGAAACTACCGGTTGGGCATTCAGGGTGGCAGCCTGTCGGTTTATGCGCTGGCGAACGGCAATATAACTGGCAGCAGCCTTGTGAACGGCTATGTCAATATCGGAAACAGTTCCGT
>JBBROX010000007.1:0-130877 GCA_038228865.1 Sphingomonadales bacterium | reverse complement strand
GTGAGGTTGTTAAAAATTTCTTCGGCAAGGAGCCGCACACCGGCGTCAATCCGGACGAAGTCGTGGCGATGGGCGCCGCCATTCAGGCGGGCGTGCTGCAGGGCGACGTCAAGGACGTGCTGCTGCTCGACGTGACGCCGCGGTCGCTCGGTATCGAGACGCTGGGCGGCGTGTTCACGCGCATGATCGACCGTAACACGACGATCCCGACCAAGAAGTCGCAGACCTATTCGACCGCCGACGACAATCAGGGCGCGGTGACGATCCGCGTGTTCCAGGGCGAGCGCGAAATGGCGGCGGACAACAAGATCCTCGGCCAGTTCGATCTCGTCGGCATTCCGCCGGCGCCGCGCGGCGTGCCGCAGATCGAGGTCACGTTCGACATCGACGCCAACGGCATTGTCAATGTCAGTGCCAAGGACAAGGGCACCGGCAAGGAACAGCAGATCAAGATCCAGGCATCGGGCGGTCTGTCCGATTCCGACATCGATCAGATGGTCAAGGACGCGGAGCAGTTCGCCGAGGAGGACAAGAAGCGTCGCGCGGCCGCCGAGGCAAAGAACAACGCCGAATCGCTTATACATTCGACCGAGCGTCAGCTGGCCGACAATGGCGACAAGATCGACGCCGCGCTGAAGAGCGAGATCGAGGCCGCGGTCGCCGAGACTAAGACGGCAGTCGAAGGCGGCGATGTCGATGCGATGACGGAGAAGGCCAACGCGCTGACGCAGGTCGCCATGAAAATGGGGCAGGCGATCTACGAGAAGGAACAGGCTGCAGCCGCGTCGCCGGGGGCAGAGACGGCCGCGGCCGGTGGCGAAGACGTGGTCGATGCCGAATTCTCGGAAGTCGACGAAGGCGCCAAGTCGTAATCGTTCTGGTGTGACTTTAGTGTGACCTTTCGCCGCCCGGCCGGATGCCGGGCGGCGGCAAGTCGTTGAGGGGCGGCAGTGGCTGACATCGACTATTACGAGCTGCTTGAAGTCGAGCGGACCGCCGACGACGGGACGATCAAGTCGTCCTATCGCAAGCTCGCGATGAAATTTCATCCTGACAAGAATCCCGGCGATGCCGAGGCCGAGTCGCGATTCAAGGCGATTTCGGAAGCCTATGACTGTCTGAAAGATCCGCAGAAGCGCGCGGCCTATGACCGGTTCGGCCATGCCGCGTTCCAGAACGGCGGTGGCGGGGGTGCGCAGGATTTCGGCGGTTTCTCCGACATTTTCGACAATATCTTCGGCGAATTCATGGGCGGCGGTGGCGGTCGCGGGCGGCAATCGGGTCCTCGGCGCGGGGCCGATCTGCGCTACGATCTCGAGATCACGCTCGAAGACGCGTTTCATGGCAAGGAAACCGAAGTCAGCGTCGAAGTCTCGGCGGTCTGCGAACCCTGCGGCGGCTCGGGGGCCAAGCCCGGTACCTCGGCACGCCAGTGCACCACCTGTGGCGGCCACGGCAAAGTCCGCGCTCAACAGGGTTTCTTCGTCGTCGAACGGACGTGCCCGTCCTGTCACGGCGCGGGGCAGGTTATTGCCGATCCATGTCCGTCGTGTCGCGGCGAAGGTCGCGTCGACAAGGCCAAGACGCTGTCGGTCAACATTCCCGCTGGTGTTGACGAAGGGACGCGCATCCGTCTGACAGGCGAAGGCGAGGCTGGCGCGCGCGGTGCCCCTGCGGGCGATCTCTATATTTTCCTGCACGTGACGCGGCACGCCATCTTCGAGCGGGAGGGGACGACATTGTTCTGCCGCGCGCCGATCAGCTTCACGACGGCGGCGCTGGGCGGCAGCATCGAGATTCCCGGCCTCGATCAGGAACGCCACGAAATCCGCATTCCCGCCGGCATCCAGTCGGGCAAGCAGTTGCGTCAACGCGGGGCCGGGATGCCGGTGCTCAACGGGCGCGGGGCGGGCGATCTGGTGGTGCAGGTCGAGGTCGAAACGCCGACCAAGCTGACAGCGAAGCAAAAGGAATTGCTGACGGCGTTCCGCGAAACCGAAACCGGCGAGGAATGCCCGAAATCGACGGGCTTCTTCGACAAGCTCCGGTCGGTATTCGACGATATTGTGTAACGATTAGCCGCAACAGCCGAATAGGCCATAATCAGGGGATTTTGCATGAGGCTCGCCATCCGTACCGCTCTGCCGCTCGTCGCCTTGCTTGCCGCCTGCGGGGCGAGCGCCCAGCAACCCGCGCCTGACATCAGCATTCGGGTCGAAAAGATTGCGCCGGGCGTGGCGGTGTTGTTCGGCAGCGGCGGCAATATCGGACTGTCCTACGGAGAGGACGGCAATGTCTTGATCGACGACCAGTTTGCGCCGCTGACGCCGAAAATTCTGGCGGCGGTGGCGACGGTCGACCCGGACCCGATCCAGTTTCTCATCAACACGCATTTCCATGGCGATCACACCGGCGGGAACGAGAATCTGGCGGGGAAGGGCGCAATTATCGTCGCGCAGGACAATGTGCGGACCCGAATGGGGCAAGAGAATATGGTGCTGGGCGGCAAGGTCGCACCTTCACCGAAGGGCGCGCTCCCCATCGTCACCTTCGCCCAGGACATGAGCGTTTATCGCAACGGCGACCGGCTTCATATCTTTTACGCACCGCATGCCCATACCGACGGCGATGCGATCATCCATTTCGAAAAGGCCAATGTCGTCCACATGGGCGACACGTTCTTCAACGGGCTCTACCCGTTCGTCGATCTGGACTCGGGCGGGAGCATTCAAGGCGTGATTGCCGCTGCGGACCGCGTGATTGCGCTCGCCAACGACCAGACGCGCATCATTCCCGGGCATGGGCCGGTGGCAAGCAAGGCGGACCTCGTCGCCTATCGGGCGTATCTGGTCGATGTGAGCGGGAAAATCGGCGCGGCGATCAAGGCAGGCAAGACGCTCGACCAGATCAAGGCCATGAAACCCAGCGCTGCCTATGACGCGAAATACGGGGGGCAATTCATCAAGCCCGACGCGTTCGTCACCGAGGTTTACGACAGCCTGGCCAAGCGTCGCGATCCGCAGGCTGCCAAGCATCATTGATAGGTAGGGATGGGGAGCTATCCGCCCACCCCGCAGGAGCAGGGCTCGAAGCGGGGCGGGCGGGTGCCCGGTTCTGTCTTAAGCGATCAACGCGGTCGCAAGCAGGACCTGGGCGAGGATCGCGGCGACGGTGAAAACCGCCATCTCGAAATTCTGCACCTGCAGTCTCCTGTTTACCGGCAAGGGCCGGTCCCCCGCTCCAACATCTTGTTGCAGCGCAGCAATACCTAGTAATTCGGTGTTCTATTACAAGCGCAATAAAATTACGCCAACATGCAGAATCTGCAATCCACTCGGCGCAATCAACCGGTGAAGGTCAGCTCGATGATCTGGGTCGGCGTCGCCCGGCAAAAGAACGGTGTCGCCCGCTCGCCATCCGGGTAGGTGGCTGTTGCCGCAGCAGTCAGCCGCCATCCACCGTTGCCGTGCTCCAGCGTCGTGGCCTTGTCGAACCGCAGCCGCGATCCGCCCGTTGCGCCGATCTGCCGCGCCGCCTCGAACAGGCAGTTCTGGACCGTCGGTCGGGCATCGGCCTGAAGCTTTGTGAGATCGGCGGAGATCGCGGCGGGCGGCTGTGGCGGGAATTCGGGCTTGGCCGAGGGCGTTGGGGTCGCGGTCGTCTTCTTGCCGCGCGTTAGCAGTGCGAGCAGCCCGCCCGCGACCAGTACGCCGCCGATGATGGCCCCCGCGCTCGGACCACCGTTCCCCTGAGGCGGTTGCGGACGATAGACATTGCCATAGCCGAACGTGGCCGAGCAGCGCTGGCTCACCCAGATGAAGTCGCGGGTATAACCCCAGTTCTGGCCGGCCACACAGCGGCTGTTGCCCTGCGACAGCAACTCAACCCGGTTCTCGGTATTCACATAACAGCGCTGCTCCTGGACCCCGCGCGCTTCGCACTGAAGGGTGCCCGCAAAATTGCGGTCGCCCCAATTCCCCGATGGCGGCTGCGGCCGGTTCACCGGCGCATAGCCATATCCGAACGTCGCGATGCAGCGGTTGTCGACCCAGATTCGGCGACCGTCGAAACCCCAGTCGTAGTTCTGCCGACACGTCCCCTGTTCGCGCTGGAGCAGAACGACACGGCTCTGCGTCTCGACCTGACAGGATTGCGGACGGCTGTTGTAGCTCGCGCAGCGCAGCGTCCCAGCAAATTCCTGGGGGCCGCCGGGGTAGCCGGGCGGGGGCAGGTTGCGGTTGTCCTGCGCCATCAACGGCGTGGCCGCGATTTGAGATGCAACCAACGCCGTCATGGTCGCCAGATCAAGGATGCGCATGTTGTCTCTCCCGTTTTCCCCGGGAGTCATTTCAAGGGCAGAACGACCTCACCGTCAATCGCGATCTGTCAGATTCCGAACACGCGGTCGAAGATCGTATCCACCTGCCTGAAGTGATACCCGAGGTCGAACTTGTCCTCGATTTCGGCAACCGACAAATGCGCGGCGACGTCGCTGTCCGCCTTGAGCAATTCCATCAGCGACAAAGCGCCATCGGATTCCCACACCTGCATCGCGTTGCGCTGGACGGCCTTATAGGCATCCTCGCGGCTCATGCCCGCCTGGGTGAGCGCCAGCAGAACGCGCTGCGAATGGACGAGGCCGCCCATCCGGTCGAGATTCTTCTGCATCCGGGCCGGATAGACCAGCAGCTTGTCGACGACGCCCGTCAGCCGCGCCAGCGCGAAGTCGAGCGTGATCGTCGCGTCGGGTCCGATATACCGCTCCACCGAAGAATGGCTGATGTCGCGCTCGTGCCACAACGCCACATTCTCCATCGCGGGCGTCACGGCACTGCGGACCATGCGGGCAAGGCCGGTCAGGTTCTCGGTCAGCACCGGGTTGCGCTTGTGCGGCATTGCCGACGACCCTTTTTGCCCGGGCGAGAAATACTCCTCGGCCTCGAGCACTTCGGTGCGCTGCAAATGGCGAATTTCGGTCGCGAGTCGCTCGATCGATGAAGCGATAACGCCCAGCGTCGCGAAGAACATGGCATGCCGGTCGCGCGGGATGACCTGTGTCGAGACGGGTTCGACACTGAGGCCCATCTTGGCCGCGACATGTTCCTCGACGCGCGGGTCGATGTTGGCAAACGTGCCGACGGCGCCGGAAATCGCGCACGTGGCAATGTCTTCGCGTGCGGCGACCAGGCGCGCGCGATTGCGCGTGAACTCGGCATGGGCCTGTGCCAGTTTCAGACCGAACGTCACTGGCTCGGCATGGATGCCGTGGCTGCGGCCAATGGTCGGGGTCAGCTTGTGTTCGAAGGCCCGGCGCTTCAGCACATCGAGCAACGCATCGAGATCGGCGATCAGCAGATCGGCGGCACGCGCCAGTTGTACCGCCAGGCAGGTATCGAGCACATCCGACGATGTCATGCCCTGGTGCAGGAAGCGCGCCTCTTCGCCGACATGGTCGGCAACCCAGGTCAGAAACGCGATGACGTCGTGCTTCGTCACCGCTTCGATGGCATCGATTGCGGTTACGTCAATTGCCGGGTTCGTCGCCCACCAGTCCCACACCGCCTTTGCGGCTGACTGCGGCACGACGCCGAGGTCGGCCATCGCATCGAGGGCGTGCGCCTCGATCTCGAACCAGATGCGGTAACGGCTTTCGGCGCTCCAGAGCGCGGCCATGGCTGGGCGTGAATATCGTTCTATCATGACGGGGCAGCTAGCAGGGACGAAGCGAGCCGACAACGCGCTCGGGCGAGCAACGGCCAACCGCCTGCCTCGTTGACCTTGCGGAACGACGAGATGACGTTCCACCCAAATTTCAACGGATGGAGATCCACCATGAAAACTCTTTTGATCGCCGTAAGCGCGCTCGCCCTCTCGACTCCGGCTCTGGCGCAGATGGAACCGGCGTCACCGCCTGCGTCGACAACGCAATCCACCACAACAACGATGACGCCGCCTGCTCCGACCACGGGTGAACCCGCTGTTACGACCAGCGAAACGACAACTACCACAACGGCTGCAGCGCCCGCAGCACCTGCCGATCCCAAGGCTTTGATAGCGTCGGAATTTCCGACTTATGACAAGGACGGGAACGGCGTCCTCGACAAGACCGAGTTCGCGACCTGGATGGACGCGCTGAAGGCCAAATCGGGCGCGAAGCCGCTCGCAGCGGCTGAACAGACCAAATGGACCAACGGTGCATTCGCAACCGCCGACAAGGACAAGAGCAAAACTGTAACGCTTGTCGAACTTCAGACGTACCTGACCGCAGGAGCATAAGCTTCGGGTCGCAGGGCGGGCCGCATCGAAAGGTGCGGCCCGCCTTTTTACATCAGCCCTTGCGCCCGTAAACTCGTATGCCCGCTTGCGCCCACGATGACATGGTCATGAACCGCGACGCCGAGCGGTCTTCCGGCTGTAACGATATCGCGCGTCAGCTGAATATCGGCGCGGCTCGGCGTCGTGTCGCCGCTTGGGTGGTTGTGCACGAGAATCAAATTTGCCGAACCGAGCGCCATTGCGCGTTTCATGACCTCACGAATGTAGACCGCCGCCTGGTCAATGGTGCCTTCGCTCATTACCTCATCGCGGATCAGCATGTTTTTCGAATCGAGATACAGCACCCGAACCCGCTCAACGGCGAGGAAAGCCATGTCCGCCCGCAAATAATCGAGCAGTGCCTGCCAGCTCGCAAGGATCGGCTGCGCGGCGGCCTGCTCGCGCAACAGGGCAACGGCGGTCGCCTGAGCAATCTTCAAGGCCGCCGCCGCAATTTCGCCAACGCCGTCGACCCGCATCAGCGCCGCCGGTTCAGCGGTCAGCACCCTGCCCAGACTCCCGAATTCCCGCAGCAAAGCCTTCGCCGTCCCCTTTGTGTCGCCGCGTCGCATGGCGAGCGTCAGCAGATATTCGAGCAGTTCATAGTCGGCGAGGGCGTCGCCCCCACCACCCAGCAGGCGTGCGCGCACGCGCGACCGGTGTCCGGCGGCGTCATCGGGGGCTGGTGCATCGGCCATTCATGCTGACTAGCCGATGCCGTCAAAGGGTCAAACCGCTTGCCCGTGCCTGATAATGGGCCAAACTGGCAGCAAGGTTTCCATGAGGTTTGCGTGCGTCTGAAAAACATCAAGTTCGGGCGCGCTTTGCTGGTCGGGACCGCCATCCTTGCGGTGGCTCTCGGAATAGTCTGGTCGCAACGTCGCCCGATTGCGGCTGGCGCGATCGATCGGGCGCTTGCGGCACGCGGTATCACCGCCAGCTATGAAATTAAGGACATCGGATTCCGCACCCAGCGCATAGAGAAGCTGCGGCTTGGCAATCCCGCCAACCCCGATCTGACCGCTGAGTGGGCGGAAGTGTCGCTGGCACCCAGCTGGGGTGGTGTGACCGTGACGGCGGTCGATGCCCGAGGCGTTCGCCTGAACGGGCGGGTTTTGCGCGGTCGGGTTAGTTGGGGAGCCGTCGACAAATTGCTGCCGGCATCGGACGGCAAGCCGTTGTCCTTGCCCGACATTGATCTCCGGCTGGCCGACACGCGCGTAACGCTTGCCACTGACGTAGGTTTTTTCACCGCTGACATTGTCGGTTCCGGCCAGCTCAATAACGGTTTCAGAGGGCAGGTCAGGGCGACTGCCCCCTTTGCTGGGCGCGATGGCTGCCGGATCGAGACTCCCTCACTGGAGGCCCAGGTCACCGTCCGACGGCGTCAGCCCGCGCTTGTGGGAACGCTGCATGCATCACCCTCGACATGCGGCGGCGTCGCCGCAGGGCCAAGTGATGTGCGATTCGACGTGACGCTGAACGAGGCCCTCGACCGCTGGCAGGGTATCGCGACGGCATCGACAACCGGCGTTAGACAGGGTGCGCTCCAGATCGCGCAGGCAAACGGCCGGTTCGTCTTCTGGGGCACAGCCAACGAGACTCGAGGAACGTTCCGCCTCACTTCTCCAGCCACCCGTTACGCCGGGACGCGTATGCTCGGGCTGACGGCGGATGGGCGGTTCGGTGCGGGCAAGACAACCACGGTCGAGGGCGGGATCAGAGTCGAGCGCGCCATCGCCGATCCGGCGCAGCTGGCATCGTTGCGGCGGGGCTTTGCCGGCGCGATCGGAACGCCGGTGGGCCCGATCGCGGATGCCTTGTCACAGGCCATCGGAAAGGCGGGGGAGGGGGCCGCTGTCGAGGCGCGCGTTGCCTATGACGGTCTGGCTGTGCGCCTTTCGGATATGCGGATGGCTGCACGGGGTGGAGGACTGCTGACACTCCGCAATGGTGTTGTTCTGATCGACGCCAATGGCACATCGGCAGATGCCGCCCTGGGTCTGTCCGGTGGCGGTTTCCCTTCGGTGAGCGGTCGACTGACTCGCACGCCCGACGGCACGACGCGCGGGCTTTTCGAGATGGCACCTTATCGCGCGCGCAACGCGCTACTGATGCTGGCGCCCGTCCACTTCGCGGCCCGCCCGGATGGGACGGCGCGGATCGAAACAATTGCAACGCTCGACGGTCCGATTGGCGACGGCCGTGCGGAGGGTGTGAAAGTTCCCGTTGTGGTCCAGCGGGTAGCGTCGGGGGATATCGTTTTCGCGCCGGGATGTACCCCGATTGCCTACCGCCGCATTGCGCTGGCGGGGACGACGCTCGCACCCGGCAGCGTGGCTCTTTGTCCGACGCGCGGGGGTGCGATTGTCCGCAGCACGCGCACCGGGGTCTCCGGTGGAGCGCGGACCGGACCGCTCCGGCTTACGGGGCGTGTCGGTGATCAGCCGCTGGCCTTGGCGGCATCGGGCGCGTCGTTCGATCTCGGTGGACCAGTGTCGCTGTCGGAGTTTTCGGCGCTACTCGGACCGATTGACCGCCGCACCCAACTCCGGATCGCGCGGCTCGACGGCGTGACGCGCGCGAACGGCCTGGCTGGGCGCTACACCGGCCTGTCGGGCAATATTGCCCGCGTGCCTTTCCTCGCCAGCGCCGGGCAGGGGACATGGGCGTTCGCAGGCGGCGCCCTCGACGTCGGTGGCAAGCTGATGCTCGCCGATCAGGCCGAGACGCCGCGCTTCAATCCGCTGTCGGCTGAGGGTGTGAAACTGCATCTGAAGGACGGTCGCATTGCCGCGACCGCAACGCTGCACGAACCGGTCTCGACCCGGGCGATCGCTACTGTCGCCATCACCCACGATCTGGCGCGCGGCACCGGAGAGGCGCGAATTGCGGTCGCTGGCCTGAATTTCAGCAAGTCTTTACAGCCCGAAGCGATCACCCCCCTGACGCTCGGCGTTGTCGCCGACGTCTACGGACAGATCGATGGCACCGGCCTCATCCGCTGGAACGGTGATCGTCTGACCAGCTCGGGCAAGTTCCGCACTGACGCGCTCGATTTCGCGGCAGCATTCGGCCCCGTTACCGGCGCTTCCGGAGAGATCGCGTTCGACGACCTGATCGCGCTGTCGACCCCGCCGGGGCAGCAGGTGAAGCTCGCGCTGGTCAATCCCGGCGTCGAGGTGAAGGAGGGCATCATCACTTTCCGCCTCCGCCCCAACCAGGTCGTCGAAATCGAACGCGGACGCTGGCCGTTCGCGGGTGGCGAATTGCTGCTCGATCCGGCGTCGCTCGATTTCGGCCAGCCCAAGGCGCGCACCTTGTCGTTCCGCGTTACCGCCCTCGACGCGGCCAAGTTCATCGAGCAGCTGAAGCTCGAAAACATCGCGGCGACCGGTACATTCGACGGGACATTGCCGATCGTGTTCGACGCCACCGGTGGGCGGATCGTGGGCGGGCAGATCGTGGCGCGAGCCGGGGGCGGAACGCTTGCCTACGTCGGCGATGTCACAAATGCGGAGACCAACACGCTGGCGAAACTCGCCTTCGATGCGCTGAAATCGATCCGCTACGGCAATCTCGCGATCGACCTCGACGGGTCGCTCGATGGAGAGATCGTCAGCCTCGTCCGCTTCGACGGTGTCAACCAGTCCCCGGTCGCGCCTAGCGGCATCGCCAAGTCGTTCGTCGGCCTGCCGTTCAAATTCAATATCCGCGTCCGCGCGCCGTTTCGCGGGCTCGTGAATACCGCCCGCAGCTTCCAGGATCCGGGATTGTTGCTCAACCGAACCGTTCAGCCTGTCGCAAGCGACAAGCGCCGATAAGGAGCGCCGACATTGACGAAGAGGAAGCGGAATGCGAGTCGGATGGGCATGAAAACAACAACTGCCCTTGCCGTCCCCGCGATGCTGCTGGTTTCGGGCTGCATCAGCGTGAAGGCGCCCGACAAGCCCATCGAGATCAACCTCAACGTCAATATCAAACAGGAGGTCGTCGTCCGCCTGCAAAAGGACGCGTCCGACTTGATTACCTCGAATCCGGAGCTGTTTCCGAAATGAACGCCAAACTGATCATGACCGCAGCCTTCCTCGCCATTGCCGGGTTGGCTTCAGCGCAGACTTCCGGCGTTGCCGCCGCGCTTGCTGCCGGACAGGTCGGCGAACAGGCCGACGGGTTCCTCGGCGTCCGTGGCACGGTAACCGACGGCGTCCGCGCCGAGCTGGAAAGCATCAACATCAAACGGCGCGCGGCCTATACCGACCTCGCCGGACAGCGCGGCGTGACGGTCAAGGACGTCGCGGCGGCCGTCGGCTGCACCACGCTGAAAACCCGCGTCGGCCCCGGTCAGGCGTACCAGCTCCGTGACGGCGTCTGGCGCGTGCGGCAGGGCGCAACCCCAATCCCGCTGCCGGATTACTGCAGCTAGACACGGTCCGAGTTGCCGCACCGCACAAGAGTTGACTTGATCCTGTCACCTTCCTAAACGCGCGCCCAGCAAGGCGGGGTCGTTCGCGCCCCGTGTCGCGTCCCCCAGCATGGAGGATCGGCATGGGAAATGAGGACCCCGGGCGGGACGAACTCGACCGCGAAGACCCACGGATCACGTCGCTGAACAAGCGGCTGGACGCGGCGAAACGCGATGAGGCGATCAGGTCCGGCAAGGTAGGCGAAGGTCAGGGGAAAGGATATTCCCAGGGCAATCGCGTCCTGTCGCAACTGATCGGCGGTCCTGTCGGCGGAGCGGTGATCGGCTGGGTTCTCGACCGGCTGTTCGGCACTTCCCCTGTCCTCCTGCTCGCCCTGATGGCCCTCGGGATCGTCGTGGCGTTCAGGAATATTATCAAGATTTCAGGCGAGCGGCCGGAGTAGTCCGACCGCTCTCGACGTATAAGGGTTAGAACAACGTGGCGGCTGAAGGCGGCAAGATCGATCCGATGCACCAGTTCACGGTGGAACCGCTGGTTCCGCTGCACGTGGGCGGTTACGATCTGTCGTTCACGAACTCAGCGCTGTTCATGGTCGTCGTTCTCGGGCTGATCTGGGTGTTCATGCTCGGCGGAATGAAGCGCGAGCTGATCCCCGGTCGCTGGCAGGTCGCGGTCGAGGCCACCACCGGCTTCATCTCGAACATGCTGGCGCAGAACGTCGGTCCGCAGGGCAAGGCCTATGTGCCCTACGTCTTCTCGCTGTTCATGTTCATCATCGTGGCGAATATGCTCGGCATGATGCCGCTGGGGATCATCCCCGGCGTCCATGCCTTCACGGTAACCAGCCACCTGACCGTGACTGGCGTGCTCGCGATCATCAGCTTCTCGATCGTCCTGATCGTCGGCTTCTGGAAGCACGGCTTTCACTTCTTCTCGCTGTTCGTGCCGCATGGCACGCCAACGATCATGGTCCCGCTGCTGTTCGTGATCGAGCTTTTCTCGTTCCTGATCCGCCCGTTTTCGCTGGCGCTGCGACTGTTCGTCGCCATGACCGCTGGCCACATCCTGATGAAGGTGCTGGCGGGCTTCGTGATCAATGGGCTTAATGCAGAGGCGCTGTGGGTCGCCCCGGTCGTGGCGCTGCCCAGCTTCATTCTGATGATCGGCATCACCCTGCTCGAACTGCTGGTGTGCGCCATCCAGGCCTATGTTTTCGCCCTGCTCACGTCGCTGTACATCAACGACGCGGTCAATCTTCACTAAACACAAAGACATATTTGAAGGAGTTACGATAATGGACGCAGAAGCAGCAAAGCTCATCGGTGCCGGTCTGGCCGCCATCGGCGTCGGCATGGCCGCTCTCGGTGTGGGTAACGTGTTCGGTTCGTTCCTGGAAAGCGCGCTGCGCAATCCGGGTGCTGCCGACGGCCAGCAGGGTCGTTTGTTCATCGGCTTCGCGGCTGCCGAACTTCTCGGCCTGCTCGCGTTCGTCGTCGCGATGATCCTGATCTTCGTCGCCTAAGACGGACAGATGCCTCAGATTTCCCAGATCGCGAGCACTTATGCGGGCCAGATTTTCTGGCTGCTGATTGTGTTCGGCCTCATCTATTTCGGGATCGGCCGCGCCATGCTGCCGAAGATCGAAGCGACGGTCGACATGCGTCAGCGCAAGGTTGCCGACGATCTGGCGGCGGCGGAGGCGGCACGTGTTGCGGCCGATGCCACCGAAGAGGCATGGCGGACGAAAATGGCAACGGCCCGGGCCGAGGCTCAGGCCGAAACCGCGGCCGCCAAGACCAAAGCTGCCCTGGCGGCCGAAAAACGGGTCAAGGCGGCCGACGTCAAGGCAGCGGCGAAGATCGCCGAAGCTGAGACGTCGATCCGTGCCTCGACCGATGCGGCGCTGTCGAGCATTGAAAGCGCTGCTGCCGAGGCTGCACAGGATATGGTCGCCAAGCTGTCGGGCGCGAAAGTGACCGCGACGGCAGCGGCCACGGCGGTACGTGAGGCAATGACACATGGCTGAGCATCCCGCAGACGGACCCCGCACTGAGGCGTCCAAGGAACTGCACACGACCGTGGTCTCCGAAACGGGTCATCAGGCGCCGCACACCGATCCTTCGGCGCTCGGTCTGGATGCGACGATGTGGGTCGCGCTGGCGATGCTCGTCGTCATCGGGCTGGCGGTGTGGAAGAAAGTCCCCGCGATGGTCGCTGGGATGCTCGACAAACGGATCGGCGAAATCCGCAAGCAGCTCGACGAGGCGACTCAGCTTCGTGCCGAAGCCGAAGCCCTGAAAACCGAATATGAAGCCAAGGCCGCTGCCGCAGCGACGGACGCCGAAGCGATGCTGGCCCACGCCCATGTCGAGGCCGAAGCGATTGTTGCCAAGGCCGAGGCCGATGCGACAACCCTGATTGCGCGTCGACAGGGGATGGCCGAAGACAAAATCGCTGCCGCCGAGCGCGCCGCGATTGCCGAAGTCCGGACTAAGGCTGCAGCTGCAGCTGCCTCTGCAGCTGCATCGCTGATCGCCGCGCATCATGACGCGGCTACAGACAAGGCACTGGTTGACAGCGCTATCGCGCGGATGAACTAAGCCGTCGGTCCTCCACCGAAAGGCTGATTCGATGCGTGCTCTGGTTGCTGTTGCTGCTGCCCTGATCCTTGCTTCACCGCTCGCCGCGCAGAACGGGGCTCCCGTAGCTGCTGCGCCTGCCGCTGCTGCGGCGAAATACACCGTCGACACGCCGCTTGAGACGATTGTCGCTGATCCAGCCGGAAAGGCGGCTATCGATGCTGTCATGCCCGGCTTGACGACGCACGCCATGTTCGACCAGTTCAAGGCGATGTCGCTGAAGCAGCTGGCCCCGATGTCGGGCGGCAAGATTACCGATGAGGGCCTTGCGAAGGCGAGTGAAGCGCTTGCCGCAGTAAAATAACCCTGCCGAAGCCGCCGGTTCAGGTCAGGAACGCGACCAGCGCATCTGGATGAATCGGCAGCTGGGCGAAGCCTGCCACAAGAAAAAGCAGACCGAAGCCCACCGCAATCCACGCGACGTAGAGCAGGTGACGGCTCTGCGTGAGCGCGGCTATGCCGCTGACAGCCAGGCCGATCGAGTTGAATCCTTCGCCCAGGTCGAATTGATCGTCGCGCCGCCCCTGCACATCGTAATCGGCTTCGGCAGCTTTGGCCTTGAGCTGCAACGCCTTTGCCTCGCCCTGGTAACGCACGGCATCCCGCGTTTTGCCGGCCGGTTCGCCATGAACTACGGCCAGCAGCGCCGCCGAATCTTCGGACAAATGCGCCTTGATTTTGGTCGCCTGATATTCATTCCACAGATCGATCTTGGATGCCTGATCGGCTTGCATATTCTGGACGATGTTGCCGTCCTTGATGTTGCCGACCGCCATCATCACGCTCAATCCGACAACGGTTATCGCGACCAGGCGGTTGAGCGTTCGGTCGTCGGTTTCGGGCCCAGCGTCGCCTCCGGGTATCTCGATGCCTTCGGTCATGGTTCGCCACTGTTGTTGCGGTTCGCGTCGCGCCTTAAGTGAGGCGTAAATGTCCGCCCCGCAATCCCCCGACCGGTTCAATGAAGACGCCGCGACCTATACCGTCAAAGGCGGCGACGCGCCCGATCTCGACGCGGGCATTGCGGCCATTCGCAATGTGCTGGCAACCCTGCCAACGAAACCCGGTGTCTATCGCATGACCGACGTGCGGGGGGATGTGCTCTATGTGGGCAAGGCGCGTGTCCTCAAGAACCGCGTCGCCAACTATGTGCAGGTCGCGCGCCTGCCAAAGCGGCTGCAGCGGATGATCGCGCAGACGCGCGGCATGACGATCGTCACGACCAACAACGAGGCGGAGGCACTGCTGCTCGAGGGGCAGCTGATCAAGCGGTATCGCCCCGCATACAACGTGCTGCTGCGCGACGATAAGAGCTTCCCGTTCATCCTGCTCCGCGCCGATCATGCGTTTCCGCGCATTTCGAAGCACCGTGGCGCACGACGGGCAAAGGGCAATTATTATGGCCCCTTCGCCAGCGCGGGATCGGTCAACACGACGCTTAACGCGCTGCAAAAGCTGTTTCTGCTCCGGAGCTGTTCGGATGGCTTCTTCAGCCGCCGCGATCGGCCGTGCCTGCTCTATCAGATCAAGCGGTGTTCCGCGCCGTGCGTCGGCCGGATTAGCGAAACGGATTATGCCGAACTTGTCAGCGACGCGAAAGACTTCCTCGGCGGCAAGAAGACACAGGTGCAGGCCAAGCTCGGCGGCGCGATGCAGGAAGCCGCCGAGGCCATGGATTTCGAACGCGCGGCGATGCTGCGCGACCGTCTGCGCGCCCTGACCTTCATTCAGGGGACGCAGGCGATCAACGCCGATGGGGTCGGCGATGCCGATATCTGGGCCTTGGCGGCGAAGCGCGGCGTGACCTGTGTGCAGGCATTCTTCATTCGCGGCGGGCAGAATTGGGGCCATCGCGCCTTCTTCCCGCAACACACCGTCGATGTGCCCGAGGATGAGGCGCTGGCGAGCGTGATGCTGCAATTCTACGACGAAGTGCCGCCGCCAGCGACGATCCTGACCGACCAGATCGTGTCGGAGCAGGATTTGCTCTGCGAGGCGCTCGGTGAGCGCGCCGGCCGCAAGGTGACGATTACCCAGCCGCAGCGCGGTGACCGTGTGCGCCTGGTCGCCCAGGCCAAGCGCAACGCCGAGGAAGCGCTCGACCGCCGCGCCGCCGAATCGACGACACAGGCGAAGTTGCTTAGCGAAATCGCCGAACTTTTCGATCTCGAAGGGCCGCCGAAACGCATCGAAGTCTATGACAACAGTCACATCATGGGGACCAACTCGGTCGGCGCGATGATCGTGTCGGGGCCGGAGGGGTTCCAGAAGGGCCAGTACCGCAAGTTCAACATCAAGCGGCCGGAAACGATTGCGGGCGACGATTTCGGCATGATGCGCGAAGTGCTCGAACGGCGGTTCGCGCGCGCCATGGAGGAGGACCCCGACCGCGAGAGCGGCACCTGGCCGGACCTGCTGCTAATCGACGGCGGCAAGGGGCAGGTGTCTGCCGTGAAAGGCGTACTCGATGCGATGGGGGTGGAGGACGTGCCCATCGTCGGCGTAGCCAAGGGGCCGGACCGCAACGCAGGACGCGAGACCTTCCACCTGCCCGATGGCCGTGAGATCGCGCTGCCGATGAACGCACCGGTGCTATTCCACCTGCAGCGGCTGCGCGACGAGGCGCACCGCTTCGCCATCGGTGCACACAGGGCGAAGCGGGCAAAGGCGCTGGTGACGAGCACGCTCGATGACGTGCCGGGCATCGGTCCGGCGCGGAAAAAAGCGCTGCTCATGCATTTTGGCACGGCGCGCGCGGTAAAGAATGCCTCGCTGCAGGATTTGCAGATGGCGCCCGGGGTCAGCGAAGCCGTGGCGCAGCAGGTCTACGACTATTTCCATGCAACGGTCGCATCGGAGTGACGGGGTTGACCTACGACGCCATCGTCCTCGGTGCGGGCGGGGCAGGGCTGATGTGCGCGGCCACCGCCGGTCAGCGCGGTCGGCGCGTGCTGGTCGTCGATCACGCCGGGGAGCCGGGCAAGAAGATCCTGATTTCCGGCGGCGGGCGGTGCAACTTCACCAATGCCTATACGTCACCCGACCGTTTCCTTTCGGCCAACCCGCATTTCGCCAAGTCGGCGCTGGGGCGATACCCTCCACAGGATTTCATCGATCTGGTCGAGCGCCATGGCATTGCCTGGCACGAAAAGACGTTGGGGCAGCTATTCTGCGATGGATCGGCCAAGCAAATCGTCGCCATGCTTATGGACGAATGCGCGTCGGGCGAAGTGGCGTTCGCGTTTGGGCAGCAGATCACAGACATCTCCCACGCCGATGGTCATTTCACCGTTCAGCACGGCGACCGGCTTTCGAGCGCACCATCGCTGGTCATCGCCACCGGTGGTCCGTCGATTCCCAAGATCGGTGCGACGGGTTTTGCCTATGATATCGCGCGGCAGTTCGGCCTGAAGATCGTCGAGCCACGTCCGGCGCTGGTCCCGTTGACGCTGGGGGGCGAGGAAGTGTTGTTCCGTGAGCTTTCGGGTGTCGCCACCGAAGTCGTGGCAAGCGCGGGCAAGACGGCCTTCCGCGAGGCTGCCTTGTTCACGCATCGCGGCCTGTCGGGCCCGTCGATCCTGCAGGCCTCGTCCTATTGGCGGCATGGCGAGCCGGTGACCGTGGATTTCTTGCCCGACGCCGAGCGCGGCTGGCTGCGCGCCGCCAAGCGGGCATCGCCGCGTACGTCGGTGAAGGCAGTCCTTGGGGCATCGTTGCCAAGCCGGCTGGCCGAGACGCTGGCCGAGCGGATCGGGTTGGTCGGGGAACTCGCCGCTCATAAAGATGAGGCGCTCGAGACGGCGGAGCGACGGCTGGCAAGCTGGGCTTTCCATCCCAACGGGACTGAAGGATTTGCCAAGGCCGAAGTCACCGTCGGCGGGATCAGCACAGCCGATCTGTCGTCGCAAACGATGGAGGCACGCCGCGTGCCGGGGCTCTACACGATCGGTGAGGCGGTCGATGTCACCGGCTGGCTCGGCGGGTATAACTTCCAATGGGCTTGGGCGAGCGGCTGGGCGGCGGGGCAGGTGCTCTAGCGCGCTTTGCGCCGCCAGATGTTGCCGGTGCCGGTCGGTGCCCAGCCGTCCTCCAGCGCCCGGACGATACCGGGTGGCATGGCGCGCATCGCGTCGTCCATCTCGATCAGTTCGGGCGCGACGCGATCATTCCGCAAACCCGCTTCGAGCGCCACCCAGTCGCGTTGCGGGACGACTGCCCGGATTTCGGGATTGAGCGAGAAGTAGAAAAAGGCCGGTCGGCGAAACGCCATGCCGGGCGACCAGGCCCGCAGGATTCTGGCGTCCGGCGCCGTCGCTTCGACGGTATACCGCAACTTGTCGACCGCCTCGGTCTCATAGGCCGTCGACTGCGTCTTGATCGCAAGAGCGCCATGCAAGGCGATCGCGCCGACGATCAACGATGCGGTCACGGCACGCAGCGCAGGAGTATCGCCCATGCGGTCGATGGCGAACGCGGCACCGATCCCGCCGAGGATCGTGGCGTAGGGGAGCCACAGGAACAGATATTGCGGCTGCACCACAGGAAATAGTGGCATCAGCACCACCATCGAGATCATCGGTGCCACGACGGCGAGTGGCCAAAGCGCGGTACGCCAGCCGTGTGCGAAAAGGGCGATCACACCCAACTCGGACAGCAGGACCAGCAACGTCTCGTCGCGCAGCATCGCCGACAGGGTGAGGATAAGCGGTCGGCTGTCGTGGGGCCAACTGGCACCGAGCAGGAAATTGTCGGTGAAGAATGCGCCCAAAGCATCGTTCCGGGCGAACCAAATCAGCAACGGAAGTGTGGCAATCGCGGCGCCGCCGGCAGCTGCCAACGCTGCCCGGACGACGACTGCTCGGGTCATCCGTCGTCGCACGGCAATGACTGCGAAGGTCACTGCCAACCCCGGAACGGCAAACACCAGCTTCTGCGTCGTCAGGATGGCAAGAGTGGCGGCAGCGCCCGATGCCGCCAGCGGCCAGATCGGATTACGCGCCTTATCGGCGCGCACCAGAAACAGCGTCGCGCCGAGCATCAGGCAGGCAGCCAGCTGATCGGGGCGGATTTCGAGACCCTTCAGCGCAAAGATCGCCGATGCCGCAAGGATCAACGTGGCACAACGTGCGGCCAGACGGTCCGAAACGGCGCGCGCGATCCATTCGGTCTGCACGAGAATGACGAGGCACAGACCGATGCCGAGCATCCTTAGGCTCACGAGCACCCGGATCGCAGCCGTGCCGTCGGTCGTCAGCTTCGGATCGCCCAGAAATGGCGCGATGGCGAAGTGATAGAGCGGCGTGTGGTGCTCGAAAAAATCGCGGTAGGGCACC
The DNA here is from genome assembly GCA_038228865.1 of Sphingomonadales bacterium. GTDB lineage: Bacteria > Pseudomonadota > Alphaproteobacteria > Sphingomonadales > Sphingomonadaceae > Sphingomonas_O. The sequence continues at coordinate 112,163 of JBBROX010000007.1, read as the reverse complement.
TGACCGATCGCCACGAGCCACGCCATCTGCAGGTGCTGAAATTCGTCGGGGTCGAACGAGCGCGTCCGGGCCGACCAGCCGAGGAAGACGACCAGGCCAAGCAGGATCAGCAGCGTGGCGCTATATCCTGCCCGTGCCAGCCGCGTCGACGTCATGAGCGAATCCCGACCCGGCGCAGGGCGCGCCACGCGAGCGCCTTGACACGGTTTTGCGCGGGATATCTTCCGGGACGCGCAGGATTCAGGCCGGTCCGCCGTAGAACTGAATTGAACGCGTGGGCGTCCGCCACGGCATAGGTCCAGTCCGATCGCCACGTCACCGAAAAGCTGATCGACACATCGGGGCCGTTCTTCACCCAGTGCGGGGCCATGACCGGCACATGCATCCCGTCGCCCGGCGTCAGGTGGAATGTGCGACCGCGCGGCGCATAATCCTCGCGCCACGGCAGGTTCCGGTGCGCCAGACCCTGATAGAACCGTTCGTGCGCATCGCCCGGTGCGATTTCATCGTCGGTCTGTGGGAACACCGTCATCGTTTTTGTGCCGCGCAGTTGCAGCAGGATGTTGTGCTCGGGGTCGAAATGCAGCGGCGTCACCGAGTTCGGACTCGACACGAATATAAAGGCTTCGAGCTGATGCATCGCCCCGGTGCTGGGTGTCACCACCGGTAGAAGCTCCCCAAGCGTCGCCTCCAGCAGCGCGCGATAGGCTGGGTCGCACTCGACGAATTTCAAGACCATCCACGACCCGTTGGCTTCGATGCCCCGAATGGTTTCGGCAATCGATAGGCCATTCCCCGGGATGGCGGCCGGATCGACTCCGGTCGGCAAATCGCCCCGGTTGTATTCGACCGTCGCCGGGTCCAGCCGACCGGCAAGTTCCGCCAGGGCATCGAGCGTGAACATCGCGTGGCCTGCGAGACTGTGCCGAATCAACCCCGGCGTCTCGGGATAGAGCGCCGCAAAGCTGCTGGTGTCGGGAAAAGCCGTCACAATGCTCTCCGGACCAGCGCGGAGGCGGCTTCCAGCGCGCGGCATGTGGCAAAGGTCGCGCGGCGCCGCTTGCCCTTCAACGGCACGCTGATCCTCACGATCTCGCGCCGTTCGGCCCACAGGCTGTTGATCATCGGGTGATCTTCGACGGCACAACTGTCCATCCAGTCGATTCCCGGTGTTTCGAGGATCTTGAGGTTTTCGAGTTGGATCAGCACGCCGGGCGAGAACCGCGCAAATTCTTCGTCGAATGCGATCTTGAAGCTGAAACTGCCGGGTGCGGTCAGGAAATTGACCAGCATGGCAATGATGCGGTCGTCGACCTTCAACCGGATGATTTCGAGCCGTTCCGCCGCGAAGGCCGCACGTATTGCATCGCGGACGAAACCCTCTGTTCGGCTTTCATTGGCGAGCGCCGCGCCGTCGCGTCCCTTCCAGCCGCTGGCTTCGAGGGCAAGGAAAGTGTCGATCCAGCTATCGAGTTCGGCGACATCGGCCAGGCGGCTGAAGGAAACGCTTCCGGTTTCCGCCAGTCGCGATTGCAGGCGGCCGATTTCCTTGCGCTTCTTCTTGCGGACAGTGGTTTCGTAATATTCCGGTGGCGAAAGGTCGGACTGCAACAACGCACGCGTGCTGCGATGAACGACTGCCGCACCGCGTCGCGCGTTCAACAAGGCTGTTGCCAGCGGTCCGCATCCGTCCAGTCCGACGAGATGTAGAAACGCCGGTGCATTCCAGTCATTGTCGAGCAGATCGAGCGCGCGGTGCCAGAAATAAGCCTCGAAGCTGCGCCGGACGAGCGGCGCTCCGAAAAAGCTGTTGTAATGCAGCCAGTTCTCGATGTGCCGCACCGGCATCCGACCGTACTTCTGGGCAATGACGATCGGCATCATCCCGATCAGCTGATCCTCGGCGCGCACCACCAACATCCGCGCGCCGGTGGGAATATCCAAATGGCGTACGCTGGCTTCCATGAACCAGCGTTCGGCGAAGGCGTTGGGCTCGCTCGCGCGGGCGGAGACGGCGTCCCAACTGTCGTCCGGATCGGCGAGATAGGCGCGCAGCGGCACGATCTCCGACCGGCGACGTTCGCGGTCAGGCAATACCGGATGGCGGAGCGGCGCGTTCATCCGACGTATCCATCCGCCGCGCGAAAGGCGACGATGATCGCATCGGCCCCAATCGCCATGACGCCACGCGCGGCAAACCGGTCGAATACCCCGTCCCACCACCGCCAGAAGGTCGCCAGATCGGCGGCATCGCGTACATAGGGCGTGTGTCCGGGAACCAGCGACGGTGTGTGGAACGACAGGCTGAACAAGCGGTGCCCGCAGTCGAGCAAGACATCGATGGCCTCCAGTGCATCGGCAAGCGGCACACCCTCGGGCGTCAACGGCACCCGGGCGAGCAGGCCGGTCCGCGCCAATGTGCCGCGCAGCGATTCGGCGCGATAGACGCCCGGCCATTGCCCGAGCGCACCGGTATAGGCGGTGGTCAGCGGCAATTCGTACAGGTCCGGCGCGACCTTCCACGGCCAGAGCGGATGACGCGAGAAATCCGGGCCATTCTGACTGCGATAATCGAAACACGCCCGCACGGACACGTCCAGTTGATAGCCGAATTCGGTCAGCAGCGCCGCGGTATGCGGCCCGACCCCGTACCGCCCGGCGCGATAAATTCGCGGCCGCGCGCCTGTCGCTTCGTCGATCCGGTCGGTCAGTCGGCGCAACTTCTCGCGCTGCAAAGCGCGCGGCAGGTTGCAGGCATAGCTGTTGCTGTGGCTCACCTCTTCGTCGAACGGCGGCGATACCCAGGGATGGAGCTGTGTCCCTACGCTACATTGTCTGCTGGCGACAAGTTCGCGCAAGATCGCGCCGCTGTCGGCGTTGTCGACCACCGGCCAGTCGGCCATCCAGCAGGGCTCCAGCCCCGCCGCCTGAAAGCGCCGGTTGGCCTCTGGCAAAGCGTCAATCGTAGCGGTGGCGGTGGCGTCGCGACGGAAAGCGCCGTTCCAGTCGAACTCTTCCTCGGCATCGCCGAACAGTGCGAAACGGGTGCCGAAACTGTTGGGAAGGTGCACACGCGCGCTGTCGTGGGGCGGCAGGTCCAGCCTCGCTTCGATCTCGACCTGTTCGTTCTGCACTTGAAACTCTCCGCGGGGCATCGGTTGCTATGCCATGCAGGCTTTACAAAACCGTCAACGCTGCGCCTTGTCGCGACCATGCGGATCGAGTGCGAAGCCATTGTCGTCGGGGTGCGGGCGCACGGGGAGCATGGCGCGATCGTGCGGCTGTTGACCGAGGAGCACGGGCTGCTCGCGGGCTATGTGCGCGGCGGGCGGTCGCGCCAGCTGCGCCCGGTCCTGTCGCCAGGCAATGTCGTGAAGGCCGATCTGCGCGCACGGGTCGAAACGCAACTGCCCGCACTGACGGTGGAGCCGCTCAAGGCACGGACTGCGTTGCTGGGCGAACCGCTGGCGGCCGCTGCAATCGAATGGACGACGGCGCTGGCAGCGGCGGCCCTGCCCGAGGGACAACCCTATCCGCGCATCCACGCTGGGCTCGACGGGGTGCTGACCGCGATTGAATCGGCACCGTCGGCGCGCACTTGGGTGGCCGCTTTGGTTGGCTATGAAGGCGTCGTGCTGGCCGAGCTGGGTTACGGGTCATCGGAAGTTGAGACGGACGACACACTGGCCGCATTGAAAGCAAACGGACGCCGTTTGGCGCAGGATGTGCTGACCGAACGGCGCGCACGCCCGCTCGATGCGCGCGAACGCCTTGTCGAGCGGCTTGCGCGGGCGTTGTCGTGAAGGCAAAGCGGCGCGCATGAAGCGCAAGACCGGCCAGGACCAGAGCATCACCCGCCATTGGCGCCCCGCGACGCAGGCCGTGCGCGGCGGTACTGCGCGGAGCGAATGGGGCGAGACCAGCGAGGCGCTGATCCTGTCGTCGGGCTATACTTATGACGATGCGGAAACGGTTGCGGCGCGTTTTGCCGGCGAAGCAGAGGGGCCGACCTATTCGCGGCTGCAGAATCCGACCGTCGAAATGCTGGAATTGCGGATCGCGCTGATGGAGGGGGCCGAGGCTGCCCGATGCCAGGCGACCGGCATGGCGGCGATGACGACAGCGCTGCTGTGTCAGCTCGAAACCGGCGATCATGTCGTTGCCGCGCGCGCGGCGTTCGGGTCGTGCCGCTGGCTGACCGACAATCTGCTCCCCAAATGGGGGATCACGACGACAACGATCGACAGCCGCGACAATAAAGCGTGGGAAGAGGCGATCAGGCCCAACACCAAGGTGTTCTTCTTCGAAACGCCCGCCAACCCGACGATGGACATTGTCGACATGGCGTTCGTCTGCGGGCTGGCCAAGGCACACGGCATTACGACGGTCGTCGATAACGCCTTTGCAACCTCGGTGCTGCAGCGTCCGCTCGATTTCGGGGCCGATGTCGTCGCCTATTCGGCGACCAAGATGATGGACGGGCAGGGCCGCGTGCTTGCCGGGGCGGTTGCGGGGTCGAACGCATTCATCAACGAAAAACTGCTGCCGTTTCAGCGTAATACGGGACCGAACCTGTCGCCGTTCAACGCGTGGGTCGTACTGAAGGGTCTGGAGACGCTTAACCTGCGCGCGATGCGCCAGTCCGAAAATGCCATGCAGGTCGGCAGATTCCTCGAAAGCCGCGTGCCGGTGATGCTCCACCCCGGTTTGCCGAGCCATCCGCAGCACAATCTGGCGGCGGCGCAGATGAAGGCGTGCGGGCCGATCTTCTCGTTCATCCTCGATGGCGGGCGGCGGCAGGCGATGGATTTGCTCAATGCGCTCGAACTGGTCGACATTTCGAACAATATCGGCGATTCCCGCTCGCTGATGACGCATCCCGCCTCCACCACCCACCACAGTGTCGGCCCCGAGGCCCGCGAGATCATGGGCGTGGTCGAGGGGATGATCCGCATCAATATCGGCCTCGAAGACCCGCTCGACGTGATCGACGATCTCGACCGGGCCTTGACGAAGGTAGGCCTGTGAAGGCGCTGTTCCCCTATTTCGAGACCACGCGGGGCGTGACCGTGCGCGTGTCGGTCAGCTTCTTGCCCGAACAGTCTGAGCCCGCGAAGGGCCGCTGGTTCTGGGCCTATCACATCCGCGTCGAGAACGACGGGCCGATGGCGGTTCAGCTTATGACACGCAGCTGGACCATCGCGGACGGGCGCGGCGCGCGGCACCGAGTGGAGGGCGAAGGCGTTGTCGGCGAGCAGCCGGTGATCGCGCCGGGCGCTTCCTATGACTATGTCTCGGGCTGTCCGCTGACGACCCCGACCGGCTGGATGCAGGGCAGCTATGAAATGGTTGCCGAGGACGGTTCGTCGTTCCCCGTCGCCATCCCCAAATTCGCGCTGACCGCGCCTGTGACGACGCAGGGGTAAGCGGCATGAAGCGGACGCATTTGCCGCTGAACGGGCTGCGCGTGCTCGACGCGGCGGCGCGACATCTGTCGTTCACGCGCGCAGCGGACGAGTTGGCGGTGACCCCGGCGGCGGTCGGGCAACAGATTCGCGCGCTGGAGGATACGCTCGGCACCGTCCTGTTCCGCCGCACGCCCAAGGGGCTGGAGCTGACGCCGGAGGGCGAAGCGGGGCTGGTCGAACTGCGGCGCGGGTTCCTGAGCTTCGAGGAATCGGTGCGCGCGATGCAGGCGGGGCAATCGTCGAAATCGCTGACCATTGCCGCGCCGCGCGACCTGACCGCGAAATGGCTGCTGCCCCGGCTGGAGGCCTATCGGACCACCGATCCCGAACTCCGCTTCGCACTGGTGGCGAGCGACAGCGGCCTCGACTTTACCGAAGCCAATCTCGACCTTGCGATCTGTTTCGACAGCAGCGCGGGCGAACACGAAGGCGTCGCCTTCGGCCCGCGCGGGTTCGTGACGGTGGGTGAGGGCGAGATCATCGGCTGGCCCGGCAGCCCCGAAGCCGCGACCGGCGCGCTGACAGTGGCGGATGCAGGACTGGCGCTGGATGCGGCGAACGCGGGGTTGGGGAGTGCCATCGTGCCTGCGTTGCTGGCGGGTGCCGAACCGACAATCGACGATCCGCGCGGCTATTGGCTTGTCGCGCCTTTGCCACAATGGCGGCAGAAAAAGGTCAAGGCGCTGGTCGAGGCGCTCACCGACGGAGGATAGCATGGCATCGAGTCCCTGGTCCCACACCCGCGCAGCTGGCGTTGCCGACGACATCGATTTCGAGATCAAGGGACAGGAACTTCAGTTCGTCGAGATCGAGCTCGATCCGGGCGAGAGCGCCGTGGCGGAGGCCGGGGCGATGGTCTGGAAAGATGCCAGCATCGCGATGTCGACCGTGTTCGGCGACGGGTCGGGCGATCAGGGCGGCGGCTTCATGGGTAAGCTGCTCGGGGCGGGCAAGCGGCTCGTCACCGGCGAAAGCCTGTTCACCACCGTCTTCACCCACCAGGGGCGGGGCAAGGCGCGCGTCGCGTTTGCCGCGCCGACGCCGGGGTCGATCTTGCCATTGCGGCTCGCCGACTATGGCGGCACGCTGATTTGCCAGAAGGACGCCTTCCTCGCGGCCGCCAAGGGCGTGTCGATCGGCATCCAGTTCCAGCGCAAGGTGATGACCGGCCTGTTCGGCGGCGAAGGATTCATCATGCAAAAGCTGGAGGGGGACGGCTGGGTCTTCGTCCAGATGGGCGGCACCGTCGTCGAGCGCGAGCTGCGCTCGGGCGAGGAGCTTCATGTCGATACGGGCTGTCTTGCCGCCTACACGCCGACAGTGACTTTCGACCTGGTCCAGGCGGGCGGTATCAAGTCGATGGTGTTCGGCGGCGAAGGCGCGTTCTTCGCGCGCCTGACCGGGCCGGGCCATGTCTGGATTCAGTCGCTGCCCTTCTCGCGGCTCGCGGGACGGATCGCGGCGCAGATCGGGCCAATAGGTGGACAGAACTCGGGCGAGGGGAGTGTCCTCGGCGGGCTGGGGGATTTGATCGGGGGGAATCGGTGAGCAATCGCCTCAAAGTCCTGGCTTGCTCGCTTGCGTTGCTGGTCGCGACATCGGGTGCTGCAACCACCTATGCACCTGTGAGGATGAAATGCCCGGTTGGAGGAGAGAAGTTCGACCATCATGATATGATGAGCGATACGACATGGGGGCAGTTGCCCGATGGAACGACTTTAGGGGCGGCCCAATCCTACCCCGTTCGCCTCGCCCAATGTCCGAAGAACGGCTTGGTACTTTATCGCGAATACAAGCGGCCTGAATTGGCGAGCCTTTCGACATTGATCAACTCGCCGGAGTACGCCGAGCTGAGGGCTCGTGAACTACCATATTATCGCGCTTACTGGCTTGCACGGAAACTTGGTGACCCGGACGTCGTGTGGCTCCTCCTTGCCGCAACCCAGGAAGCAAAGAACGAAAAGAATGATGTGCTGGTCGCGCGATACCAGCAAGAGTTTGTGGATGCGGTGGGTGCGCTAGCATTTGACGGGAAGGCTAAGGCGTCTATCGCTCTAGCCGCACGTCGGGCCAATGCGCTTCGTGAAATGGGGCAATTTGCCGAGGCTGCCACCGCCCTGCGCTCAATCGTTATTGATGAAGATGCTGGGGGTACGGCTTCCGATGCCGCCGAGAATCGTGACGGATGGCGTGCCTTCATCTCGCAACTCGCCGTGGTTGCGGCTCGCGGTGACCGCAGTCGTGCGCCGATAGATATGATCGGCGAGCGGGAAGCGGTGTGGCAATGTGCCGCGCCTTTGATGGCTCGGACTAAAGACAGCTCTCTCCCTTTGGGGGATTTCGAGCGTCAATTCTGCGCGCGTCCGGCTATTGCAAAGGTGGTAGCTGAGATTCTGGAGCGGGAAAAAACGCAGTAAACCGCGTCACGCATCAATCGCCTCTTCATCCACCCGCGCCGCATTCTCCTGGATGAAATTGAACCGATGCTCCGGGTTCTTTCCCATCAGCCGTTCGACGAGATCACGGACGACCGCGCGTTCCTCATATTCCTGCGGCAGGGTGACGCGGAGCAGGGTGCGGCTCTTCGGGTCCATCGTCGTTTCGCGGAGCTGGATCGGGTTCATCTCGCCCAGTCCCTTGAACCGTGCGACTTCGACCTTCTTGCCCGCGAAGGCAGTGGCTTCCAGCTCGGCGCGATGGGCGTCGTCGCGGGCGTAGAGTGACTTCGCGCCGACAGTAAGGCGATAGAGCGGCGGTTGCGCCAGATAGACATGCCCCTTGCGCACGATGTCGGGCATTTCCTGAAAGAAGAGCGTCATCAACAGGGTCGCGATATGCGCGCCGTCGACGTCGGCGTCGGTCATGATGATGACGCGTTCGTAGCGCAAATTGCCCGCATCGCATTTGTCGCGCACGCCACATCCGAGCGCGAGCATCAGGTCGGCGATCTCACTGTTGGCGCGGATCTTGTCGGCGGTGGCGCTGGCGACGTTCAGGATTTTGCCGCGGATCGGCAGGATCGCCTGCGTCTTGCGGTCGCGCGCCTGTTTCGCGCTGCCGCCCGCGCTGTCGCCCTCGACGATATAGAGTTCGGTGCCCTCAGGGCTGTCCGCCGAACAGTCGGTCAACTTGCCGGGCAGGCGCAACTTTCGAGCCGAAGTTGCTGTTTTTCTTTTGATTTCCCGCTCGGCCCGGCGTGCCAGCCGTTCGTCCATCCGGTCGATGACATAGGTCAGCAGCGCGCGGCCGCGGTCCATATTGTCGGTCAGATAATGGTCGAAATGGTCCTTGATCCCATTCTCGACCAGCCGCGCGGCTTCGGGAGAGGTCAGGCGGTCCTTGGTCTGCGACTGGAATTGCGGGTCGCGGATAAACACCGACAGCATGATCTCGCTCGGCGCGATGACGTCCTCGGGTTGAATGTCGGCAGCCTTCTTGACGCCCACGAGCGCGCCGAACGCGCGGATGCCCTTGACGATGGCGGCGCGGATACCCGCCTCATGCGTGCCGCCGTCGGGCGTCGGGATGGTGTTGCAGTACCAGCTGAAGCTGCCCTCGCTCCACAGCGGCCAGGCGACTGCCCATTCGACGCGGCCCTGGTTCTCGCCGGGAAAATCCTGCCGCCCCGCAAAGAAATTGGCGGTCGCGCATTCGCGCTCGCCGACCTGTTCGCGCAGGTGGTCGGCGAGGCCGCCGGGGAACTGGAACACTGCTTCGGCGGGCGTGTCGTCGGTGATCAGCTCCGGCGCGCATTTCCAGCGGATTTCGACACCGGCGAACAGATAGGCCTTCGACCGCGCCAGCTTGTGCAGGCGCGCCGGTTTGAAGCCCATTTCGGGGCCGAAAATCTCGGTATCGGGCACGAACGACACGGACGTACCCCGGCGGTTCTGCACCGGTCCCAGCTTTTCGAGCGGCCCCAAGGTCAGGCCGCGCGAAAAACGCTGGCGATAGAGTTCCTTGTTGAGCGCGACCTCGACAGTCGTGTCGCTCGACAGGGCGTTGACGACGCTCACGCCTACGCCGTGCAGGCCGCCCGACGTCGCATAGGCCTTGCCATCGAACTTCCCGCCCGAATGGAGCGTCGACATGATGACTTCGAGCGCAGACTTGTCAGGAAACTTCGGATGCGGATCGACCGGAATGCCACGGCCATTGTCGGTGACTGTCAGGCGGTTGCCGACGTCGAGCGAAATCTCGATCCGTGTGGCGTGACCCGCCACCGCCTCGTCCATCGCGTTATCGAGCACCTCGGCAGCAAGGTGGTGGTAAGCGCGCTCGTCGGTGCCGCCGATATACATGCCGGGGCGGCGACGAACGGGCTCCAGCCCTTCAAGCACCTCGATCGACGAGGCGTCGTACGTGTTGGACGAGGGGGTGGGGGCGGCTTGGAACAGGTCGGTCATCGCCGACAGCTATAGGGATGCGCGAGTCCCCCGCGCAAGCGATCCTGTATGCCGGCGGTGCCTTGTTGCCGCAGGTTCAGCATGCCCAGCCTAGCGCGCTTCGTCCTGTCGGGAGAATCGCAGTGCGGGTTTATTGGCTGATCGCACTTTCGCTCATTTCTGCGCCCGCTTCTGCCCAGCCAGTTCCGCCGCCCGGTGGCGACCAGCCCCGCCCGCCGCGCAGCCAGGTCTTTATCGCGCCCTCGGGCAAGCCGTTCCGTGCGCCACCCGGCGCGCCCTATCCGCTCGCAACATGGTTCGCCGCTGCCGACACTAACCACGACGGCAAGATCGACGCGAACGAGTCTCGTGCCGATTTTACGGCATTCTTCAACGAACTCGATGTCGATCACGACGGGCGGGTCGGCCCGGATGAAATCACGCGCTATGAAAACGAGGTCGCGCCCGAGGTGCAGGTCGGCTCAGCCAATATGGGCGGCGGCATGATGGGTGCGGGCAGAGGCCCCGGCATGGGCGGCGGACATCGGCGCGGTGGGGGTGGCGGCCGTCCGTCTGGCGGGATGGGTGACGAAAGGGGCGGCGGCCCAACCGGCGGCCCTTCGGCGGACGCGATCCGGCGCATGGAAGACATGCCGCGCGGCGCCGGCATGTTCGGCCTGATCAACAGCCCGGAACCCGTCGCCGCGATGGATACCGACATGAGCGGATCGGTAACGCGCGCCGAGGCGCAGGGGGCGGCCGATCGGCGTTTCCATATGCTCGATCCCGACAGCACGGGCTTCGTGACGCTCGCATCGCTGCCCGAAGTGCCGGTCGTTAAGATGCGCGATCATAAGCGGTCCAATCGTCGCTGATGACCACCCGGCAGTCGTGATATTACTGCCACACCTAATTTTATTGCGCTGCAACATGCATCCATCTGGCGCGCCAACCGTATTTGCGGTTCCTTCCACACACGCAGAGGTATCGCGATGTTCAAGTTTACGCTCATTTCCACGGCCGCACTGGCGACCGTCCTGGGTGCCGCGCCCGCTCTGGCGCAGGACGCCGAAGAAGGCGGGTTCAACGGATTCTATATCGGTGGATCGTTCGGCGGCGCCCACACGGCGGGCAAATCGACGAGCGTCCTGTTCGACCGCAACCTCGACGGCACGTTCGGCGACACGGTGACGACGTCGGCTGGTGCCGACGCCTTTTCGCCCGGTTTCTGTCCGGGTACCGCAACCGCGACAGCACCGGGAAATTGCTCCTTCGCGCGTGATGGGATCGAATACTACGGTCGCATCGGCGGCGATACGCAGCGCGGCCGAGTGGTCGTTGGCTTCGTCGTCGAGGGCGGTCGCCCCGATTTCAATGACTCGGTTAGCGCGTTCTCCACGACACCGGCAAGCTATACGCTGACCCGCGATGTCCGCTTCAACGTCAACGCGCGCGGCCGCATCGGTTACACGCCGAACGACAGCACGTTGTTCTACGCCGCCGGAGGTCCGACCTACGCCCGTATCCGTACGCGCATTGCCACGACCAACACGGCGAACAGCTTCACCACCAATGGCTCGCAGGACGAATGGGGCTTTAACGCTGGCGGCGGCATCGAACAGAAGCTGGGCAAGCACTTCTCGATCGGTCTTGAGTATCTCTACACCGACGTGCTTGCCGATCGTGGTCGCGTCCGCGTTGGTGCGGGGACGGCCCCTGCAACCAATCCGTTCCTGCTGGCGGGCACCGGCGGCACCGACTTCCGTTTCGGCGATCAGCATATGCGCTGGCACAGTGCCCGCGTGACGGCCGCATTCCGCTTCTAGGCCTATCAAGGGGGTGCTCTCGTGGCACCCCCTTGTAACACGCGCGATACGTCGCCACCAACGGGTGAACCCGAAAGGTGCACCCCATGGAACTCCCGGACCCCGAAGACAGCTATGTTTTTCCCGACGACGGCCCACTTGCCGAACGTTCGGAGCAGATGTTTCCTGCGCTGACATCCGAACAGATCGATCGAATTGCAAAACTGGGCGAACGATTGAGCTTCGCCGACGGCGAGCTGTTATTCGAACAGGGCAAGGACGGCCCGGGCTTTTTCGTCATACTGTCGGGCTGGGTGCATATCACGAACCGCGACGCTGCGGGTCATGACGTCACCGTCGTCGAGCAGGGCCCCGGCCAGTTTCTCGCCGAGACCGGCCAGCTCGCCGGCCGACCCGCGCTCGTCGATGGCCGTGCCAAGGGGGCGGTCGAGGTGCTGCTGCCCAACCCAGAGGCGCTCCGGCAGCTTCTGATCGTAGACGCTGCTATCGGCGAACTTGTCATGCGCGCGCTGATCCTGCGTCGGGTTGCCCTCATTGAAAGTGGCGCGGGTGGCCCGATCCTCATCGGCAGTGCTGGCATGCCCGATCTTGTGCGCCTCGAAAGCTTCTGCGCGCGCAACGGGATGCCCCAGACGGTCCTCGACCCGGCAACCGATTCCGATGCACGCGCGCTGATCGAGCGGTTCCACGTGTCCGATGACGATCTGCCGCTGGCGGTTTGCCCGAACGGCGACGTGCTGCGCAATCCGACCGATCTGGCGCTCGCCCATTGCCTGGGGCTCGATACCATCGACACGGCTACCACGTTTGACGTCGCGATTGTCGGTGCCGGCCCCGCCGGGCTTGCCGCTGCGGTCTATGCCGCGTCAGAAGGGCTTAGCGTCGTCGTGCTCGATGCGCGCGCCTATGGTGGGCAAGCCGGGGCGTCCGCCAGAATTGAGAATTATCTGGGCTTTCCGACCGGGATTTCGGGACAGGCGCTCGCGGGTCGCGCTTATGGTCAGGCGCAAAAATTCGGCGCGCAGATCGCTATTCCGGTAACCGTCGAAAAGCTCGATTGCAGCCGTAAGGTTCCAAGTCTCGTACTTGGGGATGGCAGACGAGTCCGCGCGCGTTCGGTTGTGGTCGCCAGTGGCGCCGCCTATCGCCGCCCCTCCGTGCAAGGGCTGCAACGTTATGAAGGGCGCGGTATTTCGTATTGGGCCTCCCCCATCGAGGCACGGCTGGTGAAGGGGCAGGAGGTTGCGCTCGTCGGCGGCGGCAATTCTGCGGGGCAGGCCGTCGTGTTCCTCGCTAACCACTGCAACACGGTGAATATGGTCGTTCGCCGCCCGCTTGCCGAGACGATGTCGAACTATCTGATCGAACGCATCGCCGCGCTGCCCAATGTGGTTCTGCACGTCGGCAGCGAGATCAGTGAGCTGCACGGTGACAAGGATGGCCTGACCGGCGTCACCTGGCGTAACCGCGACACGGGCGAAACCGACCAGTGCAACACCCACTATCTGTTCCTTTTCATCGGGGCAGACCCCAACTCAGCGTGGCTGGGCGAGTGTGATGCGATACGTGACCGCAAGGGGTTCGTGATGACCGGCGACGCGCTGGAGCCCGACGCGTTGAAAGGGGCAGGGTGGCACCTCGACCGCAAACCGATGCCGTTGGAAACCAGTATTGCGGGTGTCTTCGCTATCGGGGATGTTCGCGCTGGGTCTGTTAAGCGGGTGGCTGCAGGCGTCGGCGAGGGCGCTGCGGTCGTCGCGCAACTGCACGGGTATCTGGCGGCGCTCGAAAATTAGAGACCGCCGATGCCGACGGTTGTCGTCCTCATTGCCGCGATCCTCGAAGCGCCCCCGCCCGATGCCGACATGACGATGCCATTGGCAACTGCCGCCACACGCGGCGGCGACCGGCTGTCGGCTCCCGCCCCGGTTATTGCAATCCCGGCACGATCGTGGCGCTCTTGAAAGCCACCGTTGGCCGTGCGCGTGTGCTAACGGTTTCCCGGGTGGTCAGCTACCCACGATCACCTTATTTTCCAGGATCGTGAGCCGCCGCCTCCGCGTCGATAATCGTGTTGTGACCTTGGGTAATCAGCCAGCGTCCCTCACGGTGCACCAATACCAGCGTCAGCATGTTTCTGCTCGGCGGAGACATCGATCCATCAGGTGCGCGAAATCCATCCATAGGAACGGCCTCGGTGACGATGACAACATTTGAGGCGACCTGCCGTAATTCCGTCGTCTCGGCATTGTGCCACTGGCGATCTTTGAATGTTGTCTGGTGCATGCGGTCATGTGCCAGGAAAACTTGCGCCTTGCCCCGCCAGCACATGCCCACGATGTTCACCCATTCAACATCGTCCGTCATGAAGCTCACGAAAGCTTTCATGTCATGTTTATTCCACGCCGCCTGGATTCCGTTGAGGGTCGCATGAATGCGCACAGCATGCTTTTCCGGCATGCTGGTTTGGGCGCTAGCGCTCCCCGCTAGCGTGGAAAGGGCTGCAGCAAGCAAAAACGGCACGTTCTTCATAGACACCTCGCCGTTGATTCATACGCTTGCTGGCGGCTAGCCGCTAGCTGCCTCAGGGCGAGCCGGTGGAATCGTCGATTGCTGGCGCCTAGCGGTCGGACACCTATCGCCCCAACAGGGCGACAAAGGAGGGCCACCGATCATTCGACCGATGGCCCTCTTCCGTATGCAGTGACCTAGCGATTATGCCGCGAAGTAACGCGCGTACTGACCTTCCGCTGACGACGCAGCGTGCCACCGACGAGACCGAGCCCGATCATCATCATTGCCCAAGTCTCCGGCTCCGGCACGGCACCTGATACCGAATTACTTTCGAACGAGAAGTTGTCGATAGTCGGGAAGTAGAAGACTGATCCCGAGCTCATAGAGAAGGGGACACTGATCGTGAGAGACGAGAAAGGGCTGGTCGCAGAATAGCCAAAGAAAGATGGTGAAGCGCTCGAATTAGCGTTGAAAGTCTCGCCGTTAACGCCGATCGTGAAGACCGTGGGCAGTGCCCGAAGCTCCATGAAGTCAAAGGCGATGGCGCTGACATTGCTCGGAAGCGAAATCGTGAGAGTAATCGGATCGCCAGCTGGCTGCCACTCCAAATAGTCACTTCCGTAAGCGGCGCCAGCCGCGAAGTCGGTCGGTTCCAAAGTAAAAATATCATGCAACCCGAACGTGACACCAGTGTTACTATACGTCGTTGGGTAATATTCGGGTGTCGTATTCGCATCATCGAAAGTGATCGTCGTTGAGGACGTCGCTGCATCGAACGCCGCGCGTGTTACATAAGTCGCCGCAACCGCAGGAGAAGCGATCACAATAGCGCACCCAAGCAAGCCAGCCGAAGCGAATCTCATCTTCATCATTGCCCCCTAGACAGCTCCAGTAAATCTAATATCTTCGGAACAAGAAACAACACGGTTTTCAGCGGCAGCTAACCAACCAATTCCGGCCATTCACGTTTACGAGTTTATGATCTAGCTTGCCGTTATCGGACGCGCGGCCCGCCGAACGGCAGGGGCGGCGGCGCGCGGCGGTCGCGGCGGGGCATTTGCGCCTGATACGCCTGTCCGCAATGCGCGACGCAATACGGGAATCCCGGGTTCACTGTGTCGCCACAGAAGTGGAAATCGGGCTCGCCCGGATGACCCAGCGGCCATTTGCAGATGCGGTCGTTGAGGTCGAGCAGGCTGGTCTTGCCCGCGATTTCGGCGCTCGGCCGTGCGGGGACCAGGCGACGCGGTGGTGCCGGGGTCGCGGGCGGTGCCTGATCGCCTGGTCCCTGCCGCAGGAAGCCGCCGGGGCCTATCGACCGCAACTGCGCACCCGTCGGGCCGCTTGGAATCGCGGGCGGGAAGGGCGAGGGCGGCGGCGGCGGGGCGCGTGGCACATCGGCCACCACGCGCGGGGCGGGCTTCGGCGCCGGCGGGGTTGCAACGACCGGTGCGGGGGCTGCTGCCTTGTCTTCGCTCTCGTTGGCTTTGACCGGCGACGGACGCGCTTCGAGCGCGAGGCGATGGGCCTTGCCGATCACGGCGTTGCGGCTGACGCCGCCCAGCGTTTCCGCGATCTGGCTCGCGGTCATCCCCTTTTCCCACATCGTTTTCAGCTGATCGATGCGTTCGTCGGTCCAGGCCATGCAGATTCCTTGTACCCGGCGTTCGCCGGTATTTTGCGTTGCGGACGCTTGTCGGTTGCGGCGCGAAAGCGGAGCCGATAGTCGCAACCGCGATGAACGACCAGCCCCAACACGCCGTGCCGCCAAGTGCCATTCGTTTCGAACCCGGCGTACCGGTGATCAAGAACGTCAACTGGGGTGGATTGAAGACCCTCTATATCAAGGAAGTGCGCCGTTTTTTCAAGGTGCAGCTGCAGACGATCTGGGCACCGGCGATCACAACCCTGTTATTTCTGGCGAATTTCACTGTTGCGACCGGCGGACGCACGCCGGTGAGCATCGGCGGGGCAAGCGTCGCCTTTGCCGATTTCCTCGGACCCGGGCTCATCGTGATGGGCATGATGCAGAATGCGTTCGCCAATTCGAGCTTCTCGCTGCTGGTCGGCAAGATCCAGGGGACGATCGTCGATTACCTGATGCCGCCGCTGTCGGTGGGCGAATTGCTGACCGCAATGGTCGGCGGCGCGGTGACGCGGGCAATCCTCGTCGGCTTTGCGATCTGGGTGGTCATGCTGTTTTGGCCCGGCGTCCATGTGATGCCGCGCCATGTGTGGGCAATCCTGTGGTTCGGGCTGATGGGGTCGGCGATGCTGTCGCTGATCGGCGTGCTAACCTCGATCTGGGCAGAGAAATTCGATCACGCGGCTGCCGTTGGCAATTTCATTGTCGCGCCGCTGTCGCTGCTGTCGGGGACGTTCTACGCGATCGACCGCCTCGCGCCGACGTTTCAGGCGTTCAGCCGTGTGAACCCGTTCCACTATGTCATCTCGGGGTTTCGTTATGGATTTATCGGGGCGGCGGATTCGCCGGTCCTTACCGGCGCGCTGGTCTTGCTTGGCATCAATCTGTTGCTGACGGCGATCTGTTATGCGGTCCTCAAGAGCGGCTGGCGGCTGCGGAACTAGGGGCTTCCCGCTGACCAGTGTTGACGGGTCCGGAACAAGGCGCGTAAATGCACGGCAAGGCGGCCAGCGGGTCGCCTTTTCTGTTTACGCGAAAGGCCCTGTGCGATGACGATCACCGCTCTCATGCCCGTTTATCCCCGGAGCGGGGTGCGGCCGGTGCGAGGCGAAGGCGCCTATCTTTATGGTGAGCGCGGCGAGCGTTATCTCGACTTTGCCAGCGGTATTGCCGTCAACTTGCTCGGGCATGGCCACCCCCACCTGACCAAGGCGATTCAGGATCAGGCGGCAACGCTGATGCATGTGTCGAACCTCTATGGCAGCCCGCAGGGCGAGGCGCTGGCGCAACGGCTGGTCGATCACACCTTCGCCGACACGGTGTTCTTCACCAATTCGGGCGCGGAAGCGGTCGAATGCGCAATCAAGACCGCACGACGCTTTCACTACGCCACCGGCAATCCACAGCGCCATACGCTGATCACCTTTTCGAACGC
The DNA here is from genome assembly GCA_038228865.1 of Sphingomonadales bacterium. Classification (GTDB taxonomy): domain Bacteria; phylum Pseudomonadota; class Alphaproteobacteria; order Sphingomonadales; family Sphingomonadaceae; genus Sphingomonas_O. The sequence goes on along the minus strand of JBBROX010000007.1, from coordinate 94,890 downwards.
TTTTCACGGCCGAACGCTGGGGACGATCAGCGCGACCAATCAGGACAAGATGCGCGTTGGGTTCGAGCCAGTGCTGCCTGGTTTCGCCTATGCGCCGTTCGACGATCTGGAGGCCGCGCTGGCGCTGGTCGACAACAATACGGCGGGCTTTCTCGTCGAACCGATCCAGGGCGAAGGCGGCATCCGCCCCGCCAGTCAGGCATTTATGACCGGTCTGCGCAAGGTCTGCGACGAAAAGGGTCTGATGCTCGTTCTCGACGAGGTGCAATGCGGCATGGCTCGCACGGGCAAGCTCTATGCGCATGAGCATTACGGCGTTGTTCCCGACATCATGGCTACAGCCAAGGGCATTGGCGGCGGGTTTCCGCTCGGCGCGTGCCTCGCAACCGAACATGCCGCGCAAGGGATGGTCGCCGGAACGCATGGCTCTACCTATGGGGGCAATCCGCTGGCGATGGCGGCGGGTAACGCCGTTCTCGATGTTGTCGCCAACGACGAATTTCTGGCACAGGTCACCGCAACATCGGAACGGTTGCGCGCGACGCTTGGCCAGATGCTGCCGAACCACGATCATATCTTCGACAGCGTGCGGGGCATGGGCTTGATGCTCGGCATCAAGCTCAAGGTCGATAGCCGCGCCTTTGTGGCGTACGCGCGAGACCATCACGGGCTGCTGACCGTGGCAGCGGGCGACAATGTCGTCCGCGTCCTGCCACCGCTCAACATCGAAGAGCATCACATCGCCGAGTTCGTCGAGAAACTGTCGGCGGCCGCTGCGGGTTTCGAGGTTCCGGCGGCGGCATGATCCGCCACTTCCTGGACCTGTCGTCGGCAGGGGCGGACGGGATTGCAGCGATGCTCGCCGATGCGCTCGATCGCAAAGCAGCGCGGGCTGGCTGGCCGAAGGGCAGGGCGGATGCCGACGCCCCGCTTGCCGGGCATACACTCGCGATGATCTTCGAAAAGTCATCGACGCGTACCCGCGTGTCGTTCGACATGGCGATGCGCCAGCTCGGCGGCACGACCATCGTCATGGACGCGGGGTCGATGCAATTGGGGCGTGGCGAGACTGTAGCGGATACCGCCCGTGTCCTCTCGCGCTACGTCGATGCGATCATGATCCGTACGGACGATCCCGCCAAGCTTGCAGAGATGGCGGAACATGCGACGGTGCCGGTCATCAATGGCCTGACCGACGCCTCGCATCCGTGCCAGATCATGGCCGACCTGCTGACCGTGATCGAACGCGGCGTTGCGCTGCCCGGCACGAAATGGGCATGGCTTGGCGACGGCAATAACGTGCTTCATTCGATCGTCGAGGCAGCGGGGCTGATGAAGTTCTCGGTCGCGATCGGCTGTCCTGATGGATACGATCCTGACCCTCGCTGGATCGACGAGGCCAATGCACGATTGGCGGGTACGAACGCGCGTGTGACCATCGAACGCGATCCGGCGCGTGCCGTGGCCGATGCCGACATGGTCGTCACCGACACCTGGATTTCGATGGGCCAGGATCACGCCGATGCCAAGCTCGCCGCAATGATGCCCTATCAGGTCGGCGACAGTCTGATGGGCGGCGCAAAGGCGGGCGCGACTTTCCTCCACTGCCTCCCTGCTCATCGCGGCGAGGAAGTGACCCGCGAAGTTATCGACGGCCCGCAATCGGCCATCTGGGACGAAGCAGAGAACCGCCTCCACGCACAGAAATCGGTCCTGCTGTGGGGATTCGGGCTGCTGGGTTGAGGGTGCGATCCTGCGTCCCCATGTTGCGGTCATGACGACACACGACATCGATCGCACGCTGGGTTTCACCATTGCCGAGCGCCATGCACGCGGACGTCTCGCACGCCTGGGCCCCGTACTCGACACCATCCTTGCCGCGCATGCCTATCCGCCGGCTATCGAGCGGTTGCTGGCCGAGGCGCTGGTACTGACTGCGTTACTCGGCGCTTTGCTCAAGAATGCCGACGGACAAATGACGTTACAGGCGCAGACCGAGGCCGGGATCGTCGACCTGCTGGTATGCGACTACAAGGGTGGCGAGCTTCGCGGCTATGTCCGCCACGATTCCGAGCGCCTGGCTGAGGGGCCGGCAGACCCGTCTTTGTTCGCGCTGTTCGGGCAGGGCTATCTCGCGATCACGTTCGATCAGGCGGTGTCGGGCGAACGCTATCAGGGCATCGTACCGCTGGAGGGCGGATCCCTGGCCGATGCGGCGCAAAGTTATTTCGCACAGTCAGAACAAATCCCCAGCTTGGTACGCATCGCGGTCGGGCGCGACGAAACCGGCTGCAAAGCCGGCGGACTGCTCCTTCAGCATCTGCCGGAGGGCGAAGAGGGCCGCGAACGGCTGCACACGAGGCTCGACCACCCCGAATGGGAGCATGTGGCGATCCTTGGCAGCACGCTTGCGGCGGAGGAATTGCTTGATCGCGACCTGCCGCTCGAAACCATCGTCTGGCGATTGTTCAACGAAGAGGACGAAGTGCGGCTCCTCGGCGGTGCATCGCTTGCGAAGGGGTGCCGGTGCGATCCGGCCCATATCCGCAGTGTCCTCGCCCAGTTTCCGGAAGAAGAACGCCTTGCCATGTCGGATGCGGCAGGCAACATCGGCGTCGATTGCGCCTTTTGTTCGCGCGTGTTTCCCATTCCGGCACGGGAAATTGTTGCCGCCCCCTAACATTCCGCTCACGAATCGATTATAAATAATCCGGGTCGCAATACGGAACGGGGTGGGTGCGATGCGCTCGCTCTCGTATGCAGGGGTGCATGGGTGACCAGATCGATACGATTTTTCGCGGTGCCGCTTTTCGGTTTGCTCGCAACAGCGGCGGATGCACCGCCGCTGACGGCACTTGTCCAACTTCAGCCCGGTAAATGGTTGCTGACGTCGCAGGATAGCTCCTTTGCGCCGCGCACGGTTTGTATCGGTGACGCGAAAGTACTTCTACAAATTCAGCATCCGGTCACAACCTGCAGCCGCTTTGTCGTTGCCAATGATCCGCGGCGAACGGTCGTCAGCTATTCCTGTCCCGGAACCGGCAACGGCCTGACGACCATTCGTGTCGAGACGCCGCGTCTCGCGCAGATCGATACGCAAGGTGTTCTTAGCGGCTCGCCGTTCGACCTGACGATCGAAGCGCGTCGTACGGGAGAATGCCCTGCGCTGTCGATGCATTGAGCTTTCGTTAACCATCACTTGTTAAGGAGTGAATCGGCGAATCGAGTTTTCCGGTGCGCTTTCCTCCCTAGCGGGCCGCAATGGCCCTATCTGGGCCGCTCTTCGGGGCGGCCCGTTTTTTGGCGTCTTGCAGAGGCACCGTGCGCAGCCTAGCGGCGGGTCATTATGACACTTGCTCCTGCACCCTCCGGCGCGATCGCCGTTGCGCTTGTTTCTGGCGGTCTTGACTCGATGGTTGCTGCCGGGATGGCGCGGGCCGCTGGGTATCGGCTGTTGGCGCTCACGATAGACTATAATCAGCGCCACCGGATCGAATTGGCGGCGGCGGCACGTGTCGCCGCTATGCTTGGTGCTGAACGCCATGTCGTCCTGCCGCTCGACCTGACGCGCTTCGGCGGTTCGGCGCTGACCGATGCGAGCATCGCGGTGCCGGGGGGCGGCGTTGAGCCGGGCATTCCGATCACATACGTGCCCGCGCGCAACACGATCTTCCTGTCGGTCGCGCTTGGCTGGGCAGAGGCGATGGGGGCGAACGACCTCGTCATAGGTATCAACGCGCTCGACTATTCGGGCTATCCCGATTGCCGCCCCGAATTCATTTCGGCGTTCGAAGCCATGGCACGGACCGCGACCAAGGCGGGTGTGGAGGGTGCGAAGCTGACCGTGCACGCACCGCTTGCCTTGCTGAGCAAAGCGGACATTGCTCGGGCTGCGATCGATCTGGGTCTCGATGCAGGCGCAACCTGGTCGTGCTACGATCCGACCCCGGATGGACACCCCTGTGGCATCTGCGACAGCTGTCGCTTGCGTGCCAAGGGCTTTGCCGAGGCCGGACTCGTCGATCCCGCGCTCCCATGAGTTATGCGGTCAAGGAAATGTTCCTGACACTGCAGGGGGAAGGCGTGCAGGCCGGACGTCGCGCGGTGTTCGTGCGCTTTGCCGGGTGTAACCTCTGGAGCGGTCGTGAAGAGGATCGGGCGACGGCGGTCTGCCGATTCTGCGATACCGATTTCGTCGGCGTCGACGGCGCGGGCGGGGGCCGCTTTACCGATGTCGACCTGCTGGCGGATGCCGCCGAACGCTTCTGGGGCGAAGGACGCGCGTTGCGCTATATCGTGCTCACCGGTGGCGAGCCGATGTTGCAGATCGACGATGCGCTCATCGCTGCTCTCCATGCGCGTGGCTTCGAGATCGGCGTGGAAAGCAACGGCACGATTGCCGCGCGCCCGGGGATCGACTGGCTATGCATCAGTCCCAAGGCTGGTAGCCAAGTCATCCAGACCAGTGGCAACGAACTGAAGCTCGTATGGCCGCAGCCGGACAGCGACATTGCCACGATGGAAGGCTGGGCCTTCGACCATTTCCTCATCCAGCCGATGGATTGCGCCGATGCGGCGGGCGCGCGCGATGCCACGGTCGCCTTTGTCATGGCTCGCCCACGCTGGCGCTTGGCGACGCAGGCTCACAAGGTTCTGGGATTGCGTTAGAGGTAGATCGTTCCGCACTGTGTACGGTAGTTGCCCCGCCGATCCCAGCAACGGTCCTCTAAAACCGGCATCGCGACGGTGTAGACTGGGCGGGTGCGCCGGAAATATTGCTCGCTGCCCGGACCCAGGCTGTTGCGCAACTCGCGCAGGTGCTCGACAACGAAAATCGTGAACCCGCCACGCGGAGCGAATTGTGCTTTCTTGCCGATCCTCGACGCGGTGTGGCAAAAACCGAACTGGTTGCCGACGGTCGAAAAGCCGCTGTAAGTCTTGGTTCCGTATTGATCGAGCGCGTTCTGGGCGGCCTTTGGGGTCTTGGTGGTCCGAACGAAGTATTTACGCAGCGTGTCATACGCTTGCGAGAGCTCGACCGCATGGTTGATGTAAACCCCGTCATAACTGTTTTCGGCCAACAGGGTTCGGTCGAACTTGCACTGCAGCTTGGCGACGTTGAGTCCAGCGCGCATCTGCCACGTCCAATTTGCGCGTTCCTCGGCAATCGTCGCACCCGGCAGGCTGACGCCAAGACCTGGATCACCGGGCATCAGGGGCGCACCGCTATAGTTGGGCGATTGCCAGAATATCTGTGCGGCGGCCGGTCCCGAGACAGCGGCCCCGACAACGCAGCTGAGGGTCACCCCAATCGACAGCAACCGCAAACGCATCAACACATCCTCCGTAGTACGTCACCGTCTCTAGGGCGGGAAGTGACACACGAAAACCCTTTGCGAACAGGCATGATGCTCATGCGATGAACCGAGACAAAACGGGGGCAGGGCGGCGTTTAGGGCAAAAGAAAAGGCCGCCCGGTTGCCCGGACGGCCCTTACCAAAAACAGTCGCTCGAAAGCGCGAAATTACATCGCGTTCGTGCTGTTGTTCATCGAGTTGGCAGCGTTGTCCATCGAGTTCGATGCATTTTCCATCGCGTTGTCGGCGGTGGTCATCGTGTCGTTGGTCGTGCCTTCCATGGCGTTCGTCGCGTTCATGTCGACAGCGTTCTCGACGACCGTGTTGGTCGACTCGGTTTTGCTGCACGCGGCAACAGCGAACGCAGCGGCGGCGATCATCGAAACAGTAGCAATCTTGCGCATATTATGCTCCCTAGGAATGGCGGACTTGGTCGGCCTATTGCCTTATTCCCCAAATCGAGGTGGGCTTTAGCTTTTCTTTTCGGGGCACTCAAGCGAATTGTGTCAATTTTCCGGCAAGATCATAATGCGTCTAGAAAACCCAGGAATTCTGCCAATAATGCAGCGTCCAGATCAGCCATTTCGGTCGTTTTGCCCAGCTTCGATAGGCTGGTGACCCCGAAATTGGGCAAGCCGCAGGGCACGATTCCACCGAAATGTGACAAATCGGGGGCAAGGTTAACGGAGAATCCGTGCAGCGAGACCCAGCGGCGCACGCGGATGCCGATCGCGCCGATTTTTGCTTCCTGCCCGCGATCGTCCGTCCAGATGCCGATCCGCCCCGGTGCGCGCCAAGCTGCTACGTCAAGGCGTGCCAGCGCGGCGATCACCCAGCCCTCGACGGCGTTGACGAAGCAGCGCACGTCGCGCCCGCGCTTGCCGATGTCGAGGATAAGATAGCCGATGCGCTGCCCGGGGCCGTGATAAGTATAGCGCCCGCCGCGCCCAGCCGCGAATACCGGAAACCGCGCGTCGAGCAGCTCGGCAGGGTCGGCGCTGGTTCCGGCGGTGTAGAGGGGGGGGTGCTCGACCAGCCATATTGCTTCGCGCGCCTCACCGGCCGCGACAGCCGCAGCACGCGCCTCCATCCACGCAAGTGCTTCGGGATAGGGAACGGGGGCGTCGGCAACGATCCAGTCGATATCGTCAGTCATGGTCACTTGTATGCCATGCACCGATTGCCTAGCGCCGGTCAAAGCATCGACGGAGCGTTCTGACTTATGACTTTTTCATACGACCGGATCTGGGCCGATGTCGTCGCGATGGCGCGCCACAACGCTGTTTTGCTGCTGACTCTTGCTGGCGTGTTCGTTTTTTTGCCGTCTTTTGCTCTGTGGCTGATGCTGCCGGTACCGCAAACTTCGGGAGCGGGCGCAGAAGCGCTCAAGCAAGTCCTCGCCTATTATCAGCGCAACGCCGGCGCGCTCATCCTCGTCAACGCGATTGGTGCACTCGGCCAGATCGTTATTCTCGTACTGCTGATCGATCGCGGCCGCCCGACAGTGGCCGAGGCCATATCGGGCGGTGCCCGGTTGTTTCCCGGCTATTTCCTTGCCAGCCTGATTTCCAACCTGGCGATCGGGTTCGGCATTCTGCTCTTCGTCGTACCGGGTCTCTACATCCTGGGACGATTCGTGGTGCTAGGCCCGGTGATGGCCGATGGTCGATTGTCCAACCCGCTCAAAGGTCTGCGCGAAAGCTGGGACCGGACGCAGGGTGTGGGCTGGCGCATCGTCGGACTGGTGCTGCTTGTCGGTATCGTTGGCTGGATCGCGACGTCGGCGGCAACGTCGATCCTGACGGTGCTTGGATCGCTCCTTCTTCCCGAATCGCTCGATCCGATGGCAGCGGCAATCGCCAATGCACTGGGGGGCGCCGTTCTCGGGTTGTTGATCGTCCTGCTGTCCGCCGCGATATACCGTCAGCTGGCACTCAGCAGCGGTACCTGAGGCGCCGCCTCGCGGGGCAGGTGGCCGGTCAGGCGGGGATCGGGGAAAGTCTCGACCTCACGCTTGAAAGGCACGAATCCCTGCGCGCGGTAAAAGTTTAGAGCCGACGGATGGTCGAGCGTGCAGGTGTGTAACCAGACACGGGAAACATCCTTGCGCCAGGCGCGGGCCAGTGCCTCCCCCATCAGCCAGCGTCCATGCCCGCCGCCATTCAACTCCGGCACCAGGCCGAAATAGCCGATTTCGCAATTTGCAGATTCGCGGAAATCGAGTTCCAGGATACCCACCTCGATCCCGCGTGGGTCAACCACGGCAAACACCTCGACCGCCGGATCGCCGATGATCGCGGACACCTGCGCATCGGGCATGACGGCGCGCGAAAACCACAACCAGGGCGTACCGACGCGCGCGAACAGCGCCCGGTATTTCGCCAGATCGGGCTGTTTCCAGGCGACAAGTCGCAGCGCACCCGCGCGTAACGGTTGCGGGCGCGGACGCTCGCACATCTCCAGATGCGTGACGATGGCGGCGCAATGGCCGTCACGCACCGGCGTTAGAGCCAATGCCTCAGCTCCAAACGGCCCGCGGGGGCAGGCTCATCAGGATGGCGTCGATATTGCCACCGGTTTTCAGCCCGAAAAGCGTGCCCCGGTCGTAGACCAGATTGAACTCGGCATATCGTCCGCGCCACTCAAGCAGGGCCTGCTCTTCGTCGGCCGTGTACGGCGTGGCCATCCGCCGACGCACGATCATGGGATAGGCATCGAGAAACGCCTCGCCCAACGCGCGCGTCAAAGCAAAATCGGCCTCGAAGTCCGATTCCATATGATCGTAGAAGATCCCGCCGACCCCGCGATGGACTTTCCGATGCGGCAGCCAGAAATAATCGTCCGCCCATTTCTTGAAGCGCGGATAATCGCCCGAGGGGCTGGCTGCACAGGCACGTTCCATGGCCGCATGGAAATCGGCCGTGTCCTCGTCCCTGGGCAGCGCCGGATTGAGGTCCGCACCACCGCCGAACCAGCGTTTGGTTGTTACGAGAAAACGGCAATTCATATGAACGGCGGGGACGTGCGGATTGGCCATATGTGCGACCAGACTGATCCCGGTCGCGAAAAACTCGGGATTCTCTTCTGCGCCATGTATCGATGGTGCGAATTCGGGATTGAAGGCACCACCCACGGTCGAGACGTTGACGCCGACTTTCTCGAACACCTTCCCCTTCATCACGCCACGCACGCCGCCGCCGCCTGCGCCGTCGGGGTCATCGTCGCGATTCCAGGGGGTGTAATCGAACGACGCCTCGCTCCCTGCTTCGCGCTCGATGCTTTCGAACGACGCGCAAATGCGGTCGCGGAGCGATTCGAACCAGGTCCGCGCCTGTTGTTGTTCGGCGTCGAGTTCGATCATGCCGGCAATTCCCCCGTTTGTCTGAGTGCTTCGGTTAAGGCGATGGCTGCGGCGACCGCAAGGTTCAACGAGCGCACATCGCGAGAAATCGGTATCCGGATCGCCGCATCACAGCTTTGCGCGACGTCAAATGGCACGCCCGAACTCTCGCTCCCCATCACCAGTGTATCGGTTGCCGCAAAGCTGAAATCGTGAAGGCGCCGGTCAGCCTTGGTCGTCAGAAGGATCAGGCGGGCAGGGGCCGCTGCCCGAAACGCCGCCCAGTCGGCATGGCGCTCGATCGGGACTTGGGCGGCATAATCCATCCCCGCCCGGCGCATCTTGGAATCGGAAAAGACGAATCCACAGGGTTCGATCACATCGACCGCGATTCCGTAACAGGCGGCGAGGCGCAGGACCGCGCCCATATTCCCTGCAATTTCGGGCTGGTAACAGGCCAAGCGCATGCCCCATGCCGTAGGGGCAGGAAGAAACCGTCACAAGTCCGACATTTTCGCATTTGCATGGACCGCGCGAGACGCTATCAGCGCGCCCACAAGCACCGTCACGCGGGCTATCCTGCTTTCGCGTCGGTCAACTTGGGGACACATCGTTATGGCCGGACAGGCTGTTCCAGAAGTAGACGCAACCATCGCCGTAGAACCCGAACTGCGCCGACGCGATATTATCAACATCGCGGCTGTCGCCTTTGCGGGAGTCGGGATCATTCCGATCGCGGGTGTAGCCATCAATCAGATGAACCCGTCAGCCGACGTGCTTGCGGCGCTGACGACCGAGGTCGACATCTCGAAGATTGAGGTCGGCCAGGCGATCAAGACGATTTTCCAGAAACAGCCGCTGTTCGTGCGCCACCTGACGCCGGTCGAGATCGCCGAAGCGAACAAGGTGCCCGTCAGCACCTTGCGCGATCCGCAGACGCTGGCGCAACGCACCAAGCCCGGCAAGGAGCAATGGCTCATTACGATGGGCGTTTGTACCCACCTCGGCTGCGTGCCGCTCGGTGCGTCGGCGGGCGAGATCAAGGGCGAGTTCGGCGGGTATTTCTGTCCGTGCCACGGATCGACCTACGACACGGCGGCCCGTATCCGTAAGGGGCCTGCCCCGAAAAACCTGATGGTTCCCGACTATGTCTTCCGGTCGGACACCCTTGTCGAAGTCGGAGCAAAGGCATGAGCTTTCCCTGGGCCCAGCAGTACGCGCCGAAGAATCCCTTCATGCGCTACATCGACGAAAAGCTGCCATTGCCGCGCTTCGTCTATAATGCGGTCGGCGCCGGTTATCCGGTGCCGCGCAACCTGAACTATTTCTGGAACTTCGGCGTGCTTGCGGGCGCGGCGCTGGCGATCCAGATCGTCACCGGCATCATCCTTGCCATGCATTACCATGCCGACATCGGCGGCGCGTTCGATTCGGTCGAACACATCATGCGCGACGTCAACGGCGGCTGGTTCTTCCGCTACGCGCATGCCAACGGTGCGTCGATGTTCTTCGTCGTGGTTTATATCCACATGGCACGCGGCCTGTATTTCGGGTCGTATAAGCCGCCGCGTGAGGTCATCTGGCTGCTCGGCGTGGTCATCTTCCTGCTGATGATGGCGACCGCCTTTATGGGCTACGTCCTCCCTTGGGGGCAGATGAGCTTCTGGGGTGCCAAGGTGATCACCGGGCTGTTCTCGGCGATTCCCCTGGTTGGCCCGACGATCCAGACCTGGCTGCTCGGCGGCCCGGCACCGGACTATAACACGCTCAACCGCTTCTTTTCGCTGCATTATCTGCTGCCGTTCGTGATCGCGGGGGTCATTATCCTCCACGTCTGGGCGCTGCACATTCCGGGTTCGTCGAATCCGACTGGCGTCGATGTGAAGAGCGAGCAGGATACCGTGCCGTTCCATCCGTATTACACGGCGAAGGACGGCTTCGGGCTGGGCGTCTTCCTGATTGGGTTCGCGGCGCTGATGTTCTTTGGGCCGAACTTGCTCGGTCACCCCGACAATTACATCGCGGCCAACCCGCTTTCGACGCCCGCGCACATCGTGCCCGAATGGTATTTCTGGCCATTCTACGCGATCCTGCGTGCGTTCACCGTCGATTTCATCCTGCCGGCAAAGCTGTGGGGCGTGCTGGCGATGTTCGGCTCGATCCTGCTGCTGTTCTTCCTGCCCTGGCTCGACCCGTCGCCGGTGCGCTCGGGGAATTACCGCCCGCTGTTCAAGAAGTTCACGATCTTCGGGTTGCTCCCGGCAGTTCTCGTGCTCGGCTATTGCGGGGGTGCGCCGGCTGAAGAGCCTTATGTGATCATCTCGCAGATCGCGGCGGCTTATTACTTTGCGCACTTCCTCATCATCCTGCCGCTCATTTCGATGATCGAACGGCCGCTGCCGCTGCCGAATTCGATTACCGAGGCTGTGCTCGGCAAGGGCAACGATCGCGGCTCCGGCTCAGCGCCGCAGCTCCAGCCGGCCGAATAGGGGTTTATCATGGTTCGTCCTATCGGAATGCTGGCTGGTGCCGGCTTTGTCCTCGTCCTGCTCTGGTCGCTCGTCTGGGGTGTGATCGCCTACGTTCCCGAGGTCGGGAAGCCGACGGTGCTCAACACTTTCGAGCTGCCCCATCACCCCAAGGAGAACGTCTCCTGGTCGTTCGAGGGGCCGATGGGCAATTATGACAACCGCCAGCTGCAGCGCGGTTTTCAGGTCTACAAGGAAGTCTGCTCGGCTTGTCACTCGCTGAAACAGGTCGCGTTCCGCGATCTCGAGGAAATCGGGTTCAACAAGGCCGAGGTTAAGGCGATTGCAAAGAACTGGGTGGTCGAAGTTCCCTCGATCAATCCGGAAACCGGCGAGCCGACGACCCGCAAGGCGACACCGGCGGACAAATTCCCGTCGCCCTACGCGAATGAAACAGCTGCGCGTGCGTCGAACAACAACGCGTTGCCGCCGGACCAGTCGTTGATTGCCAAAGCGCGTCACAAGGGGCCGCATTATATCTACTCGCTGCTGACAGGTTATGAGGAACAACCGGCTGCTCTGGTGGCAAAGTTCCCGGACGTGAAAACGCCGGACGGGTTGCACTACAATCCGTACTTCCCGAACCTGAACCTCGCGATGGCCCCGCCTTTGACGGACGATCAGGTAACCTATGCCGATGGAACCAAAGCGACCCTGAAGCAGGAAGCGAAGGACATAACGGCATTCCTGATGTGGGCAGCGGAACCCAACCTGCCGACACGCCATGCAGTCGGTTGGGCGGCGATCGTTTACCTCCTTGGGTTCACGGGACTGGCCTATCTCGCCTATCGCAACATCTGGGCAGACAAGAAGCCCAAGAAGAAGTGACAGCCCGCGACCCCGCGAGCAAAATGACCAACCACGAGCTTAAATCGCTCGTTCGGACGATCCCCGACTTCCCGAAGCCGGGGATCCAGTTCCGGGATATTTCGACCTTGCTCGCCGATGGAGCGGGGTTTGCTGGCGCAGTGGCGGCGATGGCCGACATCGCCAAACCGCTTAGCCCCGACCGGATCATTGCCATTGATGCGCGGGGCTTTTTGTTCGGTGCGCCGGTCGCGGTGGCGCTGGGGGCAGGGGTCATCCCCGCGCGCAAGAAGGGCAAACTGCCTGGCGCGACGCTGGGCGTCGATTACGATCTGGAATACGGCACCGACCGGCTTGAACTGCACGTCGGGGCGGTGCTGCCGGGTCACCGCGCGCTGATCATCGACGATCTGATCGCGACGGGCGGAACGGCAATGGCCTGCGTCAAACTGCTCCGCGAGGCCGGTGCCGAAGTCGTGGGTGCGGTCTTCGCCATCGATCTGCCCGATCTGGGCGGTGCGGATCGTCTTCGCGCAGAGGGCGTGCCGGTCGATAGTCTGATGGCGTTCGGCGGTCATTGAGCTCGTCGGGAACGCGAAATCGATTCGCGCGTTCCTATCGCCATGTTTACGCAGCTAAATCCACCAATCCCACTGACCGTTCTCGATAAGGGGAATGGGTACGCGGTGGGCGTCATCGATTACGGGCAAGAGCATAACCTGATCTGGGTTACGGCGCTGTCCGACAGCGGTGAGATCTGGTGCGCGCCCAATCCTAAAGTGCGTTTCCAGAACAACTGGACAATGGGACGCCGGATGGAAGGCAAAGGTGATGGCTGCGAAAGATCGCCCGAGCTACACGCCGTCGCTTAGTCAGCTGGCCGTCGTCTGATCAGGCCGATCGCCACTGTCGTCATAACAGGCTCGTCATGCTGGTTGATGACCGTGGCGCGCGACAGGAACGACCCGATACCGGGTTTGCTCCGGGACGGCGTTTTTTCGAGAACCTCGGTTTCCATGCGCAACGTGTCGCCCGGATAGACCGGCTTCAGCCAGCGCAACTCGTTCTGGCCGGGCGATCCAAGGCCTGCCTGCTGGATTTCGGACATGTTTTCGACCAGCATGCGCATCATCATGGCGCAGGTGTGCCAACCGCTGGCGGCAACCCGCCCGAAATGGGTTTTTGCCGCTTCCTCGTCGGACAGATGGAAAGGCTGCGGATCATACTTCCGCGCGAACTCCAGCACTTCCTCACGGGTCACTTCATAGCGGCCGAAAGCGGACTTGGTGCCGGGTTCGAGATCTTCGAAATAGAGCATTTTAGCGGCCTCAGACGTTGAAGCGGAACAACAGCACATCGCCGTCGACAACGATATACTCTTTGCCCTCCGACCGCAGCTTCCCGGCCTCGCGCGCGCCGGTTTCGCCGCCGAACGCGATGTAATCGTCATAGGCGATGGTTTCGGCCCGGATGAACCCGCGTTCGAAATCGCTGTGGATCGCGCCTGCGGCATTGGGCGCCGTTGCCCCCTTGTGCACCGTCCACGCGCGCGCTTCTTTGGGGCCGCAGGTGAAGAAGGTGATCAGGTGGAGGAGCTCGTATCCCGCGCGGATCACGCGGGCGAGGCCGGTTTCGCTAAGGCCCAGATCGGACAGGAATTCGGCACGATCCTCGGGCGGCATGGTTGCGATTTCCGCTTCGATCGCAGCGGAAACGACGACCGCCTGTGCGCCGACTGCCTTGGCCATGTCGAACACCTTGGCCGACAGCGCGTTGCCGTCCGCCGCCGCGCTCTCTTCGACGTTGCAGACGTATAGCACCGGCTTGGAGGTCAGCAGCTGCGCCTGTTCGAATAGCCGCGCCTCGTCGGCGTCGTCGATCTTGGTCAGACGCGCAGGTTTGCCTTCGCGCAACAGCACCAGCGCCTTGCCCAACACGGCGGCGGCCGCCTTGGCTTCTTTGTCGCCTTGCTGCCCCTTCTTGATCAGGTTCGGCACGCGCTTCTCGAGCGATTCGAGGTCCGACAGCATGAGTTCGGTCTCGACCGTCTCCGCATCGGCAATCGGATCGATCTTGCCCTCGACATGGGTGATGTCGCCGTCTTCGAAACAGCGCAGGACGTGGACGATAGCATCGACCTCGCGGATGTTGCCGAGGAACTGGTTGCCGAGTCCTTCACCGGTCGACGCGCCACGCACCAGGCCCGCAATGTCGACGAACGCCAGCTGCGTTTCGATCTTCTTGGCCGATTTTCCGATCTCGACCAGCTTGTCGAGCCGCGGGTCGGGGACCGCGACGTTGCCGACGTTCGGTTCGATCGTGCAAAACGGATAATTCGCCGCCTGCGCCGCCGCCGTCTGCGTCAGCGCATTGAACAGGGTGGACTTGCCTACATTCGGCAGCCCGACGATCCCGCATTTGAAACCCATATCAGTCCTGTCCCATTCGTAGTGCGAGATCGCTCATAAACCGCACGTCGTCGCCTTCTGCCAGCCATTTCGCTTCACCCGCGATGGCCCCGAGCAGATGCGCGAGGTTGTCCATTTCGGCCTTGGCGTAATTACCGAGGACATATCCCGTCACCCGGTCTTTGTGCCCTGGATGGCCGATGCCGATGCGGACCCGGCGGAAGTCCTCGCCGATGTGCGCCATCGTCGAGCGGATGCCGTTGTGGCCCGCCGCGCCGCCGCCGGTGCGGACCTTGACCTTGAACGGGGCTAGGTCGAGTTCGTCGTAGAACACGGTAACGTCCGCAGGCGCCAGCTTGTAGAACCGCATCGCCTCACCGACGCTGAGTCCGCTGTCGTTCATGAACGTCGCGGGTTTGAGCAGCAGGATTTTTTCGGACCCGATGCGGCCTTCGGTCAGGTTGCCCTGAAATTTCGCTTTCCATGGGGCAAAGCGATATTCCTGCGCGATGACGTCGGCGGCCATGAAGCCGACATTGTGCCGGTGCAGCGCATATTCCGCGCCCGGATTGCCGAGGCCGACCCAGAGTTGCATCACTTAAGCCCCTCCCCTTCAGGGGAGGGGTTGGGGTGGGGACTGTCCACCTCAACGATGTCCAGGCTTTCGCGGACAACCCCCACCCCAACCCCTCCCCTAAAGGAGGAGGGGCCTTAAGAATTACTCCGCCTCGGCTGCTTCTTCACCCTCGGCATCGCCTTCGCTCGACTTGAGCGCCGACGGGGCGACCAGCGTGGCGATGGTGAAGTCGCGGTCGGTAATGGCCGATGCGACGCCCTTGGGCAGGGTCACCGACGAAATGTGAATCGAATCGCCAACATCCGTGCCGGTCAGATCGATCTGGATCTCATCGGGCATTTCCGCCGCGTCGCAGATCAGTTCCAGCTCGTGACGCACCACGTTCAGCACGGCGCCGCGCTTGATGCCGGGCGAGGCTTCTTCGTTGATGAAGTGCACGGGGACGCTGATCGTCACCTTGCTGTGCTCGCCGATGCGCAGGAAATCGACATGCAGCGGGCGGTCAGAAACCGGGTGGAACGATACGTCCTTGGGAAGGGTACGCACGTCCTTGCCGCCAACCGTCAGCATGACGACCGAATTCATGAAATGTCCGGTGTGCAGCGCTTTCATCAGCGCCTTTTCCTCGACATGGATACCCAATGGGGCTTCGCCTGCGCCATAGACGACGGCAGGAACGCGGGCCTCACGACGCAATGCCCGGCTGGCTCCCTTACCCGCCGTCTCGCGCGCTTCGGCCGACAAAGTCAGCTGATCGCTCATAGTTATTCTCCAAGTGTTGCACCCGCCGCGCCTCCAGGGATGTCAATGCGACGGGGAGCGGCGCGCATAGCGGGGGAGGGGGCGTTTTGCAACCAGCGGCGGTTATTGCACCCGCACCACCTTGAACCCGCGCCCGGCGACCAGTTCTTCGACCGATCCCTTGCCCGCCAGATGCCCGGCACCGACCGCGACGAAGACCGTGCCGGGTTGCTTCATCCGCTCGCCGATCCACGCCGCCCAATTCGCATTGCGCTTGCGCAGCAGCACGTCGGCCAGCACCGGCGACAGCTTCATCTCGTCGTCGAAGGTCAGCGCGATCCGGCGCACGTCGCCCGCTTTCCACGCCGCGATCATCTTCCCGAATTCCTGGCGCGCCTTGGCATCGTCATCGTCGAGGATGCTGGCGAGGAAAACGCGCTGCGCCGCCTCCGGCAGGGTGTCGAAATAGCCGAGCTGTTGCTCGGCCGTCTCCAGCCCGTTCACCGACTTGCCGGCTTTGGCGAACACGTTCGTCAGCTGCGTCTCCGCGCCTTCCTCATAGCTGAGGTTGAGCTTCGCCATCGATGCCGAGGAAAGCGCCAGTGCCGCCGCCCAGGTTTCCTGCGCATCCAGATACGCCATCGGAATCTTCGATTCCTCGACGACTTTCTTGAGCAGCGCCTGCTTCGCCGGCGGCACCCGGTCGAGCAGCGGGGGCAGGCCGGTCGTGTTGTTGAGCTTCGCCATCACCGCGCCCAGCTTCGCCGGATCCTTGTCGAGCGCGACTTCGAGGTACAGCATCTGCGACGACGCCATCGCCTGCGTCATCGTCGGCGTCGTCCACTGCAATCCCTTGGGCAACAGGTGGATCGTCCCGAACAAATAGATCGTCGTGTCCGGATCGACGACTTTCCACAGCGCAGGCCTGGCCGGGGGCGTGGCACGGACCGGCGCCTTGGCTTCGGTCCCGCCACACGCGGCAAGGGCAACAAGGACGGCGAGGGCAAGCAGGGGGCGGGTCATCCCCGCGCCATAGCCGCTTGCCCCCTCGTTACCAATGTCGTGTTCAGGACGGGATACGCACGGCCTTCAGCTTGCGCGCCTTCAGGAATTCCTGGACGCTATTGGACCCTGCCAGATGCCCCGCGCCGACCGCGATGAAGATCGTGCCCGGCGTCGCCAGACGCTTGTCGATCCACTCGGCCCAGCGTGCATTGCGATCGGTGAGCAGGACTTTCACGACCTCCGGCGAATCGTTCATCGACGCGTTGAGCAGGCGGGCGAGCGCATCGGGATCGCCCTTTGCCCAATCGGCGACCATTTCGTTGAACATCGAATCGACCTTCGCCAGTTCCTCGAGCGTCGATTTCAGGAACTTGAGCTGCGCTTCCTCAGGCAGCGAGGCGAAAAAGCCGATTTGCTGCTCCGCAGTCTCGAGGCCCGCGAGTTTCTTGCCATCGCGGCTGGCTGCCGCGGTAATCTGGCGCTCGACGCCGCTTTCGGGATCATAGCCGGCCTTGGTGATCGCCGTCAGCGACAGGATGGTGCTGACGAACCACGGCTGGAATTTCTCGAAAGCAGGGGCGGGCAGACCGAGCTCCGAAGTCGTCTTTTCATAGAGTGCCTTGACCTCCGGCGAGAGTTTCGCGGTCAAGGCAGGGCCGTCGGGATCGACGGCATATTTACCGATGAGGCCCTGCATCGTCGCCGTCTCGGGCTGGAGCAGTTCGAGGACGATTTCGGACGAAGCGTCATACGCTTTCTTCACCCCGCCATCGAGCCATTCGGTGCCGGGTTTCAGGACATGGACGGTCCCAAGCAGATAGATCGTCGTGTCCGCATCCTTCACCACCCAAAGCGCGGGATCCGCCATCAGCTTGGGGGCAGCGGAGGATGCCGCCGGTGTCTGCGCAACCGCGCTCCCGGCAAGCAGCGTCGTGGCCACCAGTGTGGCAATCAGCTTGTTCATGTCGAAATATCCTTGAAGTGTTGCGGGTTAGCGAAATTTTCGGATCAGATAGGCGGCAAGCATGACGATGTAGAACGCCACGAAGATGATCTGGTGTGAAGGCTCGGGCACCAGCTGGCCCTTCCAGAGCAGGTACCACACCGGATAGCCGGCCATCATGGCAACCGTGGCCCAGCCGCTGGCGTACAGGTTGTTCTGAAACTCGACCTCATCGATGCGTCGTTTCATGAACACGCATCCGCCCAACATGGCGCCTGCAGTAACCACCGCCAGAACGATGGCGACCAAGGGCGGAATATTGCCGCCGGCCCATGCCGGCGTGTCGCTTTGATATGTTGCGAAGACAAAGCCCACCGTGCCGCCGAGCAGCACCAGGACCGCGTAATAAGTCAGCACCCTGTTGCGCTTGGCGCGCTCTTGCCGCTCGCCGACGCCGCGTTCGTCAGTCATCAGAACCCCCGTCATCGAAAACCTCCTCGATCTTCATGTCGAACAGCCGGGCGATACGGAACGCGAGCGGGAGCGAAGGGTCGTACTTCCCCGTCTCGATGGCGTTCACCGCCTGACGCGAGACATCGAGCCGCCCGGCGAGTTCCGCCTGGCTCCAGTCGCGTTCGGCGCGCAGCACTTTCAACCGGTTCTTCATGTCAGTCCTCCCTGACGGTATGTCAGGTTAACATGACTATATGTCTTGAGTCGCTGACTTGTCAAGCGACCCTGACATCGGCGCGTTAATCTTGACCCGCTGCGCTGCATTGACCAAGGGGCGGGCGCATTGTTGCACCCGCGAAGGAACGCCCCCGCCCGTGTCGAAACCGCTCAGCTTCCAGCGGCTGATCCTGACGCTCCACGATTACTGGAGCGCGCGCGGCTGCGTGATCCTGCAGCCCTATGACATGGAAATGGGGGCAGGGACGTTTCACCCCGCGACCACCTTGCGCGCGCTCGGGCCCGATCCGTGGAACGCCGCTTATGTGCAGCCCTGCCGCCGCCCGACCGACGGGCGCTATGGCGAAAACCCGAACCGGCTCGGCCAGTATTACCAATATCAGGTCATCCTGAAGCCCAGTCCGCCCGACATGCAGGAGGCCTATCTCGGCAGCCTCGACGCCATCGGCATCGACCCGCGCCTTCATGACATCCGTTTCGTCGAGGACGACTGGGAATCGCCGACTTTGGGCGCCTGGGGGCTGGGCTGGGAAGTCTGGTGCGACGGGATGGAAGTCACGCAATATACCTATTTCCAGCAGATGGGCGGCTACGACTGCAAGCCCGTCGCGGGCGAACTGACCTACGGCCTCGAACGCCTCGCCATGTACGTGCAGGGCGTCGACAGCGTGTACGATCTCGCGTTCAACGACACGGGCGTGACCTATGGCGACGTCTTCCTCGCAAACGAGCGCGAGTCTTCCGAATATAGTTTCGAAGTGGCCGATACCGAACGGCTGTTCGACGGATTTCGCAAGGCCGTGGCCGAAAGCGAGCTTTGCATCGACCGCAAGCTGCCGATCCCGGCGTACGAACAGGCGATCAAGGCGAGCCACATCTTCAACACGCTGCAGGCGCGCGGCGTCATCTCGGTCGCCGAGCGCCAGGCCTATATGGGCCGCGTCCGTGACCTGGCGAAGGGCGCGTGTGCTGGCTGGATGGAAAAGAACGGGTGGGCGGCGTGACCGACTTCCTCCTCGAACTCCGCTCCGAGGAAATCCCCGCGCGAATGCAGGTCAAGGCCAAGGACGACCTGACGCGCCTGTTCGCCGAGGAAATCGCCAAGGCAGGCCTGACCGCCACGGCGATCGAAGCCTTCGCCACCCCGCGCCGCCTCGCCCTCATCGCGCGCGGGCTCCCGGAAGCGACCGGAGCGGTCAGCGAAGAACGCAAAGGCCCGCGCAGCAATGCACCCGAGCAGGCGCTTGCCGGGTTCCTCCGCTCGACCGGCCTGACGCGGGAACAACTCGTCGAGCGTGACGGCGTGTTCTTCGCCGTCATCGACAAACCCGGGCGCCCGACCGCCGACGTCCTCGCTGAGGCGGTCCCTGCCGTCGTTCGCGCCTTTCCCTGGCCGAAATCGATGCGCTGGGGCGATGCCTCGCTCTCCACCGAAAGCCTGCGCTGGGTCCGCCCGCTGCAGGGCATCATCGCGCTGTTCGGCGATGATGTCGTCCCGTTCGAGATCGACGGCATCACGAGCGGCGCGGCAACGATGGGCCACCGGTTCCACCATAGCGGCCCGATCACCATCGGCAGCGCCGCCGACTACGTCGAGAAACTGCGCGCCTGCCACGTCATCGTCCACCTGTCCGAACGCACCACCCTGATCCGCGACGGCGCGCGCGCTGCGGCGGCGGCCGAAGGTTTGGTGCTGGTCGAGGACGAAGGGCTGGTCGTCGAGAACGCGGGCCTGACCGAATGGCCCGTGCCACTGCTCGGGCGTTTCGACCCCGATTTCCTCGGCGTGCCCCGCGAAGTCATCCAGCTGACGATGCGGACGAACCAGAAATATTTCGCGTGCACCGGCAGCACCGGCGCGCTGGCGAACGCCTTCGTCTGCACCGCCAATATCGACGCGAGCGACGGTGGCACGGCCATCGTCGCGGGCAACCGCAAGGTGCTCGCCGCGCGGTTGAGCGATGCGAAGTTCTTTTGGGAAAACGACCTGAAGGTGCCGCTCGCAACCCAGGCGGAAAGGCTTTCGCAGATCGTCTTCCACGAAAAGCTGGGAACCGTCGCCGACAAGGTCGAGCGGGTCGCTAAGCTGGCCGAGTGGCTCGCCACCGAAAAGATCGTGCCGAATTGCGATCCGGCGCTGGCTCGCCAGGCTGCTGAATTGTGCAAGGCCGACCTCGTCACCGGCATGGTCGGCGAATTCCCCGAACTACAGGGCATCATCGGCGGCCACCTCGCCCGCGCGCAGGGTTTGCCCGATGCCGTCGCCGACGCGATCCGCGATCACTACAAGCCGGTCGGGCAGGGCGACGAGGTGCCGACCGCACCGGTGACGGTGGCAGTGTCGCTGGCGGATAAGCTTGATACGGTTTTTGCGTTCTTCGCGATCAGCCTAGTGCCGACTGGTTCCAAGGATCCGTTTGCCCTGCGTCGCGCAGCGATTGGAATCGCTTCATTGCTTGAGGGATCGTCGATCCGCCTTCCCCTACGGCAATGCTATGTCGCAAACTACATGGAATGGCTCACTGCTTTGGCACGGGAATGGGCTAACGGTACGACGATCCCATTGCCGGAATTTGAGACTGAGCTGAGCGACCCGGGCAGTTCCGCTTCTAAGATACAAGAGGCGCTCCATTTTCTCGTAGACCAGAATCTCGCCGATGCGTTCTGGCAGGAGGCTGCCAAACGCGATCCCAAAGCTTGGCTGCAAGTAATCGACTTTCTCGCCGACCGCCTCAAAGTTCAGCAACGCGAAGCCGGTGTCCGCCACGACCTGATCGACGCGGTGTTCGCGCTCGGCGGCGAGGACGATCTCGTCCGCCTGCTCGCGCGGGTGAAGGCGTTGCAGGCGTTTGTCGGGACCGCCGAGGGGGCGAACCTCCTCGCCGGGTACAAGCGCGCGGCGAATATCTTGAAACAGGCAGGCGAAATCGACCCACACGCCGCTGCACAGGGCGTAATGGAGCCTGCGGAATCGGCACTTTTGACGGCAGTCGATCATGCGGAACTGCGCGCAGGAACCGACATCCAGACCGAGGATTTCGAAGGCGCCATGACTGCGCTCGCTTCGCTCCGCGCGCCAATCGACGCATTCTTCGAAGCCGTTATGATCAACGATGCCGATCCCATAAAGCGAGCATTCCGATTGGGCCTGCTGGCGCGGTTCCGCGATACGGTGCACCGCGTCGCCGATTTTTCGAAGATCGAAGGCTGAAAGTTTTCTCCCTCTCCCCTCCGGGGAGAGGGTCGGGGAGAGGGGCAGTCTCTTCCCGAAAGTGTAACAGGGCTGGTGGAGTACTGCCCCTCTCCCCAGCCCTCTCCCCACAGGGGAGAGGGAGATAGTGATGACGCAATACGTATATCGTTTCGGCGGCGGCGTTTCGGACGGCAAGGGACTGTCCAAGGAATTGCTGGGCGGCAAGGGCGCGAACCTCGACGGGATGGCCTCGATCGGGCTTCCCGTGCCCCCCGGCTTCACGATCTCGACCGCGATGTGCACCCGCTATTACGACGAGGGCGAGAAATTCCCGCCCGAACTGACCGCCGAGGTCGCAGCCGGCATCGCCCATATCGAGGGTGTGACGGGCAAGACATTCGGCGACATTGCCGACCCGTTGCTCGTCTCGGTCCGCAGCGGCGCGCGCGTCTCGATGCCCGGGATGATGGACACCGTCCTTAACCTCGGTCTCAACGACGAAACAGTACAGGGCCTTGCCAGCGTCAGCGGCGACGCGCGGTTCGCGTGGGACAGCTATCGCCGCTTCATCCAGATGTACGCCGATGTCGTGCTCGGGCTCGACCATGGCGCGTTCGAGGAAGCGCTGGAGATCGCCAAGGAAGACAAGGGCTATTACCTCGACACAGAGCTGGAGGCCGCGGACCTGCAGGAGCTCGTCGCCAAATATCTGGGCCTCGTAGCAGACCTCTGGGGCAAGCCTTTCCCGCAGGACGTCCACGACCAGCTTTGGGGCGCAGTCGGCGCGGTGTTCGGCTCGTGGCAGTCCGAACGTGCCAAGGTCTATCGCCGGATCAACTCGATCCCGCACGACTGGGGCACGGCGGTCAATGTCCAGGCGATGGTGTTCGGCAATATGGGTGACACCTCGGCGACGGGCGTGGCGTTCACCCGCGACCCCGCGACCGGCGAGCATGCCTATTACGGCGAATATCTGATCAATGCGCAGGGCGAGGACGTCGTCGCCGGCATCCGCACCCCGCAATATCTGACCACCGCCGCCCGCGAACGCGCCAACGCAAAGCCGCTGTCGATGCAGGAATCGATGCCCGAAGTGTACGGCGAGCTGGCGAAGGTGTTCGACCTGCTCGAGGCGCACTACCGCGACATGCAGGACATCGAATTCACCGTCGAGCGCGGCAAGCTGTGGATGCTCCAGACGCGCAGCGGCAAGCGTACCGCCAAGGCGGCGCTCAAGATCGCGGTCGATATGGCGGCGGAAGGGCTGATCTCGAAGGACGAGGCGGTGATGCGCGTCGATCCCTCGGCGCTCGACCAGTTGCTGCACCCGACGCTCGATCCGAAAGCGAAGCGCGATGTGATCGTGAAGGGGTTGCCCGCGTCGCCGGGTGCCGCGTCGGGCATCGCTGTCTTCGACAGCGACACCGCCCAGGAGCGCGCCGAGCAGGGCCAGTCGGTCATCCTCGTCCGCACCGAAACCTCACCCGAGGACATTCATGGCATGCACGCGGCCAAGGGGATCCTGACCGCGCGCGGCGGCATGACCAGCCATGCGGCGGTCGTGGCACGCGGCATGGGGCGCCCGTGCGTCTCCGGCGCGGGATCGCTCAGCATCGATTCGACCGCGAAAATCGCGCGGGTCGGGCAGGGCGCAACGCTGCGCGAAATCCATGAGGGCGACACGCTGACCATCGACGGATCGACCGGCGAAGTCATGGTCGGTGCCGTGGCAACGGTCCAGCCCGAATTGTCGGGCGATTTCGGCACGCTGATGGAATGGGCCGACGGTTCGCGCCGGATGCGCGTGCGCGCCAATGCCGAAACGCCGGCTGACGCAAAGGTGGCGCGCGAATTCGGGGCCGAGGGCATCGGGCTGTGCCGGACCGAACACATGTTCTTCGACGCGGCGCGCATTACCGCCGTGCGCGAGATGATCCTGGCCGAGGACGAGAAGGGGCGGCGCGTGGCGCTGGCCAAGCTGCTCCCCGAACAACGCGCCGATTTCGTCGGGCTGTTCGAGGTGATGGCGGGATTGCCCGTGACGATCCGACTGCTCGACCCGCCGCTGCACGAATTCATGCCGCAGGCCGAGGCCGATTTCGAGGACGTCGCCAAGGCGACCGGATTGACGGTCGACATGCTCAAGCGCCGCGCCGCCGAGTTGCACGAGTTCAATCCAATGCTGGGGCATCGCGGGTGCCGTCTCGGGGTGACCTATCCCGAAATCTACGAGATGCAGGCGCGCGCGATCTTCGAGGCGGCGTGCGATCTGGCCGTCTCGCCGATTCCCGAGGTCATGGTGCCGCTGGTCGCCACCAGGCGCGAGCTGGAACTGATGAAGGCCGTCATCGACCGTACTGCCGAGGCCGTCTTCGCCGAACGCGGCAAGCGCATCGACTACCTCGTCGGCACGATGATCGAACTGCCGCGCGCCGCGCTCAAGGCTGGGGAAATCGCCGAGGTCGGTGCATTTTTCTCGTTTGGAACCAATGACTTGACCCAAACCACCCTCGGCGTCAGCCGCGACGACGCCGCCCGTTTCCTCGGCGTCTACGTCGACCAGGGCATCTACGAACGCGACCCGTTCGTCAGCCTGGACATCGACGGTGTGGGTGAGCTTGTTCAAATTGCCGCTGACCGTGGCAGGGCAACGCGCCCCGACATCAAGCTCGGCATCTGCGGCGAACATGGCGGCGACCCGGCAAGCATCGCGTTCTGTGAAAGCGTCGGCCTCGATTACGTCAGTGCGTCGCCCTACCGCGTGCCGATCGCCCGCCTCGCGGCGGCGCAAGCGGCACTCGGTAAGGTAGGCTAGTCGGAAACTAGAACGCGCCGGTCTTGACCGGCTGCGTTTCTGTGACGGGTACCACCACGCGTTGTTTGAGCAGGGCATCATGGTCCTTGCGCAACGCCTGATGCGCGCTGCGCTCGCGCTCGTACTCTGCTTTCCATTTGCCGCCACCGGACCGGCTCATCAGACCGAGCAGCCAGCCGACGACGAGGACCAAGCCCAAAATGACCCAGCCATTGCCAGTGAAGTTTTCCATAGTGTCGCTCCCTTGTTGCCCAAGGGAAACGACGCAGGACGCATCTCTGTTCCCGGTTAGCCTTTGAAGACTTCGGAAATGGCGCAGGCGGCCGGGCCCAGAATGACGACGAACAGCACCGGCAGGATGAACAGGATCAACGGCACGGTCATGATCGCGGGCAGGCGTGCGGCCTTTTCCTCAGCGCGCATCATGCGTTCGTGGCGGAACTCGGCCGACAGCACGCGTAGAGCCGAGGCAAGCGGCGTACCGTATTTCTCGGTCTGGATCATGGTCGTGACCACGCCCTTTACCGAGTCGAGCGGCACGCGCTGGGCCAGGTTGTCGAACGCCTGACGCCGGTCGGTAAGGAAGCCCAGCTCGATCGCGGTCAGCGCGAATTCGTCGCCTGCCTCGGGATAGGCGCGGCCCAATTCCTTGGCGACCCGCCCGAAAGCGGCATCGACCGTTAAGCCAGCCTCGGCGCAGATGACGAGCAGATCGAGCGCATCGGGCAATCCCTTGCGGATTGCCGCCGTGCGCTTCGACACCTGATTGTTGAGCCAGATGTCGGCGGCCTTGTAGCTGAAGATCAGCGACCCGCAGACAACGGCAGTCCGCTTCCATGGCGTCCAGTTACCCAGGCCGCCGAACGCATAGACCCACAACACGACGCCGCCGCCGAACACGATGGGCAGGATCATGCGCGCAAAGATGATGATAACCGCCAGATCTTTCGATCGGAAACCAGCTTGCATCAGTTTGACCTGCGCAGCTTTCAACTGTTCGTCCTGCAACACTTTCATCGAGTTGAGCAGGGTCCGCATCCAGTCGGCGGTTTCGTTCTTGGTTTGCAGCTTGGCGCGGCGCTTCGACGTCGAGGCGACGATGCCGGCCTTCAACTGTTCGCGGCGGTCGTTGAGCGCCTTGACGCGCTTCGCCATCGGGTCGCGCACGGTTGTGGCAGCATAGATGGCAACGAGGACGGCGAGCGTGGCCGTTGCCGCAAGCAACGTCGCGACAAAGAGGACATCGACACCAAGGAGCGTCGGACCGGTGGAAACGGGTTGCATCTCGATCGGCCCCCTAGATTTCGAACGAGATCATGCGCGACATTACGAACGCGCCGAGACCCATCCAGCACATTGCGCCCAGTCCCGTTGCGATTAGCTTGGGATTGGTGAAAAACTGCTGCATGTAATGGTCATTGATCGAATAGATCAGGCCGAACACAATGAACGGCAGCGAGCCGATGATGTAGGCCGATGCCTTCGATTCCGACGACATCGCCTTGATCTTCAGCTTCATCTGCGCACGCATGCGCAGCACGCCCGCCAGGTTGGACAGCGTTTCAGCCAGGTTACCGCCCGTTTCGCGCTGAATCTGCAGCGTGATGCAAAAGAACTGGAATTCGGGCGTGCCGAGCCGGTCCGCGGTTTCCTGCAGCGCGGCATCCATCGTGCGACCGATCTTGATCTTGTCGCTGACGTTGCGGAACTCGACCCCCACAGGGCCGGGCACTTCGCTGCCCACGACGCCGATCGTTTCGGAAATCGGCAAGCCGGAACGCAGACCACGAACCAGCAGTTCAATCGCATCGGGAAAACGCTTGGTGAAGTCGCCGACGCGCTTTTTGATCAGATAGTTGATGGCAAAATGCGGCAGTCCAAAGCCGAGAGCACCGCCGACCGCGAGCGATAGCATGGGATTGCGTGATTTGATGTAAACCAGCAGCGCGACAGCGGCCAGAATACCGACGCTGGTCATCATATACTGTGCCGGCGTCCACAATTTGCCTGTCATCGCAATGCGCTTTTGCAATTGCGCCGGATTCGGCAGGATGCGCGCCGCAACGTCGTCCATGCGCGTGGCGCGGTTCGCATAGATGCGGCGCATTTGTGCCTCAACGACAGCACCCGTCGAATTTGAATGCCTGTCGCGCAGCGCAACCAGACGGCGCGCTTTCGCCTTTTCGACCGAGGGGCCGGAGAAAGCGAAGATGATGAGGACGAGAACCGCAAGGACCCCGCCCGCCATCACGGCAAAGGGCATCATTTCCATGGATCAGGCAGCCTTGGGCTTGGACTTCTTGGGCATCATCGACGAAATGCTGCCGAGCTTGCCAAGCAGCGACGACTTGCCCTTCTTTGCGGCTTCGTCGGTCGTCACTGGGCCGTCTTCGCCGACGGCGGAGAGGCGGTCGACAAGTTCGGATATCGCGGCACCGACCTTGCTGCCCTTGCCGGCTTCGCCCACGGTTTTGCCCAGCTTGGCCGCCTGGGTCACGACCTTGGCATCGAATGGGATGACATAGTCGACCTTGCGCTCGATCGAGCTTTCGAAGTCCTTGCGGCTGATTTCGGTCGGACCCGTCGTCATCACGCGGTTGGCGACGACGATCACGCCGGTCTGCGGCGCATTCGATTTCAGCCAGGACAGGATGCGGATGACATCGCGCGCGGACGCCAGCGTCAGTTCGGTCACGACGACCGTGCACTGCACGTCCTGCATGAGGTGCGGATGCTGAACCAGCATAGACCGCGGCAGATCGATGATTGTCGTTTCGAACGCCGTGCGCATTTCCTCCTGCAGCTGGTAGAAGGCAGCCCCATCGGTCAGCATCGGCTGATTGATCGGTGCTTCGGCGCTCAGAATGGCGAGCTTGTCGTTCGCCTTGACCATCGCCCGCTCGATGAACAGACCGTCGATACGGCTGGGGTTTTCGATGGCATCGGTCAGGCCGCGACCCGGCTCCAGGTCGAGCGAAAGCGCGCCCGTGCCGAAGTGAACGTCGAGGTCGAGCAGTGCGGTCGAACGACCGGCACGGTCGCCGGTCAGCCAGGCAATCGAGGTCGCAATGGTCGAGGCACCGGCCCCACCACGGGCACCGATGACGGCCGCCATCATGTGCGGCCGTTCGCTGTCCGCGTCCGTGTGACGTGGCGCGTTGAACACCGCCTGTGCATTGGCGAAGGCATCGCGGAGCTGATCGGGGCTGAACGGTTTCAGCAGATAATCCTGAATTCCGCTGGCGACCAGGTCGCGAAACAGGCGCACATCATTGACCTGGCCGGCTGCGATCACGACAGTGCCGGGTTCGCATACTTCAGCCAGCGCGTTGATGTCATTCAGCGGGTCGCCGCTTTCCGACAGGTCGACGAAAAGGATCTGCGGGCTTGCCGAGACCGAGAGGGTCTGAACGGCATTGCGCAGGCCACCCTTATTGATCTTGTCGGGCGCCCAGCCGAGTTCGACGGCAATCGGACGCAGGGAATCGGCGGTCGTATCGTCGCAGACGAAGGCCGTGAATGGCTCGCGGGCGAGGCCGCTACGCGAAGGAGACCAAGGCGCATTCATCGTTACTTCCCCTTTGTCGATTCGTTTTTCAGCCCAGCCGCGCCCGTGGTTGCCATGGCGCGGTACGTGCCGATCGCTTTGGTTGCGATACGGCCGTCCACCGCCACTTCACCGGCGCGACCCGAGATCAGATCCCGGGGATCGGCGACCATGGCGGCAAAGTTGCTGTTGGTCGCACACCCATAGTTCGACATCGCATGACCATCGAAATTCGGCGTCGCGGGACGGCTCCAATCGGGGCAGCCCGGGACTGTCGCGTTCATGCGACTGACGATGACACGAACCGATCCTGGGGCGATCTCACCCTGCGTGACCGGTGCATTCGGATCGAGCAGCAGGCCGTAGCGCGCCACCACGGCGGCGATCGCATTGCGGGCTTGAGTCCCATAGGTCTGCCCATCGACCGAAATTCGGTCGCCATAGCGCAGCGACAGCGACTGGAACCAACCACTCAGGGCCTGGTCCTCTGCGTCCGTCAGGCGATCGGAAGGCGCAGGCAAGTCATAGACATAGTCGGTACGCGAGACGACCGGCTGATGAACCGATTCGAGGCTGCGATTCTGGGTTCCGCAGGCGCTGAGCGCAGTGCAACCGAGAAGGGCAAGTGCGGCGAGACGAAGCTTCATGGCGTGACCCTCCAGGTTCAGTTGCTAAAGCCGGGTGCGGCGGCGGATTGCGGCTTGTTGTTTGCCGCCGACCGCTGGACCGGCGCGGGTGTGAGAACCTGCCCGAGTGCAGGATTGGCTGGATTGGCAGGCACGGTGACCGGGGGTGCGAGCTTGGGCGTTGCTCGCTTCCCACCCGTTGTGCCGCTGAAATCCCCACCCAGCAGGAAGTTCTGCAGGTCGGTCGGTGTTTTCAGGCCATCGGTCGGCAGCTTGAGCTCGTTCGCCGAAACCGGCTTCACGAGATAGGGCGTGACGATGATCATCAACTCGGTCTGATTGCGCTTATAGCCCGTCGACTTGAACATCGCGCCAAGGACCGGCACGTCACCAAGTCCGGGAA
Source organism: Sphingomonadales bacterium (assembly GCA_038228865.1). Lineage (GTDB taxonomy): Bacteria > Pseudomonadota > Alphaproteobacteria > Sphingomonadales > Sphingomonadaceae > Sphingomonas_O. The sequence continues at coordinate 65,910 of JBBROX010000007.1, read as the reverse complement.
CCTTGTCGATCGAGTTCACATTGGTGTTCTGGATCAGACCACCGATCATGAAGCTTTGACCCGAGCCGAGTTCGACTGTCGTTTCCGAGCGCCGGGTGATGAACGCGGGAATGTTGAAGCCGTTCAGCGTTACCGCACCTTCGGACGAAAGCTGCGACACTTCCGGCCGAACGCGCATCGAAATGCGTCCGTCGGCCAGCACTGTCGGCGTAAAGGCCAGGCTGACACCGTACTGCTTGTATTCGATCGAGATGGTGCCGAGCGTCTGCGAAATCGGAATGGGGAATTCGCCGCCCGCCAGGAAGCTGGCGGTCTCGCCGGACAGCGCCGTCAGGTTAGGCTCCGCCAGCGTGCTGACCAGGCCATTCTTCTCGCTGAGGTCGAATGCCGCAGCCACGTCGAGGCCGAACAGGCTGCCCAACGCGCCGATCGTCGTCTTGCCGGCGCCAAGTCCCTTGAAATTGAGCGCTGCGCCGGCCTTGGTGATGAAACGACCGGTCGTCGGATCGAACGGCAGCGAGATCGAGCCGGCCGGCAGGCCATAGATCGACGACGCATCCAGCTTGGGGAGCGACGAGACGTCCACGTTGCCGATCGTTCCGATGTCGCGACCCTGAATGACCCCGATGTTCAAGCCACTCGATTGATCGCGCGTCGTCAGGTTGGCGGCGATTTCTTTCGAGAGCGAACGGTTCACTTCCGCAATCTTCACCTGCAGCATGACCTGCAAAGGCGTGGCAGTCTTGAGGCGCGAGATGACCGCGACCTTCAGCTGGGCGTTTGGGGCAACCACGTCGATGCCCGGATTCATCATCGTCTTGACGAGCAATTCGGCCTGCGCCGCGTCGTCGGGCGTCGCCACAGTGCCGGTCAGCACAGCAAGCTGCCCCGCCGTTGTCACCTTGATGTCAGCGCCCGGCATGGCCAGCTGCAACATCCGGTCCATCGACGTGACGTTCGGCACCGCGCGGATATTCGCGGCGTATAAGACCGCCCCCGATGCCGAAGTTGCAAAGATGGTCGCCTCTCCGGCTTCCTTGGCGAAGACATTGATCTGACGCGGGTTGTTTACGTAGACATCGGCCACTTCGGGGTTCGACGTCCAGACGCTGGCAATACCCGACGGCAGGGTCACGAGTTGTCCCTGACCGATCGAAAGAAGGACCTCACCGGTCGGACGCTGCGTTCCCGAGGGAAGCGAGGCGACGCGGACCGTCGGGCGCGATGCCGCCGGGGCTGTCCGCTTCTTCGGCGCGGCGCCGGCTGCGGCGGGGGCTCCGGCGATCAGGATCGCCGCCATCGTCGCCGCGAGCGAGCGATGCATGAATGAACTGCTGCGCATGTTAGTGGCTCCCAATCGGAACTTCGGTCACCGTGTTGCCGCGTGCGACGCGGACAACTGGGCCCTTTGGTTTGTCGTTTTCCATGATGCCCGCTGCGACGCGTTCGACCGGGCGTTTGGCTACGGGTCCCAAGGTCGGAACGCTGCGACGCTGGAAGCGCGAGACGTCCGCTCCGGTGACGAATGTCGCCCCGGTATCGACTGGGCGCGAGGCGACCTGCATCGCAATGCGCCGGTCGCCCTTGGCGTCGCCGTCGGCTGGAACATTGATGTCGCCGGCCGCAATTGCGCGCTCAAGCCCGGCTGCGTCGTCGGCGATCGGGCGCAAGCTCAGCGACAGCATGCCGATGGTCTGGGCGACAGAAATCTTTTCGGCGATGCGCGGTGTGACTTCCAGGGTCACGGTGGCGAAGCTCTTCACCTCCTTGTTGCCCTTTTCGTCCTCCGACGACGTGCGCTGATCGGTGGCAAGCACGCGCAGGTTGCGCATGATGGTTTCAGTGGTCTTCAGCGGCGGCCCGCCGCCGCCCGTGCTTTCGACGGTCTGCGTCAGCATCAGGTCGACACGATCGCCCGGGAAGACGAAACCGGCAACGCTGGTTTCGGCGCGCACGGCAACGGTCATGGCACGCATGCCCGGCCCGAGTGCCGCAGCCAGAAAACCGCGGTCGCCCGGCTGAACCATCGACCCGACGGTCAGGGGCTGGCCAGCCGAAATGGCCGTACGCACGACCGATCCGCGCAGTGTCTTCATGTCGAGTTTGCCCTCGACATAATAGGCACCCTGGATCAGGTCCTTGGGCCAGGGCTGATATTTGAAGCTCGTCTCATCCACGATCGTGCCGACGGGCAGGGCGCGGGTCGCGACCAGCACCTTGGGGCCCTTTGGTTGAGAGAACATGATCGGCGCCGCGACCGAAACGGGCGCTGCCGATTTCACGAACATTTGCCGGGCAAGTACGGCGGTCACCAGAGCGACCACAACGGCACCAACCAACAAAGCGATCTTCTTAGGCTCCATAGCCCCCAGGCCTCCTGCACCTCGCGAGAACCGCGATCAACCGACCTTTCAGTCCAAATGGTTAAAATATCGTTCGGATATGGCGACTATCGCACCTTGCGGAGACGCAATCCCGTCAGGACGGCCAATGTCGCGACGCAGCTGATCAAGGCGATCCTGAAGAGCACGGCAAAAATCGGGTCGAGGTCGATCAGGCGATAGTGTCCACCGAGGACCAGCAACGCACTGGCGGCGATAGCGATGCCATAGGGATTCTCGAACGGGCGGTCGGATCTGCGCAGACGGTGATGGATCAACATGATGGAAGTCATCACGCCGCCGATCATGGCCATCCCGAACAGCATCCACAGGAAATCCATCGGTCGCAAGAACAGGGCGAGCGCCACGAGCAGCTTTACATCGCCGCCACCCATCTGACCGATCTGGAAAATTCCCAGCAGGATAACGAAAGCAAGCACCGCAACGCCGACCTGCCAGACGATATCTGGCCACAGGGTCAGGCCCGTGATCCACCAATAGGGAATCGCTAACGCGGCGATGGCCAGATTCACCCGATCGGGGATGATACGGGTGTAACCGTCGGTGATGGCGGCGACCAGCAACAGCGCGGCAACCAGGCCGACGATCATATATTCGGGATTAACCATGCCCTCCCTCTAGACGAGAGCACTTTCCAAAACGTAACCGGCACATATGACCAGTCCGATCGAAATCCGCCGCAGCTATCCTGCCGATGCCACCATCGGTGCCTACGCGCTGGCCGACGGCTGGGTGCTGCGTACCTTCGACCGGGCTGCGGGCGCAGCTGTGAACGGGGGCAGGGGCAGCATCCTGTGGCTCGGCGGGCGCGGCGACATTATCGAGAAATATCTGGAATGTCTGGCGGACTGGCACGACGCGGGCTGGCATGTGACCAGCTTCGACTGGCGGGGACAGGGCGGATCGGGCCGGATCCTGCCCGATCCCTCGGTCGGACATATCGACGATTTCGGCATCTGGATCGACGATCTGGCGCATTTCTGGGCGGACTGGACGGCACGAACGCCGGGGCCGCACGTCATCATGGGACATTCGATGGGCGGGCATCTTGTGCTGCGCGCGCTGGTCGAGCGGCGGATCGTGCCCGATGCTGCCGTGCTCGTCGCACCGATGCTGGGTTTCGCCGGGAAGATTCCCTACTGGCTGACGGTGCGCGTGGTGCGGGCGCTGGGCAATCGCTTCCCCCATCGCAAGGCCTGGAAACAGAACGAGCGACCATCGCCGCCCGATGCCTCGCGGCAGGCCTATCTGACCAACGACGACGACCGTTATGCCGACGAAATCTGGTGGAAGGAGCAAAAGCCCGAACTCGCACTCGGACCGCCGAGTTGGGGCTGGATGGCGGCATCGATCGAATCCTATGCGGTGATCGATCGTCGCGGTGCCGTCGAGGGGGTAGGCCTCCCGGTCCTGATCGTGGCGACCGACGGCGACCAGCTCGTGAGCCCGAAGGCGATTCGCACGGCGGCGGCGCGGCTGCCGGATCGTGATCTCCTGATGTTCGACAAGACGGCGGCGCACGAGGTGCTGCGCGAGGTCGATGTCGTACGCGATGCGGGTATGACCCGCATTGCATCGTTCCTCGACGAAAAGCTGGCGCGGCCATGAACGTCGATGTCGCGGTCATCGGGGCCGGAATCGCCGGCACCAGCCTTGCCGCCGAACTGGCACCGTATTGCCGGGTTGCCCTGATCGAAGCGGAGGAGATGCCGGGCTATCACAGTACCGGCCGCTCGGCCGCGAACTGGCATGAAACGCTCGGCGGGCCGCTGGTTCAGCCGCTGACCAAATCCTCGGGTGTTTTCCTGCGCGATAACGGGTTTCTGCGCCCCCGCCTGACGATCGAAGTCGCCGAAGCCGAAGGGCTGCCGTTGCTCGATGAGCTCAAGGCTGATTTCGCCGGGACCGGTGCGCGACTGACCCGAATCGATGCGGCCGAACTCCGCCGCCTCGTCCCTTGCGCGAGCGCGGTGCTGGTCGGGGGGGTCATCGAAGAAGATTGCGCGGACATCGATGTCGGCGCGCTGCATGGTCACTATCTCGGGGCCTTCAAGCGCGCCGGCGGCACGCTGCTGACCGACGCACGGGTCGAGCGGATCGAGCGTCTCGGCGACCTGTGGCATGTGCATACGGGTGCGCACGTCGTCGAGGCAAAAACCGTCGTCAACGCCGCGGGTGCCTGGGCCGATGTTGTCGCCGCCCAGGCCGGCGTCGCGCCGGTCGGGATTCAGCCGATGCGCCGCACGATCGTGCAGGTGCGCGTCGATGAAGATGTTCCCGAGGACTTGCCCTTCGTCATCGATGTCGCGGGCAGCTATTATTTTCGTCCCGAAGGGCCGAACCGCCTGTGGCTCTGTCCGCACGACGAAACGCCGGTCGAACCGCATGATGTCGCGCCCGAGGACATCGATGTCGCGATGGCGATCGACCGGTTCGAAACCGTCACCGACTGGAAAGTCGTCGCCGTCGAGCGCAAATGGGCGGGGTTGCGAAGCTTCGCGCCGGACCGACTGCCGGTCTATGGCTTTGCGTCCGACGCGCCGGGGTTTTTCTGGTGTGCGGGGCAGGGGGGATTCGGCATCCAGACCGCACCTGCCGCGGCGCGGATGTGCGCGCATCTGATCCTGGGCGCTGAGGTTGCTTTGCCCGATTGCGTCGATCCACAATCGTTTACGCCGAGCCGGTTTGCATGACGCGCACGTTTCGATAGTCTTGGTGCCGCACCAAGGGTGGGAGAGTGAAATGGCGCATTACTTCGAGATCAAGACCAACAAGGCCGGCGAATTTGTCGCCTATTTCAAATACAACAGCGAATCGATCTTCTGGACCGAAGGCTACAAGTCGAAAGCCGCGGCCAAGAATGCCATCGAATCGATCCTGAAGAATGGCCCCGGTGCCGAGGTTCGCGACGAATCCTAGGCGGTCGCGCGGCTGGCGAGCGCGGCGTCGCTGGCCAGCTTGTCGGCGCGCTCGTTGTCGGGGTGGCCGGCGTGGCCCTTGACCCACACCCAGTCGATGCGGTGCGGGGCCGAGGCAGCCAGCAATGCCTGCCACAGATCGGCGTTCTTGACGGGTTTGCGATCAGCGGTCTTCCAGCCGTTGCGCTGCCAGCCTTTGATCCACTTGGTCAGGCCGTCCATGACGTAACGGCTGTCGGTCGACAGCTTGACGTGCGCCGGGCGTTTGAGGGCCTCGAGCCCGCGGATCGCGGCCATCAATTCCATGCGGTTGTTGGTCGTCATCGGCTCGCCGCCCGACATTTCCTTTTCGGTCGCGCCCGAGCGCAACAGGACGCCCCAGCCGCCGGGGCCGGGATTGCCCTTGCACGCGCCATCGGTGGCGATCTCGACCTGCGGCAATTCGGTCATGCAAGGTGCCCGTGCCGCTTATCGTAGGTTTCCAGACGCCGCCAATAGGCAAGCGGATCCTTGCGTGTGACCAAAGCATCGGCGGGCGTGTTGAGCCAGTCCCACGCGCGCGAGAGCAGGAATCGGATACATGCGCCCCGCGCCATATTGCCCAGCTCTGCGCGCTCGGCTTGGTGCAGCGAAACGACCTGTTCGTAACCCTCGATCAGAGCATCGCCGATCGCCCAGTCGACTTCGACACCTGCGCTGTCAAAGCACCAAGCCGTATGCATGATGGCAAGGTCATAGGCGCGCAGATCGGTACAGGCGAAATAGAAGTCGATCAGACCCGACACCTCGTCACCGCGCACAAGCACGTTGTCGGGAAAGAGGTCGGCATGAATGGTTCCGGTCGGCAACTGCGTCAGCCAGCCGCTGCGCACATTGTCGAGCTGGAATCCAAGGTCGTCGTACAGCCCCGGTCGAATTTCATTGAGCGCCCGACCACAGCGCTCGAATAGCGCTGGCCAATGGTCGATACCCATCGTGTTCTCGCGCGTCAGTGAGAAGTCCGTCAGCGCGGCATGCATGCGTCCCATCGCGCGTCCGGCATTACAGGCTTGGGCGACCGTTGGGTGCGACAGTGACACACCCGGCAAGAACTTGATAAGGCAGGCCGGCCTTCCTTCAAGCTCCTGTATCTCGACGCCTTGTCGATCCTTGACCGCCGGCGGCACCGGCAAGCCCTTGTCGGCGAGATGGTCGAGCAGCGACATGAAATAGGGCAAGTCGTCTGCCGCGACGCGCTTCTCGTACAAGGTCAGGATAAACCGGCCGCCGGTCGTATCGACCAGGTAATTGGAGTTCTCCACCCCCTCGGCGATGCCTTTCGAGGAAACCAGTGTACCAACGTCATAGCGCGCCAAAAACGCCGTCAGCGCTTCGGCAGTCACAACCGTATAAACGGCCACCTAAGCAGCAAGCCCGCGCGGCAGTTTGAAGGACATTGTTTCGACGGTGGTTTCGACCTGCCGTTCGGTTACGTCGAACCGCGTTGCCAGATGATCGACCAGTTCGCGGACCAGCACTTCGGGCGCGGAGGCACCGGCCGTAATGCCGAGGGTCTGGACGCCCTCCAGCCATTCGAAATCAACCTCGGATGCGCGCTGGATCAGCTGGGCGGCGACGCCCGATCGGCGCGCGACCTCTGCCAGACGCTGCGAATTCGACGAATTCGGCGCGCCGATGACGATCATCTTGTCGCACTCGGGCACGATGGCTTTCACCGATTCCTGGCGGTTCGACGTCGCGTAACAAATATCCTCGCCGCGCGGCCCCTGAATCGAGGGGAAGCGGACCTTGAGCGCTTCGACAATTTCGTTGGTGTCGTCGACCGACAACGTGGTCTGCGTCAGGAATCCGAGCTTGTCGGGATCGACGGGCGTCAGCTGCGCCACGTCCTCGACGGTTTCGACCAGAGTCATTTCGCCGTCGGGGACTTGCCCGAACGTGCCGATGACTTCCGGGTGGCCCCGGTGGCCGACGAAAATGATGTGGCGACCACCCTCGACCAGCCGTTCCGCCTGCCGGTGGACCTTCGACACCAGCGGGCAAGTCGCGTCGAGATAGGCAAGGCCGCGCTCTTCGGCAGCAGCAGGGACGCTCTTGGGTACGCCATGGGCCGAAAACACTACCGGGGCGCCGTCGGGCACCTCATCGAGCTCTTCGACGAATACGGCGCCTTTTTCGCGCAGCGTATCGACGACATAGCGGTTGTGGACGATCTCATGCCGGACATAAACCGGCGCACCATGCTTTTCGATCGCCAATTCGACGATGTGGATGGCGCGGTCGACCCCGGCGCAAAATCCGCGCGGGGCAGCGATCAGGAGGCGAAGCGGTGGCTTGGGATCGGCAAGGCTCATCGCCTGCCCTTACGCCATTGCTTGCATGGCGCAAAGCCGGTTCCTATGACGCGGCAGCCCCGTTGAAGGAAATTCGAGTGACTGTTCGCATTGCCGCCGCCGCGATTGCCCTGAGCCTGTTGGCGGGGTGCGCCAAAGACGGCGATTTCGACGAGACCGGCGGCATTGCCATCACGCGCAGCGCCTGTCCGGCGGTTGCGATCCCGGCGCAGACCGGGGACGTGACGCTGTTCAACCCGGCGAACAGCCGCACGGCGAGTGCCATCGACGTCACCGCCACGATCACCAACATGCGCGTCAGCTGCGCCGATCAAGGCAGCGACGTCGTGTCGAACGCGACGTTCGACGTCCTGGCCCGCCGCGCCGATGCACGCGGGACTCGTGAAGTCGTGCTCCCCTATTTCGCGACCGTGATGCGCGGCGGGACAACGGTCGTTGCCAAGCGGATCTCGACCGTGCGCATCGTTTTCGCCGATGGCCAGACCCGCGCCAGTCTACAGGGGCAGGGGGGGGCCGTCATCGAGCGGGCGCAGGCGACCTTGTCGCCCGATATCCAGAAGGCCCTGACCCGCAAGCGCAAGGCAGGGGAGGCCGATGCAGCGATGGATCCGTTGGCGCGTCCCGAGATCAAGGCTGCTGTTGCGCGCGCCAGCTTTGAACTGCTGATCGGTTTCCAGCTCACGTCGGACCAGTTGCAGTATAACGCGACGCGGTAATCCGCTTTTTGCGATCCAATTGTTGACACGAATCGGTCGCTCGCCCATCGCTTGCCCCAAGCCAGCCGGGGATACCCGGACGGCCGCGCGGGAGAGCTGATACGGGGAACACCCTGACAGCGCCGAAGGAGCAACCGCCCCGGAAACTCTCAGGCCCAAAGGACCGCGCGGACGACAAGGCAACTCTGGAAAGCGCATCTGTTTCGACAGACGCCACCGAAGGGGTAAGCGGATCGCCGGTCGAGAGGACCGGCACCGTCAAAACTCTCAGGTTTCCGTGACAGAGGGGGCAGCTTTAAAGGTCGGACTTCGGTTCGATACGGCTGCTTTCGCAACGGAATCCTGATGACCGAAGACGTCACCGAAATACTCCCGCTGGACAGCTGGCATCGCGCGCAGGGCGCCCGCATGGTGCCGTTCGCGGGCTATGCGATGCCCATCCAGTATGAAGGGATCGTCGCCGAACACCTCTGGACGCGTGAGAGCGCCGGTCTGTTCGACGTCAGCCATATGGGCCAACTGCTGATTTCGGGCGAGGGCGCTGACGAGGCGCTGGAGAAGCTGATCCCGGCGGACGTCAAAGGGTTGAAGCTGGGTCAGCAGAAATACTCGATGCTGCTCGCCGACAATGGCGGCATCCTCGACGACCTGATGTTCGCGCGCTGGCCGGGTGGCATTTACATGGTCGTCAACGGCGCGGTGAAGTACGACGATATCGCGCACCTGCGCGAGAATCTGCCTGACGACATCACGATCAATCACCTCGATGATCGTGCGTTGCTAGCGCTGCAGGGGCCAAAGGCGTTCGAGGTATTGGCGCGCCACGCGACCGGTGAATGGCCGCTCGACGTACTTTATTTCATGATCGGCGGTCGGTTCGAAATTGCCGGAGTCGATGCCTGGATCAGCCGTTCGGGCTATACCGGTGAAGACGGATTCGAGATTTCGATCCCAGCGACCGCCGCCGAGCAAATTGCCGATCTGTTATGCGCGGAACCGGAAGTGAAGCCGATCGGTCTGGGCGCACGCGATTCGCTGCGGCTGGAAGCGGACTTGCCGCTCTACGGTCACGATCTCGACCTGGAAACGACGCCGATCATGGCGGCATTGGGCTTTGCGGTCGGGAGCAAGCGCCGCCGCGAAGAGGCCAATTTTCCAGGAGCGACGCGTATCCTGGCGGAGCGCGAAAACGGCCCCGCCATCAAGCGTGTCGGCCTGTCGGTCGAGGGACGGCTGCCCGCACGCGAAGGGGCCGATATTTACGCACACGATACGCTGATCGGCAAAGTCACCTCGGGCGGGTTCTCGCCCAGCCTGCAGGCGCCCATCGCGATGGGCTATGTCGATGCCGCTTATGCGGCGATCAACACATCGCTCGAAATCGATGTGCGGGGGAAGCGGCTTGCCGCGACCGTCGTGCCGATGCCGTTCGTTCCCCATCGCTACCACCGCAAAGGAGCCGCCTGATGCGTTACTTCACCGAAGACCATGAGTGGATCGACGTTGCCGAAGGTGAGTCGGGCGGGGGCGGGACCGCGACGGTCGGCATCACCGACTATGCGCAGAGCCAGCTGGGCGACATCGTGTTCGTCGAGCTGCCCGCGAGCGGCACGCGCGTGACCAAGGGCGGCGATGCGGCGGTGGTCGAATCGGTGAAGGCTGCGTCGGACGTTTACGCACCCGTCAGCGGCACCGTCAGCGAGAGCAACCCCAGCCTCGAGGGCGAACCCGCGCTGGTCAACACCGCACCCGAAACCGACGGCTGGTTCTTCACGCTCGTGCTCGACGACACCAGCGAGTTGGAGGGGTTGATGGACGAGGCCGCGTACAAGGCGTTCGTGGCGGGGCTTTAACGACACGCGTCGCACCGGCGGAGGCCGGGGCCGCTCTCGTCTCGAGGGCGAGCGTCGAACTTGATGGCCCCGGCCTCCGCCGGGGCAACGAAAGGGAATAATGCGCTACCTCCCCCTGACCGATCCCGATCGCGACGCCATGCTCCGCGTTATCGGCGCGCCCAGCATCGATGCGCTGTTCGTCGATGTGCCAGCCGAAGCGCAACTGACCGGGCCGATCCGCGACCTGCCCAACCACATGCCCGAAATGCTGGTCGAACAGCATTTTTCGGATCTGGCGCGGCGGAACCGGGCGGCGGCGCATCACCCGTTCTTTCTCGGCTGTGGGGCTTATCGCCATCATGTTCCGGCCAGCGTCGACCATCTGATCCAGCGTGGCGAGTTCCTGACGGCCTACACCCCCTATCAGCCCGAAATCGCACAGGGCACGTTGCAGATGCTGTTCGAGTTCCAGACGCAGGTTGCGCGGCTGTTCGGCTGCGACGTGGCCAACGCCAGCATGTACGACGGATCGACCGCCTGCTGGGAAGCGGTGTCGATGGCGGGGCGGATCACCAAGCGGCGCAAGGCGGTGCTCTCGTGCGGGCTACACCCGCATTATGTCGGCGTCGCGCGGACGATGGCGCGCTTTACCGGCGATATACTCGACACCCGCGTGCCTGCGCTCGTGTCGAACACCGATTACGATGAATTGCTGTCGGCCATCGACGATCAGACGAGCTGCGTCGTCGTCCAGTATCCCGACATCCTCGGCCGCGTCGACGACATGAGCGCGCTGGCGGCCAAGGCACATGAACATGGCGCACTGCTCATTGCGGTCGTCACCGAACCTGTGGCTTTGGGCGCGATCAAATCGCCCGGCGAAATGGGCGCGGACATCGTGGTCGGCGAGGGGCAGTCGCTGGGCGTCGGGCTCCAGTTCGGTGGTCCCTATGTCGGGCTGTTCGCCTGCAAGGAGAAATTCGTCCGCCAGATGCCGGGGCGCCTGTGCGGCGAGACTGTCGATGCCGAGGGGAGGCGCGGCTTCGTGCTGACGCTTTCGACGCGCGAGCAGCATATCCGACGTGAGAAAGCGACGTCGAACATCTGCACAAACTCGGGCCTGTGTGCGCTGGCGTTCAGCATTCACATGACCTTGCTGGGCGAGAAGGGCCTGCGCGAACTCGCGGCGGTCAACCACGCCAATGCGTGCGTCGCGGCAGCGCGGCTGGCGCAGGTGCCGGGCGTGCGGCTGGTTACCGACCGGTTCTTCAACGAATTCACGCTCGAACTGCCGGTCGAGGCGCGGCCGGTGGTGCGGTACCTGGCGGACAAGGGCGTGCTGGGCGGCGTGTCGCTCGGGCGGCTTTATCAGAACGACGGGCGCATCGAGCGCGGCCTAGTCGTGGCCGTCACCGAAACGGTGAGCGCGCAAGACATCGAGACATTTGCCCTAACGCTGGCGGAGGCCCTGGCATGAGCACGATCAACACGTCCAAGAATCCTGGCGGCTGGAAGCCGGAAATGGGCGCAAATGATAGCGGGTCGGTTGCCCCGACGACGACCGGCAACCGCGCGCTGATGCTGGAGGAAGCGCTGATCTTCGAGATCGGCGGCAGTGAGACGTGCGGCGTCGATTTGTCGCCAGCGCCGGCGCATGAATCGCGCCTCGGAGATCTGGGGCGCAGTCGGCCCATCGGACTTCCGGGTCTCTCGGAGCCCGAAACCGTGCGCCACTACACGCGCCTCAGCCGCCAGAATTACGGGATCGACCTGGGCTTCTTCCCGCTGGGCAGCTGCACGATGAAGCACAACCCGCGGCTCAACGAGAAAGTCGCGCGGATGAAGGGGTTCGCCGACATCCATCCGCTCGCGCCCGTCTCGACCGTGCAGGGGGCGCTGGCGGTGATCCATCAGCTCGCGCACTGGCTGGTGACGCTGACCGGCATGGATTCGGTGGCCATGTCGCCGAAGGCCGGCGCGCATGGCGAGCTGTGCGGCGTGCTGGCGATCCGTGCGGCGCTCGAGGCGCGCGGCGATGCGCGCGAGGTCATTCTCGTTCCCGACAGCGCCCACGGTACCAATCCCGCGACGGCGGCGTTTGCCGGTTACCGGGTCGAGGGGATTCCGGCCAAGCCCGACGGGCGGGTCGATACCGATGCCCTGATCGCCAAGCTCGGGCCGAGCGTTGCAGGGGTGATGATCACCAATCCCAATACGTGCGGATTGTTTGAACGCGATCTGAAGATTATCGCCGATGCCGTTCATAAAGCTGGTGGATTTGTCTATTGCGACGGCGCGAACTTCAACGCGATCGTGGGGCGGGTGCGCCCCGGCGACCTCGGCGTCGACGCCATGCATATCAACCTGCACAAGACGTTCAGCACCCCGCACGGCGGTGGCGGGCCGGGTTCGGGGCCGGTGGTGTTCTCGGCGGCGCTGTCACCGTTTGCGCCGCTGCCGTTCGTTGAGAAGGTCGGCGAGGAATATCGCCTCGTCGAAGAGGAAACCGCGCAGGACCAACACGCGTCGTCGTTCGGCCGCATGGTCGCGTTCCACGGGCAGATGGGCATGTTCACCCGCGCGCTCAGCTATATCATGAGCCACGGCGCGGACGGCCTGAGACAAGTCTCGGGCGATGCAGTGCTCAACGCCAACTATATCCTGCGCAGCCTGGAAGGGACGCTCGACGCGCCGTTCGCGCACAGCGGGCCGTGCATGCACGAGGCGCTGTTCAGCGACGAGGGCATGGCCGAGGGGTTCAGCACGCTCGACATCGCCAAGGGGCTGATCGACGAGGGGTTCCACCCCATGACGGTCTATTTCCCGCTCGTCGTCCACGGCGCGATGCTGGTCGAACCGACCGAGACAGAGAGCAAGGCCGGAATCGACCAGTTCATCGTAGCGCTCCGCAGCGTGGCGGAACGCGCGAAGGCGGGTGATGCCAGCCTGAAATCCGCCCCGCACTTTGCGCCGCGGCGGCGGCTGGACGAAACGCTGGCGGCGCGCAAACCCGTGCTGGTGTGGAAAGAGCCGGAACTGGCGGTCGCGGCGGAGTAGACAAGGTCTTTCTCGATAGGAACCCGTCACCCCGGGCTTGACCCGGGGTCCCGCTTCTTTCTTTCACACAAGCAAGCCGTACAAATCCTGCCAATCGGGATTGCCGCGTTCGATAAGATCGAACTTGAACTGGCGTCTCCACCGCTTGAGGCGCTTTTCATGCTCGATGCAGCCGAGGATGTCGTCACCGCGCTCCGCCCAGACAAGACGAGTCAGCCCATACCGAGCACAGAAGTCGGAGCCGTCGCCGCATCGATGCTGGTGGACGCGCGCTGCAAGGTGTGATGTCACGCCGACATACATCGTGCCGCGATAGCGATCGGCCATGATGTAAACCCAGCCGCCCTGCCTTTCGCGCTCCATTGCCGGCACTTGAGAAAAGCGGGACCCCGGGTCAAGCCCGGGGTGACGGGGATATCTACGCCGTACTTACCAGCGCCTTCTACCCCCGCGCACCCTTCACATACGCATCGACCGCCGCCGGCAGCACCGACAACGGCACACCGCCGGTCTTCACCAGCGTATCGTTGAACGCCGCCAGATCGAACTTGCCGCCCAGCGCCGCTTGCGCTTGTGCCCGCAGCCGCAGGATTTCGTTGTGGCCGGTCTTGTACCCGCAGGCCTGGCCCGGCGACACGCAATAACGGTCGGTTTCGCTGGTCATGGCGCCCACGCCCTTGCCGGTCTGTTCGGTCAGGAACGCCACCGTCTGTTCGCGGGTCCAGCGCATCGAATGGAGCCCCGTGTCGGCAACAAGACGACAGGCGCGGAACTGCTGGGCCTGGAGATAGCCGATCTGGCTGAACGGATCGTCGGTATAGAGGCCAGCCTCATCCACCATCTGTTCGGCGTACAGCGCCCAGCCTTCGACGAACGCATTGAACCCGATCAGCGACGCGATCAGCGGGATTTCGCTGTGGTGCTCGGCGAGATACGCGCCCTGGTAGGTATGGCCCGGCACGCCCTCATGCGCGGTCAGGGTCGCGATCTGGTATTTGGGCCAAAGCGTCGTCGATTTCAGGTTGATGTAATAAATCGCCGGCCGTTTCCCGTCGAGCGAGGCGAAGTTCATATAGCCGAGCGCCGCGCCGTCCTGAATATCCTCTGGCACGCGCTTGACCATCACGTCGGCTTTCAGGCCCAGATGCGAAATCTTGGGCAGCAGCGGGCGGATCGCCGCGATCTTGGCATTGCAAAACGCGATCAGCTGCGCACGGCCCGCATCGTCGTCGCTGAACAGCTGCTTCGGATCCTTGTTGAGCGCCTGCACGCGTTCGCCGACGGTGCCGCTGGTCAGGCCCTGCTTGCGCAGCAGGACGTCCATCCGCGCCTTCAACTCCTCATTCTGGGCCAGGCCGATCTTGTGGATTTCAGCCGGGGTCTGGGTCGTCGTGGTGCCGAGGCGCAGGCCCCAGGCATAATAGGCGTCGCCATCGGGCAGGCGCTGGACGCCGGCGTCGTGCGGGGCGTTCTTCGTGGCTGCCGTGAATGCGGCGATCTGTCGGTCGAGCGCGGGATAGACCATCGTTTCGGCGAGCTTGGCGGCGCGGGCGCCCCAGTCGCCCTTGATCCCCTTCGCTGCGGTTCGTGTCGCAACCGATGTCACCAGCTTCTGGTCGGCAATGGCTGTCTTGCGATAGCCGGTCAGCTGATCGAGCACCGTCTTGGCAATGAAATCCGGCGGCATCACGCCACGACCGGCATCGTGGCGAATCTGTGCGGTCTCGTCATCGAGCGCTTTCGCCATGCCCGCCACGCGCGCCAGATAGGCCTCGGCATCGGCGGAGGTATTGATCGGATGCTGCGAATCGAGGAATTCGGGCAGGCTGGTGATTGCGCCGCCCTGTTGCGTGACGGGGTAGGGCGTCGTGCCGCCGAAGAAACCCTGCGCTGCGCTGGCGTAAAAGAACGGCTTGGCCATCTCCGCGCTTTCGAGCGCGTAATGTACGGTGTCCCAGCGCAGTTGATCGGACAGCGACAGTTTCTTGCGATCAACGGCATGAAGCTTCGTCATCATGCCCGCCGCCGTCGCCGCGAACCGCGCATTCCCGGCGGCCGATCCGTCCGACAGTTTGGCGCGCAGCCCGGCCCGCGCGCCGGTGTCGACACCTAGGCTGGTCGCGCTCTCGGGTGAGGTCTTCAGGATTTCTTCTGCGAAACCATCGATCGTGGCGCGAAAGGCAGAGGGTTTGGCCTTGCCCGTCGCCATTTTGGCAAAGGCCGGGGTCGCGGCCAATCCGGCGGCTGCCGATCCGGTCGAAAGCAGCGCACGACGGGTGAAAGCAAGATTCGTGATGGCCATAGCGTGTCCCTCGCCTGAAATATTGTTGCGCGGGAAGCTATGCGTCCACCGCCGTCGTCGCAAGCGTATTCGCGATGTGTTTCCGATGCTCGCGCCAGACGATGTAAAGGCCGCTGGCAATGATCAGCGGCGACCCTATCCATGTCCACTGCGTCGGGACTTCGGCAAACAGCCAGACACCGAATGCCGTCGACCAGATCAGCCCCGCATAATCGACCGGCGCAACCGTCGACACCGGCGCATGCTGCAGCGACAGGGTGAGGGCGACTTGACCCAGGCCGCCGACCAAACCCATCGCAATGAGCAGTGCCCAGGCAATTGGTGAGTGCGGCTGTATAAACCACGGCAGGACGAAAGCCAGCGGAACGGACGACATGACAAAAAACCAGAAGACGGTGGTCAGCGCCGGTTCGGTGCGACCCAGCTGACGCAACAGGATCGTGACCAAGGCGGTCAGAAGCGCCGATGTCAGACCGGTTGCTGCGCCCAGGATCGGCAGGTGACCCGATTGCGGCTGAACGACCAGGACGACTCCGATAAAACCCAGCGCGACCGCGCTCCACCGGTGCACGCCGACG
This sequence comes from Sphingomonadales bacterium, assembly GCA_038228865.1. Lineage (GTDB taxonomy): Bacteria > Pseudomonadota > Alphaproteobacteria > Sphingomonadales > Sphingomonadaceae > Sphingomonas_O. The sequence goes on along the minus strand of JBBROX010000007.1, from coordinate 49,748 downwards.
GTTTCGCGCAGGATGATTGCCGACAGAATCGTGGCGAACAGCGGTGTCGCGAACCACAAGGCCTGCGTCTCGGCCAACGGCAGCAGGCCGATCGTGATGAAATTCAGGATCATCCCCGTCGTGCCGACCACGGTACGCGAGGCATGCATCCCCAGACGTCGGGTGCGGAGCGACGCCAGTCCCGGGCCGGCGAGGATGATGGCCAACACCGGCAGGATCGCAATGGACTGTCGAAAGAACACGATTTCGACGACGTTGACCCCGTGGCCCTGTGCAAGTTTGGCAAAGGCGAACATCGAGGACAGCAGCAAGGTTGCCAGGAGGCGAAAGCCGATCGCGGGCAGGGGACGATCGAGCGGACGGTCTGATGCGGGCGCGGACACCGCATCCCCTTGCCGAGCGCGGGCGGCTCCGTCAAAGCGCTTGCCGTATGAAACACGCCCTTTCCGTAACGCGCGCCGCCGATTTTGCCGGCTGGTATCAGGATGTCATCAAGGAAGCCGACATGGCCGAGGATTCGGGCGTGCGCGGCTGCATGGTCATCCGGCCATGGGGATATGGAATCTGGGAACGCATCCAGCGCCTGCTCGACGACCGGATCAAGGCGACGGGGCACGAGAATTGCTATTTCCCGATCTTCATCCCCTTGAGCTATTTCGAGAAAGAAGCCGCGCATGTGGATGGGTTCGCCAAAGAAATGGCGGTGGTCACGCACCACCGCCTGATCGCGGATGGTAAGGGGGGGTTGATTCCCGATCCGTCGGCAAAGCTCGAAGAACCGCTGATCGTGCGGCCCACATCGGAAACCGTGATCGGCACTGCGATGGCGCGCTGGGTGCAGTCGTGGCGTGACCTGCCGGTGCTCATCAACCAGTGGGCGAACGTCGTGCGTTGGGAAATGCGGACACGGATGTTCCTGCGCACCAGCGAATTCCTGTGGCAGGAGGGGCATACCGCCCACGCGACGCGCGAGGAAGCCATCGACGAAACGCTCAAGATGCTCGACGTCTACCGCGAATTCGCCGAGACCTGCCTCGCCATGCCGGTGATCGCCGGCGAAAAGCCGGAGCACGAACGCTTTCCCGGCGCCGACGCGACCTACAGCATCGAGGCGATGATGCAGGACGGAAAGGCGTTGCAGGCCGGCACGTCGCACTTTCTGGGGCAGACGTTCAGCAAGGCGCAGGACATCAAGTTCCAGAACGGCGAAGGGCAGTTCGAACATGCGTGGACGACGAGCTGGGGTGTCAGCACGCGGATGATCGGCGGCGTCATCATGGTCCACGGCGACGATGACGGCCTGCGCCTGCCACCTGCGATTGCGCCTCAGCAAGTGGTAATCGTGCCGATGCTGCGCGAGGCACCCGAGGACGAGGCGCTGATCGCCTATTGCCGAGAGATCGCCGCCAGCCTGAAGGGGGCGATTGCGCTGGGCGAACCGGTCCGCGTGCTGGTCGATACCAAGGCGTTGAAGGCGAGCACCAAACGCTGGAACTGGGTCAAGAAGGGCGCGCCGGTCATCGTCGAGATCGGCGGGCGCGATATGGCGGCGGGCAACGTCTCGATGATCCGCCGCGACGCGCTCTATGGCGACGGCGGCAAGCTTGCGAGCGCCGTCTTGTCGCGCGAAGATTTCGCGGCGCAGGTTCCGGCGTTGCTCGAAGAAATCCAGGCCACGCTCCACGCCGAGGCAACCGCACGTCGCGATGCGGCGATCAAGCCGGTCGGGTCGTGGGACGAGCTAGAGGCGCATTTCACGGGCGGCGAGGACGAGGTGAAAGGCTGGGTCAGTTGCGACTGGTCCCGCCCCACGGGTCCGGCGCTGGCCGACGTCGTCAAGCGACTCAAGGCCTTGAAGCTAACGGCGCGCAATACCCCGATGGATGGAGCGGCACCCTCAGGGCCGTGCCTCTTTACCGGCAGTGCGGCGGTGGAGAAGATCCTGATCGGGCGGACATATTAACGGGGGCATGTGTCCCGAAACCGGACAAATAACCTCGTATTCCCAAGCGGTTCGTTGACTCCCCGACGAACCGCCGCCAGCCTTCTGCAATCAAAGGGAGAATCATGATGCGCGCGTTGAAGCTCTTCGGACTCGGGATCGCCCTGGCCCTCCCCGCAATGGCAAGCGCCGCGCAGACTTTCCTGCTGAACTATACGACTTTCGTCGACTCCGTCAGCGGACCAGCAACAACAGTCAGTGCAACCATCACGACCGAAGACAAGAATAGCTACGACAATGGCTATTTTGTCACCGGGATCAGCGGCACGCGCGGAAGCGACGCCCTGGTCTTCAACGACAATTTCGACGCAATCTATTTTCCGGGCGATCCATCGGGCAACATCGTCGACATCTTCGGCCTCACCTTCTTTGCCGGGGGTACGCTGTATAATTTCTACAAGGGTTCGGGCGACGCCTTCTATCACGAGTTCGACGGTTCGACCGGCCGGATCGTGATGAACGAGGACGTGTCGCTGACGCTGGCACCCCCCGCCGTCCCCGAACCTGCAACCTGGGCGATGATGATTGGTGGTTTCGGGGCGATCGGTGGCCTCGCGCGCTATCGCCGTCGCAGGTTGAGCGTCGCGTTCGGCTGAGGCGTTTCCAGCTAGCGCAGTTCCCGCGCGATTATCGTCTTCCACCCGACGAGCAAGTCTGATCGTTTCACCGAATTCATCTGCGTCTCGTATCGCCTGTGATGCTTCCAGCTTCTGCTGAACGTGTCGATGCCCGTCATGACGCCCGACCCGATCCCCGCCAGCGCGGCAGCGCCCAGCGCGGTCGTTTCGTGGCTTGCAGGCACCTCCACGGGGGTTTCCAGCACATCGGCGAGGAATTGGGCGAACCAGGCGTTTTGCGCCATGCCGCCGTCGATCCGAAGGGCAGCGGGTTTGCTTGCGCCGTCCGCCGCCATCGCGTCGGTCAGGTCGCGGGTCTGAAAGGCGATGCTTTCCAGCGTCGCGCGCACCAGATCGGCAGCCGTCGTGTCGAGCGTCAGGCCGTGCACGCTGCCGCGCAAATCGGGTCGCCAGTGCGGGGCGCCAAGGCCGACGAACGCCGGGATGACCGTCACGCCGTGGTCATCGTGGGCCGCGCGGGCCAGCGTTTCGGTTTCGGCGGCGCTATCGACGAGACATAGCTTGTCGCGCAGCCATTTGACCGCCGCGCCCGCCACGAAGATAGACCCCTCCAGCGCATAGGCACGATCGGTGCCGATTTCGTAAGCGGGGGTGGTCAGCAGCCGGTGGGTCGACGCGAGTGCCTCGGTGCCGGTATTCATCAGCATGAAGCAGCCGGTGCCATAGGTTGACTTGACCATGCCGGGAGCGAAACACGCTTGCCCGATCAGCGCCGCCTGCTGGTCGCCTGCCATGCCGAGGACGGGAATGCTCTTGCCGAACAGCGCGGCGTCGGTGTCGCCGAAATGATACGCGTTGGGATGTACGTCGGGGAGCAGCCCTTCCGGAATATCGAACAGGCGCAGCAGTTCCGCGTCCCATTGCCGCCGGTGAATGTCATAGAGCATCGTGCGGCCGGCATTGGTCCAGTCGGTCGCGTGGACCTTTCCACCGGTCAGCCGCCACAACAGGAAACTGTCGATGGTCCCAGCCGCGAGTTCGCCCTTGGCGGCGCGGTCGCGCGCACCGGGAACAGTGTCGAGCAGCCACTTGATCTTGGTCGCCGAGAAATAGGGGTCGAGCAGCAGGCCGGTTTTTGCCTGCACCAGCGGCTCCACGCCATCGGTTTTCATCGCCGCACACAGGTCCGCCGTGCGCCGGTCTTGCCAGACGATGGCATTGTGGATCGGTGCGCCGGTCGCGCGGTCCCAGATGACGATCGTTTCACGCTGGTTGGTAATGCCGATGGCAGCAGGCGGATCGTCGCCGATGACCTCGCGCGTGACCGCCAGTGTTGTCGCCCAGATGGTTTCGGCATCATGCTCGACCCAGCCAGGCTGTGGATAAATCTGGGGAAATTCCTGTTGAGCGACTTGTAACGGAACGCCGTCCGCTGAAAATCGTATGGCCCGGCTCGACGTCGTGCCCTGGTCAATGGCCAACAAAGTTGATGTCGTCATTTCCCCTCCAGATACGCCGCGACCCGCGCCTTTTGCGCGTCGTCCATTGCCAGCCCGGTCTTGCTCCGCCGCCAAATCACGTCGTCGACGGTCTTCGCCCATTCATGCCCGACCAGCCAGTCCACTTCGCGCGCGGTCAGGCCGCCGCCGAAGTCTTCGCCCATGTCTTCCGCCGTGCCGATCATGTCGTACAGCATCGTCCCATAGGCGCGCGCCATGCGATGCGACCGCGCGTCGCCAAGGAACGGATAGCTGCGGCGCACCTCCGCCAGGAATTCGTCGAAATCGCGCATGTCGCCGCCGGGAAAGCGAGCATCGCGGCTGGCGGTCGATGCGTGACCGAGTTTGCCGAGTGCTTCTTCGGCCAGATGTCGCGCCGTGGTGATCTTGCCGCCGAACACGCTGAGCAACGGTGGTCCGTTTTCGTCGAGTTCCAGCACGTAATCGCGCGTGACGGCCTTCGCCTCGCTCGCGCCGTCGTCGTAGAGCGGACGGACCCCGGAATAGGTGCGCACGACGTCGGCGGGGCCAACCTGTCGCTTGAAATAATGGTTCACCGCCGCGCACAGATAGTCGATTTCCTCGCCCGAGATTTTCGCATCTTCGGGGCGGTCGACCGGCACGTCGGTGGTGCCGATCAGGGTCGTGTCATTGGTATAGGCGATGGCGAAGACGATGCGCTTGTCGGGCTGTTGCAGCATGTACGCCTGATCGCCGTCGAAGATTTTCGGGACGACAATATGGCTGCCCTTGATCAGCCGCACGCCGCTGCGCGCGTTGGTGCCGGTCAGCGCGAGCGCCTCGGCGACCCACGGCCCTGCGGCGTTGACCAGTGCATTGGCGGTAACCGTGCGCCCGTCCGAAAGTGCGGCGCTCCATACATCGCCTTCGCGCCGGGCAGAGACCAACGCAGTGCGTGTTGCGATCTCGCCGCCGTGCCGCTGCGCGTCGAGCGCGTTGAGCACCACGAGGCGTGCATCATCCACCCAGGCGTCGGAATAGACAAACCCTTTGCCGGGTCGCTTCAGGGGCGCGAGATAGCTGGCGTCGCTGCGCTTCAGCGACCGCGAGCGGGGCAGGGTGATCCGCCCACCGATGGTGTCGTAGAGCAGCAGCCCCAGCCGAACGAGCCACCAGGGCCGCACGCTGTTTTCATGCGGCAGGACGAAGTGCATCGGGTAAATAAGGTGCGGCGCGGCGCGGAGCAGGCGTTCGCGCTCTTTCAGCGCCTCTCGCACCAGTTTGAACTCGTAATATTCGAGGTAGCGCAGACCCCCGTGGATCAGCTTGGTCGAGGCTGACGACGTATGCGCGGCGAGGTCGTCTTTCTCGACGAGCAGCGCCGACAGCCCGTTGAGCGTCGCCTCGCGCGCAATCGCGGTCCCGTTAATGCCGCCACCGATAATGAGCAGGTCATATGTCATCGCTGTCATGCGCTTTAGCGTTTGGCCCCGCCGCGCCAAGTGCCTATCGCGGGTTATGCCAAAACGTCTGCCCATCGGCCTGCCCACCCGCGACCAGATCCTCGAGTTCATCACCACGTCGGACGTGCCGGCGGGCAAGCGCGAGATCGCCAAGGCGTTCGGCCTGCATGGTCCGGACAAGATCATGCTGAAGACGCTGCTGAAGGACATGGCCGACGAGGGGCTGATCGACAGCGCGCCCGGTCGCGCATTCCACAAAATGGGCGGTGTGCCGAAGGTCACGGTGATGCGCGTCGTCGATATCGACGGCGACAGTGTGATCGCGACCCCCGAGAACTGGCAGGCCGAAGGGGTGCCGCCCCCGCGCCTGCGCGTTATCGAGCGTGGCAAACGTTCGGCGATGGGTGTGGGCGACCGGTTCCTTGGCCGGACCGAGGAGCGCGGGGCAGGGCATGTCGTTCACCCGATGAAGAAACTCGCGCGCGGTGAGGAAATGCTGCTGGGGGTGGTACGCAAAGACGGCGACCGCATGTTCCTTAAACCCGTCGACAAGCGCGAACGCCACGACACGCTGATCGCCGATATGGGCGATGCGCGGGAAGGCGATCTGGTCCTAGCCGAGAAATCGGGCCGCCCGCCGCGTATCGTCGCGCGGATAACGCAGGTGCTGGGCGACCCATTCGCGCCGCGCGCCTTCAGCCTGATCGCGATCCACAAGCACGGCATCCCAGACCGGTTCAGCGAGGAGACGATTGCCGAGGCGCACAAGGTCGCGAAGACGCCGCTGGGGGACAGGGAAGATCTGCGCCACCTCCCCATCGTCGCCATCGACCCGGCCGATGCCCGCGACCATGACGATGCCGTCTGGGCCGCGCCGAACGACGATGGCGGCTATGACGCTATCGTCGCGATTGCCGACGTGTCGTTCTACGTCCGTCCCGGTTCGAACCTGGACCGCGAAGCGAGGAAGCGCGGCAACAGTGTGTATTTCCCCGACCGCGTCGTGCCGATGCTGCCCGAGGAATTATCGGCCGATATCTGCTCGCTGAAGGAAGGACAGGACCGCGCGGCTCTCGCCTGTCACATGAAAATCGACGCGAAGGGACGGGTCAGCGACTGGCGTTTCACCCGTGCGGTTATACGTGTTGCTGCGAATATTGCCTATGAGGATGCTCAGGCGACCATTGATGACGGCACAGCGCCCGCACATCTGGACGACCTCTGGGCGGCCTGGGCGCTGCTCGTCAAAGCCCGTGACGCTCGCGAACCGCTTGCGCTTGACCTGCCCGAGCGACGCGTCGTGCTCGACGAGGCGGGACGCATTGCCAGCGTTGCAGTGCGCGAACGGCTCGATGCGCACCGTCTGATCGAGGATTTCATGATCGCCGCAAACGTTGCGGCGGCCAAGGCGCTCGAAGCGAAAAAGTCGCCGGTCATGTACCGCGTCCATGAACCACCGGGCCGCGAAAAGCTGATGGCGCTCAAGGATTATCTGAAGACGTTCGGTGTTGAATTTGCGCTGGGGCAGGTGATTACGCCTGCCACTTTCAACCGCCTGATCGCGCTGACCAGCGACACCGAGCACAAGGCGCAGGTGATGGAACAGATCCTCCGCACCCAGACGCAGGCCTATTACGGGCCGGCCAATGCCGGGCATTTCGGCCTGTCGCTGGGCAGCTACGCGCATTTCACGTCGCCGATCCGTCGTTATGCCGACCTGCTTGTCCACCGCGCGCTGGTGCGGTCGTTCGGTTTGGGGGAGGGCGGACTGACGGATGACGAGGCGAGCCGGATGTCGGTACTGGGCGAAGCGATCAGCCAGGCCGAGCGCCGCGCGATGGAAGCCGAGCGTGAAACCATCGATCGCTACGTCGCCGCCTTTCTGTCGACTCGCGTCGGCGAAGTCCTTGAAACACGGATTACTGGCGTCGCGAGTTTCGGGTTCTTCGCGACGGTTGAGGGAATAGGTGGTGACGGCTTGGTGCCGGTTTCCACCCTGGGCGACGACTATTACCGGTTCGACGAGGCCGCGCGCACGCTGACCGGCGATGCGACTGGGACGGTCTATGCGGCCGGACAGACGATGCAGCTTCGCCTCGCCGAGGCCAGCCCGATCAGCGGCGCGCTGAGGTTCGAGCTGGTCGAGGGGGGATCGAATGGCGGCGCGCGAGATCACCGACCGCAGCGGCCGATGATGGGACGAAGGGGGCGACCGGGAAATATCCGGCATCAGGGGCGGCGGCGTTAGGCCTCGCGCGTAAACGTCAGCCCTGCATGTTCGACCAGCCTCTCGATCAACGGACGCCCCATGATCGCGCCCGGCGTCCAGAACCCGCCAGCCGCATCGGTTTCCGCCAGCAGCATCGCGGCTTCTGCAATCATCTTACTCGTCGATCCATAGCCGGGGTCGCGGTCGCCGGTGACGACGGCCTTGCGCGTCTTGCCATCCGGTCCCTCCGCAATGAAGACGATTTCGTAGAAGCCGTTATCGCGCTCTTCCTTCGACGGGCCTTCGCCGGGTTTCGGCCCCTTTGAATCGCTCATCGGGTTCATCTTGGCGATCGCCTCGGCCATCGCGCGCCCTGCGTCGCCGATGGTCGTGAACAGCATCTCGTCGTATTTGAAGTCGGTACCATAAGGGTGGCCCAGCAGCGCGTTGGTGCGGTGGACGTTCTTTGTGTTGATCGGGGCCATGATGAAGGGGGCCGCCCACATCCCGGTGGCCTTGTCGTATTCGGGGATCAGGCCCATCGGTTGCGACGGCCCCTCGAACCCCGGCGTCAGCGCAAATGGGTTCTTGAGCAGGCCGATGACCGACATGTCCTTTGTGGCGGCGGCCATCGTCGCTTTCATGCTTGCGGCAGTCCCTCCCGAAAACGTGCCCTGCATCTTGCGGACCCGGCCTTTGATGCGCGGGGCGGGGGCGCCGGCTTCGGCCGTCACGATGTCCTGCAGGAACAGAACGCCCAGATCGAACGGGATCGAATCGAATCCGCAACTGAAGACGATCCGCGCGCCGCTCGCCTTGGCGGCGTCGGCATGGGCGTCGATCTTGTGCCGCATCCAAGCGGGTTCGCCGCACAGATCGACATAGTCGGTCCCTGCGGCTGCGCAGGCCGCAACCAATTCGTTGCCATAAAGTTGGTACGGGCCGACAGTTGTCAGCACGACCTTCGTCCGTGCGCACATTGCCGCCAGCGAGGCTTCGTCGCTCGCATCGGCGACGATCAACGGCGTATCAGTGGGTGCCCCGATCAGGTCGCGCACTTCGGCGAGCTTGTCGGCGCTGCGCCCTGCCATCGCCCATTTGGCGCCGCGCGCGTTGCCGATCAGATATTCGGCGACCAGCCGTCCGGTAAAGCCTGTCGCGCCATAGACGACGACGTCGAATTCCTTGGCCATGTCTCTCTCCCAAAATCGCCTAAAGCTTCGGCAGGGTAACTCCGCGCTGTCCCATGTATTTGCCGGCGCGGTCGGCATAGCTGACCTCGCACGGTTCGTTTCCTTTCAGGAACAGGAATTGGCACGCGCCCTCGTTCGCATAGATGCGTGCGGGCAGCGGTGTCGTGTTCGAAAATTCCAGCGTGACATGCCCTTCCCAGCCGGGTTCCAGCGGCGTCACGTTCACGATTATGCCGCACCGGGCATAGGTCGATTTGCCGAGGCAGATGACGAGCACGTCGCGCGGCACCCGGAAATATTCGACCGTCCTCGCGAGGGCGAAGCTGTTGGGCGGGATGATGCAGCAGTCGGTCTTGCGGTCGACAAAGCTGTTCGCGGCAAAATCCTTCGGATCGACGATGGCGGAGTCAACATTGGTGAAAATCTTGAACTCGTCGGCCACGCGCGCGTCGTAGCCGTAGGACGACAGGCCATAGCTGATGCACCCGTCGCGCCGCTGTGCCTCGACGAACGGCTCGATCATGCCGTGCGCCTGCGCCTGTTCGCGGATCCAGCGGTCGGATTGGACGGACATTCTTTCCCCTTCAGATCAAGTCGGCGGGGCCGAAAGCGTTCGGCAGCAGCCAGGACAGTTTGTGGCTTTCGATCGTGCTGCCGTCGCCCGACACGCAATGAACAGTGAAGTCGCGTTTGCCGAGCTGCGCGGCTTCGTTGAGTACTTGGCGACATCGGCCGCAGGGGCTGATCGCCGATGCACCGATGCCGCCAATGACGGCGACCTCAAGGACTTCGGTCAACATTCCCTCGTTGGCGATCTTCGCAATTGCCACAGTCTCCGCACAAAGCGACAGGCCGTAGCTGGCGTTCTCGACATTCGCGCCAGTCACGATGCGTCCGTCGGTCAGGCGGATGGCCGCGCCGACGTGGAAATTGGAATAGGGCGCGTAAGCACGGGTCGCGGCGTCGCGGGCGGCGTCGATCAGGGCGGCGGTATCGTCCATCATCCCTTGATATGCAGCACGCAGATCAGCGTGAACAGCCGCCGCGCGGTGTCGAAATCGAGATCGACCTTGCCCTCCAGCGCGGTCTTCAGCAACTCAGCAGCCTCGTTGTGGATCCCGCGCCGTGCCATGTCGATGGTTTCGATCTGCTGCGGGGTCGACTGCTTCACGGCCTGAAAATAGCTGTCGCAGATCGCGAAATAGTCGCGGATCGGGCGGCGAAAGCGGCCCATGCCGAGGATGTGAGTTTCGAGCTTCGTTCCGTCTTCGCCCGATATGTCGATGGCGAGGCGGCCTTCCTGCACGCTTAGCCCCACACGGAATGGGCCGGTATACCCTTCCGCGAGAGGACGTAGCGGCGCGAAATAATTCCCTTCGAGCAGGTCGAAGATCGCGATACGGCGTTCCTGCTCGATATCGGCACTGCGCCAGATAATCGTCGTCTCATCGAGAGTGATGTGCGAGATCCGGCGCTCGTCGGAATAATCGTGCATTGCGCGGATGGCTTTGTGCCATCGGCGCGCGCTTGCCAAGAACTATCCCCAGCGGCGTCCCCAGATGATTGGGGCGGACGACCGCAAAATGATTGTCGGACGCCATGATCGCGCCGATGAAGGGCGAATGGTTGAACTCCTCAGACTGATTCCCGCCGCTACCGATGCGGCGCGCGAACTGCCCCATAATATTGAGGCCGAAGCGGCGCTGCTCGGCGCGCTGATGATCGACAACCGGCTGGTCGGCGACGTCCAGATGATGCTGCGCGCGGATCATTTCTTCGAAGACATTCACGGGCGGATCTTCACAGCGATCATGAACATGGCCGACAAGAACATGGTCGCCAATCCGGTGACCCTGCGGCCGATGTTCGACCAGGACGAGGCGATGAAGGAGTTGGGCGGGCCGGGCTATCTCGCCAAGCTGACCGGCAGCGGCGCGGCACTGATTGGTGCCAAGGACTTCGCACGCCAGATCTACGACCTCGCGCTGCTCCGCGAACTGGTGAGCGTCGGCCGCACGATGGTCGAGGGTGCGCTCGACACCTCCGAGGCGATCGACCCCAAGGGACAGATCGAGGCGGCGGAAATGTCGCTCTACAAGGTCGCCGAATCGGGCGGTGAGACGGGCGGCACCAAAACGTTCAAGCAGGCGACGCAGCTTGCGATGGAAATGGCCGAAAAGGCGCAGAATTCAGGTGGGTCGCTCTCGGGCATTACGACGGGCCTGGAGTCGCTCAACGCGCGGACCGGCGGCTTGCACAAGAGCGATCTCGTCATCCTCGCCGGACGTCCCGGCATGGGCAAGACGGCGCTGGCGACCAACATCGCGTTCAACACCGCGCGCCGCTGGGTGCGCGAAGAGGAAGAGGGCGTCGAGGAAAAGAAGCGCGCCGGGGCCAAGGTCGCGTTCTTCAGCCTCGAAATGTCTGCCGATCAGTTGGCGACGCGTATTCTTGCCGAGCAATCGGGCATCAGTTCCGAATCGCTGCGCATGGGCAAGATCACGACCAGCGAGTTTCGCAATCTGGCACGTGCGGCGTCCGACTTGCAGACACTGCCATTGTATATCGACGATACGCCGGCGCTGACGATCGCGGCGCTCCGCACTCGGGCGCGGCGGTTGAAGCGCCAGCACAAGATCGGCTTCATCGTCGTCGATTACCTTCAGCTGCTGCAAGGCTCGGGCAATGGTCGCGACGGCAACCGTGTGCAGGAAATTTCCGAGATCTCGCGCGGACTGAAGACGCTGGCAAAGGAACTCGACTTGCCGGTGATGGCGCTGTCGCAGCTGAGCCGTGCGGTCGAGCAACGCGAGGACAAGAAGCCGCAGCTGAGCGATCTGCGCGAATCGGGGTCGATCGAACAAGACGCCGACATCGTGCTGTTCGTGTACCGCGAGGAATATTATGTCGCGGCACAGGAGCCGCGCGACCCCGACGATCCCAAGATGGACGAATGGCGCGCGCACATGGAACGGGTGTTCGGCCTTGCCGAAGTCGTGATTGCCAAACAGCGCCACGGCGCGACCGGCAAGGTGAAGCTGAAGTTCGAAGCGAACACCACGCGGTTCAGCGATCTGGCGGATGAGGGGTATTACGCGGACAATCATTGAGGCAGTCGATGCGGCGTGAGGAGCTGAGACTTCCGCCTAAGGTCACACTAAAGCCACACCTGAAATATGAGCGGCGCGGGCTGGACCGGCGGGCCTTTGGTAACCCGAGAGCGGATAGGGGGCAGGGCGTCAACGATTCGAAAGAACGACACGAAACAGCGCTGCGGCGGAACATATGTCGTACGTGAGGTGTAGGACAGGACTTTTTTTGCGCCGATTTTTGTGCCGCCCCAATTCCCCGCGATCGATTACGGGATCAGCCGTTGCTCGCGCAGGCGTTCGAAAAGCGCGAAGAATGCGTCATCAGTGGGCTGGTAGCCCGTAAAGCCGAGGCGTCGGCTCTTGGACATATCGGTGACCACTTCGACGGGCCGACCCAAATCGGCGTCGGTGTGCCACGGCGATGCAAGCCGATCGATGTCGGGTTCTGACAGCCCGGAGCGTTCGGCTAGACTTCGCCATATACCGGCATCATCTGCCATTTGAGCGACGAGTGGACGTACGATGCCATCGAACGGTGCCGCCTCCACCCCGAACCAGTCGGCGATGCGGCGCCACATCCACTGCCAGCGGAAGATGTCGCCATTTACGACGTTGAACGCCTCATCATGTGCTGCCAACGTCTCGGTCGCCCACAGCATGTGCCGCGCGAGTTGGGTCGCATCGGTCATATCGGTAAGGCCGGTCCACTGCATTGCAGACCCCGGGAAGGTAAAGGGACGATTGGTTTCGCGGCACAGGCTAGCATAGACCGCCAGCGTAGTGCCCATGTTCATGGCATTGCCCACCGCCATGCCGATGACCGTGTGCGGCCGGTGAACGCTCCAACTGAACCCGTCGCGCCCGGCGGCAGCGAACACTTCGTCTTCCTGCGCGTAATAGAAGTTTCCAATCTCCAGCCTGGCCTGGTCTTCGCGGAACGGTGTCTGGGGCAGCGCACCCTTTCCATACGCTTCGAACGATCCGAGATAGTGCTTCAAGCCCGTCACAAGCGCGACATGACGTGGGCCGGTCGGCTTCGGCAGCGCGTCAAGCAGGTTGCGGACCATCGCGGCGTTCACCCGGATGTTCTCCGCTTCGGTAGGCTGACGCAACCAGGTGGTTATGAAGACGGCGTCGGGTGCGATGCCTGCCAGCGCACTAGCCGTGGCGCTGGCATCCCGAAGGTCAGCCGCGATGGACGCGACGCCCGTCTGCATGACAGGCCGCCGCGCCAGTCCGTGGACCGTCCACCCCTCGCGTGCGAGCAGGGCGCACGTTGCGCTGCCTATGATGCCACTTGCGCCGACAACCAATGCCGTTCTTGCCATGCCGAGAGTCCGATCTTGATTGGCGTGAGCCGAACTGCTCGGCGGCCAGCCGCGTTAACGATCGATCATCCATTCGGTGTCCCTGTGACTTTGGGCAGACACCCTCAAAACACCGGATCGTGAATCCCGCACTCGGTCTTGTCCCACCCGCGCCAGCGACCCGCGCGCGGGTCTTCGCCGGCCTGAACCTGGCTCGTGCACGGCGCGCAGCCGATCGAGGGGTAGCCTTGCGCCTCCAGCGGGTGGCGGGGGAGCTTGTGTTCCTCGAAATAGGCGTTCAGCCGCGCCTTGTCCCAGTCGGCGAGCGGGTTGATCTTCAACCGGCCTTCGTCTTCCTCGAAGCGGGGCAGGGCGTTGCGTGTCTTGCCCTGGAAGCCCTTGCGGCCCGAAATCCACGCGTCGAACGGGGCGAGTGCGCGGCGGAGCGGCTCGACCTTGCGCAAGTTGCAGCAGCCGTCGGGGTCGTAGGACCAGCGCAGGCTGGTCGCGTCCTTCTGGGCGAGCAGATAGGGATCGGGGCGATAGACGCGCATGTCAGTAAAGCCGAGGCGTTCGGCGAGTTCATCGCGATAGGCCAGAGTTTCGCCGAAGATCTTTTGCGTGTTGATAAAGATCAGCGGGACCGATTTGTCGATCTGCGACACCATGTGGAGCAGGGCAGCGCTCTCCGCACCGAATGACGACACCAACGCAAGGTCGTCATAGGGCGGTTCGTCAAACAGGCGGCGGAGCATTTCAGTCGTTTCGACACCGTCGAAGCGCGCGTTGATGGCCGCGGCCAATGCGGGCGTGAATTTCGGCGTCACGTCGATCAGGTCGAGTTTGCGGAGAGCCTCAGCCATGACGCAGCTTCCACACCGGCACCGCGTCGTCGGCGGCGCGTTGATAGACATAGTCATAGCGCGCGATGGCGGCCTCTGCCGCCGCGCGGTCGATGGCCTTTTGCGGCGCGAAGCTGTCGAACCCGCACCGGCGCATCGGGGCGATCTGGTCGAGCAGGACATCGCCCTCGGCCCGCAGTTCGCCGGTGTAGCCCGCCTCGCGCAGGATGCGCGCCGAGGAATAGCCGCGCCCGTCGCGGAATGTGGGGAAGGCAATCTCGACCAGCGCGAGGCGCTCAAGATACGGGATCAACTCGCGCGCGTCGTCGCCGGTTTCGATGCGGACGGCGTTGGCGTTCGACTGCCCCGCCAGAAACGCGTCGAGCGTGACGGCCGGTTCGTCGTGCGCCTCATCGGCCCGAAAGCGGAGGGGATCACCCATAGATCGCCTCCTTGAACGGTTCGAAGCCGACGCGGCGATAGGTGTCGAGGAAACGCTCGTCACCTTCGCGGACCGCGAGGTATTTGTCGGTTACGCGCTCGACCGCATCGACGAGGCCGTCCTCGCTGAAACCCGGGCCAGTGATCTTGCCGATGCTGACGTCCTCGGCACCCGAGCCGCCGAGCGAGAGCTGGTAATTCTCGACGCCTTTGCGGTCGACACCCAGAATGCCGATGTGCCCGGCGTGGTGGTGGCCACAGGCGTTGATGCAACCGCTGATCTTCAGTTTCAGTTCGCCGAGCTTACGCTCGACCGGCGCAAGTCGGACGGAGATTTTCTGCGCGACCGTGATCGAGCGCGCGTTGGCGAGGCTGCAATAATCGAGGCCGGGGCAAGCGATGATGTCGCTGACGAGGTCGAGGTTCGCCTCGGCGAGTTCAGCGGCGACCAAAGCCTGCCACACCGCATAGAGATCGCGCTTGGCGACATGCGGCAGGACGATGTTTTGCGCGTGGGTGACGCGTAGTTCGTCGAAACTGTAGCGTTCGGCGAGGTTGGCCATGACATCGATCTGGTCCGCGCTGGCGTCGCCCGGAATGCCGCCGATGGGCTTCAGGCTGATATTGACGATGGCACAGCCCGCCTGCTTGTGCGGCTTCACATTCTGGTCGAGCCAGACCGCGAAGTCGGGATCGCTGCGGTCGGGCTCATCGCTTAGCGCTTCGAACGGCGGCGGCGCGAAGAAGGCAGTGATCCGGTCGAACTCGGCCTTGGGCGGATCGAGGTTCAGCGTCTTGACGTGGAGGAACTCCTCCTCGACCTGGCGGCGGTATTCGTCGGCTCCGATCTCATGGATCAGGATCTTGATCCGCGCCTTGTAGATATTGTCGCGCCGGCCGTAGCGGTTGTACACGCGCAGACACGCCTCGACATAGCTGAGCAGGTCGTCGGCGGCGACGAAGCTGCGGATTTCGGGTGCAATCATCGGGGTGCGGCCCATGCCGCCGCCGACGAACACGCGGCCGCCCAGTTCGCCATTCCGCTCGACCAGCTCGATGCCGATGTCGTGGAGGCGCATTGCGGCCCGGTCCTCGGCGCTCGCGATCACCGCGATCTTGAACTTGCGCGGCAAATAGCTGAATTCGGGGTGGAAGGTGCTCCACTGGCGCAGAAGCTCGGCCCAGACGCGCGGGTCGGCGACCTCGTCGGCGGCGGCACCTGCGTACTGGTCCGAACTGATGTTGCGGATACAATTGCCGCTGGTCTGGATGGCATGCATCTCGACCGTCGCCAATTCGGCGAGGATGTCGGGTGCGTCGGACAGCTTGATCCAGTTGTACTGGATGTTCTGGCGCGTGGTGAAATGGCCATAACCGCGGTCGTACTTGCGCGCGATGGTCGCCAGCATCCGCATCTGGCGGCTGTCGAGCGTACCATAGGGCACCGCGACGCGCAGCCTATAGGCGTGCAGCTGCAGGTAGAGTCCGTTCATCAGGCGCAGCGGCTTGAACTGGTCCTCGGTCAGGTCGCCGGCGATGCGGCGCGCCACCTGATCGCGAAACTCCTCGACGCGGGTGTCGACGATGGCCTGGTCGTAATTGTCGTATTTGTACATTCAGATCACCCATTCGCCAGCGGCGGGATCGGCAGGTTTCAGCGTCAGATCGGGCCGGACGGTGGGGCCGAGCGCGCGGATCCGGTCCTTGATATGCGCGGGGCGTGGCCCTTCAGGGGTCGCGATGGCCTCGATCAAATAGGGCACGTTGACGCGGCGCGCGCCTTCCTCGGCGGCGCGCACGGCCTCCCCATGCTCGCCGACGTCTGTCGCGTCCTCGACATGGCGAGACCAGCCGCTGCCCGTCCACCAGGTGACGTCGCCGGTTTTCAGGTCGTTGCCGGTGAGGAGTTTCATGCCAGCGCCTCCGCCTGCTTCGCGAGCGCCCCCAACCGGTTTTCGGCATCCGACAGCAGCACGACCTCGCCAATGACGAGGATCGCGGGGCTCAGCACCTTTTCGCGTTCGACGAGATCGCCGAGGTCGGCAAGCAATGTGCGCATCGCACGACTGCCCGGCAGCGTGCCGCGTTCCAGGACGGCAACCGCAATGCCGGGATCGACACCGTCAGCCATCAGCTTGTCGGCGATCGCCCGAGCAGCCGTAACACCCATATAGACGACGAGCGTACGACCATGCCCGGCAAGGCCCGCCCAATCCTGCTCGGCCAGCCCCTTGCACGTGCCGGCGACGAAGCTGACCGCCGACGACCAGTCGCGGTGGGTGAGCGGCAGCATGGCCTCCGCCGCGCAGCCGAGCGCCGCCGACACGCCGGGGATGACTTCGACCGGCAGGCCCGCCGCGCGTACTGCCTCGACCTCTTCGCCGCCGCGTCCGAAGACGAACGGGTCGCCGCCTTTCAGGCGCACCACGATCGCGCCGGTCTTTACGTGCGCGACGATCAGCGCGTTGATTGCGTCCTGCGACAAGGTGTGCCGGTCGCGTTTCTTGGCGACCGAGATGCGCTGGGCGTGCGGCGGAACGTGCGCGAAAACGCGCTCATCCACCAGGCCGTCGTGGACCACGACATCGGCGGATTTCAGCGCGGCAACGGCTTTCAGCGTCAGCAGTTCGGGGTCGCCGGGCCCTGCGCCAACGAGGATCACGCGCCCGCGCGCTTCTGGATCGAGAAGGCTTGTCATGATTTCGCAACTTTGCGCTTCGGCGCGGAAAGCATCAACATAGCGATACTATTGACGCGCCCAGAGCCGCTATCTTTGGCGATCAGTCCTGCCGCAACCCCACGCCGATCGATGCCCGGGGATTCAGTTCTTCCGATGATACCACCGGATAGGCGCAATAGTCGGCGGCATAATAGGCGGACGGGCGGTGATTGCCCGACAGGCCGATGCCGCCGAACGGGGCGGAGGAAGAGGCGCCGCTGGTCGGCTTGTTCCAGTTGACGATGCCTGCGCGGCTGTTCGCCCAGAACCGGTCGTAAAGCTCTGGACTGCCGCCGATCAGCGATGTCGACAAGCCGTAGCGTGTGTTGTTCGCTTCGATCAGCGCCGCGTCGAAATCGGGGACGCGGATCATCTGGAGTACCGGGCCGAACAGCTCCGCATCGGGGCGCTCCTTTACGTCGGTCACGTCGATCAGCGCGGGCGACAGGAACGGGCGGTTTTCGAGGGGGCGCTCCAGCTGGACGATCGGGCGTCCGCCCTTCATCAGCAGCGCCAGGAAACTTTCCTGCAGCGCATCGGCGGCCTCGTTGTCGATGACCGGCCCCATGAACGGGGCCGGAGCCGAATGCGGCTCGCCGACAATCAGGCGGGCGATCAGCTTCTTGAGCTGGGCGACCAGTTCCTCGTGCGCGCCGTCCTTGACGATCAGCCGCCGCGCCGCCGTGCAGCGTTGACCCGCCGACATGAACGCCGATTGCGCGACGAGCACGGCGGCTGTGTAGGGGTCGGGGGCGTCCCACACGATGATCGGGTTGTTGCCGCCCATTTCGAGCGCCAGGATCTTGTCCGGTTTGTCGGCAAACTGGCGGTTGAGCGCGATTCCGGTGCGCGCAGACCCGGTGAACAACAGCCCGTCGATGTCCGGATGCGCAGCGAGTGCCTTGCCTTCTTCGGGACCGCCAACGACGACGCGGATAAGCCCTTCCGGAATGCCGGCCGCGTGGAAACATTCGATCAGTTTGACGCCGCTGGCCGGAGTCTTTTCGCTGGGTTTGAAAACGATGGCGTTGCCGGCAATCAGCGCGGGAACGATGTGGCCGTTGGGCAAGTGCATCGGGAAATTATACGGGCCCAGCACCGCCAGCACGCCGTGCGGCTTGTGCCGCAGCGCCGTCCGCCCGCCCATCGCACCGTCGAACCGACGTTGGGCGGTGCGTTCGTTGTAAGCGTTGACCGAAATTTCGACCTTGGCGATCACCGATTCGACTTCAGTCCGGGCCTCCCACAACGGCTTACCGGTTTCTCGCGCAATGGTGTCGGCGAGCATTTCGGCGCGTGCACGCACGACGTTGACGAACCGGTTGAGCATCTCGATGCGCACTGTGATCGGTCGCGCGGCCCAATCGGCCCAGGCGGCGCGGGCCATGGCGACTTCTTCATCGACGTTGCTGACCGGACCACGCCAGAATGCTGCGCCGGTTGCCGGTTCGTAGGAGATAAGTTCCGCGGTCATGAACACCCTGTCTTAGTGCGCAGTTTGTGTCTCCATACCGGTCAATTGGCAACCCGTAGCGCGTCGCCCATCGCGCGGATGCTTGCGACCTTCGCCTCGAAGGGAGTCCAGTCGTCGCGTTCGGCAATCGGCGCCCAGATCGCTTCGACCTCGTCGATCAGCATGCTGCAGGGCCCGGCCCCGGCCCAATAGCGGTGATCGAGGGGCTTGCTCGGCGTGTAGGCGGCAATGGCGTCACGGAACGCATCGAACGAAGACGCTGCATAATCCAATCGCTCGAGCCGCAGATCGCCGCCGCGCCAGTCGAAGAAAAAGCGTTCGATAGGATGGTTTGATTCGGTGAGCGCCCGTTCCATCGCCTGAACGAGCGCAACATCCTCTGCCCCGCCGCGCGGGACGACTCCGAGACGCCACAACATCCGGTCGATCAATGCGGTGCGGTAGGTTTCGGCGAACGGGTCGAGTGCGGCGGACAGGGCGTCGGTTTCGTTCAGACTTTGTAGCGAGATTGCAAGCTGGACAACGTCCCAATAGATTGCCTCCGCCTGCCGCCCGAAACTGTAGAGGCCGGCGTGGTCGAAATAGGCGGCGGTGAACCCGGCGTCGAAGGTCGGCGCGAACCGCCACGGGCCGTAATCGAAACTTTCGCCCGAAATGTTGATGTTGTCCGAGTTGAGCACGCCGTGGACGAACCCGGCCGCCATGAAACTCGCTGCCAGACGCGCCGTGGTGCGCGACACATGGCCCAGCAGCCGTGCGGGGCCATCATCCCCCATGTCTTCGCCATAATAGTGTTTGAGGGCATAGGCAACGAGGCGTTCGAGTTCGGCAGTCTGGCCCAAGGTCGCCAGCCGCTGAAAACTGCCGATGCGGATATGGCCGTGGTTGAGACGCACCAGTACCGCCGATCGGGTAGGGGAGGGTTCGTCCCCGCGGTGCAGCTGCTCGCCGGTCTCGACGACCGAGAAGGTCCGCGAGGTCTCGACGCCCAGTGCTTCGAGCATTTCGGTGGCCAGCACTTCGCGCACCGCCCCTTTCAAGGTCAGGCGGCCGTCGCCGAACCGGCTATAGGGCGTCGTTCCCGATCCCTTGGTGCCAAGATCCATCAACCGGTCGCGATCATCCCGACATTGCGCGAACAGGAACCCGCGCCCGTCGCCGATGTCGGGATTGTACACCCGGAACTGGTGGCCGTGATAGCGCAGTGCCAGCGGTTGCGGCAGCGATCCAGCCAGCGGCGCAAACCGACCGAAATGGTCGAGCCATTCGGTGTCCGAAAGGGATTCGAGACCCACCTGCGCCGCCGCCCGATTATTGCGGAACCGCAGCCGATGGTCGGGGAAGCGCGCGGCCTCGACCGGGTCGGCGATAAAGCCGGCAATCGTGTCGATTGCGGTTTCGGGGCGGAAGTGTTGCGCGGAAGCGGCCATACAGCGATATGGCTTGAGACAACCGGAGCAACAAGCCTTGGCGACTGCCCATTCGACTCTTTCTAAGCCAGCGGCCTGGACCGACGGTTATTGGTGGTCGAACGACGGCTTGCGCCTGCATTACCGCGACTATGCGGGGTCGGCGGACCGTCCCCCGATTCTGTGCCTGCCCGGCCTGACGCGCAACGCCCGCGATTTCGAGGCGGTGGCGGCGCGCCTTGCCCCGCATTGGCGCGTGATCGCCGTCGACCTGCGCGGACGAGGCGAAAGCGCCTATGCCAAGGACGCGATGACCTATGTACCGTTGATCTATGTGCAGGATATCGAGCGGCTGCTGACCGATCTCGGGATCGACCGGTTTGTCGCCTTCGGCACATCGCTCGGCGGGATTGTCACGATGTTGCTGGCCGCGACCGGCCGCGCACGCATCGCCGCCGCCCTTCTCAACGATGTCGGCCCCACAATCGAGACCCGGGGCCTCGACCGGATCAAGGGATATGTCGGGCGCGGCGGCGCCTATCCGACCTGGGTGCATGCCGCGCGGGGGATTGCAGAAAACAATGCAGAGGTCTTTCCCGATTACGATCTGACCGACTGGCTGGCGATGGCCAAGCGGCTCTATCGCCTTTCCGGCAATGGCCGCATCGTCCCCGATTACGACAAGAAAATTGCCGAGCCGTTCCGCTTGCCCGGCGGAGAGGCCGGGATAGATCTGTGGCCGACGCTCGATTCGCTGGCGGACGTACCGACCCTGGTCGTACGCGGCGAATTGTCCGACCTGCTCGCGCCGGCCACGGTTGAGGCGATGCTGACGCGGCTGAAGGCCGGTGCGAGTGTGAGCGTCCCACACGTCGGCCATGCCCCGGTGCTCGATGAGCCTGAGGCGGTGGCCGCCATCGACGCGCTGCTCGCGCGCATTGTCTGAGGCGGGCACCGATGCGGCTCAACGTCCTCCACTGCCATTCGACCTTTGCCCTTGGCGGCAAAGAGGCGCGGGCGGTCCAGCTCATGAATGCCTTTGGTGCGGCGGCAAGGCACAGCATTTTGAGCTCGGTTCCGGGCGCTTTCGGGGCGCGCGAATCGATCCACAGCGGCATCGATGTGGAGTTTCCCGAGGACGCGCCGTCGCTGACCGGCAAGCCCTCCATCGCGCGCTACCGCGCCATTGCCGAATACATGCGTCGATTCGATCTCGTCCTGACCTATAACTGGGGTGCGATGGACGCGGTTACCGCACGGCGTATCTTTGCCAAAAGCCTGCCGCCGCTTGTCCATCACGAAGACGGGTTCAATGCCGACGAAAGCGGCGGCCTCAAGACCGAGCGCACCATGATGCGGCGGCTGGTTCTACCGGCTGCCCATGCCGTTGCGGTTCCGTCCAAGACTTTGGAGCGGATCGCGCTCGAAACCTGGAAACAGCCCCCAGCGCGCGTTCGCCGGATTTCGAACGGTATTTCGGTCGGTGCCTATGTCGCCTCACCCAGGCCGAATGCGATTCCGGGACTGCGGCGCAAGCCGGGTGAGATCGTGATTGGCACGGTCGCCGGGCTGCGATCGGTGAAGAACATTCCCCGTCTCGTCCGCGCGGCGCTTTCGATTCCGTCGACGCGCCTTGTTGTTGTGGGAGAAGGGCCGGAGCGCGACGCGATTCTGGCGACGGCTGCGGCAATGGGCGCGGCCAAGCGGCTGGTGATGCCAGGTTTCCTGCCCGATCCGGGTAAATACATCGGCCTGTTCGATATCTTTGCGCTGTCGTCGGACAGCGAGCAATTTCCCATCGCGCTGATCGAGGCGATGGCAGCCGGCCTGCCGGTCGCGACGACCCATGTCGGCGATGTCGCGGTCATCCTGCCGCCAGACCAGTACCCGTTCGTGACCGCCTGCGATGATTATGCGTTGGCCGGTGCTTTGCGCCAACTGGTCGCCGACCGGACCCTGCGCGCCCGGCTGGGTGCCAGCAACCACGCGCTGGCCATTTCTGAATACGATGAAAGCGCAATGATCGCTGCCTATGCGCACCTCTATGACGAGGCGCTGGGCAACGGCGTGCATTTTGCATCCAGAACGCTATAGGGTGCGTAACTGCACCATGGAGACCAGCCGGTTGTTTAAAGGTTTATCGCCGATCAGCTATCGGGGCCGCGAAGTCTGGCCGCTGATCGAAGGCGGCAAGGGCGTCGCCGCAACCAATCATGCGAGCGCGGGGGCGTGGGCAGCAGCAGGCGGTATCGGTACGGTCAGCGCGGTCAACGCCGACAGCTACGACCCGGCCGGCAAGATCATTCCGCAGGTGTACCAGTCGCGCACCCGCGCCGAACGCCATCAGGAACTGATCGCCTATGCCATCGACGGCGCCGTCGAACAGGTGAAGCGCGCCTATGACATCGCGTCGGGCAAGGGCGCGATCAACATCAACGTCCTATGGGAGATGGGCGGGGCGCAGACCATTTTGCATGGCGTCCTCGAACGGACCAAAGGTCTGGTTTCGGGAGTCACCTGCGGGGCGGGTATGCCCTACAAGCTGAGCGAGATCACCGCATCCTACGGCGTCAGCTACCTGCCGATCATCAGTTCGGCGCGCGCCTTTCGCGCGCTGTGGAAGCGTGCCTATTCGAAGGCGGCCGATTATCTGTCGGCAGTGGTCTACGAGGATCCCTGGCTCGCCGGCGGGCACAACGGCCTGTCGAATGCCGAAGACCCGCGCAAACCCGAATCGCCCTATCCGCGCGTCAAAGCGCTGCGCGAGACGATGCGCGAAGGCGGTATCCCCGATTCGACCCCTATCGTGATGGCCGGCGGCGTCTGGTTTCTGCGCGACTGGGCCGACTGGATCGACAATCCCGAACTCGGCAGCATCGCTTTTCAGTTCGGCACACGCCCTCTCCTGACGCAGGAAAGCCCGATTCCGCAGGGGTGGAAGGACAAATTGATGACGCTGGAGGAGGGCGATGTCCTTCTCCACAAATTCTCGCCGACGGGCTTTTACTCGTCGGCGGTCCGCAACCCTTTCCTCCGCAACCTCGAAGCGCGCAGCGAGCGACAGATCGCTTTTTCGATGGAAATGGCGGGCGACCACACCCATCAGCTGGACGTGGGCGTGAAGGGCAAGAATTTCTGGGTGACGCGTGGCGACCTGCTCCGCGCGCGCGAATGGTATGGCCTTGGCTATACCGATGCACTCAAAACGCCGGACAACACGCTGGTGTTCGTGACCCCGCAGGAAAAGATCATCATCCGCAAGGATCAGGCCGATTGCATGGGATGCCTGTCGCATTGCGGCTTTTCGGCGTGGAAGGACCATGACGACTGGTCGACCGGCTATCTAGCAGACCCGCGCAGCTTCTGTATCCAGAAAACCCTCCAGGATGTTGTCCATGGTGGGCCGCTCGACGAGAACCTCGTTTTTGCCGGTCACAATGCGTATAATTTCAAGCGTGACCCATTTTATTCCAATGGCTTTGTGCCGACGGTGAAGGAACTGGTCGATAGGATCAAGACCGGCGACTAGGCCCTAAATCTCCTGCGCCTCGCGCATTGGGACGATCATCGACACCATCAGCGCTGCGATAACTGTCGCAACGGAGGTCCAGAGAATAACGGCAAGCACTGCTACGCCCTGTGCCTCGAGTTGGGTTGTCAGATTATTGTTGGCATCGAATCCGACACCCCCGAGGGCGGGCAGCATGAACACCGGAAACACGGTCGCGCCGACCATTGCCGCGGCACCATGAATGGTAAAGGCGGACGCGGCAGTGCCGAGCCGAGCCCGCTGGACGAAGCCCGCAGCCACCCAGGATGCAACAGCGCCCACTGCGCCAAGAGCCATTGCCCCCCCAGCTCCGACGAGAGCGCCCGCTGCCACCACGGCAGCAAGGCCTGCGACCGCATTGTTCGCGACGCCGTAAACTGATGCACGACCCGTCCGTACCCCTTCGAGCGCCATCCCGACGACGATCGCCGCACATGCCGCGAGGTGGCCGTTGATTATCGCCGTGGCCGCATCCTCGCTGCCGCCGAGTGCAGCGGCCCCCAAAAAGGCGAGGGAGCCGATCCACAGCAGCGCGGAGCCGGCGATGGCCAGGCGAGAGTCATGCTGGACGTCGTTTGCGGTAGGCGACCTGAGCAACAGCCCGATCACCAGCGCGGCGATGCCCGAGGTAAGCTGGATCACAATGCCACCCGCGTAGTCGATTGTGCCGAGTTCGCCGAGCCAGCCCGGCCAAACGCCACGTGCCACCGGGACGTACACGATCATCAGCCAGATCGCCGAAAAGGGAACAAGCCAGCCCGGTCGCGCCTTTTCGGCAATCGAGGCGCACAGGATGCCGACAGCGAACATCGCCGCCATGAGTTCAAAGAGAAAATAGATCGCCTCAGAGACGGTCGTGCCGTCGAGCACATCGGCCAGGTTGGCCAGCATGGCATTGCCGACCCCGCCGAGGAAAGCGTTCCCGACGCCGAATGCCAGGCTGTAACCGATGGCCGCGAACAGCAAGGAGGCTAGGGCTACGCTGGCGAATAGCGCAAACCCTGTCGGTGCGGCGCGCCCGCGCCCGTAAAACATGGCAAGGCCGGGCAGAATAGCGATCAGGCTGAGGATCGACGCGGCCATGACCCATGCGCTGTCGCCACTGTCGGCGATCACTACGGGCTGCGCGTATGCGGCGGTAGCGGTCAACACGGCCGTGCCCGCTATCGCCCCCTGAACTATACGCATCAGAACCTCCGCGTTGACCTCCCCGCACGATTGCTAGGGCGTTCGGGTTAACGCTTCAACAAACCGATCATGAAACTTGTCGATTCGCGGACCATTTGGCAGGACGTGACAACGAGAACGGCGAGAACGGGAAAGGACCGATCAAGATGCGTTACCTGCTCGTCGCGATATTGGCATTGGCGGGAGGCGCACTGATCGCAGGCGCAACACCTGCCGAAGCAGCCCGTAAAACGCCTTACTGGGCGTCGCTCAGCGCCAGCGAAGTGATGATGCGCAAGGGGCCGGGGCGCAATTTCCCCGCCGACTGGCTTTACAGGCGCAGAGGGCTGCCGGTGAAGGTCGTCAAAACCTATGCCGTCGCCCACAGCGAATGGCGACGGATTCAGGATCCTGACGGAACCGAAGGCTGGGTGCAGGCCAATCTGCTCAGCGACCAGCGAACAGGACTTGTGATCGGCGACGTGCGCCCGATGCGGGTAAAGCCCGATGCCGCAGCCGCTGTCGTGTGGAAGGCCGAACCCGGCGTTGTCGGCAAAATCGGCAAGTGCGGCGGGGGGTGGTGCAACTTCGACGTCGGCGGACGCGCGGGGTTCATCGAAGTCGGGTACCTGTTCGGTGTGACAGCGGACGAGAAACTCCCTTGATCCGATTGTGATTGCTGAAGAACTTTTGATCGGACTGACCGGTGCGCTGTTCGGACTGATCGTCGGCAGCTTTCTCGCCACGCTCGTCCTGCGCTGGCCGCAGGGGCGTGATCTGGGCGGGCGTTCAGGATGCGACAATTGCGGTGCCGCGCTGCGCTGGACCGATCTCGTGCCGCTGGTCAGCTTCATCGTCAAACGCGGGAGATGCAGTGCCTGCGGGGCCGCGATCGACCCGACGCATCCCGTCATCGAATTGCTGTGCGCGCTGGTCGGCGGGGTGGCGCTTTCCGTTGGGCCGGACCTGGCAGGTATGGCGGCCGCACTGATCGGATGGCTGCTCGTCGCGTTGGCGACACTCGATTTCCGCCATTTCTGGCTTCCCGACCGGCTGACGGGCGCTGTGGCGGTGGTCGCGGTGGCCAGTGGTGCACTCGGGGCGTTGCCGCCGCTGACGGACCGGCTGATCGGCGGGGTGGCCGGATTCGCTGCCCTTACGGCGATTGCGTGGACCTACCGAAAGCTGCGTCACCGGGAGGGGCTGGGCGGGGGCGATCCTAAATTGTTCGGCGCCATCGGCCTTTGGCTGGGCTGGGAAGCCCTGCCGTTCGTGTTGCTCGGGGCGAGCGGAGTCGGTCTGCTGGCGGTGGCGCTTATGGTGCTGCGGGGCAAATCGGTCGGCGCGACGACGCAGGTGCCGTTCGGGACCCTGCTGGCGATTGCGGCATTTCCGGTTTGGGTGTTTAGCCGCTGAGCGCTGCCGCTGCCGCCGCGCGCTCACGGATCAGCGCCGTATCGGGTGCGCCCTTCGGCACCAGCCAGCTGCCCCCGACGCACAGCACCGCTTCCTCGGCGAGCCATTCGGGGGCCGTCGCTTCGGTGATACCGCCGGTCGGGCAGAAGCGCGCCTTGCCGAACGGGGCAGCAAGCGCCCCGAGTGCCGGAAGGCCGCCCGAGGCGGTTGCCGGAAAGAATTTGAACCGGTCGAGCCCCATGTCGAAGCCGCGCATCAAATCACCCGCATTGGCAATGCCGGGCAGGAACGGGATGCCGCTGGCGACGGCGGCGCGACCGAGCGGCTCGGTCAGGCCGGGGCTGACGATGAACTGAGCGCCAGCGCTCATGGCCGCGTCGAGATCGGCGACGTTGAGGACCGTGCCTGCGCCGACAATCGCGCCCTCGACCTTGGCCATTTCGGCAATCACGTCGACGGCGACGGGTGTGCGCAAGGTCACTTCGAGGACACGCAAGCCGCCCGCGACCAGCGCCTCGGCAATCGGGGCCGCGTGCGCGACATCGTCGATCACCAAGACGGGGATGACGGGTGCAGTCCGCATGATGGCTTCGATATTCACTGGCTGTGCTCCCGGGCAAAAGCGGCGGCCGCGCCGAACAGGCCAGGCTGCGGATGGGTAATGAGCTTTACGGGGACCGAACGCATCAGCGTTTCGAACCGGCCCTTGGCAGCAAAGCGTTCGGCAAAGCCCGAACGCGGCAGATGGTCGGCAAGCCGCAGGCCGACACCGCCGCCGATCACCACCGCAGTCGGCCCGTTCAAGAGCGCGAAATCGCCCGCTATGGCCCCCATACTGAGGCAGAACCGGTCGAGCGCGGCAGCGGCCAAGCTGTCGCTGCCATTGAGGGCGGCGGTCCATAATGCCTTGTCGTCGCGTTCCGGCACGGGCCGCCCTTCAAGTCGAGCGAGGACATCATGGATGGCGGCTAGGCCTGGGCCCGACACGATCCGCTCGACCGAAACGCGGCGAAACCGCTTGCGCAGATCGGCGAGCACCGCATCTTCGATGCTGTCGAGCGGCGCAAAATCGATGTGGCCGCCTTCGCATGCGATCACATGGTAGCTGTCGCCGTTTCGGAACAGCTGGCCGACGCCGAGGCCGGTTCCGGGGCCAAGGATGCTGGTGATGCCGTACGACGGCAGCGCGACATCGGGGCCGCAGATATGGCGAAGCTGTGCCGTATCAACCTGCGCAACGGCATGGCCGACTGCCTCGAAATCGTTGACGAGCACATGGGTATCGACGCCGAGCTTTTCGGGGATGAGCGCAGGCCGGATAATCCACGGATTGTTGGTCAGCTGCAGCACCTCGCCCCGGATCGGGCACGCAATCGCGATAGCGGCTGCACGGGGCAGGGGGGCAGCCTGTAGCGCGGCAAAGGCTTCCCACGCCGTCTGGAAGCTGGCGTGTTCGGCGGTCTTGAGCGTGACAGGTTCAGCGAGCGACTCCACGCGCCCGTCCGCGACTTCGGCGAGGGCAAAGCGGGCGTGGGTACCGCCGATGTCGACCGCAACGACCTGCATCAGAGGCCCGCGCTTGCCAGCATCGCTGACGCGCCACGTTCTGCCTCGTCGGCGCCCTGGCGCATGAAGGCGAAGAGTTCGCGCCCGGTCCCGTCGGCAGCGGGCGGGGTGGACGCCTGTTCGCGCAACGCCGGGTTGGCATTGGTCGACAACGTGCCGGTGACTGCACAGACGCGCACCATATCACCATCGAGCAATTTACCGATCGCGCCGCCCAGCGCCGCCTCGGGTGTGACATGGATCGCGGCGGGGACCTTGCCGCTTGCGCCCGACATGCGCCCATCGGTGACGAGCGCCACGCGGAACCCTTTGTCCTGCAGCACTCCCAGTGCGGGGGTCAGTTTGTGCAGTTCGGGCATTCCGTTGGCGTTCGGTCCCTGAAAGCGGACGACGACCACGACGTCGCGGTCGAGCTGCCCCGCTTTGAACGCGCGGAGCACATCGTCCTGCGTCGAGAATACCGCGCAGGGCGCCTCAATGGTCCAGCGGTCTGGCTGGACGGCGCTGGTCTTGATGATGCAGCGGCCAAGATTGCCGCTGAGCAAGCGCATCCCGCCGTCGGGGAGGAAAGGTGCCGATACCGGGGCAAGCATCGTCGTATCGCGCGGAATGGCGGGGGCGGGTTGCCAAACGAGAGCATCGTCCACCAATGTCGGCTCTACGGCGTAATCGGACAGCGAGCGGCGCGCGACCGTCATGACGTCACTGTGCAACAGACCCGCACCGCACAGCTCGCGGATCACGAAACCGATCCCGCCTGCGTGATGAAAGTCGTTCACGTCGCCCGAGCCGTTGGGATAGACGCGCGCGATCAGCGGTACCGCAGCCGACAGCTCGTCGAAGTCCTGCCAGTCAATATGAATCCCCGCCGCGCGCGCCATGGCGGGGAGATGAATCGCGTGGTTGGTCGATCCGCCGGTTGCGAGCAGGCCGACGCACGCATTGACGATGGCCTTTTCGTCGACGACGCGCCCCAGCGGCCGGTAATCGTCGCTGTCCCAGCCGATATCGGCAACACGGTGGGTGGCAGCGCGGGTGAGCTCGGACCGCAACTTCGTGCCCGGATTAACGAACGCAGACGCAGGCATGTGCAGGCCCATGACTTCCATCATCATCTGGTTCGAATTCGCGGTCCCGTAAAAGGTGCAGGTGCCCGCGTCGTGGTAACTGGCGCTTTCGGCCTCGAGCAGTTCGGTCTGGCCGATTTTGCCCTCGGCGAATAACTGGCGGATGCGGACTTTTTCCTTGTTGGCCATGCCGGACGGCATCGGCCCGCCGGGCACGAAGATCATCGGCAAATGGCCGAAACGCAGCGCGCCAATCAGCAATCCAGGCACGATCTTGTCGCAGATGCCGAGCAGCAACGCCCCCTCGAACATGGCATGGCTGAGCGCGACCGCGGTCGACAGCGCAATCACGTCGCGGCTGAACAGCGACAGATCCATGCCCGACTGGCCTTGCGTCACGCCGTCGCACATCGCCGGGACGCCGCCTGCGACCTGTGCGGTCGCGCCGACTTCGCGGGCGTAGAGCTTAATCATTTCCGGGTAGCGCCCGTACGGCTGATGCGCTGACAGCATATCGTTGAAGGCGGTGACGATGCCGATGTTCATCGCCTTGCCGCGCTTGATGATATCCTTGTCTTCGCCCGATGCAGCAAAGCCGTGCGCGAGGTTTCCGCAGGCGAGGTTATGGCGATTGGTGCCGCCGTCGCGTTGCCGGGCGATCAGGTCGAGATAGGCGGCGCGGCTCGTTTTCGACCGTTCGATAATCCTGGCCGTAATAGCTTCGACGACATTGTTGAGAGGGGCGGGGTTCATGTTACTGCGACCCCTCGTGCCAGCTCGCCCCGTCGCGCTCGATCATGCCCATCGATGCCGACGGACCCCAGGTGCCGGCGGTATAGGGCTTCACCGTGACGCCCGCTGCCGTCCACGCTTCGTGAATAGAGTCGACCCAAGTCCACGCGGCCTCGATTTCATCGGCGCGAACGAACAGCGTCGTGTCGCCCTCCATCAGGTCGAGCAACAACCGTTCGTAGGCTACGCGGCGGCGCTGCCCCTCGAACGCCGCCGTCAGTGAGACGTCGAGTTCGACTTCCCGCAAGGCGACGCCGCCGCGATCTAGGCCAGGCTCTTTGGTCATGATCGACAGCGACATGCCTTCGTTCGGCTGCAACCGGATGAGCAGGCAATTCGCCTCCAACCCCGGCCCGCGCCCGCTGAATATGGAATGCGGGACAGGTTTGAACTGGATCAGGATTTCCGAGTGCCGCATCGGCAGGCGTTTGCCGGTACGCAGGTAGAAGGGGACACCCTTCCACCGCCAATTGTCGAGATGTGCCTTTACGGCAACGAACGTCTCCGTATCCGATGCTTTACCCAGCTCGTCGGCGTATCCGGCGACCGGTTTGCCGTCGATCGCTCCGGCGCGGTACTGGCCCTTGACGCTGTGACTTGTCGCGGTGGCGGCATTGAGCGGGCGCAGCGAGCGGAGAACCTTGACCTTTTCGTCGCGGACAGCAGTCGCGGTATAGCTCGCGGGCGGCTCCATCGCGACCAGTGCAAGCAATTGCAGCATGTGGTTCTGCACCATGTCGCTCAGCGCGCCGACACCGTCGTAATAGGACACACGCCCCTCCAAGCCTACCGTTTCGGCGACCGTAATCTGTACGTGTTCGATCCCTTGCGAATTCCACAGCGGCTCAAACAACATGTTGCCGAAACGCAGGACGAGAAGGTTCTGGACCGTTTCCTTGCCCAGATAATGGTCGACGCGGAATACCTGATCCTCGTCGAACCCATGGGCGACAGCGGCATTGACCTCACGCGAGGACGGCAAGTCGTGGCCAATCGGCTTTTCCATCGCGATGCGCGTCGCGGGGCCGGTCAACCCGGCGGTTTTGAGGCCGGCGACGACCGGCCCGAACAGAGATGGCGGCGTCGAGAGGTAGAAGGCGACGCCTGCGTCTTTTGAATCACCGATCCGGCCTGCGAGACACTCAAAATCGGCGGGCGTATCGATGTCTACCGGGCAATAGCCGAGCCGGTCGAGGAAGCGTGCCTTGACGACCGGATCGACGCGTCCCTCGGACAAATATTTGTCGAGCGCCGTCGAAACCTGTTCGCGAAAAGCGGTATCGTCGAGTTTCGAACGCGCCGCGCCGTGAATGCGAACCGCCGCCGCGAGCAGCCCGTCTGCATCGAGATTGTAGAGGGAGGGAAACAGCATCCGTTGCGCAAGGTCGCCGGTAGCGCCGAAAATCACGATTGTTGCAAACGATTGCACCTACGCCAAACTCCCGTTTTCCCTAACGTCAGCCATAACGCCCCGAACCCGTTCCGCAAGGCCGATGTCATCCTGCTGAACGGTGACAGGTTGCGAATTGCGACGAAAGCCGACATCCCTGCATGACGAAACGCAGGAGAGTAACGTGGCCGATATCGACGCACGACTGACGGGAGAGGTCGCCACGCTCGAACGGCTTGTGGCCATTCGGGCGGCGCAACATGCCGCGTTCGACCTTGAGTTGCCGGTCGGCGCGGCCGTACGCCGTGACCGACTGAAGCGCTGCATTGCCATGCTGGTCGAGCACGGCAATGATTTTGCCAAGGCGATGTCGGAGGATTTCGGCCATCGCAGCCATGACCAGTCGATGATCACCGATATCGCGGCGTCGATTTCACCGGCCCGCCACGCGCTCAAAAATCTGGATAAATGGATGCGGCCCGAACGACGGAGCGTCCAGTTCCCGCTTGGCCTGCTCGGTGCCAGTGCCCGCGTCGAATATCAGCCCAAGGGCGTGGTCGGCGTGATCGCGCCGTGGAATTTCCCGGTCCAGTTGACGATGGCACCAGTGATCGGCGCTTTTGCCGCTGGCAATCGCGTTATGGTCAAATCTTCTGAGTTTACGCCCGCCACAGCTGCACTTTTCGAGGCAATCGCGCCGAAATTCTTTGCGGAGGACGAACTCGCTTTCTTCAGCGGCGGCCCAGACATCGGACAGGCGTTTGCGAAACTGCCGTTCGATCATCTGATCTTCACCGGCGCGACCGGGGTAGGGCGGCATATCCTTCACGCGGCGGCCGATAATCTGACGCCCGTCACGCTCGAACTGGGCGGCAAGTCGCCGGTGATCGTCGGCCACTCGGCCGATATGAAACAGGCGGCCGAACGGATCGCCATCGGCAAGATGATGAACGCGGGACAAATTTGTCTCGCGCCCGACTATCTGCTGGTCCCCAAGGATCGCGAAGCGGAAATGGTCAGCGAGATGACCAAGGCGGTATCGGTCATGTACCCGACCTTGCTCGCCAACGACGACTATACTTCGGTCGTGAATGCCCGCCACCGCGACCGGTTGCGCAGCTATCTCGACGATGCCCGCGCCAAGGGCGGCGAAGTCATCGAGATCAATCCGGGGAATGAGGATTTTGCCGCGTCGAACGGCAACAAGATGCCGCTTTATCTTGTCCGCAACCCAACCGACGACATGAAGGTCATGCAGGACGAGATTTTCGGACCCGTGCTACCGATCAAGGGTGTGGCCGACACCGACGAAGCCATCGCCTATGTCAACGCACACGACCGGCCGTTGGGTCTCTATTATTTCGGCAAGGATGCGGGCGAGGAACGTCGCGTTCTCGAACGGACGATTTCGGGCGGCGTGACTGTGAACGACGTGGTTTTCCACGTCAGCATGGAGGATCTGCCCTTCGGCGGTGTCGGCCCGTCGGGCATGGGCGCCTATCATGGACGAGACGGCTTCAAGACGTTCAGCCACGCCAAAAGCGTCTACCGGCAGCCCAAGATCGACGTTGCCAAACTTGCCGGTCTGAAGCCGCCTTATGGGGCCACCACCCGCAAGACAGCAGCGCGCGAGATGCGCTAGGTTGACGCAAAGCCAGAAATCGGCGGCTTTGCTAACGATTTATTGGCAAACGAACTCTTAAAGACTGTGTCCACGTGCATTGTGCACGGTCGGACCGGTGGCCATGATCCCTTTCGAAGGTAGTATCAGTTCTCAACGACTTGCGGCGGCCGCACCCGAATCGTGCCGCGCATGAGCATCATTGCTGCCCTCCGTCGCGCCCGCACCAAGTTCCGGGAAGCGGCGCGGCTCCGGATCATGACCTATGCGCTCGTCGCATCGGTGGCTTGCGGGGCCAGCGGATTTTTGCAGCCAGTCGACGACTTTATCCGAAACGTCCGATTTCTCATGCGCGATGTGCCGGCGGACGGCACAATTGCTGTTGTCGGCATCGACGAAAAGAGCCTCCAAGCGCTCGGCGGTCGCTGGCCTTGGCCGCGCAGCACTTATGCCCAGTTGTTTCAGGCGTTGAAGACTGCGGGTGCAAAGCGGATCATGTTTGACGGTGCCATGGCGGATTCGGATGATCCGGCCAGCGAGCGCAAACTCGTCGACGTACTCAAACGTTATCCGGGCGACGTTTACCTGGGAACGACATTTACCGGCGTCCGCAACGGAGTCGGTTATGGGCGCTTACTGCCTGCTCCAGCGTTGCGCCCGTACGTCCGAATCGCCGACTACAGCGTCTGGTACAACCCTATCGGGCAGCCCGCGCTGGTCCGCATGCAATCGCGCGACGGCACGCCGCGCTATCCGGCCATTTCTACGGTCCTCGCCGACATTGCGCCCAAGGAAGGCGTGATGATCAGGCCCGATTACTCGATCCCGTACAAGTCTTTTCCGTACGTATCGGCGAGCGACATTGTCCTCGACCCGGCGCAGGCGCGCCGTGTTCACGGCAAGGATGTTCTCGTCGGCCCGATCTCCGATATTCTTGGCGACATCAAATTCCTGCCAGCCCAAGGGATTGCACCTGGCGTCTACGTTCATGCGATTACAGCGCAGACCCTGAAACGCGGCTATTCGAAGGACTGGGGCTGGATTGCCGCCGTTTTGCTGAGCGGAATTTCAGGGCTATTCGTTCTTATCGCCCGCAATCGCAAGCCGCGCATCTTCGTCGCAATTGCCGCGCCGTGCCTATTGCTGCTTGGCCCGGTACTGCTCGATGGACAAAATATTTCTACGGAGGTTGCACCGGCCGTCTTGTTGTTGACGATCGTTTATGTCCAGCACGCCCGTTTGCGGCTGGGTTGGGCAAAGAGCCGGACGAACCAGTCTTCGGGCCTTGCCAATGTTCTGGCCCTTCGCGAACTGTCGGCCGGTGCCGACACATCCCTCATTGCGGCAAAGATCGAAAATTACGCGGCGATCATCGCCAGCTTCCCGAGGGATGTCGAAGGCATTATCGTCGGCGAGATTGTCTCGCGCTTGCGGCTCGGCAACGACGCCATCCAGGTCTATCAGGCCGACGACGGCGTTTTCTACTGGACATCGTCGTTGACGGACCCGGGTCAACTCGGCGCGCATCTCGAGGGGCTGCGCGCGTTGTTCCGCTCGGCAATTCTCGTCAACGGGCGTCGGATCGACATTTCACTGTCCTTCGGTATCGACACCGACAGCACCCGGTCGATGTCGAGCCGGACCGGTAGTGCCTTGCTCTGCGCGGAGGAGGCGCTGGGCACAGAGCGTCGCTGGAAAATCTACGATCAGCAGCGCTCGCTCGATGCGGTTTGGGAATTGTCGCTGGCGAGCGAGATCGACCGCGGACTCGACGAGGGACAGTTCTGGCTCGCCTTCCAGCCGAAGCTCGACATCGTCACGGGCAAGATTACCGGCGCAGAGGTTCTGGCGCGCTGGGCGCACCCGGACCGGGGCGCGATCAGTCCCGCCGACTTCATCCCGGCCGCAGAGCGCAGCCAGCGGATACACCGGCTGACCAAGTATATCGTCGAGCAGGCCGTTGCCGCTGCGGTCGGGCTGCAAGAAATTTCCGATTGCCGCCTCGCCGTCAATATCTCCGTCCCTGTCTTGTCTCAGCCGGGCTTTGCCGATCAGCTCCTGGGACTGGTCCGACGCCACGGGCTGATGCCGAAGTCGATCACGGTAGAAATCACCGAGTCGGTCATCATGACGGCCAATGATTCCGATACCGAGGTCAATCTAGCGCAGCTGCGGCGGGACGGGTTCGGTCTGTCGATCGACGATTTCGGGACCGGCTTCTCGACGCTCGAATACGTCCGGCGCATTCCTGCGCATGAAATGAAGGTGGACCAGAGTTTCGTTCGCAAGATCACGACGAGTCCGGCGGACAGGGTCATTGTCGAATCGATCGTCCAGATGGCCCATCAGCTCGGCCGCAAGATTGTGGCAGAGGGCGTGGAGGATGCCGAGTGCCTTGCCATGCTCCGCGAACTTGGCTGCGATGAAGTGCAGGGGTACTTCGTCGGCCGGCCCATGGCATTCGATATGTTTTGCCAAACGCTGCGAGAGGATGCGCAACGTCGGGCTGCTTAACAACCTTAGTTAAAACCTTGCTAACCAATTAACTTTTCGGTAACCATGTCTCGTCGCGCAGCTTGAGCGCGGTTGAAGTGGGATGACCAAAATGCGTAAGGACAAGCGTCCGACCCGCGGGTTCTGGGACTGGCTCTTCGGAGACGGTGCAGCCGGTTGCCGCTAAGCGCGGACGAAATTTGAAAGGGCCTCGACAGTGTCGGGGCCCTTTTTGATTCATTGGCCCACGCGGTTCTGGCGGGCAGTTTTAGGCCCTTTCCGTTAACAGTAATATTCTGAGAATCATGGATAATTAACCATAACTGCAAGTCTAATGCGACGAGCGATCAGATGGATTGCTGCCCTCAAATGCACATTGGTGGATGACTGATCGGACGCGAATTGCTGCAGGTTGGGTCAACTGCCTGGCGCCTCAGTTCGGCGATGCCGCTCCTCTAGCGGCATCTGATTTTGCTGCGTTTCAGCAGCCGAATCACAAAGCGAATCACCCCGCCAGAAGTGATCCGAATCGGGACAAGTGATTCGCAAATTTGGCAAATCTCGCGATTACGGCACGGAATTCGCCGTGGGGCGATTTGAACTCCGGCGTCCGCTCTACCACCGTCGATGTCCCGAAACTCGCGTGCGGGCATGCAACGGTCTGAGTAGTTTTCGATACTGTATTAAATTCTGATGCGTCTTAATCTGCCGCCTCCGCAACGCCGCAAAGGGGCTGGCCATGCAACCGACCCTCCGCGTTCTTGTCGTCGAAGACAGTGCGATGATTGCAATGCTGCTCGCGCAAGCCATCGGAGATCTGGGCCACAGCGTGTGCGCAGTTGCCGCTACCGAAGCCGCAGCAGTGGAACAGGCGTTCGTGAGCGAACCTGACTTGATGATCGTGGACGCAGGATTGGGCGGCGGCAGTGGTCTATCGGCGGTCGATAAGATCCTCGAAACACGCTTTGTACCGCACCTTTTCGTCACCGGGGACGTGCAGCGGGTCCGGGCGCTGCGTCCCGATGCCATTATTCTGGAGAAGCCTTTCTCGATCCTCAATTTGGCATGTGCGATTGAACATATCGCCCTTGCAGCGGCTGCATCACCGCTTCCTCAAGTATCGCTTAATCTTGGTTTTAATAATCCATCTAAGTAGATTCCGATACTTTGAAGATAATAGTCTATCTTTAGAATAGATATCAGAGCGCAACGCCTGATTTTTCTGTGCATGCGCCATAAAAATTGGGCCAGAATATATGGTGCGCAAGACATTTATTGTGCTCGTTCTCGCGACGAGCAGCCATGCCGCACTTGCGCAGCAGGGCCAGAGCATTGGTGGGCAACTTCAGCAAATCCCGCCCCCGCCGATCGCAACAAAAACTGAACCCGAACTTAAAGTCGACACGCCGAGCATCATCCCCGATGCGGATGTTGCGGGTCCGAGAATTCGTGTCGATGCCCTTCGCTTAACGGGCCAAACGCTGTTCGATGATGCTGTGCTGACTGAGGCCAGCGGTTTCGTCGCGGGTAGCCAATTGAACCTCAGCGACCTGCGCGCCATCGCCGCGCGCATCGCCATGTTCTACCGCGCGCGCGGCTATTTCGTTGCCCAGGCTTATCTACCGGCGCAAAACGTGCAGCTTGGATCGGTAACAATCGCTATCGTCGAAGGTCGCTACGGAACGATCGGGCTCAGCAATCACAGCAACCTGTCGGACGATGTCGTTCGACGCAGCTTGCGTGGGCTCGACACCGGCGACGTCATCACGAATGCGCCGCTTGAGCGGCGATTGTTGCTGCTTTCCGACATTCCCGGTGTGACGGTTCGGTCGACTTTGTTGCCCGGTACGGTTGCCGGGACGTCGAATCTGAACGTCGATGTAGCGCAAGGACGCCGCATCAGCGGGAGTATCGAGGCGGACAACGCCGGCAACCGATACACTGGGGCTTACCGCTTGGGGGGTGGCGTCAATCTCAACAACGCAACCGGGCTCGGCGATATGATCAGCCTGCGCGTCCTCGCCTCGACCGATGGCCTCGCTTATGGCCGGGCGTCCTGGCAGGTCGCGGTGGATGCGCTGACGATCGGGGTCGCCTACGCGCATTTTCGGTACGATCTGGGTAAGGAGTTCGAGTCGCTCGGCGCACACGGCACCGCAGACGTGGCGAGCGTCTATGCCAGCTATCCGCTGGTTCGCTCAAGAACATCCAACGTGTACGCCACCGCTGATTTCAGCCAGAAATGGTACGATGATCGGACCGATTTCGTCGGCAGCCAGTCATTGCGTTCGAGCCGGGCTGTCACGCTCGGCCTGAACGGCAACGCGCGTGATGGCTTTGCCGGGGGTGGGTGGACCGACGCGTCGATCGGGTGGACATTAGGCGATCTCACGCTGCGCAGTCCGTTCGACCGCGCTGCGGACGACGCCACAGCACACAGCGCCGGTTCATTCGGAAAGATTCAGTTCTCCGCCTCCCGGCTGCAAACGATCGGTGGTCCGTTCACGCTCTATGGTGCGGTACGCGGACAAATTGCGTTCAACAATCTCGACATCAGCGAGAAGATGGAACTGGGCGGCGCCTATGGCGTGCGCGCCTATCCCGAAGGTGAATCCTACGGCGACCAGGGCTATATCGCGACGATCGAGGGACGGGTGATGCTGACCGACGGGATGCCAAAGTTCCCGGGGCGGCTTCAGCTGATCGGGTTCGTCGATTCCGGCTCGGTTCGATACGCCAAGAACCCGTGGTTTACGGGCAGCAATAACGCCACGCGCAGCGGCTATGGCGCAGGTTTGCTCTGGCTCGCCCCCGAAAACTTCATCGTGCGCGTCAGTTACGCGCGCCGCATCGGCGATACACCCTCGACCTCGGCACCGGACCAGTCGGGTCGGTTCTGGTTCCAGCTAACCAAGCTGTTCTGACGACGCGCGCCGTGAATGCGGCGCATGACTGACACTCGATCAAGGATCCTTGCGATGAACGCCGTTCGTCCCACCATTAATGCACCTGTTTCATCCGCCGCAAAGCGGCGCACGCGACTGCTCGGATCGACGGGGTTCGCCTTTCTGGCGCTTTTCGGCGCTGTTACGTTTGCGGGGCAGGCGGGGGCACAGTCGCTCCCGAACGGCGGCAGCGTTTCGGCGGGTACGGCAACCATCGCCAGCGCGCCCAATAGCGTGACCGTCACCCAGTCAAGCCATGCGGCCGTGCTCAACTGGTACAGCTTCAACATTGCCCAGGGCAACGCTGTCACCTTTGTTCAGCCCGACAGCAGCGCCGTCGCATTGAACCGGGTGCTCGGACCGGACGCATCGCAGATTTCCGGACGCTTGTCGTCGAACGGAAAGGTGTTTCTGGTCAACCCGAACGGCGTGCTTTTCGGGGCCAGCACCCAAGTGAATGTGGGCGGTCTGGTCGCCTCAACCGTTGGAATCACCAATGCCAATTTCATGGCCGGCCGATATCAATTCGCCGGCGGGAGTGGCGGCACCGTGGTCAATCGCGGCGAGATCTTGGCAACGGACGGCGGTTTTGTCGCGTTACTTGGCAAGACTGTCTCCAACGAGGGTATCATCACGGCACGGCTCGGCACGGTGGCGCTGGCGGGTGGCGAGGCGCTGACGCTCGATGTCGGCGGTGACGGCCTGCTGAATATCGTTGTCGACCGTGGCGCAGTTGGCGCGCAGCTTCGCAATGGGGGTCTGATCCGCGCCGATGGCGGCCGGGTGGTGATGACAACCCGGGTGGCCGGGTTGCTGCTCGGCACGGTCGTCAACAATACCGGGATCATTCAGGCGCGCACGATCGATACGCGCCTTGGTTCAATCCAATTGTTGGGCGATGCCCAATCGGGCACCGTCGGGGTCGGCGGAACGCTTGACGCGAGTGCCGCTGCCGGCCTTTCTGGCGGCGCGATCAACACGTCGGCGGCCTTCGTCAACGTGTCCCAAAACGCCATTGTGACGACTTTTGCGCCCGGCGGCCGGACCGGTACCTGGTTGGTCGATCCGCTCGATTTCATCATCGGACCGGGTGGCAACATATCGGGCGCGACGCTCTCGGCACTGCTGGTGACCAACAGCGTGACGATTCAGACCCATGCGGACCCGACGGCTACGGTTGCAGGAACGCCACCAACGACGACGATCGGCACAACGCTGGTCGGCAATGGCGACATTTTCGTGAACGATGAGATCGCCTGGACAGCAACGCCGAGCACGACCACATTGCGGCTCAATGCAGAGCGCGATGTGGTCTTCAATGCCGCCGTGACCGCGACCAACGGCAATATCGTCGCGTGTTGCGGGCGCGACATCGTCGTCAATGCGGCCCTGACCACGACCAGCGGCAGTATTCTGCTGAACGCCGGACGAAATGTGCAGGTTTTCCATGCCATGACCACGACCGATGGCAACATCGCGCTGTGTGCAGGTCATGATGTCACCATCGCCGCTGCGCTGACGCTCACGCGCGGCAGCCTGATCCCCTCACAAAGCCTTGGGCTGCAGCCGGGCCTGCTCATCATTGCCGGTGCGGACGGCACCGGACCCGGCGTCGCGGGCGGCACGCTGGTGTTCACGACAGCGGCTCCCCCGGTCACGGCAACGGGACCCAACACATCCGTGCTCATCAATTACAACCCGATCTCTTACGCGGCCCCGACCGACTTTCTGCCGTTCTTCACATTGAGTCTGGGCGCCTCGGTCGCGCAGCGCATGCTGGTGTTCCCGCAAGGGGGCAAAGTTGCCGACGGTTCGACCGCGACGACGCTGTCGGGGTTCAATACAACCGCGACCTCCGGGCAGCCGATCGGTGTCACGCTCGTGGCCGGCCCCGGCAGTTCCGCAATTTATGACAGCGCCGCACCGGGTGAAAACCTGGGCATAACCTTTACCGGTTACAGCCTAGCCGGCGCGAACGCGGGACAATTTGCCCTTGCCGGATCATGCTGCACATCGACCTTCCGAACGCGGGGAACGATCACACCCGCTGCGGTCATCGTTCCGCCCGTCGTCGTTCCGCCTGTCGTCGTGCCGCCGGTAGTGGTACCGCCAGGTGTAACGCCGCCGGTCATTGTCCCTCCGGGCGCGACACCGCCGGTTGTCACTCCTCCCGTCGTGACACCGCCCGGGACTCTGCCGCCCGTCGTATTTCCACCCATCGTGCCGGTGGTGCCGCTGCTACCCAGCATACCCGGGCAACCACCGCAACCTGGTATCCCCGAGCAGCCGCCGCAGCTGGAGACTCTATTGCCTCCACCGCCCACGCCGCCGTTGACTGCCATCCCGCCGACACCGCCGGTCGTCGAGACGCCCCCACCCGTATCGCCACCTCCGCCTCCCCGACCGCCGAAGCAGGGTCGCAATTGATATGACCAGTCAAGCGCTCCTTCGGATCGCGGCGCTTGGTCTTTGTTTCGCGACGTTGGTGATTGAGCCCGCCCATGCTTCACCCAATCTCGCGGAGGTGGATGGTAATCACGTCGAAGATCCGGTGGCGGGCGACGTCCAGCGGCTACATGCGTGGATCGTGCGATCCGGCGATAGTCGGCATCGTCCATTTTTGATCATCGACAAGTTTCATGCTCGCGTATTTGCCTTCACGCCCACCGGTTCGATGCGTGGGACGGCACCGGTCCTGATTGGCGCTGCGTTGGGCGATGTCTCGCCGCCCGATATCGGGCGACGCAAGCTGGCCGACATTCCGCCGCGCGACCGCGTAACGCCGGCCGGGCGGTTCGAAGCGGCCATGGGGCGCGACCTCAAGACTGACGTTCTTTGGGTCGATTACGACGCAGCGTTCTCCCTCCATCGTGTCGTGACAACCAAACCCGCCGAACGCCGCCTTGCGCGCCTTGCCACACCGTCTCCGCGCGACAACCGCATATCTTTTGGCTGCATCAACGTGCCCATCGTCTTTTATGATCGGATCGTCTCACCGCTGTTCATGCCGACCGGTGGCGTGGTCTATGTGCTGCCGGACAATCGCGCCTTCGCCGACGTTTGTGCGGCTGCTGCTGACGATCGATAGCCTTACGCGAGCCACTTCGGACATCTGATACCGGGACCTGCGCAGCCGACTTCGCAAGTTCAACGCTCTTCGATGTCGCCGAAAGAGCCCCTTATGACATTTCCGGGCGGATAATAGT
This sequence comes from Sphingomonadales bacterium, assembly GCA_038228865.1. Lineage (GTDB taxonomy): Bacteria > Pseudomonadota > Alphaproteobacteria > Sphingomonadales > Sphingomonadaceae > Sphingomonas_O. Next base: position 8,346 of record JBBROX010000007.1, on the reverse strand, counting down.
GACAGACGAGGTAGTCGTCCGTGGCGCTCGACGACAGGGCGCAGCCAACAGCTGTCGTTTCGTGTGCGATAACTTGCGTATAGTGGTTGAATCCGGTGGATTCCTGCCCGTCCGCTCCGTCCCTTTGCCGCTGCAGCGGATTACCGCCTTCTTCGATCCATGCTCCGGCCATTTCTGCAAAGGTAAACGCACGGCGCGTCCCCATCCACAGATTTTCGCCGTAGCCCGCATCGCCATGACGAATTTCGCTATGCTGCAGGATCTGTGTGCTGGCCAGCCTTTCAGCATATGACCGCGCACTTGCAACAAGCCGCGCGTCCCAGACCAGTTTTCGCTGACCGACGAGGCGCCTTGCGGAATTGTGCGCTTCGATCATCTCGTTCTCTAGCGGGATGTCTCCCCGGGCGGCTACGCTCACCGAGCTGCCAGATTTTGCTGTCACTGCTGTAGGTTGGCTTATCAAGACTCCCACAGTCACCAGGCAGCTCAGGCTAAAGGCCTTCGAAACGCCAATTGCCCGTCGTTCAGGATTGGATCGATCCACCGAGAGCCGGGGGCCGTTGCTGAGTGCGCGCTCAGCAATAGGCCTCCCACGCTCAGCGCTCAAAGCAGGTTCGCATGGAAGCTACGCGTTCCGGGCCGTCCGCGTGAGTAGCATCGCCCATGCGAGCACTCATGATTTCGGCAAGTCGCTCGAATTCACTCGGCGAGAGCCAACCTTGAATACGACCTTGCTCCACTGACCAACAATCGGCGCGCGGTTCGCCAAGCCCGAAAATTTGATGCGCGCACTCATGCATGTACCAAAACAACTGCTGAGCGCGGGGTAAGGAGAGCATGGCGGGGTTGAGATAGATTCGACCTCTGCTTGCGGCAGCGATGTCGCCAATCCGCGTTATCAATGTATCTACGGGCCCGCAGGTTGCCCGATATCCTGCTAGAGTCAGTTGGCCGGGGGCGACACGAACTTGTGCATTAGCGCTGGCAATCCAAAGCCAAGATAGCGTTATCAGACAAGTTGCGCGCGCAATTCTTTTCATCGATGGCTTTCTAGAGATCGCGTGATCAGCCCCATATGGCGCGTCACGAAATTGATCAAAATACTGTTATCAATATTTAGATTATAGTAATGAATAGATCTGATTATTGTAAGGTTCGGAATATACGCATTAATTGTAATTGAAAATATTAGCAGCGCACACGTTGGCATAGCCAAAGACGCAAACATTATATTTGATGTAACGTAAACATGACATAGCAGAGAATTCAGCGGCGCAGACGGTTCAGGTGACGAAAGGGCCGTGGTTCAACTGTGCTGGGCCTCGTGCCATAACCAGCCGAAACCTCGTCGCGTCTCAATTGCATTGAACATTGGATCGACGTCTCGAAACGCCCGGCGTATTTGTACCATCAAGACATATGCGCTTTGTTCACATGTGTCTTCACCCAGAAAGTCTGTGGTCATCTGTGATGCCGTGCGTGGCACTCCAGGGCGTCGTGCCAGGGAATCGACCATTTCTAGCTTCATCGGCGATAGCTTCACCCGCTCGCTTCGCCAGTGTACCGTGCGCGCGGGCCAATCTACCGTTAGCGGCCCGTAGGAATAAATCGGTTCGGCCTGCCCGATGATACTCCCGCAGCATGTGCAGACGTGCATATCAGTTCAAACAAGCGCAGGAATGAACGACATTGGGCTGGGCCCAATAGGAAATAGCGAAGTGTCACCCATATCAGGCTCCTGTTTTGCGAAACGTGTCCACTTTGCGATCTGTAGTCTGGGATAAACAGCTTTTCGCAAATGCCTGATAATAATCCCGTTACTTACATTGAAGGTTCGGAAAATACTCAAGTCAGCACGGTCGCTTCCTCGAATAGGCCGGCAAATACCGACGGCATGCCGTTTAGAAGTCAACCGCGCTTGGAAGTTTGGTCAGCGCACATGTAAATTGTCTGCGTAGTTTCCGACGCCGTTTCGATGAATGTCGAGACGCCTTCAGATAAACGCATCTGCGTAGTTTGTTTTGTTGTCCGCATTGCTATTACGCACCCGGCCGAAGAATGGCTTGCTGATCGCATGTCGACATGGCGAGGCCGTCTGAGCATTTGATGGTCAAACCGTCCCGTCAAACTGGTCGATGGCAATGCTTCCGGTCGGCTGTCGGTACCGACTTCGGAATGGAAGGTTGCCGCGTCTGGGTGCGTAGTTTCCGACCCTTACGCGCGCAGGGCCAGCCGTTAGAGCCGATGAGATCGCAAGCAGTTCGGTCGAACGCAACTCGGGGCCGAACTCAAGATGCTGATCCAGTTGATCCTTGCGACAATCATGGTTGTCGTCACGGTTCTGATACACGGAGCCGGCATCACCGGCCTTGCGCGAGGAATGCAGATCGAACTGAGCCCGTCGGAAGAACACCACCATTTCTCGATGAAACGGGCGACCGCGATCTTGGCCGTCGTCCTGGCGTTGTTCACGCTGCACGGAATTGAAATATGGCTGTATGCGGCGCTCTACTTGGCAATTGGCGCGATCCATACGCTCGAGGCTGCGGTATTTTTTTCCACCGCTATCTACGCCAGCATCGGATTCGGTGACGCCGAAATGGGGCAGCGTTGGCGACTGGTCGGCGCGATCGAGGGGATAAATGGAGTCTTGCTCCTCGGCTGGTCGACGGCATTTTTCGTGACTGTCGTGGCGCGGCTGCGGAAATGACCGCTGGAACTCAATCAAAGAGGGAAGGCTTGTCGGCTGCAGAAGCAGCAGCTCGGCTCGCGGCCGACGGACCCAACGAGCTGCCTCGTGCCGGTCGAGGCTCGCTCGGGCACATCGTGCTGGGCGTCCTGCGTGAACCCATGTTGGCGCTGTTGCTGGCCGGCGGGATTGCCTATCTGTTGATGGGCAATTTGGCTGAGGCGCTGATCCTGCTCGGCTTCGCCACTTTCTCGGTCGGCATTACTGTCATTCAGGAGGCGCGCACTGAAAATGTGCTGGAAGCGCTGCGCACCCTCTCGGCGCCGCGCGCGATGGTCGTCCGTGACGGGGTACGCGTGACCGTTGACGGGAGCGCGGTTGTGGCAGGCGACCTCCTCATTCTCGTACCGGGCGACCGAATTGCCGCAGACGCCCTTGTGATCGAGGCTAACGATCTGCAGTCCGAAGAATCGCTGTTGACGGGTGAATCGCTGCCGGTGGGCAAAGTCGCGTGCAGCACCGGGATACCGGAAAGCACGCGCCGACCTGGTGGCGACAGGCAGCCCTACGTTTATTCGGGCTCGCTTGTGGTGCGCGGCAGCGGCATCGCGCGCGTCCTCGCGACGGGACCGCGCAGCGAGATCGGCCGTATTGGTCAGTCGCTCGCGGCCCTGGATACCGAAGCGCCGCGCCTGCGTCGCGAGACGACTCGCCTGGTCACCTGGTGCGCCATCGGCGGTGGCGCGGTCGCGCTGCTCGTCGTGGTACTCTATGGTCTGCTGCGGGGTGGCTGGATCGAGGCTGTGCTCGCCGGGATCGCCATTGGCATGTCGATGCTGCCCGAAGAGTTCCCTGTCGTACTGACAGTGTTCCTTGCGATGGGCGCGTGGCGGATCGGCAAAGTCGGGGTGCTGACGCGTCGCGCCGCTGCCATCGAGACTTTAGGTTCGGCAACCGTGCTGTGCACCGACAAGACCGGAACCTTGACCGAAAATAGGATGTCGGTTGCGGCGCTCTGGCTACCGTCGGGCGAGACAGCGGCAATCGTGAACGGCGCGTCTGCGTCAGCCCCTTTCTTCCCCTTGCTTGAGACAGCAGCGCTGGCCAGTTCGGTCGATCCTGCAGATCCAATGGAAATTGCCCTTCATGAAGCGGCCGCCGTTTGTGTCGTCGTCGGGGCCGACCGACAACTCGTCCATTCCTTTGCCTTTCGCCCCGAATTGCTGGCGATGTCGAATGTGTGGGAAGGCAGTGCGGGCCTGATCATCGCATCGAAGGGCGCACCCGAAGCCATCGCCGAATTGTGCCGCCTCACCCCGGCTGCGCGCGCCAGGACAATGGCCGCGGTCGAAGCAATGGCAGCACGCGGCATCCGTGTGCTGGCCGTGGCAACGGCAACCCCGCCCGATCGGCACTGGGCGAAATCGCAAGCGGACTACCGATATGCGCTGATGGGGCTCGTCGGACTGGCCGATCCGCTACGCCCCAGCGTTGCGACAGCGGTCGCCGAATGCCGTAGCGCCGGTATCCGCGTGGTCATGATCACCGGCGATCATGCTGCGACTGCGCGCACGATCGCGACGCAGGCGGGCATTGTCGACGGCGAAGTTCTCACCGGGACCGAGCTGGCCGGGCTCGACGATGCCCAACTCGCCAAACGCCTAAAGTCGGTGACCGTTTTTGCCCGGATAATGCCCGATCAGAAACTGCGTATCGTCACTGCGTTCAAGACCGACGGAGAGATCGTCGCCATGACGGGCGATGGCGTGAATGACGCGCCATCGCTGAAGGCAGCGCATATCGGCATTGCGATGGGCAAGCGCGGCACCGACGTGGCGCGCGAGGCGTCGGCCATCGTTCTGCTCGACGACGACTTCGGGGCAATCGTTCAGTCTGTGCGGCTCGGGCGGCGCATCTACGACAATATTCGCAAGGCGATGGCGTTCATCTTTGCGGTGCATGTGCCAATCGCAGGGCTCGCGCTGCTGCCACTCTTCTTCGGGCTGCCGATCCTGTTCGGGCCGATCCACATCGCACTGCTCGAAATGGTGATCGACCCCGTTTGCGCGCTTGTGTTCGAGGCAGAACGGGACGAGGCCGATATCATGAAGCGACCCCCTCGCAATCCCAACGAACCGCTCTTTTCGTTCGGTATGATCGCATGGAGCATTTTCCAGGGCGGAGTCGCCTTCGCGATGCTGGCGACGGTGTTTTTCGTCGAGACTTGGGGTGGGATGCCTGAAGCCGAACTTCGAGCGCTGATCTTCTTCGCACTTGTCGCTGAAATTCTGGCGCTGATCCTTGTCAACCGGTCGTTCACTGCGTCGCTGAGCGATGCCTTCGTTCGGCACAATGCGGCGCTGCGCTATGTTGTAGCGGCTATCCTTATCATCACGGCCATCATCTTCTTCTGGCCGCGAGCGCAGCTGCTGCTGAAATTCGGGTTGATCAGCTGGGGCGACATGACGCTGGCCGCGGGCTTGGGCATAATCCTCCTTGTCGTGCTCGAGAGCTGCAAGCCGGTGGTTCGGCGCGCCTTCTCGCGCCCGAAGACGCCGGGCATCTTGGCGTCCGCGATTGCAGCATGAAGAGCGCCGGGAACAGCCGCACGACCCTGCAACACGGCATTCTGTTGCTGCTTGTCGTTGTCGCAACACTCGCCTTTGGCTGGCTGATCGGACCTTTCATCGGCGCGATCCTCTGGGGCGTCATCGCCGCCATCCTGTTTGCCCCGCTCAACGCGCGCTTGCGCCGTTCAATGCCTGGGCATCACAATCTGTCGGCGGCTATCACGCTGCTCTTTATTATCGCCGTCGCCGTCATTCCTGCCATGCTGCTGGGCGCAGCGTTGCTCACGCAGGTTGCCGCAACCTATGGTCACATCCAGACCGGCGAAATCGATCTCGGCAAGGCTTTCGTCGAGGCAGAACGGCATTTGCCCGATGTAATGCAAAAGTGGCTGTCGGGTCTCGGATTGGGCGATTTCGCAGCCGTCCAGGCAAAGATCGGCCAAGGCTTCGCCAGCAGCTTCAGGACGCTGGCCAGTCAGGCCTTTAATGTCGGGCAGAGCATGTTGGGTTTTTTTCTCGCACTCGGGGTCATGCTCTATCTGACCTTCTTTCTGGTCCGCGACGGCGACGCGCTGATCACGACGATTGAGCGCTACCTGCCACTCCCCGCCGATCAGCGTCGCGTGCTGGTCGCGCGCTTCGTCGCGGTTGTGCGTGCGACGATCAAAGGAAGCGTCATTGTCGCCATTCTGCAGGGACTGATCGGTGGCCTTGTCTTTTGGTTCCTCGGGATCGGCGGCGCCCTGTTATGGGGTGTCGCCATGGCGATATTTTCGTTGTTCCCGGCGATCGGGACCGGGCTAATCTGGGTGCCTGTGACCGTCTACCTGTTGGCAACGGGCGATGTCTGGCGCGCTCTTGCGCTTTTTTTGTTCGGATTCTTCATCATCAGCAGCGTCGACAACATCGTGCGCCCGATCCTCGTCGGGCGAGATGCACGGATGCCGGACTATCTGGTGTTGATTGCCACCTTGGGTGGTTTCGAGTTGATGGGCTTCAACGGCTTCGTAATCGGGCCGGTCATCGCCGCCCTGTTCATCGCGATTTGGGAGATCTTCGGCAATGCCGATCTGGCAACAACCGAAACAGAGCCTATGTAGCTGCATCGCCCGCGAGCGTTTCGATTGCTTATAGCAGGTCGCCCGCCACTTTAGGCAAGCGGGCGACCGGTCCGGATGCGCACCTCGCTTGACGCCAACCCATTCAACCCATTCCATTCAATTCCGGTGACAGGTGCGTCATCCCCGAAAATGTATTTCAGTGGCCTGAGCAATGACGTGGAACCTCCCGCTCCCTTATGTCCTACAGGTCTCGATCCTGCCATTCTCGCGCAGATGCGATTCGCCCATGCTCTTTGACCTCGTCCACCCCCTCGGTTCGTCGCGCCTCAGCCCCGCTTCGACGGACTTTTCCGATGACGTACCGTGACTTTCGTGACCTTCGGCGGTGGGCCTGCTGACCTCGACCGACGCAACCAGGTGCTATCGGAAAAGACGCGGACGCTGCAGGGCAGCGCCTGGTTCTACGGGTTCACGCTCAACGGCTACAGCGCCGACGGCACCGGCGTGATCCGCGGCGCACTCACAAGCTTCGCCGACACGGGCACGGCGACGGGGACAGGCGCACTGATGTGCAAAGCGGACATTCGTTCAGTCAGTCCGGGCGATGATGGTCGGCCCATTGTCGTTCGCGACGCTCGTCTGTTAGTATCGGCATATGGCAACGCAGCAACGCACAGTCGATTACCTGCTCGAACAGGCATCGGGCGCTGGCGCGCTGTCGACCAAGCCGATGTTCGGCGAATACGGCGTCTACCTCGACGGCAAGATGATCGGCTCGATCTGCGACGATAAACTCTACGTGAAGCCAACGGCATCCGGTCGCCTTCATGCCAAGCCGGTGTCGGAAGCGCCGCCCTATCTAGGGGCCAAGCCGCACCTTCTTATCGAGGCCGATCGCTGGGACGATGCTGAGTGGCTCAGTAATCTAATGCGCGCCACAGCAGCGGAGCTGCCGATACCCAAACCGCGGAAACCGAAGCGAAGCAAGTAAATGCCCGCACGGTGTTCTTGTGGCATCATGCAATGACGAGTGGGGCCGGTAGCCGACAGGAAGGTTCCGGCAGACCGGTCTTGGTTAGCGGGCATTCAATTGGACGAAGCGCGTCGGCCGCTGTCGCCCCAGAGTCGGTCATTTAGATCGGGCTCGGCAATTCACAGAACCGGACGTTCGTTCAGATCTCGAGCTTTGACTAGGTCTGGACCGTGAACCGACTGACGGCTTTCGGGTCGCCACGCTCGGTACGTGCGCGTTCTACGCTCGAAAGCATCATGTCCGCGCCGCCAGCATTAAAGACATTTCGGCATCTGGGTTTGTGGCCCGATGGATGCCGTGTGTGCTCGCAAACTTGACCGCGATGTCGCTGTTTGGATTGGAACGTAAGCTGCAAATCAGCCGCAAGGTTTTAAACGTTGGCACCTCGCCGGAAGCTCTTTGGCAATCGTGCCGAAACCGGATTAGTGTTCGCCAACACACCCATCCGGAGCAAAACGCGCTGGCACAATATTATGTCGACCTCGCCGCGACGCGTTACAGTTTCGACGGGCTGGCGCATCTCCTTGCGGTGGCGAGCCCCCTGTGCTCGGGCGATGAACTCGCCGGCATCGCCGCGCAAAGCGCAGAACATCGCATGGCCGCACGCTTCGTTCTGGCCGACCTGCCGCTGAAGGCTTTCCTTGCCGAAGCTGTTGTTCCCTACGAAACGGATGAGGTCACGCGGCTGATTGTTGACGGCCACGATCGTACCGTTTTTGCTGCGATTTCCACGCTGACTGTCGGCGAGTTTCGTGAATGGCTGCTATCGAACGAGGTGAAGGGCAGCGACATCACCGGTGTCGCTGCGGCCATCACGCCCGAGATGGCGGCCGCCGTATCGAAGCTGATGCGTTGACCGGCCCCCACTGAGTGGTCCGTATTGATTGTTAGTGCATTGTCGCCTCCATCGCCAGTGTTGGCCGTAGGTGGAGCGTAGCGGAACCGGAGGGCGGCACTGGCGATGGAGCAGCTTCCGGCGCCGGAGGGCGGTAT
>JBBROX010000006.1:0-135399 GCA_038228865.1 Sphingomonadales bacterium | reverse complement strand
GAGCTTCGTAAGCGGCCTCTGCGCCCTGATCGGCGTCGATCGGCCGAAGGGCAGCCGCACCGACGACACCCACAATGATTATGTGTTCGAGCGCCGCGTGTTTCAAAAGGAAGCCGACGGCACCGAAAGTTTCGGACGCATCGACGCCTACAAGCGTCATTGCTTCGTTCTGGAGGCCAAGCAGGGCAGCGACGCCGACCGCAAGGCCGCCGAACAGGGTGAGGCCGACCTCGACATTTTCGGGCAGACTGCTGCCGCCCGTTTCAAGCGCGGCACCGCCAAGCGCGGTACGCCCACCTGGTCGAAGGCGATGGTCGAAGCGCGCGGGCAAGCCGAGCGCTATGCCAAGGCGTTGCCGATCGATCATGGCTGGCCGCCGTTCCTGCTTGTCACTGACGTTGGCCACTGCATCGACGTCTATGCCGATTTCAGCGGCACCGGAAAGCAATATACCCAGTTCCCCGATGCAGCCCGCTTCCGCATCGCGCTCGACGATTTGCGCGACCCGGACGTCCGCGCCCGTCTTGCCACCATCTGGACCAACCCGCTCAGCCTTGATCCGTCGAAGGAAGCGGCCCGCGTCACGCGAGAGATTGCGGGGCACCTAGCCGAACTGTCTAAACGCCTTGAAAAGCGCGAACAAAACCCGACCCGCGTGGCTGACTTCCTCATGCGTTGCTTGTTCACGATGTTCGCCGAGGATGTGCGGCTGATACCGGAAGGCAGCTTCACGCACTTCCTGACCCGGATGCAGAAGCGCCCGGAAAATTTCGCTCCCAACCTTTCGTCGCTTTGGCAGGCGATGGACAAGGGTGGCCTTGCGGGAGTGCTGGGTGACGCCGGCGAAACCGTGCTGCGATTCAACGGCTATCTGTTCAAAGACACCACCGCGATTGCGCTCAACGCCGATGAGATCGGCCTGTTGATCGAGGCAGCATCGCACAAATGGAACCATGTCGAACCCGCCATCTTCGGCACGCTGCTCGAACGCGCGCTAGATGGGAAGGAACGCGCCAAGCTCGGCGCACACTACACTCCTCGCGCCTATGTTGAACGGTTGGTAATGCCGACGATCATGGCGCCCCTGCGCGCCGATTGGGCCGGGGTGCAAGCCGCCGCCGGTCAGTTGATCGAAGCGGGCAAGGCCGATGAAGCCCATGCCGTCATCGAGAAATTCCACGCCCAACTAGCCCAGACCAAGGTGCTTGATCCCGCCTGCGGCACCGGCAATTTCCTGTATGTCGCGCTCGCCCGAATGAAAGAGCTGGAGGGCGAAGTTATCGGACGGCTTGCCGAACTCGCCCCCGAAGGCGAAAAGCAGACCGTTGCCGAGCTGAGCGGTCACACCATCACGCCAGAGAATTTCCTCGGTATCGAGATCAACCCGCGCGCGGCGGCGATTGCCCAGCTCGTGCTGTGGATTGGCTATCTGCAATGGCATTTCCGCGTGAATGGCGAAGGCAAGGTGCCGCCAGAACCGGTGCTGCGCGACGTGAAGACCATCGAGAATCGCGATGCGCTCATCACATGGGACAAGAAAGTGCTGGAGCACGACGAGCACGGGAAGCCGCTAACCCGCTGGGATGGCGAGACGAAGAAAAAGCATCCCACAACCGGCAAGAATGTTCCTGATACGGCGGCTCAAGTGGAGGTTTACCGCTATGTGAACCCAAAACAAGCATCATGGCCCAAAGCCGATTTCATCGTCGGCAACCCCCCGTTCATTGGGGTTCGCCGTATCAATGAAAGATTGGGGGATAGATACGTCAACGCCGTTCGCTCGGCGTTCAGTGATTTACCTGGAACTGTCGATTTCGTCATGTATTGGTGGGACTTCGCTGCTCGCTTGGTAAGAGCAAAGCGCACACGCAGGTTCGGACTGATTACTACCAACAGCATCGTCCAAGACTATTCCCGCCCGGTTGTTGAAAATCACATTAACGACAGGCTGCGCCCGCTATCGTTGGTATATGCTGTGACGAACCACCCCTGGGTCGAAAACAAGGATGGGGCAGCCGTGGACGTGGCAATGACTGTCGGAGCCAACAATGCGGAAAACTGCCCAATCAGAATTACGCATGTGAAGGGCAGGAAGGCGAATGTCGAATTAACAGATATTCCTGTGACGCGGATCAACGCTGCTTTGAAGAATATTCCCGATGTTTTCGCGGCTAAGGCACTTAAATCGAACAAAGGATTCTGCTTTCAAGGTGTTGTTCCTGCGGGCGACGGGTTTAAGTCGCAGGTCGTCACTTCCAGTGCCTCCGCACGAGGTGCTTTCCGCCCATATATGATTGGAGACGACCTGACAGACCGGCTCGGCAATGAATAAATTATCGACTTTTTCGGTCTCGACGAGGCCGACGCGGCCAACAAATTCCCGGAGGAATTCAGCAAAGTTTTGGATGAGGTTAAACCCGAGAGGGATCAAAATCCTCGCGATTCTTACAAAGAGAAGTGGTGGATATTCGCCGAGCCTCGTCCAAGTCTGCGAAAAGCCATTGCTGGTTTAGCCCGCTATGTCGCCACGCCGTACACAGCAGTGCATCGGCCTTTTATCTTTCTCGATTCCAAGGTGGTGCCGGATGCCATGATCTATGTCATCGCATCAGATGACGCGCTGACCCTGGCAATTTTGTCCAGCAACATCCACAAAATTTGGTGCAAGTATGCTGGCGGCACCCTGCAAGATCGACCGCGTTACAATAGTGATCGCACGTTTTTGCCCTTTCCTTTCCCTGAGACATACAGCGGCTCGATCGCGTCCGACCTCCGGGCCAGTGCTGAAAAACTTGATACACTGAGAAAGGAGGTTCTCTCTAAAAATCGCGATCTCACTATGACCAAGCTTTACAATGTCTTGGAGGAGGTTCGTTTGGCCGAGAACAACGGGTCAACACTTGCAGCAGCGGATCGGGATATTGCAGTTCGAGGCTGCATTTCCCTGATACGCAAATATCACGACGCCATCGATGCCGCCGTCGCCGAAGCTTATGGCTGGCCTGCTGATCTGAGTGATGAAGACATCCTCACGCGCTTGGTCGCGCTCAACAAGACCCGCGCCGCTGAAGAGGCTAGTGGAGTGATCCGCTGGCTGCGCCCCGAGTTTCAGGCTCCCGGTGCGGTCGCGCCCCAAGTCAACGCCACGCTCGACCTTGGTGATGCTCCGGTCACCGCGCCCGCAACCATCATCCCGTGGCCCAAGACGCTTGCCGAACAATTCAGCGCCGTCGCCTCAATCCTCGCCGCTGCGCCCGCCGCCCAACACCCCCGCGACATCGCCCGCGCCTTCGACGGCACACGTGCCGCCAGCGTCGCGCCTGTGCTCGATGCGCTGGCCGCCATTGGTCAGGCGCGGAAGCTGGCGGATGGGAGGTATGCGGCGTGACCGTGAACCGGCCTCATTTCCAGGATTCAATTGCCCAGCTGGAACAGCGGGTCGAGCAGAGCCGTGCAGATCGGCAGAAGTTACAGATCATCGCCGCTGAGCTGAAACACCGCGAAACTGACCGCGCCCGTCGGCTCCGTGCGAAGATCACGGCAATTCTTGACGGACTGGAATTGACGCTGACGCCGCCAGTTTCTTCGCCGGTGGTGTCGGAAGAATCTGCTGCGCCGTCAGAACGACCGCCTGTGCAAAGTCTTCGTCGAAATCGTCTCGACTCGATTAGAGCAAGGTTGGAAATCGAAACAGCGCCACCGTTGCAAGGCAATGTGCTTATCGCTTCAGTCGGTTCCGAAGAGCTGCCTGAACCCGAATTGATGGAGCCGACAATTCAGGTTGCTCAAAATCCCGCCCCAGTTGCGACATCCCTGACGTGATGGCGTGGACGGCCCCTGCACAAGCGTAGTTGTGCAATGATGCGGCCGTTGTAGGTCCACGTCTAGGAGTCGGAATATGAAGCAGGAGGTTATTACCGTCGGTTTGGATCTGGCGAAGAGCGTTTTTCAGGTGCACGCGATCGGCCGCGACGGGGCCGTTCTGTTGCGGCGCAAGCTCCGGCGCGCCGAGGTAATCGGCTTCTTCGCCGATCTTCCAGCTTGCCTCGTCGGCATGGAGGCATGTGCATCGGCGCATCATTGGGCGCGGGAGCTGATCGCGCTGGGGCACGAGGTACGGTTGATGCCACCCGCCTATGTGAAGCCGTACGTGAAGCGCGGGAAGACCGACGCAGCCGACGCCGAGGCGATCTGCGAGGCGGTGACGCGTCCGACGATGCGATTTGTGGCGGTGAAGACTGTCGAACAACAGGCGGTGTTGATGCTCCACAAAAGCCGCGACCTGATGGTGCGGCAGCGGACCATGCTTATCAACGCATTGCGGGGTCACCTGGCAGAATATGGCATCGTGACAGGCGTCGGTGCAGGCGGCGTGACTGCGATGCTTAAGGCGTTGCACGAGCAACAGGAAAAACTGCCGACTCACGCTCGGTCGGCGCTTCACGGACTTGCCGCCCAACTCAGGGCGCTCGCCAGCGAGATCGACCGACTGGAGGCGCAGATACTCGCATGGCACCGAGCCGACGATACGAGCCGCCGACTTGCCACGATCCCCGGCATCGGCCCGATCACCGCTTCCGCCATATCAGCGGCGGTGCCGGATGCGTCGCTGTTCCGATCCGGACGGCAGTTCGCAGCATGGCTCGGGCTCACTCCTCGAGCGAACAGTTCCGGCGGCAAAGAACGCTTGGGCGGGATTACCAAGCAGGGCGACGGCTATCTGCGACGGCTGCTCGTAATCGGCGCGACAGCGGTGATGCGCATGGCGCGTAAAAATGCCGCTCGCCAGCCTTGGATGGCGCAGCTCCTCGAACGTAAACCGGCGAAGATCGCGACGGTGGCGCTCGCCAACAAAACAGCGCGCATTGCCTGGGCGGTGATGTCGCGCAACGAAGTCTACGCGGCGTCCGCCGCGTGACCGTCATCCGGGTCGCGGGGTAACTCCCGGCGGCAGGATGGCGTCGGAGTAGCTGAGTAGTGATGACGAACCGGTCAGACCGGGGGTCGGCAAAACCCAGGGGGTCACAGCGCTTCGAGCGCGATGACGTGATTAGGGAGCCGGCCTGCGGACTTCATCAGGGCCAGCAGCCATGCGGTGCTGCGCAAACAGGCCGAACACATGGATGCACCCGACCGGTGCTCATCGCTGCACAAAAACTCTTGCGCCGCAGGGGTCGTCCACACATGACCCCTGCCTTTCATCCAGCGGCAACCAGAGACCGACCGGTGTTGTCGCGCAGGAGCGCGGGTGATGCAACGGGCGGGGTTAGAGCATGTGGACGACGTTCTTTTGAGCGACGACCAGTTCGCGCGTGTCCTCGATCGTCAGCAACCGTTCTTCGGGCGGGATGAGCTGGATCAAGCCCTTCGAGAAAGTCGTCTTGCCCGAGCCCGTTGCGCCGGAAATCAGGATGTTGAGCCGCGCCTTGACCGCGCGGTCGAAGAATTCGACGTGACGACCGGCGCGGAGCAGCGCAAGCAATTCAAGCTCCTGAGGGCTGACCTGTTTTTGAGCGATCCTTGTGTCGCGGAATAAGCCCGCCGCTTCGAAATCGGCGAGCGTCATCGTCACCGACGATGGTTTGCGCACCGTGATCGAGACAGTCTTATCGGGCACGACCGGCGGCACGACAATCTGCACGCGCTCGCCAGTGGGGAAGATCGTCGAGACGATGGGGTTTTCGCGGGTGACGTCCTGGCTGGTGAACGCGGCGGCGGCGGTTGCCAGCGCCATCAGCGTCTTGAAATCGAGCGAGGGCTCGCTTTCCCATGTCCAGCATCCGCGCCGTTCGATGTCGACTTCCTGCGGTACGTTGATGACCAGCTCGGTGACGGTCGCGTCGTCGAGATATTTGCGCAGCGGTGCCGTCACGCTGTCGAGAACCGCCGTATTTTTGCCGGGCGCGGCCATTATTTCAGCGCAAGGCCATAGACGGTCGAGAAGTCGAAATCCTGCGCGACGGTGATGCCGACATCCTCGCCCTGGTTCTTCCGCAGCACCGGCCTGATCTGCGAATTTTGCTGCAAGATCGTCGAAGCGGCATCGGACGGGACGCGCGTCGTGTTCGGCGCGGTGTTGCCGATCGCTTGCGAGCCGACCGTCGCCGCGTCCTCCACGAGGCTGAACAGCAGGGCAGTGCCGAACCGCTGCCAGAAAAAGTTATCGATCCTGCCATCCACGCCGCTGCGCCCGAGCGCATCGGTGGCAGGCGATCCGACATCGATCGCAATTCCGCGCGGCGTGACCGCACGAGTCCACAGTACGAACAACCGGTACTGCCCGCGATTATTCGCCTGTTTGAAACCCTGTTCGGAGCATTGCGTGAAACGTTGGTAGAGCGTCGCCCCGTGCCGGAGCGCGACGGCGAGGCCGGTGCAACGCTTGCCTTTTTTGAAGCCTACTTCTCCAATTTCATCGAAGGCACCGAGTTTACCGTCGAGGAAGCCGCCGAGATCGTCTTCGAGGGCGTCATTCCCCAGGAACGACCCGCCGACGCGCACGACGTCCTCAGGACATTCCGGGTCGTGTCCGACGTAGCGCACCTCAGGGAACTTCCATCAAACTTCGCAAGCTTTCGGGACCTGCTGCGCCGGCGTCACGCGACGGTGATGGAGGCGCGAGGCGACAAAGCGCCCGGTGCATTCAAGGACCGGGTCAATTGTGCCGGTAATACGGTGTTCGTCACGCCCGATCTGGTCGAAGGCACGCTGGAGCGCGGCTTCGAATTTCTCCAGGCACTGGACGACCCATTCCAGCGCGCTGTCTATATGATGGTCCTCGTTAGTGAGGTGCATCCGTTCACCGATGGCAACGGAAGGATTGCGCGCATAATGATGAATGCCGAACTGGTGGCGGCGGACCAGGAACGCATCATCATTCCGACTGCCTATCGCACTGATTATCTGGGAGCGCTCAGGGCGTTTTCCCAAAACGGACTCACTGCCCCGCTCATCCGGATGCTCGATGTCGCGCAGTCCCATACCCACCGGATCGACTGGACGACGCTGGAGCGAGCGCGCGCCGCTCTTGCAGCAACCAATGCGTTCGACGCCGCCGCCGATGCCAAGCTTAAATTACGGTAGTGCCCAGCAGATTAGAACAACACCATCGCGCCGGATTTTCGCTTTGGTTCTGCCCCACTAATCACAGCAGTCACATTTCCGGAGCGCGGCTAATCCGCAAAACTTCCTGCACAGTTCCTACACAGGTTAAAATGTGGCATTTTTTACGTTAAAAATCAGCTATTTGGACAAATCCAAAGAACTGGAGCGGGCGAAGGGATTCGAACCCTCGACCCCGACCTTGGCAAGGTCGTGCTCTACCCCTGAGCTACGCCCGCTCTGGCGTCGTGTGACCGGCGCTACATGTCGTAGCCCCGTCGGGTAGGGCGCGGCTGATAGCGACAGTCGCACCCCTGCGCAATCCCTTGCGCGCAACTCATCGAGGACTCGGCAATCCCCTTGGCAATTGCGTCCTTCTCACCACATAAGGGCCAAGCATCAACGGAGAATGAAGTGGCGACCTTGGGACTGAGTGCTGCCGACCGCGAGGCCATCGAGACCTTCCGGCGCGACGTCATCGAACCGTCGATGACCAGCCTCGTCATCCTCGATTTCTGGGCCGAATGGTGCGGGCCGTGCAAGGCGCTGTCGCCGGTGCTTGAAAAGATTGCGGCGGATTACGCGTCGAGGGGTGTGATTCTCGCCAAAGTCGATGTCGATGCGAACAAAGCCATCGCCGCCCAGTTCCGCGTCCAGTCGATCCCCACGGTCTATGCGGTGTTTCAGGGGCAGCTCGTCGCCGACTTGACGCCCGCGCGAACGGAGGGCGCGATCACCAAGATGCTCGATCAGTTGCTGAAGCAACTGCCGATTCAGGGAGAGGCGCAGGCGCTGGACGCCGAGATCGCGCCGCTGATCGCGATGGGCGAAGAAGTGCTGGCGGGCGGCGATACCGAACGCGCGGCAGCTATTTTCGCGCAGATTGTCGAAATGGCCCCCAACGATCCTGAGGCGCTGTCGGGCTTCCTGCGCGCACAGGTGGCGCTGGGGCAGATCGAGGATGCCGAGGCGTTTCTAGCCGAGTTGCCGCCCGAACTGGCCAAGGACCCTGCCATCGAACGGGCGGCGTCCGCCGTGGCGCTGGCGCGCGATGCCAAGCCGGTGGGCGATCTCGACGGACTGAAAGCAGAAGTGGCGGCCAACCCTGACAACCATGAGAAGCGATTCGAACTCGCCGGCGGCCTGATGGCGGCGGGCGACCGTGACGGCGCGGCGGATCATCTGCTCGAAATCATCCGGGCCGACCGTGAGTGGAACGAGGGCGCGGCCAAGGCGCAATTGCTGAAATTGTTCGACGTCGTCGGCGTGATGGACCCGTGGGTCTCGGCCCAGCGGCGGCGGCTGTCGGCGGTTCTGTTCACATGACGAAAGTCATCGCAGGGGGCGAGACCACAACGCGCCTGTCGATCTTTCCGCTGGCGGGCGCGCTGCTGTTCCCGCGCATGCATTTGCCGCTGCATATTTTCGAGCCGCGCTACCGGGCGCTGGTCAGCGATGCGATGGCGCGCGACCGGCGAATCGGGATGATCCAGCCGAAGCCGCCCCTGACCAAGGACGAGGTCGACGTGCCACAGCTGTTCGACATGGGCTGCGTCGGCAAGATCGCGCATGTCGAAGCGATGGACGACGGGCGCTATAATCTGGTTCTGGAGGGGTTGGCGCGGTTTCGCCTGGTTCGCGAACTCGATGTGACGACGCCGTTCCGTCAGGTAGAAGCGGTGCTGGAGGAGGTCCATGAGGACGACCCGCTCGCCGGGATCCAGCGTGCCGACCTCGAACGCGAATCGCGGCGCTTTGCCGAGGCGCAGGGCTTTGCGGTCGATTGGGAAGCGGTCGGTCGCCTCGATGATGAGGCGCTGGTCAACGGCATCGCCCAGATCGCCCCGTTCGATGCGGCGGCGAAACAGGCGCTACTCGAAGCGCCCAATATCACGATGCGCGCGGACCTGATCGTGCAGCTGATGCGATTCTTCGGCCGGCACGACGGCGAAGAGCGGGTGACGCTTCAATAAGGGCCTAGACCGTCATCCCCGCCAGCAACTTCGGCAATTTCCCTGTCTCGCCACGCGCCTCCGCCATGAAGAGGCCTTTCAACGGTTTGATGCGTTGCACCGCGCCCAGCCCGAAACGGCGGACCTTGCTCGCGGTCTTGCCGGGAATGCCGAACAGGCGGGTTAGCGTATCGGTGGCGGTTGCGACCATCAGCGTGTCGAGGCTCCGCCAGCGCTGGTAGCGTTCGAGCAACATCGCATCGCCGAAATCGAGGCCGGTGCGCGATCCGTCGACCAAGACTTCGACCAGGGCGGCGACATCGCGGAAGCCGAGATTCAGCCCCTGTCCCGCGATCGGGTGAATGCCGTGCGCCGCATCGCCAACCAGGGCGAGCCGCATGTCGGTGATCCGTGCGGCGTGGTGGAAGCCGAGCGGATAGGTCGAACGTGGTGCAGCGGACGACAGTTCGCCGAGCACCCCGCCCGCGCGCTTGGCAGCTTCGGCGGCAAACGCCGTATCGCTCAGCGCCATCACGCCGGCGGCGTCCTTGGCGGCGACGGTCCACACCAATGCCGAGCGCGTGCCCGGCTGCATCGGCAGCAGCGCGAACGGCCCGTCGGGGTAGAAAATTTCGTGCGCAACATTGTCGTGCGGGATGCTGTGATCGAAGGCGGAAATGATCGCGGCATGATCATACTGCCAGCGCGCAACACGGATGCCAGCGGTGGTCCGCGTCGGCGAATTTCGGCCTTCGGCGGCAATCAGAATGTCGGCGCGATAAGTGCTGCCATCGTCGAGCGTAGTGACGACGCCCGAGGTGTCCCGCTCGACCGTGACGGCGCGATTGGGGACTTTGAGGGTCACGTGCTTGGCCTTGCTCGCGGCCTCATACAGTGTTTTCCGCAAGACCCGGTTCTCAACCATCGTCCCCAGCGCTTCGCCCTCACCGGGCGTGAAATCGAGCGCGTCGCGCTGCAGACCGTCGCGCACTTCGATTCGGCGAATCGGGCAACCGTAAGGACGGAGCTGATCGGCAACCCCGATGGCCTCCAGCATGCGCCAGCTCGCGCTCGCAATCGCCGAGGCGCGCCCGTCGAAATGGGGTGCCAGCGTCGTCGTCGGCGGGGCGGGATCGATAACCATCGATGAAATGCCGTGCGCGTCGAGGGCCAATGCGGTGGTCAGCCCGACGAGGCCGCCCCCGAGGATGATCGTGTCAGTCGTTTCCATACTGCCGACATAATGCGTCCTCTGGGCCTCGTCACGTGCAGACTCTTGACGGGGAGTCCCCGGTAAGCGATTCTTATCCACAGGAACTGCTTTGAAAAATTTGGGCGCGATCACCCGCGCCGATGCCCTCGGGGGATACGCATAAGATGGCCAGCCGTGTCGCACCCAATCGCCCGCCCGCGTGGCGCGCCACCGTGAAGGCCGGTGTCGTGCGCAGCGGCGCAATGATGACGGCCGTTGCGCTGGTCATCGTCTCGCTGCTGATCGTGGTCGCGCTGGCGACGCACGACGGCGGCGATCCGTCGCTCAGCACGGCGGCGGGGAGCGATCGGATCACCAACTGGCTCGGGCTCGCCGGTGCCTGGACGTCCGACCTGTTGCTGACGGCACTGGGGCCGGGGGTGGCGCTGATGCTCGGTCTGCCGCTCATCCTGGCTGGACTGTTGTGGCGCGGGACGAGCATTGCTGGGTGGCAGCGGCGCAGCATCGTCGCGCTGAGTGCGGTCGCCCTGGTCGGGATCGGCCTTGCGCTGCTGCGGCCCACCGCCGTTGCTGGGCTGCCGGCGGGGCTTGGCGGGATTGTCGGGTTGGGCGGCGAATCGGTCCTTTCCTGGCTGTTCGCCTATATTCCCGGTGCCAGCGGCCCGACGATCGCGCGCTATGGTGCTGCCGCGTTGCTCGGCATCGGCGGCTTCGCCATCTGGGCGCGGACCATTGGACTGACCCTTAGGATGCCGCAGTTCGATCTGCCGACCTTGCCCGACCGAACCGTGGTTCCCACCCGCCGCGAGCCCGCCCCGCCGCGTCCCGAAATCTCGGTTTCGCCCGATAACCGCAGCCGTCCAGTGATCGCCGACCGCGCGGCCGCTCCTGCGCCGATCAAAAAGGCGCGGCAGGAATCGCTGGCGCTTCGCGACAAATATGTTCTGCCCGATCTGAAACTGCTCAAACCCGCTCCGCCATCCTCGGGCGGCCAGCTCGACAAGGCGGCACTCGAACGCAATGCGCGGCTGCTTGAAACTGTTCTCGACGATTTTCACGTGAAGGGCACCATTACCGAAGTTCGCCCCGGCCCGGTGGTGACGATGTACGAGTTGCAACCGGCCGCGGGCATTAAGGCCAGCCGGGTCATTCAGCTGGCCGAAGACATCGCCCGCAACATGTCGGCGCTGTCGGCGCGCGTTGCGACGATCCCCGGGCGCAACGTCATCGGCATCGAATTGCCCAACGCCCATCGCGAATCGGTTTTCCTGCACGAAATGATCGCGAGCCAGGCGTTCGAGGACGGTGCCGGCGCGCTGCCGATCGTGCTGGGCAAGAACATTGCGGGCGATCCTGTCATTGCCGACCTCGCGCCGATGCCGCACTTGCTGATTGCCGGCACCACCGGGTCGGGCAAGTCGGTCGGCCTCAATTCGATGATCTGTTCGCTGCTCTACCGGCTGACGCCCGAGCAATGCCGGATGATCATGATCGATCCGAAGCTACTCGAGCTGCGGCCCTATGAGGACATCCCGCACCTGCTGTCGCCGGTCGTCACCGAACCGGCCAAGGCGATTCGCGCGCTCAAATGGGCGGTCGAGGAAATGGAGGACCGCTATCGCAAGATGGCGTCCATCGGCGTCCGCAGTCTGGCGGGCTTCAACGACAAGGTGCGCCTGACCAAGGGCAAGGGGCAGAAGCTCACCCGCCGGGTGCAGGTGGGCTATGATGCCGAGACCGGCCAGCCGCAATATGAGGAGGAGGCACTCGATTTCGAGCCGATGCCGCAGATCGTCATCGTGGTCGACGAACTCGCCGACCTGATGATGACGGCGGGCAAGGAGGTCGAATTCCTGATCCAGCGGCTGGCGCAAAAGGCCCGCGCGGCCGGTATCCACCTGATCATGGCGACGCAGCGGCCGTCGGTCGACGTCATCACCGGCGTCATCAAGGCCAATTTGCCGACTCGGATTAGCTTTCATGTTACATCGAAAATCGATTCGCGCACGATCCTGGGCGAACAGGGTGCCGAGCAGCTGCTGGGCAAGGGCGACATGCTCTACATGATGGGCGGACGGCAGATCGTGCGCGTCCACGGGCCGTTCGTCTCCGATGACGAAGTGATCGCGATTGCCGACCATTGGCGCGCGCAGGGCGTACCCGACTATATTCAGGCTGTGACCGAAGAGCCGGAGGACGGCGGCTTTGCCCTCGACGGTGCGCCGCTGGGCGACGACAGCCCCGAGGATCAGGAGTATCGCAAGGCGATGCAGATCGTCGCCGAGAGCCAAAAGGCCTCGGTCAGCTGGTTGCAACGCCAGCTGCGCATCGGTTACAACCGAGCTGCCCGCCATATCGAGCGGATGGAAAAGGACGGCGTGGTCGGGCGACCGGACCATGTCGGTCGCCGCGAAGTCCTGATGGATACCGAGGGCCATGCGATTTGAGTTCAGCGGCGGTTCAAACCCCGCCAGCTAGCTGAATCCCGAATGCTTTTACGGAGAGAGATGTTGTTTCGCTCGCTTTTGGTGCCGTTGGCCCTTGTTTCGATCGCCGGGCCCACATTAGCGCAGCCCGTGTCGCCGCAGCTGGCCGACCTTACGGCAGTGCAAACGCACTTGCGCGCCGTGACGACGATGACGGCGGATTTTTCGCAGACCGACCGTTCGGGCAAGACACTGACCGGCCAGGTGAAGCTCAAACGACCGGGCAAGATCCGGTTCCAGTATCAGCAGGGTGTGCCGATCCTGATCGTTGGTGATGGCAGTTCGCTGTGGTTCATCGATTACCAAGTGGCGCAGGTCCAGCGCTGGCCGATCGGGAATAGCCCCTTGGGCGTCCTTCTCGATCCGTCGAAGGACATTACACGCTTTGCGCGCGTCTTGCCGCTCGGCGACCCGCGTATCGTGTTCGTCGAGGCCCGCGACCCGCGCCATGCCGAATATGGCACGCTGACTCTGGCGTTTGCCCGCGATGAAGCGGCGCCGGCTGGTTTGCGCCTCCAAGGCTGGATCGCGCTCGACGGGCAGAGCAATCGCACGACCGTGCGGCTGTCGAATCAGCGATTCAACGTGTCTGTAGGCGACGAAGCGTTTCGCTGGCGCGATCCGCGGCCCAATCGGGGTCCTCGTTGACGTTTTTGTTCATCTTTGCGACAGGTGGGCCCGGCTAAAAACTCAGCTGCAGCACTGGACTGGTTCGGCGGGCTTCCCCCCTGTTACCCGCGGTCCGATTTGTCCGGTTGCAGCCCGCGTGACGAACGCAGGTCGGCCCTCGCTCCACGCCCCCGGAGCGGGGGCCTTTCTGCGTAGGGCGGGCACGATTTAGCGGCGCTAAATCGACCTCGCCCAAGCACGGCCGGCGGCCTACAGGCCGACCGGCGCGACTTGGGCTTTGGCCAAGTCCTCGGCCTACCCCACATACTCCGCCAGCAACGTATTCGCCCGCGGCCCGTCCCAGTCCATGCCCCCAGCGATCCGCCACACTTCCTTGCCCTGGGCATCGTACAGCACCGTCGTCGGCAACAACCCGCCGCCGAACGCAAAGCCCAGGTTATTCTCGCCATCACGGTACGGCTGCAAATTCGCGAGCTTCGCCTTGGCCCACCAGGCCGGCACCGGATCTACGGCCTGCTTCGCGGTGTCCTGATTGACGACCAGCACGCGCAGCTTGCCCTTGGTCCGTGCGGCGAGCCGGTCGAGCGACGGCATTTCCTTGACGCACGGGCCGCACCATGTCGCCCATAGGTTCACGAGCAGCGGCTCTCCCTTGAAATCGGCGAGCTTGACCGGTTTGCCGTCGGGCGCGGTGAATCCGTCCTTGGGCATGGCTGCGCCGCGCTGCGTAATCTCGAGCGCGCCTGCCGGTTCGCCGCCTGCGGGGGCCGAAGCCGGTGCCGCCGCGTTGGGTTGCGGCGCGGTGGTCGATTGCCTATCACAAGCAGCAAGCAACAGGGCGGGTACGAGACAGGCGATGAGCGGGCGCAAGGAAAGCTCCAATACAATGTGGGGCGGGCGCTTTGCGGAAGGGCCCGCAGCGGTAATGCGTTCGATAAATGCCTCGCTGCCGTTCGACAAGCGGCTGTGGCGACAGGATATTGCCGCGTCGAAGGCGCATGTCGACATGCTGGGGACTTGCGGCATCCTCACGGCGGCCGATGCGGCGACGATTGCCGCAGGACTCGACCGGGTCGCAGCGGAGTATGCCACCGGCGCGCTGCCCGACGATCCCGCGCTCGAGGACATTCACATGGCGACCGAGGCGCGGCTGGCCGAACTGGTCGGGCCGGTCGCAGGGCGGCTGCACACCGCGCGCAGCCGCAACGATCAGGTCGCGACCGATTTTCGCCTATGGGTGCGCGATGCCGTCGATGCGGTCGATGCCGGGCTGCGCGCGTTTCAGGGCGTATTGCTCGACCGTGCCGACGAACACGCCGATGCGGTAATGCCGGGGTTCACCCATCTACAGAGTGCGCAGCCGGTGACGCTCGGCCATCATCTGATGGCGTGGTTCGAAATGATCGTGCGCGACCGCTCGCGCTTTGCCGATGCCCGCACGCGCATGAACCGCTCGCCGCTGGGCAGTGCGGCGTTGGCGGGAACCGGCTTTGTTATCGACCGTAACGCGACGGCCAGCGCGCTGGGCTTCGACGGACCGACGGCAAACTCGCTCGATTCGGTCAGCGACCGCGATTTCGCGCTCGATTATCTGTCGGCGGCAGCAACCTGTGCGATCCACCTGAGCCGCATGGCCGAGGAAATCGTGATCTGGGCGTCGCAGCCCTTCGGCTTCGTCAAGCTGCCGGACCAATGGTCGACGGGCAGTTCGATCATGCCGCAAAAGCGCAATCCCGATGCCGCGGAACTGGTACGCGGGCATGCGGGACGTATCCTGGGCGCGCATACGGCGCTAATGGTCACTATGAAGGGCCTGCCGCTTGCCTATTCAAAGGACATGCAGGACGACAAGGAGCCGGTGTTCGAGGCCCATGATCTGCTGGAACTCAGCATCGCGGCGATGGGCGGCATGACCGCGGCGCTGACGTTTCGTACCGACCGTATGCGCGCGCTGGCCGAAAGCGGTTTTGCGACCGCGACCGATCTGGCCGACTGGCTGGTGCGCGAGGCCGACGTCCCGTTCCGCGAGGCGCATAATATCACCGGGCGTGCGGTGAAGGCGGCGGAGGAACGCGGCTGCGGCCTGGCCGATCTGCCGTTGGGTGAACTGGCAGGAATCGACGCGCGGATCGACGCGCGAGTGTTCGGCGTGCTGACCGTCGATGCCTCGGTCGCCAGCCGCACCAGTCATGGCGGAACCGCCCCGGTCAGAGTAAGGGAAGCGATTGCGGCGGCCCGTGCCGCGCTGGAGGAAGATGCATGAAGCGGTTGCTGGTTCTTGCGGCGTTGGTAGCTTTGGCCGCGTGCGGCAAGGTTGGGCCGTTGCAACCCGAGGCGGGGAAATCGCTGCCGCCCAAACCGGCGGTCGCTGTAAAAGTGCCCGACGCTGAAGCGCTGATGACGCCCAGCGACCAGTCGCGGCCCAAACGCAACGACGAACTTCTGCAAAGTTCTGAAAAGCGCCCCGTCGACAAATTCGATCTTCCCCCTTCAGGCTGAGCCATGGACCATTTCAATTACAGGAACGGCGTCCTCTATGCCGAGGATGTGCCGCTGAGCCGGATTGCGGCCGAGGTGGGCACACCGGTCTATATCTACTCGCGTGCGACGCTCGAACGTCATGCACAGGTGTTTCAGGATGCCGTGAAACCGGCTGCGGCGCGAACCGACGTCGCCTTTGCGGTGAAAGCGAACCCGAACCTCGCCGTGCTGCGCGTCCTCGCCAATGCGGGCCTGGGGGCCGATGTGGTTTCGGGCGGCGAACTCGAACGCGCGGTTGCCGCCGGTGTTTCGCCGAAGCGGATCGTCTTTTCGGGCGTCGGCAAGACGCGGGGCGAGATGGCACAAGGACTCAACCGGGGGATCGGCCAGTTTAACCTCGAATCCGAGGAGGAGGGGCGCGATTTCTCGGAAGTGCTGGTGGCGCGTGGGGCAACAGCGGACTGCGTGTTGCGCGTGAACCCGGATATCGACGCCGGCACGCATGCCAAGATTTCGACGGGTAAGGCGGAGAACAAGTTCGGGGTGGCGATCGGCGATGCGCCCGCGATCTATACGCGGCTGGCCGCGCTGCCGGGGCTGAACATGCGCGGTGTCGCGCTACATATCGGGAGCATGATTGCCGACCTCGCGCCGTTCGAGGCGGCATTCATCCGCCTCGGCCTGCTGATCTCGGACCTGCGTGCGGCGGGGCAAACCGTCTCCCATGTCGATCTCGGCGGTGGCCTCGGCGTTCCCTATAAGCCCAGCGATAGTTTCCCCAGCCCGCAAAGCTATGGCGACATGGTCGCGCGCGTCACCCGGGGCTGGGACGCGACACTGATGTTCGAACCGGGGCGCGTGATCGTCGGCAATGCCGGTGTGCTGCTCACCACGGTTATCCGGGTGAAGCCGGGCGTGACGCATCCGTTCGTGATCGTAGACGCCGCGATGAACGACCTTGCGCGGCCCGCCATGTACGATGCCTATCACCATTTCGAGGCCGTGGTGGCGAGCAACGAACGCGCCGTCGCCAATATCGTCGGCCCGGTGTGCGAAAGCGGCGACACGTTCGCGATGGGCCGCGAGTGCGAGCGGATGGTGGCGGGCGACCTTGCCGTGTTCCGCTCGGCAGGTGCCTATGGCGCGACGATGGCCAGTACCTACAACAGCCGCGCTTTGGTCCCCGAAGTGCTGGTCGACGGCGACCGCTATGCCGTCGTCGCCGACCGGATTCCGGCGGCGACGATCATGGGCGCGGAACGGGTGCCGGACTGGCTATAGCTGGATGCCGAGGCGTGAAGTGATCCAGATCATGGCGAGATACAGGATCATGGTGAGCACGCACCCCGCACCAAGCGCGATCCAGAACGAATAGCCGTGGCGCAACAACCACGGGATGACGAGGAACATCGGTACCGAGGGCAGGAAGAACCAGAACGTCGATTCGGCCTGCGCCGCAATCAGTTCGGGATCGTGCGCGTCGCGCCAGAGCCAGATCATTGCCAGCGTGGACACCAGCGGCAGCGACGCCAGCATCCCGCCGAAACCGGGACTGCGTTTGGCGATCACCGACACAATAGCAATGATCAGCCCGGAGAGTCCGGCTTTGACGGCGAAATAGAGCATGGCCCCTATTGCCCCAGCGCGAGCTTGGCGAACAGGGTAAAGCTCTTCGGATTGCGGCCATAAGCGGTATCGAGCGCGGCAGGCTTGGCGTACAGGCTCGCCGATCCGCCGAGCGTCAGGCCGAACGCGCCGATGGGGATGGTGTAGCCATAGCCCAGCGTTGCCTTGGTCACGGTAAAGCTGCGCCCCGCGAGCGGATCGGGCGCTTCGAACAATTCTGCATTGTCGACGATCTCCACCCGACCGAACACGGCGTGGCGCGGCGTGATGTCCCAGGTTGCTTCGGCCAGCGCCGCGTCATGCGCATCCCCGCCCTGCACCTTGTGCGAATAGGCGATCGTCGCCGCCAGCCGCCGGTCGGCGTAAGATATCGCCCCGATTGTCCGTTGTTCGTTCTCGCCGGGATGGGTGACTTCAGGTTCTTTCAGATAGCCGTGCGACAGCGACACCGCCCAGTTCGGCGACGGGGTCCAGGTTGCGCGGACGCTCCAGCTGTCGAGTTTGGGCGTTTCGACGTCCCAGCGGCTTTCGTCGGGCTCGCGGCCCCGGAACGCCGATGCCTCGAGCTGCCATTGCTTGCCCGAAAGGCCTGCCGTTACCACGCCATAGGTGATGTGCGTCGAATCGAACCAATGGTGCGTGATCGGCGCTTCGGGATTCAGCCGCGCGGAACGGCGATGCATGAAGGCCGATAGCCCGAGCGCGGGTTCGGCAACCGCGCCGCCGTAGAGAAAAGCGCTCGTACCCCCACCGAGGTCGGTGACGATTCGCGCGGACAGCTCCATGAACAGGTCGTGCGGATGCTGGCGGTCGACCAACGGCACGCCGCCCGCCGTCTCGCCGGTCGCGAACAGATTGGGGTAGCCGCGCGCCCCCATCAGCGGGTCGAGGCTGACCATGGTCTGCAGCCGGAGCTGCGTGCCGGACGACAGGTCGCGGTTCGCCTCAGCCATGACCATCGACGTGACGAAGGCCTGGCGGTCGCCGCGCGGTCCGCCCTGGTCGCTATATGTGCCCCACGCATAGCCGTGGAGCATCACCATCCAGTCGCCGGGCATGAAGTGCAGGCCGTGCATGGCCCCTTCGGCGGCGGGCAGGCGGCTGGTGCCCGATCCTGCCGCAGGCATGTCGGCGTCGCTCCCCATCTCCATGCCGTCCATATTCGACATGTCGTGTCCGGCGTGGGGATCGGGTGGCGAAGCGGCGGGTGCGGGGCTTTGCGTGTGCTGGCTGTGGTCCATGCCCTGCATCTGCGCGGATGCCGGTAATGCGAAAAGGCTCACGGTCACGCCGAGCGCGACCGTCGAAAGGCGGTAAGTCATTGTCGAAAAATCCTGCGTCGAACGGGGAATTTGGGATGTTCGGTCAGGTGGCCTGTCGGGGCGGGGGCGGGTCGAGAGCCGTGAAGCGGGTGGCCAGCTTCTGCTCAAGAACGATGTAGCGCGCCGTCGTCGCCATCGGTTCGGCCCGCGCGGTCAGCGCGAAGCGGACTGGCGTTGCACAGCCGATGCAGGCGTCGGTGATAGGCGCTTTCAAGGGATCGTGCCGGTGCTGCTGCCGGTCATGCGCCCTATTTGCGTGGTGTGCCGCCGATACAGATACCGGTGTCGCGGTGGCGCAGTGCGGAAACACCGATCCAGCGACGAGCGCGAACAGCAGGACGAAACGCCACAGGGCCATGGCCTCCCCATAGACTCGGGAAGCGTTTCGCGCCAGTCGGGCCAGCGATGCACAGCCTGCCGCTTTTCGTCCGTCTCGCCGGTCGTCCGGTTGCCCTGATCGGTGACGGCCCGGCCGCCGATGCCAAGCGCCGCCTGCTCGAACGGGCAGGGGCCAGCATCGTGGGCGAAGAGGATGCCGTTGCGCTGGCGATCGTGGCCGATGGCGACGCGGATGCGACGGCGCGGCTGAAGGCGCGCGGCGTGCTGGTCAATGTCGTCGACCGGCCCGAACTGTGCGATTTTACCCTGCCCGCCATCGTCGACCGGTCGCCCGTGATCGTGGCGGTCGGCACGGGCGGGGCGTCGGCAGGGCTGGCGAAAGCGGTGCGGCAACGGCTGGAAACATTGCTGCCCGCCGCGCTTGGCCCGCTCGCGACCGCACTCGAAGCCGCACGTGGGGCGATGCGCGCTCGCTGGCCGGATGGTGTTGAACGACGCCATGCCCTCGACGCCGGGTTTGCTGCCGGGGGACCGCTCGATCCGCTGAACGACCGTCATGACGTCACGGGCTGGCTGGCGGGGGCGACCGATCGCCCGGCGCGCGTCGAGGTCATTCTCCTGCGTTCGACCGATCCCGACGACCTGAGCTTGCGCGATGCGCGGCTTCTGGGGGAGGCGGATGCGATCTTTCATGATCCCGAGGTACCCGCCGCCGTGCTGGCGCGTTCGCGTGCCGACGCTGTCCGGATTGTTGGAGCGGTGCCTGACGCGGCGCTACCCGGCCTGACCGTCGAGGTGAGATTTTAGCAGGAGAGTTTGCCATGATTACCGTCCACCATCTGAACGATTCGCGGTCGCAGCGTATTCTGTGGCTGCTAGAGGAACTCGAAGAGCCTTATGAGATCGCATATTATCAGCGCGATGCCGTGACCCGGCTCGCCCCGCCCGAGCTGAAGGCGGTCCATCCGCTCGGCAAGTCGCCGGTGCTGACCGAGGGCGGCACGACCGTGATCGAATCCGGTGCGATCATCGACCATATCCTGCGCCGTCACGGCGGCGGCCGGCTGGTGCCGGCGCCCGGCAGCGACGATTACGATATCTATGTCCAGTGGCTGCACTTCGCCGAGGGGTCGGCGATGCTGCCGATGATGCTCAAGCTCTATACGTCGCGGTTGGGCGAAGCGGCGGCACCGCTCAGCCCCCGCATCGACAGCGAGATCGCCAATCATCTCGGCTATGTCGACTCGTCGCTTGCGGGGCGCGACTGGCTGGTCGGCGACAGCATCACCGGCGCGGACGTGCAGATGAGCTTCGTCGGCGAAATCGCGGGCGCGTTCGGGCTGCGTGCGCATTATCCCAACATCGATGCCTGGGTGACTCGCTTCCAGGCGCGCCCTGCCTACCAACGTGCGCTGGAGCGGGGCGGGGCGTATAGTTACGCATAATAGGGGTAGCGGCGCGGCAAAGCCGCGCCGTCGGTCCTTGCTTTGGCAAGGCCGTCCGGCCTGACGCATGTCATCTTCGCGATGCTCGATGCCACCGGCGCGCTGCTCCGCTGCGCGCGTTGCGATCAGGCCAAAAGTTCGATGTCCCAATAGAGCCAGTCGCGCCAGCTATCGTGGAGATAATTCGGCGGAAAGCTTTTGCCGTGGTCCTGCAACTGCCAGCTGGTCGGGCGGATCGGCGTGATGTGCAACGGCATGTGCGCCTGTTTGGGCGTCCGTCCGCCCTTCTTCAGGTTGCACGGCGCACACGCAGTGGCGACATTTTCCCAGGTCGTCCGGCCGCCTTGGGCGCGCGGGATGACGTGGTCGAAGGTCAGATCCTTGCCGATGCCGCAATACTGGCACTGGAACCGGTCGCGCAAAAACAGGTTGAACCGGGTGAAGGCGGGATGTTCCGACGGTTTCACATATTGCTTGAGCGCGATCACCGAGGGCAGCTTCATCGCAAAGCTCGCCGACCGGACTTCACGCTCGTAATGATCGACGATGTCGACCCGGTCGAGGAACACCGCCTTGATCGCGGTCTGCCACGGCCATACGGACAGCGGGTAGTAGCTGAGCGGCGTATAGTCGGCGTTCAGCACCAGCGCGGGGCAACCGTCGAGGTGGCGCGTTTCAGGGTCGCGCGCTGCCTCATTCTGGGCAAGGACGTCGGGATGAAACATCGGCTAGTGCGTGCTCCCTTGGTTCCGGTGCCGCGTCTCTCACCCGCAACGATGACGGGAGCATGACAGCATTTACAAGCGGTCGTGGTCAAGGGTCTAAATGTGATTAACCACCCACAAGATGTTGTGACGCGCTTTGCGCCATCCCCCACCGGTCGCCTGCACTTGGGGCATGCGCTGTCGGCGGTGCTGTCGCACGATCTGGCGCGCGCGCATGGCGGACGGTTCGTTTTGCGGATCGAAGACATCGATACGGCGCGCTGTCGTCCGGAATTCGTGGGCGCGATCCTCGACGATCTGCACTGGCTGGGGGTCGGCTGGGACGCTCTCGATATTCAGACCGAACATGCCACCGAACATGCGGCCGCGCTCGACCAGTTGAGGGCAATGGGCCTCGTCTACCCCTGTACGTGCACCCGCGCGGAAATCGCGGCGAGCGCCAGCGCGCCGCAGGGCGATGCCGGACCCGTCTATCCGGGCACATGCCGGGGTCGAACCCTGGCTGCGGACGAAATCCGACCCGTGGCGTGGCGGCTCGATGTCGCCAGGGCGGTCGCGTTCGCTGGCCTGCTCGACTGGACCGATACCGATGGTGGGAACGTTGTTGCCGATCCGCTGGCAGGCGGCGATGCCGTGCTGGCGCGTAAGGGGCTGGGCGTTGCCTATCACCTCGCGGTTGTGGTCGACGATGCCGCGGCCGGGGTCACGCATGTCGTGCGCGGTGCCGATCTGTTCGACGCGACGCATATCCAGCGGCTGTTGCAGGCGCTGCTCGATCTGCCGACCCCGCACTACCGGCACCATCCGTTGATCGCGGGGCCGGATGGCAAGCGGCTGGCGAAGCGCACGCCGGGCGCGACACTGGCCGATCTGCGTGCTGCGGGGGTCGATCCGGCGGCACTTTGCGATGATTTGCGCACGGGACGCTTGCCGGTTGGATTCGGCCGGGCGCGCGCCTAGATAAGCCCCATGCAAACGATCCTCATCATCCTCATTGTGCTCGCGGCGATCGCGGCACTGGTTTCGCTCATTCGGGGAATCATCAGTTTCCTCCAGACGACCGAGGCGGAACTGAAATCGGACGCGGTGGGGCCAAGCGTATCGAGCCAGAAGCAGAACAAGATGATGTTCGCCCGCGTCGGGTTTCAGGCATTGGCGGTTATCCTCTGCGTGATGCTGCTCGCGCTCAATCGCCAGTAACCGGCTTCAACAGGTCGTGGTCAAACTCAACAAGATCTACACCCGTACCGGCGACGACGGCACTTCGGGCCTGGTCGATGGCAGTCGTGTATCGAAAGCATCGGCGCTGATGGCGGCGATTGGCGACGTCGACGAGGGGAACAGCCTGATCGGGGTCGCGGCAGTCCTGGCCGAGGGCGAGATGCGGACGCGGCTGACCGTCATCCAGAACGATCTGTTCGATCTGGGCGCCGACATCGCCACGCCGGACAAGCCCGTCGAGTGGACACCGTTGCGCGTCATTGCGGGGCAGGTGGACCGGCTTGAAGCCGAAATCGATGCGATGAATGCCGATATCCTGCCCCTGACCAGCTTCGTGCTGCCCGGTGGATCGGCACTGGCGGCGGCCTTGCATGTGGCGCGCGCGGCGATGCGCCGGGCCGAACGCAGTGCGGTGGCGGCCAATGCGGAAAGTCCGCTCAATGTTTTTGCGCTCGCTTATCTCAACCGGCTATCCGACTGGCTGTTCGTTGCGGCGCGTGCCGCCAATGCCAATGGCACCGACGATGTGCTGTGGGTGCCCGGCGCGTCGCGGTAATCCTTTGCGCCAATAAATTTTCCCGATGTAACAGGAACCCTTTCGTTCCCGAATTGTTCGGACGGTTTCGTCGCGCTCTGATGCCATTGGCCGACGACAGGGAATGCCATGCGCCAGCTATCGTCTGCAACGTCATCTGCTTCTGACGGCGATGCCCTGATCGGATTATTCGTCGCGACCCGAGCGCTCAGCATTGCGCTCGCGGTGCCGCTGTCGGATGCCGACGCGACCATCCAATCGATGCCCGACGCCAGCCCCGCGAAATGGCATCTGGCGCACACGAGCTGGTTTCTCGAAACGTTCGTGCTGCGCGACTTCGTGGACGGTTACGCCGCGTTCGATCCGGCCTATGCCTATCTGTTCAACAGCTATTACGAGGCGGAAGGGGGCCGGCACGCCCGCCCCCAGCGCGGGATGCTCGCACGGCCTTCGCTCGATGAAATTCTCGCCTATCGGGCGCATGTCGATGCGGCGGTTTTGGCGGCGCTGCCCGACCTGCCCGAGCGCGCCCGCATGCTGGTCGAGCTCGGTTGCCATCACGAGGCGCAGCATCAGGAATTGCTGCTGACCGACATTCTCCATGCCTTTGCGCAGAACCCGATGCTGCCCGCCGTCTGGGCGCTCCCGCGCAACGAGCCTGACCCTGTGCCGGGCCCGATCGAATGGATCGCGGGCGCGCACGGCGTCGTGGAGATTGGGCATAGCGGGCACGGTTTCGCGTTCGATTGCGAGGGGCCTTGGCACAATGTCTTTCTCGCCCCTCATGCTTTGGCCGACCGGCTGGTGACCAACCGCGAGTGGCAGGATTTCGTCGATGACGGCGGCTATCGGCGGCCCGAATTGTGGCTGTCGGACGGCTGGGCCTGGGTGCAGACGGAGGAGATCACGATGCCGCTCTATTGGCAGGCTGACGGGACCGCTTTTGCGCTCGACGGTGTGCATCCGCGCCACCCCGCCGCGCCGGTCGCCCATATCAGCTATTACGAGGCCGACGCCTATGCCCGCTGGGCGGGGGTGCGTCTGCCGACCGAGGCCGAATGGGAATCGGCGGCGGCCAGCATCGATCCGACATCCGGCAGCCAGCTCGACACGGCGGGTCCCGTGCGCCCGCGCGCCGCCAAGGGCACGGGGCTGCGCCAGATGTTCGGCGATGTCTGGCAATGGACTGGCTCGGCGTTCCTGCCTTATCCGGGCTTCACCGTCGCCGACGGAGCCGTCGGCGAATACAACGGCAAATTCATGAGCGGCCAGATGGTCCTGCGTGGTGCGAGCTGCGCCACGCCCCGCGGCAGCAGCCGTGCGACGACTCGCAATTTCTTCCCGCCGCATACGCGTTGGCAGTTCGCCGGTCTGCGCCTCGCGAAAGACCTTTGACATGCTGCTCCACGATACGACCGAAGTTCTGGTCGATCCCGCGTTCCGAACCGACGTCTTGTCGGGCCTGTCGCAACGGCAAAAGGCCATTCCGGCACGCTGGTTTTACGACCGGACGGGATCGGATCTGTTCGAGGCGATAACTGCGCTTCCCGAATATTATCCGACGCGTGTCGAGACCGCGTTGCTTGCCGCGCATGGCAGCGATGTCGCGCGGCTGACTGGCAAGGGCCGCGCCGTGGTCGAGTTCGGCTCGGGGTCGTCGACCAAGACCCCGCATCTGCTGCGCGCCGTCTTGCCATCGGCCTATGTGCCGATCGATATCTCGGGCGACTTCCTGCGGGCATCGTCGGCGGCGCTGGCTGCGGATTTTCCGGGGTTGCCCGTAATGCCGGTCGAGGGCGATTTTACGCAGGCGCTTGCCCTGCCTGAAGCCGTGAATGCCCTGCCGCGCCTCGGCTTCTTTCCCGGCTCGACCATCGGCAACATGATTGCACGCACCGCCGTCGATCTGCTGCGGACAATGCGCGACAGTCTGGGTACCGGCGCGATGCTGCTGATCGGCATGGACCGGGTCAAGGATGCCGAGACATTGGTCGCGGCCTATGACGATGCAGCGGGCGTGACGGCGCGGTTCAACACCAATCTGCTCGTGCGCATGAACCGCGAGTTGCACGGCACGATTCCCGTCGAGGCTTTCGCCCACGAGGTGCGCTGGAACGACAGCTATGCCCGGATCGAAATGCACCTCGTCGCCACGCGCGATGTCGATTTCACGGTTGAGGGACAGCACTTCTCGATGGCGGTGGGGACAACCATTCACACCGAAAACAGCCATAAGTACGGACCACGCGATGCACGCCTGATGCTCCGGGCTGGAGGCTGGTCACCCATCGCCGAATGGACCGACGCTGCAGACAGTTTCGCGCTTATCCTGGCAGAGGCCCGTCCGCCTAAGTCGGCACCCTGAAGCGTCGCCTCGCCACAGCCATCACGATGACGAACACGATCAGCCCGACGATGATGCCCGACAGCGACGCCTCTGGCCCGAAGGCGCCCCCGCTCAGCAGGTCGGGCGTTCCAGGCGTCGGGCCACTCTGAAAGAAACTGCCCTTCTCGATGTTGCCCGACACCCGTGCGCCGAACAGCGGCCCCTGCGCGAAATTCCATGCGGCATGGACGCCGACCGACATCCACAACCGGCCCGTCAGGATGTAGAAGCTTGCCAGCATCAGCCCGGCCTCGATCGCGATGGCGAGTGCCGCGAAGGGGGAAGCGTTTGCATTGGCAAGATGGAGCGCTCCGAACAGCGCTGCCGACAAGGCAAGCGCCACCGGCAAATCGAACGCACGCATCACCAGCCGGAACGCAATCGCCCGCAGCAGCAATTCCTCGATCAGTCCCGTGGCGAGGGTCGCGCGGACATCTTCCAGCCAGTTCGAGGCGACCGGACCGCGCAACGTATAAAATCCGCCGAGGCGCAGGCTCGCAAAGACCAGGGTAAACATGCCCAGCCCGATGAGGACGCCAGCGGCCAGTTCTTTCGGCGCGCCCCGCAGCGCAAGTTCGCTTGCACCGCGCTTTTCACCATATTTTACAGCCAGCACATAAAGGCCAAACCCGGTGCCAAGGCTGATCGGGGTGAGGACATAGGGCAACCATGCAACTTTGCCGAACAGCGCCCGCCCGCCGGCCTGCAGGCCGGATGTGGCCAAGCCGATCGCGAGGAACAGAGCGATCATCCAGCCGAGCGCCCGCGCCCAGCGCCACTTACCCGGTGCCAGCACTCCAGCATCGCCGAGCTCGACCGGTACCGCAAATTTCTTCCAGCCTGTCATCACACGCCCCTATTAGTGTATTATGCTAGTAAAACACTACTGGGTCTGCAAGGACATATCGGGCGATTGGCAACGGTTGGTTCGCCGGGTTGCGAAGACCGGGTATCAGCGGCAAAGGCAAAGAGAAGAGGCCTTAGCGCAGGCTAGGTCCGGAGAACCAAATGAAGACCATCGGTGTGATCGGCGCGGGACAAATGGGCGCAGGCATTGCGCAAGTCTCTGCAGCAGCGGGATACCGGACCTTGCTGTCCGACCGCGACATGGCCTTGGCCGAAAAGGGAAAGGCAGGCATCGCCAAGGGGCTGGGCCGACTGGTCGAGAAGGAAAAGATCACCGGCGCCGCGCGTGATGCGACATTGGCGCTCATCGAACCAGTTGGCGATGTTGCCGCCTTCGGCGACTGCGATCTGGTGATCGAAGCTGCTACCGAGCGCGAGGAGATCAAGCGCGCGATCTTCGCGAACGTTGCCAAGGTGCTGCGTGGCGATGCGATTCTGGCGACCAACACCTCATCGATTCCAATCACCCGCCTGGCCAGCGCTTCGTCCGATCCGGTGCGGTTCATCGGCGTCCATTTCTTCAATCCGGTGCCGGTGATGGGCCTGATCGAGGTCATTCGCGGGCTGGCAACCAGCGACACAACGGTCGCGGCGGTCGAGGCTTACGGGAAGTCGCTCGGCAAGGAGATTGTTCACGCCAATGACGCGCCCGGCTTCATCGTCAACCGCGTGCTGATGCCGATGCTCAATGAGGCGTGCTTCGCGCTCGGCGAAGGCGTGGCGACGATCCGCGACATCGACACGGCGTGCAAGCTCGGCCTCAACCATCCGATGGGGCCGCTGACGCTGGCCGATTTCATCGGCCTCGATACCTGCCTCGATATTTGCCGCGTGCTGTTCACTTCGACCGGCGACCCCAAGTTCCGCCCCGCCCCGCTGCTCGTCAAATATGTCGAAGCCGGGTGGACAGGGCGGAAATCGGGACGCGGGTTTTACAATTATTCGGGCGCAGAACCCGTTCCGACGCGCTAGTCGATCACATGGCCAGCCGATTTCGCGGCCACAGACGCGGCTTGGATGAAGCTGAACACTTCATGATCGAACCCAGGATCGGCGGCGCTCTGGCCCTGCCACTTGTCCATGTTCGCGTACATCTGGCGTGAGCCCTCCATCATTGCCGGCGTTGCAACGGCAGTGAAGGGTGCGAGCAAAGCGAACCACTCGCGCACATAGTCGAGCGCCGCATCGCTGGTCGGATCGAGCGGTAGCGCCGCCTTGATGCGGTTGCCGAGATCCTTCCATTTCGCGCCATATTCGGCCTGGTCGAACCCGGCGGCCATTTCGGGCATTTTTGCCGCAAAATCGGCCCTGGCTTCCTCGCTCATGTATTTGTCGGTCACCTGCTTCCAGGCTTGGGCTCGTTCGGTCATTTCGATGTCTCCTATCCGGATCAGCGAGCAAAAGGTCGCGACATCGATGGGCTCGCTACGCTCGATGCGGGACTTGACGGTGAGGAGCAGGGCGCGCGTATCGGCGAGCGCCTTTACCTGCTCGGCGATGACGGCGATCTGCGCGTCGACAAGGGTGGTCAGATCGATAGCGCCGCGCCGGACCAGCCGCTCGATCTGGGCAAGGCTGAGACCGGCGCGCTTGAGCGTTACGATCTGATTGATTCGGTCGAGTTCGGCCGGGCCATAGTGGCGCCGCCCCGAAACGCTTCGCAGCGGTTTGACCAACCCCCGCGCTTCATAAAAGCGCAGCGCGCGGCTGGTCAAACCGCTGCGGCGGGCGACTTCGGCAATGTCGAGCGAATCGGGCATGGCACGCCTCTACCAGTTGACGCAGCGTCAACTTCAAGCGCTTTGTTTGGCACGCCGACAAACCGCTATTGACTCCGGTGTCAGTTAGGTTGCAACCTGCAACCCAAGATATCGGCAAACAGCACGGGAGAGGTGCAATGGCGACAGCAGCAATCGAACGCCCCGACGACCAGTTCATGATCGGCCCCGATGTTGCCGATCGGCTCGATGTCACCCAACCGCATCTCTATACGTCGCATACATGGCACGCCCCTTTCCGCAAGTTGCGGGAGAGCGGCGGCATCTACTACTGCAAGAATGGGCGGTTTGGGCCGTACTGGTCGATTACGACCTATAAACCCATCGTCCATATCGAGGCGCTGCCCAAGATATTCTCTTCCTCATGGGAAGTCGGCGGCATCACCGTGGCCGGCGATCCCGAGCGTATTCTCGACGGCGAAGTACGCATGCCGATGTTCATTGCGATGGATCCGCCGCAGCACACCGCCCAGAGGCGCACCGTTGCACCGGCCTTCACCCCCAGCGAGATCGTGCGGATGCGC
This sequence comes from Sphingomonadales bacterium, assembly GCA_038228865.1. Taxonomy (GTDB): domain Bacteria; phylum Pseudomonadota; class Alphaproteobacteria; order Sphingomonadales; family Sphingomonadaceae; genus Sphingomonas_O. Next base: position 106,729 of record JBBROX010000006.1, on the reverse strand, counting down.
GAGGATGCGGTCGCCCGCACGGCCGAGGTACTCGATGCTTTGCCAATCGGCGAAACGTTCGACTGGGTGGAACGAGTGTCGATCGAGCTCACGACGGGCATGCTGGCGCGATTGTTCGATTTCCCTTGGGAAAACCGCCACGATCTGACGCGCTGGTCGGACGCGCTCGGCGATGTTGAGGCATTCGGGACGCTCGAAGACCGTCAGAAGCGGTTGGCCACGGCATTCGAGATGGGCACGGCGTTCCACCAGTTGTGGGAATCGAAAAAGAACCAGCCGCAAACTCCCGATTTGATCTCGATCATGCTCCATTCGGACGCAATGGCGGCGATGGACGACGGCGAGTTCATGGGGAACCTGATCCTCCTGATCGTCGGCGGCAACGACACGACGCGCAATTCGATGACCGCCTATGCACAAGGCCTCGCGCAGTTCCCGGACGAACGGGCCAAACTGGAGGCCAACCCCGAATTGATCCCCAATGCGGTCAGCGAACTGATCCGCTGGCAGACGCCACTCGCGCACATGCGCCGCACCGCGACCGAGGATGCCGAGATCGAGGGGCAACAGATCAAAAAGGGCGACCGGCTGGTACTCTGGTATATCTCGGCCAACCGCGACGAGAGCGTATTCCCCGATGGCGACCGGATCATCGTCGATCGCGAGAACGCGCGGCGGCATTTGTCGTTCGGCTATGGCATCCACCGCTGTGTCGGCGCGCGGGTTGCCGAGCTGCAGCTGATTGTGTTGCTGGAAGAGATGGCTAAGCGCCGTCTGCGCGTTGTGCCGGTCGGCGAGCCGACGCGCGTGTCGGCGTGCTTCGTCAACGGCTATCGCTCGCTGCCGGTCAAGCTGGAACGCTATTGAAGAATGAAACCAAAGCGGTGGATGGTCCGTATATCCCTTACCTTTCGGGAGACGATGCCATGACATTCAACCGCCGCCATTTCGTGACTGCGTCGAGCACGCTCGTTCTCGGCGGGCTGTTCGCGACCACTGCCTGTGCCAAGGCACCGGCACGCAAGTACGAAATCACGCTGACCGACGCCGAATGGAAAAAGCGGTTGACCCCGGCGCAATACCGGACGCTTCGTCAGGAGGCGACTGACCAGCCCGGCCAAAGCCCGTTCCTCAACGAACACCGCGCGGGCATATTTTCGTGTGCCGGATGCGATCTGCCCAATTTCTCGTCGAAGACGAAATTCGACAGCGGCACCGGGTGGCCGAGCTTTTACGATCATATGCCCAAGTCGATCCTGACCAACAGCGACCGGTCACTCGGCTTCGAGCGCGTCGAGGTCGTTTGCCGACGGTGCGGTGGCCATCTGGGACATGTATTCGACGATGGCCCCCCGCCGACCGGGAAGCGATACTGCATGAACGGCACGGCGCTCAAATTCGCTCCGGGTCGCGCCTGATTAACATACACGGTGTACGTGTCGAATTGTTACGATTTGCCATTTCGCAGGAAAACAACGTAAATTGAAGCACTAACGTGTATCTTTTGTGACATCTCCGCGCTATACCGACCCACATAATAAAAAGTGCGTTTGGTAGAGGACCGCGTGGCGCGGCCCGCCGTGCAGGGTCTGGAATCATGGTCAGTTGGTTGTTTTCGGGGGCCGCAGCGCAAGCTGTCCGGCTTCGCGTGCGTACCGTCCGGCAAGGAACGGGGTGGCGCGTCGCGACTATTTCTGCTGCCTTTGTTGCAGCGGCCGGCATGACGACCATGGTCGCCAATGCAACGCGCGTGGCCGCGGTTGCCGAAGATGCCACCCGATTGCTCGGCCTGCGCTCGCCCGGTGAGCGGGCCGCCGATGTCATCGCGACGAAGCGTCGCCATGCGCAATTGTCGCGCGGTGGTTTGGGGATCCCGGTCCGGAGCCAGGTGCTCTCCAACGCTGTCGATCCTGCGGCCGGGGCAGGGGCGGGAAATCCTTTGATCGCATTGCTCGATCAGCCGGGGTTCGTTGCACCGGGGCTGTTTGGTAACTCGGGCCCGTCCGGCGTTCGCGGCGGTCCCGATGTCGCGGTGGCCGATCTCCCCGCGCCCGCCTTCACGCCCGGCGGCATCGTGTTTTTTGGCGGCGGCGGCAGCCCAGGGGGCGGCGCCGGAGGAGGCGGTGGCAGTGGTGGTTCGACCGGGAGCACCGGCGGCACGACGTCGACCGGGGAAACCGGCTCGACCAGCACTGGCGGCGATGGCACGACGTCCACGGGCGGGACGTCTACGACGAGTGGCGGCACCACAAGCGGGGGCACGACAACAAGCACCGGCGGCACGACGTCGACCGGGGGAGCCAGCTCGACCAGCACTGGCGGCGATGGCGCGACGTCCACGGGCGGGACGTCTGCGACGAGTGGTGGCACCACAAGCGGGGGCACGACAACAAGCACCGGCGGCACGGCGTCGACCGGGGGAACCGGCTCGACCAGCACCGGCGGCGATGGCACCACGTCCACTGGCGGCACTTCATCGACGAGCGGCGGAACCACAACAAGCACCGGCGGCACGACAACGACGGGCGGCGAACCCACGACATCGACCGGCGGAAGCTCGACCACGAGTGGCGGGACGACGACCAGCACAGGCGGTTCCACAACGACCGGCGGTACCGCTTCGTCAAGCTCGGGTGGCGATCCAAGTACAAGCGGCGGGACGACAACCAGCAGCACCAGTTCGAGCACAGGCGGGGACGTGATCTCGACGAGCACCGGTGGGATAAGCACAACCAGCACGGGCGGCACGGCATCGAGCAGCGGTGGTGATCCGATCGACCCGGAAGTTCCGGCAGTGCCCGAGCCTTCGACGTGGCTGATGATGCTTACCGGCTTTGCCGCCATCGGAACGTCAATGCGCCGCGCCGTGCGGCTTTCGCCCAAGCGCGGTGCGTGAAATCACGAAATTCGTGGCGCTTGCGGGCGTGGCGACCATTGGAATTGCACTTGCGATGGCGAGTTCGCCCCCGCCCCGGCCGGTCGCTCCCGATCCTCCCTTGGTCGGATCACGCGTCCGCGTTCAGGGGATGCCCGGCGTATCGACCCTCCTCGATGTCCGTCGTCCGCTGACCTATGGGCAATATCGCTGGGATGATCGCGGCATCCCCGCGGGCACGATCCGTATTCGAGTCGATCGTACGGCCCAGCTAATTTCGGTGTTCCAGGGCCGCGACGAGATCGGCACGGCGGTTATCCTCTACGGCGTGAACGCCAAACCAACGCCGCCCGGCAAATTCCCGATCCTCGACAAGCGCCGCGATTACTGGTCGCGAACCTATGATGCCCCGATGCCCTATGCACTGCGCCTGACCAGCGACGGTGTGGCGATCCACGCCAGCGATGTGCGCCCCGGTCGTGGGACCAATGGCTGTATCGGCCTGCCCGATGCGTTCGCCCGCCGGTTGTTCGAAAGGGCAAAGCCCGGCGATATCGTTGAAATCGTGTAGCGGACGAACTGCGCGACGACGCGGCTTTGCCATGGCGCACCACGCGGCTAAGACCCGAGCATGGGGCTGACGATCATCGATGCGATGTTGCGCGGCAGCACGATCGGGCTGTTCCTGCTGCTGTCGTTCCTGTTCGCCTGCGACTGGCGCCGTTCGCTGACGGCGCGGCTCGGCGCGGTGCTCTGTCTCGGCGGCGCCTGTTACGTCGCCCTCATCCTGCTCGATACCTGGTATCCGTTCCGCAATCCGTGGCGGCTGCCGCTGCATTTGATGGCGCTGGCGTCACCGGCGCTGTTCTGGCTGTTTGCCGCCAGCTGGTTCGACGATGACTTCCGGCTGCGGCGCTACCACTGGCTCTTCGTCGCGGCGACCATGCTCAGCGGTTTCGTCACCAACTATCTCTTCTGGTCGTTGCATATACGGTATTTCGGGCTGGCACTGGTCTGGCGCCTGTTCAGCGTCATTGCCATCGGGCTCGCCATTCGTGCGACGCTGAAGGGCTGGTCGGCTGATCTTGTTGAGTCACGTCGGCGCGTGCGGATCGCGCTGACCGCCGCAATCTCGGTCGCTATCCTCTGGGTCGTCATGGCCGAGCTCTGGACGGCAAGCTGGCCGCCACCGGTCAGCTGGCGAATCGCAAACGGGGCAAGTATGTTGCTGCTTGCCGTCACTGTCGCAGTGTTCACACTCGGCTGGCGTGATCCAGCGCTGGTAGCAGCTCCAGTGCGACCGGTGGGCGTGGGTCCACGCCCAGACAGCGACGATAGCGCCCTGCTGGCGCGGCTCGACACCGACATGCGCCACGAACGGCTCTACCGTCAGGACGGGTTGACGATCACAGCGGTGGCGGCCCGCCTGGGTGTGCCCGAATATCGGCTGCGCCGTGCGATCAACCAGGGGCTGGGGGCGCGCAATTTCAACGCCTATCTCAACGCTTTCCGCATCGGTGAAGCGGCCGAGGCGCTTGCCGATCCGATCCAGCGCGACGTACCGATCCTGACCATCGCGATGGATGCGGGCTTCGGCAGTTTGGCACCGTTCAACCGCGCCTTCCGCGACCTGCACGGTTGCACGCCCACCGAATACCGCGCCCGCGCCGCCGTGGGCTGATCGGATTTCGCAATTCGACCGGTCGATTTCGAAAACGCCGCGACACAGACCGGTGATCAAGACACGTCGGGGGCATCAACCAGCCAAAGGCCTGATCGATGCCTCATGACCTGACCCTGCTAGACGCGGCGCTCCACGTCTTTCCGGATGTGTTCCTGTTCGACGGAGGACGGTACGTCGTTGCCACATTGCTGATGTCGGCGATCCTGATCGTCGCCCACCGGGCGGGATGGAAGGCGCGCATCATTCAGGCGCGCCGGGCGACACGCGCTGATTACACGCGGGAGTTGCTGACATCGCTGCGTACCGTTGTCGTCTACGCGATCGTGTTTACGCCGGTCCTCTGGGTGAAGGCGCACGGATTCGGGGCGGGGCGCTGGACCGGGCCTGACAACTGGATGGTGACGGCGGCGTTTGTCGTGGCACTGCTCGTGGTGCACGACGCCTATTTCTACTGGACGCACCGCCTGATCCACCGCCCCTATTTCTTCAAGCGCTGGCACCGGACGCATCACAAGACGATCACACCCACCCCGTTCACTGCCTATGCGTTCGACTGGCGCGAAGCGGCGCTGCACACGGGCATGCCGGTCATTTGGCAGCTGACGATCCCGACGCCCAATGGCGCCTTCTTCTTCTTTCTCGGCATCATGATCATCCGCAACGCCTGGGGGCATTGCGGGACCGAACTTCACCCGCGCGGCTTTGCCGATCATTGGTTCTGGGGCAATTTCACCACGACGACGCACCACGACTTGCACCATTCGGGTGGGTTCGGGTCGAACTACGGACTGTATTTCACCTGGTGGGACCGTATGTGCGGCACGGAGCACCCGCGCTACCGGGAAATTTTCCGCGAAGTGACGGCGCGTCCGTTAATGGACAAATCTGGCGACGACGTCCCGGTAACTGCGTGACACTTTCACCGATGCGCCCGATTCCAACACCAGGAAACACTCGCCATTGGTGTGCGGCTTTACCTGTTTGACCAAATCGAGGTTGACGATGGTCGAACGGTGCACGCGCTGGAAGCGGCGCGGGTCGAGGCGGCGTTCGAGGTCCTTCATCGTCTCGCGCAGGATCAGCGTGTTTTCGGCCGTGTAGATGCACATGTAATCGCCCGCCGCATCGATCCGTTCGATGTGGTCGACATCGACACGAAAAATCTGGCCGCGGTCCTTGATGTTGATCAGTTTTTCGAAGCGGTTTGCAGCTGGCGCCTCCGTGCCGTCCACGCCGAGTTCCTCGGCCGCCTCGGGCGCATGTTCAGTAAGCGCCTCCATCAAGCGCCCGGCTTCCTCGGCCCCGCGCTTTTCGGTCAGGCGCTGGCGAACGCGGTCGAGCGTGTCGGCGAGGCGGGTTTCTTCGACGGGCTTCACCAGGTAATCGATCGCCTGCGCCTCGAAAGCACGGATGGCATGATCGGCATAGGCGGTGACGAACACGAACAGCGGCGGTTCGACGTCCATCAATCCCTGGACGACCGAAAATCCGTCGAAACCGGGCATCTGGATATCGAGGAAAACGAGGTCGGGTTTGTGCTTCTTGATGGATCGAATCGCTTCGCGTCCGTTGGAGCAGGTATCGACGATATAGACATCGTCATGCGCCTGAAGGCGGAGTTCCATGCCCTGAATGGCGAGGGTTTCATCATCGACGAGAATGGTTCGGATGGTCATGCAGCCTCTAGTTTCTGTGCCTCGACGACCATCGGGATTTCGACCGTGACGACGAACCCGCCACCGGGTGCGTCGCCGCTGTCAAACCTGTGATCGGGCCCATAGGCCTGCGCCAGCCGGTCGCGGATGTTGGCCAGACCGACGCCTGTCGAATAACTGGGACGGACCGTCGCCTCGTTCAACCCGGGGCCGGTGTCGGACACGGTGATCTGCACCCGTTCGCCGACGAGCCGCGCGGCAATTGCGATTTCAGCCCCTTCTTCCTGCGGGGTCACGGCATATTTGATGGCGTTTTCGACCAACGGCTGGAGCAGCAAAGAGGGCAGCCGCGCCCGTGCCACGCGGGGGTCGATCTCGAACCGGGCTTGCAACCGCTCCTCAAATCGCATCTTTTCGATGTCGAGATAGAGCTTCAGCGTCTCCACCTCCTGCTCGATCGTCACCTGCGATTCGGGTTCGTTGACCAGGGTGTAGCGCAGGAACGACGACAGCCGTCCCAGCATCGCATTGGCGCGGTCGGTTTGCTTGAGCAGCACCAGCGTCGAGATCGAATTGAGCGTGTTGAACAGGAAGTGCGGGTTGAGCTGGTACCGCAGCATCGCCAATTGTGCCGACGATGCGGTCGCCTCCAGTTTCAACAATTGCATCGCTTGCCGCTCGGCGATCAGGAAGAAGTTGATGCCATAATAGAGCGCCGACCATGCCCCGAGCAGCAGCGTACTGATCGTCGCCGATCCCAGGAACAGATCGACCTCGACGACATTGCGCCCCTCGTTCACCATCGTGAACACCCAGGCATCGATGACCGAATAGGCGGCGACCGACACGGCCACGGTTGCGACACTGCCCGTCCAGATCAGCAGCGGCGATTTGCGGATCAGCCATCGGTAGAAGGCAGCCATCACCAGCGTGATCGAATAGCCGGTCGCGGCCGAGACAAGCACCTGAATGAGGAACGGCAGGCCAAGGCCATTGGCAATGCCGCTGGCCACGCGCAGCAGGAGATAGCCGGTCCAGCCCGCCCCCTGCAGCAACCAGAACGCGCGATTCTTGTCTGTAAAGAAAGCGGCAGGAGAGGCGGAAGCGCGGGCCATCGATCCCACCTAACCGTTCGCTATGTGCTTGTCGAAGGGGCGCTCAAATACTAGCTTTGAATAAGGACCGGGTCTTGACGAGCTCGGCCTGAACGGATGAGGTTTAGCTATGGCTGATGTCGACACGCACGCCGGACCCCGCGCGCAGTTCCGCGCGATGACCGAAGGAACGCAAGAGGACTGGTCGATAATTGCCGGCCATTTCCGGGAGTTTGCGTCCTCAGTGTCCGATCGCGTCCTCGATCACCTTCGCCTCCTCGACGGCGATTACGGCGGCTTTCCGATCGACCGCCTGACCCACAGCCTCCAGACGGCGACGCGTGCCTATCGCGACGGGCGCCCCGAAACCTATGTGGTCATGGCGTTGCTCCACGACATCGGTGATACGCTCGGCAGCTATAATCACCCCGATGTCGCCGCCGCGATCGTCAAGCCGTTCGTCACCGAAGAGGAGCACTGGATTTGTGCCAATCACGGCGCGTTCCAGGGCTATTATTACTTCCACTATGTCGGGATGGACCAGAATGCGCGCGAAGCCTTTCGCGGCCACAAGCATTTCGCCGCGTGCGAGGAGTTCTGCGCCAAATACGATCAGGCGGCGTTCGATCCGGATTACGTGTCGGAATCACTCGAGTTTTTCGAGCCGATGGTCCGCCGGGTGATGGCAAAGCCGTTGCAAGGGATGCTGGCGCGCCTCGCCGCCGATTGATCAAAGACCACGGCTCCAAAAGAAAACCGCCGCCCCTCGGGTGAGGGACGGCGGCAATTCTTGTCGAGAGGCAGGCTGGACTAGAAGCCGACTTGTAGCGAGATGACGGCAGCCCGCGGCGAACCATAGGCGAAAGTCGGGTTGTTACCGCCCGCCAGCGTTGTGGCTGTGGTAATTCCGGTTCCAGTAACAAGCCCCGCACTGTTCGTGCCTAGCGACTGCGTGGAGCTGATCGAGCCCAGATACTGGGTATCGAACACGTTATCTACGTTCACCTGGATGAAGGTCTTTTCAAGACCGAATTTGGCGAGGCTGAACCGGACATCGACGTTAAACGTGTTGTATCCAGGCACCGTCACGTCGTTGAGATCGGTCGCCGTCCGGCTCGTGCGCTGCTTGAACTCGAGGCCCAGCTGCGCAGGGCCATAGTTGAACTGAGCACGATAGCCGTATTGCCACTCGGGAGTCTCGACGAGGCGCTTGCCGGCGAGCGGCAAGGTCAGCGTCGGCGACAGGACCAAATTGTCCTTATAGCGTGCATCGATGTACGATCCGAATCCGCGGAACGAGAACCACGGGAAGGGCCGGACGTTCAGGCTCGCCTCGACACCCTTGATCTCGACCTTGCCCACGTTGCGATCGATCGACTGCAGGTAAGTCGGGCTGTTGGGATCGTTATCGGTCGTCTGCTGGATGCGGTTGGTGAACCGGTTGTAGAACGCGCCAAGCGCCGCCTGCACGACATTCGAAGAATAGCGGACGCCGACGTCGAAATTGTCCGACTGCTCAGGTGCCACGCCAATGAACGGCGCACGATACAGATTGTCCGTACGCGGAACCGACAGACCCTTGGCATAGGCACCGTAGATCTGGACGTCGTCCACAGGACGGATCGTGAAGCCCACATTCGGCAAGACGCGGTTATACTTGTAGGTCGCCTTGAACGGCGCATAGACTGCATTCGCCGGGATCGTTCCCGTGAATACCGTGTTTGCGGGAATGACATAATAGCCCGCCGTCGTCGCTACCGGCGTTGTGCCGAACGTGCCGGAGGTGCAGATCGGAAACGCGCTCGTCGCGATGGTGTAGCAATATTGATTGAGCACACGCCGGAAGAACGGAGCGCGAACGCCAAGCACCACTTCGAGCTTGTTGTCGAAGAACTTGCCGCGATACTCCCCCGAAATCTGGTTCAGTTCGGCGATCGAGAAGCGGTCGCGGCTGCGCAGGGCATAGCCATTGGAGTCGCGGGGGGTGCGGAAGCCGGCACGGCCACCGAACACATATTCCGGATTGCCGGTCGCATCGAGATAGCCGTATTCGCCAGTCTGGCGGTGACGACCCAGGTCGAGCGCATAAGCGACGCGGACATACTGGTCTTCAGTGAAGTCCCAGCGCAGCGACGACAGAACCGTGTAGCGGTTCGTATTTGTGTTCGACGGCGTATAAAATGCCACTGTATCGAGCACATCGCCGTCGCCATTATAGTCCGAGCCTGCCGCCATCGTGCCGAAGCCCCGCGCGCGCAGCGAACTTTCCAGCGTGCTGTTGTCGGAGGTGTTGGAATTGTTCGCCGTGAACCCGCCACCGTTGGCCAGAACATATTGATAGCCGGCGTCCAGGGTAAACGTCAGCTTGTCGGTCAACGAGAACTTGGAATTGAAGCGGATGTTGCCCGTGTTCGACGGGTTGATCCGCAGCCCGGTGTAATTGGTGCAGCTGGTGTCCTGGGTAGGCGCCGTCGCCGAAAGGTTCGGCGGAAGCTGCGTATTGGCGGCACCCTGGTTGGTAGCAGCTTCGCTCTGTGCGCCCGCCCCGAAGGTTGGTCGCACGCAAAACTGATTGTTGTCGGCGTTCAGCCGGCCATCGTTCGCCAGGTCGAAGTTAGCCTGTGCGAGCGTGATGTTGTTCCGATAGGCGTTATTGCGGTTCTGATTGTAGTGACCAGCAAGCGAGATGAAATCGCCGTTGCTACCCAGCTCCTTATAGAGACGGGCGTTGTACTGTTGCTTGTCGATCTGGCCGAAACCGCGAAACTTGTCGTTGCGCGCTGTCGATGCCGAAATGAAGGCGCGGACCCCGGTGCCGAACAGGTCGCCGGTTTCGAGCTTGCCGAACACGCGGTTGTAGCTGCGACCCTTGTAGCTTTCGCCGTAGGAGGCGACAAGCATCGCGCCGGGCTCTTCGCTCGGGACAATGGTGCGATAGTTGATCGTGCCGCCCGACGACGCTGCCGTCGGCGAGTCGACATCGGTCGTTCCCTGGTTGACGTTGACCTGTCCGACGATTTCGGGGTCGAGCTGCTGGTTCGAGAAAATGGCATAGTTGCCGGTGTCGTTCAGCGGCAGGCCATCGAACGTCAGCGAGATGCGGTTGCCGTCGAAACCGCGGATACGGACGTTACCGCCCGACGAGCCGAATGGATCGTTGTTGGTGAAGTTGACGCTGGGAACGATGTTGATCGCCTGCAGCAGCGTCTGGCCAGGGGCTGCCTGACGCAGCACTTCGTTGCTCAGGACGGTCCGCGCCTTGGGCGTCTCGGGAACGTCGACTCCGTTGATGCCGCTCCGCGTTTGCGATCCGGTGACGACGATTTCCGTCTCTTCTTCGGCGGCGATCGTGCCAGACGACTGCGCATAGACGGCGCCCGAAAACGAGAGCGCGGCCAGTGCCACGCCGAAATACAGCTGATGCTTCATGTGCTAACCCCTAGCGAGCCCATACGCGGGCCGGATGCGGCGTCCAAACGCCGTTGCGGCGGCCCTTGCGCGCTTATGTTGCAGTTACGTGACAACGTCGAGAATGGCCGTTGAACGCATCAAAATCAGTCATTGTGCGTTGCAAAAAAGCCACGCCTTCAGGGGTTGGGCGTCAGCACCGTATCGACAGCTTCGGGCAACAAATCAGGGTAGTCGGTCGTGAAGTGAAGCCCCCGGCTTTCCTTGCGACTTAGTGCCGACCGGACGATCAAATCGGCGACCTCGACCAGGTTACGTAACTCGATCAGGTCGGGTGTCACTCGGAAATTACCATAATAATCAGCAACTTCCTGTCGCAACAGCGCAATACGGTGCGCCGCGCGTTCCAGCCGCTTCGTGGTCCGCACGATGCCGACATAGTCCCACATGAACCGGCGGATCTCGCGCCAGTTATGCTGGACGACAACTTCCTCGTCCGAATCGGTGACGCGGCTTTCGTCCCAGCTGCGAACGTGCGGCGGCGCAGCGCCTGGATGCGCCAATATGTGCTGCGCTGCCGACTCGCCGAACACGAAACATTCGAGCAGCGAGTTCGACGCCAGTCGATTTGCGCCGTGCAGGCCTGACTGGCTGACCTCCCCCGCCGCATAAAGGCCGGGCAAGTCGGTACAGCCGTCGAGGTCGATCATAACCCCGCCACAGGTGTAATGCTGGGCGGGCACGACCGGGATCGGTCCCGTCGTCATATCGATGCCGAGGCCAATCAGCTTTTCGTAGATGTTCGGGAAATGCTCTTTCACGAACGCGGGCGGTTCGTGACTGATGTCGAGATGGACATAATCGAGGCCGAAGCGCTTGATCTCGGCGTCGATGGCGCGCGCCACGACGTCGCGCGGCGCAAGTTCGAGGCGCGGATCGTAAAACGGCATGAAGTGCTTGCCGGTCTTTGGATTGACCAGATAGCCGCCCTCGCCGCGCACGGCCTCCGTAATCAGGAAGTTCTTGACCTCAAGATTGTACAGGCAGGTCGGGTGGAACTGCATGAATTCCATGTTCGACACGCGGGCGCCGGCGCGCCAGGCCATCGCGATACCATCTCCGGTCGCACCGCGCGGTGCGGTCGAAAACAGATAGCAGCGCCCGGCCCCACCCGTCGCCAGCACGGTTGCGGGTGCCGTGATCGTTTCCACATGGTTGGTGCGTCGGTTGAACGCATAGACGCCCCAGACGTGCGCAGATCCATGGCCGCCCTCGACATGCTTCTGCGTGATCAGGTCGATGGCAACCATATCGGGCAACAAGGTGATGTTGGGATTGGCGGCAGCGGCCTTCTCCAACGCCTGTTGCACCGCCCAACCTGTCGCGTCATCGACATGGACGATCCGCCGGTGACTGTGGCCGCCCTCGCGCGTCAGGTGCCAGCGACCGAGGCTCCCCATATCGTCGCCGGTATTGAACGGCACGCCCAGTTGCGCCAGCCGCTCAATGGCAACGGGGGCATTCTCGACGACGAATTCGACGGTCGCACGGTTGTTGAGGCCCGCGCCTGCGATCATCGTGTCCTCGATATGGCTTTCGAACGTGTCACCGGGTTCCAGCACAGCGGCGATGCCCCCCTGCGCCCAGGCTGTCGACCCGTCGGACAGGCCGCCCTTGGCAATGACCGCGACGCGCTTTGTTTGCGCCAATGTGATCGCGGCCGTCAGTCCCGCTGCACCGGAACCGATGATCAGGGCGTCATATGAATCAGCCAACGGCTTCTGCCCCGGAAGCCGCCCGCGTCAGATTGAGGAACACATGTTCCAGATCGGCCTCGCGCGTCGAAACGTCAACGATGCCCAGGCCCGCATTGTTGACGGCCGTTATGACGTCGCCGGCGTTGGCCTTTGCTTTCGAATAGGTGATGGTCAGAACGCGCTCGCCTTTCAGTTCCGCTTTCTCGAAGAACGCCGAGACCGGCGCGTCGGTCAGGTCGCGGTCGACGGTGATCTCTACGACTTTCTCCTGCGCCATGCCGACCAGTTCGCGGGTCGGCTTGTTCGCGATCAGCTGGCCGTGGTTGATGATCGCGATCCGGTCGCACAGTTCCTCGGCTTCCTCGAGGTAGTGCGTCGTCAGCACCACGGTGATGCCCTGGGCGTTCAGTTCGCGGACATAGGCCCATAGCTGCTGGCGCAGTTCGATATCGACGCCGGCTGTCGGTTCGTCGAGGACCAGCACCGGCGGCGAATGGACCATTGCCTTGGCGACCAGCAGCCGGCGCTTCATCCCGCCCGACAGGGTGCGCGCATAGGCGTTGGCCTTGTCCGACAGATGGACGGCGCGCAGCAATTCCATCGACCGGCGCTCGGCCCTGGGCACGCCATAAAGGCCGGCCTGCAGCTCCAGCGCCTCGAATGGGGTGAAGAACGGGTCGAACAGGATTTCCTGCGGCACGATGCCGATCGACGCCTTGGCATTGCGTGGGTGCTCGTCGATGTCGAACCCCCAGATGCGCGCCGAGCCGCAGGATTTCATGACCATCCCGGACAGGATGTTGATCAGCGTCGACTTGCCTGCGCCATTGGGTCCCAGCAGTCCGAAAATGGTCCCTCGTGGCACGTCAAACGTCACGCCCGACAGCGCCTGTTTCCCGCCCGCATAGACTTTCTTGAGGTCGGCGATCCGGATCGCTGGTTCTGTTGTCGTTGCCGTCATTCAAATCCGATTAGCGGCGGAGGGCCAGCGCGCAAGCAAATGTCGCACAGGTTATCGTGCAATTAACCATAGACATTCACGACGATTTATCCGGTCCGTCCTACCGACAGGGTGTGGGGACCTCAGGGGGATACCGGCCGTTACGGGCCATCGCGGCGTGCGCCCTGCTGACGGTGGGGGTCGTCAGTAACACCGCGCACGCCGCGACACAGGTCGGCACGATCAAGGTCGTGACGCTGAAACCCTTGTCGATCGTCAAGATCAGCGATCTGGAATTCGGCACGATGATTGCCGGAACAGCGGCGGGAACCGTCGTGATCGACCCGACGACCGATGCCCGGACAACGACCGGCGGCACGACGGCAGCGGGCGGCACGCCGAAGGCTGCACAATTCCTGACATATGGCACGCAAAACTCGATCCTGCAGGTCACGCGCGGTCCATTGCCCGTCCTCAGCCGCGCCGGGGGCGGGGCGACGATGAACGTTACACAGCTGACGCTGAACGGGCCGGTCACGCGGGTGGTCAATCCGGCGGGTGTGCTCGACCTGCGCGTCGGCGGCACCCTTGCGGTGGCTGCAAACCAGCTCGCGGGCACCTATTCGGGCAATTTCGACATCACCGTCACCTATTTCTGACCGCGACATCCTTACCGGGAAAGCAACCATCTCCAGTGGCGGCGGCGTTAAGTTCGGCCGGATAGGCCCCGTGACATGATCGGGGGACCAGCTCATGTCAGTCGCGCCGCAATGGCGCTTGCCGCCTTTGGTGTGCCGTTCTCGGGCGCGCTTGCCGGCACGGGCAGCGGCACGGGCGCTGCGACTTTGGTTGCGCCGCTTTCAGTCGTAAAAACCGATGATCTCGATTTCGGCGGCCTGATTTCTGCCGCAACGGCGGGGACCGCCACAATAAATGCATCAACGGACGCCCGGACGACGGCGGGCGGCGTGACCCCGGCGGGCGGATCGCCGACTGCGGCGCATTTCACCGCCGCCGGGCGGATCGGCGCGATCGCTCTCATCTCGCTTCCCGCAGGGATCACGTTGACCCGGGGCGGTGGCAGCGAAACGATGACGGTCAGCAGCATTTCGAGTAACGGGGCGACGTTGCGCCTTTTCCCAGGCACCGGAACGATCGATGTGGCCGTCGGCGGGACACTGAATGTCGCGGCCAATCAGGTCGCGGGCAGCTATGTCGGCACCTTCACCGTCAATATTTTGTATTTCTAGACGTGCCCGTTCGCCGTTGTTAAGGGCCGCGTTGTGATCGCACCGCCTGAAACCTTTCGCGTCGCCCAGCGTCGCATTGCCTGCGACGGCTCAGGTCCAGACGGCTCGGGGGTCCCTGCTGCACTCGGTCATCCCCGTGTCTGGCTTGAGATCGACGAGCGCGATTATGTCGACTGCGGCTATTGCGACCGGCGTTTCGTGCTGATCGGCGGGGTCGCCGACATCGTTTCGCACGATAAGGGTGCGAAGGCCGCATAAACTCCCTATGTCGCGGACATGACCACCGATCCCCGCGCCCTGCTTTATGCCGACACCCTTGATCCTGCGGAGGCACAGCGCCTGACCCGCGACGCCTTGTCCGCCTGCGACGATGGCGAACTTTATCTGCAATACCGGACCAACGAATCGTTCGGTTTCGACGACGGACGGCTGAAGATTGCCGATTACGGATCGGCGCGCGGCTTCGGCCTGCGCGGTGTCTCGGGCGAGGCGACAGGGTTCGCGCATTCGGACGATGTCTCGCCGGCCGGGATTGCGCGCGCTGCCGCCACGCTGAAGCTGCTCGATCCGGGTCGTGCCGGAACCGCGGCTGCACCACGCAAGAGCAACCGTCACCTCTATACCGATGCCGATCCGCTCGGCCTCGTGCCCTTTGCCGATAAAGTTGCGCTATGCCAGCGCATCGATGCTGCCGCCCGTGCCCGCGATCCGCGTGTCGTGCAGGTCTCGGTGGGGCTGTCGGGCACCTGGAATGTGATCGAGATCGTCCGCGCCGATGGCTATGTCGCGACCGACATTCGCCCGCTCGTGCGCCTGAACGTCAGCATCGTCGCGCAGCAGGGCGACCGGCGCGAATCAGGCAATTTCGGCGTCGGCGGGCGCTATCTCTACGACCGCCTGTTCGACGAGGCGCTGTGGGACCGGGCCATCGACGAGGCGCTGAAACAGGCGCTGGTCAATCTCGATTCGGTTGCCGCGCCTGCGGGCGAGACGACCGTGCTCTTGGGGCCCGGCTGGCCGGGCATTCTGCTGCACGAAGCAATTGGTCACGGGCTGGAGGGCGATTTCAACCGCAAGGGTACTTCGGCGTTTTCGGGTCGTATCGGCGAGCGGGTGGCGGCGTCGGGTGTTACGGTTGTCGACGACGGCTCGATCCCTGACCGGCGCGGCTCGCTCAGCATCGATGATGAAGGCACCCCGACCGGCGAGACCGTCCTGATCGAGGACGGCATGTTACGCGGCTATATGCAGGACCGGCTCAACGCCCGCCTGATGGGGGTCGCAGCGACAGGCAATGGCCGACGCGAAAGCTATGCCCATGCCCCAATGCCGCGCATGACCAACACCTTCATGAAAAACGGAAACGACGATCCGGCCGAACTGCTGTCACGCGTGAAGACGGGCATCTTCGCCAAGAGCTTCGGCGGCGGGCAAGTCGACATCGTATCGGGAAAATTCGTGTTCAGTTGCACGGAGGCTTATCTGATCGAGAACGGTCGCATCGGCGCGCCGATCAAGGGCGCAACACTGATCGGCGACGGGCCGAGCGTCCTGACCAAAGTAACCGGCATCGGTAACGACTTCGCCCTGGACGAAGGTATCGGCGTGTGCGGCAAGGGCGGGCAGAGCGTTCCGGCAGGCGTGGGGCAGCCGACGCTGTTGATCGACGGCCTCACGGTTGGCGGGACGGCGACTTAAAGGGCGACGGGTTATGTCCGAATTCACCGATTACGTTACCGAACAGCATGCCGCTTTCATTGCCAAGCAACCGGTGTTTTTCGTCGCCACGGCCGCCGACGGCGCGCGGATCAATCTCAGCCCCAAGGGAATGGATTCCTTCCGCGTGCTCGGGCCGAAACGAGTCGGCTATCTCGATGTCGGCGGGTCGGGGAATGAAACGCACGCGCATCTGGCCGCCGACGGGCGGGCGACGATCATGTTCTGCGCGTTCGACAGGCCTGCGCTGATCCTGCGCATCTACGGACGCGGTCGCGCGATCCTGCCGCAGGATCAGCACTGGGATGAAATCGCGGCATGCTTCACCTTATTGCCCGGCACGCGCCAGATATTCGAGTTCGATGTCGACAGTGTCCAGACAAGCTGCGGCTGGGGCGTGCCGTTCATGACCTTCGACCGCGAGCGGCAGACGTTGTCGAAATATCATGTTGCTGACGATCCCGAAAAGCGGCTGCGGACGAGTGCCAAGCGCCAGAAGAGCATTGATGGCCTTCCCGTCCGCCCGCAATCGCGCATGCCTTGGACAGAGGCCCAAAACTGATGCTCGTCGAACTGGCGAGTTATCCGAATGCGATGGAGGCCGCGATGGTTAAGGGGCTGCTTGAGTCCGAGGGGATCGACGCAGTGCTGTTCGATCATGGCATGAATATTGCCGATTCATCGGGCTGGCTGGTGCCCGTGCGCGTCATGGTCCTTGATGACGATCTCGACGCGGCCCGAACACTTTTGCCTGTAAATTAGGCAATCCCTGCTTCTGCACTGCACAATCGTTAAGCTATTGTTACATCGTGCATCCGTCTGAAACACTTCACCGCTCCCAAAGACGATCTGGCACGCCTCTTGCTGCAATGCGGCAAGGGCAAGCCAGCAGGGGGCCGAATGAAACTCGTTGTTGCAATCATCAAACCGTTCAAGCTCGACGAGGTGCGTGAAGCACTGACCGAACTCGGCGTGACGGGTATGACCGTTACCGAGGTCAAAGGTTTCGGTCGGCAAAAGGGCCAGACCGAAATCTATCGCGGCGCTGAATATTCGACCAACATGGTGCCCAAGCTGAAGGTAGAGGTCGCATGCGGCTCCGACCTCAGCCCGCGCGTCGTCGAAGCGATTCAGGCGGCCGCAAACACCGGTGCCATCGGCGACGGTAAAATCTTCGTGCTCGACATCGGCGAAGCCGTGCGCATCCGCACCGGCGAGACCGATGCGAACGCCCTGTAAAGAGAAGGGGGAACAATGAAACTCTCGACATTGATCAAGGGCGGCAGCGCAGGGCTGATCGCCCTGTTTGCGACCACGCCGGTACTCGCCGACCTCGTCAAGGCCCCCGATGTCGCCGCCCAGGCCGGGATGGTGAACAAGGGTGACACCTCATGGATGCTTACATCCGCGGTGCTCGTCCTCATGATGAGCATCCCAGGCCTAGCGCTTTTTTACGGCGGACTTGTCCG
This sequence comes from Sphingomonadales bacterium, assembly GCA_038228865.1. GTDB lineage: Bacteria > Pseudomonadota > Alphaproteobacteria > Sphingomonadales > Sphingomonadaceae > Sphingomonas_O. The sequence goes on along the minus strand of JBBROX010000006.1, from coordinate 88,881 downwards.
CACCAAAAACATGCTGAGCGTGCTTATGCAGGTATTCATGATCGTCAGCGTTGCCGGACTGGTCTGGTGCTGCTGGGGTTACACGATGGCGTTTACCAGCGCTGGCAGTGTTGCCCCCTTGTTCGTGGGGGGCTTCTCCAAGGCTTTCCTGATGGGAGTTAACGGTGGCACCTATGCCGCGACGTTCAGCAATAACGTCTATCTGCCTGAATTTGCCTTTGTCGTGTTCCAGATGACGTTCGCGATGATCACGCCTGCGCTGATTGTCGGTGCGTTTGCCGAGCGGGTGAAGTTTTCGGCGCTGATGATCTTTGTCGTCGCCTGGCTGACGATCGTCTATTTCCCGATTGCGCACATGGTTTGGTACTGGGCCGGCCCGGACTTCCTGCCCGACGCGCCAACCGACTATGGCTATCTTTGGGGCATGGGCGCGCTCGACTTCGCCGGCGGCACCGTGGTTCACATTAATGCGGGCATCGCCGGTCTCGTTGGCTGCCTGGTAATCGGCCCGCGTCTCGGGTTCGGCAAGGAAGCGACGCCGCCGCACAGCCTGACGATGACCATGATCGGTGCCAGCCTCCTGTGGGTCGGCTGGTTCGGGTTCAACGCGGGATCGAACCTCGAAGCCAATGGCGTGACCGCGGTCGCCTTCATCAATACTATGGTCGCGACTTGTGCCGCAGCGGTCAGCTGGGCGCTTGTCGAGCAGCTCCATCACGGCAAGCCGTCGATGCTGGGTGCGGCGACCGGTGCGGTTGCAGGTCTGGTGGCGATTACGCCGGCCAGCGGATATGCGGCGCCAATGACGTCGATCGTGCTCGGGTTCGTCGTTTCGCCAATCTGCTACTTCTTCGTCTCGACCGTGAAGAACAAGCTGAAGTATGACGACACACTCGATGTGTTCGGCGTGCACTGTGTCGGTGGGATCGTTGGGGCGCTTGCAACGGCAATTGTCGCCGCACCGTCGCTGGGTGGCCAAGGTGTGTTCGATTACACTGTGTTCCCCGCCGGCTTTGATGCCTCAAAGTATGACATGGGCGCCCAGCTGCTCACCCAGATAAAGGCGGTGCTGATCACGCTCGGATGGTCGGGCGGCGTGTCGGCAATCCTCTTCTATGCACTCAAATTCACCATCGGCCTGCGTCCGACCGACGATGCCGAGCGTGAAGGGCTCGACCTCTCCGAACACGGCGAACGCGCCTACAATTATTGACGAGCTTGGGGCGGCGGCGGCGGGTCCTCTCCCCCGACCGTCGCCACCCCAAACCAGGTTCCTCCTGCGAACCACTGGCCCGAGACGAAAGTCTCGGGCCTTCTTTTTTGCGCAGCGCGGCCTCGGCTAAGCGAAGCTTGGACCCGGACTCGCGCAAGCACGGCCGGCGGCGCAACGCGTCGACCGACGGCACCGCTTGGCCGTGTCGTGTCTAGTTCAGATCGGCCCTGACGAAATCCGCGCAGCGCTCACCGATCATGATGCTCGGCGCATTGGTGTTGCCGCTGACCAGCTTGGGCATGACCGAAGCATCGGCAACATACAGCCCCTCGACCCCACGCACGCGCAACTGCGGATCGCACACGGCATCGGCGTCCGCCCCCATGCGCGCCGTGCCGACGGCGTGATAAATGGTGTCGGCGCGGTTGCGGATCCGATCCTCCAGCGCCGCATCGTCATCGAGATCGACCGGATTGCGGTCGCGCCCGCGATAATTGGTCATCGGCGGGGATTCCATGATCCGGTACATCGCCCTCACGCCTTTTTTCAAAAGCGCCAGGTCACGGTCGTCGCTGAGAAACGCTGGATCGATCAACGGGGCGTCGGTCGCCTTGTTCGAGGCGAGACGGACAGTGCCGTTGCTTTCGGGCCGCAGCACGCAGACATGGCCGCTATAGCCGTGTGCCTTGACCACCGTTCGGCCATGGTCCTCGAGCGCCACCGGAAAAAAGTGCAGCTGGATATCGGGCGCCGGTGCATCCGGCTCGAGCTTAAGGAAACCGCCCGCTTCGGCATAATTGGTCGTCATCGCGCCGCTGCGGCTGCGGAACCATTGGATCACAGCTTTGGCCGAGTTGAACAGTCCGGTCATCGATTGGCCGAGAAACCGCGTATCGTCGCATTCGAACGCGGCTGAATAATCGAGGTGATCCTGCAGATTGCCGCCGACAGCCGGACGATCAACAACCACGTCGATCCCGTGATCGCGGAGATGGTCAGCGGGACCGATGCCCGACAGCATGAGTAGTTGCGGTGTCCCGAAAGCGCCCCCCGCGAGGATGACAGCCCGTCGTGCGCGCACTTGGCCGACCTTGCCCTTTTGCGACCAGGCGACGCCAACGGCCCGTTTGTCTTCGAACAAGACGCGTTCTGCCGTCACGTCTGTCAGCACATGCAGCTTCCCTGTCGCAACCGCAGGTTCGACGAAGGCACGCGCGGCACTCCATCGCTCCCCGTTCTTCTGGGTGACCTGAAACAGGCCGATCCCTTCTTGCCGCGCGCCGTTGAAATCGTCGTTGCGCGGAATCTGGAGCGACGCCCCGGCCTCGACGAAATCGAGCGAGCCCGGATTGGGTGAGACCTGTTCGCTAACCCACAGCGGCCCGTCGCCGCCGTGAAACTCATCACTGCCGCGCACATTGTGTTCAGCGCGTTTGAAGTACGGCAGCACATCGGCATAGGACCAGCCCGAACACCCCATCGCCGCCCAATTGTCGTAGTCCCAGGCGTTGCCGCGAATATAGACCATGCCGTTGATCGCGCTCGACCCGCCAAGGCCGCGCCCGCGCGGCTGATAGCCGCGTCGTCCGTTCAGACCTGGCTGCGGAACGGTTTCGAAACCCCAGTTGGTCTTGGGCGTCTGAAACGCCACGAAGCCGGGGACGATCGTACGATAACCGGTGTTCCGGCCCCCTGCCTCGATCAGACAGACGCTGTATTTCCCGTTTTCGCTAAGCCGTCCGGCAGCGGCGCTTCCGCCCGATCCGCCGCCGACGACGACGATGTCGAATTCTTCCCCAGATTCTGGCAAGTCTCTCGCTCCTCCCAGCGGCGCAGGATCATGTCCGACGTCTCGCGTGTTCCGTCGTGGCTCCACCCCGGGGGGCCGACCAGATACATTAGCTTGGCGCGCCATGGGGCAGACCACAAGTCCCGCACGATCCCCGCCCATTCGTGGAATACCGACCAGAAAAGGTTGAAACTGCCCAGTTGTTTGACGATTCCGTAACGAATTTTTACGTCCTCGCGCTCCGGCGCAAACGTGCCAAATAATTTGTCCCAGACGATAAAAACCCCGGCATAATTCCTGTCGAGATAGCGCGGATTGACCGCGTGATGGACGCGGTGGTGCGACGGGGTGTTCATCACCGCTTCGAACCAGCGCGGGCAGCGTTCGACGACTTCGGTGTGGATCCAGAACTGGTAGATCAGGTTGATGCCGCCACAGAACAGCAGCATCGGAATTGGAAAGCCCAACAACAGCGGCCACAGGCGGAACACAAAGCTGACCGACAGGAACCCCGTCCACGTCTGTCGCAGGGCCGTCGACAGGTTGTAATGCTGGCTGGAGTGATGGTTGACGTGCGCGGCCCAGAACCAGCGAACGCGGTGCGCGGACCGGTGGAAGACATAGTAGTTGAGATCGTCGAGGACGAAACACGCGATCCATGCCCACCAGACGTAGGGAATGTCGAACAGGCGGTGCGCACTGAGCCAGTTCGACATGGCGAGAATCGCGCCCGCGGTCAGCGCGCCGGCAATGGTGCTGCCCAGCCCCATCGACAGCGAGATCAGCGTGTCTTTCGGTTCGTACCGGTCGCGATAGGCGCGGCGGACGACCAGCATCTCGATCAGCACGAGCGCAACGAACGCGGGAACGGCGTAATCAACGGGGTTGGGCAGGGTCATGCCGAAAGCCGCCGCAAACTGGCCGCCCAGATGCCTGCCTGATCGCCGAGGTCCAGCGTCACTTTCCCCAGCGACAGAAACCGGTGATCGAGCCGTGCGTTTCCGGCATCGCGCACCGGATGCACGACGAAATGCGCGCCGTGACGGCGGATCAGCATGAAGGCGTTCGACTCGTTCCGGACAAGGGCCGCAAGACCGGCCCGGTCGAGCGCGACGTCGGCAACATCGAACCCCTGTTCCTCGGCCAGTCGCACCGCGCCATCGCGGTCGATCCGCGCGTCTCCACCCAGATCGAGCCAGTACGCGATTCCTGCCAGCGCCAAGACGCCGCCAAGCGAACCGGCGAGGAGTATCGGGTTCATTTCTTCACAGCCAGCATATCTATGAGGGCTGCCACCGGCGTCAGATCGTATCCCGCGCCGTTGGCCTTTTCATGCAGCGTCTGCGGCGCGTCGCCTGCCCTTGCGCGGGCCAGCGACCATAGCAATGTCGAACGTGTCCCCGACCGGCAATAGGCCAGCGTCTTGCCGCTCGCGCCGTCGAGCGCTGCGGCCATTGCATCGACCTGTGGCTGCGAAAAGCCGCCGTGGCCGACCGGAATTGCGACATAATCGAGACCCACCGCATGTGCTGCCGCTTCGATTTCGGCACCCTGCGGCTCGCTGGGCGACTCCCCGTCGGGACGGTTGTTGATGATCAAGGTGACGCCCTGCGCCTTGGCTTCGGCAACGTCGGCGGCCTCGATCTGGGGCGAGACAAATATTTTTTCGTCAAGTTGCCTGAACATCTTAGCTGTCGCCTATCCTCACGAACCTCACCCATATCGCGCCCCGAAAAATGCCGGAAACGGCTTTCGGGGGCGGTCGCCGGAGCACCGCGCGGCGACCATAGCCACGTCTGGCGCTTGTAGGACAGCCCCTAATATTGGCGGACGACAGCGAGGAAGGCATCCCCATAGGCGTCGAGCTTGCGCGCGCCGACGCCGCCAAGCCGTCCGAGTTCACCCAGCGTCGAGGGCCGCGCCGCCGCGATCTCGCGCAGCGTCGAATCGTGGAAGATCACATAGGGCGGCACGCCGGTCTCGGCGGCCAGGTCGCGACGGCAGGTGCGGAGCGCCTCGAACAGCGGATCGCCGACCGGATTGGCCACGCCCTGTTCGCGACGTTTTTGACGAACCGTCTTCGGCGGGATGGCGATTTCGAAGCCCGCCTCGCCTTTCAATAGGGCGCGCGCGGCGGGGCCGAGTTCGAGCCCGCCGTGTTCGGTCTGACCGAGCGCATCGCGCAGCAGAAGCGCGCGGGCGACGGGTTTGATCAGCGCCGCTTCTTCGCCCTGCGCAATTCCGAACACACTCAGCCGGTCGTGGCCGGCCTTTACGATCTTGTCGGTCGCCTGCCCGGTCAGAACGGCTTCGATATGGCCAACGCCGAACATCTGGCCGGTGCGGTAGACAGCCGACAAAAGCTTTTGTGCGAGCTGGGTCAGGTCGGTCCGCGCGGGGGGCGTCAGACAATTGTCGCAATTGCCGCAGTTGTCGGACGGATTCTCGCCGAAATGGCGGAGCAGCACCGCGCGACGGCAGCCGCCGGTTTCGACCAGCCCGCCAAGCGCCGCCAGCCGCGCGCGTTCGCCCGCCTGGCGGTCCTCCGACACTTCGGACAGGCGCTGCCGTGCCCGCGCGAAATCGTCCGCGCCCCAAAACAGATGCGCGACGGACGGATCGCCATCGCGGCCCGCGCGACCGGTCTCCTGATAATAGGCCTCGATCGATTTCGGCAGGCCGGCGTGCGCGACGAAGCGCACATCGGGCTTGTCGATGCCCATGCCGAAGGCGATCGTGGCGCACATCACCATGTCCTCGCTGGCGACGAACGCCGATTGGTTGCGCGCACGGACGGCTGGGTCGAGGCCCGCATGATAGGCGCGTACAGGCCGACCGGTCGCGCCCAGCGCCTCGGCCATCTTCTCGGTTCCGGCCCGCGACTGGACATAGACGATGCCGGGCCCCGGCGTGGCGGCGACGAGGTCGGCGACCTGTCGGGTTGTCCCGCTGCGCGGGCTCATGGCGTAGCGGATGTTGGGCCGGTCGAACCCGGCAAGGATCAGCCCGTCGTCGGGAATGCCGAGCTGGGCGAGGATATCGGCGCGCGTGTGTGCGTCGGCGGTCGCGGTGAGCGCGAGGCGCGGGACATGGCCGAACCGGTCGAGCAACGGGCGCAGCAGCCGGTAATCGGGACGGAAATCATGCCCCCATTCGCTGACGCAATGCGCCTCGTCGATGGCGAACAAGGCGAGCGGCGCGCGGTCGAGCAGGTCGCGAAATCCGCCCCCCGACGCGCGCTCAGGCGCGACATAGAGCAGGTCAAGAGCGCCCGATTTGAACCGCTCGATCGTTTCCGCCTGATTGGTGTCGACGCTCGTCAAGGTCGCGGCGCGGATGCCGACGGCTTCCGCCGCGCGCAACTGGTCGTGCATCAGCGCGATCAGCGGCGAGACAACGACGCAGGTGCCGGGCAGCGCGAGCGCCGGCACCTGATAACACAGCGACTTGCCTGCGCCGGTCGGCATGACCGCCAGCGTGTTCTGGCCGCCCATGACGCGGTCGATGACTTCGGACTGGCGGCCGCGGAATGCGGGAAAGCCGAAAGTGGATTTGAGGATGTCGAGGGGGGTGGGCATCACCCTCCCTTAGTCGCGCTCGTCGGTTTAGGTCGAGAAATTGTCGATCACGAATTCAGCTCGCGATACGCGGCATTACGCGCAAGTGATCTCGTCGCCTTCCGACCAAGGGCGAAGCGACACGTCTGACAGTGTTATCCTATCGATCGCGTAGGGCCAGTGCTCGTATCCGCGTTTGAGAGGCAACACCAAGCACACGTCGGTTGCCGCTTCCTGCCCTGAGTTACTGATTCGAGCGCGATATGTCACCGCCCGATCATAGCCATTTTCGATGATCAGCACCGAATGCTTGCCTTCGACAATCATAAAGGAAATTTTGATTTCGCCAGAACTGATCGGCGAGGGCTTTGGCCCTGTGTCGGGCACTGCGACGGGCGCGCACTGCGGTGTGTTGCAGGTCGTCCCAATAAGTTGCCGTATCACCAAACGATCATTGTCGGCTAGTTCGGCTTGGCGCGCGCCCAAGACGCGCACTTCATTGCTGGAGCTCAAGGCAATGCTGATGGACTGTCCGGGAGACAGGGGCAGCCCGGCGAAAACTGGCGACGCCAAACCAAGAACAAGAATTGGCAGAATCCGAAATGGCATGATCGGACCACAGCACAATTTTCACTCGGCCGCCACCGCCTCATCCTGCTCCGCCGCCTGCCGTGCCCACATCTCCGCATAGAGCCCGTTCTTCGCCAGCAGCGCCGCGTGCGTGCCGCGTTCCGCCACATTCCCTGCCTCGAGCACGACGATCTCGTCGGCATCGACGATCGTCGACAGGCGGTGCGCGATGACGATGGTGGTGCGGCGTTCGGCGATGGCTTTCAGCGTTGCCTGAATTTCGGCCTCGGTGCGGCTGTCGAGCGCGCTGGTGGCCTCGTCGAGGATCAGGATCGGCGGGTTCTTCAGCAGGGTGCGCGCGATGGCGACGCGTTGTTTTTCGCCGCCCGACAGTTTCAGGCCGCGCTCGCCGACCTTGGTCGCGTATTGATCGGGCGTCGAAGCGATGAAGCCATGGATGGCGGCGCCACGCGCGGCTTCCTCGACCGCCGCCTGGTCCGCGCCGTCGCGGCCATAGGCGATGTTGTAGCCGATGGTGTCGTTGAACAGCACCGTATCCTGCGGGACGATGCCGATATTGGCGCGTAAGGTCGCCTGCTGGACCTTGGCGATGTCCTGCCCGTCGATCAGAATGCGCCCGCCCGTCACATCGTAGAAGCGAAACAACAGCCGCGCGAGCGTGGACTTGCCCGCGCCCGACGGCCCCACGACCGCAAGCGTCTTGCCCGCCGGGACGGTGAAGTCGATGCCATGAAGGATTTCACGGGCAGGTTCATAGCCGAAGCGCACGCCCTCGAACCGGACCTCGCCGGCACCAACGATGAGCGGCTGCGCGCCGGGGACATCGACCACTTCGGCCTTGGTATCGACTAGCGCGAACATCGCCGCCATGTCGATCAGACCCTGCCTGATGGTGCGATAGACCATCCCGAGCAGGTCGAGCGGCCGGAAGAGCTGCGACAGCCAGGTATTGACCAGCACGACGTCGCCGGTGGTGAAACGTCCTTTGCTCCAGCCCCAGACGACATAACCCATGGCGCCGGCCATCATCAGATTGGTGATGAAACTCTGGCCGACATTCAGCCAGGCCAGCGAGTTTTCGGATTTCACGGCCGCATTGGCATAGGCGCGCGCCGCGCCGGCATAGCGCGCCGTCTCGCGCGCCTCCGCGTTGAAGTATTTGACCGTCTCGTAATTGAGGAGCGAGTCGACGGCCTTGGCCGCAGCCCCGGTGTCCATGTCGTTCATCTGCTCGCGCAGCTTGGCGCGCCAGTCGGTCACCGCACGGGTGAAGGTGATATAGGCCACCACCATCACCCAGGTCGCGACCACCAGTTCCCACCCGAACGCGAAGAAGAAAAACACCGAAACCGCGACCAGTTCCAGCACCGTCGGGGCAATGTTGAAGAGCAGGAAGTACAGCATCGTGTCGATGCTCTTCGTGCCGCGCTCGATCACCTTCGCGACGGCGCCGGTACGCCGGTCGAGGTGAAAGCGCAGCGACAGGGTGTGCAGCCGCTGGAAGACGTGTTCGGCCAGATGGCGGGTCGCATCCTGCCCGACGCGTTCGAAGATGACGTTGCGCAGATTGTCGAACAATACCCCGGCAAAGCGCGCGCCCGCATAGGCAACGACCAGCGCAATCGCGATCTGGACCTCGGGCTTCAGCGCGGGGACCATCCGGTCGATGGCGGCCTTGTAGACGAGGCCCATCGATAGGGTGACGCCCTTCGATACCACTACCAGCAACAGCGCCGCGACGACGCGCAGCCGCAAGGCCCGATTATCGGCGGGCCAGAGGTAGGGAAGGAAACGGCTCAGTGTCGCAAACCCGGCAGGGGGCGCGTCGCTGGCCTCGACAATCGGTGGCATGACCCGCGATGTGGGGCGTCGGACCGGCGAAGTCCACAGTGTCAGGGCAGATCGTAGACGATCAGACGGCAATCGGGCGCAGCAGGGGGTTCAGCTTTATCGGCAGGGCGGCAGTCGCGCGGCCTTTGGCGGATCGGGGCGAGCTCTGTGGCGCGGGTTGACGCGGTCCCGTCTTGCAGTGTGATGCCCCGCTGGATCGTTGCCGTGACGCGGACTTCCACGCTGGTGCGCGATCCGGTTTCGGCCGTGGGCGCCGCCGCCAGGGCGATCAGGATTAACATGTCGGCAACCATGTTGCCGGGATGCGCCGGTTGTTAGCTGCTGCGCCAGAGAGCGACTGCGGACCAGGTGTTCCGCACCGGGAGTGCGCTGCTTTGGGACATTCGCGGGTCACGACGATATAACGGCGCGCAACGCGAATTCTTGAAGCGCTTGGTGTGGACCCGGGTTCGCGCTAAGCCCTGCGCAGATTCTTGGGAGAAATCGTTATGGCTCGCTTCGCTTCTGCCGTTTTCGCTGCCGCTGGTCTTGCGATCGCCACACCGGCGTTTGCCGCGCTCGCGGTCGGTGCGCCCGCCCCCGATTTTTCGACGCAAGGGGCGATGGCCGGCAAGACCTTTCAGTTCTCACTCGCGCAGGCGCTGAAGAAGGGGCCGGTCGTGCTCTATTTCTTCCCGGCGGCGTTCACCACCGGCTGCACGATCGAGACCAAGGCATTCGCCGACGCGAGCGACAGTTTCCACAAGGCGGGTGCCACCTTGATCGGCGTTGCTGCCGACCCCATCGAAACGCTGCAGCGCTTCTCGACCGAGGCCTGTCGCAGCAAGTTCCCGGTTGCCGTGGCCAGCGCCAAGATGATCGCCGATTACGATGTAAAACTGCCCCTGATGGGCCGGTCGAACCGCACGTCGTTCGTCATCGGCAAGAGCGGCAAGATCGCCTACGTCCTGTCCGAAATGAGACCGGACGGACATATCACCGGCACGCTGGCCGCGTTGCAGGCGCTGCGGAGCGGCAAATAGTCGCGGGAGATCGCCTCGTTTTAAGCGGATCGTAACTCCATCCCGTCCAAACAACGCCATAGTGACGGCGTAATGGGGACGTATCGATGATTGCTCGGGCGGCGCGACGGGACAATCGCTACGCGGCGCGGCTGGACGTCACGGTATCGGCGGTCCTGCGCGAATACGGGTCGTCGCAGCGGTTCGAGGTCGATATCGAGGATCTGTCGCTGACGGGGTTTCGCTGTCACACCGGCTTTCGCCTGAACATCGGGCAGGTCGTTTCCATTACGATTCCCGGCCTCGCCCCGCTCGAATCGCGCGTCGCCTGGGTCGAGGGCTTTCGTTACGGATGTTCGTTCGACCGGGCGCTGCATGTCGCTGTTTTCGATCATCTTGTCCGTCGGCACCGCAAGGCGGTGCCTGTGCGCGTGGCCTGATCCCCGCCATGTGGCCGTTCACCTCGCGCCGGATTTTCGGCAACCGCTGGTGGGCTGTCGCGTTCGTGCTGGTCGTCTGCTGGCAGGTTGTGGACATGTTCGGCAGCGTGCCGGCAAGCGCAGGAAATAATGCGACCGCCACCGATATCAGCGGTGCACCGGTGGACGACGCCCAGCTCCGCCAGATGGAAGACACGCTGAACACGCTGCAGAAGAATTAAGCGATCCCATGCCACTCGGTTTCATGGCTGCCTTCGTGGTTCGCCATGCCCGGTTTGGTCAGGCAGCCACGCGGCGCCACGAAACTGTCGATCCGTCGCTCGGGCACTTCGCGCCAGCGAATGTTGAACGCGAAATTGACCGGGAAGAAGCAGAGGCTCGAATAGGGCAGGTGATCGTGGATCCACCACGCCAGCTTCGTCCAGTCACCCGGATGCGGGTGGCGGTCGATAAAGCCCGGCACGGTGATGCACGCCGTCGCACCCATCAGGCCGCGATTGTCGAGCTTGTCCCAGATATGCCCGGCCCAGCTGCTCTCGTTGGTCGAGCAGTTATAGGCCGACTTTCCCTGCCGCATCAGGCGATTGCCGAGCGCATTGACCGCTGAGGCGCGGTACGACCCGCGCACCGCAATCCGCCCGAAGGCATCCTGCAGCGGTTCGAGCAGCTCCTCGCACAGCCGCGTCCCCGCCGCGATGGCGAGGTCGGGGTCGTCGGGGATATTGGGCAATCCGTGAATCGCCGCGATTTCCGAGAACAGAAAATCGCGCATGAAGAAGGATTTGGAGAGACGGGTGCGTCCGAATTTGGTTAGTGCCGATACGGACGTCGGCGGCTTCATGTGCTCAAACCGGCCATGAGCGTCCGTCGACGGCGCGGATTTCGATCCCGGCCATCGCCTCGAGTTCGAACAGCCCGGCGTTGACCCCCATACGGTCGAGATCGGCGACCAGTGGCGTCCAGTGCGTCGTGCATCCGCAGGCGGCGCACCAATGGGTCGCGAGGCAAGGCTTGGGAGCATCGGCGCGCACATAGGAATGCGTCTCGCCCGCGACGCGCACTTCGCTCGGGCTGAAATAGGCCCAGATCGCGCCACGCTTGGTACACAGGCTGCAGTTGCAGTTGTTGATATAGTCAGGACGGCGCGGGATGGTCACCCGTACCGCGCCGCAGTGGCAAGCGCCTGAAAGCGCCTCGCCGCTCAAGCCGCCAGTTTCCTCAGCACATACTGCAAAATCCCGCCGTTCATGAAATACTCGACTTCATTGGCGGTATCGATGCGGCACAGCGCGGTGAAGGTGAAGGTCGATCCGTCGGCGCGGGTGACATTCACTTCGACGTCCTGACGCGGCGACAGGGCCGCGACGCCCGTGATCGTGAAGCTGTCGTCGCCGGTCAGGCCCAAAGTCAGGCGCGTGTCGCCATCCTTGAATTGCAGCGGCAGGACGCCCATCCCAACGAGGTTCGAGCGGTGGATGCGCTCGAAGCTTTCGACGATCACGGCGCGCACGCCGAGCAAATTGGTGCCCTTCGCGGCCCAGTCGCGCGACGATCCGGTGCCATATTCCTTGCCGCCGATCACCACCAGCGGCGTCATGTCGGCCTTGTGGCGCATCGCCGCGTCATAGATCGGCATGACCTCGCCATTGTACGACGACATGCCGCCCTCGATGCCGGGAACCATTTCGTTCTTGATGCGGATGTTGGCAAAGGTGCCGCGCATCATCACTTCGTGATGCCCGCGCCGCGCGCCATAGCTGTTGAAGTCGGCCTTGCTGACCTGATGCTCCATCAGCCACTTACCTGCCGGTGAATCGGCCTTGATCGACCCGGCCGGCGAAATGTGGTCGGTGGTGATCGAATCGCCCAGGATTGCGAGCGGTTTGGCGCCCAGAATGTCGGCGACCGGTGCCGGGGTCATCGACATGCCGTCGAAATACGGCGGGTTGGCGACATAGGTGGACCCGGCGCGCCACTGATAGGTGTCGCTGCCGGTGACATCGATCGCCTGCCAGTGGACGTCGCCCTTGTAGACATCGGCATAGCGCGCGCGGAACATGCTGCGGTCCATGCACGACGCCATCGTCTCGGCGACTTCGGCGTTGGTCGGCCAGATGTCCTTCAAATACACATTCGCGCCGTCGGTGCCGACGCCGATCGGGGTGTTGATGAAATCCTCGGTGACCGTGCCCTTCAGCGCGTACGCCACGACGAGCGGCGGCGAGGCGAGGAAGTTGGCGCGGACGTCGGGCGAGACGCGGCCTTCGAAATTGCGGTTACCCGACAGGACCGAGGCAGCGACGATGTCGTTGCCGTTGATCGCGTCCGAAATCGGCTGAGCGAGCGGGCCGCTGTTCCCGATACAGGTCGTGCAGCCATAGCCGACGAGGTTGAAGCCGACCGCGTCGAGGTGTTCCTGCAGCCCCGCCTTGTTGAAATAGTCGGTGACGACCTGCGATCCGGGCGCGAGCGACGTCTTGACCCAGGGCTTGGGCTTCAGGCCGCGCTCATTCGCCTTTTTGGCGACGAGACCCGCAGCGATCATGACACCGGGGTTGGACGTGTTGGTGCAGCTGGTGATCGCCGCAATGACCACGTCGCCGTCGCCGATGTCGTGGGTCCGCCCCTCAACCGCGACGCGCTTGAAGCCGTCATGCTTGTACACCGACGATAGCTCGCCGTTGAAGACATCGTCGACGTCGGTCAGCGCGACCTTGTCCTGCGGGCGCTTGGGTCCGGCGAGCGACGGCACCACGGTCGACATGTCGAGTTCGAGCGTCGAGGTGAACACCGGATCGGGCGAATCGGCGAAGCGCCACAGCCCCTGCGCCTTGGCATAGGCCTCGGTCAGGGCGATCTGGCTCTCTTCGCGGCCGGTGAGGCGCATATAGTCGAGCGTCTTGTCGTCGATGCCGAAAAAGCCGCAGGTCGCGCCATATTCGGGCGCCATGTTGGCGAGCGTCGCGCGGTCGGCGAGGGTGAGCGAATCCAGCCCCGGCCCGTAATATTCGACGAAGCGCCCGACGACGCCGTGCTTGCGCAGCATCTGGGTGCAGGTCAGCACCAGGTCGGTCGCGGTGATCCCCTCATTCATCGTGCCGGTCAGCTTGAACCCGACGACTTCGGGGATGAGCATCGACACCGGCTGGCCGAGCATTGCGGCTTCGGCTTCGATCCCGCCGACCCCCCAGCCGAGCACGCCCAGACCGTTGATCATCGTCGTATGGCTGTCGGTGCCGACGCAGGTGTCGGGATAGGCGACCGTCGCGCCCGAGGCGTCGACCGAAGTCCACACGGCTTGGGCAATGTTCTCCAGATTGACCTGATGGCAGATGCCGGTGCCGGGGGGGACGGCCTTGAAATTGTCGAGGCTCTTCGACCCCCATTTCAGGAAGTCATAGCGTTCGGCATTGCGGTGATATTCGATTTCGACGTTCTGTTCGAATGCCTTGGGGTGGCCGAATTCGTCGACCATGACGCTGTGGTCGATGACGAGGTGGACGGGGACCAAAGGGTTGATCTTCGACGTGTCGCCGCCGAGCTTGGCAATCGCATCGCGCATCGCCGCCAGATCGACGACGCAGGGGACGCCCGTGAAATCCTGAAGCAGGACGCGCGCCGGGCGGTACTGGATTTCCGAATTGCCGGTCGGGTTCTTCTGCCAGTCGACCAGTGCCTGAATGTCGGCGGTCGACACGGTAAAGCCGCCGTCCTCGAACCGGAGCAGATTTTCGAGCAGCACTTTCATGCTGAACGGCAGCCGCGAAATGTCGCCCAGCTTCGCCGCGGCCTTTTCCAGGCTGTAATAGGAAACCGTCTGCCCCCCGGCGTCCAGCGTGCTGCGGGTGGCAAGTGTATCGTGGCCGACGGCGGTCATGGCGGTTTCCCCTGCTCGATGATGAATGAGTCGCGGACGCCTTTAGCAAGCGGGGGCGGCGAGGCAACGGTAAGGGGGCAGGAGGGGCGTTTTTGGGTGGGAGGTCACACGAGGGTCGCGCCCGAAACGCGCGCTGCGGGGCTGACCGAAGGTCACGGCACGTCATCGCAAAATTCCGTTCAATCGTTTGCCGTGGGTGGTTAACGGTTGAGGTCGTGCGCGGGATAGACAGTTTGAAGTAGCGGCAGTCACGCCGGAGCTTGCAGCGCCTGTGCGAAACATATGGTGAGTGAAGGGGGTTTAGGAAAGAGTTTAGCGGACACCGCCTTCCGTTATTGCCGCTTTCGCGGAATGACGCGTTCCAACCTATTTGTTGCTGGAATGCCCATGCGCTAGACTGACCAGATGGATGCTGATCCCCCGCAATATCGCATATACGGCTACTACGCTGACAGCATCGTGTATGATTGGACTATTTCCGTTGATGGTCCTTGTGATGATCGTCTGATTGAAAAGACGCGCGAACATATCGCTCCTGATTCAGAAAACATGCCTGTTACCTTCTGTTGGGCGGAACTATTCTATTGTCACGGTCGGGATGTGAGGTTGGTTGGCACATGGGTGGTGAAACCGGGCAATCAAAATGATCCGGAGGCCCATTGGTACGCAAACGGTTGGCCTGATCGCCCGAGGCCATCGAAGGAGAGGGCGCTTCGGTTTTTGCACGAACTCGACCGCCCGATCTAACTTCCTCTCTTGACCAAGGCCGCCGCCCCCTAATCATCCTCATCCTCATACCCCACCAGATCGAGTGCGCGCGCCTTGATCTGGTGCAGCGCGCACCAGTGGAGCAGGGCGTCTTCACGGCCGTGGGTGACCCACACTTCCTTGGGGCCGATCTCGCGGATCGTCGCGGTCAGTTCGTCCCAGTCGGCGTGGTCGGAGAGGATGAGGGGGAGTTCGACGCCGCGCTGCACCGCGCGCTGGCGGACGCGCATCCATCCCGATGCCATCGCCGTGATCGGGTCGGGCAGGCGGCGCGACCAGCGGTCGCCGAGCGCGGACGGCGGGGCGACGACGATGGCCCCGCGCATCTCGTCCTTCGACGCGACCAGCGCGGGGCGTAGCTCGCCGAGATCGACGCCCCATTCGGCGTAAAGGTCGCACAGCTTCTGCATCGCGCCGTGGATGTAGATGGGGGCGTGGTGCTCCATCGCGCGCAGCTCGGCGATCACCCGCTGCGCCTTGCCCAGCGCATAGGCCCCGACAAGGACGGAGCGCTCAGGTTCGGCGGCGAGGGCATCGAGCAGTTTCTGGAGTTCGTCGCGCGTTGCCGGATGCCGGAATACCGGCAATCCGAACGTCGCCTCGGTAATGAAGATGTCGCAGGGGACGACCTCGAACGGCGCGCAGGTCGGGTCCGCGCGGCGCTTGTAATCGCCCGAGACGATCACGCGCTCGCCGCCATGTTCGAGCAGGATCTGTGCCGATCCGAGGACATGCCCCGCCGGCAGGAAGGTTGCGCGCACGCCGTTCAGGTCGACGCTGTCGCCATAAGGAACCCCGATCCCGCCCGCCTGCTCGCCGTAGCGCGCCGACATGATCGCGAGCGTTTCGGGTGTCGCCCACACCGCGCTGTGCCCGCCGCGCGCGTGATCGGCATGGCCGTGCGTAACCAGCGCGCAATCGACGGGGCGCGAGGGGTCGATCCACACATCTGCGGCGGGAATGTAGATGCCGTGCGGATGCGGTTCGATCCAGGAGCCGAGGCGTGCCATCATCACTATATGGATGCGATGACCGGCGATTCCCACCTCCCTGAAGGGCTGAACGACTGGTTCGCCGCCAAGGGCTGGGCACCGCGCCGGCACCAGTTCGACATGCTCGCGGCGGCGCGCAGCGGGCGGCATGCGCTGCTGGTGGCACCGACCGGATCGGGGAAAACGCTGTCGGGGTTCTTGCCAACGTTGGTGGAGTTGGTGGAAGCACCGAGCGACGGCTTGCACACGCTCTACATCTCCCCGCTCAAGGCGCTGGCCGTCGATATTCGCCGCAACCTGCTGGCCCCTATCGAGGAGATGGGTCTCGACATCACGGTCGAGACGCGGACCGGCGACACGCCGTCGGACCGCAAGAAGCGCCAGCGCGAAAATCCGCCGCATATCCTGCTGACGACGCCCGAATCGCTCAGCTTGTTGCTCAGCTATCCCGACAGCTTCCACATGTTCCGCGACCTGAAGACGGTCGTGATCGACGAGGTCCACGCCTTCGCGACCGGTAAGCGGGGCGACCTATTGTCGCTGTGCATGGCGCGGCTGTCGGCGATCAATCCCGATCTCCGCCGGGTCGCGCTGTCGGCGACGGTGGCCGACCCGGACATGTATCGCGCGTGGCTCGCGCCGAACGGCGACATCGACGCGGTGACTTTGGTGCGCGGCGAGTCAGGGGCGGAGCCGAAGATCTCGGTGTTGCTGCCGTAGGGCCGGGTGCCGTGGGCGGGCCATTCGGGCCGCTATGCCGCGCCGCAGGTGATGCATGAGATCGAGGTGCATCAGACGACGCTGATCTTTTGCAACACCCGCGCGCTGGCCGAACTCATCTTTCAGGATTTGTGGAGGGCCAACGAGAAACAACTGCCCATCGGTATCCACCACGGCTCGCTCGACATCGAGGCGCGGCGGCGGGTGGAGGCGGCAATGGGCGACGGGCGGTTGCGTGCGCTGGTGTGTACGTCGAGCCTCGACCTCGGCGTCGATTGGGGCAGCGTCGATTGCGTCATCCAGATGGGGGCGCCCAAGGGATCGTCGCGGCTGCTCCAGCGGATCGGGCGCGCCAATCACCGGCTCGACGAGCCGTCCGAAGCGATGATCGTGCCGGGTAACCGGTTCGAATATCTGGAGGCGCGCGCAGCCTTGGACGCTGTGGGCGCGGGCGAACTCGACGTGGATGTGTTCCGCAGCGGCTCCCTCGATGTGCTGGCCCAGCACGTGATGGCGTGTGCGTGCGCGGCGCCGTTCGACGAGGGGGCGATGCTGGCCGAAGTCCAGGCGGCGCTGCCGTACAGCGCGCTGACCCCCGAGCTGTTTGGCAGCGTGCTCGATTTCATTGCGACCGGCGGCTACGCGCTGCGGGCCTACGACCGGTTCCGGCGGCTGGTACGTGACGACTGCGGCATGTGGCGGATCACGCACCCGCGCGTCATGCAGCAGCACCGGATGAACGCGGGCATCATCGTCGAGGCGGCGCTGCTGACGGTGCGGTTCAAGAACGGTCGCAAGCTGGGGCGCGTCGAAGAGGGGTTCGCGGCGTCGCTGTCGGTCAGGGATACCTTTTTTTTCTCAGGGATCAGCCTGGAGGTCGAACGGATCGACACCGAGGATGTCATCGTCCGCGCGACGAGTCGTCCGGCGTGCATCCCCAGCTATGGCGGCGCGCGGATGCCGCTGTCGACGCGGCTTGCCGAACGGGTGCGGCAGTTGCTGCACGATCCGCACGAATGGAGCCGTTTTCCGCCCGACGTGCGCGAATGGCTGGAGATGCAGGCGCTGCGCTCGCGGCTGCCGGCACCGGGCGAACTGCTGGTCGAGACATTTCCGCGCGACGGCAAGCATTACATGGTCGCCTATCCGTTCGAGGGGTGGAACGCGCACCAGTCGCTGGGGATGCTGCTGACCAGCCGGATGGAGCGGCGCGGGCTGAAACCGCTCGGGTTCGTAGCAAACGACTATGCGCTGGCCACCTATGCGCTGGAGCCGGTCGCAGACCCGCGCCCGCTGTTTTCCGCCGACATTCTGCGCGACGAGTTCGACGACTGGGTGCAGGGGTCTCACCTGTTGAAACGTGCGTTCCGCGAAGTCGCGGTGATCGGCGGGCTGGTCGAGCGGCAGCATCCGGGCAAGCGCAAGACCGGCAAGCAGGTGACGTTTTCGACCGACCTGATCTACGACGTGCTGCGCCGGTACGAACCCGACCATCTGTTGCTGAAGGCGGCGTGGGAGGATGCGCGGGCGAAGATGACCGATGTCGGACGCCTGACCGCGCTGCTCGACCGCGCCGAGGGGACAATCCTGCACGTCGACGTGCCGCGCGTCACGCCGCTGGCAGTGCCGGTGCTGGTAATGATCGGGCGCGAAGCCGTGCCGCAAGGGACGGCGGATGACGCATTGTTGCTGGAGGCGGAGGGGCTGGCGCGTGAAGCCATGGCATAGTTGCCTCCCTCTCCCTGAAGGGGAGAGGGAAATGCGAGCGAAGCGAGCGAGGGAGAGGGGCGTGCCTTTGAAGGGAACGACCCCTCTCCCTGGCGCTTCGCGCCTGTCCCTCTCCCCTTCAGGGAGAGGGAAGAGGTTTTACTCGCCAGCGCTCAGATTCACCGCAGCATGCTTGCCGCGACGGTCGACTTCCAGCTCGAACGACAATTTGTCGCCCTCGTTGAGGGTGCTCATGCCTGCACGTTCGACGGCAGAAATATGCACGAACGCATCGGGCTGTCCGTCGTCGCGCTGGATAAAGCCGAAGCCCTTCATCGCGTTGAAGAACTTGACCGTGCCGGTTGCCTTTTCGCCCGTCAGCGTGCGCTGGGGCGCGCCACCGCTGGCACCGCCATAGCCGCCGCCCGCAGGTCCGCCACGCGGTGCCGCATCGCGGTCGCGCGGGGGGCCACGGTCGGTGACGGGCATGGGCTCGCCATCGATCTTGAGTTCGGTCGCCGAAATCCGGCCGCCGCGATCGACGAGGGTGAAGCCCATCGGCTGACCCTCGGCGAGTCCGGCAAGCCCTGCCTGCTCGACCGCGGAAATGTGCACGAACACGTCCTCGCCGCCGTCATCGCGGACGACGAAGCCAAAGCCCTTTTGCGCGTTGAAGAATTTGACGACGCCGGTGCCTTCACCCACGACCTGGGCAGGCATGCCACCGCGCGGTGCACCGCCGCCACCGGCAAAGCCACCGCCGCCAGCACCGCCGCCGCTGCGGAACCCGCCGCCACCGCCGCCGTAACCACCACCGCCGCCACCGCCGAAGCGATCGCCGCCGCCGCTGTTGAAGCCGCCACCGCCACCGAAGCGGTCACCGCCGCCGCCGCCATAGGTGCTGCTGCCACCGCCGAAGTTGTCATCACCGAACTTGTCGCGTCCGCGCCCGCCGCGATCGCCGCGGCGTCCCTTGTCGAAACTCATGCCTAGATCCGTATTCCTGTAACTCGCCCGCCTGTATCTCACGAAAAATCCATGCCCGGGACGACGGACATAGGCTTCTCGGACGCGAATCGCTTTGCGCCAGCTTGTTGACCTAATGCAAAATTGCACAGGCTGCGAGCAGTTTTACCTGCGCGCCGCTCCGTCGCCGTGGCGCGCAAAACTTGCAGCGGACGGCTTCGCGATGCAAACGCGTCCGCAACCGTACCGGAGAGCCGAATTTGACCGTCCATTTGCACGAAGAAGATCTGCCCGCCGGTGTGCTCGCCCCGGGACCTGTCGCGATCGATACCGAGACGATGGGCCTGCATCCGGGGCGCGACCGGCTGTGCGTCGTGCAGATTTCGGACGGGCATGGTGACGAGCATCTCGTGCGGTTTTCTGCCGGCAGCGACTATGCCGCGCCCAATCTGCGCACCGTGCTGACGGATCCTGCACGGCTGAAACTCTATCATTTCGCCCGATTCGATTTGGCGTCGATCGAGGCGTACCTGGGTATCGTTGCGGCACCCGCCTATTGCACCAAGATCGCGTCGCGGCTGGTGCGGACCTACACCGACCGGCACGGGTTGAAGGAAATCGTGCGCGAATTGCTGGGTACCGAATTGTCGAAGGCGCAGCAATCGTCCGACTGGGGATCGCCGGTGTTGACCGATGCGCAGAAGGAATATGCCGCGTCCGACGTGCGCTACCTCCACCGGCTGCGCGAGGAACTCGACATCCGGCTGGCGCGCGAGGGGCGGACCGAACTGGCGCAGGCCTGTTTCGATTTCCTGCCGCATCGTGCCCGCCTCGACCTCGCGGGCTGGCCCGAGATCGATATCTTCGCCCATGTCTGACGCTGCCGGCCTCGAACGCGACAAAAGATTGCGCTGGGCCCGGCCCGGCAGCAGCCACGACCACCATGTACGTGTCGCAAAGATAGCCTTGCCTGCGTTCGTCGGCGCGCTGGCGGCGGTGCTGGCGATCACGCCCCTTGCGCAGCGTGCCGAGGTCAGCTTCGTCCTCTCGAAGGACCGCGTCGCCATGGCGAAGGAACGCATGCGCGTGACGGAGGCCAAATATCGGGGGCAGGACGACAAGGGACAGGCCTTTTCCCTGAACGCGGGTTCGGCGGTGCAGGAAACGTCGAAAGTCCCCATCGTTGTGCTCGGCAATTTGTCGGCGGAACTCGCAAGTTCGACGGGGCTTGCGACGATAGTGGCGCCGCAGGCTCGCTATAATCTCGATTCAGAAAAGCTCGATGTGAACGGGCCGCTGACTTACGAATCGGCCGACGGCTATAAATTGTCGACCAGCAATGTCGGGGCCGACCTCAACACGCGCAAACTGTCGAGCACGTCGCCAGTGACGGGCCAGATGCCGCTGGGCAGCTTCAGTGCTGGCAATATCTCGGCCGATCTCGGCGCGCGCACCGTGACTTTGGGGGGGCGTGCGCACTTGCGTATCGTGCAACGCGCGGTCAGAGCGCGCTGATGATGTCGAAAGCTCTTTTGGCCCCCATAATGCTCGGCGCGGTTCTGCTCGCAGGCCCCGTCGGTGCGCAGGCCCTCAAGAACCACAATTCGAACGCGCCCGTCGATTTCGAGGCGGACCGGATCGAGGTCCAGGACCGTGCTGACCGCGCTGTGCTCGCGGGGAATGTGAAGGTGCGTCAGGGCAATCTTACGCTTGATTCGGCGCGCCTGACGGTCGCGTACACGGGAGCTATCACGTCGGGAAACCCGACGGTGCAACGCCTCGACGCCTCGGGCGGTGTGACGGTGCGCAGCCCCGGCGAAACCGCCAGCGGCGAATTCGCGACCTACGACCTCAACCGCCGCCTGATCACGATGGTCGGCGGGGTGACGCTCAACCAGGGTGCCAACGTCCTGCGTGGCGGGCGGCTGGTGATCGATCTCAACAGCGGTCGGTCGATCATCGACGGGCGGAGTTCGGGTGGTACCCCCGGCGTAATCGGTGGCACCGGCGGCCGGGTCACGGGCCGCTTCAGCGTTCCGCAACGCCCCAACTGACCGCTTCTGCGCAAAACCTCCTCGAAACCTTATGCAATTAGCTTGCCAATTGCGGCAATCGTAACCTTCCTTTAACCATAGGCTGCGACCTGATGGAGTTCTGATGTCCGATGCTGCCACTCTCGACCGGCCCAAAGACGGCCTGAACCACGGGACCGGCGGGGCGGGCCTCGACGTTGTGTCGATCGCCAAATCCTATGATCGTCGCGTCGTCCTGTCGGACGTCTCGCTGTCGGTCGGCCCAGGTGAAGTGCTGGGCCTGCTTGGCCCCAATGGCGCGGGCAAGACGACATGCTTCTATTCGATCATGGGACTGGTGAAGCCCGATTCGGGGCGCGTGACGCTCGATGGGGTCGAGATCACCGGGCTTCCCATGTACCGCCGCGCGGTCATGGGACTGGGCTATCTGCCACAGGAAACCTCGATCTTTCGCGGGATGACGGTGGCGCAGAACATCATGTCGGTGCTCGAGCTCGCCGAACCCGACAAGGACGTCCGCGCGGCCCGTCTCGACCAGTTGCTCGGCGAATTCCATCTCGACGGTCTGCGCGATTCGATGGCGACGGCGCTGTCGGGCGGCGAGCGGCGGCGCTGCGAAATCGCGCGCGCGCTGGCGGCCGATCCCTCGATCATGCTGCTCGACGAACCGTTCGCGGGGATCGATCCGATTTCGATCGCCGACATCCGTGCGCTGATCATCCAGCTCAAATCGCGCGGCATCGGCGTGCTGATCACCGACCATAATGTCCGCGAAACGCTCGACATCTGCGACCGTGCCTGCATCATCTACGACGGTCGCGTGCTGTTCGCGGGCACGCCGCAGGCGCTGGTCGCTGACGAGAATGTCCGGCGATTGTACCTGGGCGAGAGTTTCTCCCTTTAGATTATGGCAATGGGTCCGCGCCTCGAACTGCGGCAAAGCCAATCGCTGGTGATGACGCCGCAGCTGCAACAGGCGATCCGCCTGCTTGCGCTGTCGAACCTCGAACTCGAAGCGGTCGTGGCCGAGGAAATCGAAAAAAACCCGCTGCTCGATTCGGGCGAGGAACGCGTGACGGTCGGCACCGACCGCGAAACCGATGGGGAGGCGACGCCCGATCCGGCGAGCGCGGACGAACTGATCGGCGCGGGCAAGAGCGAAAGCGACGCGCCGCTCGATGCCGATTATGCCGCCGATACCTTTCACCACGACAGTGCCGCCGACAGCAGCATGGGGGCCAGCGCCTCGGTCTCGGGCGAAGACATCGATTTCGACAGTTTCGAGGGCGCGGCGGAAACGCTGGCCGATCACCTGATGGCGCAGATCGGCATGATGCTGGGCGGTTCCGACCTGGCGGTGGCGCGGGTCCTCGTCGACGCCCTCGACGACGCCGGGTATCTGACCGAATCGTTGCGCGATGTTTCGACCCGGCTCGACGTGCCGCTGGCCGATGTCGAGGCGATCCTGGGCGTCGTGCAGAAATGCGATCCGACCGGCGTCGGTGCGCGCACGCTCTCCGAATGTCTCGCGCTGCAAGCAAAGGAGGCCGACCGCTACGACCCCTGCATGAAATTGCTCATCGACAATCTCGAACTGCTGGCGGCGGGACGCATCGCGCAGTTGCAGCGCATGTGCATGGTCGACGACGAGGACATGGCCGACATGATCCGCGAATTGCGCGGCTATGACCCGAAACCCGGTTGCCGCTACGGCTCCAGCCGCATCGAGTCGGTCACGCCCGATGTCTATGTGTCACGCGGCGCAAAAGGGTGGCAGGTCGAGATCAACAGCGGATCCCTGCCGCGCGTCCTCGTCGACCGCCGCTATCATGCCGAACTGGCGGCAGGCGCCAAGGACAAGGCGTCGAAGATGTGGGTCGCCGAAAATCTGGCCAATGCGAGCTGGCTGGTGAAGGCGCTCGATCAGCGCCAACGGACCATCGTCACGGTCGCCACCGAAATCGTGAAGCAGCAGGAGGCGTTTTTCCTGCACGGCGTCGCGCACCTTCGGCCGCTGGTGCTGAAAACCGTGGCCGAGGCGGTGGGTCTTCACGAATCGACGGTCAGCCGCGTCACCAGCAATAAGTATCTCAGTTGCGCGCGCGGGATGTTCGAGCTGAAATATTTCTTCACCAGCGGTATCGCGAGTTCGGACGGCGGGGAAAATGCGTCGGCCCTCGCCGTGAAGGCCGCAATCAAGACGCTGATTTCGCAGGAAGCCGCCGACGCGATCCTGTCCGACGACACTTTGGTCGATATGCTGAAGGAACAGGGCTTCGACCTCGCCCGTCGCACTGTCGCCAAATACCGCGAAGCGATCGGTCTCGGCTCGTCGGTTCAGCGTCGCCGCGCGCGAGCCATTGACGCCAAGGCAGCCTGAGCGTCACCATTCCGAAACAATTCGCGCGCACGCGACGTGAATTGGAGAGAGCCACATGATCCGCATCGACCGCCGCCAGCTGTTCACCACCGCCGGGTTCGGCATCGCCGGATTGATCCTGCCGGGGGGCGCAGCGATGGCGCAGGCCTTGCTGGGCCTGACCGGCTTCACCCATAATGTCGCCAGCGGCGAGCCGGGTCCGGATAGTGTGTTGTTGTGGACGCGCTATGTGTCCGCGACCGGCGGACCGTCGAAGGTGCGCGTTGAGATTTCGGAAAGCCGCGATTTCGCCAAAATCGTCGGTGGCGGGCAGATGGTGACCGGGCCATGGCGCGACCATACAGTCAAGATCACCGTTGATGGCCTCAAACCCGGCACATGGCACTGGTACCGGTTCATCGGCCCCGACGGATCGATGTCGCCGGTCGGGCGGACGAAGACGCTGCCGGTGGGCAAGGCGGCGAAGTTCAACATCGCAATCTTCTCGTGCGCCAATCTGGGGTTCGGCGAGTTCAACGCCTATGGCCATGCTGCCCTGCGCGATGACGTCGACCTTGTCCTGCACATGGGCGACTATTTCTATGAATACGGGCGCGGCGGCTATGATGCGGGCACCAAGTTCGCGCAGCGGATTTTCCCGGCGGGCGAGATCCTGAACCTCGCCGATTACCGGCTCCGCTACGCCAGCTACCGCACCGACCCGCAGTTGCAGGCACTGCATGCCGCCTATCCGATGATCGTCAGCCCCGACGACCACGAAAGCGCCAATGACAGCTGGGAGGGCGGCGCGCAGAACCACCAGGCGGACGAGGGCGACTGGACCAACCGCAAGATCGTAGCCGAAAAGGTCTGGCGTGAGTGGCTGCCGGTCGGCGAACAGCCGTGGAAAACCTATGAGATCGGCAATCTCGCGACCTATTACCGGACCGATACCCGCACCATCGCACGGTCGCGGCAGATCGAGCCCGCCAGCTTCATGCGCACCGCAGACCCGGCGAGGGCGCTTGCGGAGTTCCACGACGGAGCGTGGCGCGACCCGTCGATGACGATGATGGGGACCGAGCAGGAAAGCTGGCTCTACCACGGCTTTGCCCGCGAAAAAGCAATTTGGAGCGTCCTCGGCGTTGGGACCAACATGGGCTACAACTATTTGCCAGAGAGCGCGATGGCGACAATCTCGCCCGACTCGCCCCAGCGTAACCGCGACTATGTGCAGACGGGCGTCACGATGGCGAAGGCGGGGCTGCCCTATAATTTCGACAATTGGGGCGGCTATCCGGCGGCGCGTTCGCGGCTGTTGGCGGCGGCGCAGCGCAGCGGGCGCGACCTGGTCGTCGTGACCGGCGACAGCCATAACGGCTGGGGTTACGACCTGCCGGAGGGCGGCAAACCGGCGGGAGTAGAGTTCGGCGGCCACAGCGTGACCTCGCCCGGCTTCGAACAGGCGACGAAAGGCATCGATCCGAAAACGGTGGCAGCCGCACTCATCAACAAAGCCAATCCCGAACTCCGCTGGGTCGACACGTCGAACCGGGGGTACATGCATCTGTCGCTGACTCCGCAGGCCGCGACCAACGAATGGGTGTTCATGGACACCGTGCTCGATGTCTCGCGGGTGACGAGGCCGTCGCATCGGCTGCAGGTACGGCCGGGACGGCGCGTTCTCGAAGCGGTGTAACCTTGTTCCGCTTCCCTGAGCTTGTCGAAGGGTGGTCCTTTTTGATATTCGGACGGATGACGTGCAGGGGTTGACCTTCGGTCGCCTGCGGCCCGACAAGCTCAGCCAAGCGGAGTATGTTTTGACTGATCCCATCGTTATCATCGGCTATGCCCGCACCCCGATGGGCGGGTTTCAGGGCGCGCTTGGCAGCGTAACGGCGACCAGCCTCGGCGCAACCGCCGTAAGGGCCGCCATCGACCGCGCCGGTGTCGCAGGGGGCGATGTCGACCAGGTCGTCATGGGCTGTGTTCTGCCCGCAGGGCTCGGGCAAGCACCGGCGCGACAGGCAGCGCTCGGGGCCGGCTTGCCGCTGTCGGTGACGGCAACCACCGTCAACAAGATGTGCGGGTCGGGCATGCAGGCGGCGATCATGGCACACGACATGCTGGCGGCGGGCAGCGCCGACATCGTCGTTGCAGGCGGCATGGAGTCGATGTCGAACGCGCCGTACCTGCTGACCAAGCACCGGGGCGGCGCGCGCATCGGCCATGATATCGTCAAGGACTCGATGTACCTCGACGGGCTTGAGGATGCCTATGATCCCGGTCGCCTGATGGGGTCGTTCGCCGAAGAGTCGGCCCGCGACTACCAGTTCACGCGCGAGGCACAGGACAGCTATGCGCTGCGCTCGCTCGAACGCGCGACGACCGCCATCGACAGCGGCGCGTTTGCAGGCGAAATCGTGGCGGTCGATGTGGTGGGACGGTCCGGAACGACCACCGTCGATACTGACGAACAGCCCGGCAAGGCGCGCCCCGACAAGATTCCGACGCTGAAACCGGCCTTTGCCAAGGACGGCACGGTGACCGCCGCCAACGCCTCGTCGATCAGCGACGGCGCGGCCGCCCTTGTCCTGACCCGCCAGAGCGTGGCTGAGGCCAGGGGCCTTCCGGTCGTCGCGCGGATTGTCGCCCATGCCGCGCATGCGCACGAACCCTCGAAATTCACGACTGCGCCCGTGCCCGCGATCCGCAAGGCGCTGGACAAGGCGGGGTGGACGGTGGCCGATGTTGACTTGTTCGAAGTCAACGAGGCTTTTGCGGTAGTGGCGATGATCGCGGCGAAGGAACTGGGCATTCCCGACGACAGACTGAACGTGAACGGCGGGGCAACTGCACTGGGTCACCCCATTGGAGCATCGGGTGCGCGGATCGTGGCCACGCTCCTTGCCGCGCTCAAGACGCGCGGTCTTAAACGCGGTGTCGCCGCGCTCTGCATCGGCGGCGGCGAAGCAACGGCTCTTGCGGTGGAGCTGGTCTGAGCGAGGATTTCGCCTCGATTGAACGTGCCGCTCTTTCAGCGGCACTGGCACGCGTCGCGCAGGGCGACCGCGCGGCCTTGCAGGAGGTTTATCGGCGCACCTCATCGAAACTCTTTGGCGTGTGTCTCCGTATCTTCCCCGAGAAATCCGATGCGGAGGACGCGTTGCAGGACGCATTCGTCAATGTCTGGCAGAAAGCGGGATCGTTCGATCCGGCACGGGCCAGTCCGATAACGTGGCTGGTCACGTTGACGCGCAACCGCGCGATCGACCGGCTGCGCGCGTCGGGCAAGCGCATGACGGCACCGATCGAGGCCGCCGCCGATGTCGCCGACGACACGCCCGATGCCGAGGCGTGCCTGATCGATGCGGAGGACCGCACGCGCATCGCCCATTGCATGGAAACGCTGGCTTCGGGGGATGCCACGATGATTCGAACTGCGTTCTTCGAGGGGGCGACCTACGCCGATATCGCCGATCGCGCTGCCGTGCCGCTGGGCACGGTCAAGAGCCGCATTCGCCGCGCGCTGATGAAGTTGAAAGCGTGTCTGGCATGACCGAAGATGACGACATCCTCGCCGCCGAATATGCGCTTGGCCTGCTGTCGACCGACGAGGCATTGGCAGTCGAAGCGCGTCTCAAGATGGACGGACCGCTGTCGCTGCGCGTTGCCTGGTGGCGCGATCAGCTGAGTCCGCTGGCGGTTGAGGCCGAAGTCGAACCCGACGCCCGCGTATGGTCAGGAATCGAGGCGCGGCTGGGCGTCAATGACAATGCGCCCGATCGCGCACGCCCGTGGAAATGGGCGACCGGCGGTATGGGGGCGGTCGCGGCGGCTTTGCTGGCCGTGATCGCGCTACGGCCGCCGCCCGTACCCTTGCCGGTACCGGTCGAGACAGCGACGCCGGCCGCCCCATTGGTCGCCAGCCTGTCGGGCGAGCGGGGCATGGCCGTCACCATTGCCTATGATTCGTCCAGCAAGCGGATTCTCGTCACCCCGGTCACCCTCGATCCCGGCAAGGGCGATGCCGAGTTATGGGTCATCCCTGCCGGGCAGGCCGTACCCGTGTCGTTGGGCGTGATCGACGCGAAGCTGGCGGCCAGCCACAATCTGGATGCACCGCACGCGGCATTGCTGGCGCCGGGCGCGACCTTTGCGATCTCGCAGGAGGCGCGGGGCGGATCCCCGACCGGCGCGCCGCAGGGGGCCGTCGTGGCGTCGGGAAAAATTATTCGCGTCTGATCTGCAACGGATGCGTCCGTATCGCGATGTCGTGCGTATCTGGCCCGTAGCCCGACAGAGGCTGCCGCTAGATTCGAGGAGTATCCCCCATGAAGTCTCTTTTCCGCGTTGGCGTTGCAGCGCTGGCGCTCGCGACCATTGCCACACCGGCACTCGCCAAGAATCCGATGGTCGGCGGTGCCGCCATGTATCCGACCAAGAACATCGTCCAGAACGCCGTCAATTCGAAGGATCACACGACGCTGGTCGCTGCCGTCAAGGCAGCAGGACTGGTCGACACCCTGTCAAGCGCCGGTCCGTTCACGGTGTTCGCGCCGACCAATGCTGCGTTCGACAAGCTGCCCCCGGGCACGGTCGGCGAACTGGTCAAGCCTGAGAACAAGGCGACACTGACGTCGATCCTGACCTATCACGTCGTTGCCGGTCGCCTGACCGCCGCCGACATTGCGGCCAAGATCAAGGCGGGTGGCGGCACGGCGACGCTGACCACGGTCAACGGCGGCACGCTGACGGCCTCGATGATGGGCAACCGGATCATGCTGACCGATGCCAAGGGTGGCATGAGCCACGTCACGATCGGGAACGTCATGCAGTCGAACGGCGTCATTCACGTCGTTGACACGGTCTTGATGCCGTAACCCCTCCCGGTTTCGGTAAACGGGTCCGCGCCAGCGGGGAGTCCGGCTTCTTCATCCCCCCTAAGGAGCCGGACTTAACCTGTTGCGCAAAGGCAACACGCGGGTGGGGTTGAGTTTTTGGGGGCTGGCTGCTACCCGCGCCGCTCTTCACCCGTCCTGGCGGTCGGGCGATTCTCTAATTCAGATACGGAGCCGTCGGTTTTTTATGCAGATCATGGTGCGCGACAACAATGTCGACCAGGCGCTTCGGGCGCTGAAAAAGAAGCTTCAGCGCGAAGGCGTCTACCGCGAAATGAAGCTTCGCCGCCACTATGAAAAGCCGTCGGAAAAGCGTGCCCGCGAACGTGCAGCTGCCGTCCGCCGCGCCCGCAAGATGGACCGCAAGCGCGCCGAACGCGACGGTATCCGCTAAGCCATGTCCGACGTAACGGCGGTCCCGATTGCGCCGGTCAAGCGCAGCTGGCTGGTTTGGCTGGTCGGTGCCGTGGCCATTGCCGCGCTCGCAGGGATCGCGATGGCGTGGACCGGTACCGCAAAGACCGTCGCCGAAGCGGGGACCGCCGAACAGTTCCTGGCCTGGCACAAGGGCGCGGCCGGTGTCGTCACGACGCCGAGCGGCCTGCAGTATCAGGTTATCAAAAAGGGCGAGGGGCCGACCCCGACCGACGCCGATGTTGCGCTGGTGAACTACAAGGGTTCGCTGCGCACCGGCAAGGTCTTTGATCAGGCACAGCGCGCGCCGTTCCCCGTCACGGGCGTCGTCCCGGGCTTTTCCGAAGCCCTGAAGCTGATGCCGCGCGGGTCGAGCTATCGCATCTGGATTCCGCCGGCGCTCGGCTATGGCGCGCAGGCGCAGGGCGATACCATTCCCGCCAATTCACTGCTGATTTTCGATGTCGAGATGATCGACTTCCGCAATCAGGCCGAATTGCAGGCGCAGATGCAGGCCATGCAGGCGCAGGGTCAGCTGCCGGGTGTCGGCGCGCCGAAGTAAGCGGCTGCGCCAATAAAAATTTTGTTCGTCGCGTCGATTCGGCTTCGCTAAGCATTTCGGCGGTGTCGTAACCTACGACACGGAGAACCTGCTGTGCCGTTCGACAATGAAACCCTGATCGACCGCCGCGTTTTCCGCACGACGGTCATCGTCATCTCCACCGCAGCGGCCGCCTATGCGCTGTGGAGGCTGGCCGATCTGTTGCTGCTGGTGTTCGCCTGCGCGCTTGTTGCGCTGATCTTTTTCAACATCGCGCGCTGGATTGCGGTCCGCACGGGCGTGCATTTCGGGATCGCGCTCGGTCTGTCGGTGCTTGGCATATTGGCCACACTGATCGGCTCGTTCTGGTTCTTCGGCAATTCGCTATCCTACGAATTCGCCGAACTCGCCCAGCGCCTGCCAGCGGCCTGGGAAGTGTTTCAGGCGCGCTTTGCCGGAACCCCGATCGGCGCAGAAGTGTTCAAACGTGCAGGCGAATATATGCCTGACGGCAAATCCATCGTCGGCTTTGCCACCGGGCTGCTGACCAGTCTGGGGACGATCGTCTCCGCACTCGCCGTCATTATCGTTGGCGGCATCTATCTGGCCGCGCAGCCCCGTCTTTATGGAAAGGGTGTCATCCTGCTGACCCCGCAATCCGCGCGCGGTAAGCTGACCCGTACTTTCCTGTCGGTTGCCGAATCGCTCAACGGCTGGCTGGTCGGGCAGGGGATCGGCATGTTGTTCGTCGGCTTTGCCACGACGATCGGGCTGGCCATCGTCGGCCTGCCCGCCGCGCCCGCGATCGGCCTTGTCGCCGGTCTGTGCGAATTCGTGCCCTACCTCGGCACCTTCGTGGTCGTTGTGCCGTCGGTGATCCTTGCCTTCAGCGAAAGCACCACGACTGGTATCTGGACCATTGTCGTGCTCGTCGTCGTGCAACAGGTTCAGGGCAACCTCGTGATGCCGTTGTTGCAAAGCCGGATGGTCGAGCTGCCGCCTGCGCTCACGATTTTCAGCCTGATTGCCGCCGGTGTCCTGCTCGGTCCGGTCGGCGTCATCCTGGCGACGCCGCTGACGGTCGTTGTTATGGTCGTCGTGAAGTCGGTCTATGTCTCGGCCAGCGACCTCAAACCCGAAGACCGCGACAAGCTCGACGTCTGATCAGCCGGTCTTGCTGGGATGCAGGCTGCTGCCCGCGCGGCCACCGCGCAACGCGCCGAACCAGCTGAGCGGGTTGTACCAGTGCTGGCTGCCATCGAGCGAGAAGCTGATGAATTCGGCCCGCCCGCCCAGGTTTTCCCAGGGCAACGGTCCGCCCAGCCCGCCGCGCGCCTCGACCACGCGGCTGTCCGCCGAATTGTCGCGATTGTCGCCCATCAGGAAGACATGGTCGGCCGGAATCGTCGTGGCGGGGTAATCGTCGACCGACGGAAAATAGCCAAGGTCGATGGTGTCGTAGCTGCGCCCGTTGGGCAGGGTTTCGCGCACCACGGGCAGCGCACAGGTGACCTTGCCATCGGGCCCCTCCCGTCGATAATCGGCATAGAGCGCGTCGGTACAGGGTTCGTCGGCATCGACCGGAATCGACCGCAGTACCATCGGCGCGCGCTTTACCGGCACACCGTTGATGATGACGGTCCCGCCGCGCACTTCGATCCGGTCGCCGGGCAGGCCGATCACGCGTTTGATATAGTCCTCATCCAGCCGCGACGGGGGCGAGGCGATGACGACATCGCCGCGCTCGGGCAGCTTGCCGAGCAGACGCCCCTTGCTGAACGGAAACACGTGGAAACTGGGCGAGACATAGGACCAGCCGTACGCGAACTTGTTGACCACCAATTGATCGCCGACCAGCAAGCCCGGCATCATCGATTCGCTGGGGATATAGAAGGGTTTGGCGATCAGGCTGTGAAAGCCGAGCACCGCGAGGATCAGGAAGAAGATGCTTTTGATCTCCGCCACCCAGTCGGTCTTCGGCTTATCCACCGGCGCTGTGGCGGGCGTTTCGACGGTCGCAGTGGTCTCTGTGGTCACGCGGTTACTTTCGGCAAAGCTTCAATAATGACGAACGCCTGCGCCCATGGATGGTCGTCGGTGAGCGTCACATGTATGCGCGCTTCATAACCGGCAGGAATCAGCGCGTCGAGCGCCGCTTTCGCGCCGGCCTCCAGCGCCAGCGTGGGCGCACCCGACGGCGCATTGACGACGCCGATGTCCTTCATGAACACGCCGCGCCTGAATCCGGTACCGACCGCCTTGGAGAATGCTTCCTTGGCGGCGAAGCGTTTGGCGTACGTACCTGCGCGCGTGAACGGACGCCGCGCGGCCTTGGCGCGCTCGTTTGCCGTAAATACGCGATTCTCGAACCGCTCGCCGAACCGGTCGAGCGAGTTCTGGATCCGCTCGATATTGCAGAGATCGGAACCGAGGCCGACGATCAACGAGCGCTCTCCATCAGCGTCTTCATCCGGCGGATGCTTTCCTCCAGCCCAACGAAGATCGCTTCCCCGACCAGAAAATGGCCGATGTTGAGTTCGGCTATCTGCGGGATAGCGGCAATGGGGACGACATTGTCGAAGGTCAGGCCATGCCCCGCATGCGGTTCGATGCCGTTCTTGGCGCAGAGCGCAGCCGCATCGGACAGGCGACGCAACTCGATGCCGTCCGGATCGCCGTGCGCATATTTCCCCGTGTGCAGTTCGACGACCGGTGCGCGCAGGCGGAGCGCCGCGTCGATCTGGCGCGGGTCCGGTTCGAGGAACAGGCTGACCCGGATGCCCGCATCGAGCAATTGCGCGACCAGCGGGGCCAGGTGGTTGTGCTGCCCGGCAGCGTCCAGCCCGCCTTCGGTCGTGCGCTCCTCGCGCCGTTCGGGGACGATGCAGGCGGCATGGGGCCGGTGGCGAAGGGCAATGGCGACCATTTCCTCGGTCGCCGCCATTTCGAGGTTCACCGGCAGGGCGGTTTCGGCCATCAGCATGTCGAGATCGGCATCACGAATATGCCGCCGGTCCTCGCGCAGATGGACGGTGATGCCGTCGCCCCCCGCCGCCTCCACGATGCGCACCGCCCGCATCGGATCGGGATGGTCCCCGCCGCGCGCATTACGGATGGTCGCGACATGGTCGATGTTGACGCCGAGGCGAAGGGGGCCGGTCATGAACATGCCGCCGAGCTTAACAGATCATAGGAGAATCCCTTGCCCTGCCAGACTTCGCCAAAATCGAATCCGCTGCGATTGGTAAAGGCAATCGCCACGACATCCTTGTCGGGCAGGATGAAATTGCGCACTTCGACACCGCCGATGGCCCCGCGCCGCTCGACGATGCGCACCGGTGCCGCGCACCCTCTCAACGGCACGCTGAACACCCATTGCCCGAGCGCCATAAAGCCAAGTTTCGGGTCGCCATTCCACATTTCGGCGAGTGCGGCCGGCGGCAAAAGTTTGCCGGTCATGAGGGCGCGGTCAACGGCCCACAGGTCGCGCAGTGTGCCGGACAGGCCGGCCGAGGCGCTGAAAGCCGTGTAGTCGATCACCGGTTCCGGGTCCGCCCCGACAAAGCCGCCAACTAGCATCGTACGGCGATTGATCACCTTTAGCGTCCGCAGCTTGAGTACGCGCGCAATTCGTTCATCAACGATCTCGGACCAGGGCCTGCCAACAACTGCCTCCAGCAAAGCTCCCGCAATGATGTAGTCGCAATTATTGTATCGCCACGCTCCTCCCGGTTCCGCCAACGGCTTTCCGGCGCAAAACCCGGTAGTGGCGTCGCGACTGCCCACCCAAGTGGGCAGATAATAGCTCGGAACACCCCCTTCACCTAAAGGTGTGTCATCAGGATTCGGAATACCGGACTGATGCCGAAGCAACTGCCGGACCGTAATTCGTGCGCCGGTCGGGCCGACAAACGCAGGAAGGTATTTCGTGATCGGTGCATCGAGCTCGATCTGCCCTTTCACCACTTCCTGCATGATCAGAACAGCGATGACCTGCTTGGTTACCGATGCCCAGCGCCAGGTTTCGCCGGGTTTGAACGACTCAAAATCATCGGGCAATACCTCGCGCCGGGCAGCTTCGCGCTCATAGGCGGTCTGCGTGAAGCGCGACCCCCGGCTTTCCTCTGCAACAATACGGTCGCCCTTGCCGATCAGAATCGTTCCGTAAAAACCGTCTCCGCCCCGGCGCTCATACGTCCAGTTTCGCGGAAGTTCATCAGCGTGTGTTGCAGGTGCCTGCGCGAAAGCCGATGAGACAGTTGCGGCAGACACGAGAAAGGCAAGCGCGACCAGCCGGGTCACGCTGCCCTGCTCCCCGGCTTGATTGCCGGAATCGCCGCCAGTTCGGGCGGCAAGGCATCGGCGGCATAGGTCGGTACCGAAAGGCGGATCAGCGGATAGAATGGCACGCCGAGGTCGGCCGTGCCGTCCGACCGGTCGACGAGTGCGGCGGCGGCCACGACCACCCCGCCTGCGCGACCGATTGCAGCGATGGCTTCACGCGAGCTGAGGCCGGTGGTCACGACATCTTCCATCATCAGGACGCGCTGTCCCGGCGTCAGACGGAATCCGCGCCGCAGTTCGAACACGCCTTCGGGGCGTTCGAGGAAAACCGCCTCGACGCCCAGCGCGCGGCCCATTTCATGGCCCGCAATCACGCCGCCCATGGCAGGCGAGACGACGATGTCGATGGCGAGATCATCAGGAAGGCGCGCGACCAGCGCTTCGGCCAGGCGGCTGCCGCGCTTCGGATCGGCCAGAACGCGCGCGCATTGGAGGTAACGGGCAGAGCGCAGGCCCGACGACAGGATGAAATGCCCTTCGAGCAGCGCATCGGCTGCCCTGAATTCCGCCAGCACCTCGTCGTCGGTCACTTATTGCTCCTGCGATTTGCGCGTTTCCGTAAGGACATGGGGGTTCCCTGACAACAAGTGCAATGGGCGATGTGAGCAATCGCAGCAAAAACACCTGCCTAACTGCTTGAGACTGGCGGAGCCCGAGCGTATAGGCCGCGGTTGTGACGGTCCCACCGCGCGTATCCCCGCGCCGGACCACGCGACTGAGGGATGGATTTCGTGAAACTGCTGACACCTGCTTTGATCGCTCTCGGGCTGGCTTTTTCGGCCCCCGTGATCGCCCAAGAAGCTCCGGTTGCCGCTACGGTCGCCGCGACCAATGCAACCGTAACCGCAACGCCCGCCGTTGCCGCACCAGCAGAACTCAAACCTGTCGCTGATGTCGGCCAACCCATTCCCGCAGGCTATGAGCTGCAACCACAGGTTACGAAAAACGGTGAATTCGCACTGTGGATGCACAATGTGATTCTGATGCCGATCATCGTCGCGATCTCGGTTTTTGTGCTCGGCCTGCTGTTCTGGGTCGCGTTCCGCTATCGCAAGGCCGCCAATCCGATCCCGTCAAAAACCTCGCACAACACCCTGATCGAGGTCATTTGGACTTTGGTGCCGGTGCTCATTCTGGTGGGCATTGCCATTCCTTCGATCGGTCTGCTCGCCGCGCAGTATAAGCCCGTCGGCAAGAATGCTGTGACGATCAAGGCGACCGGCAACCAGTGGTTCTGGTCCTACACCTATCCTGATCACGGCGATTTCGAGATCGTGTCGAACATGCTGACCGACGAACAGGCGAAGGCCAAGGGTGAGCCCCGCCTGCTCGGCGTCGACAACCGCATCGTCGTGCCGGTCGGCGTTCCGGTTCGCGTGCTGACGACATCGAACGACGTGATCCATGCGTTCGCCGTTCCAGCGCTCTGGACCAAGATGGACGCGGTGCCCGGACGCATCAACGAAACCAGCTTCACCATCGAAAAAGCTGGCGTCTATTACGGCCAGTGCAGCGAGCTGTGCGGTGCGCGCCACGGCTTCATGCCGATCGCGGTCGAGGCGGTCAGCCCAGCCCAGTTCGCGCAGTGGATCGCATCGAAGGGGGGCAAGATGCCCGGCGCCAAGCCCGCCGCGACGCAGGCAGTCGGTGCAGCTGCGCCGAACATGCCCGTCGATGCCATGCCTGCAGCGCCCGCGCCCGCTGCGCCTGCTCCCGTTACCCCGGCGCCCGTCGCCGCGACCAAGGGTTGATCCCGATGACTGCTGTAACCGCCAACGCTTTTCAGGCCCACGCCGACGATCATCATGATGCGGACCACAAGCCGGGCTTTTTTGCCCGCTGGTTCATGTCGACCAACCACAAGGATATCGGGACGCTCTACCTGATCTTCGCGATCACCGCCGGGGTCATCGGCGGCGCGATTTCGGGTCTGATGCGGATGGAACTCGCCGAACCTGGGATTCAATATCTCGGCACGTGGAGCGCGATGATGGGCAACGACCCGTCGAATCTCAATTCGGCCCTCCATATGTGGAACGTGCTGATCACGGCGCACGGCCTGATCATGGTGTTCTTCATGGTCATGCCCGCGATGATCGGCGGCTTCGGCAACTGGTTCGTGCCGATCATGATCGGCGCGCCCGATATGGCGTTCCCGCGCATGAACAACGTCTCCTTCTGGCTGCTGGTGCCCAGCTTCATCCTACTGCTCGGCTCGTCGTTCTTCTCGGGCGGTACCGGCATGGGGGCAGGAACCGGCTGGACCGTCTATGCCCCGCTGTCGACAACCGGTTCGGCGGGCCCGGCGGTCGACATGGCGATCTTGTCGCTGCACCTTGCGGGCGCGAGCTCGATTCTGGGCGCGATCAATTTCATCACCACGATCTTCAACATGCGCGCGCCGGGAATGACCCTGCACAAAATGCCGCTGTTCGTGTGGTCGGTTCTGGTCACCGCATTCCTGCTGCTGCTGGCCCTTCCGGTGCTGGCGGCCGCGATCACGATGCTGCTGACCGACCGTAACTTCGGCACGACGTTCTTCGATGCAGCAGGCGGCGGCAACCCGATCCTGTATCAGCATCTGTTCTGGTTCTTCGGCCATCCCGAAGTCTACATCATGATCCTGCCGGGCTTCGGCATCGTCAGCCAGGTGATCTCGACCTTCTCGAAAAAGCCGGTCTTCGGCTATCTCGGCATGGCCTATGCGATGGTCGCGATCGGCGTCGTCGGCTTTATCGTCTGGGCGCACCACATGTTCACCACGGGTCTCAGCGTGAACATGAAAATGTACTTCACCGCCGCAACGATGGTGATCGCGGTGCCGACCGGCATCAAGATTTTCAGCTGGATCGCGACGATGTGGGGCGGCTCGCTGTCTTTCAAGACGCCGATGATGTGGTCGATCGGGTTTATTTTCATGTTTACCGTCGGCGGCGTGACCGGCGTCGTGCTCGCGAACGGCGGCATCGATACGTACATGCAGGACACCTATTACGTCGTGGCGCACTTCCACTATGTGCTGTCGCTGGGTGCGGTGTTCAGCCTGTTTGCGGGCTTCTATTACTGGTTCGCCAAGATGTCGGGCCGCCAGTACAATGAATTCCTGGGCCAGGTGCATTTCTGGATGTTCTTCGTCGGCGTGAACATCCTGTTCTTCCCGATGCACTTCCTCGGGCTAGACGGCATGCCGCGGCGCATTCCCGATTACCCGGATGCCTATGCCTACTGGAACCATATCGCGACGAGCTATGGCTACTCGCTGATGGCGCTATCGATGGGCGTGTTCTTTGTGAACCTGTTCTGGTCGCTGTTCGCGGGCAAGAAGGCCGAAGCCAATCCATGGGGCGAAGGGGCGACGACGCTCGAATGGACCCTGTCGAGCCCGCCGCCGTACCACCAGTTCGAAACGCTGCCGCGTATCGACTAGCCGGAGGCAGGCGCGCAGCGGAGCAGCGCGCTGGTCCCGCCAAGGCGGGTGCCGAACGGCCGGACGGCGTCATGAAATGACGACCGACGACGCGGATTTATTCCGCGTCGCCGAGCTAGGAACGAAGATGACCACGACCACTCTCGCGACCCCGCTTCCGGCCGACTGGCGCGATTTCTTCGCGCTGACGAAGCCGCGCGTCATGCGCTCGGTGGTGTTCACGGGGCTGTGCGGGATGCTGGCCGCCCCGGTCGCGCTGCCGCATGCGATCGCGTTCACGGCGGTCCTGTGCATCGCGATGGCAGCGGGCGCTGCAGGCGCGCTGAACCAATGGTATGAGGCCGACATCGACGCGATGATGCGCCGCACGGCCAATCGTCCGCTGGCGGCCGGGCGGATGGATCCGCAGTCGGCGCTTCATTTCGGCGTGGGCTTGGGGGTCGCATCGGTCCTGATCATGGGGCTGGCGACCAACCTGCTCGCTGCCGCGCTGTTGGCCGGATCGATCCTGTTCTACGTGCTGATCTACACGGTGTGGCTGAAGCGGATCACGCCGCAGAATATCGTTATCGGCGGAGCGGCCGGGGCGTTCCCGCCGTTGATCGGCTGGGTCGCGGCGACCGGGCAGATCGCGCCGCTGCCGGTCCTCATGTTTGCGTTCATCTTCTTGTGGACGCCGCCGCACAGCTGGGCGCTGGCACTGCGAATCCGCGACGATTACGCCGCCGGCACCGTGCCGATGATGCCTGTCGTCGCCAGCGCGCGCAGCACCCGCCTCCAGATGCTCGGCTATGCCGTGCTGATGGCCGTGATTGCGGTCGCCCCCTGGCCGCTGGGCATGACGGGCGCTTTCTATGGCGTCACCGCGGTGGTCGGCTCGCTGATCTTTGTGGCGATCAACATCTGGGTCGTCGTCGATGCCGCGCCGACCCCAAAGGACATGCGCGCCGAAAAGCTGCTGTTCCTCTATTCGATCGGTTACATGCTGGTCACGTTCGCTGCGCTAGCGCTCGATAGGACGGTGTTCGCATGACGCCCGACGATCCGAACCGCGCTGAGTTCGACCGCCGCCGCAAGGGGCGCGCGATCGTTACCGCGCTGATTCTGGGCGGCCTAGTCGCGCTGTTCTATTTCATCACGCTCGCGCGCATCGGGTCGACCGTCTCATGAGCGTGCTCGTCGCCGATCCGCGCAAGCGCACTGCCACATTCGCTGTGCTCGGCGTCCTGGCAATGCTCGGCCTCGGCTTTGCCAGCGTGCCGCTCTACCGCCTGTTCTGCGAAGCGACGGGCTTCGACGGCACGACACAGCGGTCCAATGGACAGCTGGTCCGAGCGGTTGCGGGCAAAACCGTCGAGATCCGCTTTGACGCCAACCATGTGCCGACGCTGCCCTGGACGTTCGAACCCGAAAAACCCGACCAGATCGTGACGATCGGCGAAAAGAACATGGCGTTCTTTACCGCGACCAACCACGCGCGCTACCCGGTCACCGGTCGCGCGACCTATAATGTGACGCCGACCCAGGCGGGCGGCTACTTTGCCAAGGTTCAGTGCTTCTGTTTCACCGAACAGACGCTGCAGCCGGGGCAGAGCGTGCGGATGCCGGTCATCTTCTACGTCGATCCCGGCATTGCCAAGGATGCCGACACCAGGGACATTCAGGCGATCACGCTCAGCTACACCTTCTATCCCATAGACGCCCCGCAAGTGCGTGGCTAAAACCCGATCCAGATAGACGAGGACTTCCCATGGCCGGTGCCAAGAACCACGATTACCACATTCTCCCGCCCAGCCCCTGGCCGATCATCGGTGCGTTTTCGGCGCTGATCATGGCGGCGGGCGGCATCATGTGGATGCACAATTCGGGTGCGGGTGGTTATGTGTTCGGCCTGGGCCTCGCAGCTGTCCTCGCCACCTTCTTCGGCTGGTGGCAGCAGGTCGTGCGCGAGGCGCATGCCGGCGACCACACGCCTGTCGTGGCACTGCACCTGCGCTATGGCATGATCCTGTTCATCGCGTCCGAGGTCATGTTCTTCGTCGGCTGGTTCTGGGCGTGGTTCGATTACTCGCTGTTTCCCGCTGCCCTCGATATCGTCAAGGACCATGCAGCCGGCACCATGTCGGTCACCAACATCATCGGTCAACCGGGTGCTGCGGCGCTGGAGCAATGGCCGCCGAAGGGGATCGATGTCATCGATCCGTTCGGCTTCCCGTTGCTCAACACGCTGATCCTGCTCTGTTCGGGCACGACAGTCACCTATGCCCACCATGCGCTGATCCACGGCGACCGGCAGGGGCTGAAGGTCGGCCTGTGGGCCACCATCCTGCTCGGTCTGCTGTTCTCGAGCATTCAGGCCTATGAGTATGTCCACGCGCCCTTCGCATTCAAGGGGCTGAACTACAGCGCAGCTTTCTTCATGGCGACGGGCTTCCACGGTTTCCACGTGATCGTCGGCACGATTTTCCTGATCGTCTGCCTGATCCGCACGTACAAGGGTCACTTCACGCCGCGTCAGCATTTCGGTTTCGAAGCGGCGGCCTGGTATTGGCATTTCGTCGATGTCGTGTGGCTGTTCCTGTTCATCGCCGTCTATGTCTGGGGCGGCTGGGGCGCACCGGTCCATAGCGGGTGAGCGAGGCGCGAGCGTCAGGCTGGCATCTCGCCCAGATCAATGTGGGGCGTTTGGTCGCCTTGCCGGGCGACCCACGGGTGCAGCCGTTTTTCGAAGCGCTCGACCGCATCAACGCACTTGCCGATGCCAGTTCGGGCTTTATCTGGCGGCTGCAGGACGAAAGCGGCAACGCGACGAACCTGCGCCCGACACCCGATCCGCTGTTTGCCGTCAATATGTCGCTATGGTGTGATGCCGATGCGCTGTTCGCCTTCGTGTATCGCAGCGCCCACACCCCCGAAATGGCGCGCCGCAAAGAGTATTTCGAACGCTTTGACGGCGCGTATCAGGCGCTCTGGTGGGTGCCCGCCGGCCATGTCCCGTCGGTCGATGAGGGGCTGGCGCGGCTCTGGCGGCTCGACCGTTACGGTCCGACCGAACAGGCCTTTACCTTCAAGGCGCGCTTTCCGGCACCCGGAGTCCCCGGTGCACCGGTCGACATGAACCCCGACCCGTGGTGCGCGGGTCGCGCCTGACCCCCATCCGGTGACTCCCGCCCCCGACAGCCTCGTCATGCTCGCGCTCAAGGGCGGCTGCCCGCAATGCGGTGCACGAACGCTGTTCGGCGGCATGTTGTCGTTCGCGCCGAAATGCCGGGCGTGCGGGCTGGACTTCAGCGCGTTCAACGTGGGCGACGGGCCGGCGGCGTTCCTGACCCTGATCGTGGGGGCCGTTGTGGTGCTCGGCGCGGTCAGCCTCGAACTGGCCGCCAGCCCGCCGTTCTGGGTGCATATCCTGATCTGGCCCGCAGTGGCGCTGGGACTCGTGATCGGTGGCTTGCGGCTCGGCAAGGCGGCGCTGCTCATCTCCGAATACCG
Organism: Sphingomonadales bacterium; assembly: GCA_038228865.1. GTDB lineage: Bacteria > Pseudomonadota > Alphaproteobacteria > Sphingomonadales > Sphingomonadaceae > Sphingomonas_O. The sequence continues at coordinate 47,898 of JBBROX010000006.1, read as the reverse complement.
CAACGCCGCGCGCGAGGGTAAGATCAAGCGATGAAGCGCCTGCCCGTTATCGCCACGCTGATCGTCGGATTCGCGGTCGCCGCGATGATTGCGCTGGGCGTGTGGCAGCTGCAGCGGCGCGGCGAGAAGGAAGCGCTGATCGCGCGCTATACCGCTAACCTCAACCTGCCGCCGATGGCCTATCCGCAACTGGCGCCCGTGCCGCCTGAGGCGATGTTTCGCAAAGCTCAGGTCCATTGCCTGCGCGTCGCTAGCTGGCGCACGGAGGGTGGCCGCACACCTGGCGGCCAGGCCGGATACCGGCATATCGCGAATTGCGTGACGGGGGCAGAGGGACCCGGCGCGCTGATCGACATGGGCGTGTCCGCCGACCCGGCTCAGAAACCGGGCTGGAACGGCGGCATCGTCGACGGCCTGATCACGACCGAGCCTAGCCATGAGAGTCTGATCGGGCGCTTGTTCGGGCGTGCGATGCCACTGCGCCCGATGCTGGTCGCCGACGTCCCCGCGCCGGGCCTGGCTGCCAGCGCGCCGCCCGATCCGGCAGCTATTGCGAACAATCACCTCGCCTATGCGGTGCAGTGGTTTATTTTCGCGGGGGTTGCGTTGTTAATCTACGTGCTCGCGCTCAGGCGGCGTCGTGAAAGATGATACCCAGGGTAAAGCGTTCGCCGGTGTGCAACTTGCTGACCCCGTGCCGCATCTGCACGCGATAGGGACCGCGCGCGCCCTGCACCGGCCGCTCGCGCACCGGAAACACGACCGCATCGCCCTGTCGTAACGGCACGACCGCCGCGCGCGACTGCATGCGCGGTCGTTGTTCGGTCAGCACGAACTCACCGCCGGTGAAATCGCGTGTCGGTTCGGACAACAGGATCGCGACCTGCAACGGAAACACTTCCGCACCGTACAAATCCTGATGCAGCGCATTCCAGTCGCCGGGGACGTAGCGCAGGAGGAGCGGCGTAGGTCGCGTCTGCCCGGCGGCATGGCACCGGGCGCGGTACTCGGCGTGGGTGGCGGGATAGGCCTGGCCGGCCCCCAGCACCTCCGCCCAGCGATTGGCGATGGCCGCGAGGTGCGGATAGAGTTCGGTTCGGAGAGTTGCGACCAGCGCCGGCAGCGGATCGGCAAAATACCGATAGACACCCCGCCCAAACCCATGCCGCGCCATGTTCACTTCGCTGCGAAAGATGGCGGGCTTTTGCCAGTGTGCTTGCAGAGCGAGGCAGTCAGGGAGTGAAAGGAGGTGTGGCAGAACGGCCCAACCTTCGTCTGTCAGCGATTGAACAGAGGCTGTGATATTCTGGACCATGGAGTTGGGCTAGCTACTGAAACAAGAACTATCGTCCTGTAACTTGCGCTTAAAGCCATGGAGGTACCGGCCTTGGACTGTAACCTAGGTTTTTGCCCACTCATCGGCAAAGCGAACCCGCATGTCATCGCATGCACGGGTTAGACGGATAAAATAGTCAGTGGGGGGAAATGTGATGGTATGGCCGCTGTTGACGCTCAAATGCAAAGAACCCCGAAAAGTGCGTAACTTTCGGTAGAGGTCGCTGCCGGACTTTAGATTCACAATGAGATTACCGCTGTGAAATTCGGGAAAAGCTTCGAATGTTTGCTTGGTATCGCCCGCCGTCAAAACCAACTCTCCGGTCGGGCCCGTTTCCAAAACTTCCTGAGCAAAGAATATGAGATCCGGTCCAGAGACGTATCCACACATGGCTGTCAATGACTTGGTCGCTGGCGTACCAAAACCGAATTTCACCATCTGCGCGCGTGTCATTGCCCGATAGTGCCAGCCGGGATCAGTTGGATAATGGGGAATAGCGTCGGTCCACGTTTCAGACGTCGAGCAACCGGCAAGTGGAATTAGGAAGAGTGCTATGGAATGGCGTCGCGGCCAAGTTTTCACCGCCCCTTACCCCACTTCCGTTGCGTCTTCCCAAACCGGTCCTTCCGCGTCCCCGGCTTGCCCTCGTTGCTCCGGCCCATGATCGGTGCTGCCGACACGACCGCCCCCGGCAGCCCCAGCTCCTCCGCCTCTAGCGACCGGATTTCGTCGCGCAGGCGGCCGGCTTCCTCGAATTCCAGGTCACCGGCGGCTTTGCGCATCTTCTTTTCGAGGTCTTCGATATACGCGCGCAAATTGTGGCCGACCATGTGGGGGCGGTCTTCGTCGATTTCGATCGTCACCTGATCGCGGTTCGACAGGTGCGAGATGACGTCGCCAATGTTGCGCTTGATCGTCGCGGGGGTTATCCCGTGCGCGGTATTGTATTCGAGCTGTTTTTCGCGCCGCCGGTCGGTTTCGCGGATCGCGCGTTCCATGCTGCCCGTCATGCGGTCGGCATAAAGGATCACGCGCCCGTCGACGTTGCGCGCGGCGCGGCCGATGGTCTGGATCAGCGACGTTTCGCTGCGCAGGAACCCCTCCTTGTCGGCATCGAGAATGCAAACCAGCCCGCATTCGGGAATATCCAATCCCTCTCGCAACAGGTTGATGCCGATCAGCACGTCGTAGACGCCCAGCCGCAAGTCGCGGATCAGCTCGATCCGCTCCAGCGTCTCGACGTCCGAGTGCATATAGCGGACCTTGATCCCCGCCTCGTGCAGATACTCGGTCAAATCCTCCGCCATCCGCTTGGTCAGGGTGGTGACGAGCGTGCGATATCCCGCCGCCGTCGTCTTCCTGATCTCGTTGATGCAGTCGTCGACCTGGTCCTCGACCGGCTTGATCTCGACCGGCGGGTCGATCAGGCCAGTGGGCCGGATGACCTGTTCGGCGAACACACCGCCGGTCTGTTCCATTTCCCACGGCCCCGGCGTCGCCGACACGCACACCGTCTGCGGGCGCATCGCGTCCCATTCGTTGAAGCGCAATGGCCGGTTGTCGATCGCCGACGGCAGGCGGAATCCATATTCGGCCAAAGTCAATTTGCGCCGGTGATCGCCCCGCGACATGCCGTTGACCTGCCCGATGGTGACATGGCTTTCGTCGACGAACAGCAGCGCGTTTTCGGGGAGGTATTCAAACAAGGTCGGCGGCGGCTCGCCGGGCATCCGTCCGGTCAGGAAGCGGCTGTAATTCTCGATGCCGGCGCAACTGCCGGTCGCGGCAATCATCTCGAGATCGAAATTGGTGCGCTGCTCGAGCCTCTGTGCTTCGAGCAGTTTCCCTTCGGCGACCAGTTCCTTCAGCCGCTCGGACAGCTCGTGTTTGATCGCCTCCATCGCCTGCTTCATCGTCGGGCCAGGCGTGACGTAATGGCTGTTCGCATAGACGCGGACGTAATCGAGCATCGCCGCTTTCTTGCCGGTCAGCGGGTCGAACTCGGCAATGCTCTCGATCTCGTTGCCGAAAAATGAGATACGCCATGCGCTGTCCTCATAATGCGACGGGAAAATCTCCAGATTGTCACCGCGCACACGGAAATTGCCGCGCTGGAACGCGGCATCGTTGCGCTTGTACTGGAGCGCAACCAGCTTGCGGATAATTTCCGACTGCTCGACCGTCTGACCCTTTTTCAGGTCGAAGATCATTGCCGAGTACGTCTCGACCGATCCGATGCCATAGAGGCACGACACCGACGCGACGATGATCACATCGTCGCGTTCAAGCAGCGAGCGGGTGGCGGAATGCCGCATCCGGTCGATGCTCTCGTTTACGGAGGATTCCTTCTCGATGTAGGTGTCCGAGCGCGCGACATAGGCCTCGGGCTGGTAATAGTCGTAATAGCTGACGAAATACTCGACCGCATTGTCGGGAAAGAACGACTTCATCTCGCCGTAGAGCTGCGCGGCCAGAATCTTGTTCGGCGCCAGTATCAGCGCGGGCCGCTGCAACTCCTCGATCACGCGGGCCATGGTGAAGGTCTTGCCGCTCCCGGTGACGCCCAGCAGCACCTGGTTGCGCTCGCCGGTCAGCGCGGTCTCGACCAGCTCGGCAATCGCGGTCGGCTGATCGCCGGCGGCCTGATAGTCGGACACGACCTTGAACAATTTGCCTCCCTCGACCTTGGGAGGACGGGCAGGGCGGTGCGGAACGAAGTCCGCCGCCGTTTCGGGTTCGTCGAGACTCGTGCGGATGGCGATGGACATAAAGAGAACGATAGGGATTGCGTGAGCGGGTTACAACGGGTGGGATTGCGCGCCGCTTGCCGATTGAATTGCGCCCGCGACGCGATATGCTCTGCCCGAACTCGGGCGCATCACAATCGATCGACGATAGGGAGGAAACGCCATGACGCGCCTGATGCTGCTTGCTCCACTTATTCTCGCTGCCTGCAATTCGGGGCCGACCGTGACCGCAACCAATGCGACCGGTGCCGAAGTCGCGGCCAAGGTGAAGGCGGCCAATCTCGACACCCCTTTCGTGTCGCCCGGCAGGTGGGAGGGGTCGATGACAATCAGTGATATCAGCATTCCCGACATGCCGCCGCAAATGGCTGAGCGGATGAAGGCAGCGATGGGCAAACCCAAGACCTTTGTCAGCTGTCTGACGCCCGAGGAAGCCAAGGCGCCGAAAGAGGGCTTCTTCGGCGGCGAGCAAAAAAGCTGCAAGTTCGCCCACTACACGATGGGCAATGGCAAGATCGATGCCGAGATGACCTGTAACGAGGGCGGTGGCACGCGGACGATGAAAATGGCCGGTACCTATGGCCCCGACAGCTATGCGATGACGATGGCCACGGCGGGCAGCGGCGGCGCAAAGGCCGGACCCATGTCGAACATGTCGATGAAGATGAGCGTCACCGGCAAACGCACGGGTGTCTGTACCGGCAAGGAAGATAGTTGAGGCGATCCGCACGGCACCTTTTGCGACCGCTCGGTCTCGTCCGTATGCTGCTCATCGTGCCCCTTGGGCTCGGTGGCTGCGGCGTCGCCGAGCCGCCCGGAACGCCGCTCGAACATGGCCAATGGCGGATGACGACGCATTTCGCGACGCCCAAGGTCGATGGCCTCAGCATCGATGCGCTGCGCCGGCAACTGCCCGCCGATACCGAACGCAGCGAATGCAAGACACCCGTGATCCGCACCGGGCCGAAATTCATCGAGATGTTCAACCTGCGTCAGGATGCCTGTTCGTTGACCCAAGCCAAGGCCGAAAATGGCAGCGTTGAAGCGAAGGGCGAATGTCCGGCGCTGGCCGCGAAGATTGCCTCGGGCGGGGGCGGGTCCGGCTACAAGATCGACGACACCGACAGCTGGATCAAGGTCGGCGGCACGTATGAGCCGCGCTATGTCAGCCTCGACGCCGAAATCGTCATGACCGTCACCACCGACCGCGGCGAAACGTCGCGCCTGACCGTCAACGCCACCCACATTGCCGAACGAACCGGAGATTGTTCATGAAATTTGTCCGCCTGCTGCCTGCCCTGTCGCTTGTCCTTGCCACCCCGGCGCTTGCCGAGCCCGATTTCGCGGCGGCGATCCGCGCCGATTACGAGGCATCGGGCGCGGCGCTGTTCGACTGGTTCCACCGCAATCCCGAACTGTCGTTCAAGGAAGTGAACACCGCCGCGCGCATGGCCAAGGAGCTGCGGGCGATCCCCGGCATCGTCGTCACCGAGAAGGTCGGCGGGACCGGCGTCGTCGGCGTTATGAGCAACGGCGCGGGACCGACGGTGCTGGTGCGCGCCGACATGGACGGCCTGCCGGTCGAGGAAAAGACCGGCCTGTCCTATGCTTCGAAGGCGCGGCAGGTCGGTGTCGATGGGGTGGATTCGCCCGTAATGCACGCCTGCGGCCACGACACACACATCACCGCGATGGTGGCGACCGCCAAGCGGCTGGCCGCGATGAAGGATCGCTGGTCTGGGACAGTGTTGTTCATTGTCCAGCCTGCCGAGGAACGCGTCGGCGGCGCGGCCGCCATGATCAAGGACGGGCTGTATAGCCGCTTCCAGAAGCCAGATTATGCGCTCGCCTTTCACATTGCATCGCAGCTGCCGACCGGCATCGTCTCGGGATCGGAGTCGATCCAGTATTCGTCAGCCGACAGCGTTGATGTAACCGTCAAGGGCGTAGGCACGCATGGCGCGGCACCGCAACTGGGCAAGGATCCGGTCTACATTGCGTCCCAGATCGTCGTGGCATTGCAGGGTGTGATTTCGCGGGAGAAGGGACCTCTGTCGCCGGGGATCATCACCGTCGGCTCCTTCCATGCAGGCACCAAGCACAATATCATTTCGGATCATGCCGATTTGCAGATCACGGTGCGGTCGAACGACACGGCAACCCGTAACCTGTTGATCGCCGGGATCGAGCGGACGGCCAAAGGCATTGCGGCTGCAAACGGCGCACCCGAACCTATCGTCAAGGTAAGCGAATCCACGCCCGTCACCATCAACGATGCGCCGCTTGCGCGCCGGATCAATGCCGCGTTCGTGCGCGATATGGGCGCGGCGGCCGTGAAACCCTGGGAACAGAAGGATATGGGTGCGGAGGACTTTGCCTATTTCGTCCAGCCCGACCTGAAAGTGCCGGGTTTCTACTTCGCGGTCGGCGGTACGCCCCAGGCGGCGTTCGATGCGGCCAAGGCGGGCGGTCCGCCGGTAGCAGGGCATCATTCGGGGCTGTTCAAGGTCGATCCGAAGGGGAGCATCGTGACGGGGGCGACGGCAATGACGGTCGCGGTGCTGGAATTGCTGGGGAAGAAATAGCTTTTCCGCTTTCCTGAGCTTGTCGAAGGGCCGCTCTTCTTCCTTCAACTGTTCCGGAGGAAGGACAGGGCTTCGACAGGCTCAGCCGAGCGGTTCTGTTCAGGCCCCGTGCTCCAAATCCCGCCCCTTGGTCTCCGGCAACAACCAGAACGACAGCGTCATCACCGCAAAGACGGCTGCCGCGTACCAGTAGAAGCCGCTTTCGTGACCGCCCTTTTTGAACGAGAGCGCGACGAATTCGACCGATCCGGCCAGGATCGTGTTGCCGACCGCATAGGGAAAGGCGACGCCGAGCGCGCGGATGTAAGGCGGGAAGAGTTCGGCCTTCACCACGCCGTTGACCGCACCGTAGCCCGCCTGCACCGTCGCGGGCACGAGCAGGATCAGGAGCGCGATCACCGGGCTGGTAGTGACAGCAATCGTGGAGAAGACCGGCACGACGAGCAGGGTAATGCTGACGCCTGCGAACAACAGCGACGGCTTGCGCCCGATCCGGTCCGAAATTGCGCCCCACACCGGCTGCATGCACACCGACCACAACAACACGCCCATCATGATCAGCGTCGCCGTCCATTCGTCGAACTTCGCCGTGCCCTGCAGGAATTTGAGCATGTAAGTCGTGAAGGAATAGGACGCCATGCCGCCCCCGCCCGACATAATTGCGACGAGGATCACCGAGCGCTTATGGTCGCGCCACAGCCGCCCGAGCGACGAGCGCGACTCCTCGACGATGCCGTCTCCCCCCGCCATCGCCTCGAATGCACGGGTTTCGGCAAGGCTGCCGCGGAGCAGGAACACGCCAATCGCCAGGATCGCGCCGATGACAAAGGCAATGCGCCAACCGCCGCTCCTGATCGCGTCCTGCCCGATTATCAGCTGCAGCGAGAGCGAAACGAGCAGCGCCAGAAGCTGTCCGCCAAGCAAGGTCGCGTACTGAAAGCTCGACCAGAAGCCGCGGCCTTTTTCAGGCGCCATCTCGCTGAGATACGTCGCGCTCGACCCGTATTCGCCACCGATCGACAGCCCCTGAACGACCCTTGCCAGGACCAGGATGATGGGGGCGAATATCCCTGCCTGCGCATAGGTTGGCGCCGCCGCGATGACGAGCGAGCCACCCGCCATCAGCGCGACCGACAGGGTGAGGCCTGCTTTCCGTCCGCGCCGATCGCCGTACATGCCCATCAGCCACGCGCCGATGGGCCGCATCGCAAAGCCGAGCCAGAAGATACCGGCGGTGTTGAGCAGCTGCGCCAGCGGATCGGCCTTGGGAAAGAAGGCAGGCGCAAAATAGATCGCGAAGATGGTGAAGCTGTACCAGTCGTACCATTCGACCAGATTGCCCGCCGATCCGCCGATGATCGATCGCAGGCGTTTCGTGCCGATGGCCATGCGTTACTCTCCCCCGAAGCGTGATGCTTATGCGACGAAGCTATAGCCGCGCACAAGCCGCCCGGGTTGTGCGGCGGGAATGGGGGCCATAAGGTTATCGACGATGTTGCGTCGTTTGCCCCTGATCGCTCTTGCCCTGCCGCCGGCGCTGGCGGGCTGCGTCGCGCCGCCCGTGCAGGGACCGCAGCCGCGCCCCGTGCCCGTTTCCGTCGCGCCGCCACCAGCCGCGGTGTCCGTACCCCCGGTATCACCGGGTGCGGTCGAACCGGGATCGTGGAGCTATGCGCGCACGGCAACCGGCAGCAGCGCGCGCTTCGGTCCTGACGGCGCGGTTGCTCTTGCGGTCGATTGCGACGGTGCGAGCAAGGGAATCGTCCTTCGGGTGCTCCGGATCGACCCGTCAGCGCCCCCCACGACTGTCATGCTGCGCGCGACCAGCAGGTCGAAAACGCTGCCGGTTGCCGGCGGCAGCGCGTTTGGGACGATCCAGCTCGCCGCGCGCGATCCCTTGCTGGACGCGCTGGCATTCAGTCGCGGCAAATTCGGTGTCGCCATCGACAGCCGTGAACGCTGGTATCCGGCCTGGCCCGAATTCACCCGCGTTGTCGAGGATTGCCGCGCCTGAGTTGCTCAGACAGCGCGAAGCTTCGAATCATGACGGCATAATTTTTTTTCCACAAGTCCTTGATTGAAGCCCCGCGATGATTCAGATTCGCGTTGTGGCTGCCGATGGCCACGGGCTTTTAGCGAAAGGAGGTGATCCGATGTCTCATGGTTCAGCAGCAGGCACGGGGAATTTCGTTCGGGAGCATACCGCCTAAGTAACTGTTTCGGTTACGACGCGGTCATGGTCTCCCGGGCTCGAGATGACATCTCCGGCCGCTGACCATGCAAAGGGTCGCTGGGGCGTAAGGCGCTCCAGCGGCCTTTTTCATGTCGGGCCGCGCCAACGAAATAGCGGAGCTATTTCGGGCAGCCCGCGGCCCGACCGGCCGGCGGGGCCCACAGCCCCGACCGACGACGACACGGCTTTGCCGGGTCGGGTTGAAGGTGTTGGCGCTATGTCTGGTTATGGGTGGGAAGCTGACTGTCCGCTTTGCCGCTACCGATGTCCGAAAGAGCGCAGGTTGAAGTTGCTTAGGGGACATCTTCCGAGTGTTGCTCCCGCGTTACGAGCGAGTAGTGGATTCGAACTGCTTTGAGTCCGTTGCTGCCTTTTTCCAACACCCAAGTTTCATTGTAATTGCTCTCGGTCGGCGCTCGACCTGCGGGCGTAAAACGAACTTTATTGAGAAGTGTTAAGACCTGCGCGCCTCCGGCTAAAGGCTCTACTCTGAAATGCGAAAGCTCTCTCGTTCTCGGTGGCCATTCCCTTGTTTCGCGAATAATCTTCATCATTGTGGGAACGTCGGTGGTGACACCGTTGTCGTGCGTCAGTGAAGCGGTAGGCGCCATAAGGCGTAGCATTGCTGGTTCATTTCGAGCGTCAAAGGCGACGAAAAACGCGCGAACTAATGCAATACTGGCTACCTCGCTCTGCGCAGTGGCGTGCGGTAATTTCGCCGTAGCCGGGCCTGTGATTGCGGCGCATATAAATGCACATGTGATCAGTCGCATAATCTTCCCTCTTCCCTCACATCATAAGTGTTAGAAGAAGCGTCCGCCAGTGGGGCTAAAGTCGACAGATGCACCCTCAACCCGCCTTGAGCAAAAAAGCGCTTTCCTACAAAAAGTGTTCCATTTATGTTCCTTTACGCGAGTCGCTCGCCCCGCTCTTTCATACTGTCGGACTGAACTTTCGGGCGCATTCTCGCGCATGCCCGATGGGCTAAACTTTACTAACTTTTGGTCAGTCGATCCGACGCGTTTGGCGTGACCTTAGTGTGACCTTCCGCGTCAGCGCCGAGGCCCCCCTACTTCCCACCCCCCGCAATCCACGCCCGCACCTTTGCCTCCAGCACCGTCATCGGCAGCGCGCCGGTCATCAGCACCTGGGCATGGAATTTCTGCGGGTCGAATTTCGCGCCCAGCTTGGCTTTTGCCTCGGCCTTCAGCTTCAGGATGGTCAGCTGGCCGATCTTGTACGCCAGCGCCTGTCCCGGAATCGCGATATAGCGTTCGACCTCGATCGTGGCATCGGTGCGGCTCATGCCCGAATTGGACAGCATGTACGCAATGGCCCGATCGCGGGTCCAACCCTTGGCATGGATGCCGCTGTCGACCACCAGCCGAAGCGCACGCAGCATCTCGTCGTCGAGGCCGCCGAACCGCTGATAGGGGTCGGTCTCGACGCCCAGGTCCTTCCACAGCGTCTCGGCGTAGAGCGCCCAGCCCTCGACATAGGCGGTGTTCCCGCCGAACCGCATGAACGGGGGCAGCGCGGTGTTTTCCTGCGCAAGGCTGATCTGGAAGTGATGGCCCGGCACGGCTTCGTGCAGGTACAGCGTTTCGCTGCCGATCTTCGACCGAGAGGGCAGGTCATAGCTGTTGTAATAGAACACGCCGGGCCGCGATCCGTCGGGCGTGCCCTGCTGGTAACTGCCGCCCGCGTCGGTCTTTTCCTTGTACTCTGGGACCGGGCGGATTTCGAGCGCCGTCTTGGGAATGGTCGAGAATTGCTCGCGAACGCGCAGGTCGACGCGCTTGCCGACACTCAGAAACTCGTCGCGCATTTCCTCCTTGGTCTTGAACTTGAAATCGGGGTCGGCGCGCAGTTTCTCGAAGAATTCAGGCAGCGTGCCCTTGAACCCGACCTGCGTCTTGATCGTCTCCATCCCCTTCAGGATGCGCGCGACTTCGGACAGGCCCAGATTGTGGATCTGGTCGGCAGTCATCGGCAGCGTCGTGTTCGATTCGATCAGGTAGCGGTAGAGCTCCGCCCCGCCTTTCATGTGGACCAGGCCCACCCCTTCGCGCGCCACCGGCAGATATTCGTCGCGCAGGAAATCGCGCAGCCGTGTGTAGGCCGGGAAGATATCGTCGCGCACGACTGCCGTCGTCGCGGTCGTCAGCCGCGCCTTGTCTTCTGCCGAAATGGTTTCGGGAAACACCTTGAGCGGCCCCAGATAGGTCGATCCCTCGACGCCGCCCTTCAGCTGGATGTCGAGCTGGTCGATGACGTTGCGGACGATAAGCTTCGGCTGGGTGACGCCCGCCTTCATCCCCTCGCGAAACCGTGCAATCGCGACATCGATCTGCGCGGCGAACGCGCGGTGGCGCTTGATGTTGTTTTCGTAATCCAGAACAGTCTTGAAGGGCGCTGCGCCCTGTCCCGAAGAGATGTCGGGATACCACGTCTGTGCGCCGAAGAAGTGATCGATGGGGCGGACATCGCGCAGCAGGCGCATTGCGGGCGTTAGGCCCGCCATGTCGAGTTCGGTATTCCGCTTGAACGTGTCGTACGCGATACGGTCGGTGGCGTTCAATGCGGCCCGGTTGATTCTGGCCAGCGCGGCGAGGTCCGCCTTGTCGGCCTGATAATTCGCTTCGGTCGCGGCATCGGAATAGAAATCGCCGAGCTGGTCGGCATAGCGCAGGTCGCCGCGGAACAGCGCGTTGATCGGCTGACGTTTGAGCGCCGCCTCATCGCTGTCGCGGAACAGCTGTTGCATGGTTTCGGCGGGGGTAGCAGCGGCCAGCGGCGCAGCAAGCGCGCACAGCGAGACGGCGACGGGGATCAGGTAGGAACGCATGACGGAACTCCGGAAGGCAAGTGTGTTGCCTCGCTATCACAGCCGTCATGATTCACAAGCGGGGCCGAAGCATCTGCTCCGGCCCCGCCCATGATTTACTGGTTTACCAGTAGAAGTTGCGGATCACGTCGATCACGATTCCGCGGCGAGTGTCGACCAGCAGCACGTCGTTATAGTGACGTACCCAGCGCTGGTTGAACCCGGGACGCGGCAGGCGATAGCGGCCATAGTCGTTTATGTAATAGCGCGGGTTGTAGAACCCCACGCCGATCCGGATACCCGGACGGAACGATTGATAGCGGAAGTCCGAACGCCACCCCGCCCCGCGATAGATGTCGCGGTTGGTGTTGCGATACTGGCGCCAGTCATTGCGACCCCAGTTCCGGTCGTTGTCCCGCACGGCGTCGCGGCGGTCCTCGCGAAACTCCTGGCGGGCCCCACGCAACTCGCGGGTCTCCTGACGGACCTGACGCGGATCGCCGTTGCGATAGGCGCGGTTTACGTCACGCTGCTCCTGCCGGACGTCCCGGCGATCGCGCTGCAATTCGCGGCGCTCCGACGGATTGATCTGCGCCTGCGCTGCCACCGGCATGAGGGTGGCGGCGATCAGCCCAGCCAGAACGGCCTTGTGGATGGTCTTACGCATGGTGTTACTCCTTTAAGCGTTCATCACTGAACGGATCACGGAATAAAACCCTTCCACTGAACAACGCGGGAACGGCACGGTCAGCCGCGCGAAAGGTTTGAAATCGGATCCCGTTCTAAATCCAGAAACGTTCGCGATACCATTTCGTCACGATGTTCTTGATGCCGGCCGTGACCGGCACGCTTTCATGTAATGTCTGGGGATTGGGTTCGCCGTTTGCATCCATGTTGTTCCACGCGAGCAACATACCGGTCTGCGGAATGACTTTGAACCCGGCGGCACTGAACCAGGTTTCGCCCCCGCCGGCCGGCTGGTCGAGGTAGATCATCGCGGTCCAGCACCGCTGCCCGCCGCGCGTCTTCTCGTCGGCCCAATAGGGTTGGCTGTGGTGGAAATAATCATGGTGCGCCTTGAACCGCTGCCCGACGGCATAACGCTGGCCCTGCAGCGTTTCGCCCTGACGCGCCTTGAAACCCATCATCGTGCAGATGCGGGCATCGATGCCGTCGACGAACGGGTTCCACCGGTCGAGATCGCAGCTTTCAGAGGTACGGAAGTCGGGGTCCGGATCGCTGGTCAACAGGCCCGACGGCTTGCGGTCGACATCGATCATCGCGATCAGGACGCTGCATTCCTGCGGCGTCAGGAAATTCTGTCGGACATAGACGTCGAGGCCGATCCCGTTGGCCACGGTGACGCCCGGCGTCCGTTTCAGCCGCGATGAAACCTGCTTTCCGATTTCGGCCAGCCGTGCTTCCGACATAGTGAAATGCCTATCCCCTCACTCGATCGAGCAAGGGGATAGGTGAAACCGCGACTGCATTTCCAGTCGCAAATGCTATTCGAAAAAGTCGTAGATCGTATCGACGACCTGTCCGCTCCTCAGATCGACGAGCAGAACATCGTCATAATAGCGGACCCAGCGATAGGGGCCGTAAACCGGCGGCAGGCGATAGGCATACGGATCGTCGATCCAGTATTGCTGGTCGAACAGGATGCTCGACAGCGTGAATCCGATCGAGAAGCGCCGATAGCCATAGTCCCAGCCATAGGGTGCGTAATAGGCCTGGCCGCGGAACAGGTTGCGGTTCGAATAACGATATCGCTGCCAGTCGTAGCGCTGGTCCCGACGCCAGTCACGGCTCCAGTTCCGGTTCCAATCGCGATACTGGTTCTGCCAGTTGTTGCGCTGATCGTAGCGGCCGTTGTTGTAGCGCCCGTCATTGCGCCACGTGTCGTTGCGACCGTTGCCGTTCCACTGACCGTCGTTACGGCGGCCATCGTTGCCACGGTTGTCGCTCCAACGCCCATCGTTGCGCCGGTCGTTATTCCAGCGCCCATCGTTTCGGTCGGCAGTGTTGTTACCATTCCAACGGCGATTGTCCTGCTGTTGCTGGACGACCACGCCACCATTGCCATTGTTGTTACGCCAGGTGTCACGACGCCCTTCGCCACCCTGCCAATTGCGCTGGGTCTGCACCGGTGCGGGTGCGGCAGTCACTTGCGGATTGCCACGCGACCAGCCGGGTTGTCCCTCCAGGCCGTTCTGAACGCGCACGGCACCGTCGGGACGATTGCGCGCCTGCCAGTTCGGTGCGCCGCCCGCAGCTTCGCCACGGTTCCAACGTTGCTGCGCGGGAGCAGCTTGCTGAACCTGTACCGGGGCTGGAGCTGGAGCCTGGGGCGCCGATGCCTGCTGACGACGCTGCCAACCGCCTTCGGGCCGGGCCTGTCCGCCGCCGTCGCCACGACCCTCTGTGCGCGGCCCACGCTCACCGCGTTCGCTCTGGGCAAGCTGAACTTCAGTACGCACCGGTGTCGGTTCTGCTGCAGTGGGCCGCTCGACAAAGCGGCCGTCTTCCCGCGCCGCGTCCTGGGCGAGCGCTGGGGTAAAGGCAGTCGCTGCCAGCAATGCAGCAATCGCGAATGTCCTTGTCATGATCTTCGTTCCCTGGGGCGCGCGTGCACCATTGTCGCTGCGTTCCATGCCCTTCTTGTCGCCGAGTCGGGCTGAACGCAGTCTGGCGCGTTGCTTCATCGGCGTGAAAGGAAATGCGCGTCCGGATTCACTTGTTTGGCGGTGGCGTCAGCGCAGGCACGCGATGCGCCGCATCGCGCGGATCGATGCCTGGCGGCGGAGCGGCAACGATGGTTTCCTCGCCCCGGACGGCCGCGGCTGCGCGATGAATGGCGCGGCGGATGCGGGTGTAGGTGCCGCAGCGGCAAATGTTGGTGATCGCCGCGTCGATGTCCGCATCGGTTGGTCGGTTGTTGGTCTTGAGCAAAACCGACACCGCCATGATCATCCCCGGCTGGCAGAACCCGCATTGCGGCACCTGTTCGGCAACCCAGGCCTGCTGCACCGGATGGCTGCGATCGCGTGACAGGGCCTCGATCGTCGTAACGAAACTGCCCTCGACCTGCGCGAGGGTGACCGTGCAGCTGCGCACCGCGCGTCCGTCGATGTCGACGGTGCACGCGCCGCAATCACCCGTACCGCATCCATATTTGGTGCCGGTCAGGTTCGACGCATCGCGCAACGCCCATAACAGCGGCGTCGTCGGGTCCATCCGGTATTTGATCGGCTGGTTGTTGACGGTGAGGGCGGTCACGGCTGAAGGCGGGCTCCGGCAGCGTTAGCTGGCGGCGCACACGCCGAACGCCCGGCCGACCTCGCATCAGCGAAGATCGACGGCGCGGCTTTGCCGCGTCGGTTACCCATTCTAATCACGCCAGCTGCGGTCGATCTTGTCCACGCGCCGTACCATGGCATCGAACTCCGCCTTGCCTGCGCCGCCGGGGATCGCGGTCTGGCCGATGTCGCGCTGATGCACGGCGATCACGTCGGCACCGATGGAAATGGGCTTGCCCATCGAAAGGGTCGCGATCTGGTGCTCGCATGCACGCTGCAGCACCCAGTATTTGATGAATGCCTCAGGCAGAGTCCTGCCCATCACGACGGGGCCGTGGTTGCGCAGCATCATGGTGCGCTTGTCGCCCAGGCTCTTCAGCAGCGCCGGCCCCTCTTCGTCGCGGACGGTCACGCCCTCGAAATCGTGATAGGCGAGTTGGCCCATGAAATTGCAGGCGTAGAAATTGATCGGCTGCAACCCGCCCTCCAGGCTGCACACCGCGACCGTGGCGGTCGTGTGCGTATGGATGATACAATGCGCATCGGGCAGCTCGCGGTGGAAAAGGCTGTGCTGGACAAACCCGGCGCGGTTGACGTGCCACGGATTGTCAGCGTCCAGCTTGTTGCCGTCGATGTCGATCTTGACCAGCGACGACGCGGTCACTTCGCTGAAGTGCATGCCGTACGGGTTGATCAGGAACGCGCCCGGCTCCTCCAACTTTACCGTAATATGGTTGAAGATCATTTCGTCCCAGCCCATCATCGCGAACACGCGGTAACAGGCGGCGAGCTCTTGCCGCGCGGCCCATTCGGCCTCGGTCATTGTCCGGGTTTTCAGCGCGGTGGCCATCCAAGTCTCTCCTCTTTGAAACGGCTTATGCCACTGCAAGGGCTAATTGGGCAATCATTGCACGCACTGCAATCGACATTACCGCAGGCGCACGATGTCGTGTTTTGCTTGCAACGGAACGCAACCGGAATAGATTCATCGTCACTGCAACGATCACGAAAGGAGCAGGTGAACAGACGACAGGGCTTGAGTCCGCCAATACGCGCAATCGTCAAGGTTGCGTCACGGTGGCTGTAGCTGTGCGTCGCGCCTGCGCTCTTATCCCGCGCATCCGCTGACCTCCCGGTTCGGCATCGCTTTCTGCGGATATCCTCGGCTCTTCGCCAGCGCATCTGATCGAGCGGATTGTCCGCGCGAAATCGCTGCATCTTGTCAATGAGGCTAAAATGGAAGAGTCGAATTATCTTGATCGCCGCAACTGGCTGTCGCGCTTTTTTGCCGGCAATGTTGGTGTAGGCGGCGCTGGCAAAGCTCGTTCTGTTGCGCGCGGCCTGTGGCTCGGCGTTGGATTAATCGCGCTGCTCGCCCTGCTTTCAAGCAGCTTTGCGCGTGTGCGCCCGGGCTATGTTGGTATTCTGGTCAACAACTTCGGCGGGGGCGTCTCGTCGCAATCGTTGCCGGTCGGCTGGCATCTTGCGTTGCCTGGCATGAACATCTTCGAATATCCGGTGTTCACGCGCACCTACAGCTGGACTTCGTCGCCAACCGAGCAGACGTCGACCGACGAATCGTTCAACTTTCAGGATAAAAACGGCTTGGCGCTCAGGGCCGATGTGGCTGTGTCTTATCATGTCGATCCGACGCGGGCGGCGATTCTGTTCCAGCGTTATCGTACCGACATGGACGGCATCATTGCCGGGCCACTGCGCAACGCCATTCGCAATGCGATCGTCGAGCGCGCTTCGCAACTGGGCGTCGAAGACATCTATGGTCCGCACAAGGCTGAGCTGATCGCGACTGCGCTCCAACGCGTCCAGCGGTCGTTTGCCCCGGTCGGTCTGCAAGTCGAGCAGCTCTATTGGGCGGGTAACATCGTAGTGCCGCAGGCGGTGCTCGATCAGATCAACGCCAAGATCGCCAACGAGCAGGCCGCGCTAGCCGCGCAAGCCAATGTCGCGACCGCGACCGCAAATGCGAACGCGCGAATCGCCAAGGCGCGCGGTGATGCCGAAGCGATCCAAGTCGAGGCCGAGGCGATCCGCACCAATCCGGAGATCGTGAAGCTCCGCGCGGTGGAAAAATGGGACGGGAAATTGCCGACCTATACTGGCGGCGGGCCGTTGCCGTTCATCGATGTGAAGTAACGAAGCTCAGGCCTCTCCGGCACTCACCGGAGGGGCCTGGGGAACCAACGCCTCGGCAATCAGCTTGCGTGTGGGGGCGATGCCATAGAGCGCGATGATGCTGCCCATGCGCGGGCCAGCACTCGATCCCAGCAAGGTTTCATAAAGCGCCTTGAACCAGTCGCGCAGCTGCTCGAAACCACCTTCGTTGCCGATGGTATAGATGATGTTCTGGATCGCGGTGGCGTCGGCGTCTTCAGCCAATTCGGCCAATTCGCGGTCGAGGCGTTCGAGCGCGGCGACTTCGACGCCGGCGGGTGCGCGGCGCTTGAGGGTCGGCGCAACATAGTCGCGGTTATAGACCAGCGCATGACCGATCAGCGCGCCGAGTTCGGGCGTGATGTCGCCGTCCACATAGTTCGACAGATAGCCCTGCACCTGATCCGCTGTTGCTCCTGCGCCGAGCACACCGGCCAGGTTGAGTAACAGACCGAAAGTAACCGGCGGTACGTCGGCGGGCACATCGCCATTGTGGATATGGTGCACCGGATTGCCGAGCCGCTGCTCGACTGGCTGCGCCGCATAATTGCCGCGAAACTGGAAATATTCGTCCACGGCGCGAGGGATGACGCCGATGTGCAGCGACTTGGCCTTCTTTGGTTCGCGATAGGCGTAGAACGCCAGGCTCTCCTGCGTCCCATAGTCGAGCCACTGCTCCAGCGTCAGGCCGTTGCCCTTCGACTTGGAAATCTTCTCGCCCTTTTCGTCGAGGAACATCTCGTAGATCAGCCCTTCGGGGGGGCGCCCGCCGAGGACGCGGGCGATCTTGCCCGATTGAATGCCGCTGTCGATCAAATCCTTGCCGTACATTTCGTAGTCGACGCCGATCGCGACCCAGCGCATTGCCCAGTCGACCTTCCACTGCAGCTTTGCCTTGCCGCCCAGCGCCGACTGGGTGACCAGATCGCCGCCGTCATCGAACCGGATCAGCCCCGCTTCGGCATCGACAACCTCGACCGGCACCTGCAGCACGACGCCGGTCTTCTCGCTGATCGGCAGGACGGGAGAGTAACTCGCCGCGCGTTCCTTGCGCAGCGTCGGCAGCATGACTCCCATGATCGCATCGTAGTGCAGCAGCACGCCGCGCAATGCGTCGTCGAACGCGCCGCTCTCATACTGTGACGACGACGAGATAAACTCATACTCGAACCCGAACCGGTCGAGAAAATCGCGCAGCATCGCGTTGTTGTGGTGGGCGAAACTTTCGAACTTGCCGAATGGGTCGGGAATACGGCTCAGTGGCTTGCCCAGGTGTTCGGTCAGCATCGCCTGATTGGGGACATTGTCGGGCACCTTGCGCAGCCCGTCCATATCGTCCGAAAACTCGATCAGCCGCGTCGGCGCATCCGACAGCGCCTGAAACGCGTGCCGGACCATCGTCGTGCGCAATACTTCGTTGAACGTGCCGATATGCGGCAGGCCGGAGGGACCATAGCCGGTCTCGAAGATGACGGGGGCGTTGTCGGGCTTCCCGTTGGGATACCGCTTGAGCAGCTTGCGCGCCTCTTCATAAGGCCAGGCCTTGGACGCGAGAGCAGCGGTGCGGAGGGTGGTATCGGTCATAACGCTGGCGTCTTGGCGCTTGGCCGGACGCCACGCAAGCCTTGGCGGCTCAGGCGAAGACGTGCGTCAGCTCGTCCGTCTCGTTCGCGGCGCGATATCGCTTCATCAGGCCCGGGATCAGGAAGGCATCGAGTAACGCCCAGACCATCCAGATGAGAACCAGCATGATTCCGGGCGGCGGTACAGCATAGCCACCGACCCAGCTCGTGCTCTGTTTCGACATCATCGCTGCAATCGCCAGGCCTCCCCAGAACAGGCCGAGCATCGCCACTGCGGATTGGTGCGCGCCCAGGTAGAAGCGATGGGCCGCAAGGGGCGTGCCCCACCACCACAGGACGTAAGCAACCAGCATGCTGCGGCGGGGCTTTTCCTTGCGGGGCGATAAGCGCATCACCGAAGCAGCCGCGCTGGCCATCGGATCGGATGGGCGTGCGTCATCGG
This sequence comes from Sphingomonadales bacterium, assembly GCA_038228865.1. Taxonomy (GTDB): domain Bacteria; phylum Pseudomonadota; class Alphaproteobacteria; order Sphingomonadales; family Sphingomonadaceae; genus Sphingomonas_O. Next base: position 28,674 of record JBBROX010000006.1, on the reverse strand, counting down.
GGTTGCGTGCCCGCTCGGCCGCAATGAACGCGCGCGCCTCTGGCGACAATCCGTCTCCGCGTCGACCGCAGGGTTTGCAAAACGGGGCGCGGGATTGACCGGGTGGCCACTTCCGCGATTGGGCGGTGATCCCACCCCGACCCCTTTTCGCCCGAATCCGCCCGACATGGCGCAACCCCGTGAAACGACCGGACATCTGCGCCCGACGTGACATGCATAATCGCCAAACTTTAACGGGCGATTGAGGCGGACCTTGGATCGATCCGGCGTCGTTTACTTTCTGTTCCTGTCTGCTCATAGCTTTGCTATGACTCCACTCCGCCATCCCGCGCTCTACGCAAGCCACGGCGGCATCTGGATTGCCGACGATGGCGGCACGCAGCGGATCGGGCGGGGAGATGCGATTGCGCGCGCGGCGGAGACGCCGGTGATCCTGCTCAACGCGCCGCTCGTGGCGCAACGGCTCGGCTATCCGGAATTGTCGGGGCTCGATCTGCTCGAACTCTTTGCCTTCGTGCATCCGGCGCGGTTTGTGGTGCCGACGGTCAAGGGGTTGGCCGAAGCGACGGGGCTGGCGCTGCCTCTCGATGAGGCAAGTGCGGCGGGATTGTTGCGGGAAGCGGCGGGCGTGCTGATTGCACGCATGGGCGATGCTGCTTGGCCCGAGCGCGACGGCGCATGGAGCGTGGCCGCAACGATGCAGCGATTGCGCTGGCCATGGGCGGGAATCGTGCTGGGAACGCTCGCGCGCCCCAATGAAGCCGAACGCGGCCTGTTCGCCAAACTCCCCGAATGGGAGGAGAAGGCCCCCCGCCCTGCACCCCGGACCGCGATCGTTGCGGGCGACGACGCGCTGGCGCGACTCGATGCGCTGACCGGGCAAGGTGCCGAAATTCGTGACGGGCAACAGGCCTATGCCGTGGCCGCAAGCGAGGCCTTTGCGCCCAAGATGCGACGCGAGGAACCGAATATGGTGCTGGCGGAGGCCGGGACCGGCATCGGCAAGACCCTGGGCTATCTCGCCCCCGCCTCGCTATGGGCCGAGCGCGCGGGCGGGGCGGTGTGGATATCGACCTATACCAAGGCGTTGCAACGCCAGTTGCTGGCGGAAACGGCGCGGCTGTTCCCCGATCCGGTCCAGCGCGCTGCGCGTGTGACAGTGCGCAAGGGGCGCGAGAATTATCTGTGCCTGCTCAATCTGGAGGACGCTTTGCAGGGCGGGTTTTCGGGGCGGGCCGCCGTGCTCGCGCAACTCGTCGCGCGCTGGGCTGCATACAGTCGTGACGGCGATATGGTCGGCGGCGATCTGCCTGGTTGGCTGCCGACCCTGTTCCGCCGTAATGGCTCGACCGCGCTAACCGACCGGCGCGGCGAGTGCATCTATGCCGGTTGCCCGCATTACCGCCGCTGCTTCATCGAGCGCAGCGCGCGGGCGAGCGTCGATGCCGACATCGTGATCGCCAATCACGCGCTGGTGATGATCAATGCGGCCCGCGGGCGCGAAGCCGCCAACCGTCCGACGCGAATCGTTTTCGACGAAGGTCATCATGTGTTCGACGCGGCCGATTCGACCTTTGCGACGGCACTGACCGGCCAGGAAGCGATCGAACTGCGCCGCTGGGTGATCGGTCCCGAGGGAACATCGCGGGGGCGGCGGCGCGGACTGTCGGCACGGCTGGCGGATGTGGCGAGCTATGACGAAGCGGGCGCCGCTGCGATTGCGGCGGCAACGGCGGCTGCTCAGGCGCTCCCGTCCGACGGCTGGCTGGCGCGCATCGCCGCAGGGTCGCCTTTCGGCCCCATCGAGACGTTGCTCTCCGCCGTGCGTGGTCTGGTCTACGCGCGCAGCACGGCCGAGGATGCGGGTTACGGGTTGGAGACCGAAGCGGCCGAACTCGACGGCCCGACGATCGAGGCGGCGGGAACGGCGGCGGCTGCGCTCGACGGGTTGCTCCGCCCGCTGGTCGCACTCGGACGGCGGCTGGAGGCGGTGCTCGACGATCCGCCCGACTGGCTCGACGGCGCCGCGCGGGCGCGGATCGAAGGAGCTATCGCTTCGCTCGGCTGGCGGCGCGATACGGTGGCGGCATGGTTGTCGATGCTGGCGCGTGTCGGTGGCCCGACCGATCCCGATTTTGTCGACTGGCTCGCGGTCGATCGGATCGAAGGGCGTGACATCGATATCGGGTTGCACCGCCACTGGCTCGATCCGACGCGTCCCTTCGCCGACACTGTTCTGAAACCGGCGCATGGCGTGCTGATGACCTCCGCCACGCTGACAGGCGGCGGCGACTGGGCACAGGCCGAAGCTCTGAGTGGGACAAATCATCTCGATCATCCGCCCGCCGTGTTCACGGTCAAAAGTCCATTCGATTATGCGACCCAGTCCGAAGTGCTGATCGTCACTGATGTGACGCGCGGCGATATGGGGGCGCTCGCCAATGCCTATGCGCGGCTGATTGCAGCGTCGGGCGGTGGGACACTGGGTCTGTTCACGGCGATCCGCCGACTGCGCACGGTGCATGCGCGCATCGCCGACCGGCTCGCGCGCGACGGCTTGCCGCTCTATGCCCAGCACGTCGACCCCATCGATACCGGTACCTTGGTCGATATTTTTCGTGACGACAGCCGCGCAAGCCTGCTCGGCACCGACGCGCTGCGTGACGGCGTCGATGTGCCGGGCAATTCGCTGCGCACGGTGGTGATGGAGGGTATTCCCTGGCCGCGCCCGACCGTCCTGCATGCGGCACGGCGGGCAGCGAATGGCGGCAGCGCGCATGACGACCGCATCGTCCGCGCGCGGCTCGCGCAGGCTTTCGGGCGGCTGATCCGCCGCGCAGACGATCGGGGCGTTTTCGTCATCCTGTCGGCTGCGGTGCCGTCGCGCTTGTTGACCGCGTTTCCCGATGGCACGCCCATCAGCCGGGTGACGCTCGACGAGGCCGTCGCACGGGTTTCGTTACGACTTCCAACCGTCACGCCATTGGTGCATCAGGGATCGCAATGAAGACCCTGACTTTGCTCCGCCACGCCAAATCGGGTTGGGACGACCCGGTTGCCCGCGATTTCGACCGCGCCCTCAACGATCGGGGCAAGCGCGGTGCCGCCATCGTCGGCGCGCATATGAAAAGCATCGGCCTCGCGTTCGACGCCGTCGTCTCGTCCCCGGCCGTGCGTTGCGTCGATACGCTCGATGGCGTGTGGGAAGGATATGGACGGACGCTGCACCCCAAATGGGACCGCCGCATTTATCTCGCCTCGTGCGTGACCTTGCTTGATGTGGTTCACGACCAGTCCGACGACGTGGAGCGGTTGTTGATATGCGGTCATAATCCGGGCCTCGAGGATCTGATCTTGATGCTGGTGCCCGACAACGCCGAAGAGGGGCTGCGGGACGATGTCGAGGAGAAATTCCCGACCGCCAGCATTGCGGAAATGACGTTCGACGTCGACCATTGGGCCGATATCGCGAGCGGCAAGGGGCATTTGACGCGCTTCATCCGTCCGCGCGATCTCGACGCTGCATTGGGTCCGGAAGACTGATGCAATTACGCCGTGCGGGTGTTGCCGATGCTGCGAAACTCAGCCTGATCGGCTGCGCGACCTTCATCGAGAGCTTTGCCAACGATCATGACGGGGACGAGGTCGTCCGTTATCTGACATCCGACCATTCGGCCGCCTGGTACGAGGGCCAGCTGGCCGATCCGGCCAAGGTGGCGTGGCTGGTCGAGGAAGCGGTGGGGTGCCCGGTCGGCTATGCGATGGCGATCCCGGGCGCATTGCCGGGGGCCGATCCCGCGACCGATTTCGAACTGAAGCGGATCTACATGCTGTCGAAGTGGCATGGTGGCGGCTGGGGCGCGAAACTATTTCAGGCGGTCGAGGACGAAGCGCGCGCCCGCGGGGCAAAGCGACTGATGCTCAGCGTCTATGTGCAGAATTTCCCGGCTCAGAAATTCTATGCGGCCCGCGGCTTCGATACGATCGGGCGGTGGGTTTTCGACGGGTTCGAGTCGAGCGAGGATTTCATCCTCGCCAAACCGCTCTAGCGCCAACCGCAACTTTCGGTCCGCTCATCCATTGTTACGCCTGTGGGGCAGGATGAGGATACAGGACATGCGTAAATCGATATTGGCCGTGCTTGCGGCAGCAACGGCGCTGACGGCGTGCAGCAGCTATGACAATGGCCGGCCGGGCTATTCGTCGGACAATAGCTATCGGCAGTACCGCCGGTACGACTATAACCGGCCCGACCCGGCCTACAACGGCTATTACGCCGACCGCTATTACCGCGACGGACCGAGTTATCGCGAACGCCGCCTCAGCCGCAACGAACGCGTGTATCGCGGTGAAAACGGCCAATATTACTGCCGCCGTTCGGACGGGACCACGGGGCTGATCGTTGGCGGGCTGGCCGGCGGGGTGCTGGGCAATGCCATCGCACCGGGCGGATCGAAGACACTGGGGACGATCCTGGGTGCCATCGGTGGTGGCGCTGCGGGTGCCGCGATCGACAGCAACGATGCGCGGTGTCGTTGATAGAATGAATGACGACGACGGCGTGGCAAAAGCCACGCCGTCAGTCCTTGCTTTGGCGGATTGGGCGCAGGTGCGGTAGCAGGCCAATTTCGGTCGTTCGGCGCTTCGATCGGTGTCCCCAAAGCCTCCCGTCTTCTTATTACCGTCGTCACGCTCCCATGAAGGTCCGGAATTCGGGCTTCGTGCCAGTCGGGTTTTGGGCTGCAGAGAGGGGTGGCTGCCGAGCCTGCTTTTCATAGCGCGTGTCATCTGATTTCGGTCAGCCCGTCAATCCAGTCGCTGAACGCGCGTGCCTTGGTCGATGGCAGCCGTCCGGCTGGAAAGAGCATCCACAGATCGACGGGCGCGAGCGACCATTGCGGCAGAAGCTCGACCACCCGTCCCGAAGCAAGGCCGTCGGCAAACATCCAGCGTGACGCAATTGTCAGGCCCAATCCTGCGAAAACCGCCTCGCGCACGCCTTCTGCCGCGGTGAGGATCAGACGAGAGGACATAGCAACCGATGTCTCGGCTGTGCCGCGTCGGAAGCGCCAAACGTCGGTGCCGAGGGGTTGGCCGTAAACAATAGCGTCATGGTTTAGCAAATCGGACGGGAGGCTCGGCGTGCCGTGCCGCGCCAGATAGGCCGGGCTGGCCAGCACATGTCGCGGCGACGACGCAATCTTCCGTGCCCGCAGCGCTGAATCAGCGAGGTCTCCCAGGCGGAGTGCGACGTCAATATTCTCTTCGACAAGGTCCACATTGCGGTCGTCCATCACGAACTCGATTCGCAGCTTGGGATGCTGGTCCAGAAACGACGACAGGTGGGGCGCAATATGCATTCGCGCAAACGTCACAGGCGCGCAAATGCGCAGCCGGCCTTCGAGCCCGCGGCCTAGGCCACGCGCGGTTGCTTCTGCTTCAATGGCTTCATCGACGGCACGCCGGGCCCGTTCGTAGAACGCCATACCAGCTTCGGTCGGGGTCAGGCGGCGGGTCGAGCGGATGAGCAACCGGACCTGAAGCCGGTCCTCGAGGGCCGCCACAATCTTCGACACGGATGGCTGGCCGATGCGCAGATCGCGCGCCGCAGCGGAAAACGATCCCGTGTCAACAACCCGGACGAACGTGTCCATCGCCTGAAAACGGTCCATATTAATTCTCCAGATGCATAAATAATATCACGAATAGCTGTCTTATTCATAACGTTGGAATGAGCGAATTGAAATGCGCGCCGATCAGGGCGCTCCAACAAGGAATTCGCCATGACCAGCAACGGTTTCATTCTGCACGACACGACAACCGCCGACCCGACGGCGGCAGCCATCCTCGACCAGGTCCAGCAGGGCTGGGGCTTCGTCCCCAATCTGCACCGCGTGCTCGCCGAAAGCCCGGCAGCGCTCGAAGCCTATGGGGCACTGTGGGGCATCGCCGAAAAGACGGGGTTTACTCCGCAGGAACGTAACATCGTCTATCTCGCCATCATTTACGAGAACGAGTGCACCTATTGCATGGCGGGGCACACCAACCTGTCGCGCATGGCGAAGGTCGACGATGCCGCCATCACGGCAGTTCGCACTGGCCTTCCTATCAATGACGCCAGGCTCGAAGCCCTGCGCGCCTTTGCAGCAACCGTGACGCGCAACCGTGGTGTCGTCACGCCCGCCGAGATCGCCGCGTTCAAGGCCGCGGGCTATGACAATCGCGCGATGCTCGACGTGCTGGTGCTCGCGGCGACAAAGCTCATCTCGAACTACACCAATCACTTCGCCACGACGCCGCTCGACCCATTCATGAAGGGTGCCGAGTGGGAGGCTCCGGGCGCGCTGAAGCACGCCGCCTGAACTCCTGCCAGCTTCTCCTCCTCCGGTTGAAACGGAGGAGGAGGAGGTGAGCCCCCTTTTCCGGAGTAAAGCCATGTCCCTCAAAACCGAACTTGCGGCGTTTCGTGCCCATTTCATGGGTAAAGTGCCGCCCGAAATTCGCGCGGCCATGGACCGCGCAGATCTTGATCTTGCCGCGTCGGGTATCACCGACCGCGCACTGAAAGCCGGCGACTTTGCGCCCGATTTCGCATTGCCCGATGTTTCCGATGCCCCGGTCGACCTGCAGTCGCTGCTTGCAACCGGTCCTGTCGTACTCAGCTTTTATCGCGGCGGCTGGTGTCCCTATTGCAACCTGGAGCTCCGTGCGCTGCAGCAGATGCTGCCCGCCTTTATCGCGCGTGGGGCATCGCTGGTTGCAGTGTCGCCGCAAACGCCCGACGAAAGCCTGTCGACCGCCAAAAAGAACGCGCTCGACTTTGCCGTACTCAGCGATGCTGACAGCCGTGTTGCGCATCAGTTCGGCATTGCCTTCGACCTCGCGGACGAACTGCGTCCGATTTATGCCGCGTTCGGCCATGCGCTGCCCGATCGCAATGGCGGCGAAAGCTGGCGTCTGCCGATCCCGGCAACCTTCGTCATCGCGCAGGACAGGCGGATTTCGCTCGCGTTTATCGATACCGATTATCGGCGTCGGCTGGATCCGGCCGAGGCGGTAACCGCGCTCGACAGCCTTGTGCATCGGAGGGCAGCGTGACCACGCTAATCGCCGCCGTGCGCCTGACCGCGTGCGAAGAAGTCGGCGTCGGCATCTCCGCCTTTGGCCGATTCTCGAGTGTGCCGGTCGCAATCCTCGCGATCGCGACGGACCTGCTGAAGCGTCTTGTCCAGGTGTGGCGACGATCACCGCACCACAACCTCATCCCTTCAACGACATCAGGAGAAGCCAAATGATTGACGTCTATGCCTTCGCGACGCCGAACAGCGTCAAAGTGCCGATCGCCCTCGAGGAAATGGAACTTGGCTATACTTTGCACAGCATCAACATCCGCCAGGGCGGGCAGAAACAGCCTGATTTCGTCGCGCTCAACCGCAACGCGAAAGTCCCGGTGCTGGTGGATCGAGACGTGGACGGTGCCCCTTTCGCGCTGACGGAGAGCGCGGCAATTCTTGTCTATCTGGCCGAGAAAACCGGGATGCTGCTTCCCTCAGCCGGAGCGGATCGGGCGCGTGTGTTTGAGCAACTCTTCTTTCATGCCTCCGGCCTGGGTGCGGCGTTCGGCAACGCCGGGTATTTCAGGAAGCTGGCACCCGAACCGATGCCGCTTGCCATCGACCGCTTCGGCAACGAAGCCGACCGCGTCGTCGGCGTACTGGATGCTGTGCTTGCCCGGCAGCGCTATGTCGCTGGCGATACCCTGAGCATTGCTGACATTGCGCATTTCGGCTGGCTGTGGCGGCGCGAGTTCGCCGGTGTCTCCCTGGATGCAGCGCCCAATGTGCAGCGCTGGTTCGACGGGCTCTTCGCACGTCCCGCCTTTGCCCGAGGCGTCGAGCGCACAACGTCACTGGCGCCGATGGCGTGACCGGGGGCCGGGCGGATCTCCGGCCCGGCCTCAATACATCGTCGTCAGATCGATCAGCCAGTCAGGCGATGCCGCAACGATGATCGATTCGAAGGCGCGATCGCCGCCGGTCATGATGAGTAAGCCGACGACCATTAGCAGCCCGCCCAGGACGCGCTTGCCATTGCCGCCCGCACTCATCAAGCGACCGCGCCAGCGGCTGAGAAAACCGCGTGTCGCAAAGGCGATGATGAGCAGGACGGAAGCGATACCAAGGCCGAAAGCGGCCATCACCACCGCGACTTGCCCAAGGTTCTGCCCCTGTGACGCGAGGACCGTGGCGGCCCCGAGCGTCGGACCGACGCACGGGCTCCAGACGAGCCCGAGCAACGCGCCGATCGCAAACTGTCCGGCCAGGCCGAAACGCTCGAGACCCGCCTGGCGCTTGTTGGCCCAATCCGCCAGTGGGGTGGCGAGACGTGTCACGGACGCCTGAAGCTGCGGCACGAGCAGCACGAGCCCGGCGAGCAGGAGCAGCGCCGCCCCGAACCAGCGCACGCCCTCTGCATCGAAGCCCGACGTCGCGCCGAGGCTGGCGACGAACAGACCGACCCCGGTGAACGAAATCACCAGGCCGGCGGCAAGCGCCAGCGGGCCGAAGCGGCTGCGTTGCGCCGCACTGCCAAGCACGATCGGAACCAGCGGGAGGACGCACGGCGAAAGGATCGTCAGAACGCCCGCAACGAAGGCGAGCAGGGGGTTGAGATCGCTCGGCACGGCGTCAGCGCACCGTTGCGGCGAGGAGATCGCCAATCTTGGCCTTGTCAGTCACGAAGTCCAAACGGCCGACCTGACGCTGGCCGCGATAGCCGATCAGCGTTGCCTGTCGGGTGACCGAGAGCGCCTGCCGCTCGGCCTTTTGCGTGTCGAAGTTCAGTTCAAAAATGATGAGCTGATTGTAGGCGGGATCGGCGACGATCCGCTTGATCGTGCGGTTCTGCGACGCGCAGACCGGGCACCACCATGCCTTCACATCGACGATGATCGACCGGTTCTGCGCCTTGGCGGCGTTAAATGCGGCGACATCGAATTTGCGGACATCGGCGGCATGGGCCGGTGCGACAGTAGCGAGCGCAACAAGTGCCAGCGGCAACAAGCGAAGCATGGGCGTTCTCCAGGAGCAGCGCCGCAGAGCGGCATGCCCCTTTCTTCGCGGCGTTCGTCGTTGCCGTTACACCAACGCCTCAATCGACCTGACGTTGCGGCATGAGGAGCGCGAAAACCGATGCCGCGACGAGGAAGGCGGCAATGGGCAGCGCGTGCGCAAACACTGACAACGCACCGTCGCCATGGAGAAGTGCGCCCTGCGACGCGCGGATGAAATGAGTCAGCGGAAAGATGTTGCCGATGGTCTGAGCCCAGCCGGGGAGCGTCGCAAAGGGATAGAGAAAGCCCGAAAGCAGCATGGCGGGCAGATAGAAGGCAATGGCACCCTGCAACGCGTCGATCTGCGCCGAAGCCCGCAGCGACAGAACAAAACCGAGGACAAGATGTGCCGCTGCAAAGAGCGGCAAAAGAGCGAACAACGCCACAACATTGCCGCGCGCGGGCACCTCGAACAGCACGACAGAGACGAACAGCACAAGGGTGCCCTGGAGGGTCCCTATGCCGATCCCCGGCAGTGCCTTTCCGGCAAGGATGCCGAAGCGAGACAAGGGCAGGGCTTCGAGCGTTTCCCATGTCCCGCCCTCGCGCTCGCGGGCGATCCCGAGCGTTCCCAGCATGATCATCGCGATCATCACCGTGACCCCGACCAGTGACGGCATGAAGGCCCAGTCGGGTCGTCCTTCAGGGTTGTACAGCCGGTCGATGCGGATCGGCGGCCCGCTCGCACCGTCATTCTCGCGTTCAGCGGATTCACGCCAGTATAACGCTTCGACGCGGGCGATTGCCGTCACAGCAGTTTCGTTGCTGGTATCGTCGACGGTGATGCGGACAGGCAGAATCGGTACGAAAGGATTGGCGAGCGAGCGGACGGCCGGCACGTCGATCCCGATGGTGGCGTTCCCGCCGAGAACCGCGGCCGCAGCCGATCCTGCGCGGCCAGTCGCGGAAACGAGACGGAGTTGCGGTTGCCCGGTCAATCGGTCGGCAATCGACCGCGCCAGTTGCGGGTCGTCGGCGGCAATCGCGACTCCGATGACCTGCGCGCCCGGCCGGATGGCAAAACCGAAAAGCGCAACCTGCATCGCGGGAACCAGCAGCAACAGGGTCAGCGTCAGGCGCGATCGCAGCAGGCGGCGGATTTCGACCTGGGCAATGGCGAGGATGCCGTTCAACGTCCGACCCGCGCCAGGGACAGAATTGCATGCTCGAGCGAAGCGGCGCCCTGCGTCGCGACAAAAGCCGCCGGGGTGTCGGCGGGATAGGCGCGCCCCTCGTGAAAGGGGACGATCGTGTCACATCGCTCCGCTTCGCCCAGGTCGTGCGTACTGATCACGATGCCGCATCCCCCCTGCGCCAAATCGCCGAACCAGTTCCAGATATCGGTTCGGGTCGCGACATCGAGCCCGGCTGTCGGCTCGTCGAGCAACAATAGCGGCGGGGCGTGGAGCACCGTCGCGACAAACTGGGCGCGACGCGCCCATCCCCCCGACAAGGTGGCCACCCGTTTGTCGATAACCTCGCTCAGGCGATACCCATCAACGGCGGCAGCAATCGCTGCTGCGGGTTCGGCAAGCCGGTGCGCGCGAGCGCGAAAGGAGAGGTTTTCCCGCACGCTCAGGTCGGGATAAAGCGACAGCCGCTGCGACATATAGCCGATCTGCCCGATCCGCGCTTGCCGTCGGCCGAACAGGTCGCCGCCGAGCACGGTGCCACTGCCAGCGTCGGCGCGTAAGAATCCCGCGATCATTCTGAGCGTCGTGGTTTTGCCACCACCATTCGCGCCGACCAGTCCGACGAGGTCGCCGCGTCCGACGGAAAAGGAAACATCGCGGACGGCCATCGTATTGCCGAAGCGTTTGGCGAGGCCAGCAACCGAGACGAGCGAATCCAGATTCTCAGGCGCGCTCAAGGACGAACCCGCCGTGCATGTATTTTGTCGCCTCCGCACCCAGGAACAGTGCTTTTCGGCCCGACGGCAATTCGCCGTGACGCAAATCGTCCAGCGCCAGCCACATGGCCGCGGATCCGGTGTTGCCGACGCGGTTCGCATTGACGAAGCTGCGTGCCGGATCGAAGCCGAAGTGTGCGGCGACTTGCGCCCCGATCCGCCCGCTAACCTGATGCGGGACGATGCGATCGACATCGTCAATCTTCGCGCCGGACCGGGCTGCCGCAGCAACGCCTGCCTCAAACAACTGATATCCATTGGCAAGGATGCCGGCGAAATCGTGGCGGTTGTCGCCAGGAATCGAGCTCTCGATCCTGAGTCCTGGTGCCCGGCCCAGCCCGATCGAACCGAACCAGGCCGCCTCGATCGCATCGACACCGCTTTGCGATCTGTGGAGGATCACCGCGGCGGCACCATCGCCCATCTGCATCATGTTGACGCGCTGTTCGGGGTCGTCCTCGGTCGCGCAAGGATCGAACAGCAGCGACCCGGTTTCCGAGCCGACGATGGCGACCGGACGCGCACCCAGGTCGGCGAGCAGGCCAAAGGCGATCATCAGCGCATTGGCAAAACCGGTGCACGCCTGGCGCAGTTCGACGTGCGGCCCTTCGTAACCCAGCCTGTCGGCGACGAGGGCGATGTTCGACGGCAGGACCAGGTCCGGCGTCGCGGTGTGGCCGATCAGGTAACCTAGATCGTCAATGTCTAGCCCGGCGTCGGTCAGCGCACGATCGATTGCCGCCGCCGCCAGTGCGGAGTTCGTATGTTCGGGCCGTGCAGCCTCGCGGCGCTGTTCGAAGGATCGTGCCAAATGTCGATGGGCGATTTCCAGACGTTCGCCGAGCAATCGCGCTTCGCGCTCGCGGGTCAGGCCGAAGAGAGTTGCCATCCGTGCGATGAGCGCTTCATTCGCGACGGCCTCGCCCGGCAAGGCGCTGCCCGTGCCGAGGACGCTGATCCGCCCGGTCGAATGCCAGTCGGCCACGCCGCCTAGCGCAGGGCCGTTGCGGCGAGCGCCTTGATTTGGGCAGGGTCCGTGATGCCGGTTGCGCGATTGCGCTCGGCGCGACCGTTGTAGGCGATCAACGTGCTCTGCTTCGTCACGCTGAGCACCGTTCGCTCCGCGACCTGCGCGTCAAAGTCGAGCTTCAGGATTACGAGTTTCGCAAAGGCCGGATCGCGCGAAATAGCTTCTATGGTCGGGGCTTGACGGCGGCAGGTCGGGCACCAGTCGGCATGAATATCGACCAGCACCGGTTTGCCTGCCCGCTGCGCCGCTTGCAGCGCCGCAGTCGAAAATTTCTGGACCGGCGCTGCTATTGCCGTGGTGGACATGACGGTCGATGCAACAGCGACAAGAGCGAAGCCAAAGTTCGGGAGTTTCACGGGCAAACCTTACGCGTTGTTGTGTTCAACGGATAATTCGCCGTGCACGGGGAAAGGTTACCGGTTGGCGTATCGTTTTAGTCGCCACTGGAATCTGCCGTGTTCACAATTCCTTGCAGCTTGCCTAGGCCGCGGTGGATGTTGACCTTCACGAGCGATTCCGACTGTCCGGTCGCCGATGCCGCTTCCTCGATGCTGAAACCCTGGAGTTTGACGAGGCGAATGACGTTTGCCTGCGCCGGCTTCAGCTTCGCAAGCAAATCTTCGAGAACGATTGCGCTCGTCACCCGGCTCTCATGACCTTCGACGCCGATGTCGTCGTCGAGCATATCGGTGGCTTCGCGGCCCATCGCGCGCAGCCGGTCGATCCACTTGTAGCGCGCGATCGCAGCAAGCCAGGGACGGAACGGACGCTCGGGCGTATAGGTATGCCGCTTGGTGTGAACCGCGATCAGCGTTTCCTGGACGGCGTCGTCGATCATGTGAGGCGGCAGGCGGCGAGCGTAATAGCGGTGCAGCCAAGGGTCGATCTCTGACAGCAAGCGACGATAGGCGCCGCCGTGTCCGTCCTGGCCGGCAGCCATCAGCTGCCCCCATTGATCGGTCGGCTGTGCGGTTACGTTCGGCGCGACGGGCTTTGCGAGCAGTTGGGCCATGTCGGTTTCTCCCTGCCGACGTCCACGATAGGTCGTCGCAAGGGTCTTTTCGCAAAGCTTGCCCCGTCGGCCCACCCACCAGCTGTGCATATGTTTCATGCACAGCGAGTATGAAGTAGCCGCAAGCGTAACGATCGGCGGCTGTGCAACGGATAGGTCCTCGGTGTGGCATTCCGCCGCCATAAGGACTTGACGATGATCGCAACCTACAAATCGACGCGCCGCCGCCTCTCGGGTTTTCTTCCGCTGCTCGGTACCACATCGGCGTTCGTCGCCTTGCTTGGAGTCGGCTTCGCGATAGTCGGCACAGCTATGATGACCATGATGTAATCCGCATTTAATTGTCGCCAGCGGCAATGGCGTAGGTTAATTGTAATCTTGTATGGAAATGCACCAGGTTCGTTACTTCCTGTCGATGGCGCGCCTGCTCAACTTCACGCGGGCCGCCGAGGAATGTAACGTATCGCAACCGTCGCTGACCCGCGCCGTCCAGAAGCTTGAAGACGAGTTCGGCGGCCCGTTGTTCCGGCGGGAGCGTTCGCGAACGCACCTGACAGATTTAGGCCGAATGATGCTGCCGCACCTCGAGCGCACCTATGAGGGCGCGCAGGCGGCAAAGGCGCTCGCGCGCGGCGTCGGTAAGGCACAAGTGGCACCACTTGCACTCGGCGTCGCGTCGACGATCGCGTCCGAAGCCCTCGAAGGCGTACTGGCCGAGCTGGGCGATAATCTGCCGGGCTTCCAGCTGACCATCCAGAGTGGCACATCCGAACAGCTTATCGAGCTTGCTCTGGCCGGATCGCTCGATTTGCTGATTGTCGAAGCGCCGGAGGATGCGCCCGATCGCTTCGATTCGTGGTCGCTTTTCGATCAGGCCTACCGCGTGGTCGTGCGGACGACGCATCCTTTGTCTACGCGAGAAACGGTTGCGTTCGAGGACGTCAAGGGTGAGGCCTGGATCGATTGCGGCGGCGACGGGTTCGTCCGCGCCAAACAGGCCGCGGAAGCTGCGGGTATCGCGCTCGACATTCGGCACCGTGCTACCGATTCCCAGCAGCTATTGCGCCTGATTCTCGCCGGTCTGGGCTGCGCTTATATTCCCGACCCGGCCGGTGATGCCCGATTGAAAGGACTCCGCCTGACCGACATCCCGGATACGCGGGCGATCGTGCTGGCAAGCATCGCGGGTCGGCGCCGTTCGTTGGCAAGCGAAGCGTTTGTCCGCGCGTCGCGTGCGCGCGGCTGGCAGCAGGGCCTAGCGGCCTAGCGCCGCGACTGTCGCAACGACGGCACCCGGTTCGGCGCGCAGGCGAAAGTCGACATCGACAAAGGCAAACGCAACCGTGCGATCGGTGTCGATGACGAAGGTCGCGGGGACGGGAACGAAACCGCTGTCCGAACCATAGAGGGTCGCGAGATCGAGGCCGATTTCCCGATAGCGATTGAGCATCGGTCGGCCGAGGAAAAAGGCCAGACCGGTAGCCATGGCAACCGCATGGTCCACGTCGCAAAGGACATCGGCACCAGATCCCAATATCATGCCCAACGAACTGGCCCGCCCGCCGATTTCGCCGGTGACGGCCACGAAGCGGCCATGCACCACGTCGAGTTCAGGCAGGGCGCAATGCCATGCCTCAAGCTCTGTCCGGCAATAGGGGCACCATTCGCCGCGGTTGAAGCTGAGCACGACAGGGCCAGCTTTGAGCAGGTCGCTCAACGAGCGATAATGGCCACGGGCATCGGGAAGCGCAAAATCGGGAAATTCGTCGCCGACGCGCGGTGCCGTCTGGCCGATGCCGAGCGTGCGCAGTCCCCCGACGAAGGAGTCGTAGAGTGGCTGCCATTCGGGCCTGGCAGCAGCAGCCTCGGCAAGGTGGCGGGACAGGATCGGCATTGTCGGCATGAAGGTCGAATAGCGTATCCCGCGTCGAGCGGAAGCGGGTGGCTCGCATGAAGTCGATAGCTTTGACGCATGAAGCGAAGGGTAACGAACCGCCTTCCCAGAGCGAACTCGGGAGTGTCAGCCGGAGTCATCGTACATGTTCGAGCCCAAAACCCTGCCGCGCCGTCGTGTCGTCATCGTCGGCGCAGGCTTTGGCGGCCTGAATGCGGCGCTTTCGCTGTCGAGGCACGATGTCGACGTCACCCTGATCGACCGTCAGAATCATCACCTGTTTCAGCCACTTTTGTATCAGGTCGCGACGGCAGGCCTGTCGCCAGCAGACATTGCCGCGCCGATCAGGTCGATCGTAAAAAACGCCTCATCGGTAAGTGTCTTGATGGATGAAATGGCTGGGCTGGATGCCGATGCGCACACCGTATGCCTCGCGAGCGGAGCGCTGCTGCCGTACGACGATCTCGTGATCGCCACGGGTGCCAGCCATAGCTATTTTGGTAATGACCACTGGTCGGCATTCGCGCCGGGTATCAAGACGATCGACGATGCAATTCGCGTTCGCCGTGACCTGCTGCTTGCGATGGAGCGTGCCGAAACGATGCGCCAGGAACATATTGCCAGCCGCGACACACCCGTCACCTTTGCCGTCATCGGCGGTGGGCCAACCGGCGTCGAGATGGCTGGTGCAATTGCCGAGCTTGCGCGTCATGCCGCCGAAATGGATTTTCGCCACATTACCAAAAACTGCGTCCACGTCGTCCTGATCCAGAGCGGGCCGCGGCTGCTGGCGAGTTTTCCGGAATCGCTCAGCAGGCTGGCACAGAAAAGCCTTGAGGGGCTGGGTGTAGAGGTGCGGCTTGATGCCCGCGTGACGGAAATCAGCGCAGGCGGCGTGACGATCGGGGACGAGTACCTCCCGACGGCCGCCACGGTCTGGGCGGCGGGCGTCAAGGCTTCGCCTGCCGCGCAATGGCTGGGAATTGCCGGCGATAGATCAGGCCGGGTTTCGGTGACCGCCACGCTGATGGTGCCCGATCGACCCGAAATCTTCGTTATCGGAGATGCGGCAGCGATCGCGTATGGCGCAGAGTTCGTCCCCGGCATTGCGGCCGCAGCCAAGCAGCAAGGACGTTATGTCGCTCGCGTTATCGCTGCACGCGCAGCCGGAAAGAAGGCACCACCACCCTTTCGCTACAGGGACCATGGCCAGCTCGCCACGATCGGCCGGAAACGCGCAGTAGCCGATTTCGGGTGGAGCCGGATGAGTGGCCTCCCGGCGTGGATCCTGTGGTCCACGGCGCATATCTATTTCCTTGTGGGCTTTCGCAGCCGCTTCGTCGTCGGTCTCAACTGGCTATGGAATTACATAACCTTCGAGCGCGGAGCGCGCCTGATCACCGGACGTTCGAGCACCGGCGTTATGTGATCGCCACCAATCGATTTTTGAGTCGCGGTCCCAGAAAATCGCGGAAAGCCCGCAGCTTCAGCGGCAGTAGTGTATGACCGGCATGAACGAGGTGAACCGGCATCGGGTCCGGTTCAAACCGGCGGAGAATGAGCTCGAGCGAGCCATCGGTCACGGGCAGGGCAACCTGGTAGGAAAGCACGCGGGTAATGCCCGCGCCCGAAATCGCGGCGGCGATTGCTGTGTCGGCGGTGTTCACGGCGAGGCGCGGCTTTATCGGCTGTACGACCGCCTCCTCGCCGGAACCGAATTTCCAGAGGTTGCTCGAATAGACACCCTCGAACATGATGCAGTCATGATTTTCGAGCTCGTCAGGCGTTTCCGGATGCCCAATCGTTGCGAGATAGTCGGGGCTGGCGCACGTCACCCAGCGGATTTCTCCCATTCGCGCGGCGACCATATTACTGTCTGACAGGCGTCCGATCCGGATCGCTGCGTCGATATGGCCCTCGACCAGGCCGACCACCTCATCCGACAGAATCAGGCGAACGGTGATTTCGGGATATGCCTTCAGGAAATCGAGAACCACTGGCGCGACGTGGAGCCTTCCAAACATGATGGGGGCAGTTACCGTCAGGTGACCGCGCGGCACCCGATATTCCCCTGATGCGGCACGCTCGGCTTCGTCGATCTCATCGAGGA
This sequence comes from Sphingomonadales bacterium, assembly GCA_038228865.1. GTDB lineage: Bacteria > Pseudomonadota > Alphaproteobacteria > Sphingomonadales > Sphingomonadaceae > Sphingomonas_O. The sequence goes on along the minus strand of JBBROX010000006.1, from coordinate 11,607 downwards.
TCCGCCGACTAGCGGCGATATAGGACTGGCCGGCCTCCGTGAGCATTAGCTTGCGGCTCGTTCGGAACAGCAGCTGGGTCTGCAGGTGCGCCTCAAGGTCAGACACTTTCCGGCTGACCGTGGCGAGCGGCATGTTCAACGCTCTTGACGCCGCCGACAGGCTGCCGCCGTCGACAGCCGCAATCAGCGTTTTCATTGCATCTAGCCGGTCCATAGGAGCTACCGAATTATGGAAGGATAGTTACCGATAATACCGGATATTGGACGACACTGTAAGCGCCTAAATCAGCGTCACCGGCCGATCACGGCCCACCGACGAAGAAAGGATTGCTCTCATGTCTCGTATCCCGACCCCCACGACGATTACCGACGCCCCTGAACAGTCGCAGCCGCTGCTGAACGCCGTCAACGCCCAGCTCGGCGTTGTCCCGAACATGTTCCGGTTGATTTCGACGAGCCCGCAGACACTCGAAGCCTATCTCGGCGTATCCGGCGCGCTCGGCAAAGGTGCCCTGCCTGCCGCGACCCGCGAGCGGATTGCGCTGGCCGTCGCTGAAGTAAACGGCTGCGACTATTGTCTGTCGGCTCATACCTATCTCGGCAAGAATCTCGCGAAGCTCGACGATGCCGAGATCTCCGCCAACCGCAACGGTGCGTCGAACGATCCCAAGGCCGACGCTGCCGTGCGCTTCGCCGCCAGGATCGCCCGTGAACGCGGCCAGGTCAGCGATGCCGATCTCGCAGCGGTCAAGCTCGCTGGATACTCTGACGCGCAGGTGCTCGAGATCATCATGCACGTCGCGATCAACACCTTCACCAACTACGTCAATGAGGTGCTCGGTACCGACATCGATTTCCCGACCGTAACCGCTCGCAAGGCCGCCTGACCCCTTGCAGCTGCCGAGACGCGGGCGCCGATCCTCCACCTGTCGGCGCCCACAACTTTCCTATGAATCGAAAAGGACACATCAAATGAAACTTAAGTCTCGTCTTTTTGCCGCCGCGTTCAGTGCGACCGTCGCGATCATGAACTTTGCCGCTTCGACACCTGCCTTCGCGGCGCCGACGGCATCGGTGCTCACGACGCCCGTCGCGACGAACCAGGTTCGCTTCGGCTCGATCAAGGTCGACGGCCTCAACATCGCCTACCGCGAAGCGGGCGACCCGAAGCTCCCCAAGCTAGTACTTCTGCACGGCTGGCCGTCGTCGTCGCACCAGTATCGCGACCTGATTCCGGCGCTGGCCGACCGCTTTCACATCATCGCCCCCGACTATCAGGGATTTGGCAACAGCGATCATCCCGATCCGGCAACCTACCAGTACAGCTTCGATGCGATCTCGGCGACCGTCGAGAAGTTTCTCGCGGCCAAGGGTTTCGATCATTACGGCCTGTTCGTGCAGGATTACGGCGGCCCTGTCGGCTTCCGGATCGTCGGTCGCAATCCAAAGGCGCTCGATTGGCTGATCGTCCAGAACAGCAATGCCTATGAAGTCGGCTTCACCCCGGCGTGGGATGGCTTCCGCAAGGCGCTGTGGATCGAACGCAGCGCGGCAAGTGAAAAGCCGCTTGCCGGGTTCAACACGCCCGAAGCGATCAAGAACATCGTCTATCTGGGCGGCGCGGGTCACCCCGAACTGATCGCGCCGGACAGCTATCAATCCGACGCGGCGTCGGTAGCGGGCCCCACTAACCTGCGCATCCAGCTCGACCTGTTCTACGACTATCGCCACAACCCCGAACTCTATCCTACGTGGCAGAAGTTCCTGCGCGACAACCAGCCCAAGACGGTGATCTTCTGGGGCCAGAACGACCCGTTCTTCTCCCCTGCTGGCGGCGAAGCCTTCCTCAAGGACCTGCCCAAGGCCGAGATCCACCGCCTGAACGCCGGACATTTCGCGACCGAGGACAATCTGCCCTTTATCGCGAGCCATATCGTCAGCTTCTACGACAAGAATGTGAAGCCGAAGAAATAACGCCCCCTTGTCCCGGGAGCGGTGCTCCCGGGATTACCCTGAACCAGACAGGAAATCGACATGACCAAGCTGCTCTACATCCAGGCCTCGCCGCGCCACGGTTCGTCGCGGTCGATTGCCGTTGCCGACGCCCATCTTTCGGCACTGCAGGCCAAGATTCCAGACCTCGAGGTTGATACTATCGAACTCTGGGATGCGGGTTTGCCCGAATTCGATGGCAACAAGAACGAAGCCAAGTTGACCGTCTTCGGCGGCGGCACCAATGAAGGCAGTCAGGCGACGCTGTGGGACGAGATCACCGCGATCGCGACCCGCTTCACAAGTGCCGACCGCTACCTGTTCGCCATCCCGATGTGGAACGGCGGCATCCCGTACAAGCTGAAGCAGTATATCGACATCATTCACCAGCCGGGCCTGACCTTCGGCTTCGCGCCCGAGACCGGCTATTTCGGTCTGCTCAAGGACAAGAAGGCGACGCTCGTCTACACCAGCGGTGCGTTCAGCCAGGCCTTTCCGTCGCCGGCATTTGGCACCGATCACCAGTCGACGTACATCGACAGCTGGCTCGACCAGGCCGGTGTCACCGACCGGCAAGTGATCCGGTACCAGCCGACGATCCTGACCGCCGACAGCGACGGGGATTTCGAGCGTGCCAAGGCTGCGGCCGCAACTGCCGCCTGACACCCAATTGGCGAAAGGCGTGAAGACGATGACCCTGCTCCCCTCCAGCGACATTGCCTTCACGTCAACCGTCAAGGCGCTGCAGAGCGCGCGCGGTTCGCGCGAGGCCTATGCCCGACAGGAAGCACGCGGCGGGTTTCGGACCTTGATCGACGAAGGTCTCGAGCACTTTCTTGCCGGGATCGACACCGCCTACCTCGCCACCGCAAATGCCGACGGGCAGCCCTATGCCCAGCATCGTGGCGGGCCGAAGGGGTTCATCCGGGTGCTCGATGACCGGACGCTCGCCTTTGCCGACTATACCGGAAATAAGCAGTACATCTCTACCGGAAACCTTGCCGACAACGACAAGGCGTTCCTGTTCCTGATGGATTACGCACACCGGCGCCGGATCAAAATCTGGGGCCGTGCGCGTGTATCTGATGATCCCGCCATCGTGGCGACCCTGATGCCCGAAAACTACCGCGCCCGGCCCGAACAGGCGATCTTGTTCACGATCGACGCCTGGGACGTGAACTGTCCGCAACACATCCCGCAAAAGCTGGATGCGGGCGATGTTGCCAGCGCGATCGATCGCCTCAACGCGCGCATTGCCGAACTCGAAGCCGAAAACGCCCGCCTGAAAGGACACGCCCGATGAGCCGCCCCCCTTTGCCGCCCTTCACCGATGAAACCGCCGCCCAGAAGGCACGCCTTGCGGAAAATGCATGGAACAGCCGCGATCCGGCACGCGTCGCGCTGGCCTATACGGCCGACAGCCAGTGGCGGAACCGCGCCGAATTTATCACCGGACGTGAGCACATCGAGGGGTTCCTCACCCGCAAATGGGCATGCGAACTTGATTACCGCCTGATCAAGGAGGTGTGGACCCATGCCGGAAACCGTATCGCCGTCCGCTTCGCCTATGAGTACCACAATGACAGCGGTCACTGGTTCCGCGCTTATGGCAATGAAAACTGGCAGTTCGACGCCGACGGCCTGATGGAGTGGCGCATCGCCAGCATCAACGAGCACCCGATTGCGGAAGCCGACCGCAAGTTCCGTTGGCCGCTTGGCGAACGACCGAATGACCATCCCGGCCTGAGCGATCTCGGGTTGTAACGCACAGGCCTCGCAGGGCGAATCCAGTCTGACCCGGCTCCACACACCGGAAGCTGCGTTGCAAACCTTGCCCTAACGAGCAGTTTGCCCAGACAAAGGTTGAGCGAATGATGACCTTCGAACTTGTACTTGTCTGGGTATGCGCATTGGTGATCGGCTATTCGATCAACCAGGGTGGCACCTGCGGCGTTGCAGCGGCGCGGGATCTTGTCGAGCGGCGGCGGGTCGATCTGTTTGCCGGTTTCGCGGTCGCGACTGGGGTGGCCGGCATCGTCTGCCTGCCCGCACTGTGGCTGACCGGTACCGGGACGCAACTCGGTGGCATGACCTCGATTGGACCGCGCCTCTTCATCGGTTCTGTCCTGCTGGCATGGGGCGCGGTCCTCAATGACGCCTGCCTGCTGGGATCCTTGTGGCGTCTCGGCAACGGCGAAATGCGATTGCTGGCGTTGCCCGTGGGGCTGGCGATCGGTTTCATGGTGGCGAATATCATTCCCGGCGGCATCTCCCCGCATCTGTCCCCGAGCACTTTGGGCCTGCCAGGGGCGGCGGGCTTTGTCGTTGTTGCCGCATCGGGCGTTATCCTAACGGTCGCGCTGCTCGTTCTGAAGCGATATGGATTGCGCCAAAGCGATCGCTGGCCGCTGGCGGTCGCGATGGCTGTTCTGGGTGCGGGTGGAGCCCTGCTTTATGTCGTGCAGCCCGGATGGAGCTATGCGGACGCAGTTCGACGGGGCGTTTCACCGCTGATGGCGATGATGGCAAATGGTTGGGGCGGAGCTATTGCAGCATTACTCACGGCCGCCGGGGCCATCATTTCTGCTGTTCGCCTTCGTGCTTTCAAGCCCGGATGGCCGACATTCGCCGGTGTGGTCCGGTCGCTTGGCGGGGGCATCCTGATTGCGCTCGGTGCGACGATGATCCCGGGCGGCAACGACACGCTCCTGCTTGCGTCAGTGCCTGCCGGATCGATTTCGGGTGCGATTGCCTATACCGTGATGACGCTCGTAGTGATCGCGACGATAGCGCTGTTGACGCAGCTCCGCCCATCCTCGGCCCGCTCAACTGTCGACTGAAACCAGCCCGTCGCGCAGCCAGACGGACAGAAATCCGCCGATCGTCTCGGCGTCGCCGCCGCGCTCGGCGAGGGTCGCACACGTTGCCGCAAAACTTTGTCGGCTGCCAAGCATTGCGAGAGCTTCGACTTCACGCGGATCGGCGCTCCGAAATTCGGGAGTAAAACCATTGCGCCAGACAATGAGGCCGATCGGCACGTCGAGGCGCTCCGCGGAAACCGGTGCAGCGGGCAGACCGTTCCACAGCTCGATAACATTTGTATCGATGGTGCGGAACGCCAGATGCGGTGCCAGCGTCAGCGTGGCAACTTCCCAATCCACGCCTGCCAGCGCAACCGGGTCAACAGGCGAAAGCGTACCTGCGGCGAAGGCCTGACGCAGTGCCCAGTCGAGCCAGGCGATTTCCCCGACCTCGGGATCGTTGGGCATCGTCGCGGCCAAATGTGCCGAGAAGCCGTCGCCATAATCGGACAGCGTCCAGCTGCGGGAGGGAACGGTGTCGATATAGGTATCCGCGGACGCGTCGAAGGCATCTTCGCCAAGCCAGAGCAGGGTCTTTTCGAACGTGTCGCGGAGAGCCGCCCGCAGCGTCGCCCGATAGGCATAGGCGTACACCGGCAGCCCGCGCTGCATCGCCGGTTCGACAAACGCAGCAATACCGTCGTTGCCCGTGATCAGATGCGCCTGAAACGCACGCTGGATCGTGGCGAGGCTCATGCGGCTTTCAGAATCGTCGTCGCAATGCGGCGCGCATTTTCCATCTCGCCGAGCAGGACCTCGAGTTCGGGAATATCGTCGTCGCGTTCGATCATCGTCGCAACCGGACCGAGCAACCGCATCGCTTCGGCGAACAGCGACCATACGCCACCGGGCACGGGCGCGTCATGCGTATCGATCAGCAGACCATCGCGGCCCTCGCTATGGCCTGCCAAATGGACCTGACGGACGCGATCGGCGGGGATCCCGCGCAGATAGGCTTGTGCATCGAAGCCGTGGTTGATGGCGCTCACATAGACGTTGTTCACGTCGAGCAGCAGATAGCAGCCCGTGCGGCGCGAGAGTTCAGCGAGGAACTCCCATTCGCTCATGTCGGCGCGGACATAGGTCAGGTAGCTCGACGGGTTTTCGACCAGCATGGGTCTGCCGAGGACGTCTTGTGCGTGCGCGACGTTGGCCGCGACGACATCGAGCGCCTCGACAGTGGAGGGCATGGGGAGCAGGTCGTGGCTGTTGATCCCGTCGATGCCGGTCCAGCAGAGATGATCCGACACCCACATCGGCTCGATCCGGTCGGTGAGTGCGCGCAGGCGACGAAGATAATCGTCGTCGAGGCCGTCAACCGAACCGATCGACATCGAAACGCCGTGCAGTGCGATGGGATAATGATTGCGGACGCGGTCGAGGACTTCGAGCGGGCGTCCGCCATCGACCATGAAATTTTCGGAAATGACTTCAACGAAGTCGACCGGTGCCGATCCGTCGAGATAAGCGGAATAATGCGGTCGCCGCATGCCGAGACCGAATGTTGAAACGGGTGCGATGGTCATGGCATGGGGTCCAGCCGAACTGCCCCGGCGGTGCGAACGCGCCGGGGCGTCGGTAAATATTACTTCTCGGTGAGCGAACCACCAGCGGCCGCGCATGCCTTCGTCGTCATGGCCTTGAAGCCTTGACCCTTGCACTCGTTCTGACCCTTGCACTCGTGGCCGTAGGACTTGCAATCCGACGTGCCCTTGCAGGTGTTGACGCCATAGCAATGGACGACCGAAGCTGCGGCACCGTGCTGCTTGGCGATCGCGGCGACCGGCGCACCCGAGATCGCGACCATGGCGGCGGCGGTGGCGAGATTGATGGCGTTGCGGGTTGTGATCATGGTGGTTTCCTCAATTGAGCGAATGGGTTGTTGCCGGGGTGGCATGACAGGGTTCGAAACAATCTTCGGACAGGTTACATAGCTACCAGCGAAGAAGTTTCGGCCCGAGCAGCGCGCCAATTGCCGTCGCGAGGGCAATCCCGGCCGAATACCAGACGAGAATGAATGCAGCCGAACTTTCGGGACAGGCGAGGGCATAAGCGGTGGCGGCGGCGGCCCCGGACAACAAACCGGCGGCGGCACCCGAAGCCCGAAGGTTAGTCGGGGCCTGGCCTCTTATGACGACGCACAGGCCAATGAAGACCGGAACCGACAGCGCGACGATCCGCCACGGACATTGTGTCCAGCTGTTGCCCATGATCATCTGCGGCCAATTGTCCATGGGCGCACGGGCAAGTTCGGCAAGCGCCAGCAATGCCAATCCTGCGACCGGCGCAACAATCCATTTCCATACATTTCGCGACCACGCGCCTGGACGTGCCATGATCAGGGTCAATGAAGCGGCGATTCCGGCGAGCGAAATAGCGTATGCCGATTTGACCAGCAGCGGGGCACCATGTGCAAAAGTGTCGAGTTCAGGCTGGATACCGAAGAAGGCAACGACGCCAACGAGCGTAATGCTGCCGCCGACGATGAGCGCCAGCGCCAGCTGTCGTTTTGCCGCCTGCGGCGACACCGGCCGGACGTCGCTCGCCAGCGCATCGATCAGGTCGTTGTGAGACTTCACGTTCATTCTCCGAGGTGCGCGCGCGACCGACCTGCATTTGTTGGCAGCAAGTTGTCCGACCGGGAGACTTGCATTGTTACACTGTGCCTAAGCAACGAAAGCCACGCGTCGTTCAAGATAATCTGTAACCGCTCCTGAATTTCGGCCGAACCACCGTTCACGACCAGCCACTCACCCCCCCCGGCCGGTCGACCTGTGGCGGCCCGTTCCCCCTTGCGGGCCGCCACACCTTTTCGGGGCGGTAATCAATGTTTCAGGAGATATCATCATGAACGCACTCAATTCCGCCGCCGTCGCGGCTCTACTGCTGACCTCGCTCGGCGCTGGCGTCGCCAACGCTCAGGCAACGAAGCCCGCCATGGAAAAATGCTATGGCGTCAGCCTCGCGGGTAAGAACGATTGCAAGGCCGGTGCCGGCACCAGCTGCGCGGGTACGTCGAAGGTCAATTATCAGCGCAATGCCTGGAAGCTCGTCCCCGCCGGCACGTGCGTCAAGATCAAGACGCCCAAGGGTAATGGTTCGCTGACCGAAGCCTGATCTTTCAGGCTTTACGGACCATCCGGACATGACTCTTACTGGAGGCCTCGGTTTCAAGATGGAGCACCTTGATGAGGCGCTGGCATCTAAACGCCGGGGCCTGTGGTTCGAAGTCCATGCCGAAAATTACATGATCGACGGCGGACCCAGGCTTGCGGCACTGATGGCGCTGCGTAACCAGTTCGCGCTGTCCGTCCACGGGGTCGGGCTGTCGCTCGCCTCGGTCGAGCCGCCGTCGTCCGACCATCTTGGCCGCCTGAAAACGCTTGTCGATCGCGTCGATCCGATCGCGGTTTCCGACCATCTCGCCTGGCAGAAATGGAATGGTGCTCATCACGCCGACTTCCTGCCGTTTCCGCGCACCTATGAAGCGCTCGCGATCACTGCCGGGAACATCGCCCGTGTCCAGGACGCGCTGGGACGACCGATCATGGTCGAAAACCCATCGCTTTATGTCGATGTCGGCGGGCATGAGATGTCCGAGGGCGAGTTCCTGACCGCGCTCGCGCGGCAAACCGGTTGCGGCCTGCTGCTCGATATCAACAATGTATTCGTCAGCGCACATAATCTCGGCTTTCGGCCCGAGGACGCGCTGGCCGCGATCCCCCCTGAGTTGATCGGAGAAATTCATCTTGCAGGTCACAGCGCGGACGGTGATCCGGAAAGCGGTCTGCTGATCGACACGCATGGTGCGCCTGTCGCGGATGCAGTCTGGTCGCTCTATGCGGCGATGATCGCGCGGATCGGCTCGCGCCCGACGTTGCTCGAACGCGATGACGATGTGCCCGAGTTCGATGTCTTGATGACGGAACGGGACCGGATCGATCGAATCCTCACGGTATCGACCTATGTCTGATGCCGCTGATTTTCAGGCGATGTTCGGTGCGGCGCTCGCAGAGCCCAGACGAAGCGATCTGTCGCTCGCACGCGCCGTTGCCATTCACCGCAATACATCGGCGAAAGCGGCGCAAACCGCCCTGGGCGACAATTATCCGGTTGTCCGGGCAATGGTCGGCGCAGAGGCTTTCGATGCGGTCGGTCATGATTTCGTCGAAAGCACGCCACCCACCGACCCGCGCTTATGCCTTTACGGTGTCGGCTTTGCGGCGTTCCTCGACGCCTATCCGCCCTTTGCCGACCATCGCTATCTGGCGGACGTTGCGCACGTTGAACGGCTGGTGGTCGAGGCACTGTTCGCTGCCGACGCGGACCCGCGCGATCCGGCGTCGTTCGGCAATCTCGACCTGGATGCGCCGCTCAACCTGCATCCCGCTGTCCGTGTCGCTCAGCTGCCGTCGCCCGCCGGAACGCTTTGGCTGGCCCATCAGGACGGCGCCCCTGCGGATGCGCTCGAATCTATCCTTTGGGAGGGCGAATGCGTCCTCGTCACGCGGCCCGGTAACCGGATTGCCGTTTCCGTCGAAACCCCTGCAGCGACCGCATTCATCGAAGCGTGCGCGAACGGCGTGCCGCTCGGCGTAGCGGCAGGTGCGGTGGGCGACACGCTCCCCGATGTGTTCGCGCGCACGATTTCCGTTGGGTGCTTCGCCTGACATTCAACGTTCAGGAGACCCGTTATGAACCTCTATAGCCGCGCTGCAGCGCTCGCCGAGCGCCTGCTTCCCCAGGACCTGTTGCTGCTGGTCGCCCGTTTCGGCATTGCCAGCGTGTTTTTCCTGTCGGGTAGGACCAAGGTCGACGGCTGGCTGCACATCACCGATTCGACCTATGCGCTGTTCGAAAGCGAATACAGTGGGGTGCCGCTGCCTTCGCATCTGGCGGCGCACCTCGCGACCTATTCGGAACATCTGTTCCCGCTGTTGCTCGTATTCGGTCTGTTCACCCGCCTTGGCGCGATTGGCCTGCTCGGGATGACGCTGACGATCCAGACATTCGTCTATCCCGACGCCTGGTCGACGCACCTGAGCTGGGCTGCAATCCTGTTGCCGCTGATTGCCTATGGCGGCGGACGTTTGTCGCTCGATAATCTGCTCGGCATCGACCCTGCCAAAGCCCGCATGCCTGCGCATCTGGCGATGGCGTAACAACCAACGAACAGTCAAAGGCCTATGATCGTGGCCCGTCCTATCACGGTTTCATTTTGTGCCGGTGCTGTCGGTCCCTGGCAGATCGACCGGATCGACCCCGTCATCGGGGAAACATTACCTTTTGCGGAAAGATTGGGGGTCTGGACGGATAGGCCGATTGCGCCTGTCGCCCCCGTCTGGACTCTGTCGGGCACCACAAGCAACACAAGGTACGCTACGCGCGCGGAGGTAAATGCACTCGCTCGGAAGCAAGAGGGGCTGGGCAGGGCGCACGCCATTTGCGCCGCCCTCATCCCCATTCGAAAATCCGAAGCTTGGTGGGCACTCGCTCAAGACGAACGCCGCGCAATTATGGAAGAGCGATCACACCATATCGCCATAGGCATGGACTATCTGCCCGCGATATCGCGGCGGCTCCACCACAGCCGTGAAATCGGGGAGCCGTTCGATTTCCTGACCTGGTTTGAATATGCGGCGGAGCACGCCAATGCTTTCGAGGAAATGGTCGCCCGCCTTCGCACAACCGAAGAATGGCACTATGTCGACCGTGAAGTCGACGTCCGGTTAGTGCTGGCTTCTGAGCAACCGATGCTTCCGCACTGTAACACGCGCTAGCGATTGATCGAACAGGGGCGTGGGGAGACGACGAACATGAAAATCTTTTTGCCTATTCTGCTCGTCTCGGCGCTCGCGGCGTGTCAACAGCCCGCGGCCGCGCCCATGCCCGAACAGCCTGCGATGATGGCGGTTACGCCCGTGAATTTCATGGCCGACGATGGCTTGACCGTCAGCGGTCGTTACTACCGCGCCGATGCGCCCAAGGCGCTCATCCTGCTGTTTCATCAGGCGAATTCGAGCAAAGACGAATATGCGACAATTGCGCCGAAGCTGGTGGCGCAAGGGTATAGCGCGCTTGCGATAGACCAGCGTTCTGGCGGTGCGATGTTTGGCACCAACCAGACTGCGGCTCGCATGACGACCCCAGCCACTTATGGCGATGCGCTGCATGATCTGGACGCGGCGCTCAGTTGGGGCCGTACGATGCAACTACCCATCATCGTCTGGGGCAGCAGCTACTCGTCAGCGCTCGTTTTCGAGCTCGCGGCCAAACATCCCGTCGAGATTTCGGCGGTTCTCGCCTTTTCGCCCGGGGAATATTTGGGTCCGGGGAACCCGGTTGCCGTGGCAGCGGCCAAAACCACAATACCTGTTTTCGTGGCCGTTTCGAGCGAACCAGCAGAATTGACTGCCGCAAAGCCGATTTTTGAAAACGTGGCAGCTTCCCGCAAGACACTCTACGTCCCTGCGAACGGCGTCCATGGATCCTCGACGCTTATCGCCGATCGCAACCCAAAGGGTGCGGAGGCAAACTGGGCCAAAGTCGATGCTTTTCTGGGGTCCGTCGCGAAGTAGGGCGAACACGAACGACCTAAATGGGAGCATATCTCAGCCACACTAAGCCCGCATGCGAAGCTGATGGGCAGCATTACCGCATCAAGCATAATCCGTTTTATGGGAGCGTTTATGGGAACCGTCGCCTCCACTGAGGAATAACTCAGTAGATTCAACGAAAGTTGGCGGAGACGGCG